>JABCZF010000024.1 GCA_013289825.1 Acidobacteriota bacterium | reverse complement strand
CATTTTTCTTCTCTCCTGAATTCACAAGAGAATCCGTTGACACCCTCAGACGTTGGACAGGTAGTGGTTTCGCCACACCAAAGGACAATGAGGATTACATGGCGCGCATTCGCGGGGAGGTGAGCTAGTGCGAGCAATTCGTCAACTCCGCGCGGCCCGTTTCGAGCTTGCTGTTTTTCTCATGGATTATCACGGCGGCCAGCATTCGAGAGGCTATCGCCTGCTCTCTCGACTCCACGCAGAGAATTTTAGCGCGTCATTCTGCGCAGAAATGCGAGATACAGAGGTGTACGGCGAGCTTGTCGCCAAGTATGCAAACAAAGTTTGACCAATCTTCCTAGCAGTCTCCTGCCTCAAGCCGCGCAACGCCCCTACCAAAACTAGCACGCCACACTAAGCGCAGTCGAAAAGAGTGCGCTTGTCGAGTCGCGCTAATTGTGTGCCTCAAAAATTTGTAGATGAGGAGAAACATGGAAACCCTTTTGAATCGCACCCAACAAATCAAGCTCATTTTCGAAGCCTTTGACGAGATTCCCGATTTGCAAGACGGATTTAGAGATGTCCGCGAGTACCTCTTTGACCTAAACGAACAAGCAGAAAGGCGGCATCGCAAGGGCGCACCAAACGGCATTAAGCATGGTCTGACCGTCGCGTCTGCCGCCAAGCTTTTCGTTGTCAGTCATCTCCTCGACGGATTCAAAGAGCCCGACAAATGGTCCGTTGACCACATCATTTCGATTCGGAACGAAGTCCTATATGCGCAAGCCTACGCAAAGCGATTCCATGCCGAGTTAACCGAATGGGCTGCGAAATTCTCTAGCCAGTTTGAGCAAGTGGACTATTCCGAATTGATGAAAGCGGGTCGGGCATGAAATACCTTCACACTGCTGGCCCCTGGCAAGTCAATAGCGGCATGGTTGAGACTCTGACCGGCGTACCAATTGCCTATATGGACCGTAACGCGGGCAATGGAACGTTGCCAGTAGAACGCGATTCTAATGCGCACCTAATCGCTAGCGCGCCTGACCTGCTCACATCGTTGAAAGAAGTACTCCGCGCGCTGGAATCACACATAGACGATTCTTGCCGTAGTCAAAACGTCAACCGGGATGTGCTCTGCCCGTGTAATCAAAACGAAATTAAACGGGCGCGCGCAATTATCGCCAAAACGGAAAACCGCCCTTAGTTAGGTGCGAGCCAAGGCGGGCTTGCATCTATAGCCCGTCTGCCGGCGCACCTAACACAAGAAACGAGGAGAATCATGCTTACACAAGATCAAGCACAAGATATTCGCACGCGAAACGATGCTCTCGCGGCGTGGGTTGATTCCATTCGAGGAAAGAATAGATGGGCAAGCGATAAGCCCGAAGACAAACCCGCGAGTGTGCCAGACGTTACCAACGATGAGCGGAGCGCGTTGGAAGTTTTCGATTTTTGCCAGACTCCTCCGCTCTCTTACTTTCTGTATGTCAACGAGAAAGATCGCACAGCCACAACCTGGACCGGCGACGTGCTCGGGCAAGTACATTTCGGCAGAGAGTTTCGGGATAACTTCGGCGGTCGCCGAGTGCCAGTCACAATTCATACAATCAATGGATTGACTTACCACGGCACCTATTTCAAGTCTTCCGGCAACTATGCTCGCATTCGGCAGAGCAAAAAGAAGGCCTGACGCAACGTATACACTCGGTGTACCTTTGCTTAGCTGGCTTCATTGTGGCGTGATGCGTAGTAGCCCCACACTGTTTTCCCGTCCGCAAACCACGTATAAATGTGACAAAACTTAGTGTACTGCGGGGTTCCGAAAATATCTTCATAGTTGAAGATTCCCCAAGCGAACAAGGCTTTGCCTTGGGCGCCGGATTTAATAGCATCGACTTCAGCATCGTCCACGAACTCCCCGACAATGGGAGCTACGGTGATATTTTGCCGAGGGCCTATGACTTGCATTCCGCTAATGCTATCGGCAAGAGGAAAATCGAAGTCATCCGGCAACGGATTAGGCAGGATTGCCGCTCCTGCTTTGAACGATACCTTGTGAGCTGGCGTAAGCCCCGCATTAATGACTGAAGGAATGGCTTGGAACTTGAGATTCTTCGTCCGCTCTTGATAAGTGGCCGACCCAATAACCACGCTGATGTAAGCTCTCATTTGTTGGTTGATAGCGGAAACACTAGCAGTAGCAGCCTCTGCGCTTACGGCAATCTTGTCGGCGACTTTTTCCATTGCACTAGCAGAGCGGTAGGTAGCGTTGCTCGATTCTCCCAAATAGTAAGCGGATTTAGCCAAGGATTGAGATTGTTCGACCAAAGATTTGGTTTGAGCCATGCTTTCGGCGATGAGCTTGTCAGTCTGAACGCCAGTGCTTTTCATTTCTTCAACTTGAGCATTTATGGAACCCAACGTTTTCAAGGCGGCCGCAACAGCGAAAGCAGTAACAATAACCAAAACCCACGTCGGCCAGAAAATATCTGTCCAAGCTGGCCAGCTACTCGGTTTTTCCTTGGCGTCGTTTGCCTGCGGGTTTGGGGCTGGCTGGCTTATAGGAGTGGCGACCGGCGAAGCCGATTCAGTAACAGCATTTGGGGATTTGTTGGCTGGTTTTGTTTCTTTTTTACCGTGTTCTTGTTCCTTTTTCATTGGTGATTGTATAGCCTGTGGAAGCCCACTAACAATCAAGATTGCTGCTAATAAAATCGCTTTCATTTTGGCCGCATCCTCGACTTTGGCCGTAAGGTATTTGTATTCGATGTTAGAAAATTCGATAAGTTTGAGCATGGTATCGAGGAGCGACGAGGAGATCAATGACTATTTCGAGCGCCGGTCACCGGAACTTCGGGCATACATGCAAAAGTTTTTGCCTGAGGAGTACGCCAAGTTTCAAGAGAGCATTGACGCTTGCAACAAAGCGAACGCGAGGGCATTGCAGAATGAAATCACTTGACATTGCATTGCATATAATGTACGCTGTTCCCGGGAGGAACTCGTGACAAAGAAAAAGCTAAAATTCGACGTTCGCAAAAACATGGAGCGCCAAACGCAAGAGCAGCCTGAAGCGAAGATGGGCCGTCCACCAGTTAGCGAAGATTTGCGCCGTACTTGGCGCGTTGCTGTAACAGTTAATCGCAGCGAGTTAGATGCGATTATGGCCAAAGCCCGTGCCGCAGGTGAAACTGCATCCGAGTGGGCGCGTAAAAAGCTTTTGGAGGCAAAATGATCCTCGCTGAAACTCACACCTTCGGAAGTCAAAGCTCGGCGTGGCTCTCGGGCCTTCGCATACGCAAACGCAAGCCTGTATCGCCTGCCACGATGCGCTCCTACGAGAGTAGGGTGCGCCGCGTCCTATCTATCGTTGGACCCAATACGCTGCTTGACACTTTTGGCAATGCTTCCCTCAAAGTTTTCGTTACGGAAGCGGCGACGAAAAGTTCCAACAAGCGCGTGGTGGATTTGGTTGGCGTGATTCAACAAATTCTCAAGAGCGCCACGAACGAAAGCGGCGACGAGATTTTCCCACGCAAGTTCAATCTGCGATTCGCAGACGTTCCTGTTGTAGATAAGTCCAAGCAGAAGACACCGTGTTTCAGTGCAGCACAAGTCGAGCTATGCATCAAGCAGTCCAGAAGTGAGCAGGAGCAAGTGCTGTATGTTCTGTTCGCCGCAAGTGGCCTGCGTATCAGCGAAGCGCGCAGCATCCTCGTAAATTCGACGGACGAAAAGCTCACGACCTGGAACGAAAGCGAAGCCACAATTTCAGTGTGTGATTCCATGTTCAGCAATGCACGCATGGACTTCCTGAAAACAAAATCTTCGCGTCGTACAGTCAATTTACATTCGCGAGTCAATCAAGTCGTAACGAAATTTGCTGCCAGAGCAAAGCGCGAGCCCGGCTCGTATCTTTTCCAGGGCAGGGAAGGCGGGCCACTGGATGAAAATACAGTGAGGCTACGATTGGCCAAGCGGATTGCGGGCGGCGCGCCTCACGCATTCAGGCGGTATCGGATAACCCATCTTCGCGGCGCAAGAGTGTTGGAAGAAATTTTGCGCGCTGAAGTTGGGCACGGAGACCGGACCATGACGGACCACTACTCTCATCTGGCCGATGATGCCCAAGCTCGCCGCCCTGCGGTAGAGCAAGCCGGATTCGGATTCAGTTTGGAAAAAGTAGGGCACCCTGCTCAACCAAAAACCAAACCAAAACCCATCGTCGCCAAGCCCGACAAAAGGAAAGAAGAAGCTCAACGCCGCTCCATTGCAGCCGCTACCAGAGCGGAGGAAGCACGTCGGGTGGCTTTGAACGTGCCGAAGCCTGTGGAACTTTCCCCGTTGTAATTAACCGCTGTTCGTACAAGAAAGGAACGCCGATGGATGATCGCAGCGGTGTGCTCATGGTCCAAGATGCGCAGCAAAACATAGTCGCGCTGCTTTGTGGAGTGTACCAAGCTCGCAGTCGCGAGGATCAGTTGAACGAGATACGAGATCGCTTCCCAAACGCCGACGAGAAAAATTGCCGAGCCCTCCTCGAAAAAGATTCGCGCTGTAAGGTCCAACTGGCACTGACGCCGGGCGGCGTGCCCGTGGTGTTGTCGAAGCGTGGGGCACGCATTCTCACTCACAAAAAGCTGCGCGAATTTCAAGTGGAACACCAGTGCTCCTGCTACCCAATCCCGCGTACCTTCCTAGAATCCTTAGCCGAAACTGAGCACCGGCAACCGTGGATTCAACTGACCACAAAGCAAAAGCTGCAACTGCTCGATGTAGTTGCAATTTTATATTCGTTTCCCTGCAAGCAAAGCCGCCAGAACTAGCATCACGTTCCAACCAATTTGTAAGTTAGCGCGCAAACGGATTCGCACTCGCCTACGCCCACCGCTCAGTGTGTTCGCGCTGAGGCGCGCAGAAAGAGTGCGTAAAGATTTTGTTGCCGCGGAGGTCAGACAAGACACTGCGGAAAGGACAACCAATGATGAAAATAAATTTGATTGCTTTTGTGACGAGAGCAAAGGTGCACATCCTGAAGCTATGGCCGAGCCGCGATGAAGCCCTGCCCTGTTTTGGGCTTGCGGTAGCGATAGTACTCGGCTTGGTCCTTGTTGCCGTTCGAATTTGTTAGCAGCTATTTTCCGCTGCATCGCCCTACCCCCGCGGGGCGATACGGAGGCAAATGGCCGATTCAACTTCTCCGGTTACGTTAGTCAGGCACTTGGCGGTGAGGATTGGAACCGCCGAAGATTCAATCGGCGGAAGCCTAAGCGAGATCGACGCCGAGCTCTTTTCGCAAGAGTCCTCGGATTCTAAACAGTCGCTTCGCTATTTCGGCCGCCGACTGAGTGTAGACCGGCGGATTTTGTTGTATTTGAGGAACGAGTTGTCGCGTAAAAATGATGAACTCCCGCAGCGCTTGGTGCAGCTCAAGACCACAGACAATGCTCATCAGAGCGAGTGCGCCGTCGTAGGCATCTGCAGACTTGCCCAAATTCACAGTCACTTTTGAGAGTGCTTCGGCCTTCATCGATGCATCGATCACCTGCCCACTCTCCGCAAGGGTTCGATAGTGCATATGCGTCGAGTACATCGATGTCAGCGCGTCATCGACTCCAGATATCTTCTTACTCATTTCGAAAATCACGTCGCGCTTCATTTCCCAGTGCTTTTGCTTGTTCCATAGTTCGCCGGAGATTTTCGATTCGATCTCTTTTGCCGTTTGCGTCACGGCGGACACTTGGTCCACGAGTTTGTCTATGTCCTCGTGAGTAGCGAGATTTTCGCCCTTCTTTGCGGAATACCCACGCAGATACGGCTTCAGCACGACTCCCAGGAGAAACGAAAGCACGCTACAAGTCGCGCCGATAATCAGAAGTTCCACCAAGGTATTGTAGACCATTCCCAACGATCTGTTACGGCGCGGCACGTTGGGTCCCATCCAGACACCCCGACCTTTCCTTCCACCGGTAGTGGTGCCATTTGATTTGATCGGTGGTGGCGGCCTTGCCAAAGTAGGCCGCCACTTGCTCAAGCTTTCAGTCCCTTCGGCTCTAGACCATCAAAGAGCGGCAGGCGTTTGTACTTCGGAAGCGCACGATCAACCATTAGCTTAAATTGCTTCCAAGTGTCGGAGGTGTCTTACCTAACTTTATATAATATAATTAGGACCTAGGGCAGACTCTCGTAGCGAGGTTCTATGGTCGTCTTCTAATTCCGTCAATGAAGTCAAAAAGCATCCGAATAAATGGGTGCATCACAACAATAGCAAGTGTCCGTCCGGAAATGACATTCCAAAACACAAACGGGAGCGGGCACAGGCGGGCATCGACTCTGTTTGCATTGCAAGAATTTAAATAAGTAGGTCATCTTCGGACAGCGAGCTTGAGAAGTAGCAGAGCAGACGAAGGCATTTTGGAAAGGTGTGAAAGAAATGGCGGACAGGGTTTGTGAATTCTGTAACCAGCAACCAGCTAGGCATTTAGAGCCGGTCGAAAATGGTCCGGTATTCGGTCTCACACTTGAAGACGGCTCCGATAGGTATTGCTCGCATGAATGTTGGGAAGCAGACATTCAATTCAAAAACAAACTAGCGGAAGACGACTGAATCTGCGGTTGATGTCGCATCATGTGGAACAACAAGCAGAAAAATGGGTGCGGCTTTCATGAAGGAATTGAGAACGGCCAACGCGGAATCAGTCCCATGTTGGAAAATCCGAGCAAGGTCAAATTATGACATAGTTGCGCATCCAGACCGAAATATCCGATTCGCGGTTGAGATGCGCGATAACCGCAGTAGCTTGTTTCCCCTACTTCGCAGTGCCACTCTTTTTCTTTTCAATTAGTTTCTTCCGGGTATCTTCCCACTTCTTAAACTGTTCAACTTGTGCGCTTCCTATTCGTGCATTCGTCTTAACATCGTAAACACAATAGTTTTGTGCCGTTACTGAGCCTATCTCGAAAGACGGCGGAAAGAACGGCTCGCCCGCGTTGGGTACCGGCTTTCCGAAATAGAAGCCCACAGCATTTGCGATGGTTTTATTGTCTTCGATTTTCAAGCATGTAATCTGCGCTTCTCTACTCTGAATCCCAGCCGCTAAATTCTGAGCAGCCGCCTTGTACTCATCCTCAGATACAGCTTGACCGTTGACAAACCGACAGCACCCTTGAGGACAAGACGCGACATTTTGTTCGGGCATTGGCTTATCTCCTGTGAATCTCGGTAATCTTCAACCACGGCTCCGCCACGGTCAAGATTGAGATGTGAGCGCGAAGCAGGCCCGTCCGTTTTTCGATGTCGCCCTGGGAGAGTTTCTTTTCTTTGCGCAGCTTGCGCAAGCGCTCACCGATCAGCAAGGGGGCGCTCATGCCCGTTTCTCTTCAATCCGCAATTTCAGAGATTCAAGCTTCTGCTTCGTCATACCTTGCAGAGCCATCGCCGTGGCCAGATACAAAGCGGGAACGTGTTTCATCTTGTTGCCGTGTTCTACCTTGCGACGGGGTTTCTGTACTTCTGGGTCAGCACCCACTTTCAAAAACACTTTATACGCATCGGGTAGCGACAGGGTCTTTTCAATCAGGCCATGCTTGACCAGAACGCGATGATACGATGGTACTGCCGAAAACGCAGATGGATGGGTCTGCGGAGCTGGGTTGTTGTGTTTTCGGTATTTCATTTTTTCAGCGCCTCAACCAGTGCGCGAATGCCGTCACGGTCAAGTTGGTTCTTATCGAGCAATTCGAGAATCTGGGCTACGGTGAGCGTGTAGTCGTCAAGTTGAAAGAACATGACACCCTCGGCAGTCTGGTAGGGGAGGCCGACGCGCATCCCCGCACGGCGCAGGGAACGTACGGCACTGACTATATCGCCCGGTCTTTCGCAGAAGTCCTTCACAGGAATTCAATAGAGAATCACTTGGGAAACGGCCCGGCCTCGACTGTCCCAGGAATTGACGCCTCCCAGGTTTTCTTGCAATGGGCGCACTCGACTGCACGTTCAACGTAGGTACTCGCGCCTGGAGTAGGAACAACCGCGAGCAAATTCATCCTCTGGCAGTGGGGGCAGGTCAGGTCTAGCAAAATGTGTTCTTGCGGAGGAATTGTCGCCATGTGGGGCTCCTCTTCCACGCCTATCCATTGTGGCCCTCTCTTCCGTTTGCCGCAAGCACTTAATTAGTAATTTATCCTCTTCAGCACTTACACGCCTCAGCACTTACACGATGCGGTAGCGCGATTCGCGGTCACATCGACGCGTCTGGTCGGCGGTTCGATTGGAATGATATGTTGGTGTAGTTGGAACGCCAGACTCATCCCGCCACTTTCTTCTTCAACGCTCGAAACTTCGCCCACCGCTTCTTCGTAGCTCTGCCAATCCTGGCCCTGGCCGCAGCGGACAGCACGCGCTTCTTAACGACTTTCAATTCTTTGCTCGCGGAATGACCGAGCGCTTCAGCAGCGGCTCGAACGCCATTCAATTGGTGCTGTAACTTGCCTAACTGCTTTTCGAGCTTTTTCTGTTCGCGTTTAATCGCTGCTAAAATTTTCATGATTCCTCCGGTTTGAAATTTATCGCAACCGGAGATAATGCACCAGACGTACGGCCAGGTCAAAACGCCCCGTTACAGGGGCTCCAGCCAGACTGATAGTGACTCACTCTGGATTCTTGAGGAGGTCATCAACAACGGGCAGAAGCGAATCTGGAGCCAGGTCCTTGTCCAGTGTCACAACGGCTCCCAGCCTCTTGGCGACCCGATTCATGCTCCCTTGGAGGAAGCCCGATACCACCACCACCTTGAGTTTTGGATGTTTGGAGCGAACCGCCCGTAATACCTCGAACCCATCCACGTCGGGCATGCTCAAGTCGAGCGTCATCAAATCGAACTTCCTCTTTTCGAGCGCCGCCAATGCCTCTTTTCCCGATTTGCATTCGACTACAGAATATCCACCACTCTCCAAAAGAACTCGAAACCCTTTACAATGGTCTGGATTATCGTCAACAACAAGAATGACTCGCTCTTTTGTATCAACCATTTCTTACATTCCCCATAATTATTGATAACTACACCACTTTATCACGATTCGAAGCGCCATCTGAAAACGCGACACGCGGAGGGTTTCGCGGAATGGCAAGGCTACAAGAAAAGACATTGCCGAAACTGAATCGGCTCTACGCGCTGGAGGATTTGCGGAAAAAGCCGACCAAAGACACCGAAGTCAGCGGCGCTTAGGATGCCGCCGTCTCCATTCCGCCCGAGCTTCTTTCAACTCGATTAGATTTTTCTTCTGGTCGGCGCTCAAAAACTTGTCCCACTTATCGCGCAGTGTTTTTCCAAACTGAACCAAGTCTGCTTCGGTCATGTTGCGGAGTTTAGAGCGGAGGGATTCAAGCCCGTCATCGCGGAAGCCTTCACAACGGAGTCAACTCACTACAAAACGGGCTGACGACTATTTTTTTCGCAGCCATGACGATTTGGGTCGCCGTAGTCGTCTTTGTTGGTTTCGCTCGTTCGTATTTTTTGGCAGGTCTGTTCCACGCCAAACTTCCGAGTCCCTTGGTTCACATCCATGGGGCCATCTTCTCCTCCTGGATCATTCCTCTTGATCACTCAGGTCACCTTGGCAGCGCGGGCTTCACCCGAAGGGTCTTAACGTCCTGAGTGTAGTGCCATCCGGCCAATCGTGAAGTTGACAAACGGTTGACAAAACGGTTTTTTGAGGGAGAGCCCCGAAAAGGGGAAAAGTGAGAATCGGCGCGTATTTACTGGTGATTTGAATGGTGGCCCATTGGCCATAACAGCCTTCATTCAGCGGTTCGGAACGCGGGTTAACTGAGCATCTCTACGTGGACAGTTTCGGCGCTTGCCTGCTTGCCACCGCACGACCACACGGCGTGGGCGCGCTCAACGCTTAGAGGAAGAGTCTGACTCAACAAATTCTACTCTTTCTTCTTCCCATATTCGCATCATGCCCGGTCTGGTTGATTCCCTAAACATTTGCGCGGTCCTGCGATAATAACCAGCTAGTCCAGTTTGAGATAGCGGTAAGTTGGTAGCCATCTTCTCATAAGTCTCTGCTACGAAGTCATCAGCACGCACCAAACGCGGTACGGTTTTAATCATGTGAATGGCCCTCCAGGAAACAGTCTAACAAGGCCGGTCTTTCCGTGGGGGTGAAGTGACCAAGTTCTAAACAACTCAGGAATTTCCTGCAAAAGTAGCACGCGTTCGGAAAGCCCGATCAACGTTGCTTGGCCGTAAGCGATGCACTCTCCTTCTGTTTGGCTTGCAATTTCATGATTTTCTTAACAACCGTCAGGGGAACCTGTTTGAAATGTATTCTAGTTGCGGGCATTGCCGAATCCTCAGACTCCTGACGGTAACATAGCTCTGCACCTTTCAGGCATTCGGCCTCAGGTGTACTGCGCCACCCATTCAGCAAAGCTCGGCAGTTTCTCAATTTCATCCCGCGTTAACCGTATGCCTGTTGTATGGGTGATGGTTCCTGTCATCAATTCTCCTCGGCGGCAATCGCAATTGTGACTGTAGCCAACGCCCACTGTGCCTTCCGTCGAATAGGTCAAAGTCACGCTGCCGATCTTCTTTTCCCACGTGTCAAGGGCACGCTCTCCTAGCCAAACAACCCTCCACTTGTCCACCCCACACAGTTTCACTTTTTCAACTGTCCACCCAGAACTCCAGCCGTTCATTTCGCGGCAATACGAATTGGCATTTTGTTCATCGGGAAAACCGGAAGCGTCTTCGTATTCAGTTACGACCGGCACAGACTCTCTCAGCTTCACTCCCTTTTTCATGTCTGCGTTCTCCCCTACCGCTCGGAATTGCTCTGTTTGCCCAGCACGTACGCGGCGGCCTGAGAAAGCGAACAGATTTGCTGTATGACCGTCCGCGCTTGTTCATCGGACATAGCCGCGATGTTTACGGCAGCTTTAGGCTCATCAGACTTGATTATCGAGCTTATGATGGTTAGGTAGTCGTCTTTCAAAGAGCCGTTCGGAAAATCGTCGTGCCAAATGCTTCCAAACTCAGTGTCGTACGCCCCCCTCAACTTCTCTCGGGGTGCGCAGGAACTGTTGGCCAGAAAACGAACTGCTTTGCGAAGCTGCTCAGCGCAACGTGCTAGATTGTCTTTCACTGTAGCCTTTGCTCTGGTACAAACGCGCTTGACCTATTTCCGTGCGGACACCACACCAAACGCTCCCTGTGGTTCGTTGGTGCCCGTTGGTGACTACCAACTGTCTCACTATGTTGGCCATCTGGATAGACTTATCTAGTTGAGCAATATTGCTCAGTTTTTTGCGACATGTCTTATGTAGCGCCTTGCTCCCTGGTCTTTGTGTGAACTCCCTCTTTTGCCGTGGGCAAATACTGACGCTGATTGACATGCCGTGCAGCGCAGTTCAGGGCCGCCATGCGTTTACAGTCAGATCGTGTGTACTCCCCAATGTTCGGTGGCGAGCAAAGTTCCTCTGCTGTCAAGCTCGGACGCGAAGGCGGAGACGCTACGGTGCGACTTGGCGGTGGAGCAGGCGCAATTGCCGCAACCGGCGACCAACAGAATCAAAATTACGTAGATGAACGCACTGCCAGCAGTCTGGCGTTACTCGTTGTTCACGAGTTCTCAGCCAACAGTTGACTTGTGGGACGTGTCGACTTTCAAATTTCGTTCCCTAGTGGTAAAAAGTCTCACGGTGCGCGTCATCAAGCTAGCTTTATCTCAAGTTGTTCCATATCGCACAGTTTTGCGACATGTCTTAGAGTAGCGTTCCAAAGTGAAAAAGAAAGACCTGACGCCCAAACAAGTTTGCTCCGTCCGCTGTCCTACCTGTGGCGTCCCTTCCGGGAAGAGTTGCGTGCTGCATTCAGGTATGCCGCGCACAGAACCACACGTAGACCGGAAGCTCTCCGCGATTGACGCCATCCAAGGGAAATGACTTGACCGCCGTGAGAAAAAAAAAAGCTCGGTCACCTTGCGCAGATCGTGCGCCAGTGCCAGCGGCTGTTGCAGGGCAATGCGTCACAGCCCGTGATCTGCCGCGCACCGGTCGCAGCACGAAGCAGACTGCAAGCGGTAGGCCCGGTGTAAACCATCAAGCAGCAGCGGCAGCGGGTAGCCAGCGTCTATCGAACACTGATGGCACCGCGTCTGGATTGGTCACGGTCAGCCGGCCAATGAGCTTCGTGGCGATGCGCTGTGCTTCCACGTCAATCTTGGCCGCGCCGAGTTTTACATCTCGGCGTCTCACAGGCAAACGCGAAGAACTCGGCTTGCTGACGCGGCCACCGCATCCTGAATTTGTGCCGCAGTCAATCCATTGGCGAGCAACGAATCCACCAGCGGTTCCAGAAAGAAGCTTGCATCATCATCTTGCTACGAACAGCGCCAACTGCTTTGGGCTAATAGGCTTTCACTTGGGTTCTCCTTGCGCCGTCTCGCAGCGTGAAGAGGTTATCTCAGCGGGTTGTGGTGAGTGCAATAGAGCCATCGTACTTCAACAGTAACTGTAGGAATTAAAACCAACGGCGTGGTGTTGTTAAGCGGTTTCCAAAACGCCGCTAAGAAGGCCAGTCCCTTGGCGGGTTGCCCGAAGAATTCAGCTTGGCATTGCGGGAAAGCTCTAACACACTCTCAGCCCAATCCGAAACGTAGTGGCTGCCAGCCCAAGTATCGCGTATAACGGGCACTGCAACTTCGTAGGTAATCGCACCCTCAAGTTCGTACACCCTTGTGACTAGGCCGTCTTCATTGGTGTTGTGGTTGTGGAGCAATTCTCCCTTTCGGAACTTCGCATCAGCGGTCAGGGGACTTTTTTCAATACCTTCCCGAACGGATGCTGCTAGGCGGGGCTTCGCCAGTTCCTGCGCGACGTTCGATAGTGCCTTCTCATCAAGATGTTTCTTCGTTTGCTTATGGACCAAGGTTGACTAAGGATGGCACATAACTGGAAATTATACTGTGCGAAACAGTACAGCTTTTTGCCCTTGCGCTTCGGGTGACATCTTGGCGTTCCTTTTGAAGAAGGGCTGAAGCAGTACTCGCCAAAGAGAAACGGCAGACCACCGGGCAAGAAGGGCGAAAAGACTTCCGAAGTGCGAACGCACGGCAAGTGAGCAGTGGGTTGCCGGGCAACGAACTGCCCTTACCCGTGGCCGTGGATAGACTTGGACTAGAAATGATAACCCTTGACCCAGACCGCGTGGCTAAGCCGAGGCTTGGCCATTTCGTTCTTGACCCTGGACACTCTCATCAAGATGGCCAAGCCCGCTGAGGCTGGCACAGAACTGGAAAATATACTGTACGAAACAGGACAGCTTTTTGACCTTCTGTTAGTCACCAAACGCTTGGTCGATCTTCGCTCGCGTTGCGGACGCGTGTCGCCGGTGGCCGTCCACTCCTCTTTAGCGCTCCAGCTCATGAGTACCACGATGGACACAACCCAACCAACGGCGTATGCTCGCCGACTCGCTATTTCATCGCGATGGACAAGCAGCTATTCCAGGCGTACCCAAAGGCGAATTTGGCTGCAAGCGCCGCGCCCGCAGCGCACAGAATCCACCCCCACCAGGGAAAGGTCGGACGGGCTCATCTGGCAAACTACCTCAGCCCCATAATGGCAGAAAAACTAGAACTCGCGAATTCGGCAGATGTCACGAAGGTTTTTCGTTTGCACTGGGAAGTCCAGATGCTCTTCGGGTTTCGGAGCTTCGCCAAGATTGCCTCGAACTAATTGGTATGTCGCATTTTCAAATGCGAGTGCATCTGTGAGAGAAAAGAGAAACCTGTACTCATACTGCCACTCGTAACCTTTGAACTTCGATCTTGCGATCAGATCGGGCAGCGCCCAGCGCTCCTCAGGCCCCTGGCCTGGGTCGTAGTAAATAACCTTCCCAGCAAAAAATGTAGCATTCTGGGGGAGAGCTCGTTGAATCCGCCTGCAAAACGCTGCAATCTTAAGAATTTCTACGCACACGACCGCGCCGAATCGACTGCGAAGTTCCTCTGAGAAACAAGAGCTCGCGCAAAGCACAAAGATTTCGGCCTGCTTCGTTCTTGATTCCATTCGGAAACCAGGATGGATGCGAGAAGTCCCCTGGGTTTGATTGTTTATAAGCAGGCCTTCTGGAGGGCCAAAAACTAGATTGCCTTCCTTGTCATCTTTCCTGACCTTTTCGTCTTCGCTTTCGTTTTCATAGTCGCGAAAGTAGGCCAACGACCGAAAGCGCATTTTGCCGTCAAGGAACTCGTCAGCCCACCTGCGATCACTGAAGTATCTGTATAGGCTGTGCCGCATACGAACCGTTATCTCGCCTACTGGCGTTCAGCGTATTATGGAACACTTTTGGAACACCTTTTCTCACGTTCTGTCGGCCGACAATTTGTCGAGGATCTCGGGCAGAACATCGATCGTCAAATGGTCTAGAAACTGGGCGATTGTGCCGAATCGTTTCCTACAGCAAGGGCAACCGGCCACGGGGACGCCTTTGCCGCCCTGCGCAGCACTTGGCGGGTCATCCACAAACGTAGACAAGTCGTGACGCCGGATTTCCTTTTGTAATTCGCGGAGTAGAACGGATTTCTACACGGTGGACTCCTGATTGGTGTGCAGGAAGCGGGTGTTCTAGTGAATCTGCTCCATTTGGGCAATAAAGACACACGCTAATTGTCGTAAACTTAACAAAAATGTCCAGGAACCAGCCTTATGGTGGCCGCGAGAGTCGTCGAGTTCGGAGAGAACAAGCGCGTCAGCTCGCTAAAGAACTTCTAAAGACTCAGCGCGAATCCACGCCACGCACAAAGAGATATGGCAGCGACCTTTTTTGGGCGTTTGTCATCTCGCTGGTACATATCCCGTGGACCTACATCGTGCCTGAGGAAAGACCCTGGAGTATCGCTGTTGCTTGGGTGTTATGGATTTGTGCGTTTTTCTTCTTGGCGCGCCTGTTTTTGCGTTGGTCCTTTGACAGAAGTTGGCCTAGAATTGCACGCCTTGGCACAACTGCCGTAGCAAGCATGACGCTCTTGTATTTCGCGGCTAGTTCAATCTGGTCAGTCATGCAGCCTGTGTATTTATATGTTGCTCCGACTCGCGATTTGATCGACGGAGAACGGCGTGCCTTTTTTGTGATACATGAAGGGCCGCGAACTCCAAGCAACGTGGAGATAGAACTGCGCGACAACAAGTCCGGTGTCGCCGTAGTTGCAAAATTTGCTGAAATTGACGCCACACCGTCAAATCTTATAACGCTGCAATATTTCTGGTTTGCCCCATCAACACCATGGGATGAAGATTACACAATCACAATCGCATCCTTTGGAAACCCACGGGCCGTTCAGCATTTGATAGTGAGCGCAACTCATAAAGTGCTGCAGTATGCCGTGCAGGTGAGTGTCGATGGTTTGCGTAGACCAGTGATCCAATGTCGGGACAGCCTTCTGCCGACTAGCTACCACATCGCTGAGAATTCAAAGCAATCTTGCGACAGGTGGATGAAGATTCCACTCGAATTTGAGGATAGGCTTCAGCCGCCCGCTCATACCGTGCAGTTGCCAGACGGCTCCCTGACAATAATGAGGGAAGACGCGCCGACCCCGCAGCCCGGTTCCGAAACCCTGCCAGACACACGGCACTTGTCAGAGTGGCAGCGGTCGCAAATAGAGGCTGAACTGTCGAAGTATCCTGGCCACAAGATTCTAATAATGGCTTCGAGCGGGGGGAACACGTGGAGCTATGCTCAAGAGTTCAAAAAGGTTTTCACTTCAGCGGGATGGAGAGTAATCGGTCCCAACCGCGTTGAGCCCTTCTACGAGTCGATGATTGACGTGCAACTTTCCGCGAATGGGTCGCTCG
The DNA here is from genome assembly GCA_013289825.1 of Acidobacteriota bacterium. Lineage (GTDB taxonomy): Bacteria > Acidobacteriota > Terriglobia > Acidiferrales > UBA7541 > Acidiferrum. The sequence continues at coordinate 54,364 of JABCZF010000024.1, read as the reverse complement.
GTGTAATGAAACCGGAAATCGCAGCGATACGAGATGGCTTCGCCAAGGCCGCAATTAAGCATAGGAAAAATGTGACGCTTGACCCAGAAGTGCCCGACGATATTGTGCTTTGGGTTGGCGCAAAAAGCCCTGAAGGCATCAGTCCAGACGATTGCGCTCCCTTCAGCTTCAAACACAAAGCCGGTGATGCCAAGCCATGCGCCTTTACCAGGGTTTCAAAAAAACCACTGACCCTTCCGCCACCGTGATGGAAGCTCAGGAAGGCGGAGGTGGCGGCGGGACTCGAACCCGCTAAGGTCGGCTTCGCAGGCCACCAACGCCTCTTTCCAGGAGCCGTTTTTCGGGATATGGAGGCGCGGCTCGGATTCGAACCGACGAGTGATAGTTTTGCAGACCGTTCCCTAAGGCCACTTGATGTGTCGGAGAGCACCTCACACATTTCTGCTAACATTGATGGAGCCTTTAGGGTATCCGAGCAAAAACATTGCCTGCTTATAGCGAGTCTCTTGCGCAAAAGATTCTTTCGGCTTTGGAGGAAGCATTTCCCACCAAAGTTTCGTCTCGCGACTTGAAAACCCGTGTGCCCGATTTTGCTGAGGTACCGGATAAGGAGTGGTCGCTTGCTCTTGATGCGCTGTACAAAATGCGATTTGTTGACGGTAAAACCTACCGGACGGGGGCACGAGGAACACTTGAGGCCATTGTAAATCTTGAGATCACTCCGCTCGGAAGAGAAGGTATTCGTAACAGAAGCCGGGAAGAAAAGTGGAAATCGTATTATGGGAATTTCTTCGGGCAGTTCGGAATGGAGTTCTATCAAAGATGGAAGCCGAAACTGGCGGCTGGAAGCGTAGGTGCGATCGTCGGCTTTCTGTTGCACCAAGACTTATGGACGAATGCGAAGAATGCCTTAGCGGGAACTCTACTCGGGATTGCGATTTTCGCGATTACTGATCTCTTTCGGGTCCCGTGGCTGATTCACAAGAGGACTTTGAAGCTAGAGCAAGCGGTAAGTCACAAGGGGTTTGCGATTTTGGGCTTGAGCGTGCTTGGTATAATACTCGTCGGTGTGCTGTATCTGACCGCGCCGCGTTGGATTCCGACTAGGCATCGTTATGCGCTTTCAACGCAAGACTCTCAGTATCCCGGTTTCACGAATACGCTCCACGTCTTTAAGAACCTTTCGGCGTTGACGCCGAATAAGAAATGCCTGATTCGACTAACGGCTCCTCAAGAAAACAGAGAAGTTCTTTCCATCCTGCGGGATTTTGCCGGAGATTTCTGCGATGTCGAGACTCCGTATAACTCCGCTGCGCCCGTTGAAGAAATTCTGGACGGCTCCGTGAATGATGCAATCGTCGTCCACATGGCGAATGAAGGCAGTTCCAAAGAAGGCAGTCCGAGAGAACTAACTTTTATGAACGACATGGGCAACGTCTTTTCAGTTAGACGAAAATACGACTTGCCTCCAGGTTCTCCAGACGGGCTTATCTGGCTTCAAATCGGACGCGGGTACCCGTGGAGAAAGGATGGAGGGGAAGCGGGAACGTCGAACTAGTCAGCGGCAACCCGGCTGATTACATCGAGATTCTACGCGGCGTTTTTCTTTGCTACGTTTGCTACGTCGCGTCTTCCGACTACACCTAGAAATTCTCCGCAGCCCTACTTGAATCCGCTGCCTAATCGTTTCTAAGTCCTTTTGAAAACGCCTGTTCGCTAATGGCTACGGACGTATCAGGAAGAAAAGTGGCTTCGGATCGCCTTGGTCGCCTTTATCGCAATCGGATCAGCCCTGGCGCTGGTCCGGATCTTCTACGCCGCAAGTTTCAGTGTTGCTAGTGCTAGCGGAGGTAAGGTTTGGTGTTCGTTGCTGGGACACGTTCCCCGAGCGGACAAATGGTGGGTCAATCTGAGGGGCAATTTGGAGGGTTCGGCTTTAATCGTAAGTGCAACGGTTCAAACGGTTTATCTCACGATTTGATTCATATTCAGAGTCTGGAGTCCTACCAATTGGACGATCTCCCAGCCGATGGGAGGAAAAAGAAACCGCGGCAGGATCCCGAGGCTCGGGAGGGCCACGATTCTTCTTATCTAATTTAATCGGGATTCGCTGGGGCGTCAACCGCGAGCGGAAGTGGCTGGAGTCGAATTCGCTTCTCCCGATGCTGCCTCGGGTACCATTTGACCTTTGTGCATGGTGAACTCCTGACCGCCCCAGGTGATGCGGTTGGAAGCGAAGCTCGCGAGCCAGACGGCCGAATAAAGCGCGTCGCGCAGCGGTACGAGCCAGAGTTTGCGGCGAAGCACCTCATCGCCGACTCCCCAGACGCCCACGGTCCAAGCCATGACGTGCCGCAACACAAGGTAGGCCAGCAAGTAGGCGGCGGCGATCCACTTCGTCGGGGCCACAAACGCCGCCAACAGTGACCACGGAAGGCCGAGCGTAAAGATCAGCGCGAAATAAGAGAGCGGGCGGCAGAGACGAACGGTCCTCGCCCAACGCAGCTGATGCTCCCAGAAGCCCTTGGCGGTTTGCGCGGCGTACATGGTCCAGACGGACTCACGCGAAAGAAGAACGCGTCCGCCGGCATTGGCGATGCGCAGACCCAGTTCGTAGTCGTCTGCAAGCAGGCCTGCGATCGACTCAAAACCGCCGATTTTGGAGAGCCAGCGCTTGGTGGTGACGATGGAAGCGCCGAGAGCAAAATTGATGCCCTCGGTCAACTCCGCCATCAGCACGCCCGCGAAAAAATCACTGGATGCGCCGACGGCTTCCAGCTCTGCGCCAAGATTTTTCTCGGCGATGCCGCGATAGAAACAGGTCACCGCGCCCGTGCTTTCGTCGACGAAGGGAGCGACGACTTCGCGCAAATAGTTTGGACCGACGCGAACATCCCCATCCGTGAGGACCAGGATTTCGTGCTGCGCTTCACGAGAGAGCCGTGCGAGCTTGTTGACCTTGCGATTCGCCCCCAAATTGTCCGCGCCAACAAGCAGACGAATCTGGCGGGCGGGAAATTCGGCGATCAAGCGGCGGATGAGCGGAACGGCCGGATCTGAGGCGTCATTCACAGCAAAGAGAATTTCATAGTCGGGGTAATCCTGGCGGCAGAAGCTCGAATAATTTTCATAAGTGCCGAAATCCACGTCTCGGACCGGTTTCAGCAAGCTCACGCCCGGAGTGTAGTTTCGCAACTTGTGCCTGCGCGCGCGGCGAAAGAAGCGCCAGGCGGCAAATGTAGCCGCGAGGTAATAAGCGAGTGGCGCCGCCGCCAGCAGAAGCACCGTATCGCGCCATCCTGAATGAAAAATCGTCACGCCGAGATTCTCTTCCTGTTCCTGAGATTTCCTGGATAGGATCGGTTGAGCGCTGCTTCACTAGCTTGCCACAAAGTGAAAGCGTGCGGTATTTCCCAGCAAGGAATTGGCGCAGGATGCGCACGGTGACGGAGAGGTTTCGAGTTTCTTGACACCCCACTCAGCTTGGCGCGGAATCCAGAAATCGAACGAGACCGGGGCATGGCCAGCCACGTTTTTTAGTGCGCCCCTCCCCCGCTCACTTCGGGGATTAACAAGCCCTTCCTGACGCGATAGACAGAGCCGCGCCACACGATCTTATTGGAGAAAAAACCTCCAACCCAGACCACAAAACTGATGGCATCGTGCAATGGAACCAACCACAGTTTTCCCGCTATCTGAGAATCGCCGAGGCCCCAGACGGCCGTAGTCCAAACCACTCCGAGACGCAAAATCAAGTAGGCGACGGCGTAAGCAATGGCGACGCTTCCCCATCCCGAAGCAGTGGCCAACGCCACGGCCAGAAGAGTCCACGGCAACCCATGGGTGAGCAACATTCCGACATATCCCACGGGACGCACGTTCCGAAGGCCGATGGACCATCGCAGTTCATGCTTCAAAAATTCGCCAAAGCTTTCGTCGGGAAGGACCATGTCTACAGGTTTTCGCATCAGCTCGACCCGGTAGCCCAACTCCGAGATGCGGTTGCCCAACTCGAAGTCGTCCGAGTGATGATTCACCATGGACTCAAAGCCGCCGATTTCCGACAGAACTTTCTTCGTGGTCGCCATCGTCCATCCAAAGGCAAACCGCATCTTGCCTTCGAGTTTGCGCGCAACCAAAGCTGCCGGCGCCGAATCGGTGTACATTCCGAGGTCGTCTAACGCGGAGACCAGGCCCCTACCTGAGATGCCGCGGTAGAGCGCAGTAACCACTCCCACTCGCGGATCCGAGAAGGGCGCCACCACGTTGCGGAGATAGTCGGTTTCCACGCGCACGTCGCTATCGCTCATAACGATAAGCTCGTGCTTGGCTTCCTGAACCAACTGGCAAAGGTTATTCACTTTGTTGTTGGCACCCAGGTTCGCCACCGCGGTAACGAGCCGTATAGAGCACTTGGGGAAAGACTGCTGAAGTTTTCGGATGACCGGGATCACCGGGTCATCGCGATCGGCCACGGCGAAGACAATTTCGTACTTCGGATAATCCAAACGGCAAAAGCTGGCGAAGTTCTCATAGGCTTCACGGTCCACGTTGCGGACGGGCTTGACGATGCTCACCGGAGGCACAAAGGAAGGATTGACAGGCGGCAGCCTGCGAAGCCCCTGGAAATACTCCAGGACGCAATAAAACGACAAAAGGTAATAGGCCAACGGAGCGAGCGCCAAAATGAGGATAGCCAAGCTAATTATTGAGAGCACGGACTGCCTCTTCGAGCAAGCTTATTAGACTTCAGTGGCCAAATCCCGGGACTCCGTCGCGAATCGCAGGAATCATCGAGACCGTGGAAGGTGCGCCCCCGTTCGATGACCACAGCTTAGAACCTGCACGCACGATTACGGCACGTTGCCTTGATTATACTGATGCTTGTTGCAAGTGGAAGGATGTTTTGCGCAGAAGGTCATGGTCTGCCAACACACTATGTGGTCAACGAACTTGGCCTGCGAAAGTCAGCGCTTGCCGAGCCAGACGAGCGTGACGCCGATGCAAACGATAAGCACTCCGGCCCAGCGGCGGGGAGTCACGCGTTCCCCCAGAAAAAGTTTTCCACCGAGCGCCCCGGCCGCATAGTTCAGCGCGGTGACCGGGACGACGAAGCTCACGTTTTCGATGGAAAGCACTGCCAGTAAGGAGAAAAAAGCCAGCGCCATCATGGAAATCCCGATCCACATCCAGGGCAACTTCATGGCGCGCAAGATGACGCGGGCGACCGCAAGTGGGCGAAAATCCTTTACTTCTCCGACGTGTTTCATGGCGCGCGTGACACAAATCTCCCCGCCCGTTCCGCTAACGACAACAAAAAATAAAAGCAGAGCTTCCCTCATGTTCAGTGCACCTCGGTAGTGCGCGGGGGAGTGTTCCCGACGACGAAAACTCCGAGACAGATGACGACAATGCCCGCCCAGTGCAGAGGCGAAATCCTCTCGCCCAGGTAGAAGTAACCCAAGAGCGCGACGACAAGCAGCGCGACCGAAGACGCGGGCTGAACGTAACTGAAATCGGCCCAGGAAAGAATCAGCATGTAGGCCACGAAAAATGTGAGCAGAGAAGCGACGCCGAGCCAAATGTAACCGGACATGAAAACACGCGAGACCACGTGCGGCAGTTCGGAAGGCGCCCAGGTTACCACCGCGCCGACATTTTTCATTCCCTTGCCAAGCATCACATTTCCTAGAGGGGCGAACACGATCATGATCAAAAGCATGCAATATGTCTTGAAGTGCAGGCCGGCCCTAGAAGTCATGCAAGGCGCGCGCCCGACGTGAGGATAAACGGCCGATGGTGGTATTGGACAGAAAACAAGCGAATGGCACTCCTCGGTTTACGCGATCGCATCTGGTAAAACCACCAGAAGCTCAGATTCCATCACAGATTTTCCTCCTTCATTATGACATGATTTTCGGAGGCCTCCCAAACGCGGCTCTTGGTCTCCCCTGCTGTTCTTTGCCTCCCGGCCCACTCCCTGATCCGGATTCGAACCAAGCCGCCAAATGAGCTCGATAGGGCGCTTTTGGCAGAGTGAAATTCGCGGCTATTTGCTATCCTTTTGAAGCTAGCAGTACACTCCGCAAATATTCTGAAAGGACCGGCTGCTGAAAAAGGAATGATCGCCGCCCTGAACCGGTTGCCTGGCATTCCGCTCCCCGGACGTGGAATCGTAAACACCGGCCAACGTGTCGTTCCGGCGCCGCCAAGAAATACACGCTTGCTCCTTCCCACGCGGGGGCCTGCATGACGACAGCTGTTCTCGTTTACGTTTTCCTGGGCGTGGCCGCCATTCCTTTCATATATTACTTCCTTGCGCTTTACAGTTCGTGGCGATTTTTCCGGCAAGCCAGAAAACCGAGTCAGCCTTCGGACTACACGCCCCCGGTCAGCAATCTAAAACCGATCCGTGGCTTAGATGCCGAGGCTTACGAAAACTTCGCAAGTTACTGCAAACAGGACTATCCCGACTACGAGCTGCTTTTTGCCATCGGCGACGGTGACGAGGCCGTTCTGGAAGTCATCGAAAAGCTGAAACGCGATTTTCCGCAGCGGCGCATTCGAATAGTCCACGTCTCCGGTCATACCGCGCCCAACGACAAAGTGGTGAAACTGGCCAGGCTGGTGAGCGAAGCACAAAACGAGGTTCTGGTCATAAACGACAGCGACGTGCGCGTCCGGCCGGACTATCTTCGTTCGGTGGTCGCGCCTCTTCGCGATTCCAAAGTGGGTGCCGTCACGTGTCTGTATGTGTCCACGCAAGAGCACACGCTGCTCCAGAAGCTTCAGTCTATCGGTATGATTTGCGACTTCTATCCGGGCATTTTGGTGGCGCGGCAACTGGACGGTGTGAAGTTTGCGTTCGGACAGACCATTGTGACCACCAGAAAGCATCTCGCGGGATTCGGCGGCTACACCGCGATTGAAAGGCGCCCTGCGGATGATCTGCTTGTCGGGCGTCTTGTTGCTGAACAAGGTTTTGAAGTGGAGCTCTTGCCGTACGCCGTGGAGACGGTCGCTGATTTTCGATCCTTGCGCGAATTTTTCTTTAAGCGCCTGCGCTGGATGACGGTAATGCGCCACATGCGCCCGTGGGGACACCTTGGACTAATTTTTACGCAAGGATTAGCGTGGTCAGTGGCCGCGGTGGCGGTTCATCCCACTCCGCAAGTGGCACTGTTTTATCTCGGCGGATACACATGCGTGCGCGTTGCCATGACCTGGTTAATCGGTGTTTGGGGGATGAAGCAAAAGCGTATCTGGCGAAAGATGGCGCTCGTACCGCTTTGGGACGCGTGGGCCTTGCTGATCTGGCTGCTCAGTTTCGGCCGCAAAAGCATTCGCTGGCGCGACATTGACTATCGTATTCGCGAAGGCTTGCTGGTTCCCGTAGCTCCGCCTGCTCCGCAAAAGTGAGCGCGCAAGCGAGGCCCGCTCCTACTTCACGCTTCAACCGTTTGATGAGCCGTTTTTCTTGGTGCGAAAGAAAAATCGGCAGAGGACTATGGGAGTGAAGATCGCTGTAGCCGGGGCCGGCATTTACGGCGCGACGGCGGCCATCCGTCTGGCCGACGAGGGCCACCAGGTCCATCTCTTCGACCCCCTGGGCGTGCTGCGCGCAGCATCCGCGATCAACCAGTACCGCGTTCACGCCGGCTACCACTATCCCCGCAGCGCAGAGACGATCCGCGAGATAGCCGAGGCGCGCGCGGAATTTACGCAGACTTTCAGGGGCGCCATCGTGCGAAACAGTCTTCATTTCTACGCGATTCCCAAAGAGCACTCTCTCACTCCGCCGGACTTATACGAGCGCGTGATGAGCAAGCATGGACTCTCGCTTCGGCAATGCCGGCCAGCGTGGATGAATTTCGATTTCATCGACAGATGCTACCAAGTCGAGGAAAACATCTATGATCCGGATCTGTTGAGGGGGCTAATCGAAGCTCGCCTGACAGCGCTAGGGATTGGCCTGCGGCAACATCCATTTACCCCGGAGATGCGGCCCGACTACGAGTTTGTAGTGTGGGCTACTTACGGCTTGGGCCCCGGCGGCGGACTCTTCAAAGCCGCCAAGTACCAAGTCGCGGAAAAAATGCTAATCGAACTCCCCTCCAAATTGCAGGGCATCGCGCTGGTCGTCGTGGATGGACCGTTCACCGCCTTCGATCCCTATGGCAGCTCTTCGCGTTCTCTGTTCGGCTCAGCAAAGAATACAAATCATTGGACCACAACCAGGGCCGGCGAACCGATTCCCGAGCCTTACGCGGGCATATTGAACAAGCCCGATTTCGAGGCGGTGTCCTTCACGCGCTTTGAAACCATGCGCGCGGATTGCTGTCTCAGCGTGCCCGCGGCAAAGGACGCGGTTTACATCGGCTCGCGTTTCACGATCCGCGTGGTGGAAGACAATCCGGAGCACGACCGCAGAATCCTCTACGTCCGCGAAGGCGCGCCGGGCGAAATTCACATTTTCTCCGGCAAGGTGGTTAGTGCGGTGAAGGCCGCTCGCCTCGTTTGCGAAATGGTTCGAGGAAAACGTCATGCTTGACGGACGTTCCTACGTAATCCTCGGCCGGGGACGCTGGGCCGCAAGGATCGAGGACATACTGCAATCGGAGGGTCGCCGCGTCGAGACCAACCCAGAGACACGGCGCGCTTCGGGCGAACGAGACGCCGCCTATAGGTCGCGTCTCGCCGAAGCCATGCGCGCGAGCGACGCACAGATCGCGTGGCTCGCGGTGCTACCCGGTCCTCATATTCCCATCATGATCGAGGCGGCGCTGGACGCGGGCCTCCACGTGGTAGTGGAAAAACCGTGGGAAGGCTCGCAGCGCGAGACCGCATCACTTACAGCGAGGGCCAAAGCACTCCACCGCCTCATTGCCGTGCATTTCGAGTATTGCCTTCTGGAAGAAGTCGAAAGGTGGCGCAGAGATTTTCACCCGGGAACAGGGCTTCGTTTCGGAGGCCATTTCTTTTTAAGCAGGCCCGATCATACCGGGATGCCGGCGATGGCCAACCTAGGCTCTCATCTGCTCGCGATACGGGCGTACGGAATTCCCCAGTCCGCGGTGCTGGAGATTCGCTGCGGCTACGAGCAGCCAGATGAGCGCTGTGTTTGGCTGGAGAGACGAAACACCCGCGTGGCATTCATCGATCTTCTGTCCCAGAAGGAGCCCATCATTCAGCGCTTCATCGCCAAAGTGGAAGGATCTCTGGAGGGAGCAGACTTCCCTCTTAATCTGGAATTTGCGTTGCGCGTTTCAAATGACACCCCGGCTCTCCGCTGAGAGCCGGCGTCAAGGGGCCATGGAAATGCTACCGATGCGAATGCTTCTTGGTTTTCTCCACGGGCTCGCTGGCCGTTTGGACTCGCGATGCTCCCAAAGAGTTCCTCGCGGTCTTGCTCATCTGCAAGCGCCGGTCATTGCGCGGCTCCCGCCAGTTCACTTGGGGCAACATTAGCGAGCCGTCCGCCCGGTCGCGGTACTTGATTGCGATGTTCATCAGCGAGTCCAGCAAGGAATCGGAGAGCAGATGCGGCTTCAAACCCAGATCGATCAGCTTCGAGTGTTTGGCGTTGTAGTAATGCTCCTCGGCTTCAACGCGCGGATCCTGCAGGTGGTCGACCTCAACGTTTAGGCCGAGCTTTTTGCCCGCAGCCACGGTCATCTTCGCAAGGTCACGCACTGAGAACTGCTCGGTGAATTGGTTATAAACTCGGCATTCTCCGCGAGCTGCCGGGTTTTCACAGGCGATCTCGATGCAGCGCACCGTGTCGCGAATATCCAGAAATCCTCGCGTCTGGCCACCCTTTCCGTAAACGGTCAGCGGCTGTCCGATTGCTGCTTGAATGCAGAAGCGGTTCAGTACCGTGCCAAATACATCGTCGTAGTCGAAACGGTTGATGAGCGCCTCGTCCATGGACGTCTCGTCGGTCATCGTGCCATACACCACACCCTGGTTGAGGTCCGTCGCGCGCAACCCCCAAATCTTGCAGGTGAACATGATGTTGTGGCTGTCGTGTACTTTCGAGAGGTGATAGAAGGAGCCTGGCTGCTTCGGAAACGGCAGGATGTCTTTCCGCCCGTTGTGCTCAATGGCGATGTAACCCTCTTCGATGTCGATGTTCGGCGTGCCGTACTCCCCCATCGTTCCGAGCTTGACCAGGTGACAGTCGGGCCGGTACTCGCGCAGTGCAAACAGCAGATTCAGAGTGCCCACCACGTTATTTACCTGTGTAAAGACGGCGTGGCTGCGATCAATCATTGAGTAGGGAGCGGAGCGCTGCTCGGCGAAGTGCACAACCGCGTCAGGCTCGAACGCGCGCAGCGTCGAAGCTAGAAACTCGTAGTCGCAAACATCCCCGTAGAAAGACTCGATGGTCTTGCCGCTCACCGCCTGCCAAACGCGCAGACGGTCGGAGAGCGGACGAATAGGAGTCAGAGTCTGGGCATTGAGCTCGTGGTCCCACAGACGGCGGACAAAATTGTCAACGATGGCGACGGAATGCCCTTGCTTCGATAGATACAAAGCGGTTGCCCATCCACAATAGCCGTCCCCTCCAAGCACAGCAATCTTCATCGTTCCTCCTTAGTGAAATCCCTCTGCGTCAATATGATCGCTTGGCGCGGCACACTTCTCCTGTGCCAGCCTGACCTGGGATGACTAGGCTACCTGGGAGCGCCCGACTACATTCTCCGCCGTCTATTTCTCCATACAGTATACGTGATTAGAGCCGGAATACGTCCTTTCGTCCTATGAAAACTATGATGAACGACCGCCCTAGTTAGATACAGCAAACGCTCCTCTTTCTACAATCAAGCCAAGGCCAAGGCAAACCGCGAAACAAGAAGATGGCCAAAAACGCCATCTCCGAGCGAAAAACGATGCGACCCACATGAATCGCTCCCGCAAGGAGCAGGACCGCTAGCTTAGCTAGAGATGCCCGTCTTTTCCTGTATCCAAGAAGTCCGTGAGGGAGACGGCCCGGCCTGAATTCGCCATTTTTTCATCCACAGGAAAAGCAGCAGCAGACCCCACAAGTGGTAGCCGATGTTTACCCGGCGCGCCAGGTGCAGGCGCACCAACTCCTGGATCATGCCCGGCCTGAAAAGCGCCTTGTTCTCCGCAAGCCCTTCTTGTATGGCATCGAGCAGAAGGTCGCGCAACGGACCGCGGAGCCATTCGTGCGCCGGAATGTCGAAGCCAACCTTCTTCCGCCGCAGGATCATCTCGGGAAGCCTGCTGTTCATCAATTGCTTGAGAACTATTTTCTGACGCGAGCCTTCGATCTTCAAAGAGGGCGGCAAAGTCGCGGCAAATTCCACGATGCGATGATCCAGAAACGGCGGCCGCACTTCCAGCGAATGCGCCATGCTCATGCGGTCGACTTTGTTCAGAATGTCGTCTGGCAGAAAATATTTTTGGTCCCACCAAAGATACGGAGACACTCCGTCATGCGTCGCCGGTGAATTGCACAGTTCGCCAAGAACACTATCAAGAGAATTTGGCAGGGGAACCGAGGAAAGAGAACGCACTTCGGCCCCGGAAAAAGTACCGTTCCAATAAACGTGGGCCTGTTCCGGAGACATCAGACTTCCCTCCAGGAACCGCTTCGCCATATATTCGCGGCTGATCTTGTCATCCGACACAGGCCAAAGCCGAGCGAGCCCAAGGCCCGCGCGAAGCGACCACTTCGGCAACCGCCGCATCGGTCGCGCCAGCTGATTCGCTCGATACGTCAGGTAGCCGCCAAAAAGTTCGTCGGCGCCTTCCCCGCTCAGCGCGACGGTCACCGCCGTCCGGCTCATCTTCGACAGGAACCAAACCGGCAAAGCTCCGGCATCCGAACTGGGCTCATCGGAGTAATAAGCAAACTCCTCGATTGCGCCGCGCAGATCAGTCCCGGGATGCAGATCGAATTCCTGATGATCCGTGCCGTACTGCTTCGCGGCGCTCCGGACGTATACCGTTTCATCAAAACTTCTTCCCAGAAAAGAGACAGAGAGCGTCTTTATGGGCCTCGACGAAGCAGTCGCGGCATAGTGCAAGACCGTCGAAGAATCGATGCCACCGCTCAACCACAGCCCGAGAGGCACGTCCGAAAGTAAATGCTCGCGAACGGATTGCTGCAAGAGCGAGTCGAGTTCCTCACAAGCGGAGTCGAGCGAGCATTCGCGAATCGGACCCGCCGGCAAATTCCAATAACACTCGACGCGCACTTTTCCATCCAGCCATTCGAGCCACTGTCCCGGAGGCAGCTTCTCGATTCCCTCCACCAGGGTCCACGGGCAAGGAACATAGTTGAGCGAGAGGTAGCAATCGAGACCCGCGAGACTCAAGCGCCGCTCGAATTCAGGATGAACGAAAATGGTTTTAAGTTCAGAACCGAAGAAGAGATCTTCTCCGCGCCGCGCGATGTAAAGCGGCTTTATACCCATGCGGTCGCGCGCCAGAACGAGCCGGCGCGACGATTTGCTCCACAATGCGATCGCGAACATGCCCCGCAAACGCGAAAGACATTCCGTGTCCCATTCGACAAATGCGTGCAGCACGGTCTCGGTATCGGAATGCGAGTGAAAGCGGTGCCCCAGCTTCAGGAGCTCGCCGCGCACCTCGAGATGATTGTAAATTTCCCCGTTGAAGACAAGCGCGGTGTCGCCATCATCGCTAACGATGGGCTGGTCTCCGCCCTGGAGATCAATGATTTTCAGGCGTGTCGCGCCCATCGAAACAACGCTGGAGCGAAACACTCCGCTCTGGTCAGGCCCGCGATGTGCCAGAGTGGCAGTGGCGCGTTCAATGCGCTCAGGTTCAGGCGCCCAGTTTTTATGTGTAAAGCCGGCTATCCCGCACAAATTCAAGCACCTTTCGCCCGCCGGCGAAATCACCCGGCGCCTCAGCCAACGCTTTCCCGGCGGCTCGTCTCGCAGAACCGCACCCTGGCAGGATACATCCCTTATCCCAACGCAACCAGCGCTACGCCCGCGCACACCAGCACGACACCCGTCCAGCGCGCAGCGCTCACCTCTTCACGCAAAATATATTTCGCCCCAAACGTTCCGACCACGTAGCTCAAAGCCGACGCGGGAATCACAAAGCTGATCGGCTCCCACGAGAGCAGCAGCAGCAGCGCATAAAACGACAGCGCCATCAACGGCACGCCTGCCCAAAACCAGCCGTTGCCTAAAGCTCTGCCGAGAAATCGCAAAAGCTCCTTAGGCCGCAAGCGTTCCGGTTCGCCCGTCACCTTCATCCCGCGCGTGATGGCAATCTCACCGCCAGTGCTCCCCAGTATGAGGAAGGAGAGGAACACGACGACATGCATCATGCCAGCGCCTCTCGGGTCACCGCGGTTGTGCGCGGCTTCGTTTGCCCAACGAGCAGCACCCCCACGCAAATCAAAGCCACTCCAACCCACCGCCGAGGCGAAACCGCTTCGTGCAGAAACACCACCGCAAAAAAGGTGAGTAAGGCGTAGCCAAACGCCCCCGCAGGCATCACGTAACTGTAGTCCGCCCAGCTCAAAACCGTCATGTAGCTGAGCATGAATCCGCAAAGAAAAAATATGCCGACCCATAACGTTCCGCTGGTTACCGTCATCCTAAACGCGTGCTGAAGCCCCGCCGCAGACAGCTCTACCCTGCCAATGCGCAGCATGGCGCGTTTCAGCATCAAGTCACCGGCGTTGGCGCAAACCACCATCACGCACACCATAACCAGAGTCTTTATGCGCAGCCTGCCCTCTGTTGCCATTTTGTCTAAAGTTTTAGTCGTTTCCGGACGCCGAAGGCGTCTCCGGCACGGAAATCATGGGCTTCGGCGCGTCGCCGCCCTGCCGTACCCACTTCAAACGCTCGGCGCGTAGCTTCAGAAAGCTCGTAGCTTCCTCATAGAGCCGCTTGCGCTCGTGCCCGTCCCACAAGGCTTCCTTCACGATGCGCCACGCCACACGCGGCCGGAAGTAGTACTCATCATAAAAACGGTTCACGCCGTCCATCATCTCGGCTTTCGAAAGATGCGGATACTCGATGTGCGGCAGTTGGTGTCCGCCGGAATCCGCGAGCGCTTCCACCTTCAGGAAGCCTTCCTTGGCCATCGAATCATACAGCTCGGTCCCAGGCATGGCATGGGCCAGCGAAACTTGTATGGTCTCGCAATCCAGTTCCTTGGCGAAATCAATCGTCTTGTTGATGGTCTCTTTCGTCTCGCCCGGCAATCCGATAATAAAATCGCCGTGCACCTTGATTCCCACCTTTTTGCAGTTTTTCATGAACTCGCGCGCCATCTCTACGGTCGCGCCTTTTTTGATGTTTTTCAAAATCTGCGGATCGCCAGATTCGAATCCCACGATGAATAGCCGCGCGCCGCCCTCCGCCATGGCTTTCAACTCTTCATACTTGCTATGGCACCGCGCCGTGCAAGACCACTGGAATTTCAGCGGCTTGAATTTTTGGCTCAGCTCGATGGCTCGGTCTTTTCGAATATTGAAGGTATCGTCGTCGAAGAAAATCTCTTTCATCTGCGGGAAATACTCGAGCGTGTTTTTCACTTCCTGGACGACGTTGTCCACAGATCTTGTCCGCCAAGCGTGACCCGAAACCGTCTGCGGCCACATGCAGAACGTGCATAGCGCCGGGCATCCCCGCGTCGTATAGAACGACACGAACGGATGCAGCAAAAACGGCACGTTGTATTTTTCAATCGTCAAATCACGCTTATAAGTGTCAGTCGCAAACGGCAACGCATCCAATTCCGCGGTGTGCAGCTGAGGCCGCGGCGCGTTATGGACCACCTTGCCGTCCTTGCGGTAGCTCACGCCCATGATCTGCTCGATTGGTTTCCCGTGTGCGTACTCCGTCACCGAGTGATCAAATTCTCCGCGCGTTACAAAATCTATGTCCGCGCTCGCCATGAGCGTCTCGTCCGGCTTGATGTGCCCATGCGGCCCGACGAACGCAATTTTCAGTCCAGGGTTGCTTTCCTTGATCTTGCGGATCAGCTTCACGTCGCTCGCGAACCCGACAGTGGAGGTGTACAACACCAGAAATTCGTAGTCCTTCGCGATCTCGATGGTTTGCTGCCAATTCACCTTGTGAGGCGAAGCGTCTAGCAAGCGGCTTCCGGGAATTAGTCCAGCGGGGTAGGACAGCCACACCGGGTACCAGTACGACTCAATCTCGCGCGTCGCGGGCCACCGCGAGCTGGCTCCGCCATCAAAATTCTCAAAACTCGGCGGGTTCATCAACAGCGTTTTCATGACATCCGGCATTCTTCACCCTCAGTTTCTTCGAATACAGCCTCGAAGCTGCAAGATTTTTCCGTTTTGCGCCCGGACTGCATCTGGGGCCGCGCCTGCGGCTGGCCCAGAACTACCCTCATGTTTGGATAACAGTTTACCATTAAATGGGCCGTAAAGCCCCGACACTTCAGGCCGGGGTGGCCGCAGACATAAGGCTTGCGTTTCTCATGGTTTAGTCATAAATTCTCCGCGTCCTGAAACATGGACCCAGGGCCGGATAAGCCCAATGTGAAGCCTGTGGAGATGCGGCGCAGTGAGGCTGATCTGTGAAGCAGGAACCCTCCGAAGCGTCCATGCGAAACTGCCATGGCGCCGTAGGAATCCACGCCATTAATGGCGTGGAGGATGTCAACTGAGTTGGTTGCATATGCTCAATTCTTTGTGCCAATTGGCCCTTTTCTGCATCGAAAGGCCATCTGCTGTATAAAAACCGTGTTCGCTTGTTCGCCGTTTCACTAACAGGCCCACTCTATGTGCAGCCAGCCGAACACCTCAGCCGCATCAACACGCTGCTCGGCGCCCACACATAGCCTTTCAAGATTCCTGGCGGGCGGCCCGTGACGTTTCTTCTGCGCCCAGCACTTCCGATGTTGCCGCTGATAGCACGTCCCAGATTCGCGGGATCCACTCGAGATGTTCCGGTTTCATCAGCACGGAACGCAAGCAAGTCATAGTTTCACGATCGCGCTCGATCGCGCCCAGATTCTCGCCCCAAAAGACTACCGGCATCTCCGCCACCGCGAGATGCAAATTGCGCTTCGCCGCAGCATCGAAGATCCTGCGGGAAAGTGTGGACATCTCGCTTACGCTCTTGGCACGCGGAGCAAAGATCACGATGTCCAGCTCCGGCCGAAAGGCCGCAGCGAATCGCTCATCCTTCTCGATCCTTTCGTAAAAAATCAGCGCCGCCGCCCGGCCGCGTTCCAACCCGCGCGCGAATTCCCCGCCCCGCGCCAGCGGCAAAAGCTTTTGCGTCGTCCACAGCGCAGCCGCCGCGGCGCCCGGCCGGGAGCACTCCAAACTGATCTCGCCCAAATGCAGCTCCGCGGAACTGAAATAGGTGTACGGAGAATCGTGTTTGTAAAACCGGCCCGCAGACGGATCGCGAAACAACACACAGCCGCAACCGTACGGTTGCAATCCATGCTTGTGAGGATCGATGACGATCGAGTCGGCCTCCCCGATCCGCTCCAAGCTCCGCGTGGCTTGCTCTCCCAAATTCCCCGCCAGTCGAAAATAGCCGCCGTAAGCGGCGTCCGCGTGAATCCGAAAACCGTGCTTCGCGCGCAAGCCGAGAATCTCCGGCAGTGGATCGACGGACCCGGTTGCCGTGGTGCCCAGCGTTACGACTACCGTGCCCACGTCCCCGCCCGCCACGCACCTTGCCAAAGCGTTCAGGTCCATCCGCCCGCGCGCATCACTGGGCACACACTCAAATTGCAATTGCAACACCGCGCTGATCCGTTTGTGCGTATAGTGCGCCTGCTGGCTGGCCAGAATTTTCTTTCCGGGATGCATCTGCGAAGCCACCCACAGCGCCTCGAGATTCGCTATCGTCCCGCCGCCGCACAAGTGCCCGAGAAACTCTTTCCAGCCAAACATCGCGGCAATTTCCGCAACCGCTTCCTTCTCCATCGCGGAACTCGCGCGCCCACCGTCGAGCGCGTGATTGTTGGGATTGATCCACATGGCCAGCGCATAAGCCAGGCGCGCCACAGGATGCGGCGGCTTAAGCATTTGCCCCGCATACAAGGGGTGAAAGTAGGGATAATTGTCGTGCAACCGCTCGGCAGTCGCCGCCAACGCTTCGGCCATCCGCTCGCTGCCCGGCGCACTCGATCGAAACGCAGGCAATCCCCTAAATCCGGCATCCAGCTTTTGGACGGCCTCTAGAAACGCTTCCAAACTCTTCTGTTCGAGGTGCACAGTCACCAATCACAAGCCAGCATTCTCTACTGACTGCTCACTACCTGCCACTCGCCTTTTCACTGCCATACCTTGTCCAACTGCCCCGCCGTCTTCAGCAAATCGAGCTGCGCTTGCTGCCGCTCGAAATTCGCATCCAGAAAAGCCATCCATTTGTCATTCTCTTCCAGCCGCGCTTTCTCCACTTCGCGCAGATTCACTTTCCCTTCGTTGTACTGTGTCTCGAGCACTCCGATATTTTGCTGCGCCAGCTGCAGTTCCAGCCGCGCCACTTCCTTCGCCGCATCCCGCTCCCGCAAATGCAGCGTTTTCTGCCGCACCTCGGCGCTCACTTGCGTCTTCTTGCTCGCTAATGTCGCCTGCGACGTCTCCAGATTGATCTGCGCCAGTCCGATAGCCTCCCTCGTTCTTGCGCTGAACAGCGGCACTTGCACCTGTACGCCCGCGTTAAAATTGTTCCTCTGGAACTTCTTGTAAAACTCGCTGTAATTGTTGAAGTTCGCCAACAAACTATAGGTGCTGACCGCCTCCAGCGTCGGAAAATATCCCCGCTTCTCGCCCTTCAACCGGAACTCTTTGGCCCGCACTTCGGACTGGGCCAGCAAGAGCCCCGCGTTGTTCTGCATCGCCATGGCCACAAGATTTGCGCCTTCCTGTTCCGCTTCGCCGGGCAATTCCTCCGGCGTGACCTCTATGACCTGCTCTGGCCCCAGCCCAATCTGCCCTCTCAAGAAAACTTCCAGCTCGTCTCGGCGCCCCTCGAGCTGCAGAATCCTATGCGTCACTTGCGCTTTCATCAGCTGCGCCTTGGTCACTTCCACCGGCAATTCGTATCCTTCTCCCTGTCGTTCCGCGGTCACCTGCAAGATCTTATCCGCGCTCCCCTGCTCCCCCCGCAAAAGTTCCAGCGAATGCCGAACCTTGGCCAGCTCCAAATAAGCCATCGCCGTCCGCGCGATTACGCTGTTCTTCACATCCTCCAGCACAATCTTCTGCGACCGGGCCTGCTCCTCCAGCTCTTTTCCCTGGCCCCGCAGCGGTTCGTTAAAAACCTGCTCTGTGTACGTAAGGCTGAAGAGGGACGGGGCACGCCCTCCGGGTGTCTCCGGAATCCCGTAGGTGTACCCCGCGCCCGACCCGGCGTATACACTCGGCAAAAACTCCGCTTTGCTGACCTGCGATGCGTGCGTCGCAAGGCTGGCCTGCAATTTCGCGACTTGAATGTCCTTGCTGTTCCTAAGCGCCATCTCGATCGCCCTCTTCAGCGTCAGCGCCACAGGCGCTCCCGGTTGTTCTCCTGCGACCCTTCCCGCAGGTTGCGCCACAACCTGTTCGCGCGGTGCTTCGAGCACAGCCGCGGTCTGGGCACTCGCCGTCGCACCCCAGAGCAACGCTGCCCACGGCAAGGCCCGCGTCGCGCCACGCACCAACCTCATACTTTTCAGCATTCTCCCGCTCCTTGGTCCGATGCCCGCCCTCGCCCCAAACTCGCCTCGTTCCTCAAATGTGTCCCGAAAAAAATCCCAAATTTCACTGGTGTCATAAAACTCTGCAGGGGCGGGGCAGTTCGGCCGCTCGGCCGGCCCAGGCCCTCGCACGAAATGAGCCGGACACGACTTAAGCCCGCCTTATTCATACCGCAACGACTCAATCGGCTGCAGCTTAGCCGCCTGGTTCGCCGGCAAATATCCAAAGAAAAGTCCCGTCGAACACGACACCACAAACGCCAGCACCACGCTCATGGTCGACACCGGCACGCGCAAGTTTCCCGGCAAGAAAAGCTGAGTGATCACCGGCACCAGCAAACCGATCAAAATCCCCACGACCGCTCCGCCGCCGCTGATCAAAAACGCTTCCGTCAAAAACTGATACATGATCTCCTTGCGCGCCGCCCCGATAGCCTTTCGAATCCCGATCTCCCGCGTCCGCTCCGTCACTGTCACAAGCATGATGTTCATAATCCCTACCCCGCTGATGAGCAGCGCGATGAACGCAATCACGATCAACACAATCGTCAACGCCAGCGAAATATCCCTCGCCGCTTTCAGAATCGCCGTCAGCGTCTGCACGTTATACTCGGCCGCGCTCGGGTGCCGGCTGTGCAGCAACCGCGTCACTTGCCGCTCCACGCTCGGCACGTCCTCTGGCGTGGCCGCCTGCACATCCAGTACTTTCAATGTATTCACGCCCGTGTAGTACTTGATCAATCCGAATGGAATCAGAACAGATTCCGCCTGAATGTCGGAGAGCCCGAACGTTTCCACGCGCTCCTTGAAAACCCCGATGATCGTGAAGATGAGCTCACCCACGTGTAAATCGCGCCCCACCGGATTGTCTTGTCCGAAAAGCCTCTTCGCAAGCTGCGGCGTGATCACGCACATCTTGCTCCGCATTTCCATGTCCACGGAATCGAGATAACGCCCGCGCAAGATGAGCAGCCGGCGCATCTCCCGGTACCCGGGCGTCACACCGATCAACGTAACGGGCCGCACCACGCCCTGGGCCACGACGGATAATTGCAGGTCGCTTATTCCGGACACTTGCGTAACCTCGGGGATGGTGTCCTTCACCGCCCGCAGATCCTCCATGGTCATTTCGTAACTCAGCGGCTGAGCCTTCTCCGAACTTCTCACCAGCTCCACCCACACCAGGTTCGACCCCACTGCTTCAATTTGTGAAATGACAAATTTCCGGCTCGTCAGCGCCACCGTAACCACCAGCACGATCGACGCGCTTCCAATAATCACGCCCAGCGAGGTCAGCATCGCGCGCAACTTGTTGGCCCGCAGCGCGTCAATCGATACCGACAGCGTTTCTTTCAAATCCATCATGAAGGTTTACTCGTCGACGCCAGGCCGCAGAAAACGGGAACAGCGCGTTTCCCTGCTCTTCTTCAATTTTTCTCGACCCGCTTGAGCGACTCGCGTGCGCTTTTGTTTTTCGGATCCAGCTGCAGCGCCGTCTGATATTCCTTTAGCGCCGATTCCTTCTCACCCTTGTTCTCATGCAAGCGGCCCAGCCACTCGTGCGCCACTGCGTATCGCGGATAACCAGTACGCTTTGGCGCCTTCTGCAAGTATTCCCGCAACAACCGCTCGGCTTCTTCCTGCTTTTCGTTCTTCAGAATCAAACCCACGGCCCGGTAAAACATGCCACGCGGGTCCGCTGCGTCCACCTTAGTCGCAAGATCGGCGATCTCCATCAATCGCTCCGCCTGGCCGCGCCTCACCGCGTAGTCGCCAATGTCGAAAATGAGTTCCGCTGACTTCGGATGACTTTCCAGCGCCAGCTTGAACTCCGCATCGGCATCCGCGAAATCCTTTTTCTGCCGCCGGCAATTCCCCAGCGCGTAATGCCATTCCGCCTCATCCATGGACTGCAGCTTCTCGATTTCCGGCTTGGCTTTCTCCTCCCCGCCTCCCACCAGGCCAGGAGCGGCACAATCAAATTCGATCAGCGCCTGCCGCGCCGCAAAATTCTTTTCATCGAGCCGCACAGCAATCTCAAATTCCCGGTGCGTCTTCCTCGCTAGCCCGGGAGCCGTAAACATCGAGGCGTGATCCGCCTTCTCGCCGTAAGCCCTCCCAAGCCATTCGTGAAACACCGAACTCTGGGGATCGATGGCCACCGCTTTTTCAGCGCTGGTGATGGCCGCATCCCGTTCCTGCAATTCCAAATAGGACTTTGTCAGCAGCAACTGTATGTCGCCGTTCTGCGGCTCCTTCGCCGCCGCCGCCTGCAACTCCAGCACGGCCTTCGCGTAATCGCCGTTCTCATAAGCCCGTCGCCCGGCTTCGAACGCCTCGCCCTGCTTGACCGTCGCCGAAATACTTGCCGTTCCCGCCAGCAACACGGGCAGCATCACCCAATATTTTGCCTGCCTGCGTATACCCATCCCCCATCTACGCCGCATTCGTATTCACAACCTGGACGGCCATCCCGTCATGCAAATCCGTATCTCCCGGCAGCGCGACCATTTCCCCTTCCTGCAATCCGCCCATGACCTCGTAGCTTGTGGCGTCCGCGATTCCCACTAGAATCTCGCGCTTCTCCAGCCGCGATTTGCCAACGCCCAGTTCGTTTTTCTTCACCACAAACACATACCGGTGCGCGCCCTCCGACGCCACCGCGCCTCGCGGCACCGCCAGCACATTCAAGCGCTCCTTCGAATTGATGCGCACATTCACGTTAATGTTCGGCAGAAGCTCCAGCTTGTCATTACTTACCGCGCACAAAAGCTCTCCCACACTCCGCGTTCCATGCGGAACCACTTGCTTGGGAATAATCTCCGTTTTCCCCATCCAACTCCTGTTCGGCAAGGCATCCCAGGTGATAATCACCGGCTCGTTCGCTTCCAGTCCGCCAAGATCCGGCTCGTCAATAAACGCCCTTACCCGCACCTTATGCAAATCCGCCAGCTCCGCCAGCAAATCACCCAATTTCACGTAGTCGCCCGCCCTCACCGGCAGCGAATACAGCGTCCCATCCGCCGGCGCCGCAATTCTGCCGTTGTTCACTTTGTCTTCGAGCGCCGCCATCTCGCTCAAAGTCTGCTGCACTTGCAACTCTCCGCGCTCTGCACCCAGCCTAGCCTGCCGGTCAAACTCCTGCTTCACCGCCAGCAATCTCGTAACTTCGGCTTTCGCGTTGGCCAGCGCCTGATCGTTTACGGCAAGGTCCTCTTTCGTCGCCGCTTGTCCCACCGCCAGCCTCGCCAGCGAATCATGATTCCGTTGCAAACGATCGCGCTCCCCCTCGGCTTTCGACAAATCGCCTGCTACCTTGGCAGCTTCATCGGCCTTACCACCCGCTCTCGCCGCCCGCAAATCGTCCTGCGCCCGCAAGAGTTTTGAGCGCGCATCCGCCAGTTGCGCCGCCACTTCCTTAACGTTCAGCTCCAGCAAGAGTTGTCCCTTCTTGACCGTCTGCCCCTCGGTTACGTAAATCTTTTCGACAAAGGTATCCAGCATAGCCCTCGTCACATACGGAGAAATCGGCTCCACTTTCCCGTTGCTGCTGATCGACGACACCAGGTTTTCCCGCGTAGGCGTCATTGCAGAGATTTTCGCCGCCGGCTTCCTCCCACTCAGCCAAACCAAAAGCGGCGCAGCTGCGCCGGCCAGCAGCAGCAAAATCACAATCCGGTTTCGCAGCCTGCGATCCATGTTCTCCTATTCCAAACAGTTCCCGACCAGGCACCCAGAAACACACACAAGCGCTAGCGCCGCATTGCCTTCTTCAATCTTGTCCGTGGCTTGCGGCCCTACGTCTGGAGTGCCCCGAAGTGTCTCATTCTAACAATAGCCAAGCCGCTTTCTCCATCTTGGTTCCAAACAAGTGCCTCATCTCCAATTCAATACAGATGCCCCTCGCACCCCGCAGGATGCGTGCCAGGCCCGCTAGACTCCCCTGTGACGGTCTTATACCTCTCGCCATCGCAACCCAATCGGTCGCCGTACTTTGCTCCAGTCTCAAGTCACTAATCGCTTCTCCCACAGGCTTTACGCGAGAGCGAAATTTTCTCCCTTCCCCGTCCGTAGTAGACTCAGAAGCCTTACTGCACTGTCTTTTGATCGCCGCAGGCGAGGGGTCCGTCCATGATTGATGCTCGTGGCTTGTCCAAGCGCTTCCAGGACAAGAAGCGCGGTGAAATCCGCGCCGTCGATAACGTCAGCTTTCAGTGCCAACCCGGCAAAATCTACGGCCTGCTAGGCGCCAACGGCGCCGGCAAAACCACCACGCTCCGCATGCTAGCCACCATTCTCGAGCCCACCGACGGCACCGCCACCGTCTGCGGCTATGACGTCGTCGAGCACCCCGAAAAAGTCCGCGCCAACGTCGGCTTCCTTTCCACCGCCACCGCCCTCTATCGCCGCCTCACCGCTCAAGAATTTGTCGAATATTTCGGCCGCCTCAACGGCCTCGACGAAGCAACTCTCAAAAAACGCATCGACATCATCTTCGATCGTCTCGATATGAACGGTTTCCGCGACCGCCGCTGCGACAAACTCTCCACCGGCATGATGCAGAAAACCTCCATCGCCCGCACTCTCGTCCACGATCCCCCCGTCATGATCTTCGATGAGCCCACCAACGGCCTCGACATCATGACCGCCCGCACCATCACGTCCTTCATCCGCGAATGCCGCAACAACGGCAAGACCGTTATCTTCTCCACCCACATCATGAGCGAAGTCGAGAAGCTTTGCGACACCATCGGCATCATCCAATCCGGCAAACTCCTCGTCGAAGGCACCCTCGCCCAGCTCCGCGACAAATACGCCGAACACGAACTCGAGGAAATCTTCGTCAAAGTCGTCACACCCCACTACGTCGCCGAGGAGAAAAACTGATATGTCCCTGCGCAACGTCGGCATCGTCTATCGCAAAGAACTCACCGAAGCCATTCGCGACCGGCGCACCGTCATCTCCACAATTCTCGTGCCTCTTTTGCTCTTCCCCGTTCTCAGCGTCGGCTTTGGTTCCCTGGCTGTCATGCTCGTCGGCAAAGCCAAGGAAGAGGTCCCCAAAGTCATGCTCCGCGGCGGCCAAGATTCTCCTGACGTTGTTCGAGGCCTAAAGAAACTCGAGAAAATCGAAATTGTTCCCGAAACACCCGACTGGAAAGATCAGATCATCAACAAGGAAATTCGCGCCGCCGTCGAGATCCCCCCTGGTTTTCAGGCCGACGTCGCTCAACAAAAACAAGATACCGTCAACATCTATGACTACGAAGGCGAACTGAAGTCCGAATTTGCCACTGACAAAGTCGAAAAGTACTTGAAGGACTACAGCGACACAGTAGTCAAAGACCGTCTCGCGGCGAAAAACCTGCCAGTCGGCGTGCTGAAGCCTTTCGAATTGAAGCGTGAAAACGTCGCCCCGCCCGAAAAAGTCAGCGGCGCCGCGTTCGGCGGCATCATCGGCTATATGGTCATACTTCTCTGCATGACCGGCGCGATGTACCCCGCCATGGACCTGACCGCAGGTGAAAAAGAGCGCGGCACCATGGAGACCATTCTTTCCAGCCCCATCTCTCGCACCCATCTTGTTCTAGGTAAGTTCTTTTTGATCTTGACGGCCGCTCTTGGCACCGCCGCTCTTTCTGTCCTGTCCATGGGCGTCTCGTTCTCGGTTTTGAGTCACTACACCGGACAAACGGCGGGTGGGCGCGCTGCAGCCGCCGGCTTCCTTCTTCATCTTGGTCCCAAAACAGTTATTTCCGTCTTCATCATGGCTCTTCCAATCGCCGTTCTTTTCTCCTCCGTCCTCATGACCATCGCCCTCTTTGCCAAAACCTATAAAGAGGCCCAGAGCTATCTGACACCGATGACCTTTATCGTCATCATCCCCGCTATCGCATCCATGCTCCCCGGTGTTGAGCTGACTCCCAAGCTGTCCCTCATCCCGATTCTCAGCACCAGCCTTCTCTGCAAAGAGCTTGTCGCCGGTACCTATCACTGGAATCTAATCGCCATCATCTTCTCGTCCACGTGCGTCTACGCCGCCGTCGCGCTCTTCATCGCGATAAAAATGTTCCAACGCGAATCCGTCCTCTTCCGCTCCTAACCTCTTCCCTTCGTAGGGCCATATATTGCGCCCCATTTCGGCAAGACTGTCCTGCTGGGTTCCGGCCCGGTTTTTAGAAAACCTACCGTTGCGCTTTGGTCTTATCTCTAGCCGCTTTGCTCCTCTCCGGTGTCCAATAGAGGAGAGCTCCCGGCCGCACATGCGCTTCACGACTCCCCAATGGCGTCCCAGCGCAGCGAAGCGCCGCTCTCCTTGGCGCAGCGCCATCGATGTCTCGGCCTTCGCCAGCATCATGTTCGCCCTGCTGTTCTTGCAGATGGGATTGCTGCTACCGGCCCACAGTCCAATGCGCTCACTGGCTGCAGACCTGCCAATAACCGTGCATGCCACCCTAAAACCGGCCGCGCTCCGCGAGGACGCAATGACCCTTATCATCACCCGCGACGGGATGCTCTACTTTCGCAACATCAAAATTTCCCAAAAAGCCCTGCCAGACGCCATCCGCGTGGCTCTGCGTAATGGCTCCGAAAAGAACCTCTACATCAACGCCGACGCCCGTGCAAAATATGCCGACATCAAAGCCGTGCTCGACCGGATTCGTGACTCCGGTATGACCAGCGTTACATTCCTCACGGAACGCTACCAACCCTAAAGAGCAATCTCTCTTCTCCTGCCCACATCTCGCTTTTGCACGTCCACGTTCTTAGCGGCGATCGCCACGCGCTTCCTTGCTCGCTCCACATGCGTCAGCTCTCCCACATTCCACAAATACATCGCCGCATATGCCCGCCACGGCCTCCACGCCTGCGAACGCTCATCCAACTCCCGCACATTCCCAACGCCAGCGGCAAACTGCATGACGCCGTGCCGGCCGAAAAGGCCGTGGCGCTAGCCGAGTGCCTGTGTTTCCCCAGTAGCGTTGCGGGCCGATGACCGCCATAATGATGGGTGATTCCGGACCGCGCCATAAGACATCGCCCAGATAGTGATATGGTTCCTCGGCAGCGCCGCGAGGAAAGCAATGAAAAGCACGATGAGCCGTCGTGAAGCACTGAAGTTGGGAGCCAATGCCGCCGTAACGGCGACGATGACACCTCTTTTTTCAGCCAATCCAATCGAAGCAAAATCACGTTCGGCAAGCGCGCCAGACCCGCCGGCGGATATCTGTTTTCTGCGCGCGGTGGATATGGCCAATTTGATCCGCGAGAAGAAGCTTTCTGCGCGCGAGGTGATGCAGACGCACCTGCAGCAGATCAGTCGCGTGAATTCCAAGGTCAACGCGATCGTTACGCTGGTTGGGGAAGAGCAGTTGATGGCGGAAGCGGCTGCGGCGGACGAATCGCTGGCCAAGGGGAAATTGTTGGGGCCGCTGCATGGAATGCCGGTTGGCGTGAAAGATTTGCACGAGACGGCTGGCATTCGCACCACGTACGGCTCGCCGCTGCATCGCGATTTTGTGCCGGATTTTGATTGCCGCGTGGTGCAGCGCGAGAAGGCGGCAGGCGCGATCGTGATCGGCAAGACGAATGTGCCGGAGTTTGGCCTGGGGTCGCAAACCTTCAATCCTGTGTTTGGCGCGACGCGCAATCCCTACAACTTGACCAAGACGTGCGGGGGCAGCACCGGTGGCGGCGTGGTGGCCTTGGCTTGCGGCATGGTTCCGCTTGCGGATGGCAGCGACATGGGCGGCTCGCTGCGCAATCCGCCAAACTTTTGCAATGTCGTGGGTATCCGGACGTCGCCTGGGCGCGTGCCTAATGTACCTACACACCTGGGCTGGTTCACGCTTTCCGTGCCGGGACCTGTCGCGCGCAATGTTACGGACTGCGCGTTTTTCCTGAGCGTGCTCGCCGGATACGATCACCATTCGCCGATTTCCATCGAGCAATCCGGGGAGCAGTTTCGGCGGCCGCTGGAGCGCAGTTTCAAGGGCGTGCGCGTGGCGATGTTCAAGGATCTGGGGCTGCCGTGCGATCCGGAGGTGAAGAGCGCGGTCGCGGCGCAGGGCAAAGTGTTCGAGTCGCTGGGATGCATTGTGGAGGAAGCGGAGCCGGATTTCAGTGACGCAAATGAATGCTTCGTGGCCTGGCGGCACTGGTCAACGGAACTAGCCTTCGGTGACCTGATTGCGACGCACGGCGATCAGCTGAACGAATACATTCACTGGCACGTCCAAGAAGCACGCAAGCTTACGGGGCCGTATCTAGCGCAAGTGGAGGCCAAGCGCACGGCGCTGTTTCAGCGCATGGCCGCGTTCATGAGCAAGTACGAATTTTTCGTTCTGCCCGTGAATCAAGTGCTGCCTTTTGATGTGAACGTGCATTACCCGACGGAAATCGCGGGGACCAAGATGGAAAACTACATCGCGTGGATGAAATCGGCTTACTACATTTCCACGGTAGGGAATCCGGCGATGTCCGTGCCCTGCGCGTTTTCGCAGAGTGGGTTGCCGATCGGGATTCAGATTGTCGGGCGGCACCACGACGACTGGGGCGTGCTGCAGCTGGGATATGCCTTCGAGCAGGCTACCAACGTAGGCAGGCGCCGTCCTGGCATTGTTTGAACGGGTGTCGAGAGGGAGGCCTCCCTCCCTCCGCTATGTTTTTCACTCGTTTGTGTTGTAATACCCAGGCAAGCAGTTATTGGCGGACGCTTTCGTAGACATTGATTCTAAAGGATTTGTAACAAAGTAGACGGGGAGCATTCCTGACACTTTTCCGCGCCTGCTCTCGAACCAACCCCTTCGTTTTCTCGTATATTAAATAACGACTATGGCAACGACGTTACGCCGCCGGATCCTCCGTATCCTGCTGATCCTTCTCCTCTTACCACCAATCCTCGCCGGGGTTGCAGGCTGGCTAGTCGCACCCGGCTTCCTCCACCCCGTTCGCCGCGAGCTTACCCTCGACCTAATCCGCGAGGCCGACGCCTCCTTCGCTCACTCCGGCGGCCATCGCGAGGACTTCACCGTGCGCGCTCCCGACGGCATCCTGCTTCGCGGCTGGATCGTACGCCCCGCGCACCCCAATGGATCCTGGGTTCTTCTCTTCCATGGAGTCGCCGACAACCGCGTCGGCGTCATCGGCCCATCCGAAATCTTACTCCGCGCCGGCTACGGCGTGGTCATGATGGACGCTCGCGCCCACGGCGCCACGGAAGGTCAACTCGCAACTTACGGCTGGCTAGAGCGTAACGACACCCGCGCCATCCTTGACGCTCTCATCCTTTGCGAGGTCGGTCGTTACACCGATGAGCAGTTGAAGTCCGGAAAGAGGAGCATGGAACTGGCCACCGAAGCGGACCTGAAAAACCCTGTGCACTCGCCAAATCCGCGCCCAGGCGCGCCGCTTCACATCTTTGCGCTAGGCGAATCCATGGGCGCGGGCATCGCTCTGCAATCGGCCGGCATCGAACCGCGCATCGAAGGCGTCGTCGCCGAATCATCCTTTGCAACTCTCCGCGAGGCCTCCTACGATTACGCCGGTTTACGCCGTTCCCCTCTGCTCGGCAAAACGCTCTTCGCGCCCTTCAGCTGGATGTTGCTCTATCGCGGCGAAAAACTCACCGGCCTCCCCGTCGCCGAAGTTTCTCCCGAAAAAGCCGTCGCCAGGCGCGCCTTTCCCGCTCTCCTAATCTGCGACGAAAAAGACCAAGCACTCCCCTGCCGCCACACCGAGCGTATCTATGCCGCCGCGCGCGGCCCCAAACAACTCTGGGAGGTCCCCGGCGCATTCCACACCGCCGCTCTCGGCTTCCAACCCGCCGAGTTCCAACGCCGCGTCCTGGAGTTTTTCGCTAACGTTGCCCAGTCCAAGCCCGTCCAATAACCTGGCGGCCGGTAAGTCGCGCTGGTGGGGGCATTCTTGTCCGTCAGATTTTTGCAGCCTGACTAACACAGCCGTGACAACGACTAGGCTCCGCCGTTAAGCGGAATCACGCGCACAAAAAGGGCGCAACGCCGGTCTTTTCTCCCCCGCGTGCTAAAATTACTAATTCATGCCGGACGCTCCCCTCATCTCGGTTCACGCCCTCTCCAAGCACTACCGCAGTTTCCGTAGGCGCGAAGGCCTGCTCGGCGGCCTGGCGAATCTTTTTCACCGCGAATACCAAACCGTCAAAGCCGTAGAAAACATAAATTTTGAAATCGGCCGCGGAGAAATGGTCGGCTACATCGGCCCAAACGGTGCCGGGAAATCCACCACCATCAAAATGCTCACCGGCATCCTGGTGCCGACCTCGGGCGAAATGTCCTCGAACGGTTTCGTCCCCTGGCGCCAGCGCGCCGCCTACGTGAAAACGATCGGCGTAGTGTTCGGCCAGCGCACGCAACTCTGGTGGGACATCGCCGCCATAGAATCTTTCAAGCTCCTGCGCCGCATCTACGACGTCTCGCAGCGCGATTTCGAAGAGCGCATGGAACTCTTCAATCAAGTCCTTGGCCTAACCGAACTGCTCGACGTTCCCGTCCGCAAACTCTCGCTTGGCCAACGCATGCGCTGCGACCTTGCCGCCGCGCTGCTGCACAATCCGCCAATCCTTTTTCTAGACGAGCCCACCATTGGTCTCGACGTCGTCGCCAAGGATCACATTCGTCAATTCCTCCGCGCCATCAACCAGCGCTACAAGACGACCGTCCTTCTCACCACGCACGATCTCGACGACATCGAGGAACTTTGCCGCCGTATCATGATTATCGACCGCGGCACGGTGCTCTACGACGGCCCGCTCTCCCGCTTAAAAGAGCGGTTCCTGCGCACCAAGCAGATCAAATTCATTCTTCGCGACGGCGATCAAAGCGCCCGCCTCGCCGCCTTTGAGCAGAATCTCCCAGCGCTCGCGCCGAATGGCAGCAGCGGCGCAGCCGCGCTCGAACTCGAGCGCCTCGACGAAATGACCTGCCGTCTGCGCTTCGACCGCGCGCGCGTCTCTTCGAGCGACCTGATCCGGCAGATTCTCGCGGCAGTAGATGTGCGCGACTTCGTCATCGAAGACGAGCCCATCGAAGAAATCATTAAACGCATCTATTCCGGCGAAGCCGAGATTAGTTCGTGCCAGACCGAGGAGAAAAGCGTTTTGCCGGTGAACAGGTAAAAAAAGAAGCGCTATGGCGACCGCCGAAACATTTCCGCTTCCCGTTCGCAAGCCTACCCCGCTCGCCGGCCTGAAGATTTACGCCGAATTCATCCGCATCGGCTTCGTCAACATTCTCGCGTTTCGCTTGCGCTACTACACTGGCATCATCACCTATCTCATCAACGTCACCGTGTACTTTTTCATTTGGCGAGCAGTCTTTGCCAACGCCACCGGCGCCATCGCGGGATTTTCGCTTTCGCAAATCCTCACCTACGTCAGCGTCGGCTGGATTCTCCGTTCCTTCTACTGGAACACCATTGATCAGGAAATGGCCTACGAAGTGATCGACGGAAAAATCGCCATGGACCTGCTCAAACCCGTCTCCGTCCAGTGGATGTGGCTGGCGCGCGCCATGGGCGAATCCGCGTTCCGCCTCATTCTTCTCACTGCGCCAACGGCGATCATCGTCGCCCTGCTCTTTCCAGTTCTGCCGCCCGCCTCGAAACTGAACTTCGCGCTTTTCCTGGTAGCCGCCATCGGCAGTTTTTTCATCATGGGCGCGCTCAATTTCATCATCGGCACTTGCGCGATCCCGCTGACGTCCATCCTCGCCTTGATTCGCGCCAAATTCTGGCTCATCGAGCTGCTGAGCGGCCTGCTCATCCCTCTGAATTTCTTCCCGCGCCCGATCCACATCCTTTCCTCGTGGCTTCCGTTCGAGCACATCGCCTACACCCCGCTGCAAATTTATCTCGGCCGCCTTTCCCTCGCCGAAACGTTTCGTCTCCTGGCCATCGAATATTTCTGGGTGGCCGCGTTACTTTTCCTCGGTCATCTCTGGTGGATCCGCGCCACCCGCAAAATCACCATTCACGGCGGCTAAATGCGCGACGCCCTCCTCAATCTGAAACGCCACGCGACGCTGCTGGGCTCGTACTTCGCGCAATATGCGAAAGTGCGCGTCAGCTATCGAGGCGATTTCTTCATCTCCGCAGCGACTTCCATGGCCGCCACGATCTTTTCACTTGGATTTGTCTTCGTCCTTTTTAAAAGAGTTCCAACTCTGTCCAACTGGCGCATGGAAGAAGTCGTATTTCTTTACGGCTTCTCGCTCATCCCGTTCGGTCTCTTCAACATTTTTTCTCTCAACCTCTACGAATTTGGCGCCACCTACATCATGGAGGGTAAATTTGACCGCGTCTTGCTGCGCCCGCTCTCTTCTCTGTTTCAGGTGGTCTTTGACGCCTTCCGCATCGAGTCCTTGCAGGAGGTTGTCGTCGGTCTGGTAGTGGTCATCTGGGCTTCGCGCCGGCTTCATTATCCATGGCACGCCCTCGATGTTCTTCTCCTTGCTTTCTTCGCGCTCTGCGGAGGCCTCATCTATATCTCCGTTTTCCTCTTTCTCTCTACGTTTTCCTTCTGGTTCGAGGACCGCATCGGCATCCACCCGCCTTTCTGGAATCTCCTGGCCTTCGGCCGTTATCCGCTCTCCATCTATTCCAGCTACATCCAGTTTCTGCTCAGTTGGATCATTCCGTTCGGCTTCGCCACCTTTTATCCCGCCTCGCGCCTTCTCGGCCACACCGAATTTCGCATCTACGCGCCGCTCATTCCCCTTGTTGCCGCCGCAACCTTCGCGCTCGCGGTCACGTCGTGGCGCATCGGCCTGCGCCGTTATTCGTCCACGGGCTCCTGAGCCGGCGCCGAGCCGGACAAACAGAAAAAAACCGACTCGCGCCAGCCTTTCCTTAGAACCGGGTTTTTCGGCGGAAGCTAACTCAAAGAGCTTTCATCACCATCAGGATGCGATCATCTTCGTACATTCCGTCGCGCGAGTGCGTCTCGACTTCTCGAAGTACCGCGCGGATGATTGCTTCAGGAGTGCGGTCGCGCACTCCTCGGACGAGTTCTGCCAGGCGCTGGCGGCTGAATTCCGTTCCAACCGGGTCCATGGCCTCGGTGATTCCGTCCGTACAGGCTACCAGCAGATCGCCCGGACCGAACGCCACCGCGCCGCACTCAAACTGCACGTCCGGCAGGAGCCCAACAATCATCCCGCCAATGTCGAGCCACTCGACGCGTCCATCCGCTCGAATCACCGCCGGCGGCACGTGCCCCGCGTTCACATAACGCAGGTTCCGTCCTCCGCTTTCCACCAGTGCGAGGAACATGCTCAAATATTTTGTAGCCCGCCCCAGTGCCATCGAAACGCGCGCCCCCATCAAAAGTTTGTGATTGATGGTAGCCGGCAACTTTTCAAGCGGCTCGACGTGATCCGCCAGCGCATGCAGCGTTGCTTGCACGTTGGCCATCACCAACGCCGACGCCGCGCCCTTGCCTTCCACATCCGCCACAACGAGCAGGAGCGCCTCTCCCCCGTCCACCTGCACGGGAAGAAAATCGTAATAGTCGCCGCCAACCATTTGCGAAGCGCGGTGCGACACGGCAATTTCGATTCCCGGAAAAGCGGGCGGCGCATCCGGCAGAAACCCGGCTTGAATCTCCCTCGCCAGCGCCAGGTCGCGCTCCATTTTTTCTTTTTCGACGCGTTCGCGGTGCAGCTGCGCTTTTTCCAGGGCCAGCGCCACATGCGCTGAAAGCGCATCGAGAAAAGCTTCATCCTCGTCCGTGAATCCTTCCGCCTTGTTCAGCAATTGCAAGACGCCGATGATGTCCCCTGCTTCATTCCGAATGGGCAAGCAGAGCAACTGCTTCGTTTTAAATCCCAGCCTACGGTCGATATCCGGCTCGAAGCGCGGATCATCGTAAGCATTTTCCAGCCGCACCGCGGAGCCCTCGCGTGCCACCCATCCAACGATGCCGCGGTCCGCCGGCAGCCGGATGACTTGCTGTTCCAGCCCTAGCCCCACAAGCGACCAGATTTCATGGCGCTCGCGGTCCACGAGAAAAACCGTGCCGCGCTCCGCACCCGTCTGGCGCGTGGCGATCTGCAAAATGATGTGGATCAGCTCGCCGAGATCCAGCGTGGAGTTCAGCTTCTTGGTGGCTTCGATGATGCTGGAAAGCTCTTTCATCGCGCCGCGGCGCTCCGCCAGCGCCAGCACCACGGCGGAAAAACGCGCGAGCAAATCCATCTGGCTACGGACGCGATCCTCGAGCGGCCCAGCGCCGCGAACCTCCAGAACGCGAACGCGAAAATCGTCGCTCCCCAGCGCGCCCGCCCAAATCGCGGGATCTTTGCTGCTGTCGCTGGGCAATCCCGGTTTTATACCCGCGGGAGTCGACGCGGGCAGAGTTCCCGCTTCGGCCCAGACTTCCGCTTCGCCGCGGTCAGCGCGCCAAAGCCTCGCGCCGACAACACCGGGCTGGCCCATCGCGGCGCGCACTACACGAGCGGCAATCTCATTCGCGGGGAACCGGCCCTCGAGTAGCCGCAGCCCATCGAGCAGTTCGGGGAAAAGTTCGTTCGCTTTCTGGCAAGTCGGCGATTCACTCATAGCGTGCAAGGCGGAAAAAAGGGCCGCCGCGTTGGGGGTAAGCCTAGCAGGAGTGCTGTGGGTTGAAAAGAGCAGGTTCGTAGTGACCGATGCGCATGGCAAGGGAAGCCAACCGCGGCGTTGTGGTGTAGCGGAACTCTCGTAATAAGTGGCTAGAGATGGATGACAGGCGATGCGCCCGGTAAGAAATGATTCAGCGGGCGCTGCGATCTTTTCTACTGGCGCGCAGGGCAGGTGCACTGAATTCTGGCGCAATTCTCTTTCCGGCCAAGGCCGCGCAGAATTCTCGCCCTTGCATTTTTCCTCGCCCTCCGAGCTATAATTTGTTTATGCGAAAGCTTATCTTCGCTCTAGCCTTCCCCGTTCTTGCCTTACCCGCACTCGCGGCCTTGGGCCTTCCGCTCGGCACCCCGCAAACCGCTCCGGCGCTTACCTCTCCAACCGCATCTGCCACGCAGCCGCAATCCACGGCCGGCACCGTCCACGAAAACATCGCCTACGCCGCCGCCAATGGCGAAACGCTGCTCCTCGACATTTTCGAGCCATCCGGCAACCGCGATCATCCCCGCCCGGCCGTCATGCTCATTCACGGCGGCGGCTGGACCAGCTTCGACAAATCCACCATGCGCCCGCTCGCCCAATTCCTAGCGCGTTCCGGTTTTGTCGTGGTCGCGGTGGACTACCGCCTTTTTCACGACAACGTGAATCGCTGGCCTGCGCAGCTCGATGACGTGCAGCGATCCGTCCGCTGGCTCCGCGCCAACGCCGCCAAGTACAACATCGCGCCCCAGCACATCGGCGCCTACGGCCACTCCGCCGGAGCACAACTCGCCGCGCTCCTTGGTATGCTCGATACGCGTGACAATTCCGATTCCGCGCTCGCCAAATATTCCAGCAAAGTCCAGGCCGTGGTGGACAGCAGCGGCCCGACCGAAT
Source organism: Acidobacteriota bacterium (assembly GCA_013289825.1). GTDB lineage: Bacteria > Acidobacteriota > Terriglobia > Acidiferrales > UBA7541 > Acidiferrum. The sequence continues at coordinate 20,134 of JABCZF010000024.1, read as the reverse complement.
TCGCTGCCAAGGACAGCGATGAAGATAAATTCCTTTCGAGCTTTTTTGGCGCCGAGTACTCGGCTCACCCCGAAATCTGGCGCGACGCCTCGCCCGTCGACCACGTCTCGAAATCCAACGCTCCCTTCCTCATCATCCACGGCACACGCGACGAAATGGTCCCCATCGCCGAGGCTCAGGCACTGTACGACAAACTGAAGGAAGCCGGCGCCACCGTTCAGTTTCTCCGTCTCGATTCCGATCACATGTTTCACGAACCCGCCGCCCGCCGCCAGCTAGCTCTCGAAACACAGCTCTTCTTCGAGCACTATCTCGTCCCCGCTTCCTGAGCACGCGATTCTTCCTGGCGTCGGACTATCTTGTGAATGTTTGGCGTCCCCCACCGGCAAAGGGGACGCGCGGGATGCTGCGATTTCCATTCCGTACTCGGCCGGCGCACCGATTCGCGCAACGAACCGCAAGCGCGGCAATGGTTTCCAGGCGCTGAGGAGCGCCCTGCAGGAAGCGGCCATCACTTCTTCGCCGTATTTCGCAGAGCAGCGCGCCACTCCACCCAGGTGATGGTCGGCTCGCCCAATTACGGCTTGGGCGCCGGCTTCTTGGCGGCGGGTGCCTTCGCTGCTGTCCCCTTCTCGCCACCTTGCCTGCTGAGCAGGGTCAAAGCATCCTTGGCGTTGAACGGGAAGCGCCGCACGGACTGTTCGCCCGTGGTGCTGAGGGTGACGTCCACGCGCCGGTTATTGGCCAGCCGAACGGTCAGAAGGTTCTTCAGGAACTTCTGCTTTTCCGCCGGAGTCAGGTCCGGATCGTCTTCGAGCAGCTTCTTGACCTCCTCGTCGGTCATGTTTTGCTCGACACCGTACGCCTTGGTATCGATGTGATCGGCACGAACGCCCTTTTCGATCAAATAGCTTTTGGTTTTTTCCACGCGGCGCTCGGAAAGAAGCTGGTTGTACTCCTTGCCTCCGCGAATATCGGCGTGGCCGCCCAGGATCAGGTGAGCGTCCGGTTTGTAGGTCAAATATTGCTTGAAGTCGGCTGCCAGCGTGTCGAGAGTGACCGCTTGGCTGGCCATCAGCCCTCCTGTCGGCTTGGCGACCGTGGGCAGCGCCGTCGGGAAGTAGATGCTGTGCAGGGCCAGCTTGAGTTCCAGCTGATGCACCTGCGGAGGTTCCTTGACTTCGATGTTGCCTGAGGCCTCGGCCGTGCCGCCGCGTCCGTCATTCACCGTGCACTTCACGGTGTACGCTCCAGGCTGCAAACCGGTGGCATCGAACGACGCGTTCGAGCCGGTGCCGCTAACCTGGCCACCCGAAGCCGAATAACTATAAGTCAGCGGATCGTTGTCCGGATCGCTGCCGGTGCAGGTAATTCCGCTATGCTCCCCAGGGAGAATCGGGCTGCGCTCAACCGACAAAGTTGCCGTGGGCGGACGATTGGGCCGCTCCTCGACCTTGATGTCCGTTGCGCACGACGCCGTCCCGCCCTTGCCATCGCTGACTTGGGCAGTCACGGTATAGTTCCCCGGGGTGGCGCCCGCGGAGTTCCAGCGCGCGTCAGGGCCGGAGCCATCCACTACTCCGCCGGTCGCCGTGTAGCTGAAGGTGAGCGGGTCGTTGTCCGGATCGCTGGCGTTGACGTGGATCGCGACGGTGTCTCCCGAAGCGGCAAACACGGAAGTGGGACTCGCCGAACACGCGGCTACCGGCGGGTGATTCACGGGCGCCGGAGGTGGTGCTTCGTGCGGCAAGCCAAAGCGCAGAACGATTCCGGTTCCAAGCCGCAGATTATCCTGGCGGGCGTTTCCGCCGACGGAAGGCCCCGAGAAATTGGTCATCAGGTAGTCGAGCTCCGCGAAGCGCCAAACGAGGTTCTCTGTCAGCGCGATATCTACGCCGCCGCCAGCCGCAAGGGCAAAGGCGCTCTGGCTGCCGGCGCCCGTCATCGGAGGACCCACATGGGCTCCGCCCAGGAGGAATTCCGCGTAGGGTATGAAGTAATCGAATTTGCGCAGATTCAAACGCGGACCGAGCAAAAATGTCGTAATCCCGCCGTGCGTCGAGGTGCCGTTGACATTCCGGTCGAAGCTCAACCCGCCGAGTTCTTCGGTGAGCCCGATCCATCGCGAGGGGTTCCAGGTGAAGGAGCCCGATCCTCCGTAGTTGCTAAACGAGTCGAAGCCGCCGCCCGGATGAAAATTCACGTAATCGAACATGCCCGCGATTTCGAATTTGGGAACAATTTTTCCCGGCGGCGTGTCACTGCTCGATTTGGCACCGGCCGGAAACGGCTTCGGGCGCGGAGAGTCGGGAAGCGCGAAAAGATTTCGCGAAGCAGGCGTGATGTCCACCAAATTCGTTTTGGCGGGGCTCTTTTCCGCCATTGCTGCCGCCGCGCTCGTGTCGTCGCCATTCTGCCGGGCCTGCTGGGCGCACACCGGCAAAGCCAGAAGGGCGCTCACCGCTATTGCCGCACACCAATTGCGCATGATTCGTCTCCCTAAATCGTCTGATTCGGCACCCAAGCCGCTCTTGTCCCCGTTGCAGCGACGTCTGTGGCGCTGCCACAAACTCGGCCATTCGCCGCCACGCCGCTGATACCTTGCTCCTGCTCTTTCCAAATACCGGGAGAAAATCCGAGAGGTCACAGGCCGCGGCGCCGTTAGCCTATTCTAGATTTCCCTTTATTCGCAAGTCTTTCCTTTCCGTGCCAAATTGCGGAAAAGAATTCGTTTGGCCGCCTGGCTGTGAAAGTCGCCCGAAACTCCCTCGACAGAAATCGGAATAAACGGCGGGGGTTGGCGTTCACCGGGGGAATCCTCGTTCGTTTCTCCGCAGTAAGTATCTCCTGAGTTACCGGACGCGGTGATGGTATGCCGCCACTTGCTGTGGTGAACCTGCCTCTCACGGAGTTTTTGGACTTAAGGATCCTCCGCATAGAGCGATCGCGTCGGTTGCCGGTCCTCCTGTCCCGCAGGTTGAGCGGCCCCACAGAATTTCCGTTATCCTCTGCTGCTTGGGCGGATTATGAAAACAAATAATTTGTGTCCGCGGGATTCGTTTTTGTCACTGGTCATCATCGCTGGAAGTTTGTGCCTCGCCCCGGCAGCGTAATGCCAGCAGAAGCAGGCACCTGCGAGTGAGGCAGGCTCCTCCGATAGCAACGCGACGCATACCCGAACCCTGCAGTTGACCGTCAACGGAGCTGCCGGCAAAACCTGACCGGCACCTCGCTCTCGCGTTACACTACTGCTCGATGCTTGCTACGACGATTCTTGATACGAACTGGATGGGGCGGCCGCGATCGATTGCTGCGGCGTTACTGGAATCCGACGGGCATCGCGCGATTATTGATCCTGGGCCTGCTTCTGTTCTTCCGAGGCTTCGACAACAGCTGGATTCACGCGGCATTGGCGTTTCGGATCTGAACGCTATCCTGCTCACGCATATTCATTTGGACCATGCGGGCGCCACGGGCGCTTTGATCAAAGAAAATCCTAACCTCGAGGTGTACGTCCACAAGGCCGGCATGCTGCACCTGGCAAACCCTTCGAAACTGCTGGCCAGCGCCGAGCGGCTTTGGCCGGGCGAATTGGGGCACCTGTTTGGCGAAACGCTGCCCGTGCCGTTCGGAAATTTGCGAATGCTTGAAGGTGGAGAGACGCTCTCTCTGGGGAGCCGCCACGTCGAAGTTGTTTACACGCCTGGCCACGCTGCGCATCACGTTTCCTATTTCGATTCGTCGGACGGCACCGCGTTTGTCGGTGACACCACGGGGTTTCACATCGCAGGCGAGCCTTTCGTGGTGCCGCTCGCTCCGCCGCCAGATATTGATCTCGAAATCTGGTACGCCTCGCTGGAGGCCATCGCGGCACGCCATCCCGCGCGGCTATTTCTCACGCACTTCGGTTACTCGAAAGATCCCGCGACGCACATCGCGGAATACCGGGAAAATATGCAGCGCTGGGCAGATCTAGCTGCGAAAATCCTCCGTTCCACGCGGGACGAGCGCGGCGGACGCGACGCGTTTGTAAGAGCTGCCAGTTCCGAAATCGAGAAACACCTAACAGGCGCCCAAGCCGAGCACTATATCTTCAACTGCGGCCTCCATCTCACCTGGCTGGGGCTGGCGCGCTACCACCGCAAACGCGCCGAAGCCGCCGTTACGCCTGGGACCAGGCCGACGCCCCTTCCATAACAAACTAGCGAGAACCTGCGAAGGCGCCTTCTGCCACCGTTCATTGACAAAAAATGGTACCGGCTCAGAGTGGAGTTGTACTCCGAATCGAGACACGCCGACGCTCAAAAAGATCTCTTTATTTCATGGCCTGCAAGGCGGGCTCGAGCCAGGAGAAAAGAAACTGGTTGATGCTCGGAAACTGCGACGCAAGCAAACTGAAAACCGGGAGGGCTCCTGCCGAAAGAAACTTTATCCAGAAATCCAGTCCCAGTTCCCCGGGCTTCGTGGAAGTCAGCTGGCTCAAGATCACTTCGCGGTGCATTTCCGCATAAACATAGCCGACCGCTCCCGCCATGACCAACAGAAGAATCACCGCCAAAGTCTGCAGCGCAGGATGCGGTTCAAAGGGATAGGTATTCAGAGACAGCACGATGAGGACATACATCCCACCGGCGCAAAGCACCAAAGTCCGGATGCGCAAGAGCACGCTCACCAGAAAATTTACATAGACCAGCGCAGCGTACTCTTCCGCCATAGCGCGATACAGCGGCAAAGGAGATTCTTGGATGCGTTTATCCGAAGACACCGCCAGCTCCCCGTCTTCTTCCCACAGGGGTCTCAGGACGTCACGAATCATCACGCCCGCGGTTCGGGCCATCTCTTTCTGCAGCGCTTCGACGCGCCCCATCAAGTAGATCAAGCGCCAGCCCTGTTTGAAATCGTTCAGGCAAAATGCTCGCTTTGCTTTCAGGGGCCACAAGAACACGAATAAGGCAGTTTCTAGGGTGGCGTTCCAGCGATCACGAATAGAAGGCGGGCCGGTATCAGCAAAATCCGGCATATCCGATTTTCCTTTGTGCTCGGCCATAATTCTTCCGTAGGTGCCCATCATTAAATGCCTTGCCTCGAGGGTCTTCCGGATTTGCTCGCGGGCCGTCCGGCGCGCGCCTTCTGACATGGGGGTTTCCCAGTCCTCGACAAGCACAAGCAAGTGATTCAAATTCTCCAACGCGCGCTGCATCACCTTGTACGTTTCCCGCAAGGTGCTTCCGCCCGGATTCCAAAAAGAATGCCAGGAGAGGTTGTTGATTCGACAGAAAGCCTTGCGAAGAGGCAGCCGGTCGAGGCCTGCAAGCACTTGACGGCACTTCAGCCAGGTCCGGACGAGCTTCAATAGACACCCAAGGAAAGAAGCGACCAGCAAACCCAGCAGGATGGTGTAGCCCCAATCAAAGGGCTTGCCTTCGATGGTTTGGACAGGATGGCCGAGGTCCAGCACCAACAGTGCCATCGCGATCAGCGCGAGCAAAGGCGTAAGTACTTGCCAGACAAAAAATAGCGGGTGCGCCGTCCTTCTCAGTACCTCTCCCTCGGCGTCGCTTACGCGATAGGCATCCTTCGGAAGATCGTATTGCTGCGGCAGCCGTGGACGGCGCAAATCGACGAGGCACACACCCCGAAGACTGATCCACATCCACCAATAGGCCGCCGCCAGGAGCAAAAGTATGGGTAGTATCGGCGACACGCCGGAAGTGAGATAGAGCATCCGCGTGGACCAATAGACGCGCATCCCTCCGCGTGAACACCACGTAAGCCATAACTGGAAGCCCGTCATCAGGCACACAAAGAAAGTAAAGACAGCGGCGACAATCGGTTCGCAGCGCAATTTGCCCAAGTCCCAGATCGTCGCGGCCACGAAAAGCAAATAAGGCAGCCAGAGCCACGCTGTCTGGCCTTGAAAGCCAGACCAATGCACCATGGGAGTCCGCGTACACATCACCAGGACAAAAGCGGACGCCAAAGCAAGCGCGCCGATTCCGAGAATCAGCGTGCCGCGCGAGTCGGTGTTGCGCGCGAATTGAGCGCGGGCCTCGGAGTCCGCCAGGATCGATCCCGACCAGCTCAAGATGGCGTGCATAAGCATCAAAATGAGGCACAAAAAGTAAGCGATATTCCACGCCGGAGGCGTGCGCGGTCTTAATTCGATCGAATCCAGCGGAAACAGCAACGAATAGCTTCCAGAGCTCTTGGTGAGGGTGCTCTTAGGAAGCCCTTCCCTCGAGAGAAAGGCAAGCGGGATCTGTGCATCCGTCGAATAAAGATCGGTGGGGCTGAGGCCGGCGATGGGCCAAAAGCCATCGCGACCCAGAATCGTCAGCCAGAGCAGCGGGCGCTCTTCGCAATAGTCTTGTTTATTCAAGCGGAACAAGCTTGGAGAACCGAATTCCGCATACGGCGCGTACGGAATGCCAGGCTCGGCTGCCGGAGCGGCGATTTGCGCAGCGACGGTTCGTTCCGTTGAACCCGGAGCAGGCTTGACGGTTGGCGGAATCAATTCCTGGACGGATAGCAGGCCGACCATGGCATTAAATGTTCCAATGTTGCCGCTGCTGACGAACAGCCGGTCCTGATGCGCCGACCTTTGCTGGCGACAGAGGCGATCGCTTAATCCTGGAATCAGGGAATAGGTGTTGAGGCTGAGCACCCCGCGGAGGCTGGGGTCCCCCTCGCGCGCGAAGAGCAAATCCGGAACGGTAATGACCACCTGGCCTTGCGCGTAGGCCCGGCGAAGATAGCTTGCGAGGAACAAGTCGTCGACCGGATCACTCGCGAGAAGCAGAGTAAACTTGATGTGGTGCTTCTGTAACTCACTCACGATCCCCAACATCACTGCTTCCTGCGAGAAAGATGTCTGGGCGACGGCGTAGGACGAAACCGAATCGTCGTCACTGCCGGTTTCATCCAGGTCCATCGGGAGAGTAGAAGTTGCGGATGATTTGGAAGCAGACGACTGCTGCGCGGCGACTTGCTTCTGGTAAGCGGAGCGAAAATAAGAGATTTCACGGGGGAAATGAAGCTTGAGGACGGATTCGTCGAGGTCCCGAAAGCCGCCCGTTAGCCCGCATCCCTCCGGCTGCGGCGCAACGGACTTGGCGTTGTGCGGGGGTTTCTGCGCGCCCGCCGACGGTGGCTCGGCTGCAGGTTTCTGGCAATCGGGTTGCCAGGAGCCGTACAGCGTTTCGTCTTCGGAGAGAATGGCGATGTCATCGGGTTTATAGCCCCGGTCGAAGACAAACTGAAGGAAGCGCGCTCGCGTGTAGTCGTCATTTTCCTGAAAGGACGAGAAATGGGCGAAATTCTTGGTTGCGTCCTTGAATTGAAGCATCGCGCCGGAAGCCGTCACGGTTCCGCTGTAGATAAAGGCCTGGCGGTAAGCCTTTCGCAGGTCCGCGTCGCGCAACTCCTTCTCAAGCGACTCGAGGGAGCCGGAAAAAGTCGGGCCCAAAATTGAAATCGGATCTTCGGAAAGTTCGGACGGAGGATTTTCCGCGTGCGACTTCACCATGATCTGAAGCGCGTTGCGAAACTGTTGTTTGTTTAATCCGGCTGTCGGAGTCTCGCTCACAACCAGGACAAACAGCGCGCGATTGCCAGGTACCGTACCCGGTGCCTTCCCGGGACGAAAAATCATCAGCCCTGGAAATGATTCACGTTGTCGTTGCTCGTCCGCTTCCTCCCGGCGCGTCTTCAGATCCGATTGCTCGCGGCGGGGAGCGTGGTCCCATGGCATGATGGCCCGGTCAAACACATAGTCTTTCGCCTGCGCAGCCTGCTGGATGGCCTCGATGCTACGGCCGAAGAACAGACCAAGGTGGGTGTGCACGGGATCAGGCAGGATGGCTATCGCGAATTGCACGCGATTCTTGCTCATCAGCTCCAGGGCGTTGGGGGATAGATTCGCGTTTGCGGGAAGCTCCGTGGTATTTGCATAAATCTGCGATGGAACTCCGAAAAACTCCTGAATTTTTTCGGCCAATTCGTCCGGATAGGTAGTTTTCAGGCGCTGCTTTGATTCCGCGGAGCCCGCCGGGTTGGGCGAGGAATTGCCTTCTTCTTCGGAGGCAGTGACAGCGCCTCCCGGCCCGGCAAAGCGGAGCACACCGCTAATGAGCAAGAACGCTGCAAAGAAGAGGCTGCCACGCTTCATAGCTCTCCTGAACAAGAAAACAAGAAGAATTCCCGCCAGCAAGGGGCTCTGTGCGCCATTTTTCGTCGGGGGAAAAACCCGTTAGCACACTTCGAGCCAGGCTGGATCCTTGTACCGTAGTGCAGGAATAATCTCAAACGTTTCATGCCACGTAAAGGGATTCACACGACTTACAAAGGGACGGGAGGTAAGCGATGGCGCGGAACCGAGTCGGAGGTCGCTCTCTATTCGGATGCCGGCAGGCTCGATTCCGACGAGGAGACTTCGGAAGTCGCTGGAGCGGGCTCGGCGCCGGGTGATGCTGGAGTTTCCAGGCGCGTGGAGAGGGTCTCCACCAGCAAATCGACGAGCTTTTTTGCGCCGCTGCCGTCGGCGTCTTTGTCCGGGTTGTATTGCGCAACGACTAGGCCGAGAAGATTCCTGTGTTTTGCAAATTCGCTGAGGGCCGCGCGCACTTCGTCCATCCGCAGTCCGTCATCGCCCGGCACATTGACGGCAGGAAATTCGGCGGCGGCGATAACGTCGGTATCCAGATGCAGCACAAATTCGTGCGCGTCGGCGTGCACGTAGTTGAGACCGTCACGGGCCGCGGCGGTCCCGCCTTTGGATTGAATGTCCCCCGCGTCTATGTGGCGCATCGGCGATTTGCTGAGGAATTCCTGTTCCGGCGGATCCAGTCTTTCGAGGCCGAACAGCGTCACATCCGGCTCGCGGACCAGCGGCGATTCGCCAAAGAAGCGCACCAGTTCCGGAGCGCCGCGGCCGATCACGTGCGCCACAACCATTCCATCGATGCGCCCGGACGGCGTCGACGCGGGCGTGTTCAAATCCGCGTCGCGATCGAACCACAATAGGTTGACGTGTTTGTAGTAGCGGCGCACACCCGTCAAAAGTCCGATCATTTGCGCGCAATCGCCGCCCAGAACCAGCACCAGCGCGCCGCTTTTCACGGCGAGTTCGGCGCGCACTTTGAGGTCGTTCAGGCCGGCGACAATCTCCTTCAAATTGCGCGCCCGCTTATGCTCGTCATCGTCGGCGAAGAGCCTCGGCGCGCAGTCGCCATGATCGATCACTTCGTACCCCGCGCTTTGCAGGCGTTCAACCAGTCCCACCGCTCGCAACGCTGCGGGTGCTTTCTCAGTGCCGGCCAAAAACGCGGCCGCGCTCGACGGCGCGCCAATCAAGGCAATCTTCTTCGGCTGACGGACGATTTTGACCGCCAAGGTTAAGCTCCTTGTTTTGTGGGTCCCCGGCTACCGCGCTGGACCGACTGCAAACCGCCCGGGCAAATGCCCGCCCCTGCTCCTGCATTTCGATGACGCTACAGATTCTTACCGCCGCGGCGCCGGCGCGATGGTTGCCAGCTCGGGAGGCAGCGTGAAACGCACATCCTCGCGGATCAAATCGAGGTCCCGCTGGTCCGTAAATCCGAACTCCGCGAGCCGCTCGCTCACTTGCTCGACGAGCACTTCGGGAGCGGAGGCACCGGCAGTCAAGCCCACGCGCGTTACGCCTTCGAGCCACCTCACGTCGATGTCCGTGGCCGAGTCAATGAGCTGGGCTTTCACTCCGCTGCGCTTTGCCACTTCCACCAGCCGGTTCGAGTTCGAGCTGTTCGGCGAGCCCACCACCAGCAGAAAATCCACGTCCTTGGCCACTTGCTCGACGGCTTCCTGGCGGTTCTGCGTGGCGTAGCAAATGTCGTCGCTCGCCGGGCCCTTGATGGCCGGAAATTTTTGCCGCAGCCGCGCCACGATTTCTTGCGTGTCGTAGAGACTCAACGTGGTCTGCGTTAGAAACGACAGCTTATCCGGTTCGTCCACTTCGAGCGCGTCGACCGCCGCGACCGAATCCACCACGATGGTGCGGTCGGGAGCTTCGCCCGACGTCCCGACAATTTCCTGGTGGTCCTTGTGACCGATCAAAATAATGGTGCGCTTTTCACGCGCGAACTTGAGCGCCTCGAGATGCACCTTGGTGACCAGCGGGCAAGTCGCGTCGATCACTTTCAGCGCGCGGTCCTTGGCCTCCTGGCGCACCGTCGGCGGCACGCCGTGGGCGCTGAACACCAGCACCGCGCCGTGCGGCACGTCCTCGATGGACTCCACAAAAATCGCCCCGCGGCGGCGCAACTGCTCCACCACGTAGGTGTTATGCACGATTTCGTGATGCACGTAGACCGGCGCGCCGTACGCTTCCAGCGCCAGCTCCACGATATCCACCGCTCGCACCACTCCCGCGCAGAAGCCCCGCGGCCGTACCCTCAGCAATACCTTTCCATTTGTCGCAGTCGGCATCGTTATCCTAAGTGAGTCATTCTGAACACTCTATCATACCCTACGCCGCGCCCGGCCCGCACCAGGGTTTCCTTGTCCGGTGCCGGGCAGTTTCCGAGTGCGGTACTATCCGTCTTGCGCTTCGTGGTTTTACGGCACCTTACAAAAGCGCGGGGACTGCCAAAGCACGCGGAAGTCGTACCAGACATCGCACCGGCCTGGTGGACCCGGAACTAGTCCAGGAGCTTCAAAAAGTCTGGGTGCGCCTCGATGAAAAAGCAAGTGAGCCACTGGAGAGCTGAAGTTGCGTTGCGGATAGTGGACATGTGCTGATGGGAACGATTTGGTAACACGAGACCATGGTGGCGGTGGAGGCGGCGAAAGATGAGTTCACAGCAGACGCAGAATAAGCGTGAAATGCCCATCGCGGAAGTAGTCCGCTTGATCGAACTCGTGAATTACCAGGAAGGAGCGGTTGTCAGCCGGACGCTGGTCCACCGCGCGACGGGAACCGTCACGCTGTTCGCCTTCGATGAGGGCCAAGGCTTAAGTGAGCATACCGCTCCGTTCGACGCAGTGGCACATCTTCTGGAAGGCGAAGCGGAAATCGCGGTTTCTGGCAAGCCACTACGCACGAAGGCAGGCGAAGCGGTCCTCATGCCTGCAAATCAACCTCACTCGCTGAAGGCCCTCACTCGGTTCAAGATGCTGCTGACGATGATCCGCTCGTGAGCAATGCGAACCGGAGGACTGGATTTACTATATATGGAGCGCCAGAAATGCTCTCGGTCCTGACCATTGGGCATTCCAACCGCACATGGAAAGAGTTCCTAGAGCTTCTGCGGGCGCACCGCATCAAGCGCGTCATAGACGTACGCAGTATCCCCCGATCGAGACGCAACCCTCAGTTCAACCGGGAGACCCTGTCGAAAAAGTTGCGGGCCGCGAGGATTGGCTACGTGCACTTGCGAAAGCTCGGGGGCTTGCGCCATGCGCGACGGGATTCGCCGAACATGGGCTGGCGCAACTCCTCATTTCGTGGCTTCGCGGATTATATGCAGACTTCCGAGTTTGCAGCGGGATTACATCGATTGATGAAAATGGCCGCGGAGAAGCGGAGCGCGATTATGTGCGCGGAGGCGGTTCCGTGGCGTTGCCACCGTTCGCTCATCGCCGATGCGCTGACGGTACGCGGCATCGAGGTTGACGACATTATGAGCAGGAAGCGTACCCAGATTCATTCGCTCACTTCTTTTCTAAGAGTGTTGGACGGCCGCATCATTTACCCTCTCGATAAAGCCAAACGCTGAGGTCCTCGCACGCTGGCCCTAAGTATCGCATCACGATATAATGTCATGGTGACATCGGGATCAGCGCAAGGGAGTACCAGCTCTTCGCGGAAACTGCGCTCCCGCATCCGGAGATTTCACTGCGGTGCAGACGATATAGCGCGCAGGACGGGCCTTTGACCGCAACAATATCTAATACTGCTGGCGATTCGTGGGCTGCCAAGAAACGACTAGACCACGGTCCGGCTGCTTGCATCGCGCATGGCGCTGAAACATCACAGTGCTGTCGAACTGGTTGACCGGCTGGAGAAGCACGGCTATGTGCGACGGAGCCGCGGGCAGAAAGACCGGCGCCTGCTCGTGGTGAACCCGTGTCAGTCCCAGGACCTCCATCCGGGGCGGGATTAACCAAGACGGAGAGTGCGTGACAAAACATGGGTAATCCTACCGAAACAGATGCGGAGCCCGGCAAGAGGAAATCAGGGTACAGCGAGCACGGCAAATCGTTGAACCTGCTTGGCGACTTCACGGCGACGACACGACTTTTGCCGATCTCTGGGCTGGCACTGGCCATCGGAGTTGTTGCCGCGTTTGTTGCTTTGGCACTGCTGCGACTGATCGGACTGTTCACAAATCTTTTTTATTTCGGGCGATGGAGCACGGCCTTGGTATCGCCCTCAGGGAATCACCTGGGAATCTTTGCGGTGCTGGTGCCCGTTGGCGGCGCGCTGATAATTGGCTTGATGGCCCGCTATGGATCGGAGCGAATCCGGGGACACGGGATTCCCGAGGCCATCGAAGCGATCCTGATTAACGGGAGCCGTGTCGAGCCAAAAGTCGCATTGCTCAAGCCGATTTCCTCGGCGATCTCGATTGGTTCTGGCGGGCCCTTTGGCGCCGAGGGGCCCATCATCATGACGGGTGGCGCTATCGGCTCGATGATTGCGCAACTGTTCCACCTGACGAGCGCTGAGCGCAAGACCCTGTTGGTGGCGGGGGCCGCGGCTGGGATGTCGGCGACGTTCGCGGCCCCGGTGGCCTCCGTGCTGCTCGCGGTGGAACTTCTTCTCTTCGAGTGGAAACCCCGCAGCCTGGTTCCCGTGGCATTGGCTAGCGCAATGGCAGCCGTGCTGAGGCGTTATCTCTTGGGACTTGGACCATTGTTTCCAGTTCCGGAACACCCGCTGTTCATCGGGCCGCAAGGTCTTTTGGGATGTGTTCTGGTAGGTTTGCTGGCCGGAGTGTTGTCGGCTCTGCTTACCATGTCGGTTTACGCCGCGGAGGACGCATTCCAGCGCTTGCCAATTCACTGGATGTGGTGGCCTATGATTGGCGGGCTGGCGATTGGCTTGGGCGGATTGATTTTTCCGCAGGCGCTGGGCGTGGGATACGACACCATCGGCGGATTGCTGCAAGGCAGCGTGACGACGCACGTGATACTGGGCGTCTTGCTGGTGAAATGGTTCATCTGGGCGGTATCGCTTGGCTCGGGGACATCCGGCGGCGTTTTGGCGCCGTTGCTGATGATGGGTGGAGCACTTGGAGGCCTTGAAGCCATGTTCCTTCCTAACGAAGGCGCGGGATTCTGGCCATTGATCAGCATGGGCGCGGTGTTGGGTGGCACCATGCGTTCGCCGTTCACGAGCATCGTATTTGCGTTTGAGTTGACACACGACGGAAACGTTTTTTTGCCGTTGCTGGTTGCCAGTGTGATCGCTCACGCATTCACGGTACTCACGCTGAAAAGATCGATCTTGACCGAAAAGGTAGCGCGCCGTGGTTATCACTTGAGCCGAGAATATGCGGTCGATCCGCTGGAGATTCTTTTTGTCCGCGAAGTGATGCGCACTACGGTGGTGGTGTTGTCCGCGACGACTACGCTCGGAGAATTGCAACAGTCCCTTCGGACGAATCATCGGCGGAGCCAGCGGCTGCTGCCGGTGGTCAACGCGGCGGGCCAGTTCGTAGGCGTGCTAACACGCGACGATGTCCGCAAACGCGTTGCCGACGGGGGGCAGGCCGCGTTGCAGCGTCCCCTGAGTGAAATCGTCCGACGTGAAACAGTCGCAGCCTACCCCGACGAACCACTACGTGTCGTAGTCTACAGAATGGCCGAGAAAGGGTTTACAAGAATGCCGGTGGTCGAGCCTGGAACCGGGGAATTTTTGGGGTTGATCGCGCTGGAAGATTTGCTCAAAGCGCGTGGCCGCCACTTGGAGGAGGAGATCCGGCGGGAGCGGCCCCTGAAACTACGGTTTCTTTCGCCGGCTACCAGCGGCTCTGACAATTCTGAAGATCCTTCCGTGGGTTGAAACCATCAAGGCTTGCCGGATCACACTCCATCTGAGCAACTCGACGGCACTTCCGTGGGAACGCGCACGGAATTAGAGGATCGGAATTGACGATTTATGCGATCAACATTCTCGGTACGTTCGTCTTTCAGCCCAGCTAGGCGCAGAAACAGCCACAGGTCGTGGGCGTGCCAGTTAAGATTCCTTAAGGTGCCGACACTTCAGCAGTAACTTTCAGTTTGTCTGGAGGGCAGCGCGAGATGTATGCTGAAGCTCCCTTCCAACGAGCGCAAGTCCGAACTCACTCCTTCCTGACTACCGGAGGGCTGCGTGGAGCAGGGATGAACAGGACCCCAGCCACTTCTCGACCAAATCTGCAGTTAGCTCTGGGAACAGTCTCCTTTGCCTTTTGCTTCGCCGTTTGGGGACTGATTAGTGCGTTCGCTCCGCGTTTCCGTGAAGCCTTCCACCTCACGGCAACGCAAACGGCGTTTCTTGTGGCCGTACCCGTTCTTCTCGGAGCTTTGCTGCGCATCGTGACGGGAATGCTCGCGGACCGCTTCGGCGGCAGAATAGTCTTTGCGCTGCTAATGATTCTGGTCGCCGTGCCCGCTTGCATGGTGCCGCTTGTCCCGAGCTACAAGAAGTTACTGTACGTCGCGTTTTTTCTGGGCATCGCCGGAAGTTCGTTCGCGGTCGGAGTGGGATTCGTTTCCCGCTGGTTCCCACCTGAAAAACAAGGCGGCGCACTGGGCATTTACGGGCTGGGCAACATCGGGCAATCCGCTGCCGTATTTCTCGGGCCGGTCCTGGCTGTGGTCGTCGGATGGCAGAATATTTTTCGGGGCATGGCGGCTTTGATGGTCATTTGGGGAGTCGCATTCTTTCTCCTTGCTCGCAATTCACCCGAGACGGTGCGGCCCTCCGGCCTGGGCTCGATGCTCCAGCTCTTCTGGCGCGAACGTCTGTCCTGGGTGCTCTCGTTATTTTATTTCTTAACCTTCGGAGGATTCGTCGCGTTTTCGATATACCTGCCGGTCTTGCTCAAGGACCAGTTTGGGTTAAAACCTGCGGACGCGGGCCTCCGTACAGCAGGTTTTGTAGTATTAGCGACCCTCGCTCGTCCGCTAGGAGGCTGGTTATCGGATAAGATCGGAGGCGCTCGCGTTCTTCAAGCTGTCTTCCTCGGAATTATTCCATTCGCCTTGTTGATGTCTTGGCCTGCAATGTTGCCGTTCACCGTAGGCGCGCTCGGCTGCGCGTTTTTGTTGGGCATAGGTAACGGCGCAGTCTTCAAGTTAGTGCCGCAATACTTTCCAAAAGAGGTGGGGACGGTTACCGGCCTAGTTGGCGCTATGGGTGGGCTGGGAGGATTCTTTCCACCGTTGCTATTGGGGTTTTTCCGCGATCACCTGCACACCATTTGGCCTGGCTTCACTCTCCTGGCTTTTCTTTCCGCCATTCTGTGGCGCACCAATGCGGCGGTCTTCCTGACCAGACAACAGACCGCCGAGCTGACTCTGCCGACATCGCTTACCCGGACGGCGGACCGCATTCGCGCGGGCGTCACGGCCACACTCTTCACCGGCTTACTGGTTGCCGCCATCGTTGTCGGCTCGCGCAATCTCCAAAACTTTGATCCAGCCCTGGTGATCTACACGTTCGCTACCATCTTTGCGACCTGGGGCGTCGTCTACCACTATCGCGTGTGGCTCGATAAACCCCCGACGCGGGTGTATTGGGAACGGGGATGGCAGCTTTTCCGCGAGGCGGGTATCTTTCTCGGGACGGCGCGGCTTGTGCGCGTGGCTGCCACGCACCTTGCAGCCCAAACCTTCATTCGCCGCCGTTCGACGCTGCGATGGTGGATGCACCAACTGCTCTTCTGGGGATGTATTCTCGCCGTACTCATCACTTTTCCATTGGTTTTCGGCTGGATCTCGTTCCAGACGCTGCCCACGGATCAAGACACGTACGTTGTGCTGCTCTACGGCTTTCCGGTGCAGTCATTTCGCCTGCATACGCTGCTTGCGGAACTCTTGTTTCATGGTTTGGATATCTCGGCAATTCTGGTTCTCGGTGGAATTGCTCTTTCGTTGTGGAGACGTTTTCGCGATAGAGGCGCTCAAGCAGTGCAGTCCTTTGCACTGGATTTTCTTCCGATCATTATGCTATTCGCGATCTCTGTGACCGGACTTGCGCTCACGGTTTCGCAAAACTGGCTGCGCGGGGAGTTCTACAGCTTCTTGGCAATTCTGCACGCCATCACGGTGATTGCCGCTCTGCTGTATCTTCCATTCGGAAAGTTTTTTCATATTTTCCAGCGTCCCGCGCAGCTCGGTGTGAAGTTCTACCAGGCGGCAGGGGAAACGGGCGAGCCCGCGCTTTGCAAGCGCTGCGGTGAGCGGTTTGCTTCCAAAATGCACATCGAAGATTTGAAGCGCGTCCTTCCGCAGGTTGGATTCGATTACCGCATGGAAGGCCCGGGCGGAAGCTGGCAGGAACTGTGTCCGGCGTGCAAACGAAAATCGCTCTCCCTTGCGCAACTCCGCCTTAGGGAGAATTCGCGTGGCTAAAGCACCGGTATCGCTGGAATCGCTCCTCGATCGCTTTGGCCCGCATCCGGCGTACACGCCTCCTGGCGGGTGGCAAGATGAATCACGTAGCCCCGCAGAACGCCTGGTGAAAACACATTGCTGTTTCTGTGGCCAACAGTGCGGCATCCAGCTCAAGGTTCGCGGCAACCAAGTGATCGGTTTCGAGCCATGGGAGGAATTTCCGTTCAACCACGGAATGCTTTGCCCGAAAGGTGTGAAGCGCTACATGCAGGGCGGGCATCCGGACCGCTTACTGGACCCCTTGTTGCGCACGCCAAAGGGATTCCGCGCGGCGACGTGGGATGAGTCGCTGGATTTCACCGTGGCTCGTCTGAAAGAAGTGCAACTGAAGTATGGCAAGGATTCCGTGGCCATCTATGGCGGCGCCTCCCTGATTTCCGAGAAATCCTACCTGCTCGGGAAATTCGCGCGTGTGGCACTGGGCACGCGTCACATCGACTATAACGGACGGCTGTGCATGGTCTCTGCAGGCACCGCGTACAAACTGGCGTTTGGCGTGGACCGCAGCCCGTTACCGTGGGCCGATATTCTCAAGGCGCAAGTCGTGCTGGTGGCCGGTGCGAATGTCGCCGATTGTGCTCCGATCACGACCGACTATTTATGGCGATGCCGCGATGCGGGCGGAAAACTCATCATTGTTGATCCGCGGATGACGCCGATTTGCCGGAATGCGGACATGTATCTTCCCGTGCGGCCAGGCACGGACATGGCGTTGTACATGAGTTTGCTGAACGTCATTCTGCGCGACGGCCTCGAACGCCGCGATTTTATCGCCGCGCATACGACGGGGTTCGAACAAGTGGCGGAATCAGTGCGGGCCTGGGACCCGCGCACGGCCGCGGAGAAGACCGGTGTGCCGCCCGAGTCCATCGAACGCGCGGCACATCTCTTCGCGAAAGCTGAGCGCGCCATTGTGCTTCACGCGCGCGGGGTGGAGCACCAATCGAAAGGCGTCGAAAACTGTCTGGCGCTGATCAACCTGTGCCTGGCGACCGGCAACATCGGACGCGAAGGCGCGGGCTGCGCGATGATTACCGGGCAGGGCAACGGCCAGGGCGGGCGTGAACACGGTCAGAAATGCGATCAACTTCCCGGACAGCGTTCGATTAGCGATCCCAAAGCCCGCGCTCACACAGCGAAGGTCTGGGGAATCTCGCCGGAAGAGATTCCGCCAGCCGGCTACTCCGCCGTTGAAATCATGGAAGCCATTCACTGCGGAGAGATCAAGGCGCTGCTGTCTTGCTGTTTCAATCCACTGGTTTCGCTTCCCGATGCGAAGTTCACGCAGGAGGCCCTCGAGAAACTTGAGTTCTTCGGTGTTGTGGACTTCTTTATGTCCGAGACCGCGCACCACGCCGACGTGGTTCTCGCCGGCAGTTTGCAGGAAGAAGAGGAAGGCATCGGCTGCACGAATGAAGGCCGCGTCATTCATATCCAGAAAGCCGTGGACCCGCCCGGGAATGCCAAAGGCGATAGCTGGATCTATTGCGAACTCGCGAAACGTCTCGGAAAGGGGAAGTATTTTCCGTACGCTACCACGAAAGATATTTATGAAGAGCTGCGCGAAGCCTCTCGCGGCGGCCACGCGGACTATTTTGGTATCACTTATGAAAAGATCGACAAGAACATGGGCATTTTCTGGCCCTGTCCTTCGCTCGATCATCCCGGAACTCCGCGACTTTTCGAGGATGGACGTTCTTTCCATCCCGATGGCAAACACCATTTCCTCGTTACGGAGTGGCGTGAGAGTGGCGATCCCGTCTCTGTAGAGTTTCCGGTCTATCTGACGACTGGTCGTGTGGTAAGCCAGTATCTCTCCGGAACGCAAACGCGTCGCATCGGCGCTCTGGTCGATCAGTACCCAAATCCGCGCCTCGAAATTCATCCGCGCCTCGCTGAGCAATATCAGATAAAGGATGGGGACTGGGTCACGGTAACCTCCCGCCGAAACGACATGACCTTGCAAGCGATGGTCGTCAAGACCATTCGCCCGGATACGGTGTTCATCCCTTACCACTGGGCTGGCGAGCGAAGTGCGAATCGACTGACGCACCGCACGCTCGACCCGCGCAGCAAGATTCCTGAGTTCAAAGTATCCGCGTGTCGCCTTCGAAAGGCGGACGGACCGCCTGATGGGGCCCGCGCTTCGAATAGAACCGGAAACCTATCCGAACCGAGAAAGGGCCAAGCCTGATGCACGGTTACGAATTCTACGTCGATCCTTCGCGCTGCATCGGCTGCCAATCTTGCGTCGAAGCCTGTGCGGAATGTGAAACCCATCGCGGCAAGTCGATGATCAATTTCGACTTCATCGATCGACAGCGAACGACGGCGACCGCAGCCTACGTCTGCTGGCACTGCGAAGAGCCGACCTGTGCCATGGTGTGTCCCGCGGACGCGATCAAGAAGGGCGATGACGGCATCGTCCAATCCTCTCTGAAGCCGCGGTGTATCGGTTGCTCGAACTGTGTTCTTGCCTGTCCGTTCGGCATTCCCAAGATCTTTCCGGAATATGAGCAGATGATGAAATGCGACATGTGCTACGACCGCACTTCAGTCGGCAAAAAGCCCATGTGTGCCACGGTTTGCCCCAGCCAGGCGCTTTCCTACGTTCGGCCAGAGGAGATCGGCAAGCGGCGGGAAAAGCCAACCAACGTATTTCACTTCGGAAACCAGAAGATCGTGACCCGTGTGCACATGATGATTCCCGCCGAGACAGATGCGGTTTCACTCGATGTTCTGGATTACATGTGGGAGGAGTCGTATGCCGTTTTTTCGCAACCCCAGTAAGGAGCCGCTTTGGAAAGACGAGTTTTCGGTGTTCACCAGCGACGAGCGCTACGTCACCCGTCGCCAATTCACGAAGTTTCTCACGCTCGCGAGCCTCGGGATGTTCGTAGGCAACCTCTGGATTCTGGCGAAATCGCGTCTTACTAAGACTCCTGCGTTTCCAACGGCTGAAGTTGCCGAGATCGACGAAATCCCGGTTCGCGGCGTGAAACTCTTCACCTACCCGACACCGCAGGACCATTGCATCATGATTCGGACCAGCGAGGAAGAATACGTAGCCTACAGTCAGAAGTGCACGCATTTGTCCTGCGCCGTATATTACTCCGCGAAAAATGACCGGCTCGAATGCCCGTGCCATCAAGGCTTCTTCTCGGTGAAAGATGGTTCCGTTTTGCAAGGTCCTCCGCCGCGTCCTCTCCCACAAATCACTCTCGAACGCGAGGGCACCAAGCTAGTTGCCATTGCCGTGAAGGGAAGCTGACATGGCCAACCTGGAACTCTCCAAGCAGCGGCGCGGACTAGTGGCCATCGATGGGGCCATGGCGCTCACCGTTATCCTGCTGGTAGTCCAAATCTGGCTACTAAGCGCCACTCTAGAAACCTTCCTTGCAGGTCACTCGGGAGCAGTTGTCCCCGCTGCGATTTTCTCCGGACTGATTTTCTCAGGATGCCTGGCTCTGGACTTCTTTGTAACTCGAGTGGA
>JABCZF010000023.1 GCA_013289825.1 Acidobacteriota bacterium | reverse complement strand
AATGGATGTCGTCTGCTCGCTTCCGTTAGTTCCTTTTCTAATCGGCAATTTTAATTGAAACTATTTCGACGTCGAGCGGCTAGTTGTGCCGTATTGTCGCGCGATTTTTTCGTTCGCGCGAATCACCGCCCTGCACATGTCCGAACAATTTGTTCGCCTGCCAAAGGGCACAGTCCGAAGCGTTGAAGCGCTTCTTAGAAAACGAGAAAAATATGGTCACGATCACCATCAAGGGAGGGACCCCGGAAGGCTACGAATCCTTGTGCAAGACCGGCACACGCAGCCACATCATAAGCGGATTCCGCGCGACCGAAGAGGAAGTGTTTTGCCGGACTTTCTATATCGAGCGCGAGATTCGTTTTCCGGTACGCCAGTGCACCTTCTACGAGGACAGTCGGTTGACGAGCAAGGAAGATATGGAAGAAATCGCCTGGTACTTGAGAAGCACCAACGGGAAGCCGACTCGGAATGTCGGCTTTGCCAGTGGTGCGCATCTTCGAGAACGCAAAAGCGAAGAACCGGAGACTCTTCCGACAGCAAATGATTCAAACGAATCGACAGAATAAACGCGTCGATTGGAATTTTCGCATGACCTACCATCAGGGCTTTGAAGAAAGGAGGAACCATGACCGTGATTCGATGGAGGTCTTTCGCGCGCAACGCCGGACTCGGGCTTTGCGCGACCTGCGCATGGGGAACCACCCGCAAGGGATATCAGGCGAAAGAACTGGAGATTTTCTGCCGCCTGATTTCCCCGAACGGTCCGGTCCCTTTTGCCGTGCGCGAATGCACGGACCACACCGACCGACGTGTTTCGCCGGTGCAACCCCGAGGCCGATGAGCGTCGTTGTGACTTCTCCGTCGCATAAATGCGACGGCTTCTCAGGACACGCATGAGTCGAGAACCTCTACGTTACGTCCTGAAGGCTTTATCCGAAGCCTCAAGTTTCACAGGACTTACGGTTGCTCAGAGAGCGATTCGCCTGTGAAGGTCGGGCAAAAGTTAGCAGAGAACGGAAAGGAAGGCAAGCCGATTCCCGCTGCCACCGCTGCCAGCTAGAAGCAGGCCGTCCCCTCGGCCCAAATGCTTATGGCTTCGTGACGGAGCTTCATCTACGGGAAAACTTCAGAAAAGAAGCTCTAAAGGCGAAAGAATAACCCGCGCCCTGGGCTTTCACGAGAAGCGAGGAGTAGGGAAATTAAAAATCCTTGACTTTCGCTTTTTGTTCGCCTATAGTGCGGGGCGGTAGAGGAAACGGGAAACGGTCGGCGTTCAGCTCCATTGCCTTTTTGGCTCTCACGAGCTGGGCGCCGCCCGTTGAAAATTCCGAGCCCGAAGCGGGGTGCGGGGTCAGCTCGAAAGAGAGATCCCTCGACTCCCGAAAACCTCTAGGGACCGGGAGAACGCGGTCCGGGCGGCATCGTTCGGATGGCAACGGTCCAGATGCTTCCGCTTCCCTGCGTGGACCGCTGTGCTGTCAGTCACTAGGAGCCGGTTATGGACGTCTGTGTCGAAAATGTATTTCCCGCAGTGGCCATGCCGTTCAATCCTTTTCACGAAGACGCGCGCGAAGAAAGAAAGCCCGACCCGGGAGGCCTGAGCTACAGCCGCGGCGGCAAGATTCCAAACATTGTGCACGTGGATGTGGATGCGTTTTTTGCTTCGGTCGAGCAGGCGCTGAACCCCAAGCTGCGCGGAAAGCCCGTACTGGTGGGACGCGGCGTGGTAGCGTCGGCAAGCTACGAGGCAAAAATGTGCGGCGTGAAAACGGCGATGACATTTCGCGATGCGCTGCGGATTTGCCCGAAGGCGATAGTGCTGCCAGGACGATACGAGCACTACGCGGATTTTGCGGAGCGCGTGCGGCGGATTCTTGAGACCTACACGCCCGCGGTGGAAACGGCGGCGCTCGACGATTTTTATCTGGATTTTGCTGGGACCGAGCGGCTGTATCCGGATTATGAAGCGGCACTGCGCCGCATGCAGACGGAAGTGCTGGAACAAACGGGATTGAGCGTGAGCGTAGGCGCGGCACGAACGAAAGTGGTGGCGTCGATTGCGTCGCGGCTGGAGCGGCCGAGAGGTTTCCGCATCATCGCGCCGGGCACGGAAGAGAGCTTTTTGACGCCGCTGCTGGTCGAGAAGCTGCACGGGATCGGGCATGTCCACGCGGGGATGCTCGCGGAGCGCGGTATCACGACCATCGGAGAACTCCGGCTGGTGCCGCGAGCAGCTCTGGAGGCGGCGTTTGGCGAAGTGGTAGGAGGACAGATCTGGGAGCGCGCCCGTGGGCTCGACGGGCGCGAGGTGATGATGCCCTCGACTCCGAAGTCGGTGTCACGCGAGACGACCATTGAAGGTGGAACGATCGACACGGAGTTTCTCGGCGGGCTGATTGAATATTTGAGCGAGCGAATCGGCTCGACGCTCCGCGAATACGGACGGCAAGCACGAACGATTGGACTGCGAATCCGGTATGTAGACCATTTTTCAGTGCACCAAACGGTGCGAATAACGCGGCCGTCCAATGACGAGCGCGAACTGCTCGCAGAAGCAAAAGAACTTTTTGCCAGATTATTCACGCGTCGTGTAGCGGTGCGCCTGGTAGGTGTCAACGTGACAAATCTCGAAGCCGACCGGCGGCAACATGAACTCTTCGACACGGATCGAAACCGCCGCTGCTCCCTGAACCGCGGCCTCGATACTGTGCGCGGCCGCTACGGCTGGAATGCGGTGTTTTACGGCAAAGGTCTCGAGCTGCGCGAGCATTATGCAACCAAGCCCGGCGGGCTGGTGCTGTCCACGCCCTGTTTATCGCGATGAAGAAATACCCTGTGGCCTGAAGGCCTCGGCTCGAGAGTTTTGACATTGCGCATGCAGGGGCACGGCGTGCTGCGCCCCTACAAAGAATCAAATGTTGCTGAGTTTGGTTTCCTGCTCCCTACCCTGATTTGACGATACAAGCTGCCCGCCTTTAGGGCGGGCAGCGGTTTCTTCTCTTTCGGATCGGGGCTCCCGTGTTCGCACATTTGCATTGTCACAGCCACTATTCGTTTTTGCGGGGCGTGTCGCCACCGGAGGAGATTATTGCCGCGGCGGTGGAGCAGAAGATGCCTGCCGTGGCGCTGACGGATACGAACGGGTTGTATGCGGCGGTGCCATTTTACCAGGCGGCGAAAACGGCGGGGGTGAAACCGATTGTGGGAGTGACGCTGGATGTGGAGTGGCCGGAAAACCAAACAGAGATTCCTAGCTCCGCTCGGAATGAGGGAAGCGCGCGCTCCGTCGGGATCGTGCTGCTGGCGGAGGATATGGAGGGGTACAGCAACTTGTGCCAGTTGGTGACGCTCGGGCATTTGGGAACGACGGAGCTGGCCAAGAGCAAGGAATGCGGTGCGGATGGCGGGCCGCCGGTAACGCGGAAGCAGTTGGCGGAGCATTCTAGAGGCGTGATTGCCCTGTGTCCGTTGCCAGCGCGAATGCACCAGGAGGGCCACCGCTGGGGTACGGCGCGCCGTGCCCCTGCGGGAATGGAAGCGGCAGATGAGACCGGCAGGCCGTGCCGTGCTCCCACAAAGACGGCGCAACGCACTGCCCATGAACAGCGACAAGAATTGTCTGGAACAGACGACGGGTCACCAACAGCCAGTCACTTCGCGCAGTTGAAAGACATTTTTGCCGAGCGGCTGTGGATCGAGGTGCACCATTTGTCTCCGGGAGACCGGCGCATGCTGCGCGAGGCGGAGCGGATCGGGCGCGAGCTGGGTGTGCCGCTGGTGGCGACAAACAACGTTTATTTCTTGCGGCCGGAAGAGCATTTGCATCATCGCGCGGTGAATGCCGTGCGTACCGGCGGGCTGCTGACGACCGTGGCGGCTCCGGACATCACCAGCGGCGAAGCGTGGTTCAAACCGGCGGCGGAAATGGAGCGGCTGTTCCCGGATCATCCTGAATTGCCGCACGCTACTCTCGAAATTGCGGAGCGATGCAATCTGGAGCTCACGCTGAACAAGACCATCTTTCCGGAATTTCCGGTGCCGGAAGGCGAGTCCGCATTTTCGTATTTGTGGAAATTGTGCTTTGCAGGAGCGCGGCGGCGTTACCGCCCGCTGCTGCCCGAAGTGCTCTCGCGCCTGACGCACGAATTGGGAGTGATCGAAAAGCTGCATCTTGCGCCGTATTTTTTGCTGGTGTGGGAGATCGTGGAAGAGGCCAAGCGGCGCGGGATTCCGGCGGTGGCGCGCGGCTCGGCGGCGAGTTCCATGGTGACGTATTGTTTGGGAATTTCCTGCGTGTGCCCGTTACGTTGGGGATTGTACTTCGAAAGATTTTTGAACGAACAGCGCGGCGATTGTCCGGATATTGACATCGACATTTGCGGCGCGCGGCGGGATGAATTGCTCGACCATGTGTACGAGCGCTGGGGCCAAGAGCACGTAGCGATGATCGGAAGTTTTGTGACCATGCACGCGCGGCTGGCCATCCGCGAAATCGCGAAAGTGTTTGGCGTGCCGCCGCGCGAAGTCAATTGTTTTACGAAGCGGCTGCCGCATCGTCCAGTGCGCGAGATTTTGCGGGCGATTCGCGATCTCCCGGAATGCCGCAACCTTCCTGTCGACGAAGAACCCTGGAAAACGATTCTCGAGGTGGCTTTGCGGCTCGACGATGCGCCGCGCCACATGGGTATTCATCCGTGCGGCATGGTGATCTCCGCGCGGCCGCTTACACGGCTGACACCGCTCGAGCACGCGAGGAAAGGAATCGTGGTGACGCAATACGACATGAATGCGATCGAAGCGCTGGGGCTGATCAAGATGGATCTGCTAGGCCAGCGCGGGTTTACGACGATGTCGCTGGCGCTGGACAGCATTGAAAACGGACTAGCGGAAGCCAAGGAAGTAAAGAAAGATTCTTCCCCGCATCGACAAACTGGCGTTTCTCGAAATGACCCTGAGGGACAAGTTGCGCCGGATGGAGTGACGCCTTGCCCGAAGCCGCGAGAGATAGATTTTGACGCGATACCAGAAAACGACCCGGCGACGTGGGCGGTGATTGCGGCAGGAAGAACGATGGGTGTGTTTCAGATCGAGTCGCCGGCCATGCGCGGACTGTTGCGAATGATGAAAGCGCGCACGCTCGAGGAAGTAGCGCAAGCCTTGGCGCTGATCCGGCCCGGAGCGGCGGAGTATGGATCGAAAGAATTGTTTATAAAGCGGCTGCGCGGCGAGGAAAAAATCGAATATCCGCATCCAGCGCTCGAGAAGATTCTCGGCGATACCCTGGGTGTATGCATTTTCCAGGAGCAGGTGATGCAGATTTCGCAGGTGGCCGGGGAGATGTCGCTGGCCGAAGCTGACATCATGCGACGATCGTCCGCGAAATTCTCCGGCCGCCGTGACCTCGATCGGCTGCGTGGAAAGTTCATGCTGGCCGCGGGAATGATGGGGCTAACAACGGAACAACGCGAAGAGACCTGGATGATGGTGGAAAAATTTGCCGGATTCGGTTTTTGCAAGGCGCACGCGGCGACCTACGCAGACATATCGTATCGCATGGCGTATTTAAAGACGCATCATCCTACGGAGTTTTTGGCGGCGATGTGCAGCGCGGGCGCGGGGTTTTATCACGTGTCGGCGTATGTGGAAGAAGCGAAGCGCTGGAGGATCGAAGTGCGGCTGCCATCGGTGAATCATTCGCGGATGGAATACACGGCGGAGGCGAAGTACCCAGAGACAGGAATGTCTCTGCCGCTTTTGCTTGTGGATGGGAAGCGAGCGCTGCGCGTCGGATTGATGCAGGTGAAGGGCCTGCGCGTCGAGACGATTACGGCGATAGTGCGGGCGCGGGAAGAAGGCGGGGCGTTTCGATCGCTCGAAGACTTTCTCCGGCGTGTGTTGGTGGAGAGGGATGAGATCGAGGCGTTGATCAAGTGCGGGGCGTTTGATGAAGTGGGTGAGGGTGAGCATGCGCGCGGAATGACGCGGCCGGAGATGTTGTGGCGATGGAGTTTTTTGCAAGCTGGTAGTAAAAGCGCGCGGCCAAGAATGGCTGTGCCACTCGGAGGGCCGGAGACATTGTTTGCCAAAGCGAGCGGCGATGATGCGATCGGCGCGGCGCTTGCGGGGATGCCGGCGGCGGACTACACGCAGGAACAGAAGCTGCGGTATGAGCGGGAGATTCTGGAGGTGTGCGTGAGCGGGCACCCGCTGGATTTTTTGCCTCGGAATGGAGAGGCGTGGAGCGATGAGTTGGACGGATTGCGCGGGAAGCGCGTGACGTTGTGCGGGTGGGTGGTGACCTACCGGCACGTGGGGACGAAGAATTACCGGAACATGATGTTTGTGACCTTGGAGGATCAGCGCGGGTTGTATGAGGTGGTGCTCTTCCCCGATGCCTACGATCGCTATGGCGGGTTGCTGTTTGAGACCCGGGCGATGCGCGTGACGGGGCGTGTCGAGATGGGCGGGCAGATCCATGGGGAAAGAATGGAAGCGTTCAAGACGTGAAAACGCTGGCACCGAGGACACCGCGTACCGAGAGAAAAAAGACGCGACAGGAATGACGGTAGGGAGCTGCAGGGCATGTTATTTCGGACAAAAAAACCAAGTGCGGCGGCCGCCACTTCGGCGGCGAGTCATGCGGCGGAGCCACGGGCGGAGCGGCCCACGGGGACGGGCGAGGAGTGGCTGGGGCGGAACCGGAGCGCGAAGCGGCGGCTTTGGGAGCGGCTGAATCCGCGGCATCGGAAAGAGCTGCTCATGATTGCCGAGGCTTTGGCGATGCAGCAGACGCACGCGAATTTGCCGGAGCCGCTGCGGGCGCGGTTGAGCGAGTCCATCGAACAGGTGGAGCGGCTGGCGCGGCGGATGGGGGTGCTGCTGGCTGAGGTAGCACGGCGGACACTACCGCGCTCATGAAGGTTGCGAGGGCCTGGCCACCACCCCATACTGAAAACATGGCTGTCCCCAAAATGCGCGACTCCCTCCACGTTCGGGCGTTGGCCGTCTTAGGAAAGCGCCGATCCCTTCGCGTCGCGGCTTTGCTTGTGGCTTTGTGTGCTACGGCCACTGCGGCGCCGGCGGATGAAATTCGCTTGAAAGATGGGAAAAAGCTTTATGGCGTGATCGTGGCTTACGAAGAGAACATGTTCAAAGTCAAAACGGACTACGGATATGTGCTTGTAGAGAAAGATAAGATCGCGTCGATTGTTCCGTCCACGCCGCTCAGCGAGACGCCGAAAACCGAAAAGACGCCAGTAACCAAGAAAGATCCCGCCAGGAATACGGAGCCGAAAGCGGAACCGGCCGTGGCTTCGTCAACAGAAGGAACGACGGCGGCGACGAATGCCAGTGCGAAATCAGCGGAACCGGCTGCGGCGGGAAAGCGCGAAGAGGCAGCCCGAAAAATCACCAATACGGCGGTGAAGCCGGAAGTTCCGGTGGCCACGAAGACCAATGCAGTGGCCCCCATGCTCACGACGCCCGCAGCAGCGCCGGCTTCATCACTGGTGGCATCGGCAACGCCGCCGGTGGCACCAAAAGAGCCAGAACCTCCCGCGATCCGCGAAGACATTCAAGGTAATCTCTATACGAACTACTCGCATGGCTTCAAAATGTACAAAGCGCCGAGCTGGGCATTGATCGAAGAAGCGCGAAAGGCGCTGCCGAACGCCATCGTGGCCCTGGGCACGTATAACCAGACGACGCTGATGGTGATCGGACAGGAACAGAGTAAAGCTGCGCTGGAGCCCGCAGCGGCGACCGTCGAAAAGCGGCTAAGCGAAGTCTACGACAACTACCGGAGAATTTCGCAGCGGAAGACCGTGGTGGGCGGATTGCCGGCTGTCGAATATCACTACCGCGGCTTGGCGGACGGGCACGATTGGTCCGGAACGTTGGTGGTGATTTCTCGAGGGGCTGATGTTTTTACCGTGCTGGGCATGACCTACGCTGATAACGACCTTATTCAGATTCAGGAAAACGTGATCAACAGATCGATTGCGAGCCTGGACTTCAACGTACATTGAGCTGGTGACAGGGGACTGCGGCGAGCCGGTCTACGCGAGGTTATGGCTGTCGCCGGAATTCGCGGCTAGTTAACTAATGCTCCCATTTCGCTTAATGGCGCGAAGCTCGCGTGGCCTAGATCTGATCGTAGCCTTCCTCTGAGCGCGAGGGCCAACCAGAAGTGCACTCATTCGACAGACCGCCCATGAGGGCGTGCGGAAATGATTAGAGTTCCACCGCGCCTGATAAGTGTGCCCACGGGCACCAGGAGAATCGTTAGCGCCATCAGTAGCGCGCCAGATAGCCACGCCGCAGCGGAGGCCAGCTTGCCGATGGGTGGCTGGAAACCTCGCAGCAAATCGAAGAAGAGATTCGGACGCCCAGGCGCAAGTAGATTGAGAGCGCTTTGGGACCATCCCAGGAGATCGTATTCAAATTCCTGGTGCCATTCGCGAGACGGAAGGAATCCTTCGGATTGCAGAAGATTGACGAGCGCGGAGCGGGTGAAGTGGTACAAGTGGCGCGGAACATCGAGATGGAACCACTGCGAACCGAAGATACCGGCCTGAAGACCGCCAGCGTTGGGAACCGCGATGATCAGAACGCCGTTGGCCGATAATAGGCGGCGAATATCTTCCAGCGTCGCACGCAGGCCGGTTAGGTGTTCGAAGGTGTGCCACAGGGTGATGGCATCAAACGGCGCACGAGAATGCATGTCGGAGATATTCGGATAGACCTCGAGTCCTGCTTGGCGAGCAGGGCCAGTATTCATCTCGGTGCCGACAACGGACCACCCTGCGGCGTGAGCGGCCAGCAAGAATGTTCCGTCGCCGCAGCCTATATCCAGCAAATGGCCAGGTGCGCCCGCGGCAACTTGCCGGAGGATTCGGAGGCGGCGGCGAGCGCAGTAGGACGCCGTCATGCCGTGCCGGCCGCCGTGATAGCCGCGATAGTATTTTGCCAGGTCTTTAGGTCTGGGTGCGGTATGGCCGAGTCCGCAACGGGCACATTCGAGAATTGAAAATACGGCGCGTGTCTGGGCGTCGCGGACGGCGGCAAAACGGACGCGGAGTGGGCCGCCGCAAGCCTGGCAGCATTCGGGATCGACGAGCCGCTCGTCAGGAGCGACTGGAGTAGCGGCGGCCTGCGGCAATGCCATGATCGTTATCTCTCCGGAACAATCGAAGGCCGCCGCGGAGTTTCCATTCTGAAACTTGCCGCGCAGAAAATTTGTACGATCGCGGGCCATAGCGAACTCCGGGGCCATGCGCACGGCAGCCCCGTACGCTGGGAGGGCCGAGCGGAGATCCTGCCGCCCTTCGAAGGTCCGGCCGAGCCAAAAATAAGCGATTGGCGAGGGAGCCATTGGCGTGGCACGCGTGAAGTCACCAAGGGCCGCGGAGAGGTTTCCGGTTTGGAATTCGAGGGAAACGCACCCCATAAAACTGTTGAGTTCGGTGGGACTATGCGAATGGCCGCGTCGAATTCGCGTACAGCCTCGGCAGGCTGATTCTTTTGGACCAGGAGAATGCCGAGATGGTTATGTGCTGTGAGCAGCGCAAGGGATACGGCGAGCAAGAGGGTGGCGTGCGGTTGCGGCCAGGGCTTCGCGGCGGCAGTGGGAGTAGCCGGAAAATTGAGCTGGGCGGCAGCCGAGAGCGCGGTCATTTTTTTACCAGTTCGTAATAGTCTTCGATCAGCCGGTGGCCTTCCTCGCGAAAAATGTCAAAACTGGCAAGATGGAGCTTTTGCAGCCGGAACATCAGTGAGGTGGCCAGAACACCGAATCCGTATTGCAGGCTGCGGCGAAAGTTGATGGAGGAAGCTTCGGCGAAATACCGGGTGGGGCAGGAAATCTCGCCGATGCGGAAGCCGAAATAAATGATTTGGGCGAGCATTTGGTTGTCAAAGAGGAAATCATCGCTGTTTTCTTCAAGCGGCAGGGATTCGAGGACTTGGCGGGAAAAGGCGCGATAGCCGGTGTGGTATTCGGAAAGCTTGTAGCCCAAAAGGAGATTTTGAAAGAGAGTCAGGAAGCGGTTGGCGATGTATTTGTAGCGGGGCATGCCGCCTTGCAGAGCGGAAACACCGAGGATGCGGGAGCCCAAGGCGGCGTCATATTCCGAGTAAGCGATCATGCCGACGAGGGAAACGAGCAAACGCGGGGAGTATTGGTAGTCGGGATGGACCATGACGACGATATCCGCGCCGCGACCGAGGGCCTCGCGGTAACAGGTCTTTTGGTTACGGCCGTAGCCGAGATTCTTTCGATGCACGAAGGTGACCAGGCCGAGTTGGCGGGAGAGTTCGGCGGTGCGGTCCTGACTGCCGTCATCAACCAGGATGACCTCATCGACAAATTCGGTGGGCAGATCGCCGTGGGTTCGTTCGAGGGTCTTGGCCGCATTATAGGCGGGCATGACCACTACGATTTTTTTGCCGTTCAACATACGGTGAAATTAAGGCCGAGAATCAGGCGCTGGATTGGGAACCATTGCCAATTAATTATCCCGTGCGAGATGGGCGGTGGCAAGAACGTGAGAGTGGTGAACAGAGCAAAGGGTCAATACCCCCACACCCAGAATCGCGACGGGAATCCCTGCGAAGCAAGGGTAAAGACATGAACCCGCGATACTCTTTTTGCGCGACGAGGTTTGCCGGAGTTTGATCGGTCGATCACCGTCCGCAGAGACCCGTACGCTAAGATTTTAGTCGGAAGCCGCGGCTGTTGCGGTGTCGGGGAATTTTTTGTGTTCGCGTATGACCGCGATTAGGGCCTGGGCGGCGCGCGGGAGGCTACGGTCGCGGCGGTAGACCAGGCCGAGTTCGCGCCAGAGATCGACGCCTTCTACGTTGAGGAGTTTTACTTCGCCGGCTTTCACTTGATCCCGGGCGAAACTTTCGCTAATGAAGGAGACGCCGGCGTCGGCGGCAACGAAACGCTTGATCATGCCGATGCTGGGGAGTTCCATGACGACGCGGAGGCGGGCGCGATAGGGGCGGAAAAGCTTGTCGAGGACCTGGCGGGTGAAGCCGGTCCGGGGAAAAATCAGCGGCTGCGCGGCGACTTCCTCCAGGGTGATCTTGGAGCGGTGCGCGAGGGGGTTTCGCGAGCTTACCATAAAACGCAAGCGGTCTCGCGAGAGGTGGTGGACTTTGAGCGTAGGCGATTTGATGGGGAGCGTGACGATGCCGACGTCAACGGAGCCGTCTTCCACGCGCTGCAGAATTTTGTGGCTGAAATTTCGGTAGATGCTGATGTGGACTTGGGGATAGCGGCGCTGAAAATCCGCAAACATGTCGGGAAGAAGATAGAGGCAGGTGGCTTCGTTGGCGCCAAAGACTAGCGGGCCTTGGACTACGTCGCCGCGGTCGGCCACTACCTGGATGGATTCGTCGCGTAGGCGAAGAAGGCGCTCGGCGTATTCAAAGAGGACTTCGCCTGCGGGAGTCAGCTCAACGGATTTGGCGGAACGGTCAAGGAGACGGGCGCGATAGGCTTGTTCGAGCTGCCGGATCTGCGCACTTACGGCGGATTGCGAGCGAAAAACTTTCTGGCCGGCGCGCGAGAAACTTTTCAGCTTGGCAACGTAGACGAAAGTGGCAAGTTGGTCGAAGTCCATGGGCAGGTGGCTCGGCAATGATTATAGCGGAATGCCTCCGCTAAATGAGCGCAGAATCTTGCTCCTTTCATGCGGGCAGAGTCGCCCGCGAAAACGCCACACTTTGCGGCGGCGCGAAAACCCTTTCCGGGTGCTTCAAGCGGGCTAGCAGCGGCTCCCAGGTGGCTTCGAGAGTGCCCTGGAAATGAACGGGCTGGACCCGCAGGAACGGAAGCACGCCGCGACGCGAAAGCAGGCGCGAGGCACGCGGGCTGGCGGTGAGACGCAGGTGTTCTTCGAGGACGGCGCGCAGCCAGGCTTCTTCTTGGGCATCGATCTCGGAGAGGGCCACGAAATCGCGGTGAATGACTTCGTCGGCTTCCCCGCGCAGAACGTAGGAGAGGCCGCCGGTCATGCCGGAGCCGAAATTCAGGCCTAGCGGGCCGAGGACTAAGACCACGCCGCCGGTCATGTATTCGCAGCCGTGCTGGCCGACGCCTTCGACGACCGCCAGCGCGCCGCTGTTGCGGACGGCAAAGCGCTCACCGGCGCGGCCGGCTACGAAGAGCTGGCCTGACGTGGCGCCATAGAGAACGGTGTTGCCGGCGAGAACGTCGCCTCGGCGAGAGGCGGCGGAGCTGGCGGCTATGGCGATGGTTCCTCCGGAGAGTCCTTTGCCGACATAGTCGTTGGCTTCGCCGGAAAGCACCAGAGTGATTCCATCGGCTAGGAATGCGCCGAAGCTTTGTCCTGCGCAGCCGTGGAATTCCTTCGTTATTTCCTGGGCTAGCGGGCTGTGTTGGCTGCCCGGACGGCGGCGGCGCATCAGTTCTCCGCTCATGCCGGCGCCCACGCTGCGGTCGGAATTCTGGATGGCCTCGGGTTCTGTTTGGAGCTCGAAGCCGGCGCTGAAGTGCAGGGCGTCCTCGCGTGCGGCGGCGTGCAGCACGGGAGATTGATGAGGAGCGACGCGGCCGGACTCGGACATAGGAACGATCAGCAGCGGGTCCATGCCGGAACGCGCGCAGAGGCGGTCGTACCAACCGGTGAGCTCGCTGAGAGAGCGGGCGCCGAGTTGGGCGAGACGATTGCGGACTTCTTCGGCGAGAGAGCGGAAATAGGCAGCGACCATTTCCGGCTTTCCCGTAAAGCGGGTGCGAAGCTTTTCGTCTTGCGTGGCGATGCCCACGGGGCAGGTGTTGAGATGGCATTGCCGGGCCATGACGCAGCCGATGGCCAGGAGCGAGGCGGTGCCGAAACCGAACTCGTCGGCGCCAAACAGTGCGGCCACGATGATGTCGCGCGAAAATTTCAGCCCGCCGTCTACGCGCAGAGACACGCGCGAGCGGAGTCCGGCGCGGACGAGCGTGTCGTGCGTTTCGCGGAGGCCGATTTCCCAGGGTAAGCCGGTGTTTTTGATGGAAGTGAGCGGCGAGGAGCCGGTGCCGCCGTTGTGGCCGCTGATGGTGATGACGTCGGCGCCTGCTTTGGCGACTCCTGCGGCAATGATTCCTACGCCCGCGCCGGAAACCAGTTTGACGCCAATGCGCGCGCTGGGATTGACGGCTCGCAAGTCGTGGATGAGCTGGGCGAGGTCTTCAATGCTGTAAATGTCGTGGTGCGGCGGAGGCGAAATGAGGGGCGTGCCGGGAGTTGCGTGTCGAATGCGCGCGATGTATTCAGTGACTTTGCGCGCGGGGAGCTGGCCGCCTTCGCCAGGCTTGGAGCCTTGCGCCATTTTGATTTCAAGTTCCTCGGCGTGGACCAGATAGTCGGCAGTGACGCCGAAGCGGCCGGAGGCCACTTGTTTGATTTTATTTGCTGCGGCGGGCTCGAAGCGATAGGTGTTGGGATCCTCGCCGCCTTCGCCGGTATTGCTGCGGCCGCCGATCATGTTCATGGCCAGCGCCAACGTGCGGTGGGCTTCCGGGCTCAGCGAGCCGAGGGACATTGCTTGCGTGCTGCAGCGGCGGAGAATCGTGTCGGTGGATTCCACCTCCTCGATGGGAACAGGGGTGCCGGGAACGGTCTCTAGCAAATCGCGAAGAAACACGGTGCCCTGGTGCTCGGCTAGTTCTTCGAAGGCCGCGAATTTTCCGGCTTCGGGGGCGCGGATGTGGGCGTGCATGCGGCGAACGACTTCCGGAGACGTCGCGTGAAGTTCGGCGCCTTTGCGGAAACGGTAGAGTCCCGCGTCGGCAAGTTCAGCGGATTCGCACGAAAATGCCGCGGCATGCATGCGCACATAATCCGCGAAGAGATCGTCGAGAGTTTTTGAGCCGGGGTAATCGGCGGCGTCCTCGAAGAAGTCGGCGCACAGGTCTTCGGAGAGGCCGACGATTTCGAAGAGCTGGCTGTTGCGATAACTCGCCAGGGTGGAGACACCCATGCGGGCGAGAACTTTTCGCAGGCCCGCGGTGATGGCGGTGCGCATGCGGTCGGCGCCCCCGGGCTCAAGCGATTCCGCAAATTCGTCGGCGAGATAGGGGACTACAGCGCTGGCACCGGCGGCGACTAGGAGCGCTACGTGATGCGTGTCGAAGACTTGCGCGGATTCGACGACTAGCGGCAAGTCCCAAAGACCCTCGCGAACCATCGCTTTCCAGACGGCGGCGGTGGCCAGTAGCGCGGGAAGAGCGGCGTTTTCCGCGTTGATGCCGCGATCGGAAAGGAGGAGGAGTCCCGGGCGTCCGCTGCTACTCAGAGGGGTAGAGGATAGCTGAGCAACACTGCAGCGCGCGCCCGGGACTCCCAGGGCGGAAGAGAAAGTCATGTCGATGCGATGAACGGGGCCGAAGAATTCGGAGAGTTCGGCGAGCTGTCCGGCGTCAAGCAGAGGGCCGGAGAGCGTCACGCCGTCCTTGAGATGCACGTCTAACGACATCACGTGAGTTTCGCGGAGCGGATCGATCGGGGGATTCGTGACTTGCGCGAAACGCTGCTTGAAGTAGTCCCAAAGTGTTCGAGGGAGAGTTGAGAGAAAAGCGGGTGGGGCGTCGTCTCCCATGCTCCAGTCGGCTTCTTTGCCGTGGGTCAACGCGGAGAAGAGAGTTTTGAATTGATCTTCGGTCCAGCCAGCGGCAGCGGCGATGCGCTTGGGCTCGCTCGTGCTTGGAGAGTGTGTCGCTGCGGAGAACGCCAGGCGCCGCGGCGGGGGCATGGCGTTGCGCGCTTGATGCATGGCCAGGCGCTTCAAGATTTCGCGCCAGCGGAGGAAAAGGCCGGTGGCCGGATTGGCGAGAATCATTTCGCCGGGTCCCAGTCGCTGGCGTTCCGCGATGCGGGATTCCTCGAGGTCGATCAGGCCCGTTTCGGAGCCGGCGATCAGAAGACCGTCGTGCGTGAGCGTGTAACGGAGCGGGCGGAGGCCGTTGCGGTCGAGCTTTGCGCCGACGAATTGGCCGTCGGAGAAAATTAGCGCGGCGGGACCGTCCCACGGCTCGCTTTGCTGCGAGAGCGAGGTTAAAGCGGCGCGGATGTCCCGGGAGAGGAGCGGGTCGTTTTCAAACGCTGGAGGAACCATGGTAAGCATGGCTTCATCGGTACCGAAACCCTCAAGGAGTTTCAGCTCGAAGGCGTTATCGAAGCTGGCGGAATCGCTGACTTTTTCTTCAAGCGGCGTGAACCAGGAGCCCACGGTCAAGCGGGCGCGAAGTTCGCGCTGCTTGGCGCGCAGCCAGCGGCGGTTGGAGACAATGGTGTTGATCTCCCCGTTGTGGGCCACGTGGCGGAACGGTTGAGCGAGATGCCAGGAGGGTTGCGTGTTTGTGGAATAGCGCTGGTGGAAGATGGCGAAGGTTGTGGCAAAGGTAGCGTCGCGCAGATCTTCGTAAAATTGCGGGAATTGCCAGGGCGTGAGGAGGCCCTTATAAACCACCGTTTGCGAGGAAAGCGAACAGAGATAACAGCGATCCGGTAGAAGCGATTCGGCGCGCTTGCGGAGGATAGCCAGCTTCCACTCGAAGCGGGCTACGCCACGCGAGGCATGAAACGGCGCAACGAAAAACTGCCAGATCTCGGGCATCGTTTCCAGAGCACGGCTGCCGAGAGCGTTCGTATTGGTGGGGACGCGGCGCCAGCCGAGGATGCGAAGGCGTTCGGTGTCAGCGGCGGCTTCCACCGCGGCTTTGGCGTCCGCCGCTGAAGCAGCTGGAAAAAACGCGAAGCCTAAGCCGAATACTTCTGGGAGATCAATTCCCTGCTCTCCTGCGCGGGCCCGGAAAAAGGCTTCAGGGAGGGAAGTCAGCAACCCGGCGCCGTCGCCGCTGGCGCCGTCGGCATCGACGCCACCGCGGTGGGTCAGGCGTTCGAGAGCGGTAAGGGCAATGTCGACGATTTCATGGCTGGCGGGCCCTCCGAGGCGCGCCACAAAGCCCGTGCCACAGGCATCGTGGTCGGGGTGGCCCCAGTTTGGGTGCCGAACGCTGTGGGCTGGCACGCACCGTCGGTACATACCTGTTTATTAAGCTGCTGACGTGCGGATGTACAACGCAGAATTTGCATCTATCAAATCGGTTTTATGGGGGAGGAGATTCTAACATGTGGATTATTAAAACTTTGTAACTTCCGAACAGTGGAAGCCGCGAACCTTCATCGCCGGGACGACCATTTCGAAGGCTTCTTCGCCGGTGGCGCGGACGGCGGGGCCGAGTTGCTCGACGTTGCGAAGCAGCTCGAGAATGGACTGATTGAAGCGGAAATTGCGGACGGCGCTGGTGACTTTGCCGTTTTCTACCAGGAAAAGGCCGTCGCGAGTCATCCCGGTCATGACTTTTTCGTAGGGATCGACTTCGCGGATGTACCACAGGCGGGTTACAAGCAAGCCGCGGTCCGTGGAGGCGACCATTTTTTCCAGGGAGGAATCGCCGCCCGCGAAAACAAGGTTCATGGGGGCTTCGCCATACTCGTTGGGGAGAGCGAAGCCGTGGCCGGTGGGTTTTTTGCCGGCGGACTTGGCGGTGCTGCGGGCGAAGACGAGATTTTTTGGCACGCCTCGATCGACCAGCAGTACCTGCTGGCGCGGCATGCCTTCGCCGTCAAAAGGCGCGCCGAGTTGCAGCGGGTGGTAGGCGTCATCCGTGATGGAGATGTTTTTGCCGAACAGAGGCTTGCCCATGCGGTCGTTGAGGCAGGAACGCTTGTCTTCTAGAGCGGTGGCGGAAAAGTCGTAAAAGAGGAAACCGACGAGATCGAGCACGGCGGCTGGCTCGAGAATCGCGGTGTAGCGGCCGGGCGAAAGCTCGCGGGCGTCAACCGCCAGGTGCGCTTTTTCGCTGGCGCGCTGGGCGAGTTTTTGCGGATCAAAATCCCGGACGCTGGCGGCGTTCGCTTTGGCCCAGCTTGCGGCGGGATTTTCCTGCATGGTGATGGAAAATTCGGCGTGGGTCTCGCGGTAGGCGGCGAAAAGTCCGCGCGAATTGCCCATGGCGGATTGTTGCAGGCCGCTGGCGAAAATGCCGGCGGCAACCTGGCCGTTCTGGATGGCTAGATCACAGGCGAGGCGGACGGCGCGGGCACGCGCTTCGGGTGTTAGCGCGGCGGTCTGTTTCACGAAGCGACTCACTTTCTGGTAGCGCTGTTTGCCGGGGAGGGGAAGCAGATGGGGATCCTTGGGTTGGCTGTGCGCCAGGGAGAGAGAGGCTTCGATTGCGGCGCGGAGGGAATCCTCGTCGACACGATTCGTCGTGGCGCGCGCGGTGCGGCTGTCGACAACGGTGCGAATCGAAACGTTCAGGCCATGCTCGGCAACGTTTTGGTGGATGGCGTTGTTGGCGAAGCGCGTGAGGGAGTCGGCGGTCTCGTCGACGTGGACTTCGGTTTCATCGGCGCCGGTGGATTTGGCGAGGCGAAGAACTGCATCGATGATGCGGCGCAATTCGTGTTCGGGGAACAATTCGACGGAGGACACCGCGCTCTTTCCTGCCGAGGACTTAGCGAACTTGCGGGCGGCGCTCATTGATTTGAAAAGGCTGAGCCGATTTTGACGTTGCGGAATCGCGCGGGGGCCGCGCCGTGTCCGGTGCCCATGGTTTGCATGGGCTGCCCCTTGCCACAGTTCGGCGTGCCCCAGAGCGTCCAGTGATTCCGCGAGCAAATCGCATCGCAGGAATTCCAGAACTCGGTGGTGATTCCGCTGTAGCTGGGATTTTTCAGCATGCGCGTCTTTTTGCCGCCCTTGATCTCCCAGCCGAGTTCGGTCGAAAACTGAAACTGGTAGCGGCGGTCATCGATGGACCACGAGCGGTTTGTTTCCATCAGAATTCCGTCGTCTGTGTCGGCGATCAGATCCTCAAAGCCCCACTTGCCTGGGTTAAGGCTGATATTGGTCATGCGAATGATCGGCAGGCGGTTCCAGCTTTCGGTGCGCATGGTCCCGGAAGAGCGCGGGAGGCCGATAAGGTACGCGGTTTCGCGACTCGAGAGATAGCCGCGGAACTGGCCGTCCTTGATGATGTCCGTCGACTGTGCGGGGACTCCCTCATCGTCGTAGGCGAACGTTCCGAGGCCCGGGCCGTGCTCAAGGCGCGCGTCGGCGACGACGTTCACGATGTCCGAACCGTAGCGCAACTTGTTCAGCTGATCGAGCGTGAGAAAGCTTGTGCCGGCGAAATTGGCTTCCTGTCCGAGCACGCGATCGAGTTCGATGGGATGCCCGACGGATTCATGAATCTGCAGGCCGAGTTGGCTGCCACCGAGAATAAGCGTTCCAGTTTTCTCCGGACATTGCGCCGCGGAACGCAAAGCGGAGGCTTCTTCGCCCACGCGCGAAGCATGCTTCAGGAGTTCGAGAGACTCGACCAGCTCATAGCCCTCTAGTGCGTGCTGGCCGCCGAAACTGTTGGGATAGGATCGTTTCTGAATTTCTTCGCCTTGAAAGAAAGTGGCGGCAATGCCGCAACCAGTGATGAGCTTCCGCTGATGAATGCGCGAGCCGATGCTGGACGCAAACCAGGAATCAATTTTGCGAAATTGCATGCCGGTTTCGGTGAGAGTGACCCCTTTGACGCGGCGCATTTCGGCGTCTGCGGCGAGCAGAAGAGCGAGCTGGTTTTCCAGCGGGAGTTCGAACGGATCTTTGCGAAACGGACTCTGCCAGCTGTCGATGTAGGCATCTTCCGGGACCATGACCACGTCTCCGCGCTTGGCTAACGCGGAGGCTTTGGCGATGGAGACGGCTTGTGCGGCGCAGGCGGATACGCTTTCGCGGGTGAGCCGGTCAGTGGACGCGAAGCCCCAGGCACCACTCGCCAGGACGCGAACGCCGATGCCGATTGATTCGGATTGTGCGAGCGTTCCTACTTGGCCGTTTTTGGTGGTTAGGTCGCGCTGGCGCAAATGCATCATGCGGACGTCGGCGTACGTCGCGCCTCGGAGGCGGGCGGTGTCGAGCGCGTTAGTCGAGAGATCCCACATGAAAGCTGAAACCGAAATAAGTTTACAGGAAAAGGGGGCGCAGCCTATTGCGCCCCGAACCAAGGACAGCAGGACAGCCAAGACTGCCAGTCCCAGCGAACCGCGGTGAAAGACACGTGGACCGGCGAGAGTGTCTGCCCTTCCTAGGTGCCTTCTTGCCAGGAAGCGAGATAGTGCTCTTGCTCGGCAGTGAGCTTGTCCAGCTTGTGGCCCATGCTATCGAGCTTGAGCCGGGCGATTTCTTTGTCGAGATTCTCGGGAACAACGTAAACCTGCGGTTTCAGTTGCTTGTAGTTTTGGCGCAGGTATTCGGCGGAGAGGGCTTGATTGGCGAAGCTCATGTCCATGACCGAGGCCGGGTGTCCTTCCGCGGTCGCTAGATTGACTAGGCGGCCTTCGCCCAGGAGATAAACTTTGCGGCCGTCTTTCAGCAAATATTCGTCGACAAGCGGGCGCACTTCGCGCTTGCCGGACGACAGGCGGTCCAGCGACGGAATGTCGATCTCTACGTTGAAGTGGCCGGAGTTGCAAACCACCGCACCGCTCTTCATGGCTTCGAAATGTTCGGCGCGAATGACGTTCTTGTTGCCGGTGACGGTAATGAAAACGTCGCCCTGCTTGGCCGCCTCTGCCATGGGCATTACGCGGAATCCGTCCATTACCGCTTCGATGCCCTTGGTCGGGTCGATCTCGGTGATGATTACGTCGGCGCCGTGGCCCTTGGCGCGCATCGCGACGCCGCGTCCGCACCAGCCGTATCCGGCGATGACCACTTTAAGCCCGGCAATCAGGAGATTGGTAGCGCGAATCACGCCGTCCAGCGTGGACTGTCCGGTGCCGTAGCGATTGTCGAAGAAATGCTTAGTTTGCGCGTCGTTGACGGCGATGATGGGGTACTTCAGCGTGCCGTCCTTGGCCATCGCGCGCAGGCGGATGACGCCCGTGGTGGTCTCCTCGGTGCCGGCGATGACGTTGGCCACCAGGTCGGTGCGCTTGGTGAGCAGCATGGTCACCAAATCCGCCCCGTCGTCCATCGTGAATTGCGGCTTATGTTCGAGCGCTGCGCGCAAGTGCGAGTAGTATGTTTCATTGTCCTCGCCCTTGATCGCGTAGGTCGGGATGTTGTAGTCACGATTCAAGGAAGCGGCGACTTCGTCCTGCGTCGACAGCGGATTCGATGCGCAGAGAACCGCATCGGCGCCGCCATCGCGTAAAGCGATCATCAAGTTTGCCGTTTCGCTGGTCACATGCAGGCAAGCGGAAACGCGTAATCCCTTGAGCGGCTGGTCCTTTACAAAGCGCTTACGGATAATTTCGAGTACGGGCATCTGCTGATGCGCCCACTCGATCTTGCGCTTGCCGGCGTCAGCCAGCCCGATATCCTTGACATCACCTTTTTTTAGTTCTGCTGTAGCCACACTCGTTCTCCTTAGACTCTATTTTGCGCGGCGAATTGACTCCGCAGGAAAAAAACGAGACTCCGGCGCAGGCGCCAGCTTCTCTAGATTATGCCCTAGCGGTGTGCGGCTGCTTCCACGGTAGCCGCTGTTCCGAGGCCCGCCGCTTTGCGAAGAGCATCCGCACGGTCGGTGCGCTCCCAGGTGAAGCTCGGTCCGCTGCGTCCGAAGTGTCCATAAGCGGCGGTGTCCTTGTAGATCGGGCGGCGAAGATCGAGTGCTTCGATGATGCCCTTGGGCGTCAACGGGAAGTATTCGCGGATGAGCGCCGTGATTTTCTCGTCGGAAACAGCCGCTGTGCCGAATGTTTCGGCCATGACGGAGACGGGCTCGGCAACTCCGATCGCATAGGCGAGCTGAACTTCGACCTTGCGCGCCAGCCCCGCCCGAACGACGTTCTTGGCGATGTTGCGCGCCATGTAGCAGGCGGAACGGTCCACCTTCGAGGGATCCTTGCCGGAGAAAGCGCCGCCGCCGTGACGGCTGTAGCCGCCGTACGTATCCACGATAATTTTGCGGCCGGTCAAACCGGCATCGCCCATCGGCCCGCCGATGACAAAGCGGCCGGTAGGATTGATGTGATATTTGGTTTTGTTGTCGAGCATCGCCGCCGGAATGATCGGACGGATGACATGCTCGGCGATGGCGTCGCGGAGATCGGCGTTGGAAACCTTTTCGCTGTGTTGCGAGGAGATAACCACGGTATCGACGCGAACAGGGCGGCTGTCGCGATACTCGATGGTCACTTGGGACTTGCCGTCAGGCCGGAGAAAATCAACTTTGCTGGATTTGCGAACATCGGTGAGGCGCTGCGTGAGGCGGTGGGCGAGTTGGATGGGCATGGGCATCAGTTCTTCGGTTTCATCGCAGGCGAAACCGAACATCAGGCCCTGATCCCCGGCGCCGCCGGTATCGACGCCCATGGCGATGTCCGGCGATTGGCGCTTAACGGTGCACATGACGGCGCATGTTTCGGCATCGTAGCCGTATTTCGCGCGGTCGTAGCCGACGCCGCGGATGGTGTCGCGGACCAGCTTGTCGTATTCGATGTGCGCGGAGGTGGTGATTTCGCCGGCGATAACAGCGAGGCCCGTGGTGACCAGGGTTTCGCAGGCAACGCGCCCCTTGGAGTCCTGCCTGAGGACTTCGTCGAGAACCGCATCGGAAATCTGGTCGGCAATCTTGTCGGGGTGGCCTTCAGTCACGGACTCCGAGGTGAAAAGAAAGTTGCGTAAGGCTTCGCTCAAAAGACATTCTCCTTCGTGAACCGCGGCGGCCCAGCGGCCCGGTAGGCTATGCGCCTGTGCGTTGGATTAACCATTCAAAAGTACCATCGCCGGGCCTGAAGAATCAACACATTGAGCTTAAATGACTTATAGGCGCAGCGAACGGTCGAAATCGCAGCGTGAACGGCGTTTGCGTGCAGCGAATGGAGCCGGAATTAGGCGGCATCCTCATCGTCATCGAGCTGAACTTCCAGCTTGCCTTTGGTTTTCTTGGCCATCAGATAGGAGCGGATGAAAGGGTCGATGTCGCCGTCCATGACACGGTCTACGTCGCCGGCGCTGAACTTGGTGCGGTGGTCCTTGATCATGCGGTAGGGCTGCATAACGTAGGAGCGGATCTGGCTGCCAAAAGAGATGTCGAGCTTGCTCTCGTCGAGCTTGTCGGTATGCGCTTGGCGCTTTTGAATTTCGAGGTCGTAGAGGCGCGAGCGTAACATCTTCATGGCGATTTCGCGGTTTTTATGTTGGCTGCGTTCCGCTTGGCATCCCACCACAATATTGGTTGGCAGGTGCGTGATGCGAACCGCGGTTTCCACCTTGTTGACGTTTTGGCCGCCCTTGCCGCCGGATCGGAAGGTATCGACGCGCAGGTCTTCGGGGCGAATGTTGATTTCGATGCGGTCGTCGATTTCGGGAATCACGAAAACGGACGCGAACGAGGTGTGGCGGCGGGCCGCCTGATCGAACGGGGAGATGCGCACGAGGCGGTGTACGCCGGTTTCTCCCGCAAGCAGGCCGTAGGCGTTTTCTCCGGCGAACTGGATGGTGGCGGACTTGATGCCCGCTTCTTCGCCGGGAGTTTCGTCAAGGACGGTGGCGTTAATGCCTTTGCGCTCGGCCCATCTCAGATACATGCGCTCGAGCATGGAAGCCCAATCCTGCGACTCGGTGCCGCCGGCTCCAGGCTTAATGGTCATGATGGCGTTGAGGTGATCGGTTTCGCCGGCGAGAAGCGTCCTGGTTTCGAGCTCGCCGACATAGCTCTCCGCGGCAGTTAGCTCGCGGTCGAGATCTTTCAAGAGTTCGTTGCGCTGCTCGGCGTTGCTTTCTTCTTTTGCCAAGCTGATGTACGTCTCGATGTCGCCGGAGATGGAAGTCAGCTTGTCGTCGGCGGCAATTTGTTCTTCCGCGCGTTTGCGGTCGCGAAGAACGGCTTGCGCTTCTTCCTGATTGTTCCAGAAGTCGGGTTGAGCGACGCGCGCTTCGAGTGATTTTAGGCGATCGCGGTATTGCGGGGCGTCAAAGATAGCTCCGAACGAGCGCGGCGCGTGGTTTGAGGCCTTCGTAACGGTGTTGCAGGTCTTCGAGAATCATGTGGTATTCCGGGAGCGTCCCGTAGTCGGATGGGAACGCCATACTGCCTTTCTGAAAGTTAGCGCTAACAGAATAACGGAAACGAGCACGCAGAGCCAGGCGAACCAATCGCCGAATCGCGTGTAGAGCGTTCGGTCACTGCGGAAGTCGTAGGGCAAATCGGCGGCGGCGCGCACGTCTTGCGGCAGAGGACGGAAGATGCGGCCGTAAGGATCAATTGAAACGGTGACGCCGTTGTTTGTTGTGCGAACGATCCAACGGCGGTTTTCAACCGCCCGTACACGCGCCATGCGCAGGTGCTGCTCGGCGGCGGCGGAGTGGCCAAACCATCCGTCATTCGAAATATTTACGAAGAGTTGCGCGCCGTTGGCGGCAAAGCGGCGAA
Organism: Acidobacteriota bacterium; assembly: GCA_013289825.1. Lineage (GTDB taxonomy): Bacteria > Acidobacteriota > Terriglobia > Acidiferrales > UBA7541 > Acidiferrum. Next base: position 52,332 of record JABCZF010000023.1, on the reverse strand, counting down.
TCTCGCCGGGATAAATGGCTTCATAGCAAATGAACACGGCAAACGAATAGCCGTTCGTGAACTGCCCAACAGAGTATGCCGTACCTTTACGGAATCCGCCGACTTCGCTTGAAACATTGGACACCACGCGGTGAATGAGCGGGAACGGCTCGTACTCGCCGAATGGCACGAGATGCACCTTGTCGTAGGAAAATTCACGATGCCCCTGGGCATCAAACATAAGCGCGCTGTTGTAAGGCGCCATAATCGTGTGGGAAGTTCCGCCAGCGGAAACGCTCTCCTGCTTCCACTCCACGACGCCTACGATGAACGGGTGCTGGAACCGCGTCGCCAGCGTGGAGGCGAGATGAGCGAATTGCCCGTCCTGAAATGAAAAGGGAGCTGGAGCTTCCGGCCACACCAGTAGATCCGGATGGTTGGCGGAAGGCGCGAGGCTGAAGCGCTGTAGTTCGTCGAGATCCGAAGCGTGCTGCGTGAACCAGTCGTTCGGATAGTCCTGGGCCTCGGGAAAATTGAGCTGTACGGCGCGCGCGGCGTGGTTGGCTACAGCTTTTGGCACCAAGTGCGGACCCACGGTCATGGTCGCAAGCACCAGAACCGTGGCGCCGGCCAGAATTGCCAGCCGCTGTCTGGGCGAATGCTTCGTCTCTGCGTCGCTCCACGCGAGGAGCGCATTGAATGCAGCGACGACGAAGGACAAACCGTAGATTCCGGTGAACGTCGTGAGCTGCACGAGGGCCACATTTGCGGCGGCCGGATAGCCCAGCAAATTCCACGGAAAGCTGATTTCCGGCAGGCGGTTGCGAATCATTTCGAACGTAACCCACAGGAACGGCGTGCCGATCGAAGCCCGGGCGATGCTCTCGAGCGAAAGGCGATGGATAACCCAGGTCACCGCTCCGTTTACCGCGCCCCAAACTGAGGCGATCAGCAGTAAAACGGCCCATCCACCGGCGCGCGACAGCCCGCCGTGCACGGCGAGAACTTCTGCGATCCACGGGACGGAGGTCAGCACAAAACAGATGCCGTGCAGGAATCCGCAGCCGTAGGCCACGCGCGGGCTCGCACCGAAAAGGGCGATCAACAAAATTCCAACGCACATCCACGAATAAATGCTGAGGTAAAAACCGCTGTAGGAAAACGAGAGGGCAGCGCCGGAAACCGCGGCGATGAAAAGCCTCATCCATGCGGGAGTTTCGCTTCCGGGATGCGGACGGAAATAGCCGAGCCAAGGACGCCCAGGCATTAGTGCTTCACGATGGCCTTGAAACCGGCCACCTCGAGGCCTTTCCTGGCGTTGTCGACAGCTTTCTGGTCGGCATAGGGCCCGACCAACACGTGGTAATACCTGTCACCCTGGGGAGATTGTACAAACGTTGGAAGTCCCTTCTTGCGAAGAGTATTCGCAAGCGCCATGGCATCGGATTCTTTGGTGAGCGCGGCAACCTGCAGGCTGGTGCCTCCGCCGGCGTTCAGTGGTGTGGCAACGCTCGTTTTCGAGGCGGCATTGACTTGTTTGGTGGAGCTGCCGCTTTTTCCTACCGCAGGGACTTGCGACGGATTGACGGCCGGCTTCAGCTGATCGTCGGTCTTGTTCGAATCGCCGGCGTGGTAAAACTCCCAGTCGGAATTTGCGGGGGCCACCGCGTCGGCCCCGGGTGCGGGTGCCGATTTTCTGTTCAAAGGCTTCGGCGCGACCTGTGGCTTTGGCAGAACTGTTGAGTCCGGCAAGCCGCGCAGGTTCGTCGACGCGCGCACTTGGCCGTCATATTGGTTACGTCCCATGACGTAACCGAGCGTGAAGAACACGCCCGAAAACAACAGCATCAGCATGAACAAGCCGATGACGTGCCGTCCTTCGAGCACGCGCTCCCCGGCGCTCCCTCGTTTTCCCCCAGAAGCCATTGTTACTTTTTCTGTCCCCCTAAGGCTTGTACCCAACTATTAATGATATCGATGGGCAAGGGGAAAACAATCGTTGTGTTCTTTTCGACACCTATCTCCGTCAAAGTTTGCAGGTAGCGCAGCTGGATTGCCGACGACTGGGTCTCCAGGACTTTCGCAGCATCGGCAAGTTTCTGCGACGCTTCGAATTCGCCCTGGGCGTGAATCACCTTGGCGCGCCGCTCGCGTTCCGCTTCCGCTTGCTTGGCGATGGCGCGCTGCATCTGTTCCGGAATGTCGACTTGCTTTACTTCCACCTTGGACACCTTTATGCCCCAGGGCTCGGTATCCTGATCGAGGATAATCTGCAGTTTGGCATTCACCTTGTCGCGCTGCGAGAGGATTTCATCGAGCTCAAACTGGCCTACGATGCTCCGCAGCGTGGTCTGCGCTAGCTGCGAGGTCGCGTATTGGTAGTTTTGCACCTGCGACATCGCGAGATTGGCGTCCACTACACGAAAGTAACAAACGGCGTTCACCTTCACGGAAACGTTATCGCGCGTGATGATGTCTTGCGGTGGAACATCCAGGGTCTCCAGGCGCAGATTGATGCGATACAAAGTCTCGACCGGCCAAAAAACTAGCCGTACGCCCGCACCTTTAGCCTCCGGCAACAATCTCCCCAGCCGCAGCACTACGCCGCGTTCCCATTCCTTGATGATGTAGAGTGAATTCCAAATCCAAATCAGAATTATCCCCACAAAAACGGCGAACCCAAGAAGACCGATGTCCGGCATGTTTACCCTCCAAGTTGTGCGTGCATTCTACTTGTTTTCGGTGACCGCCGCTTCCCATGGCTCGACGTGCAGCTTCAGACCCTCGACACTTCGAACCCGCACGGGCTTCCCTTCCAATACCGCTCGCGGCGAGATGGCTTGCCAAAGCTCGCCATGAACGCGAATCATCCCATCCATGTCGGCACGCAAATCGGAGATCGCAATTCCCTCCTCGCCAATCAACTCTTCCCTGCCGGTCGTCGATTTCCAAGAGCGCGAGCGCAGCACGAGCCGCATCAGAAATACTGTGATCAGCGCAAACGGCAGCGTGGCGGCCAGCGCAACTCCCAGACTCACCCCCCCGGAGGTAAGCGGCGAGCGAATCAGGAACATCGCGCCCAGCATCATCGACACGATGCCGCCAACGGCGAGGACCCCGTGGCTGGTGAACTTCGCCTCCAAAATAAATAGCGCAAGAGCCAGCAGCAGCAGCAGCACACCGGCAAAGTTCACCGGCAAAAGGTGCATAGCATAGAGCGCCAGCACCGCGCTGATGCCTCCAATTACGCCGGGCGCGACCATCCCCGGATGAGTGAATTCGGTGTATAACCCGAGCACGGCAACCATCAGAAGAACAAAGAAAACGTCCGGCTCAACGATGCGGGCGAGAAAACTCTGCCGCGCCGAAAGTTCGAACGGGGTAATCGCGGCATTTTTCAGCGAGAGCACTGCCTTGGTTCCGTCGAAACGCGTGATCGTGCGGCCATCGAGCTGATGCAAGAGGTCTTCAGGCGAGGAGGCGATCAAATCGATCAGCTTGCCGTCCAGCGCTTCTTTTTCCGTAAAGGCCTTTGCGTCCGTCACGGCGGTTTCCGCCAGCGTCGGATTGCGCCCCCGCTTCTCCGAATAGCTCCGCAGAAAAGCCATGGCATCATTCAGAATTTTCCTGCGCATGGTCTCGTCAATTTGCAATTGGAATCCGCCGATGGCAATCACCGGAGACGCAGCACCGATGTGCGTCGCCGGAGCCATGGCCGCGATGTCCGCGGATAGAAGAATGAAGAAACCCGCCGAAGCGCCGCGCGCGCCGGTGGGCGAGACGTAAACCACCACGGGCACGGTTGACGTTAAAATATGCTGGATCATGTCCTTCATCGACTCGCCCAATCCTCCGGGCGTATCCATGGTGATCAGAATGAGCGCCGCATGCCGGTTCGCCGCGTCGGCAATCCCCTCGTCGATGTACGTGGCCAGCACCGGCTCGACTTCGCGGTCGAGATTGAGCCGAAGCACAACCGGATTGCTCGAATGTTCATCGGCCGTGGCGGATGGCAGCGCCAGAAACGCCGCAGTTACACAGATAGCACAGAGAAACGTCAGCGCCGACGCACCGGGAACTCTGGAGCTGCAAAATCCTTGGACCAGACGATAAGCGCTCATTGTGCGCCTCCCGAAGGCTTCACTTTTTGCAGATGTTCCAGCAATTCTTTGGCATCGGAATACTTGGGCGCAAGCTTCAGCGCGCGTTGCACTTCGGTGCGCGCCAGATCCAGTTTCTTCTGCTCCAGATAAACGCGTGCAAGCGTTGTACGCACTACCGCGGAGTCCCGAATCCCGAGCGAAGCCTCGAGTTCTCTGGCGGAATCATCCAACTTGCCCCGGCGCCTGCAGACCTCAGCAAGTCCATTGTGCGCGGACGCACTCCCGGTATCAGCCGCCAACGCCGCGCGAAACTCACTCTCGGCAGCATCCACGCGCCCGGCAGACAGTTCTTGCCGGCCTCGCCGTATATGCGCCGCGGGAGTGCCCGCGGCTTCGCTCGCCTCCGCCGCATTCGCGGAATCGCCCGCCGACACAATCTCCAGCCGCAGCGCGGTGGTATCCATCTCCGTGCGCACGCGCTCCAGACGCGTCAGTGTATCTTTCTTGGCATCCCATCTGACTTCGGGAAGCGCATCGGGACCGAACGTCTCGGCCGCGGTATCACGCTCCTGATCGGCTTCCGCCTTCTTGCCCCCCTTCTCGAGCGCAAGAATCATCAGCGCGCGGTTTTCCGCCTTGTCCGGCTCGCGCCCCGAGGCTTCTCGAAAATAGTCCGCGGCGCCGGCGAAGTCGCCGGCTCCTAGCGCCAACAATCCCAGATTGAACGGGTAACCGTCTTCGTCGGGATCAAGCTCCACGGCCCGGCGCAAATCAGCGACGGCCGCCGGCGTTTTGCCCTGCCGCGCGCGCGCCAGGGCGAGATTGTTCAGAATCTCCGGCAGGTCGGCGCCGGAAACCAGGTTGTGCCGCAAAGCTTCCTGCAGCGACGCGAAAACCTCTTCGGCTTTCTCCGGCTGATTCATCAGCAACCGGCAAACACCCGTGGCGAAGACGGATTCGACGTAGCGGTCATGCGTCTTCGGAACCTTCGCAAACCAAATCAGCGCCGATTCGCAATCCCGGCGCGAATAGTAAGCGTCGCCGATGGCAAAGTCCGGATCAGGCCAGTCGGGCTCGAGACGCGCCGCTTCCCGAAGCTCGCGCAACCGCGGATCGTCGTCGCTAGCGAGCAGTCCACGGACGTAGTGTTCGAACGCATCGAGCCGCAGCGGCCTCTGCGCCTTCGAGAAATCTTCGAGACTCCGGGTGTAGGTGTGATCATTTGCGGTAAGGAGTCGCCAAAGCAGCCGCACATGCAGGTCCATGAGCGAATCGAGCGAGCCCGTCTCTCGAATCGCAGGAAGCAGCTTGGTCGGGCTCAAGCGCAGAATTTGAGACTCGACGATTAGCGATTGCCGGTCTGACGTAAATCTGCCCAAAATCACAAAATCCGCGTCCATGTTCTGCGCGATGCGCAACATCGAAGCCCGGCTAAGTTTTGCAGTAGACGGAAGTCCCGAACGGTCCAGTTCGCCGGCGCGCCCGGCATGCGAATAGACTTGCTGCCCCGCTGCGGAAAGCCGTTGAATCGTCAGTTCTTCAAGCCCCTCACCAAGCCAATCCAATCGCGGCGACGCACCTTCATTTTCGAAGGGGAAAACGAGGTAAATGCCTTGTTGAGAAGCCTCGGATGCGGCCACCCGCGCGCTCGTGGGAGCCCCCGCCCCGGCGGAAGGTTGTTGTGCAACAACGGAAGGAGGAAGCACGCAGCAAACGGCAACTGTGCAATATAGAACAAGCAAATGCGTGATGAAAACAGGCCGCTTCATGCTCGTTTGATTGTAGCAGAGCAGCAGCGCCGCAACGCCTTATAAGCGTCACTTTGCGCGATGATCTAAACTCCGACCGCGAGCCGGTCTAAGGAGACTCCCAGTAGAAAAACTCGACGCCAACTCCGGAACTTTCCTTGGGATCGTCGTACGATTCAACGTGGGAGATCCGGCCGGTGAAGACTCTTGCGGTCGCTGGTGTTCCCGCGATCCGTTTTGGCATTCGCAGAAGCACGTGAACGGGCAACCCCACAAATACCGGATGCCTGGTGAAAAAGTAAACCCCTCGCGACGATATATTTATGGATTTCGCTGAGTGACCATTTTTTAGGAGAGACTGAACCGCGCAAAAAACCAAAGGAACTTTCAATCCATAGCGGTGTGAATAGCGACGATCGGGTGTGGTCATGGCTGCCCCTTGTCCTCTGTGGCGGCACGCGTGGGTCGAGACCAATTCCGCCTTCGCTCGCTTGCCTGGGAGTCCAACTCTTGCCGATTCTGCTTTAGGACCTGCGGCAAGCTCCGAAAGTATCGAAATGGCAGCCGAATTCACGGCCGTAGCTTCTTCGGCGTGCAACTTCGGCCGCGCCTGGCCTCGCCAAACCTGCAGGAAGAATATCTCTTCAGATGATAGCTTGTTGTTCACTACAGAACATAGGCACTAAATGGGTACTTCAAAACTTCTGGAGTGCCGCCAATCCGGGACAGCAACGAGCCGGAGTGTCCGCCGGCATGGACTGTTCACTATTGCACACTCAGCAGGATCATGCTATTTTTACACTATCGTGTCCTCCCCAGTTCGGCCGGTTTCGGTCAAAGCTCCTCGCTACAACAAAAAAGCTAATTCGGGAAATCCTGCATTTAACGTGAAATTGTTCCTGGACTCCGCCGGTCTGGGAAGAAGGGTAGCCAAGTTTCGTGCAAAAGAAACGGTCTTCGCGCAGGGCGATCCCGCGAAGAATGTCATATACATTCAGGAAGGCAGTTTGAAGCTAACGGTGGTCAACGAGACCGGCAAGGAAGCCGTTGTGGCGATTCTCAAGCCCGGCGATTTTGTGGGCGAAGGGTGCCTGGCGGGCCAGTCCATTTGCATGGTGACGGCGACCACCATTGCACCAACCACCGTGCTGGTCATCGGGAAAGACGAGATGACTCGACTGCTTCACAAGGAACAGGAGTTTTCGGACCGCTTCATCGCCTACATGCTGGCGCGAAATATCCGAGTCGAAGAGGACCTCATAGACCAGCTCTTCAACTCCAGCGAGAAACGGTTGGCGCGCACTCTGTTGCTGCTCGCCCACTATGGCGAAAGGGGCCAAACGCAAAAGCTGCTTCCCAAAGTATCGCAAGAGGTGCTTGCCGAGATGGTTGGCACCACGCGGTCGCGCGTCAATTTTTTCATGAACAAATTCAGGAAGCTTGGTTTCATCAAATACAATGGGGGACTGCAGATCAATACTTCTCTCTTGAGCGTTGTGCTGCACGAGTAAGTCAACTCTTGCGCGCAACTTGCGGTGAAACATCTACTTCAAATAGGAATCGTAGGGCCAATACCGCGCGCGGTGCGGCGGACGAGAAAGGGCACCTCTCGAGCGGCGACGAGCTTGACGAAACAGCACTACCGCATAGGGGTGGTTCGCGCGGCGTTTATCTGCGCGGTTAGGGCCGCCGTTCGGCGTTACAGCTGTGCGGCGTCCGCAGGTTTCGGCACAAGCAGCTCTTGAACGGCAGGATCCTTGAGCGCCGCTCCAAACGCCGGATCTTTCTTTATATCGGCGAAGTTTTTGTAACCTTCGTCCTTGGCCTTGCGAAGGTAATGGATACAGCGGTCGAGGTCGCCAGCCTGCGCGTAGGACTTTGCCAGCATGTAATAAAACCGTCCGCGATCCTCCACCGAGCGGTCTTGCAGGATCGACCCGCTGCGCGATCCATTGTGCTCAAAAAGCTGAGGATCAAGGGTCAAGGCTTGCCGGAACGCGAAAATCGCCTGCTCGTATTTTTTGTCCCCAAAATACGCGTAACCCAGATTACTGTAGAGCACCGCCATGTCGCTGCGAATCGCAATAGCCTTTTGATAAGCCTTTATGGCCTTCTCAAATTTCTTGCGCTGATACCAAATGGTCCCGACATTGTTTTCCGCATCCGCATAACGCGGATCGACTTTAACAGCTCGCTCATAGTATTTCAGCGCCAATCCCAGCGCCGCCTGCTGATGCAGAGCGATGCCCAGCTTGTTCAGAAATACGGGATTTCGCGGGTCCTGATCGGAAAGCTTCTTGAAGAGCCCGGCAGCCTCGCGAAACTGCTTGCGGACCATGTAGAGGTCACCCATCTGCTCGTCCGTGATTTCCGGACGCACGACGATGACGGGGTCCTGCGGCGAAGGCAATTGCGGCACGCCGGGCGCCATCATCATGGACCGCGTTTCCTCGAGTGTTTGTCCTGTTGCGGGAATCGACAGACTTAGAAGGAGAATACTGACTGGAAACGCCACTCGTAACTGAGTCATGGCGAGTCTCCCTTCTCCGGCGGCGGCTTGTCCGTTTGAGGCTTAGCCTTGTCGGGGTCCTTCTTCTTGCCCCCAAAGATACCAAAAATCTTCTGCAAAGGGTTCTTTTTCTTTTCGGTAGGGGGGGTGTTCGGATCAACACTACCCTGGCCGGTGGCATCGGGCGGCCGGTTCGGATCATAGGTCGTCAGCGGCTTGCCCTGGGCATCGGTTTGCGGCTGTTTGGGTTCGCCGCCGCCGCCAAAGACCCGAGACAGCCAGGAACCTGAGGAGGCCGCCGCGGCGCTCCCGCCGTGCAGCCCGCAGAAAGCCGTGGGGGCCGAGCCCGCAACATAAACTTCCTCGCGCGTCGTGGGACAGTTCGGGGTGGCCAGCTCCAGCGATTCCGGATCGATCAACACCGACTGCACGCCATCGGGCATGCTGAAGTCTCTGACGTCGCGGTACGCCGGCAGGGCCGTGGCACGCAGCATAAAGTCCGCCCAGACGGGAGCGGCGGTGGCACCGCCGGGCAGGCCAAGATCGCGATTGTCGTCAAACCCGATCCATATCACGGTTAAAAGATTCGAAGTGTATCCGGCGAACCAACCGTCGCGCGAAGTGCCGGTCTTTCCCGCCGCAGGAAGTGTAAACCCTCGCGCGCGAACTGCCGCGCCGGTGCCCTTATTCAAAACGTCTTTGAGCAAGCTGGTGACCAGGAAGGCGACGCGCGGATCCAGCACCACATGCGTCTGCGGCGTAAATTTCTCAAGCACGCTTCCGTCGGCACTCACCACGCTGTGCAGGAATTGCGGCTCCGCGCGCGTGCCGCCGTTCGCAAACGCCGTGTAACCTGCGGCTACGTCCACCGCCGTCATCTCATACGCGCCCAAGGCCACCGCAGGCGTCGGTTGAATATTGTTGCCAAGCCCCATCTGCCGCGCGATCTGCACCACGCGCCCGTAGCCGATCAGCTCGGCGACTTTCACGGTCGCCACGTTCAGCGAATTCGTCAGCGCATCGCGCACCGTTACGTGGCCCATGAACTTCTCGCCGTAATTGTTCGGGGTGTACTCTTTGTTGTCGAATTCGAACGTCGTGGGCTCGTCATCGATGGTCGTCGCAGGTGTGATCACCGGTTGCACGCCGTCCACAGCGTTGTCAAAAGCCGCGGCATAAACAAACGGCTTGAACACCGATCCGGGCTGCCGGTGGGCTAGCGCATGATTCAACTGGCTCTGCCCGTAATCTCGTCCTCCTATCAAGGCTTTGATCTCGCCGGTCTTCGGATCGATCGTCAAAAGCGCGATCTGTACCTGTGGTATGGCCTCGGTGCTTCCCTTCTTCGCCGCTTCCTTGCGCCACTTTTCGTATTTTTTCGCCAGCAGCAAATCGACGTTCTTCACTCCCGCGTCCACCGCCGCCGCCGCCGCTCGCTGTAGCGCCGGATCGAGTGTCGTATACACGCGGAAGTTCTGGCTCAGCAGTTCGTTCTCGGAATATTTGTCAAGCAAATGGTCTTTGACCATATCCACAAAGTACGGCGCTTCACTCGCCGACCCCGCCGTGTGCACGATCTTCAGTGGCGCGTGCTTCGCTGCCTCCAGTTGTTCTTCGGTGATGTACTTGTTCTCCAGCATCTGTGTCAGCACGCGGTCGCGCGCTTGCGCCCCGCGCTCCGGATGACGGTCCGCAGATGAATAATAGTTAGGCGCGCGAATGATTCCCGCTAGGTATGCGCACTCGCTGAGCGACAGCTGACGAAGGTCCTTCCCGAAGTACGCGACGCTAGCCTCAGAGAACCCGCGAATTCCAAAACTCCCGCGGTTCCCGAGATAGACCTCGTTGGCGTAAAGCTCGAAGATCTGTTGCTTGTTGAACCGTTGCTCCAGTTCGACCGAAACCATCGTCTCGGCCACCTTACGCCGCATGGTCCGCTCGTTGGAAAAGAAAAACGTGCGTGCCACCTGCATCGTGATGGTGCTCGCACCCTGGTAATGCGAAGAGCTATGGCGAATGTCGGCCCACGCCGCACCCACGATTCGAATGAAGTCAAACCCGCCGTGATCGAAAAACCGCTTGTCTTCCGCGGAAAGAATCGCGTGCACCAGTTCCGGCGGCACATCCTCATATCTTACGGGCCGCCGCTTCTCGCGCGCGCTGTCGAAAAGATTGGTAATCAGTTCCGGCTCAATCTGAGCCGTGTCCAGACTTCCCCCGCCGGAGAGCGGACGAATCGAGCGGATCGATCTCCCGCTAAACTGCACCGCCAGCGCGTTCGAATCACCGAAATAGGAAAGCTTCGAAGGCCGAATATCCACCGTGTTGCCCTGCACGGTGTATTGCCCCATCGAATTGTCATCCGCCTCGGGCCGGTAGCCGATGCGCGTCAAATACGTCGTCAGATCCTCCGCGCTCCAAGCCTGCCCGGAGGAAATATATTGCGGCGCGGAAAAAATCTGCGTCGTGTTTTGCAGCACCTTGCCGGACAGCCGGGCATCAATCATCCGCGAATATTTGATGTAGTAATAAGTGAAGATCCCGCCCGCAGTGAGGAATAAGGCGAAGACGACGCCCAGAATCGTCAAGCCCAGTGCAGAAGTGAAAAATTCTTTTCGAATTCGAATGCGCAAGCGATCGCTCCCAGGGCTGAACTTTTATTGTCTCGCAACACCACGCAGTAAGAAAGGCGGAGTTCGCAGTGGGGACCTTGGCTCGGATGGGCCGGTCTCCGCCGACACCCGAACAGATCCACGCGTAGCCGCAGTTCGAAGCCGTAATCCAGCCAGCCGAACGGAAAGAGCAGAACCTCTAGTAAAGAGCTTTGTTTTCACTGGAAGGTGAGAAGTGTAGTTCCGTGCTGTAAACCAGCAAATCGACCGGCACCGTATACTCCAGCGAAATCTTCACGATCGCCTGAGTCACGGTCACCTTAATATCTTCGCGCTTCACTGGAATATCCAAATCCTGAGCAACCTTAAAGATATTTTCGCGAACCTGCTCGTCCGTGTACCGGTTCACGATGCCGAAGCGCGCCTGCTCCTGCATTTTATCCTGCAACTGATATTCGGAAACATACGGCGGCACAACTTTGAAAGCCGCATAGAGCGCCAAAATAGCGATGGCAGTGAAAGCGATGGCTTTGAATTTGCCCGCGCCACGCTGCGAGCGGCGGCTGCGGTAGCCTATAGAAGTCCGTTCAGGAGTGTCGTCAAAGTGCACGTAAATTTTCTCCGGGCGCCGCCAGCCACTGCCTCCAAATCGCAGCAGTGCGCGGCGGGATCGAGCCTCTCGCTCTTAATTAACGCTAGCATCCTGTTCACGGAGTGTCGAGACGTTGCCGCAGCAGATGTTCCCGGAAAGCTACGGGGCCAGCTAGCCCAGGCTTCCGCCAGTGGCCTTCGCCTCTCGCGCTGAATACCGCGTGAGATTAGGGCCTTAGTAAGCCCGCGCAAAAATAGCCCGCTCGGCCGCTGATTGGCCGCAATAAACGCAAGCCCCAGCTCCGTCACTCCGCGCATTCCCATCACCAAGACTCTGGTCGATCGGTATGCATCGCATGGTAGCCCGCGTCTCTTCCTTAATCTTGGCTTCGCAATCCGCGCTCCCGCACCAATACGAATAAGCGAAGCCCATCTCTACCGCCTTCTTCAAATCATCGTAGGTCTTCGCATCTTGAGTATTAGCTTTGCGAAAGGCCAAAGCCTTGTCGTACAACGCTTGCTGAATCTTAACGAGCAAGTTCTCGAGGGTATGCGGCATACCAGCAAGCGGGGCGCTGACCTTGCTCTCTCGACCAGGACGATCCCGCCGCGCCAACACCGCTGCCGCCTTGGCCACATCCTTCGGGCCCAGCTCCACGCGCAGCGGCACGCCGCGCATCTCCCAATCGTTAAATTTCCAGCCCGGACTCGGCCCCTCGCGCTCATCCAAAGTCACGCGCACATTGGCCCTAGCCAATTCCACCTTCAATTTCCGCGCCGCTTCCATCACCGGATTCTTCTCTTCGTCCGTCTTGTAAATCGGCACGATCACCACCTGATACGGCGCGAGCTTCGGCGGCAGCACGAGCCCCTGGTCGTCGCCGTGCACCATGATGACCGCCCCGATCACCCGCGTCGAAAGCCCCCACGACGTCGTCCAGCAATGCTGCAACTGCCCGCCCTGGTCGAGATACCGAACTTCAAACGCCTGCGCGAAATTTTGACCCAGGAAATGTGAAGTCCCGGATTGCAGAGCCTTGCCATCACCCATCATTCCTTCGATCGAATAGGTGACGTCCGCGCCCGCAAATTTCTCCGCGTCGGATTTTTTCCCGGCAATCACAGGAATGGCCGCATCGTTCACCGCAAAATCCGTGTAAATATCCAGCATCTGCCGCGTTTCGAATTCCGCTTCTTCGCGCGTAGCGTGCGCCGTATGTCCCTCCTGCCAGAAAAACTCCAGCGTGCGCAGAAAAAGTTTTGTCCGCAATTCCCACCGCACCACGCTGTTCCACTGGTTCATCAAAACCGGCAAGTCGCGATACGACTGGATCCACTTCGACCACATATGCCCAACAATCGTTTCCGAAGTCGGCCGGATCACCAACGGCTCCGCCAGCTTCTCTCCGCCGCCAATCGTAACCACGGCAAGCTCCGGCGAAAACCCTTCGACGTGATGCTTTTCTTTATCAATGAAGCTGCGTGGAATGAGCAACGGGAACGCCACGTTTTGATGCCCGGTCGCCTTGAACCGCCGGTCCAGCGCCTGCTGCATGTTCTCCCACAGCGCCCACCCATACGGGCGCACGACCATGCAACCCCGCACAGGTGCGTAGTCGGCAAGCTGTGCCTTCAAAACCAGCTGGTTGTACCACTCAGAAAAATCTTGTGCGCGAGTAGGGAGCTTTTCTTCAGCCATGCGACGGTGTGGTCCGTTCTCCTGGAGAGCAATAAATCCGTCCGAGTAAACTCAAAAGCGTAACGGACGCGCTCGGGCGTGTCAACGAACGGGACACGAACGGGATGGCGTGGAAAGAGGTGCGGGCGCAATCAGGAGACCCCCAGGTCCCTCAAAGCAAGGCCGCTCAAGGTCATTCCCCGAGCTGGCCTGTCCCTCGCCGGGCGCCCATGATTACCCGCGCGATGCGGCGCTACTTGATCAAACCTCGCGCCAGCTTGAAACATGGTACAAAGTTTGGGATGGTCCAGTTGACGCAAATGCAACCCGAAATGGCATCAGAGAAAGTTAGAAAGAACCCGCAAGAAGCGGTACAAGGCTCCCTTTCTGGCTGGCGCGAATATGTGAACTCGTTTCTCGCAGCGGAGATTTCCGCACTGACGCGATACTACGACCGCGTAATCCAGTGGCTGCCGCGCGAAGACGACCACGGCGGGCTGCTCGCCGCGATCGACGCGCCGCGCAAAGGAACGGTTGGCAAAGACGAGCCGTTCCCCGACCTCACCCACGAGCGAGACAAGCGCACGGCCATCCTGATCAACGGCACGTTTAACCACGACTTCGACATTCAAGCACTCCTGATGCAACTGAAAGCGAAGCTGGCGCGCACCTCGCGTCTGGTGGTGGTGCTCTACAATCCCTATCTGCGCGGGGTCTATTACCTCACGAACCGCCTGGGAATCCGCAAAGGCGAGCTGCCCAGCACGTTTGTGACGCGCGTGGATCTCGAAAACATCGCGAAAGTGGCGGGCTTCGAGATCGTGCGGCAGCGGCAGGCCGTCTATTGCCCGTGGAAAATGTTAGGGCTCGGAACGGCCATTAACCGCGTGATGCCGCTGGTGCCGCTCGCGCGATGGCTGAGCTTGACGTCGGTGGTGGTGATGCGGCCGCTGGTGCCCTCGTCGCAGCAGGGCGTGTCTTGCGTCATTCCGGCGCGCAATGAACGCGGCAACATCGAAAATGCGCTGAAGCGTTTTCCGAACTTGGGCCGTGAGACGGAAATTATTTTCGTCGAGGGCCACTCAACGGACGGAACGTGGGAAGAGATCCTGCGCGTGTCGACCCTGTACCGCGACCAATTCCGGATTCTAGCCGTGCAACAACCGGGCAAAGGCAAGGCGGACGCGGTGCGGCTCGGCTTTTCGCACGCCGGAGAAGATCTGCTCGTGATTCTGGATGCGGATCTTACCATGCCGCCGGAAATGCTTACGCGCTTTAGCTATGCCTACGACCAGGGGCACGGCGATTTCATCAACGGGTCCCGCCTGGTCTACCCGATGGAAGGCGCCGCGATGCGCTTCCTGAACCGCGTGGGAAATATTTTTTTCGCAAAACTGCTGAGCGCGGTTCTAGATGTGCGTCTAGGCGATTCGCTCTGCGGCACGAAGCTGGTCACGCGGCACGATTATGAGCGCATGGTGGCGTGGCGAAGAGATTTTGGCGAATTTGATCCGTTCGGCGATTTCGAGCTGCTCTTCCCCGCTGCCGAGCTGGGCCTCGAAATCGTGGACGTGCCGGTGCGCTATCTCGCTCGCACATATGGCGAAACGAACATTCAGCGGTTCCGGCATGGACTGCTGCTGCTGAAAATGACATGGATAGGCCTCCTACGCATCAAGATGGGAATCCGGAAGAAGAGGCCGGGCACTCCGGAAAGCGTTGCGAGCCAGGTTTAGGAAAGAGCATTTTTGCAGCAGAGCACGTCGACGTAACCTGAGCGCTCAACGGCCAGCTCGATCGCGCGATTCTCTGGCGCCAGCGTGGTGCCGGAACGAGTCAAAATGTGAAGTTGATGACCGGCAGCACGGAAAAAGCGAGCAGGGCTGACGGCTCGAAACCGAGTTCCCGCATTCCATCGGGGGCGTATTCAAAAGCTGTGGAGCGTCTCGGGAGTTTTTCCGGGGTCAGCCGCAGATCGACTGAATCTCCAAGGTTTTTGCGGCGAACAATTTCTCCAAGCGTCCGCAAGCTGGCTAGGTCGGGTTCTAGCGCATACACCCTGACCGGCGCTTTTCAGTTCGCCTTGATGGCAGCGGCAAAGAGGCATGCTGTATAGCCAATGTTTGCGCCCATATCGAGAACATCGCCGCTGGTGAAAAGTTCCGGACTGCGCCGGGTGAGCGCCCAGAAAAAAGAAAAAATCGTTTAAACAAAGACAGCTCCAAAAAACCCTGCTGTGCGCGCTAGGTTGTAAGCGCGCGTGAACACGTTGGCGGACGATTTATTTTGCATGCTTTGCGTAACCTTTAGCCGCAGACGCCATAGAGATCGGTTACTTGCATATTCGGCCTGCGCTTCTAGTTGTTCTTTTCGAGCACCAGCAAAACTCGCAAAGCCGCAATGCGGCGCCACAGCGGAGACGTCGCGCGCTCGAATTTCGAAAGCGCGGCATACAGGGATTCCGGCAAGAGATTCAAGGGCTTGAATCCGCCGCTTAGCAGATAGGCGAACAGGCAAAAGGGTTCGAGGGCCAAAAGCTTGAGGTCCGGCAAAGAACTGAGCGTCCTCGAACGGTGCTTGGGTCCGAAGAGTATGTACGGAATGGCTTGATTGCCGTCGAAGGCCCTTTTTTCGGGGATGGCGCGGTGCTCGTTTGAAAGCCAGGGAGTCTCGGAGAGGTCGCAGCGCTCCTGGTGGAGAAAACGGAAAATGAAATAAGAGAAAGGCGTGATCCACGGTTCGACGAGGATCAGCCGGCCGCCGGGAATCAGAGTGCGCGAGACTTCACTTAGAAAAGTCATAGGCGTAGCGAGGTGATGCAGCATGTCCAAACCGAAAACGTTGGTGACGCTCCCGGCGCGAAACGGAAGTTGTTGGGCGTCGGCGATGGCGTCGAGCCACGGACACCAGATGAGGTCCGTCGAAAGAATCTGCGGCGCGAATTGCTTGAAAAAACCGGGGCCTGCACCGACTTCGACGGAGATACCGCCCGGTTTTCGAAAGGTGAGCAGGCGTGCGAAGAATTCATCGTTGTAGACGTGGCGCAAGATGGGTTTTTGTTCCCAAATGCGGCGGTGCCGAAGAAGTTGCTCCTGAGCTTGCGTGTCGATGGCCACGGTGCGTTTTTTTATTGTACTGAGTTCGGCGACAAGGGGGCGAGCAAAGCTGGCGCTATTGTTTCGACAGGTAACTAATGCTGTTGGTCTGCGGTGCTGACGCCTTTCCACACTCGGGATTTTTGTTACGCTGATCTGGCAATGAATTCCCATGCAAAACCCGCCGAAGTTCCGGAAGCTGACTTCCGTTCGGCCGACGAGCGCACCTTGTCCGCTTCGAGCACTCCGCAGGGGCCAGCGCCCTGGCGGCTTGTCGCTTTCCTGGCAGTGCTGCTCGCTGCGGGAACGGCGGCGGTGTATGCGCCGGCGATGCGCAATAGCTTTGTGAATGTGGACGATCCGGAGTATGTAACGCGCAATCCGCATGTTCTGGCGGGATGGACGTGGGCGGACATCCGTTGGGCGCTTGGCTCGAGCTATCCTTCTTCAAATTGGCATCCCCTAACTTGGATTTCTCACATGACGGATGTGCAATTGTATGGAAGAAATCCTGCGGGGCATCACTTCACCAGCGTTTTCTTGCACATCCTGGGAGTTGTGTTGCTGTTTCTGCTGATGGAACGGGCCACGGGGCGCGCGCTTCGGAGCGCGGCCGTGGCGGCGCTGTTTGCGGTCGAACCTTTGAATGTCGAAGCGGTCGCGTGGATCTCCGAACGGAAGTCGGTGCTGTGCGTCCTGCTTTTTCTGCTGGCCATCGGAGCCTACGGCTGGTACGCGAAAAAGCCGGGCGTGGCGCGCTACCTGTGGGTCGTCTTGTTTTTCGCTCTGGGAATAACTGCCAAGGTCATGGTGATTCCCTTCCCGTTTGCGCTGCTTCTGCTGGACTACTGGCCACTGGGGCGACTGCCGGGAACGGACGCAGAAGGCGCGCCGCGGCCATTTTTTTCCGCGCTGCGCGCGCTGGCCATCGAAAAAATTCCTCTCTTTGTGCTGGCCGCGGCGGGCGGGGCAGTGACCGTTTATGTGCATTCGCGCGAACATGCACTGACGTCGTCGATGCCGTTCAGCTGGCGATTCAAGAACGCAATCTTTTCCTACATGGCCTATCTCGGGAAGGCCATCTGGCCCGTTGGGCTGGCGCCATATTACCCACATCCGGAAAACACGCTAGCGTGGACGATTGTGGCTCTCGCCGGTCTCGGGCTGGTGGGCATCAGCGTTGTGGTTTGGCGATTCCGCGAGCGCAAATACTTGCTCGCCGGCTGGCTGTGGTATCTGGGTACGATGCTGCCGATGATCGGCTTTATACAGACGGGGCGCCAAGGAATGGCGGACCGCTTCATGCATATTCCGATGATTGGGCTGCTCTTTGCTCTGGTTTGGCTGATTGGGGATTTGGCGATGGAGAAGCACTGGCAGAAAGAAATTGCCATAGCAATTTTTCTGGTGGTGCTCGCGCCGTTTGCCGCGGTGACCATCAAGCAGATTGGCTACTGGCGTGACAGCTACACACTTTTCGCGCACACGCTCGAAGTAACCAAGAACAACGGGTTTGCGGAAAATGATTTCGCCGTGGCGCTAATGGAGCGCGGCGAGCCGGAGCTTGCGGCGCCGCACTTCGTAGCTGCGGTGCGGCTAAGCCCTGATCTGGCATCGCCGCACTACAATCTTGCCGTTTTGCTGCAAAAACAAAAGCGTGTGGATGATGCGGAGCACGAATATCGCGCAGCGCTGGCGCTGTCCAGCGACCAGACGGAGATCGTGCAGTCGCACAACAACCTGGGGATCTTGTACTTAGGAGAAGGCAAGTATTCCGCGGCGATGGCGGAATTGAGCGCGGCCATTGCCATGGACCCAAGTGAGCAGAACAGTTACATCGGGCGCGGGACCGTGGAGTTGCAGACGATGAACATAGATGGAGCGATTTCGGATTTTGCCAAGGCGGCGCAGATTGCGCCATCGCCGCTCGCTTTGTACTGGCTGGGGCGCGCCTTGGAAAGCAAAGGTGAGAATCAGCAAGCTGTGACAGCTTATGCAGCGGCATTGCAATTGGCTCCGGCGATGGCCGAAGCGCGGGCGCGGCTGACGGCCTTGGGGGCGAGAACCCAGTGAAGGACATCCGGCGATGGTCGAGATGGTCATTTTTGCGAGAGACGCGGATTAGATGTAGTCGAACAGAGTCATGAAGCCGAAATCCATGTGGAGTTGCTGGTGGCAGTGGAAGAGCGTGAGGCCCGGATTGTCGGCGATGAAGTCCACTTCCGCTTGCTGATAACCACCGAGCATTAGCACGTCTTTTACGATTCCAGCTACCGGCTTCCCGGCGATGCTGGCCAACTCAAAACTGTGACGGTGAAGATGGATGGGGTGGATGTCGTCGCTGGCGTTGTGCATGTGGATGCGGTAACGCTTGCCCTGCTTGAGGTGAAATAAGGCGGGGACCATCTCGCCCGTCATGGGATAGCTTCGGCCGTTGATGGTCCAGCGATTGAATCCTTCTTCGGCGGCGTTTTCTTTTCTAAAGGTCATGTCGAACGTTTCGTCCGGGACTGGAGCACTCGCGCCGGGTTTCGCGAAACGCATGTAGCTCCAACGAAAAGGCGGAGGGGCGATCCATTGCGCTTTCCCTGCGCGGCCTGCGTATTCCACGACAATTCCCATTCCATGCGGGCGATCATCGTTATCGAGGTCGCCCAAGATCCACACGCCGGGATGATTCATCTCCACGGTCGCGGAGATGCGTTCGGCGGTGCCCAGCCAGAGGACCGGCACTTTGGCGGGATGCGGCACAGGATTTCCGTCGAGCGCGATAAGCTGGAAAGAGTGACCGGGCAACGCCAGGCTGCGAATTTCTGTAGCGCTTCCGTTGAGGATATGAAGCAGGACGCGTTCGCCCTGCTTTACGCGAATGGGTTCGCCGTGTCCGAGCATGCGTCCGTTGATGGTGAAGGAGCGATAGCCGACTTCGTAGCCGTGGGGCAGGCCTTTGGCGAGCGAGGCTTTCATGGCAGACTCGCCGGTTTCCTGGAGGGACTTATCGGAAGCGGACGGAGAAAGGAAATCCATGGCCATATCGCCGCCGCGGCTGAAGGTGGGCTCGAATTCCTTGAGCGTGAGAAAAACTTCACGATCGTATTTGCCCGCTTCCTGGCGCGGCTCGATGTACACCGAGCCGACCTGGCCACTGTATTGTCCGGCGGCTAGATTGGCTCCGGCGCGATTGTGCGTGTGGTAGAAGCGCAGGCCGGCTGGCTTTGGTGTGAAAACGACGCGGCGCTTGCCGTGCGCCGGGATAAAGGGAGTGCCTTCTTCGGCGGCGCCATCCACGTCAACCGGAACTTGCTGGCCATGCCAATGCAATTGTTCGGGAGTGTCGGTGTCGTTGTAGAGATCGATCCTGACCTGCTGGCCTTCCTGGAGGCGAAGAAGAGGACCCGGAAACTGGCCGTTGTAAGTGGTGGCGGAGATGATACGTTTGGGGGCGATTTCGATCGGAGAGTTTTTGATATGCAGGGTGTAGTCCGCGTCCCCGGAATCGGTTGGCGCGACGCCGGAGGCGTTGCTTTCTATTCTTGATTCCGTCTGCGCAAGGCAGTTCTTCGAAGAAAACAGGAGCGCTCCGGTTGCCAGGCTTGCAGTTTTTAGAAACCGGCGGCGCGACTCCTCAAAGTTGTTCATGGGATTTCCTTCCATCTGACCTTCACGTTTCATCGCGGGTTTCGCGTCCGCGGCCGGCCTTACGGGCCCCTCGTCCGTGCGATTCCCTAAAGTCAGAAAAAGGTGCGCTTTCCAAGGCCGCGCGGAATGGAGGCCAACCACGGCAGGCTAGGGAAGCGCAAAGGTGAAAAGCGCGGAGCCGGCGGCTACGGCGACGTATTGTTTGCCGTCGATGGCGAAGGACATTGGCGATGAATAGACGGATGCACCGCACTGGAAGTGCCAGAGAGATTTTCCGGTAGCGGCATCGAGGGCGATGAAGTTGCCTTCCGCGTCGCCGGTGAAGACCAGGCCGCCTGCCGTGGAGAGCGCTCCGGACCAGGTGGGCGACGGGTGCTTCCATTCCCATTTTATCTTGCCGGTATCGGGATCAATGGCGCGAAGGGCGCCCCAGAACGGAGCGGTGTCGTCGTTCGGAAAGTAAGCGCTGCCGTAGTACGCGTGGCCTTCATCGTAAGGCTGCGGCGCAGTGCTGAAGATGTCGCACTGCTCTCGCGCGGTGACGTAGAAAAGCTTTGTTTCGGGATCGTAGCTCGGCGACATCCAGTTGGTCGCGCCGGCGGCGCCGGGGCAGACGCGAGTCCCTTCCAGCGTAGGCGAAGCCTCTTTCAGCGGGGCGGGACGGCCTTCGGCGTCTTTGGAATTGCTCCAGGTGACTTTGGCGTAGGGATTTGACGAGATGAGTTTTCCGGTGGAGCGGTCGACGAGGTAAAAAAAACCGTTGCGATTGGCTTGGGCGATGAGATGTTTTTTACCCTCATCGATCATCACGGGAACTTGCGTGGCGTCCCAGTCATGTTCGTCGTGTTTGGTGAATTGGAAATACCATTTGAGCCTGCCGGTGTCGGGATCGAGGGCCAGCAGCGAGTTGCTGTAGAGATTGTCACCGGCGCGGCCTTCGCCGCGATTGCTCGGTGAAGGATTGCCGGTGGTCCAGAAAGTGGTGTTGGTGGCGGGATCGTAGGAGCCGGTGATCCATGCGGGAGCGCCGCCAATTTTCCAGGAGTCGGCTTCCCAGGTTTCGTGGCCGGGCTCGCCGGGCCCGGGAACGGTGTAGAAGCGCCATTGGCGTTCGCCGGTGGCTGCGTCGTAGGCGTCAATGAAACCGCGGATGCCATATTCTCCGCCGGAAACGCCGACGATGACGAGATTCTTGATGACCAGAGGCGCGAGAGTGATGCTGTAGCCTTTGCGATAGTCAAACGCGGTGGCATCCCAGATGAGGTTGCCGGTTTTGGAATCGAGAGCGACGACGTGCGTATCGAGCGTGCCGAAGAAGACTTTGTCGCCAAGGATGGCCAGCCCGCGATTGACGCGGCCGCAGCAGGGGCGAATGTCGGCAGGGAGAGCGCGCTGGTATTGCCAAATCGGGCGCCCGGATTTGGCGTCGAGAGCGAAGGCGCGATTGTCCTGGCCGGTGGCGTAGAGAATTCCGTCGACGACAAGCGGCGTAGTTTCGAACTTGCCGCCGGCCATCGTTTGGTAGGCCCACTTGGGGACCAGCGCGTTGGCGTTCGAGGAGTTGATTTGATCCAGCGTGCTGAAGCGGTGGCCGGAGTAATCGCCCGAATACATGAGCCAGTTCTGGGGCTCTTTGGCGGAATCGAGGAGGCGCTGGGGCGTCACCTGCGGGCACGCCTTCGATGCGAGGAAGCCCGAAGCGGTGAGTATTAAGAGTGAAGCGTCCAGCAGTTTTTTGAGGAGTGGCCTTTTCATCGCGCGCCTACGTTCAACAGGAAGGCCAGGATGTCCTGGAGATCTTTGTCATTTAACATTTTTTGGTCGTACGCGGGCATGAGAGACTCCCGAGATTTTTCATACCAGCGGAGCTTGTCTTTTTCAAAGAGGTGAAGCTGCTCGCGCTCGTCCATCATCTGCACCGTGAAATGATCTTCGTTTAAGACGACGCCGGTAAATTTCTGGCCATCGGCGGTTTCGACTTTCACGGTTTCATATTCTTGTGAAAATTCCTTCATCGCTTCGGAGATGCCCTGAGCCAGGCGGCGGCTGGGATAGCGGACGGAGTCGACGAGGTAATCCGTGGCGCGGGCGGAGCCGGTGGTGGAGAGGTCCGGGCCGAGGCGGCCTCCCTTCCCTTCGATCATGTGACAGGTGGAACAAGCTGCTGCACCGAAAAAGAGCTGTTTGCCATGTGCGGCATCGCCGAGTGGCTGCGCGGGAGCTTTGAGCTGGACGCTGCGAATGTAGGTGATGACTTGCCAGATTTCTGTTTCGGTCATGCCAACGCCTTGCTGAGTTGCGCCATTCGGAGGCATCGCCGTGCCGGGAACGCCTTCGTTGATGGTGCGAAAAAGGTCGGGGTCGGAATTTCCGTGACGTTTCTGCGCGCGGGTCAGGTCGGGTCCGCGGCCGCCGCCGCGGGCCCCGAGTCCGTGGCAGAAGGCACAGTTGGAGCGAAATTGGAATTCGCCGACCTTGGCGGCCTGAGGCTCGTTGGCAAGTGGATTTTGCTTGCGCGCAACGGCAATCGGGAGGGTCCCGAGCGTGGCGAAGAGGGCGAATAGGAAATAGCAACGAACCAGTCTTTGAAGCATTCGGCCGGATCGCCGAATTATGTTCGATTCGTTCACGGCGACCATAAAGGGGTGAGCCTCCTCTGGTTCTGGTGGAATCGCGGCCACTATACCATTCCGCGGGTGCGCGTTGCCGGGACGACGGGCAGCACCGGCCCAGGTAATCCGCAGTCTTTGAGAAGCGTTGGAAAGCGCGGATCAGCGCGGAAGGGGTCCCATTTGGGATCGACTGGCAGAAAAATTAGATGAACATCGTGGACGTCAAAGGAACGGCCGAGCCACTCAAAGGAATCATCAACCTCCTCGAGACCCGCGTGAACGAGGGCCATCGCGTAGGGTGGGACATAACGTTCACGTGCGATGGCTACCAAGGTACGAAGCACCTCGCGAGCTTCGCCGGCGCGTCCTAGCTTCGCCATGATATAGCCGCGGAGGGCAATGACTTTGCTGTTGCCGCCGGAGAAGCGGCCAGCGCTGGCGAGGGCCTCGAGAGCTTGGTCGTCCTGACCCAGCTGCTCGAGCGCTTGCGCTAGTTGAAGATGGCCAACCCAGAACTCAGGATCGACGACAACAGCTTGCCGCGCGAACTGCACCGCGTCTTTATATTCGCGACCACTGAACGCCACCTGTGATGAGAGCGCGTGATGGACGGCGAGGAGCGGGTCCAGTTCGCGTGCGCGGCGAATCGCGGGACGGGCTTCTTCCGGGCGGCCCATGTGCGAGAGGACAATGCCGAGCATGCGGTGCGCTAGAGGATAGTTGGGGTCCAGCGAGATGGCCCTGCGAAAAGCGGCTTCCGCACCGGTCCAATCCCATTCGAGCCAGAATTTTAGAAATCCGAAGGAGGTTTGCACTTCGGCGAGTTCGGGCTCGGCTTTGATGGCGTTGGCGGCGGCCTCTTTGGCGCGGGGCCAGATCGTTAGGGGAGGCGCATCGCCGTTGATTGGACCGGCGGAGTAAGAGTCGGCGAGGCCGGACCAGGCCAGCGCATAGTTCGGATCGAGTTCGGCGGCACGAGCGAAATATTCGATGGCGCGGCGCGTGGCAGGAGGCGTGAGTAGGTTCCAGAAGTGGCGGCCTCGCAGATACAGGTCATAGGCTTCGGCATTTCTGGAATGGCGGCGGGCCAGCGCGCTGAGGCGGTCGGGAGACAGGCAGAGGTGGACTTGCTCGGCGATAGCGGCGCTGAGCTCGCGCTGGAAGGCCAGCATACTGCTTGGCTCGCTGTCGTAGGAGGCGGACCAGATCTGGACCTGGTCGCTGACGCGAATGAGCTTGGAGGTGATTCGTAGGAGGTCGCCTTCAGCTCGAATGGAGCTTTCGACGAGAAATGCGGCGGCCAGCTCGCCGCCGATTTTGGCGAGTGATTTTGTGGTGCGCTTGTAAGACAGGACGGAGGTGCGGCCAATGACGCTGAGATGGTCGGGATCGATCTGACCGAGCGTGGCGATGGTTTCTTCGGTGAGACCGTCAGCGAGATATTCGCGCTCCGGATCGGCGCTGAGATTCTCGAAGGGCAACACGGCGAGCGTGACGCAGGATGGACCTTCTGCTGGAGCTGTTGGAGCACACGCGACGCGAGTGATGAAGCGATAGCCTTTGCCGGGAAGGGTTGCGATATAGCGATTCTCCCCGCGGTTTTCTCCCAGCACGCGCCGCAGGGTAGAGATGTTCTGGTTGAGATTGTTTTCCTCGACGACGGTATCGGGCCAGATGGCCCCCATCAGGTCGTCCTTCTCGATGACCTTTCCGCTGTTCTCGACGAGATAGAGGAGTGTGTCGAAAACCTTCGGAGTGAGCGGGACAAGTTGGCCCTTGCGCAGCAGGAGCCGCTTGCCTGCGTCCACGCGGAAGTCGTCGAACTCGAAGATGTGCGGCTGCGGCGCGGTCATGAGCAAGTCTCGAGGTCTTCAGAAGTTTTCAGAAAGCTTCAGGGGCATTCTAAAGACTTTCATCGCTCGTGGGAACGAATATATGCCCGGCACGCTCCAGAAAGAAATCGCGAGCGCAGTGCTAAACGAGGAGAAAAGTCATGAAATCAAGCTATTGGAAAGCGTTGGCGGTACTTGCAGCGGCTGTAGGGCTCCTTCTAGGCGTCCAGCGAGTAGCAGCGGCGCACTCGGAAGATTGGGACCGAGACGGGCTTACGCTTCAGGGGACGTGGGTGGTTACCGTGACCCAGCAGGCGTGTCCGGACGGTCCGGCGATGGCACCTCCGTTCAAATCTTTGCTGACGTTTGACGCAGGTGGAACATTGACGGAGACGACGGACAACCCGATGTTTTTCCCGGCCCTCCGGGGTCCGGGGCATGGCGTGTGGCACCACACGGGGTGGCACACGTACAGCGCGGATTCGCTGGCGTTTGTAACGGTGAACGGGATGCTCGCCAAGACGCAGAAGATCAGCCAGACCATCGAGATTGCCAATGACCCGAAGCAGTTCACGACTACCGCAGCCTCCGTCCAGTTCTTCGACCCGACTGGCACTCTCCTCGTCACCGGCTGCGCGACAGCCACTGGCCAGCGTTTCGAGTAATTGGCGGCAGGGCGTGAGTCCTTCGGGAGGCGATCCGGGCCGGAGCAAGACTCGAACACGCAGACGGCGTCGAAGCGGCCCTCCATCGCACAGGTTGGACTCGCGCCATTCTGCTTTTGCGGCAAGCACCATCGGACAAAATCATTTCGTTGACGTTGGAGTGGTCTTTGTGAAGGCAATGTTTCGGACGCGGCCTGCGAAAAGATCGCAACCGGTGAGGTGGCCTGCAGCATCGCGGTGGAAGACGATGGACGTGCCAAAAGGACCTTGGAATTCATCGAAAACGATTGGTTCGAGGACGGCAGGATCCTGCCAGTTCGTGGTGAGAGTGAGCTTGGTGTCCTTGACGGCAAAGCGATAGCTGGCTTGGAGCTCGGCGCTGGTGTATTCGCCTACGTACTGCGCGAAGTTTTCCGCGGAAGCCTTGAGCGGTTCATACCTTTCAAAGATTTGCGGGGCGCTATCTTTGAAATCTAGTGTAAGGCGCATACCGGAGTTTAGCTGGCGGTCGAAGGCGATTTCAGGGCCGGAAATGGCGAAAAAGTGGGTCGCGTCGCGAGGTTTGAACTGCGTGCCGAATGCCTCGAGGCTGCCATTGGACGCCGAAATCTGAAGGACGGAGCGAGAGTCGAGGTTGCGATACCACCCGACGAAAGGCTGGAGGTCTACACCGGGGGCGGCGAAAGCCGGAGGTTCAGACGAGAGCTGGCCTCCGAGGTAGAGATCCGCGATCTGATACGACAGGCGTCCGGGATTGCTTGTGCCCACATTGCAGAGGGTGATGACGGAAAATTTCTGTTGCGGGAAGCGCAATAGTTCGGTGCGATAACCAAAGAGAGCGCCACCGTGCTCCTCAATGGGCAGTCCGCGATAGGTGCTGATAAAAAGGCCTAGCGCGTATTCGATCTGTTTTCCGTTGTTAAGTACTCCCCGCGTTTCGATTTCCTTGAGGAGAGTGCCTTTGCCTAGCTTGTTGGCGTAGAAATTGCGGTCCCACTCGAGGAGATCGTCGACGCTGCTCATGAGGCCGCCGTCGCCGATTTTGTCGAAATTGGTGGACCAGTCGATGCGGAAGCCGCCCGCGGGGAGCGGCTCGTAGGCAGGAACGCGGCCGGGGACGACGACGGTGTGGTCGTCATAAAAGCGCGTGTGGGTCATTCCCAGGGGCTTGAAGATATTTTCATCGGCGAATTGAGAGAGGGGCTTGCCGGTAGCGCGGCGGATGACGACGCTCATCAGAAAAAAGTTTGTGTTGCTGTAGAGGAACTCATCTCCGGGCACGTAATTGAGGGCTTTTTGGCGGGAGAGTAGATCGAGCAGTTCGGATGTGGGGTGGATATCCTCGAAATTGCGCCCGGCGAGAAGCAGCAAGCCGAGGATATCGCGAAAGCCGCTGGTGTGATGGAGCATTTGGCGGAGGGTGATCGTCTTTCCGTAAGAAGGAAGCTCGGGAACGTACTTGCGGACGTCATCATCGAGCGAGAGGTAGCCTTGCTCGGCAGCTAGGACCACGCTGGCGGCAGTGAATTGTTTCGAGACGCTGCCCATGTAGAAAACGGCCTGAGTCGTGAGCGGCACGCCGAGTTCGAGGCTGGCGGTGCCGTACGCTTTTTTGTAGATGAACTCGCCGTCGCGCACGATGCCGAGCGCACAGCCTGGCGTATCGGGTTTGTTGTAGGCCGCAAAAACTTGATCCACTTTGCGGTCCAAGTCCGCGGCGTCCTGCTGGACGTCGGATGCGGCTGCAGCCAGCGAGCAAGCGGAACACAAAATGATGGCAGCGCGGTGGAAATTGGTCATTGGATTGAATTCCTCTCGATTTGTCGTGACAGCGGAGACTATATCCACGGGAAATTGAAAGCAAAGCCTTTTGCCACCCTCTAGCGGTCGGCAACTCATGGACCGTTGTCACGCTGGTCAGGCAAAAGAGAGGAAATGGGCAGCTTGGAGTTCGTGACGGCACCAGGGTTAGAAGGATGGTCAAAGCGTAGCGCAGCGACGTCTGACGTGCTTTTCTTGACCCGGACGCCGTGGCCGCGTGGCTTTCGCCGGACATGGCCGGCCTTCGACGCGCGCGACGGTGGCAGATTCCGGATGACGCTCACCTACCATGGCCCTCGGCATTCAACGGGCGGCACAACCACCGAGCCCACGGACACTTTCCTAGGGAGATTTGTCGCATTGGTGCCCTGCGAGAAGATTGTGGAAGTCCTTGAGTTGGAGTCGCAGGATCCGGCATTTCGAGGTGAGCTGAGACTTACCGCGAGCCTCGCCGACGCCGACGGTGGAAGCGAAATCACAATACTCACTCGGGACCTACCAACTGGAATCCCCAGCGAATACAACCTACTCGGCCGTAAGGAATCTCTCGAGAAGCTGGCTGCACTCCTCGAGTGATGCATGGCTCGGAAATGCGCCGCTTCCTGCTAGCGGACTTGGTTCGCAGAATCCGCATGGGCGGGGTAAGATAGTGCACTCTTGGGTGGATGAACTGACAGGACAACGCGAATGACTACACAAGCGAATGAACGGATGGAGAGGCCGCTGGAGGCCGTGGACGCGCAGATTGCTGGGTTGCTGCGCGAAGAGGCGCAGAGGCAGGCTACCGGACTGGAGTTGATTCCATCGGAAAACCTTGTTTCGGAAGCGGTGCTGGAGGCCATGGGGTCGATTTTTACGAACAAGTACGCGGAGGGGTATCCGGGGAAAAGGTATTACGGCGGGTGCGAATACGCGGATAAGGTGGAGCAGTTGGCGATCGACCGGGCGAAGGAGTTGTTTGGGGCCGAGCATGCCAATGTGCAGGCGCATTCGGGGACTTCGGCCAACATCGCGGTGTACATGGCCACTTTGCAGAAGGATGACGTGGTGCTGGGGATGAATCTTTCGCATGGCGGGCATTTGACGCATGGGCATCCTTTGAATTTTTCGGGGCGGATGTACAAGTTCATTGCCTACGGAGTGCGGAAAGAGGACGAGCGGATTGATTACGAGGAGATCGAGCGGCTGGCGCTAGAGCACAAGCCGAAGATGGTTGTGGCGGGGGCGAGCGCGTACTCGAGGATTATCGATTTTGAGCGGATTGCCAGGGCGGCGAAGTTGGCGGGGGCTCTGTTTTTTGTGGATATGGCGCACATCGCGGGGCTTGTTGCGGCGGGGGTGCATCCAAGTCCGGTGCCGCATGCGGATATCGTATCGACGACCACGCACAAGACTTTGCGCGGGCCGCGTGGAGGATTGGTTTTGTGCAAGGCGGCGTTTGCAAAAGAGTTGGACAAGCTGACGTTTCCGGGGACGCAAGGCGGACCTTTGGTACACACGATTGCAGCGAAGGCCGTGTGTTTGAAGGAAGCGATGGAGCCGAGCTTTGCGGTATACCAGAAGCAAGTCGTGGCCAATGCCAAGGCGCTGGCGGCGGCGATTGCCAAGCGCGGATTCCGGATTGTGACTGGCGGGACGGACAATCACGTGTTCTTGATCGAGGTGCACTCACGCGGGATAACCGGAAGTGATGCGGAGAAGGCGCTGGACCGCGCGGGGATCACCGTGAATAAGAATTCGATACCGTTCGATCCCCTGCCCCCGATGAAGGGAGGCGGCATCCGGTTGGGAAGCCCGTCGGTGACCACGCGTGGGATGCGGGAAGCGGAGATGGAGCAGATCGGCGAGTGGATTGGAGAGATTCTCTCGCACCTGGGAGATGCAGAAATCGAAAGGCGGGTGCGCAAGCAGGTTGCGGATTTCGCGTCGCGCTTCCCGATCTACGAGTCGCGGGTGCGAGGAACTTCACGCGCAGAACGCGCGCGTGGGTGATCGCCTCCATGAAGCAAGGAATCATTGAAGCAACATTCGAATTCGAAAAGTGGCTGGGCGCGCAGCTTCCGATCATCAGGCAAGATCTTCGGCTCAAACATCAATTCATGGCGGAAGCCGCGTTCCCGTTTTTCCGGGCGACCTTCTACCGATGGCTCCAGCTGTGGCCGGAAGTGTGTGGCGAACTCGCGAAAGCCCCCAAAGTTCTTGCTGTGGGCGATTTGCACATCGAAAATTTTGGGACTTGGCGGGACCTGGAGGGGCGGCTCATCTGGGGCGTGAACGATCTTGACGAAGTCTATCCGGCGTCATATGCCATGGACCTGGTGCGAGTTACGACCAGTGCCTATTTGGCGATCCTAGGAGAGCACTTGAGCATGCCGCGGCGCGAAGCGTCTGAAGCCATCGAAAAAGGCTACCGGGATTCGCTAACCGCGGGTGGGAAGCCATTCATTCTTGCGGAGGATAACCAGCGGCTGCGGCTGATGGCGCTGAGCAAGCTGCGCGATCCTGTTCACTTCTGGGGGAAGCTGACGCATCTGCCGCCCTTCACGGCAAAGGCGCCTGACGAAGTGCGGCGATTGCTGGAGGAATCGCTGCCCCCCAAGAGCGTGTATCAACTGAAAAAGCGAATCGCGGGGCTCGGCAGTTTGGGGCATCCCCGGATACTGGCGATTTCTTCAGCTGGAGGGGCTTTTATTGCGCGCGAAGCGAAAGCCATCCGGCCTTCGGCGTCGGTATGGCACAACAAGGCGTCGTCGACAGTGGTATATGGACCAAAGCTGGTGGCGAGCTGTTTGCGCGTACCGGATCCATTCGTTCGCTTTCAAAACAGATGGGTGGTACGGCGGTTGGCGCCAGACTGTTCGCGAATCGAACTGGTTTCGCTGACGGCAGAACGGGATGAAGCGCGCCTGCTGTATTCGATGGGATGGGAAACCGCTAACATGCACTTTGGCTCACCGCAGGGTATACCGCTGATCAAGCGGGACCTCTCGCAAAGGAAAAACCGATGGCTGCACAGAGCGGCCAAAGCGATGTGCAGGGCCACGCTAAGGGATTGGGAAGATTGGCGTAAGGGCTGGAAGAAGCTGACGAAATAGCGTGCCGCGCAAGATTTCGCGCTCGGCAGGCAGGCTTGCGGAGCTGACATTTCCGAAAGTGAAAAACGGGCGTATGGGAGGGATTTCGCCTACTGTACTTGACTCTGGCACTCCTACCTCAGTGCGGCTGACCTAAGACTGTCCCCGGGGTCAGTAGATTCCCATGTGAAGAGCGTGTAAGTTCAAGAAGGACTGGGATGGGAACCGAAAACGCGACGCCGCTCTTCGCTGTACCGAACACCAACTGGGTGAATGCGACATTTCTATGGTTGACCTCAAAGAGGCCAATCTCTCGGGTGACCGCGAAGCGGTCGACCCAGCCAAACCCGGCACCCGGGGCGGTCTGTGTCCTCATTCATGCAGTGCGTGGCGAGTTTCCTGCTTCCCGGGAAGTCCTATCCGTCACTCATCCTGAACAGCTTGGGAGCAACGAGGTGAAACAGCAATGATGGACACCGAAGCCTTCCGCGAATTCAAGACGGGGTTAACGCTGCTGCGAGACAACTATGCCATGAAAGCGTTGCCGCATATGAAGCGCGCAGCAGACCTTGATAAAAACAATCCGTACTACATGTCTTATTTGGGAGTGGTGCTGGCGCGCTCGGAACAGAAGTGGGGCGAAGCGGAGCGGCTGTGCGATGCGGCCGTGCGAATGAAGAGGAACCAGGCACAGCTGTATTTGAACCTGGCGGAAGTGTATGCGACAGCGGGGCGGCGGGATGAAGCTGTGGAAGCCTTGGAGTCCGGGCTGAAATTTGCGCGGCGAGACGTGCGCTTGACGATCGCCATGAACCGGCTTGCCGAGCGCCGGCCTCCGGTACTTACTTTCCTGACGCGGCGGAACCCTCTAAACCGGCAACTAGGAATACTGCGGCACAAGACGATGCAAATGTTCGGCCAAGAATAATCTCGACTTTTCTCTACCCCCATAACAAAAAGGGGCGGATGGCTTATCGCCACCTGCCTCATTTTTTTCTTTAATAATTTCCCAGCAAAATGAAGATTTCTCGGGCGTGTGCGCGATTTGGTTCTACCCTTGTTCTACCTTTTCTCGAATCGGGAGGGTGAACCGCGCCGTTCTACCTTTTTTTTGTGCCGGCTTCGATGGCGTTGGCACTCAATTCTTCTGCGAGAACTTTCTTGTGTAAGTCCGGACGGTCTTTGCGTAGACGGCGCAGCGCGGCTGAGGAAGTGTTGCCGGAGGGACGTTTTTCAGAAGGCTGAAAACAACTGTGTACATTGTCAACGGAGACTTTCTGCCGAAACTCCATCATCTGATCCAGTCGCACAGCAATTGCCAGCGGGCCCTGGGCGGCCCACTGACAGAGCTCTTCGAATTCCGCATCGGTGACGCAAATCAGGTCTGCGATCTGCTTAGGCGAGGCCTTCGTGTTAATCATGAAACGATACAAGCTGCGAGCTTCCTCTTCGGGCCGACCAACAACCCACTGCAAATTCTCCGCCGCATTTCCCGGGTGCTTCTGTTTCTCTTCGGGCTCTCGATGTTTTCGCCAGCAAGCTTGATGCCGGCGTTGGGACCGCGGGCTGCTGTCGCCGATCGGCGCGAGGATGGTAGCCATTTGTGGTAGAGTCCTCCTTAACTCCGCAACAAATCGAACATTCTCGGGCCGCCCTCGACGCGGCCCTTTTATTTTCTGCCGGTGAGTCTCCAGATCGCTCGACCGAATCCCTGTGCGAATTTTCTTTTGTGCTCGGCATCGTAGCCGCGGAACGTTTCGAGATCCTTGCGGTTGGGCCCACCCGGGTTATAAACCCTCGGCTGCCAGCCGCAGGCGTTGCACCTCACGGAGTCGGCCGCGACCAGGCGCATCGTTGCTTTCTCATGGCAGGAAGGGCAATCGCCGTGGTCTGCCGGGACCGGAGCGCGCTCGAGCACGACGTGCGCGTTTTCGTAGTCGGCTTTCTCCTGGTCGATGACGCCAAGCAAGTAATCGCGAAGGCCGAAGACGTAGAGCTTGGCGCGGTCGACGAGGCTGACGGCGCTGAATGGATCACCGTTACTCACGCGGTCTCCTTCCCATGTTGCCGGCGGCATAGTCGGCTCGGCTGAATGATGGCGCGTTCCACATCGCTAATTGGCAACCGCAAACAGCGCAGCGTCGGGCACCACCGAGCTCGCGGAACTGCTCGCCGTCGTTTGGACATGTTCCTGGGGGGAAGGCCTTTGGCGGCGGCTTTAGGTTCGCCCTGGGCTCCGCAGGCGCGGGAATTGGGGGTTGCGGCGGGGGTGTTGGCGGGGGTTCCGGCGCCGTTGCGGGCGGGGTTGCTATCGGCTGTTTCTTCGCGGCCTGGTAGACGGCGGCGGCTTCGTCGACGGAATCGAACACGCCCAGGTGGAGGCTCCGACCATCACGGAAAATGCGGCTCTGGTAGCGGCCTTTCCCTGCGCGTCGACGTCGTCGAGTTCCAGTGAGTGAGACGCCTTTGGGCAGCTTCGCCATCTTCATTTGCTATCGTTACCGGTACTGATGCCGGATTCGATCAGCGCCGGTCGAGCGTGTTCGCCTTTGCGCGATTGAGTGCCGGCCAGTCGAGCCAAAAGGCTTCGCCGTCGAGCAACAAATATTTGTATTTGTGACCCCGCCAGGTGCGGTACTGGCCGTGTTTGCGGATCCGGCCGGCGAACCACCGCCACGTCGTCACGCCGTTGAACCAGATGATGTAACTGTGCGGCGCGTTTTTGTACCTCGGCGAGGTTGCGGTCTTCCAAGGGGACTCCTTGATCGTTCTCCGCAGTTTGGTGAGCGTCTTGTCCGGTATTGCGGGGGCCTTTTTGTTACTCATATACTATATACCTCTCAGGTAAATAGTATACCATGCTGGCTGCCAGCCTGCAACCCTGGGGTAGAACGCCGGTAGCACCGCAGAGAAACTCGCGCTCGAAAGGGCCTAGAATCACGGCTTCCGTAAGTCTGGCCGTCTGGTTGCTGACCACACGCCAGAACTCTTCAGCCGTATTTGTTCCACGTCCCAAACGGCCCCGGAGTCATCGATGTCTTGTTCCAGTGCCCGCCGGCAGCAGTGTCGCGCCAAGTCGAGCCGATGCCGCATGTCGAGACGTTTATTGATTGAACGTCCACCGTCGGCGCTGTGCCCACCGTGACGCCGATGGGGTTCAGCGATTGCGCATACGTCGGCATCACTTGCGCCGTTGGAGCTCCTATGCCGCACAAATCGCAGACCGGCCCGCTTGGGCTGTCGGCGATCCAATGTCCGTTTTGAATTCTGGCCATGAGATTTTTCCTTTCGATAGATCCTTCAACGTCCACCGGGCCGGATGGGCCGGATGTAGAGAACGTCGGCGTTCGTGCCGATCGCGATGCCGATGACCTCGCCGGCCTGGAAGGGATTGCCATTCGGAGCGGGAATTTCAATCCAGAAGTCAGTAGCGGAATACGACTCTGCGAATAGGGCCTGACCGGCAGCCTGGCCCGCTGGCACGCCGCTGGTTCCTGACAGTTCACTCGCTCGCGTCACCCATTGAAACGTGAACGTGTGGGCGAGTGAGTAGATCCGGAATCCTTCACACGCACACGGTGCGGGAATGTTCACGGCGCTGCCGGTCATCGCAACTATCTGCCCCTGCATTGCTCCTCCTCCTCGGAAATTATTTCCCTGATGAGTTCTCTCGCATCTTCCCGGCGGCCGAAACTCAGAGCGTACAAAAAGCGGACTGCATCCGCGCGTTCCTGAGAATCGTTGTCGTCGAGCTCCATGGCGACGTCGAGCAACCGCTTTGCTGCGAGCTGTTCCCGCCGGCTCAATGGATCTTCACGATTTCCGAGCGGCCGTCCGCACGGACCAGTGTGTACGTGGCGCTGCCGAGGCAAGGATTGTCCACCAAAGAAACTTCCGATGGCTTGGCGATGTACCTCAGACACCCGGGAAACTCCGGGTCAGCGGTCATGCTGCCAACCTTTTCGCCGCCATGCGAAAAGCCGGTATAGACGCGCGTCAAGACTTTCTCCCACGCGGCGGCGTCCACGATTTTGAATCCCATCCAAATTTGCCGGTCTTTTGGACGCGGATCGAAAGCGATGGCTTTGCCGACCGCCGAGAGTTGGTGCATCTCGCGGAGATTGCCGAACGATTCACCACCAGTGGCCTTTCTGAACTGATCGACCCATTCCTGATAGAACGGCAGAGACTTTTCGAAGTCGCAAACTTCGCCGTCTTTGTCCGGCTTCTGCTCCGTGACAATGCCCCACACTTCGCGCCGGAGCTCGTCGACCTTCGCGAACGGAGTGCGCTTGTTCAGGATGGCTCCGCTGATGGTCTTTTGAAGCGTCGCGATCGATGGCGACGCCGCGGCCGCCTTCTGAAAAGCAGCCAAAAATCCTTGGCCGCTTGCGAGCATGTAATCGAACTCGCGCCGATCGAGGCCGGTCGGCGCTTCCAGAATCGCCCGGTGCTCCGCCGACAACGGACCGACAACGATGGGCTCGGCCTTCGGTGCGCCCATCCTTTCCTCCAGGCTCTGTGCGGGAAAATCGGTTTTGAGCTCGAACTCATTTCCTTGGTTGTCTCTGTGAATCATGGCCTTCCTTTCTAAAAAACTGTCTGACACTGATTGCAGCGATGCTGGCCGTTGCCGGCGCGAACCGTCGCTAGCGAGCTGCACGATGGACATGCCGGCAGAGCGAGCTGCAAATTAAATTCAGCGGAACACGAACGGCAGTGGCCGCGTCCGTGTCCTACGACTTCGCAGGCCTTGCCGCACTGCGGGCAGACGGCGATGTACTCCGCGTCGCGCATCGATGCGGACATCATCACGCTTGAGGTCATGCAATCTCCGCGTGGCGGCGAATCGCGTCTTGGTGTGCTTCTACTTTGCGGGCGAGAAACTGATAAAGCTTCTGCCGCTCCCAATCGATCTGTGCGTTCGACACCAATCCGGTCGTGATGCGATGCGCGAGCCCACCACCTGGAGATGGCTCATAGTGGCGCGTTTCGAATTCCCTGATTTGCTGCTGGGTGGATTTGACCTCGAGGTCCGCGGCCAAACAAGCGGCGCGGCGGGCGATTCTTTCTCGATCGATTGAGAACTGCGGAACTGGCGGATCCGGAGTTTTCGCTTTCCAGAATGTCAGCATTTCACCTCCTTCGGTAGCACGGCGGTAGAACTTGCCAGCAGCCCTCCGACGAAAACACCGTGATTGCGCGGCGTTTGTGGCCTTGACCTTCTGGCTGCCAGCCACACGACCGATCTCAAAAGCGAAGGAAGCGGTGAATTTAATCCGGACCCGCTCCCTTCGCACACCGCACCAAAGGCGCGGGACGACGTACATGCTCCCGGTCATGGTTGACACGCACGCCATCACGCTTCGGGGTTACAGCAGCCCCGTCCCCGAACTCGAAAAAAACTTTCAGGGCGGCGAGGGAGGAACCCGGTCAGAGGAACCTGCGTACGGCCGCCCGTCTTCTCGCGCGCGCATCGAAGAAGCACGCGCGAAACTCTGGTGGTGACAGATGGTGACAGTTGAGCCAGCAAACGAAGTGTCACCACTCTTTCTATAGAGAGGGAGAGAGCAACGTACTCCCATATAGAGAAAGGACTTATTTTTGAAGTGTCACCAAGTGTCACCATGAAGGACACCCCTATAAATGGGTGGGGTCTCCCTCTCTTAAAGGGAAGTGGTGACACTTCGCGGAATAAGATCATTCCGGCTCCACGTCGCTGCGCTCTGGCACCAGGCGTACCAGCACTTCGCGCCCGATTTTTTGAATATCAACGTCGCCATTCGCGTGCAACACACTCAAGGCTCTCTCGGCGATGCTTGGACCTACGCGGTACGCGTGGATGGTCCTCAGCATCTCGCGCTTCGAAACGAACTTGCCGCCATAGCGCGAGAGGTAGTCGAGAATTTTGTAGGCGATTTTCCCTTCGAAGTTTTCACCGGGATTCGGTTTGAGCAGTCGCCGAATGCGTGTTTGGTAGCGTGCCAGTTCGCGTGCGGGTCCAAGATCGCGCGCAGTGAGCTGCTTGCGGCCGTCGAATGATGCACAAACGACGGCGACGCGGAGGGCAAGCTCGACGACGCGGGGCTCCAGCTCCGGATCTTCGGCGCGCCACTCCGCTTTTTGCGCCCACACGTCGGGATGGATGCTGACGCTCGAAGGCTCCGCGTCAGTGATCTCTGCGACGCCGTCGAAAGGGACGTACTCGAAAGTAAAACCGCCCGGGCAGGCGCCGAAGAGAAAGCGGTCATACAAGCCGGCCATTGACGCAACGCCAAACGCTTCCTCGAATTTATCGCCGTCGAGCAACCCGCCCAGAATCGACAAGGAAGCGTGGAACGTGGCGGACTGGCCGCGGCCCATCAAGACTTCGAATTTGTCAGCGTAGAACGAACGGCAGAGGACATAGGTGAAGCTCGCGTTCTGGATTTGCGCCTTCGCGAGCAGGTGTCCGAGTTCATCGGGAGAAAACAACCGCGGATTGCCGGCCGCATCCTGACATTTGCGAATCAAACCCTCTGCGCTTCCCGCCAGCACGTCCAAGAGCTGCGGAGAAGAGATGCCCAAAAGTTTTTGCGCCCACTCGATGGCGCTGGATTTTCCACTGTGAATCGGGCCGACAAGTGCGGAGAACAAATTCGGCCGGGCATTTTCACATCGCGGAACAAGAACAGATGCCGCCGTGACGAGTGCAAGGTACCCGTATGAAAGTGGGAATCTGGACATGCGCCGTGAGAAAATTTCTCCGAGTCGTCCATCCAGACAGGAGTCAGGCGCATCCTGCAGGAGCACTTCTTCGATGGGTGTGTCGATAGATTCTTTCGCGGATTCGTAATCTTGTTTTGCTTCGTCAAGAATACGCTGGGCTTCGTCGAGGAACTGTTTTGGATCGGCTGGCGGACTGTCTTTCGGCCAAATGTTTTTAATTCGGTCAAGCCCTTGCGCGTTCAAAGTTCCGTCACTATGCGAGGGCGAACGTTCTGGCGGCGACATAGAAAACACTCTTCCCATGTCGCCCCCCGGCACCAACTGACTTCGTCAGTCAGCCTTGACCGGGCGGAGGGCGAGGATCGTTTTTTCACTTCCCGGTTCAACCGGGGTACAACCGGCGCTAACCGCACGCCGAAAAATCAATCAGGGTGCTGAAACCGGCGATTTGACCCGCTGGCTCTGAACCATCCGCCCCACTTTAGGTGGGACACCCTGGCAGCCGAGCGGATCTTCGGGAGGATTCCTCCGACCGTGGTCCTTCCGAGGCTTCCCGCACGCGGTGCAGTTCCCGCCCATTGCGCGCTCGATCATCACACTCACCGGCGAGCGCGGCGGCGGCCACGGGTCGGAGTCGCGGGAGCAACGTTGACGCTCCTGTCATCCATCCACTTCACGAGCTGCGATCGCTTGAAGCGGACAGACCGTCCGATTTTAATGAAGGGAATGCCGTGACGGCGCTGGGACACAAATTTCCGCAACGTTTGCGGCGCGAACTTCGTCAGCTCAGACGCGCCAGCGTACTTCAGAACCTCGTCCCCGCCAGTCATAGTGACCTCCATCAACAAGCGAATATGAGTGGAACACAGCGGGCCAGGTATGTGTCAACGCGGAAAAGTCGGGCGGATTTCCTTACTCTTTTTTCAGCGGGCGGTGTTTCTCGCGCTCCCAGGCATCGAAGACAGATTGCCTGGTCAAATCCATCAGTTCCCCGACCTGCTTGCAGGCGGGCGTGATTCGAAGCCCCTTCTCCCTCACGAAGTACTCCACAGCGACAAAACAGGCCATATCGTTAGCGCGTTGCCTTCCGATCTCTCCGGCGCGCGCGTGCCGCCCCCGCTTTGTCGGTGCCTTGCGCTCGCGAAGGAGCTCCCCCGCAATATTGGCTGGCAATGGAATATCTAATCGGACGTGTGCTTCAACCAAGCGCCACAAAGGCTCGCTCGACGCGGTGTCTGCAATTAATTCCGCGAGTAGTTTCCTTGCCGACCGCGACTTCGCGAGATGAAGACAGTCGGACTCAAGGTCCCGCTCAGAATCAACGTCCGGCTTGCTACGCACGGCCGGCCGTCGCTTGACGCGGCCGCCGTTTCATCGACCGCGACATTGACGAAACCGCCGACGTGACGCTCTCGCGAACGTTCTCCAGCTGCAGCTGCGCATAGATTTTGGTCGCTTCCAAACTTTGGTGGCCCAAAGATTCGCCGATGACCGTGAGGCTGCGGCCTTGCTGTGCCTGCACGCTTCCAAGAGTTCGCCGAAGGTCATGCTGCCGGAGATCCTCGATGCCGGCGCGCTTGATCAGTTCCTTCCACCGAGCCTTGAAATCGACAACGTGGCCAGATTTGCCGCAACCAGGAAAAACCCATTTCTCATTTTCGGTGCGCCACTTCAATCGGCTTTTCAGAATCGCAATGGCCTCAACGGTCAAAGGCACGGTATAAGGCACACCGCTTTTTGTGGTATCAGGAATCCGCCACTCGTGGTCGTCGAACGGTAGGACAGCAGCCCATTCCATGGACAACACGTCGCTCTTACGTGCTCCAGTCCACAAACTCAAAGCCACAAAATCTTGAACGTCTCCATTCGGTTCGGTGTCCAACGCACGGCCCAGCCGCGCCAGCTCTTCGCTATTCAAAAACCTGCGGCGCTTCGGTTCCCGGAATAGTTTGATTTTCGAAGCCGGGTTTTCACCAACCCACATCTCCGACTGTTTGGCCCAGAAAAAGGCCGCGCGGACTAGCTGAACAACGCGGTTCGCCTGGTGGTGACACGGCGAGCCATTCCGGTTTAGCCGCGCGCCGATCTCCGCGTGCAGGTCCTTCACCGTCTTGCTCTGAATGGAGCCGACCTTCCGATTCTTCCACGCGGACAAGTAGGCATCGCGCAGCCATTCCGCCCGGTAGACCGCCCTCTCCGGCTTGCGGCTGTTCTGCTTCAGATGGCGTTCGATGTAACCGGCGAGCAGCTCGCCGAATGTCGGCTCGTCTGGTTTTTTGTCAATCGGCGAGGGCCCGGTGTGGCCGTCCATCTTCCACCGCGCCAAGGCGGCATTGAGTTCCTGGGCCTTCGCGCGAGCGGTCTCCAAATCCAGGTCAGGAAATGCGCCGATTGTCGTTCTCTTCGGGAATCCCTGGACCTTCATCAGATGGAACCAGGTTCGAGCCCCTGACGGATGGACAACGATTCCCAGGTGTCGCACGTCGCCATCAAATACGTTGTAGCGTTTGTCCTTCGATGGAAGGGATTCGAGAGAGCGTGTGGTGAGTTTGGTTTTACTCATGTTCTCCTTTTTGGGGTTGAACGGCGGTACAACCGTCGACAACCGTAGTCAAACCGCGAGGAGACCCTATCCCAAGTGATAGAAAATGTACACAGTTATCTACAACCGGCAACCAGAAGGAAAGAAGGGGCGGATGGCTTATCGCCGTCCGCCCCTTTTTGCTTTTGAACTCCAGTTGCTGCGGCCTACCAGACCGAGTTGGAAAAGCCCGGTTCGGAAGGTTGCTGCACACCCATTTCCATGAGGATTTTCAGACCGATGCCGAACATGCCGGTGGACAGAGGATTTCTGCGAACGACTTCGGCGAGGTATTCGCGGTTCAGCGACATAGGAGCCTGGGAATAAGGCAAAGTCACAAAAAGGCGCATGCCGATTTCGTAGCCCGGCTCGCTGGTCTGGAAGTAAACGCCACTGCGAGAAACGCTGAGGGTTCCGCGCATGTCGTCGAAGTGCTCCTTCTCTGGATCGGAAGGACGAATGCGCATGAGCTGGGTGATTTTGCAGCGGCGCGTGCCGCGGCGTTCCTGAGCTGCTGGTTTCGAAGTGCTAGTGCCGCCTGTGGTGGATGTCTTTCCCATGATGTCTTGCCGGGTCTCCATAAATGCCTCGCCTCTCGCCGAAGGGACGCTTCTACGGAAAGTGTAAGGCCTGTGAACAGCAAAACCTATAGCGGAGACGTACCTGTCGAGGAGTAGAACGCGCCCATAAGAGATGATAGTACGGAAGTACTCGAAAAGGAAGGGAGGGGAAGAGTTCTGTTGCTAAAGAGAAGAATAAGAAGGATTTATAATGGGGAGTTCCGAAAGTGAAGTGGCGCATGGGATTAGTACCATTCTGGGACTCTCGAGGAATACGGTCCCCACGAAGTCCGGCCCTAAGAGATAGATACAATAGGAGATATTTCGGGACCGGACGAGGAAGGATAAAGAGGAGTGCGGCTAGAGAATTGCAGAAGCTGTGTGCCGGCCGCGATTAGGGATTCCCCGATGGGAACGTCTCGCGGGGGTGAAGCACAAGTCTCTGGAGGAAATTCCACCATGAATACAGCGGTGCGCCGAACTGCCGTATTGCCCGGGAGTGCTCAACGCCATGAACTCGAGCGGGGAGAACGGCGGGGGAGTCTGGCAGCGACAGAAGAGCAGGCCCGCAATAGAACAAACGGAGAACCCCAGCGAAGGGCGCGCGTGTACATTGCCGCGGAAAATCGGCTGTTGCGTGAAGCCCTGTCGCGGACGTTGACAAGGCAAGAGGACATCGATGTCGTGGGATTGCACTGCACGGGGCCGTTTCGAGTGGAAGGATTGATCGAGGAGAAAGTGGATATCTTGCTGCTGACGTCGCGCGGGAGTCTGGCAGAAGACATTTTCGTGATTCGGCAGGCGCGATTGACGGCGCCAACCGTGCGAATTTTGCTGGTGGGAATGACGGAAGACGAGACAGATTTTTTTCAGTACGTGCGAGCGGGAGTCAGAGGGTACCTGCCAAGAGACGCCTCGGCGGAGGATGTCCTGGAAGCCATGAAAGCGGTGCATGCGGGCGGCGCGGTGTGCCCCGGGTCACTGTGCGCATTGTTGTTCCGGTTCTTTGAGCGCGAGGCTACTTCGGTACACTCAGCGAGCATTCACCCGAGGCTGGGCTTGACGCGGCGGGAACAGCAAATCGTCCCTCTGATCGCCCAGGGACTGACGAACAAGGAAATTGCCAACCACTTCTGCTTGTCGGAACAGACGGTGAAAAACCATCTTTATCGCATGAAGCGTAAAGTCGGAGCCGACGACCGGTTTGGGATTGTGCATCTTTGCCGCACGCAAGGATTCTTGGTTTAGCGGATTAGTCCGATATTTCTGATTGCTTTTCTCGGACAGGCACTCTTGCCTGTCGTCCGTCTCTTCGAGTGCTCATTTGACGTACTCCTCGCCATTCATGGCCAGGATTCCGACGGCGAATGAGATTCGCATGGTCGCTTCGGCGGGTTCCTGCTTCATCAGCCTAACAGCGCCGCATCTCCACAGGCTTCACATTGGGCCTTGCCCGGCCCTAGGTCCATGTTTCAGGACGCGGCCTTATATCCCCGGCCTGAAGTGCCGGGGCTGTACGGCCCAGTTTGGTAAGCGCGCTGTCAAGAATGGGTGTGCTCCCAGCAGCTTGCCGTTCCTACCTACAGGTGACTTCTTTCTACCGTTTATGCGATTCTCTTCCTCGACAAAACGCGAGGAATGCCCATGCTCAAAAAATTCAAAGACTTGAC
Source organism: Acidobacteriota bacterium (assembly GCA_013289825.1). Classification (GTDB taxonomy): domain Bacteria; phylum Acidobacteriota; class Terriglobia; order Acidiferrales; family UBA7541; genus Acidiferrum. The sequence goes on along the minus strand of JABCZF010000023.1, from coordinate 10,855 downwards.
TGAGAGAGAGATCCTGGCGCTGGCGATTGCGTCGGAAGAGGAAGACGGGCGTATCTACGGCGAATTTGCGGACGCCTTGCGGGAGACTTATCCGGCGACGGCGAAAATGTTTGAAGAGATGCGCGAGGAAGAAGTGGTGCATCGGGACCGGCTGCTGGCCATGTTCCGGCAGCGGTTTGGGGACCACATACCTTTAATCCGGCGCGAAAACGTGAAGGGGTTCTTGCAGCGTAGACCCACGTGGCTGGTGCGGCCACTGGGCGTGAACGTGGCCAGGAAGCAAGCGAAGGTCATGGAGATGGAAGCAGCTCGTTTCTATTCGCGGTCCGTCAGCCGCATCACGGACGCCCCTACGCGGGAACTGCTGAATAAGCTGGCGGATGAAGAGCGGAAGCACTCCGCTACGGCAGACGGCCTCCAAGAAAAACATTTGACGGAGCCTGCGCGCGCCGAGGAAGCCGAATCGCATCGCAAGTTGATCCTCCTGCAAATCGTGCAGCCGGGGCTTGCGGGGTTAATGGATGGATCGGTGTCGACGTTGGCACCGCTGTTTGCGGCGGCATTCGCCACGCACCAGAGCTGGGACGCATTTCGCGTGGGGCTTGCGGCTTCGATAGGCGCGGGTATCTCCATGGCCTTTTCGGAGGGGCTCTCCGACGATGGATCGTTAACGGGGCGAGGGTCGCCGTGGTTGCGCGGGACGGTGACGGGCCTGATGACCACAGCCGGCGGAATCGGACACACCCTTCCGTTTCTGATCGCCAATTTTCACATCGCGACGATTGTTGCGGTGGTTGTCGTGTGCATCGAGCTGGCGATCATCAGCTACATCCGACACCGCTACATGGACACGCCGTTTTTGCAGGCGGCGTTTCAGGTGATTGTCGGGGGAGTGCTGGTTTTCTTCACGGGATACCTGATCGGCAGTTCGTAGAGGATCTGGCCATGCGCCAGGGAGGAGGGCGGTGGCAGAGGAGCCAAGATCGAATCCGAGCTTTTTATTAATTCAGACAGATACCAAGTTGTTGTATAAAAGTGTTGACATAGGTCGCCCCCTTCCTTATTCTCCGAACATTTCCCGCCCGTCTCTTGATCCAGCAAGAATTGGGGCAAGAGATGAGACGTCTCCGTCATAGAGCAAGCCGATGTGGAAACTTCCTTTCTTGGTCGCGACGCTGAAACTCTCCGAGGAGCGATCCCCAACGGTCAGGCAGGGCAACACTCTGCCTGCTGGACGGAGTTGTGCGGGCTGCCGTGTGAACCATGGCTAACTGAAACGGGCTAACTGAAACGGGCTAACTGAAACGGGCTAACTGAAACGTTTGAAGAGGAAAGGTAAGAGGAGGCAAACATGTCATTGATCCAAGTAGGTTTGGTAGACAAGACGAAGGCGATAGATCCCGAATTGATGCAGGCGGTTGCCGCCGCGCTGACGATTCAGGTGACCAGAGACCTGCCGCAGTTCTGGAATGTGCAGGCGACCGTAACGTATGAACCGAATGCGAGCAAAATACCGGCCGGGGTTTGGCCCGTATTTCTGGTAAAGACGCTGCCGCCCGGCGAAGGCGGTTTCCATTTGGATCAGCACAACCAACCGTACGCTAAGGTGATCGCTTCGCCGGGGAGCGATGAGTGGACGATAGATGCGAGCCACGAGACGCTCGAAATGCTGGTAGACCCGAACGGGAACCGGCTGCAGCCTTCGACTTCCATCCAGATTGAGAATGGAAAGATCGTGGATGGCACGGGACAGTTCGGCTATTTGGTGGAGGCCTGCGACCCGTGCGAAGCGGACAATTACGCGTATCCGATCCAGGGAGTCGCGGTATCGGATTTTCTGACGCCGCATTTTTATGATCCGGTGGTCACGCCGGGGACGCGCTACAGCTTTACCGGGGCCATCAAGGCGCCACGGCAGATCCTGCCGGGCGGATATATCTCGTGGGTGAACCAGCAGACCAACGAGATGCAGCAACTGCTTTGGGTGGATCCCACCAAGGCGCCGAAAATTGTCAACCTGGGGCCGGCATCAGGCGCCAGTCTGCGCGAATGGGTGGACAACTATATGGCCGAGGCCGCGGGAAAAACAACAGTCCGTGCCAACAGGCACGCCCTGAATGAAGAGTTGATGGCGCATTGCAAGGCCAAACGAGCGAGCCTGGACGTTATTTCACAGGCGAGAGCCAAACTGTACGACGAACCGAAGCGCCGTTCCGCCGGCGTGAAGTGATGGTGCCGGGAGCTTAACGAGAAACGAAGTGTCCAGTGGCCCTGCCGTTGGTTTTTTGAGCGGCGGGGCCCTTTTGTGTCTGTGCGGGTATTTCGCCCTTGTAGCGAGTAGCTTTTCGGGCAGCGCCAGCAGGTGGGACTAATCGGCCTGGGCCGCAACGGGAGCGGGTGCTTGGCCGTGCTTGCGAGCGCCCTGAAGCCATGACTGCAGGCGGTCCATGTAGATGTAGACGATCGGCGTGGTGAAGAGCGTGAGCATTTGGCTGACGATCAGGCCGCCGATGATGGTGATGCCCAGTGGACGGCGCAGCTCGGAGCCGACGCCATGGCCAAGGGCAAGTGGCAGTGCACCGAAGAGCGCGGCCATAGTGGTCATCAGGATGGGTCGAAAGCGCAGTATGCAGGCCCTGTAAATTGCCTCCAACGGCGGAATTTTTTCCTCGCGCTCGAGCTGCACGGCAAAATCAATCATGAGAATGGCGTTTTTCTTAACGATACCGATCAGGAGGATGATGCCGATAAGGGCAATCATGTTCAAATCGGAGCCCGCTGCTTTAATGGCGAGAATGGCGCCGATGCCGGCAGAGGGAATAGTGGAAAGAATGGTGATGGGGTGGATGAAACTTTCATAGAGGATGCCGAGGACGATGTAAACAGCGACGAGAGCGGTGATGATCAGAAAGAGTTGCGAAGCGCGGGAGTCTTGAAAGGCCTGTGCGGTGCCCTGGAAAGTTGCATGGACGGTAGCCGGAACGCCGATTTCGCGAGTAGCTTCTTCGATATGCTGAACGGCGGGGCCGAGAGAGGCTCCCGGAGCAAGATTGAAAGAGAGCGTGATGGCGGGAAAAATGCCCTGGTGATTGACAGATAAAGCGGTGTTGGAGGGTTCGTAGTGAGCGAAGGCGCTGAGCGGGACAAGGTTACCGGCAACGGCGGGCACATAAATGGATTTAAGGGCGGCGGGATCCTGCTGAGCGCTGGGCATGACTTCCAGCACAACGTGGTACTGGTTGAGTCCCTTATAAATGGTGGACACCTGGCGCTGGCCGAAAGCGTCGCTGAGAGTGTTGTCAATCGTGGACATGGAGACGCCGAGGCGGCCAGCGGTATCACGATCAATGACGAGAGAAGTTTCGAGGCCGTGCATCTGCTGGTCGGAATTGACGTCGCGAAGTTCGGGAATCTTGGCTAGTCTGGCCTGAAGAAGCGGAGCCCAGTGAGTGAGATCGTCGAGATTGTCCGCTTGCAACGTGTATTGGTATTGAGCGGCACTGCCGCGACCGCCGACGGAGAGATCCTGCACGGATTGCAGATAGAGAACAGCACCTGGAACCTTCGAGGTAGCTTTGCGGATGCGGGCGATGACTTCATCGGCGCTGAGCTTTCGTTCATTTAAGGGCTTGAGCTGGCTGAACATGCGGGCGGTACTGCCGCCGCTGCCGCCGCCGGTGAAGGCGGTTACGGTGTCAATGGCCGGATCCTTCATCACGATGTCATTAAAAGCGCGCATCTTCGCTGACATGGCCGCAAAGGATAAGTCCTGATCGCCTTGGATGCTGCCGTTGAGGCGGCCGGTGTCCTGTTGCGGGAAGAAACCGGAATTGACGTGGAAGAACAAGTAGGCGCAGAGAACCGCGGTGAGGAAAGTCATGCCCAGAATCAGCAACTGACGGCGGAGAACCCACTTTAGGGAGGTATCGTAGACGCGAAGGAACCAGTTAAAGGCGTTTTCAAAGAAATTGTAGATCCAGTTGTGGCGTCCGGATTCATGCTTCAGGAAACGCGCGCACATCATGGGCGTGGTGGTGAGAGAAACGAAGAGGGAGACACCGATAGCGACACTGAGGACTACGGCAAATTCGCGGAAAAGGCGGCCGACGATGCCGGCCATCATGAGAATCGGGATGAAAACGGCGACGAGCGAAGTGCTCATGGAGAGCACGGTGAACCCGATTTCGCTGGAGCCCTTCAAGGCGGCGTCGAAAGGCTTCATGCCGTTTTCGATGTGACGCGTGATGTTTTCAATGACCACGATGGCGTCATCCACGACGAAGCCTGTGCAGATCGTCAGAGCCATGAGGGAGAGATTGTCCAAGCTGTAGTTGCACAGATACATGATGCCGAAAGTGCCGATGAGAGAGAGCGGAACGGCGACGCTGGGGATGATGGTGGCCCAGGTATTCCGGAGAAAAGCGAATACCACGAGGATCACGAGGGCGATAGAAATGATGAGGGTAATTTCGACGTCGTGCACGGAAGCGCGGATGGTGGTGCTGCGATCGACGGCGATGCTCAGATGGAGAGAGGGAGAGATGGAAGCGCGGAGCACAGGAAGGATGGCGCTAATACGGTCGACCGTCTCGATCATATTGGCGGCGGGCTGGCGGAAGATCGCGAGGAGCACGGAACGCTTTCCGCCAGAGAGTCCCAAATTGCGAGTGTCGGCGACGGAATCAACGACTTCTCCGATGTCCTGAAGCCGGACGGGGGCGCCTTTATGGCCAGCGACGATTAGAGGCTGGTATTCGTAGGCTTTGAAGAGCTGGTCAGTGTCGCCGACACTCCAGGTCTTCTGGCTATCGGAAAGGGCGCCTTTAGCAAGATTGGCGTTGGCCGATTGGAGCGACGCGCGAACGGTCTCGAGACTGATGCCATAGCTATTGAGTTGATAAGGGTTGGCTTCGACGCGAACGGCGGGGCTGGCACTTCCCCAAGTAAAAACCTGGCCCACGCCTTCTACTTGAGCGAGTTTCTGGGCCAGGATGGAATCGGCCGCGTCGTAGATTTCAGCAGGCGGAATATTATCCGAAGTCAGAGCGAGGATGAGGATCGGTGCGTCCGCCGGATTGACCTTACGATAGGTCGGCTGGCCGGGGAGGTCGGCCGGCAGCTGGCTGCGCGCGGCATTGATGCTGGCTTGCACATCACGAGCGGCGGCGTTGATATCGCGATTGAGATCGAACTGCATCGTGATATTGGTGGAACCGAGGCCGCTCGAGGAGGTCATTTGCGTGACACCGGCAATGCGGCCGAACTGGCGTTCGAGCGGAGTGGCGACGGCGGAGGCCATCGTTTCCGGACTGGCGCCGGGCAGGTTGGCCCCAACGGAGATGGTGGGGAAATCTACCTGGGGGAGAGGAGACACGGGAAGAAAACGAAAAGCCACGACGCCGGAGAGAAAGATCGCGACGGTGATCAGCGAAGTGGCCACGGGGCGACGGATGAACGGAGCGGAAAAGTTGGCGGAGGAGGTCATCGCTTAGTCTCCGTGGGCCGGCTGCTCGACGGGATTGCCGACGCGAGCTTCGAAACGGTGAGCGAGCCAATCGAACGCGAGATAGACGACTGGCGTGGTGTAAAGCGTGAGCAACTGGCTGAGGATGAGCCCGCCGACGATGGTGATGCCGAGAGGACGGCGCAGTTCGGAGCCCACGCCGCTGCCGATGGCCAGCGGCAAGGCACCCAGGAGCGCGGCCATGGTGGTCATCATGATGGGACGGAAGCGCAGGAGGCACGCTTCGTAAATAGCGTCGAGCGGGGCCTTGCCTTCCTTGCGCTCAGCTTCGAGAGCGAAGTCAATCATCATGATGGCGTTTTTCTTGACGATACCGATCAGAAGAATGATGCCGATCAGGGCAATGACGCTGAACTCCATGCGGAAAAGGAGCAAAGCAAGGATAGCGCCGACGCCGGCGGAAGGAAGCGTGGAGAGAATAGTGACGGGGTGGATATAGCTCTCGTACAGGACGCCGAGGACGATGTAGACGGTGACGAGGGCGGCCAGGATAAGAATCGGCTCGTTGGCGAGCGAGTTGAGAAAGGCCGCTGCAGTGCCTTGAAAGGTCGCCTGAATGCTGGCGGGCATATTCAAATCAGCTTTGGCTTTGTTGATGGCGTCTACGGCGTCGCCGAGAGCCGCGCCGGGGGCCAAGTTGAAGGAGATAGTGACGACGGGAAATTGTCCTTGATGGTTGATGACCAGTGCGGTGGCACCGGGCTCGAAGCGCGTGAAGGCACTGAGAGGAACTTGCGTATTGGGAGCCGAAGTGATGTTCGCTTGCGCGGCTGAGGAAATGTTCACGGTGGATCCGGAATTCGCCTGCTGAAGGCTGGAAGATTTGACGTAGATGTTTTTCAGAGCATCCGGATTCTGCTGGAACTGGGGGTCGACTTCCATGACCACGTGATATTGGTTGAGCTGGGTAAAGATGGTAGAGACTTGGCGCTGGCCGAAGGCGTCGTACAGCGTGTTGTCAATGTCCGCGGGCAGAACGCCGAGGCGGGAGGCGGTGTCGCGGTCAATGGTGAGAGTGGCGAGCAGGCCCTGGTTCAACTGGTCGCTGGCGACGTCGCGAACGTCGGGGAGAGAGCTGAGTTTGTCGATGAAACGGGGCGTCCAGTAGGCCAGTTCTTTGGCGTCAACGTCCTCCAGGCTGTATTGAAATTGGGTGCGGCTGACGCGGTCTTCCACGGTGAGATCTTGAACAGGTTGCATGAAGAGCGAGATGCCGTCGACTTTGGCGAGTTCGGGCTGGAGGCGGCGGATGACATCGGAAGCGTTGGCGTCGCGTTGCGCTAGCGGCTTTAGATTGATTTGAATACGGCCGCTGTTGAGCGTGGTGTTGGTGCCATCGATGCCGATGAAGGAGGAGAGGCTCTCGACGGCATGGTCGTTTAGAATGACGTCGGCGAGCGCTTGCTGGTGCTGGGCCATGGCAGCGAAAGAAGTGTTCTGCGCGCCTTCGGAAACGCCCAAAATGATGCCGGTGTCTTGGACGGGAAAGAAGCCTTTGGGAACGTAAATATAGAGCAGGATGGTGCCGACAAGGGTACCAATGGTGACGAGAAGTGTGATCTTGCGGTACTGCAGGACAAATTTCAGGGTGCGTCCGTAGAAGGCGATGACGGAATTAAAGGCATATTCGGATTTGCGAAAAAACCAGCCCTGGTCTTCTTCCCTCTGATGACGAAGAAGTTTCGCGCACATCATAGGAGTCAGGGTGAGAGAGACGAAGGCAGAAATAAGAATGGTGATAGCGAGAGTGATAGCGAATTCGCGGAAGAGACGGCCCACGATATCAGCCATGAACAGCAGAGGAATGAGCACAGCGATGAGAGAGACGGTAAGCGAAATAATCGTAAAGCCGATCTGCTCGGAACCTTTCAGCGCAGCCTCCAAAGGAGATTCGCCTTCTTCGATGTATCGGCTGATGTTTTCGATCATGACGATGGCGTCGTCGACGACGAAGCCGGTGGAAATGGTGAGGGCCATGAGGGAGAGGTTGTTGAGGCTGTAGCCGAGTAGATACATCACGCCAAAAGTGCCGACAATCGAGAGGGGCACAGCCAGCGCCGGAATGACGGTAGCGCGGAGGCTGCGAAGAAAAAGGAAAATGACCATGACCACCAGGGCGATGGTCAGTACCAGAGTGAATTCGACGTCTTCGACGGAGGCGCGAATAGTGCTGGTGCGGTCGGTGAGAATATCGATCTTCACCGAGGCAGGCAGCGCGGCCTGAAGCTGCGGAAGGAGTTTTTCGATGCGATCAACGACAGCGATGATGTTAGCGCCGGGTTGGCGCTGGATATTCAGAATCACAGCAGGCTTTTTGTTGGCCCAGGCGGCTTGTTTGGTGTTTTCCGTGCCGTCGAAAACGGCGGCGACATCCGTCAACCGGACCGGAGCGCCATTGCGATAGGCCACGATGATGGGTTTGTAGCTGTCGCTGGAGATGAGCTGGTCGTTGGCGCCGATGGTGTAGGCCTGATGAGGGCCATCGAAGGTGCCTTTGGCTTGATCGACGTTTGCCGCGCTAAGCGCAGTGCGTAAATCTTCCAAACTCAGGCCATAGGAAGCGAGCGCGGTGGGATTGGCCTGGATGCGGACGGCGGGACGCTGGCCACCACTGATGCTGACGAGGCCCACACCTGTCAGCTGCGAGATTTTCTGAGCGAGCGTCGTGTCTGTAAGGTCTTCGACCTTGGAAAGCGGCAATGAATCTGAAGTGAGAGAAAGTGTGAGGATGGGGGCGTCGGCAGGATTGATTTTGCTGTAGATAGGGGGATTCGGGAGCCCTTGCGGGAGAAGATTGGAAGCGCCGTTGATGGACGCTTGGACTTCTTGCTCGGCAATGTCGATGTTGAGATCGAGATTGAATTGCAGCGTGATGATGGAGCTACCAAAGGAGCTCGAAGAGGTCATCTGGTTGAGGCCGGGTATTTGGCCGAACTGGCGTTCGAGCGGAGCGGTGACGGAAGAAGCCATGACGTCCGGGCTGGCTCCTGGATAGAAGGTCTGGATCTGAATGGTCGGATAGTCGACCTGGGGAAGCGCAGAGACAGGAAGCTGGCGGTAGGCTACGAAGCCGACGAGCAGCACGCCGACCATCAAGAGGGTGGTCGCGACAGGCCGCAAAATGAACGGCCGGGACGGACTCATCGAGCCTTTCCTCCGGACTGGGTACTGGCAGGATTGTTGGGTTTCTTGCCGGTTTGCGTGGCGGATGGGGCGCCTATTTGGGCGGCGGGTTGCCCCGAAGCGCCGTGTCCCGCGCCACCGGTTGGGGAGGTGCTGGTAACGACCTTGCTGTTGTCCTGGAGCTTGTCCTGGCCATCAATCACCACCACATCGCCGGGATTGATTCCGGAACTGATACCGATGTTGTTGCCGGTGGTTTGTGCGATCGTGACCGTCCGGATGTTCACGATATCGCCGCCCGAAACAACATAAACATAGGTGCCCTGAGGCCCGCGCTGAATGGCCGCGGCGGGAACGATGATCAGATTCCGTTTGGTGTCGACGAGCATGTGGACGTTCACAAATTGATTCGGGAAGAGGACGTTCTTCTCATTGGAGAAGATGGATTTGAGCTTGTAGGTGCCGGTGGTGGGATCGATTTGGTTGTCGATGGTGGCGAGTTTGCCGTCGGCAATCTTGGTGATGTCATCGCGGTCGTAAGCTTCGACGGGAAGCTGTCCGCCACCACGGAGTTTGACCAGGACTTGCTGGAGCTGGTCCTGCGGCAAGGTGAAGATGACGGAAATGGGCTGGAGCTGGGTGATGACGAGAAGCCCGGTCGTATCCGAGGCGTGCACGATATTTCCCTGATCGACGAGACGCAATCCTACGCGGCCGCTGATGGGAGCGGTGATGCGCGCGTAGACGAGCTGCAATTTTGCGTTATCGATGGTGGCTTGGTCTGCCTTGATCGCGCCCTGGAATTGGCCGACCTGCGCTTGCTGAGTATCCACCTGCTGCTTGGGGATCACACCCTCGTTAAAGAGAAGTGTGTAGCGCTCGAAGTCGACTTGTACGTCGTGGAGTTGCGCCTGGTCTTTGGCGAGCTGGCCTTCAGCTTGCTCGAGCATCACCTGGTAGGGGCGGGGATCGATTTCAATGAGCGCGTCGCCTGCGTGAACGAACTGGCCCTCAGTAAAGTTCACTTTAACGATTTGGCCGTCGACGCGGCTGCGAACGGTTACGGTGTTGAAAGCCGCAACGGAACCGAGACCAATAAGATAGACGGGAAGGTCGCCCTTCTGCGCCGTAGCAACCACGACCGGAACGGTCATTCCAGCGGCGCCTGCGCCCCCTTTTCCCTTCCCGCCGGCGCCTGGAGCGGCTGTTGCGCCCGCTTCGCTTGTGGAGTGTCCGCGGTAATACCAGATGCCTATGGCGACGACGGCGAGGATGACAATCCAGAGCCACCAGCGGCTCTTGGCCTTGGCGGGCGGTGCCACGGAGGAATCACGCGCGCCCGGTTCGGGAAGGTCTATAGAGTTGAGGTGGCCCATCCGTTCTCTCCTGTTGGTAAAAGCGACGGTGCGAGTGAGTCTGCCGAGGCAAGGCAGTAGGGGGCACGCATTGGGGGGTTCCCCGCCAACCCTTTGAGCCTACCGCAAAAGACAGCCTGCGCATAGATTGGACGGTTTTTGGGGGCAAATGGTTACGAAGCCTTCTTTTAGAAGGCACGCCATGCGGGGACACAATACGGTGACAGTGGCACCCCGTGGGGGTTTGCTTTGGAAAGCGACATTTTCGGTGGGCACCAGGGTGGGCGAAAGCTTACCGCGCTCGGACCGTAAAGCCCCGGACCTTTAAGGCCGGGGATATAGAGCGGGTTCTTTTCTTGCTCGACGTATTGCTTAATAATGCTCAGCGGTGCCCCGCCACAACTGGTGGCGAAGTAGGAAGGCGACCACAGGACATTGTTCCAATAGCGTTTCTCCATATCCGGGCGTTCGATACGGAGTAGGCGACTGGAAACCCCTTTGAGGCTGTTGACCAGGCTCGACACCGAATGCTTTGGCGGGTAGTGGATGAGCAGGTGTACGTGTTCGGCTTCGCCGTTCCTTTCGACCGGTTGCGCCTGGAAGTCCAGGCAGACCTTCTCGAAAATGGCTTGAAGCCGCTGGAGGGCGTCTCCGTCAAACACCTTTCTTCGATATTTCGTGACGAAGACCAAGTGAGCATGTAATACGGGCACGCAATGTCTGCCGTGACGGATATCATTTGACAATTGCATAGACCAAGAGAATAATCGAGTTATGTTGAGACGGCAAGGCTTCCAATTCGAGTTGCTGCCGAAGGGCCAGGAAACCCGCCAACTGCGGCAGTTCGCTGGGT
>JABCZF010000022.1 GCA_013289825.1 Acidobacteriota bacterium | reverse complement strand
CGGGAACCTGGTGACCGGTTCGACCGCTTCGATCACGATCAGTTCGACTCCCGCAGGGGTTGGCGGAACAACGACGGTATCCGTGGTCGGCGGCATCGCCACATTCAGCAACCTGGTGTTCACCGCCACCGGCAGCTACACGCTGACCGCCGCCAGCAGCGGCTTGAGCAGTGCTACCAGCAACTCGTTCACGATCAGCGCCGGCACAGGCTCGAAGCTGGTGTTCACGACGCAGCCAACGAATGGCACGGCAGGTTCTGCGTTGGCGAGTGTCGTGGTGCAGGTGCAGGATGGCAGCGGGAACCTGGTGACCGGTTCGACCGCTTCGATCACGATCAGTTCGACTCCCGCAGGGGTTGGCGGAACAACGACGGTATCCGTGGTCGGCGGCATCGCCACATTCAGCAACCTGGTGTTCACCGCCACCGGCAGCTACACGCTGACCGCCGCCAGCAGCGGCTTGAGCAGTGCTACCAGCAACTCGTTCACGATCAGCGCCGGCACAGGCTCGAAGCTGGTGTTCACGACGCAGCCAACGAATGGCACGGCAGGTTCTGCGTTGGCGAGTGTGGTTGTCAAAGTCGAAGATACAAACGGGAACCTGGTGACCGGTTCGACCGCTTCGATCACGATCAGTTCGACTCCCGCAGGGGTTGGCGGAACAACGACGGTATCCGTGGTCGGCGGCATCACCACATTCAGCAACCTGGTGTTCACCGCCACCGGCAGCTACACGCTGACCGCCGCCAGCAGCGGCTTGAGCAGCGCCACCAGCAACTCGTTCACGATCGCCTCCGGTGGTGGCACTCCTGCAATCGTGCTCATCTCGCCTGGCTTTGGTCTGCGGTCGCAATCTATTCCGGTAACAATTACCGGGCAGAACACGCACTTCTCGCAAGGTGTGACCACGGCGAACTTTGGACCAGGAATAGCGGTCGGCACCGGCAGTTCAGGCTCGTTCGGACCAGTTACCGTTACCAGCGCTACGACCGCAACGGCGCAATTGACCATCGCGGGGAACGCATCCTTTGGTCCGCGCACGGTTTCTGCTAGAACTGGGACCGAGCAGGCCACGCTGATTAACGGCTTCAGTGTAAACGGCAATCCGACGATCCTGTTCGTCAGCCCGAATTACGCCAAGCCCGGCACGTCCTTGACGGTCAGTATTTCTGGCCAGTTCACGCATTTCGTGCAGGGCACCTCGGTCGCCAACTTCGGCGCGGGCATCTCCGTGGGCGGAGCGGCCGCCGGAGCGAACGGACCGATCACCGTAACCAGCTCCACGAGCGCCACAGCGCAATTGACCATCAACGCAGGCGCAACGCTCGGCCTGCGGGTGCCCATCACCGTCACCACCGGCACTGAAATCGCTTCCTGGAGCAGCCCGGGCTTCTTCGTGCTGGGCAGTGTCGTCGGACCGTTCCCAACCGTGACCATCACCAGTCCGACGGAAGGCTCCGAAGTCAGGACACTCACAACGGTCACGGGCACGGTTGTCAGCCCGAACCTCGCCTTCTGGACGCTCTCTTATCAGGGCAGTGGTTCAACTACATTCACCCAGTTCGCCACCGGCACGGGTGCAGCAGTTACGGGCACCTTTGACCCAACAATTTTGCTGAACGGCATAGCGCAAATTCAACTGAGCGCCACCGACCAGTCCGGCCAAACCTCCACCACTGTTGTCAACGTCGTCGTTACCCGCAACGTGAAGATCGGCAATTTCACTCTCTCCTTCATGGATTTGAGTATTCCAGTTGCGGGGATACCGATCACCGTGATCCGCACTTACGACAGTCGCAGGAAATCGAGCGGGGATTTCGGTTTTGGATGGGCCCTCAGCTACAACACCGTAAAAACCGAAATCAACGGCTTCTTGGGGGACGTTTGGTTCATGAACTCGAGCGGGGGATTCATACCGAACTACTGCGTTGTGTTCCAAGGAAATCAGGTGGTCAGTATTCGATTGCAGGACGGAACGGTGTATCAGTTCCAGCCCACGGCCACATCTGCAACTCAGTGTCAACAGCTCGTGCCACCTTCGACTGTGGATGTAACGTACGTACCCATTGGAACGACTCCCGCTAATGCCTCGCTCTCTGATTCGACAGGGGCGGGAGTTGGGTTGTTGGTGCTCTCTACCGGCGGAGGCTTCCCTGGTCCCGTCCAACTCGAGGATATCAACACGGGTCTGTCCTACGACCCGCAGGCATTTACTCTTACCTTGCCGAATGGTCAGCAACTTAACATCGATAGGACGGCCGGACTTACATCCACGGTAGACAAGAACAGCAACACCTTGACCTTCACGGCCAGCGGGATTCTCGCTTCCCCGAGCGGTAAAAGCGTCACGTTTGCGCGCGACGCGCAGAACCGCATAACCACAATCACAGACCCCAGCGGCAACAAACTCAACTACGCCTATGACGCCAACGGTGACCTCACAACTTTCACCGACCAGTTGGGCAACATCTCCACGTTTACGTACGATGACGCTCACGACCTCATTTCGTTCGTGGACGCAAGTGGCCATCAGCCTCTCCGCAACGTGTACGACGATTCCGGCCGCCTCATCCAGGTCATCGACGCGTTTGGCCATGTGACCAATATCACCCATGATTTGGGGGCAAGCACGGAAACGGTCACTGATGCATTAGGGCACCAAACCATCTTGGTGTACGATGCCAACGGAAACATTGTCTCGACCACAGACCCACTCGGAAACGTTACGCACTCGGCTTATGACGCCAGCGGTAACCTGATCACCGAAACTGATCCGCTCGGACACTCAACCTCATTCACCTATGACGCCAACAACAACAGGTTGAGCCAGACAGACGCTCTCGGCCATACGATAGCTATGAGCTACGACGCTCTGGGAAATGTGCTGACGGTGACGGACGCGAACGGCAATATGCGGACCAATGCCTACGACGGCAACGGAAATCTCCTCTCAACCAAGGACGCGCTAGGAAATACCACGTCGTGGACCTATGACGCGCGAGGAAACCAAACGTCGATGACCGACACCCTTGGCCGCACGTTCAACTATGGTTTTGACGCCTCAGGCAATCTGACCAGCGTGAAAGATCCAGCCGGCAATATCAGCAATTTCACGTTCGACCAAAATGGCAATCGCACCTCGCAAACCGACCCGAAGGGCAACACCACGACCTTCGCTTTCGACGCCGGCAACAACCTACTTTCCACTACAAATCCTGATAGCACAGTCAGCCATCGGACGTACGATGCCACCGGGCTGCGCACCTCCGACACCGACGAACTGGGCAGAACCACTTCCTACACCTACGATCCGCAAGGCCACGTCACTCAGATTAATTACAGCGACGGAACTAGCGTTGGCGCCACTTACGACGCAACTGGCCGCCGCACTCAGCTCACGACACGGTCCGGAGCCACGACTTCGTTTAACTACGACGTCGCAGGCCGGGCAATCTCAACCCAGAACTCAGTGACCGGGGCAACTACTCAAACGGTCTATGACGCGGGCGGCAACGTCCTTTCCTTGACCGACCCGCTCGGTCATACGACGCAAAATACGTATGATGCGGCGAACCGGCGCACCAGCATTTCTGACGCGCTCAACCATGCAATTACATTCACTTACGATGCTGCCGGCAATGTATCCACAATGACGGATGCGAATGGCCATATTACGGCTCATCAGTACGATTCGCTCAACAGGCCACTAACGACTGTTTACCCGGATGGAACCATTGACCAGGCGGCGTACGACGCCCTCGGCAAACTCACGTCGAAGACCGACGGGGCGGGCAAAGTCACTCAATATGCTTACGATATGCTCGGCCATCTTAGTTCGGTGACGGATGCCCTCGGACATGTAACTACTTATGCCTACGACACGGCCGGAAACCGCATCTCGCAAAAGGATGCCAACGGCCACACCACCACGTTCACCTACGACAATCGAAACCGCCGAATTGGGCGCGTTTTGCCGGGAGGTCAATCCGAGATCTTCAACTACGACAATGCGGGCAATGTGACCAAGCACACAGATTTCAACGGCAAGGTTACGACTTATACCTACGATTCCTCCAACCACCTGCTTTCGAAAACGCCCGATCCAAGCTTCGGCGCGCCTGCCGTGACCTATACCTACTTGCCCTCTGGGCTGCGCGCTTCAATGACCGATGCATCAGGCGTTACGACCTACTCCTACGATGGCGCGGACCGGCTCACTCAGGTCATCAAGCCCAATGGCACGCTTACCTATGGGTACGATGTTTTGGGCGATGTGACATCCATTACGACAAGCAAGGGTACACAGGTAACCTACGCCTATGATCAGGTCAACCGTTTGGCCTCCGTATCGGAGGCGAATTCGGGCGTTACGAACTACAGCTACGACAATGTCAACAATCTTGCTTCGGCTTCCTATGGCAATGGCGTCGTGCATGCCTACACGTATAACAGCAAAAACCAGCTTACCAACCTGGGTGCCAACAGCGGAGCCACACCTATCGCGAGTTTCGCATACACTCTGGACGCCGCCGGTCACCGGCTGTCGGTAGCGGAATTGACCGGCCGAATAGCTACTTACTCGTATGACGGCGTCTATCGGCTAGTGTCGGAAACAATCTCCGGGGCGACGGTTGGCCCGAACGGCACAGTTGGCTACACCTACGACGCGGTGGGCAACCGCACACAAACCACATCCACGCTCGCCGGTATTTCCGGCGGAACGTTCACCTATGATGCAGACGACCGGCTCACAACAGACACCTATGACGCCAATGGAAACACTACCCTTTCGGGCGGAACAGGAAATGTGTATGACTTTGAGAACCACCTCGTGAAGCACGGCGGCGTAAGCACAATTTATGATGGCGATGGAAATCGAGTGTCAAAAACTGTCGGCGGAGTCACGACAAAATACCTCGTGGACGAGAAGAATCCTACCGGGTTGCCACAGGTGGTCGAGGAGTCTATCTCGGATGGCAGCACACGCACGTTCGTATACGGCTTGCAACGGATCAGTCAAAGACAGTTTGTCGCAAGCTCCAGCTCCACTCTGACAAGTTATTACGTCTATGATGGCCATGGTTCCGTACGGGCCCTGACGAATGGAGCCGGCGCCGTCAGCGACACCTACGATTACGACGCCTTTGGCAACATCATTCACTCCACAGGATCCACTCCAAACGAGTTCTTGTTCACAGGTGAGCAATTCGACGCGGATCTTGGCCTGTACTACAACCGTGCGAGATATTTAAAGACGTCCACTGGCCGCTTCCTGTCCATGGATTCCTTCGACGGGGATCCTGAGAGCCCGATCACGCTCCACAAGTTTGTGTTTGCGAATGCGGACCCGGTAAACGTTAAGGATCCCACCGGAAACGAAGGCGATATTGGCGATGTTATGGTGTCGCTCGCCATCAGTTCAGGCCTTGACGCGATTTCCTCGTTCATCCTGAGCAGCCCGCTCGGGTCCAGCGCTCTGGGCTGGGTGGCTTCGCATTTGATGCCGGGTGGATACTTTGACGCTCTAAAGACGCTTAAGCCAGATGCGGGCCTTGTCGGTGGCAGCCTCAGTGTAAATGTAAGAATTCCTAAAGTTCCCCTCGGGCTGACTGGTGGGGGTGGTCTGGAACTCCTGGTTGGCACTGGGACAGGTAAGGCCGCACTTTACGGATATTACGGTGGCGGGCTCAGTTTTGGCGCCACCGCGACTTCGGTCGGTTGGTCGGGCTACATAGGCGCCGTTTACAACTCGCCAACATCGGGGAGTTACACGGGGAATTTCGTAACCCTGTCCATTCCGATCGCTGTCATCCAAGGTGTGCTGCGCTCGAAGATAGAAACCGATTGGCAACTTGCCGAGATGAGCGTTGCCTCTGCAATCGTTTACCTGCCCAATCAAGTCGTTTGGATCGTGGTCACCCAGCTGCAGTTCGTGCAGGTACCCCTTCCTACCAGCAATGTCTCTATCAACTTGTTCAGCGATCCAAAGAACTTTGGTGGAGGTGGAATTACAGGTTCCTTTGGATTCTCAGTCGGTTACGGTAAGTCGTTTACCAAGAATTCTAGTTCGAACATCGCACTAACCTGGACCTACTATTGGCAACTGGCGCCACCCTGGCAGTTCCCGCCATCTCCTTGCGCTGAGGAAGGTTGCGGAGGCGGCCAAGACGTTCCGTTCAACTAGTCTGCGCCTTGTTTGGTAACAAGGTTACGACTCGACCCCTTCTTCGGGGTGAGCTCCAAAACAGAGGAGTGTCGAGGAGAAAGACAATGGCTCGCAAGCCCTTGATGAGGGTGGTGGCCGGCCTCATCTGGACCTATTTCCTTATAACGTTTTTGGCGTTTCTGACCAGCGCCATTGTTGCCGCCACAGGATGGTGGCCATCGAACTGGCGGGTACCCTGGTCCCGGGTGGGAAGCATCATTGAGACCAGGGACGAAACCATCTTCATCGTAGTCACGATGTGGGGACGGATCGAGCGTTACGACCGCTCGGGCCGTTTCCTGGGTTCATGGGAGCAGCCATTTGACAAAGGTGGTGTGTCGCTGGCCACCGATGAGGACGGCCGAATTTATTTGCGACATCTCAAGGATGTTTTCCGTCTAGGTCCCCGCGGCGAGCTGGCGACCAAATATACCGCCACTGCGAATCTCCCAAAAACTTGGCGTCTGTCACAATCCGGGGACCCGGAATACGCACCGGAGGCCGCTGGTCCCTGCGTTAGAAAAATTGTGAGCAGGGGTGAACTCCTTTTTTGCGAAAACGGCACCCGATACTATGTGGCTCCCGACGGGACCCGGCTACAGCCGGCTTCACACGCGATAGCCCGTGTTTCGGCTTCCGGGCAAAACCTGTTCATGTATCAGAACCCCTATTACTTTCGACCTCTCCTGTTCCCGCTGCCCGGATTGTTGGCACTGGTTGCTGTAGTCGCAATGGTCCTGATCAGAAGGACTGGGCAAGACTAGAAGTTATCTGGCTCTGTCAACATCCCAGCAACTTCATCGAAATTTGAGATCACGATTGGCCAGCTTCGTGGTTTTCTACGGAGGCAGGAGGTGCGATGGCTGAAGTTGGACTCCTGCCTTTTGCCCGCATCGCTTTAGAAGTCTCCGGGGCGGGCGGCGCGGATTTGTTCCTCTTGCATGGACTGCTCTAGCTTGGGTTCATGTTCACCTACTTTGCGGAATGAACCCCGGAACGCCGGTATTCACGACTGGATTCAGCCTCTGTCTGGTCTGAATTCGATTGATCTCGCCAAGCGCGTCTTCGGGAATGGCAGAGATGTCGAAATTCTCTCTCGCGCGGGCCGCACTCTTGGGCGTAGTGAGCACAGCCGTGCCGCGCTGCACCGCCCAAGCCAGCAGCACCTGTGCCGGTGTCTTTCCAACTCGCGCGGCGATAGCCGAAATGACTGGATCTTCGAGCAGCCCCGGCCTCATCCCGTGACCTAATGGTGCAAATGCCAAAAACACAATGCCTCTCTCCTTGCAGAATCCCAGCAGCTCCGTTTCCGGCAGATACGGATGTGATTCTACTTGGACCACGGCTGGCTTGATTCTCGCTGATTCATGGAGCGGCTTCAGTTCGTCTAAGGTGATGTCTGAAAGTCCGATGGCCCGGCACTTGCCATGATCGACAAGACTCTCCATCGCTTTCCATGTATCGGGCAAAGTCACGTCCCGGTCGTAAAGGATATTGCCGTTTTGATCTCGCGGATCCTGGTCGTCCCCGGGTTGAAATGCAAATGGAGTGTGAATGAGATAGAGATCCAGATACTTGAGCCCGAGTCTCTCCAGACTCGCCTCGAAAGCCGGTTCGACGCGCTCGGGCCGGTGATTGGAGTTCCACAGCTTTGTGGTAACAAAAATGTCTTCGCGCGCGATCCCTCTAGCGGCAAGTCCTGCCTCTAACGCCCTGCCTACCTCGCGCTCGTTTCCGTACCGTTCCGCGCAATCGAAGTGTCGAAATCCGGCTTGCAGTGCGTCTCTGGTCGCAGTTATCGTCACGGCTGCGTCGGGAATTAAGGTGCCAAAGCCGAGCGCGGGCATATGGCCGGCTCCGTTGTTGAGTGTAATTCTCGTCATCGGAAGGTCAGAAGCTTCAATCATTGTTTACACCTCCAGGCTATTTTGCGTTCGGCATTACCGCCCGAATTCAAAAATTAGATGCCGGGTGCCGCAGACTGGACGCCAACTAGTTAGTGGGTACTAGATCGACATGTCCGGTCAGTCGTTGCACTGCCTTGGCTCCGCTGGTGGAGGAGGATGGCCTGGCCAGGAAAAGCGGGAATCGAGGGGAGCGCGGAAGGATTTGCGAAGCGTGAAAGAGAGGAGGCGATATTACTGGTGGCGGAGTCAGCCGACACCTGCAGGTGCGGTGCGCGTCGGAAATGCAGGCGTCGGCATTTTGGAGGGGCCCGGGACCAGCGCGGTAAACGCGGGGTTGTCGAAGACGATGACCATCCGCGAAGGATTGCGCTTGCGCTTCGAAGCGACCTTCACGAATGTTCTCAACCACACCAACTTTGCGCCACCCGCGACAAACATAAGCAACCCCAGCACGTTCGGCGTGCTGCAATCCGCACAGACCGCGGAAAATGGCGGAAACCGCACTGGCCAAGTTGCCTTGCGACTAGACTTCTAACTCCCGTCAAAGGCAAGAAGGGGGTCGCCACGGCATTTGTGGCGATCCCAAATCAATTGCCAATATCTCGTTTGACCAACAACCGTAACCGCAGCTGCGGATAGCGGGACACCTGCGCCACTACCCCGAGGATTTTCCAGGATCACCCCAATTGAGCCCTAAGTATAAGGAGGCAATCATGTTGAACCGAATGAGGATCGTGTTGGTCATACTGGTCATCGCAATATTGGCAACGACGTGGGGAATGGCAGGGACTGCGGGCGCACAAAAGGCGGCAGTTCCAAAGCCACAGGATAAATTCGCAATCGGAGAGGACGAGGCCAAGCAATTGCTGCTTCTCATCGATACCGACAAGGAAGGAAAGGTCTCCAAGCAAGAATGAATGAAGTTCATGGAAGCGGAGTTCGACAGACTGGATAAGCCCAAGACGGGGTATCTGGACATCAAGGAGCTAATGCAATCGAAATTGCGTGTAAGCCACTTTTCAAGTGTGGGGAAGTAACGCCGGCCTCAAATCGCAGGGATTCGTCTGCGATTTCAAGGAGGAAACAAAGTCACGTGAGAGCCAGATCGAAACTACTGCCCGGATATCGTAGAGCATTCCCTTTAACCTGCTCCTAAAAAGGGCGTTTGAACCTTTCTAGCGCAACACATTACCTGCTGTTTCCTGGCGCTTGCCACCGCGCTCGTGAAGCCTTTGGGCGGGTACATGGAGCGGGTCTTTTCCAGGAAACGGACCGCACTCGATCTATCGTGTCTTCCCAAGGCGTTCTGACAGCCTCTAGAAAGAATTCAACGCGCAGTAAGCGCTTGGATCCAATAACCGGGCCAGTGGACCTACAGCCAAAATGTGAAGCAAGTTGGTCACGAGTCGCGATATCGGATTTTGCGTTCGAGACGAATTCCTTTTGGGAAACTTCCACAGATCACTTGCCTCCGGATTGGTCGGATAGACGCGCCAGCAATGACCGACCAATCGCTGGAGAGAATCCGACGATCCGCTGGGCACCCAAACGTGAAGCGTGCCTTGCCGTCATTCCGAGCAAGCACGACGATTCGGCAACTCTGGCCCCAGGTGCAAACCGATCGAGATAGACTACACTCAGGGAGAGAAGCTACCGAAACCATGCAAGAAGCGGCGAAAAATCTACTCCTGGTTCTCGTTGCGCTCTTCCCGATCGTCGATCCGCTCGGAGGCAGCCCCTTCTTTCTGGCGCTGACCAGGGAATACTCACCGGAAGCGCGAAAAGCGTTGTCATGGCGGATTGCCATGAACAGTTTTTTCTTGCTGGTTGGGTCGTATTTTGTCGGGACCTACGTGCTCGTCTTTTTTGGGATTTCGCTGCCAGTGGTGCAGGTCGGCGGAGGCATGATCGTCATCGCGACAGGCTGGGCGCTGCTGAAGCAGCGAGACGACGAAAAACACGACGTGCACAGAACCGTCCAGCCGCAAGACACATTCCGCCATGCATTTTATCCCTTGACGATGCCACTGACGGTAGGCCCTGGATCAATCTCCGTGGCGATCACGCTGGGCGCGAACGCGGCTCACCATCACTTGTACCAGCCTTTGACAATTTTGGCTGCACTCATTGGATTGGTGTTGATCGCGATCAGCATCTTGCTCTGCTATGGATTTGCCGACCGGTTGGCGCGAATCCTTGGAGCGACGGGGATGACGGTGATCACGCAATTGTCATCGTTTTTCCTGGTTTGTATCGGTGTACAGATTGCTTGGAACGGGGTCAAAGCATTGCTGGAGTCGGTCACGCTGCATGTAGGCTGACCAGGAACAGTTCCCCCGTGGAGTTGCAAACGGGTTGACTGGCTTTTGCCCTTCCGCCGGAATGCCCCGGGAACAAGCAATTGATCGTCTGTACCGAATACACGGACATTACCTTGTCCGGTTCCCCGATGCGAAGCTCGGTCGCTGCGCCCAACGCCGAACCGCTGGTTTGGACTTACGAAAGCTTAATGGAAGGCTCATGATTTTTTTGACGAAGTTTTCCTAGCATGGAATGGCTGTCGGTTGGAACCCGCCAAGCGCGGAACACGGGAGGAACTTCAATGGCATTCGGCCCGAATCGTTGTGCAGCGCCGTCCCCTTCAGAATGCACCGTTTGCGGGCGGCGAACGGAATTATTTGAGCTTCCAGGAAGAAGAGATAAATATTGTTTGGAATGTAGCGCTGATGTGGCAACGTCGATACTGCTGACGACGGAGATTGATGCCGCAACAATATCGGGGGAGGAAACCGCGGGCTTGGTGGCGGAATTTGTGCAGCTGAAGAGACGGCTATTGGAGAAAGCGCAGTAGGATAGGAATTCTCGCAGACAATTTGACACTCGTAATTGCAGATTCGACAGTCGGAAACAATTCACCCGGACCGTCCCTGATAACTTGCTCACAGCCCACAGCAGTCAACAAACCACTGTCTCGATCGGCGACCGACCCGCGCCCGCGCATTGCACCGGTGTGAGGTCCGAGATAGCCGAAGGTCTGCTGAGCAGACAGCGTACAATTGGGTGTGCTTGGTCGTCCGACGGAAGCGCCCATGAAAGCAGGCTAGGCTCATGCCCGATATAGTCGACTGGCAGCAACCACCGCGGCGCCATCGCCGCGTATTTTTCCTCGTTCTGGCCATCCTTGCCATCGCGATTTTCAGCAGCCGCACGGCATTATCGTATTACGTCGATGCCCTGTGGTTCGGGTCGCTCGGTTACGGGGAGGTGTTCCGGAAGACTCTGACTCTTCAATGGATAGTCTTTGGGGCATTTTTTGCTGTCACATTTCTTTTTCTGTACGGATGGTTCCTGGCGCTCAAGAGGGCTTACCAATTCGATTTGCCGGACGATTACATGATCGTCATCGGCGGCCAGCCGTTGAAGCTACCGGTTGCGAGCATCCTGCGCCTCCTCGGTCTCGGGGTCTCCCTCGCCGTCGCCGTCGTGACTGGGGCCAGCATGATGGCAGAGTGGCCCACCTTCGCGCTCTATTGTTACGCACCACGTGCGACCAGTGGGGCTGTGGATCCGATCTTCGGCAAGGCCATCAGCTTTTATCTATTCGCTCTGCCCGCATGGCAGTTCATCACGGGCTGGCTGCTCTCCCTAGCCGTGATTGCCTGTGTAATCGCCGTTTTCTTTATTTTCGTTACTGGCAGCACACGAATGCTCTCGGGACGCCGGGGCATATCCTCCTCACGGCCGTGGCGCGGGTTCTCCATTGCGTTTGGGTTCTTGTTGCTGATGCTCGCGATGCGGACGTATATCGCTCGATTCGAGCGATTGTTCGACGAGCATACGATCTTTGGCGGGGTGACCTACACGGATGCGCACATCATGCTTCCTGGAATGCTCGCAGTCTGTGCCGCGTTCGTTCTCGGTGCTGCCATTGCAACCATCAATGTCCTGGCGGTGCCGCGCGTGCGCTGGCTGGTGGCAGCAGTCGCTCCAGCCGCGGTCTGTTTTCTGGTCCTTCAAATATTCGGCTGGTACGTCAGCAGCTTTATCGTGAAGCCCAACGAACTGGTTCGCGAGCGACCCTACATCACATACAACATTGACTTAACGCGGCAGGCCTATGGATTAGACCGGCTTGCGCAGCGCGAATTTCCCGCTGAGACGACCGTTGAGGCGGCCGATCCGGCGAACAATCAGCCTACGCTGCAGAACATCCGGCTGTGGGACTGGCGCGCCCTCCAGGACACGTTGCGTCAGATTCAGGAAATTCGAACCTACTACGACTTTCCCGATATCGATATCGATCGCTATGAAATCAACGGCACAATGCGTCAGGTGATGCTTGCCGCACGCGAGCTCAACGTCGAGAAGCTCCCGGAGAGCAGTCGTAATTGGATCAACGAGAAACTTATCTATACGCACGGCTACGGTATCACCATGAACCCTGTGAATGGGTTCACTCCGGAAGGACTGCCGACACTGATTCTGAGTAACATGCCCATTCAGAGCACCGTGAAGAGCATCGTTGTAAAGCGCCCGGAGATCTATTTCGGAGAGCTCACCAACACCGACGTATATGTAAAGACGCGACAGCAGGAATTCAACTACCCACAAGGGCAGACAAACAGTCTGACCTCCTACGAGGGCGCGGGCGGCATCGTCCTCGGCAATTTCTTCAGGCGACTTCTCATCGCGTCCGACCGAGGCGACCTTACGAAGCTCCCGTTTAGTGACGATATCAACCGCGAAAGCCGGCTGCTGATGCGTCGCAACGTACGCGATCGCGTTGCAGCAATCGCGCCATTTCTCACTTACGAGTCGGATCCCTACATCGTTGTCGGCGACGATGGTCGGTTGTCGTGGATCATGGACGCGTTTACGACCTCGGACAGCTATCCCTACTCGCGCCACTCTGCGCTCGGCAACACCCTCGTTAACTATATGCGGAATAGCGTTAAGGTGGTCATCGACGCCTACGATGGCACCACGACGTTCTATGTGTTTGACCCGCAGGATCCAATCGTCATGGCGTATCGCCAGATTTTTCCCGCTCTGTTCCAGGATGCAGCGGCCATGCCGCCAGCGCTTCGCAAACACGTACGCTATCCAGAGTTGTTGCTCAAGCTGCAGGCGGCTGTGTACGGCCTTTATCACATGACCGATCCGCAAGTGTTCTATAACCGCGAAGACCTGTGGACCGTCGCTTCGGAGGTCGGCATGGACGAGTCCGGTCAGCAGAGGACGCAGCCCATGGAGCCCAACTTCGTGCTGATGAAACTGCCGGGCGAAACCGCCGTCGAGTTCGTGGAAATTATGCCGTTCACGCCGGCGAACCGGAACAATCTGATCGGCTGGATTGCTGGGCGCAGCGACGGCGAAAAATACGGCACATCGGTGGTCTACGACTTCCCAAAAACGAAGCTTGTTGACGGGCCCCTGCAAATCGAGGCTCGAATCGATCAGAACGCGCAGCTATCGGGGCAATTGACGTTGTGGAATCAGCAGGGTTCACACGTGCGGCGAGGCACTCTGCTGGTTATTCCTTGCGGGCACGCGCTGTTGTATGCCGAACCGATTTACCTCCAGGCCGAGCGCAGCCCGATGCCCGAGTTGCGTCTGGTAGTGCTTGCGTTGCAAGACCGGCTCGCCTACGGACCGACATTCGACTCGGCAATGAGGGCACTCTTTGGGGGAGAGGTCTCGTCGCTAAGCGGCACAACTGCGCCGGCGGAACCGGAAGGAGGCGCAGCAGCGCCGGCTGCCGTGACCAAGTCTGGGGGAGACGTGAACGCGCTCATCACGGGAGCGGCCAAAGATCTCGCCGACTACCAGCGACTGACGGCAGAAGGCAAGCTCGGGGAGGCTGGACAGAAGCTCGAACAGTTAAAGCGCAAGCTCGACGAGCTGAGCGCGCATCAGAAGTGATTATCTCCGAAGAGGGGCGTGGCCGTCGTCGCTACTGCGGAAAAGTGGGTGGCCGGAGGGGGAGGGTGCGAAGCTGAGGAACCGCTGCCGCAGCCGTTCAGGAGACTGACGCAGCCGATCGAGAACGGCAGCAATAGTGATTTTTTCATGACGCCCCTCCTCAATTCCGTTCGTTCTGCACGAGTACGATTCCGGCGTTTTCGCTCACCCTACTTCGGTGAGGTTTGCAGATTCCCGAAGTGGGTATGGCGGCGGTCAATCAAGGAACGAAACCGAGTTTTCACTTCGGACGGAGACATTCTCAACGTGGTTGTTGGCGCTGAAGCGAGAAGAGAAGCAGTGGCCGCGTTTACAGGGTCGTAGTCGCAGCCGGCTAGGTTCGGATGGGCGTCGTCACAGGGGATGAGAAGGACGGCATGCTCGTCGCCACTGGGGACCACGCCAATACCGGCGATCTCTCCCCGTTCATTGATGTCAAACTCGCTTACGACTTCGATGTCGGATGCGGGAACGATCAGGGCGTTCACGTCAACGATGGGACCGCCGTTCTCTGAAAGGAAAGCCGGCCCGCCGCCGGCGCCGCAAAGCCTACGTCACGCTCTGGGCCAAGTCAATGAAGAGGGGCGGAACCTCAGCGTTGGTATGGTTCTAGGAAGGAGTGACCGCGAAATGCAGCCTTGCCCCAGGATTCTTAGTCTGGCCGCATCCGGAAGTGGACGTGACCGGGTTGATTTAGTACAGCGCGAGCCAGAGAGAGAATCACACGATCTAAAGGAGAGCTGGACATGTCGATGAAGAAACACGTACCCGACGAAATCGTGGCGTTTTTGCGGCAGGTACAAGTATAAATCGCTAATAGAAAGACCACGCCCCTCGATTGCTTTCTCGTTAACTAACAAAGCCGAATCCCAGTGAATATCCAGTTTGAACCTATATTATGGGTGTATCCGATCACCGAAGTCGTTTCATTGCTCTCGGGCGGATTAGGAGAGGACACGGACCTTCGATGGTAACGCCAAGCTTGAAGTCCGGTAGTGGTGCCGCTCGCCGTCGATTCTGGTTGGCGGTGTCCGGGTTTGTCATGGCGCTTGCGCTGATGCCCTTTTCCTACAAAGTCGAACGTCGCCTGGAGACAACTGCTCACATCAAGGGCGGAGAATCGGAAAAAGTTGACAAGGAACTGGCGCAGGGTTTCCAGTCTCCCTACGCCCACCGCCTGGTTGTGGTGATCAGCGGTATTCCTGATCCGGATTCTGCAGAAAGCGCAGATGCATTGGGCTTCTTAACCAGTACATTGCGTAGCGTGCCTGGAGTGTCGGGTGCGGTCTCGAGTCTGGATTGGCCAGATCCTCTGTTCACTGGGAACAATGGCGGGGCCTTGATCATCGTCGGGTTGGACCCGCACGATACAGCTGTCGAGGCGTCGGTCCCGATACTGAGGGCGAAAGCAGACTGGATGGAAGGTCAACTTAGGTCACAATACCCCAATATCAAACTGGAGATTACGGGTGAAACACCACTGACCTTCGATCTTCGCAAGGTCAGCGCCGATGACGTCAAACATGCCGAAGAACGAGCGATGCCGGTAACGCTCTTGCTGCTGGTGCTGGCTTTCGGAAGTCTTGTGGCCGCGCTATTGCCGCTCGGAATTGGATTACTCTCCATCTCGATGGCGCTCGGTGCGGCTGGGCTGCTCGCGCACTATCTGCACCTGTCGATTCTGGTGCAGAATCTGGCGACGATGCTCGGCCTTGGCTTGGGCATCGACTATGCATTGCTGATCGTGAGCCGATTTCGCGAAGCATTGGCCGAGGGATATGATCCCGGCCAGGCCGCCGATATTGCTGCCGGGCAAGCGGGGAAGACACTGTTAATCTCGGCCACGACAGTGGCGATCGGATTTTCAGCGCTGCTGACTGTGCCCATCAGCGAACTGCGCTCCATCGGAATAACTGGCCTGCTCGTAACCGTTCTGAGCGTTGTACTGTGTACATTCATTCTGCCCTGGGTGCTTGGTCTGCTGGGGCACCGCATCAATGCCGCCAGAGTGCGTCTTCCGGGCAGAATATTCAAAACGCGCGAAAACCTCTGCGCTGCGAGTGAGCGGTGGGTACGGTGGGGCAGCTTCATAACGCGCAGGCCCTGGACAGCTCTGCTTGTCGCCGGGGTTCCGCTACTGATCCTTGCATTCCAGGCGGGGAGAATCTCTCCCGGGATTCCTGCCCACGATTCGCTTCCGGCCTCAGCCGAGTCGGTGCGAGCACTGCGCACGCTGCAACGCATGGGGCGGTCGGGTATTGTGCAGTCTCTCCGGGTGGTCCTGGAGTTGCCGCCGCAGTCTCCGCCGCTCTCACCGGCTGGCTGGGTGGCCGTCAGCCGCTTGACGAAACGTTTCCAGAGCGATCCTAGAGCGGAAGAGGTCTTATCTCTTCCAACCCTCACGGGAATGTCTGATACTGCGGATGCTGTCGACGATGTGCCCCAGCCAATCCGCGAAAGTTTTCTTCGCAGCGATGGCCGCGCTACGTTGATTGAGTTGCTGCCCACCGCCACTCTTCCGCCAAACGAACAGATACGATGGGTACGAGAGGTGCGTTCCTCTGATATCGCGGCGATAACCGGGGTGCCCGGCGCGGTGTTGCGCGTCGGCGGCATACCCGCACTCGACGCAGATTATGACTCGGTCGTAAAAGCGCGGTTGCCGAGTGTGGTCCTTGGCGTCGTATTGGGGAGCTTGCTGGCGCTCCTGATCGGGTTACGTTCCTTATTTGCGGCTTTCAAAGCAATATTGCTCAATCTGCTCTCCGTTGGCGCTTCATTCGGCGCCTTAGTTCTCGTCTTCCAGGAAGGCCACGGTAGCAAACTCTTAGGGCTCGACGGGCCGACCGGCACCGTATACCCGATCGTGCCGATTCTCTCGTTTGCCATCGTCTTCGGTTTGAGTATGGACTATGAGGTCTTCCTGGTCGCCCGAGTCCTCGAAGAACGGCGGCGCGGCCTATGCGAAAGATCAGCGGTGATCGAGGGCCTCGCGCGTACGGCCGGGCTCATCACAAGCGCCGCGGCAATTATGATTGCCGTGTTCGCCGCATTCACTGTGGGAGGATTTCTGGTCGTTCGAATGCTCGGTTTTACGCTCGCCGTGGCGGTATTCATTGATGCGACAGCGGTGCGGATGATTGTCGGGCCGGCACTATTGAAACTTGCTGGCGACTGGAATTGGTGGCCCTTTGGCCTATATGGGGCTCCAGCAACGTCTGAAAGGAAACTTATACCATGACAGCGAACACTGCGGATGCTCCAGTGACAGCACAGGTCCTTGCAGCAGCCTGAGCAAGCGCTTCGATTTATTTCACTTTCTCGCCTTGAGCGTTGAACTGGCTGAGATCAAAATCCTTGAGTCCAAGATTTGCTTTTCCAGAGCCCCCTTCGATTACAAGAATCGAAGAGCCGGATTTGTCTTTGAGCTTTGCCTCCACTTGCGTCGCAGACCAAACGCCGCCGATCTGCCGAAGCCCATAGTAAATGAATTCCTTCTGCTGTCCCGTCCCCCGAAGCGTCTTCACCACATGCACCGGATACAAAATGCCGCGGTCAATCCACGATGTTACCGAATCATAGTAAGTCCGGTCTTGAGAGCCGGACTTGCTCTTCAGGACAAGGCAATCCCGTGCGCCATATTTCTCCGGCGGCAGGGCTTCCTGATTCTTCCAGAAAAACTGGTTCTCCAGCATGTCTTCATAAGAGAAGTCAGTTCCCACAAGTGGGTCGTTCCAACGTTCGAATGGCAACGCGCTAGCGGTCTTCTCGCCAGGGAGTACAGCCTCGATGGTCACGTGCCCAGTTACGCTCATATGCAAAAGAAGGCTCCTCTTCTCTGAGCCAGGCCCCGAGATCTCGCATAGCAGACGCAGACCATCGGGAAACCAGTGAGCCTTGGCGACAAACTTGTAGTTCGTGCGCTTGCCATTGCCCTCCACCCGCGTGAGCCGACCGGTCATGCGGTAGTCCATTTTCTCAATACGCTGGCGCGAGCCAGTCAGCGCCGCGTCCTGGTCAGGATTCGCCGCAAAAGATCGCGATGGAGCGACCAGCGAGAACAGCACGAGCAAAGCGATGGACCCTTGAATCGTCACAAATGTGCAATTCGCCCATCTGGCCGTCGGATACCGGCCAAACTTGCGACTCCGGGATAGCATTACTACGCAGCGCAGCAAGGTCATAACTCTACGTATACAGCCAAAATCCGTATAGCGCTATCCACGTTGTGTAACCCATGTTTCCGGGCTGGACCAAATACGTTTGGTCGGGGCGCCCGGATTTGAACCGGGGACCTCCTGCGCCCAAGGCAGGCGCGCTACCAGGCTGCGCTACGCCCCGACAGTAATAAATTCCTATTCTACTGGAACTTGCAATTGTTGTCTTGGGGATTCGAACTCTTCGATGAGCCGGACGATTTGGCTCTGTCCAAATCCTACTCATGCTTCGTCTACAATTCGGCAACAAACGCGCCGAGGGCTGGAGTGACCCCAAGCATCACTTTGGGCACGGAACCGTGTCCCAAGAGTGCGGTCGCTACAGCCCTACACGGGGTTTTGCCCGCGGCCAAATTGATCGTGGCGCCATGTGCAACGTCTTGTTCCCCGGGCACTTGCTCGATCGCCAAGGTGACGGCGAGGGTGACGCATTTGGTGACCTGCGTCTTTCATGCACCCGTCACCTTCTCGCGTTGCAATAGCGATCGAGGTTCGCCGAAGGTCATTTCCAAAACCAGCAAGAGACCTCGAAAATGAAAAGCCCAATAACACTCTCAGCCGCCTAACGTACAAGAAATTGCGGCGAGCCGCTTTACTGTAAAAGTTGACCGCCGTCTTCCACTTACCAGGGAACATCCAGTCGGAAAAAAGTAAGGAAAATTCTCGATCCCTCGAGGGGTCCCGGGTTGCCAGAGAAATCCCGGCCACGGCCATGTACTTATCAAAGGAACATCGAGAAATGAAAAAGTAGGAAAAAATCTTGGTACTGGTACATTTTCCTGAAAGTCGCTCGGAGGAGCGTACCCAGTTAGCGGAACAGGATGGAATGGTTGGAGTCGCGGGCTGTGCGTCCGCGCCATGCGCGCGACCAGGCTGCGCTACGCCCCGACAGTGACTACTGTTCCAGCGTAGTTTTGGAAGCTCCCCGAAGTGCTGGCGAGCGCTGCTGCTGCCCGCGTTTCAGGGGAAGATTGCGGAGTAACATTTTCGCTCGCGGAATTTGCCGGCCATTCGCGTTCGGCCCATCCATACGCTACGATGAACCAAGTCAAGTACAGAGTCTGGGAATGCAGCAGCGAAAGGAAATAGGAATGAGACGCGGGATTCTTGCCGCCCTGTTTGGCGCCACCATATTGTTCACGGTCGCGTGCAATTCAAAGTCCGGCGAGAAGGAAGCGATTCGCGCCGGAGTGATCAAGCACCTTGCCGCCTTGAACATGCTCAACCTTAACAATATGGACGTCAACGTGACGCAAGCCACGTTGAACGGCAATCAGGCGCAGGCCCAGGTGGAAATTCGCGCCAAGGGCGGGGATCCGAACGCCGGCGCCATGCAGATTGGCTACGCGCTCGAAAAGCGCGGAGAAGAGTGGGTGGTGCTGAAGAGCACGGGCATGGGCGGCGGGATGCAACATCCCGGGCCGGGAGAGGCTCCGCCGGCGAGTCCCGCGATGGGCGCCATGCCGCCGGGGCACCCGAACGTTTCTGGCGCCGGGCAGCCGCCGGGTGCGCATCCTGATTTCAATGCGATATTAAATAGCGCGCCCAGCCAGCAGTCGAACCCGCCGGCGCAACCGCCGCCTTCAACGGGCAAACCATAGTTTTGGACAAGAACATACTTGGTGAATGCGTCGGCTGGCTAATACAAGCGGATGTCTCTGCGAAGGATCGCCGCATCGACCCGAAGCCTCAGGGACAAGACTCTCACCGTTTTCGCCGGTTCGTTCTTGGTCTTGCCTGCTGCTCCCGGGCTGTTTCTCACCGGAGGGCCTAGGCTGCTTTGCCCGTTTCCAAGCTCGACGGTGCTGTCTGCTTTCCTTTTTCAGTACTCGCTCCAGCGGCAGCCGTGATACCGACCTTATTGTTCCTTGCCCGGAATCCCGCGTTATTGAGAGTCCCTCAACAACGCCGAGAAGGTCTTACATTCTGTCGGAGCTCTTGCTGCTCTGAGTGTTGTCTAGTTCGTTCTAAGTTGGAGTTATGGAGCGCAATACCAAGATGGAAAATACACGCAGCCAATTGCAAATGCCGTTTGGATTGATGTGCCAGCTGTTCCGTTCGTTTTGAGCCTTGTCCGAAGGCCCTCGTTGGCCTTCAACCTCACATTGCACTGGCTGCTCTTTGCCTGGGTCGCTTGGTACGCCTTCCCGTATCTAGGTGGATGGCCTTAGCCAGATAAGCTGCTCGAAATGCCTATTCTGTTTTGTCTTTCGAATAGCAGAGCGGTTCCAGGTTGCATTCAGCGCATTTGGGTTTGCGGGCGGAGCAGACACGTCGGCCGTGCCAGATGAGTTGGTGGGAAAACTTGATCCACTTACTTTCGGGGATCACTTTCATCAGGTCCTGTTCGATTTTCTTGGGGTCCTCGTTGCGGGTCAGGTCGAGCCGCTGCGACAGACGGATCACGTGGGTGTCCACCACGATGCCACTGGCGATTCCGTATGCCGTGCCGAGCACCACATTACCCGTTTTTCTCGCCACGCCCGGCAGTGTCAGGATTTCTTCCATGGTGCGCGGAACGTGGCCGCCGAATTTTTCGATCAGGCCTTTGCTGGCGCCGATGATGGATTTTGTCTTGTTGCGGAAAAAACCGGTGGGCCGAATTTCCTTTTCCAGGTCAGCAGGAGAGGCATAGGCGAAATCTTCCGGTGTCGTATATTTCTTAAAGAGTCCCTGCGTAACCTGGTTGACGCGAACGTCGGTGCACTGCGCCGAGAGTATCGTTGCGATCAGCAACTGGAACGCATTTGCATAATTCAATTCGCATGTAGCATCCGGATAAGCCGCATCCAGTCCGGCAAGAATCGCCGCCACGCGCTTCGGGTCGGTCCCTGCCCCAGCTCCCGCAGTTTTCTTGGCCGTGGGCTTTTTGTCTTGGGCCTTTTTCAAAACTTTCTTGTTCCCGGGCTTCACTTTTTTCTTCACGGCCATCTCCGCCTCTTCTCTGCGAACTCTATGCAATCTCTGTGCTCTCTGTGTTGAAATCTTATCGGTTCATTCCAACACTTCCAGCAACCGCCGAAAAGCCTTCCCACGATGGCTGTGCTGACTCTTCTCCTCCGCCCGCAATTCTGCAAACGTTTTCCTCGATGGCGGAAAGAAGAACACCGGGTCGTATCCGAAGCCGTCCGATCCGCGCGGCGCTTCCAGAATTTCCCCATCCACCTTTTCCGAAACCACCGCCGCCGCGCGTCCACCCCGAACCGCGGCAATCACGCAAACGAAATGCGCGCTTCTGTCAGCGCCCTCGAGCCCCTTCATTTCGAAAAGCAACTTGGCAATCTTCTGCTCGTTGCTGGCTTCGGGGCCCGCATACCGCGCCGAAAACACTCCCGGCGCTCCACCCAGTGCAGGCACCACCAATCCCGAGTCATCGGCAAACACAATGCCATCGCTCTGACGCGAATAGTAGAGCGCTTTCCCCGCGGCATTTTCCGCGAATGTCGGAGCCGATTCCTCGAACCCCCGGAATTTTGCGTAGTCCGGCAGCAGCTCCAACTGCCAATTCTTGCCACAAGTCTCCCCCAGCACCTGAAACTCCTTCAATTTTCCCGCATTCCCCGAAGCCAGGTAGAGCTTCCGCGCTTCCTTCGTATCCATCATGGATTGCTGTGATCTCGACGCGATATAGGTTCCATCAAAATATCTTTTATCGTTTGCGGCCCAGGAAATTGGCGGGCAGCACCGTGCGTTGTTCTTCATTCAAACGGCGAATGCCGGCCGCGGCCAGCGCCAGCAGGTCCTGCATTTCCGAGCCATTGAAAGGACGGCCCTCGGCACTCGCCTGGATCTCCACGAAATCACCGCTGCCGGTCATGACCACGTTCATATCCACTTCCGCGCGCGCGTCTTCTTCATAACAAAGGTCCAAAAGCGAGACATCATCCACAATCCCGACGCTGGTCGCGGCGACCGAATCGATCAGCGGGGAAGTCTTCAGCATTCCTGCGGCAACCATGCGTTCCATGGCCAGCGCCAGCGCAACAAACGCCCCGGTGATGGAAGCGGTGCGCGTGCCCCCATCCGCTTCGATGACGTCGCAATCGATCCACACGGTGCGTTCCCCAAGCGCTTCCTGATCCGTCACCGCACGCAACGAACGTCCGATCAGCCTTTGAATCTCGAGCGTCCGCCCGCTCTGCTTTCCTCGCGCCGCTTCGCGTGGCGTGCGTTCTTCCGTCGCCCGGGGCAACATCCCGTATTCACTCGTCACCCAGCCCTTGCCGCTGCCTTTCAGAAATCCCGGCACTCCGTCCGCGACAGTGGCGGTACTGATAACCCGCGTCTTCCCCAGTTCAATCAACACGCTGCCTTCCGCCTGGGAAATAAAATCCGGCGTGATTTTCAAGCTGCGTAACTGATCGACGTGCCGCCCGTCGCTCCGCATTGCAAGCCTCGTTTCCGTCTTGCGAAAACTCTCGATCGAAGTTCTACCGCTTCGTCGCCTGGCGCATTTTATCCACCGCCTTGCGGATCGGCCCCGGCAGCGAAGAACCCGGCGGCGACGGATTGTCCAATTGTGTGCCGGCCACGTCTTTGGCGTTCACACGGAACAACTGTGTCAAATCCACGTGGCCCGCCAGCGTATCCGCCTCCTGGCCATGAATCAAAATTTTCAGGCGCAGCACCTGCGGCACATTGTCTTCCAGCGTGCGCACGATCGATTCCACGGCCAACTGCTCGCTCTGAATCCCCGATGGAATCGAAGTCCTGATTTCATCCGAAAAATCCGCCACAGCCGTGCCATCGGGCAAAATGTAAAACGCCAGCAGCGCCGCATCCGGCGGCAGCGTGCGCGATTCGGCATCAACCGGCCCAGCCAGCAGCGTGTTTAGAACCTGCTTTGCGCGCAGAACCGGATCCCGAGACAACGGCAGTTCCACGATCACAGGAAGCAACTCGCCTTCCTGGCCGCGCGAGCCCCAGAACATTTTCACTTTCACCATCGGATCGCCGGTACTTACAGGAGCGACGGGCAGCAATTCACGCCGCGCCTGCTCCGCGGTTTTCTCCGTCAAATCCTTTGCCTTATTCACCTGGCGCCGCAGGGCAGGGAAGTACAGCGCCGCCGCAATCACCGCCGCAAGCAGCACCCCGCCAAGCCACACCGTCCACTTCGGGCTCATGGCTGCACGCTCTCCCCGGGAACGGGAATGGTCGGGACCACGTACGTAGGCCGAAACTCGACGAGACCGCGGGCGATGGCGTCCGCCACTCCCGGCACCATGCGATCGAGTTCCGCACGCTCCTTCACAGAAACGCTGGAAATCTCGACGGCGATTGCCGGAGCGGCCGTGGTGCGCAGCTGCCTTACTGGGGCGGTCTGCAGCGTGTCGGGCGAACCCTTAAACCGTTTCGACAATTCCTGTTGTACCAGGTCGCCCAGCTTGCGGCTCAAACTGAGGAAAGGCGTCTGGGCGCGGTCCCAGGGAATCAAGCCAGTGATGTTGTTGGCCTGGGGCGCGTCGGGTTCAACGTACACGCGGGCGGTGCCTGTCAGTCCAGTCGAGGCAATGTGCATCGTAATAAAGACCGCTCCGCGTTGCGCGTTGGCGCGCGCCGAGCGATCGTCGAAGGAGGGATTGTCGTTTCCTTCGCGGGTAAGGATCACCTGGAAGCCCTGGGCTTCGAGGGCCTTCTTGGTGGCCGTCGCGAATTGCAGCACCTCGTCGCTCTCGCTGATTCCTTCCGTGCCCCGCGCGCCCTGATCTGTGCCGCCATGCGCCGGATCCAGCACAACGGTATTCAAGCCTGTGCGCGGTGGCAGAGGGGCCGAATTGCCGGGTGTTTGCTGGGACATCGTGTTCCCGGCCGACTGCACCGCCTTTGCGGCTTGGTAGTTTGTTCCGCCTGTTTGCGGAGGAGCCGCCCGAGCGATTGCGATACAGCACAATGCGGCGCCGATAATGCCGTCAGCAAGAATTCGCCACGAACTGGGAGAGGATCTCACGCTCAGCAGGATACCAAATCTGAACCCCATCGTTGGTTGGAAGAACTGGATGCGGCGCCGGAGAGGACTTATTTTGAGCGCGGAGGCGAAACCTCCGCTTTTACGCCGCCAGCCTTGTTGCACGATCAAGCGTAGTTCCCGGGCGTTCAGTCCTCAAAAGCGGGAGCTTCGGTCCTGCGCCCAAAAACCCCCCGGCTCGTGCGGGTAGGGCTTTTCGAACATTCGATATCCCTAGTCCGCCGCCGCGGCCTCTGGGGTTGTCTCTGACGTGAAGCGGGCCTGGATTCTTCGCGTGGCGTAGTACATCAGAAAGCCTGCCACGACAATGATCATGCCGAACAGCAACCCGTTCATGCCCAGGATGGTCTCGCGGTCGCTTTCCACCAGCGACAAGAGCAGTAAGCCCAACGGGAAGATCCCGCAGGTAACCGCTCCCGCCATCCCGCCCGGAACGCGAAACTCCCGCTTCAGCTTTGGTTCGCGCACCCGCAGCACCACCAGGGTCACGAACTCCAGCATCAGCGCCGCGCCGTACAACATAATGTCCAGCGTAACCAGGCGCTTGAAACCCAGCCCCAGGCAAAGCGCCCAGCAGCTAGCCAGCACGACGATGGCTACCCAGGGCGTTTCGTTTTTCCGGGTCACTCTGCCGAACACCCCCGGCATCATGCCGTCCTTGGCCATGGCCAGCGGCAGGCGGGAATAGCTCATCACCAGCGCGTTGAACATGCCGAACGCGCTCATCATGCCGCCGATGGTCACCATGGCCCGCAGCCACTCATAACCCATCAGCTTGCCCCCAAGTTGCCCGGCGATCGTGGCCCACGAGCCATCTTCGGCGAAAGCAGAAGCCGGCGTGCCAGTGAAGTAGACCGCCAGAAACGGCAAAACATAGGTGAGCGAGACCAGGATCACCGCGGCGATCATCGCCTTCGGATAGGTCCGCTGCGGCCGCTCGACCTCCTGCGCGATGGTCGAGGCATTGTCCCAGCCCATGTAATTCCACATGGCCACAAGAATCGCTCCGAGCAGGCCGACGCCGGCGCCCGTTGAAGCGGCGTGAGGCTCGCCAGCGAAAGCGCCGAGCTTCAATGGCGTCAGCGCCACGATCAGCCCGAACGGCAGCGACAACAGGAAGAATAACCAGAGCGAGGTGATACCCACCACGCGGATGCCGGCCAGATTCAGCGCCGCGCAGGTTACCACCACAAACAAACCCGCGAGGATTCCGTGATTCCCCTCGCCAAACCAGGGAGACATCTGCTTCAGATAGAACACGAACAAGGTGGGGTAAATCGCCATATCAAAGATGCTGGCGGCCAGCGAAAGCCAGGCTTCCTGGAAGCCCCAGAAATTTCCCAGGCCGCGGCGCACCCACGCGTAATATCCTCCTTCATGCGGTAGCGCGCTGGACAGCTCGCCGATCATGAAGGCCGTCGGCAGACACCACAGCACGGGAAGAAACAGCAAAACCAGAATCCCGCGGCCGTAGCCAGCGCCGGAAATAATTGCCTCGGTTCCATACGTTCCGCCGGACACCATGAAGAACGTGGCGGCAACCAATGGCCAGAGCGTCAACTTTGCGGCTCTCTTTTTCGAGATGGGAAGTGCTTGGGAAGGAATTTGGGCGGGCAGCGATAAAGTGCTCAATTTTTTTCTCTCGTCCTCCTAAAGTGACTCTCGCTTTCAAATTCCTCGAAGCAAGCTCACCTTCCGAAGAATACAGTCTCTGTTCAGGCATGCAAGAAAAAAATGCAGGGCAGCGAAATTTTTTTGAGCGAGCCAGCTGTACCTCGGTACTAGACGATTCCTTCCGCACGCGGCGGGTGCAGCCAGACGGTCCGGGTTCGCTGCCGGACTCCCATCGCGGCGAACCGGCTGTGATACACTCCGCGTGGCTTTTTTATTCCAATTTCTACCGGAGTCATCCGCATGAAGATTTCCCCCGCACCCTTGCTCGGACTTTTCCTTCTGGCAGGTTCCCTTGCCGCCGCGCAGCAATCCGGCGCACCGCGCGCGATCACCGTGGACGACCTCTTCGGTGTTCGAGAGGCGCACGAGGCGCAGATCAGCCCGGACGGGCAGGTGATCGCCTTTACCGTGAATTCAAGCTCACTGAAGGAAGACAAGCCGGAATCGAGGATCTGGATGGTGCCCGCCGCCGGCGGGGACACCATCCCGCTCACCGCCGATGGCGTCGTGTCCTCTCACCCTCGCTGGTCGCCGGACGGAAAGTATCTGGCGTTTCTCTCCACGCGCAAGGATGCCGAGGGCAATGATGACAAGGCGCAGGTTTACCTTCTCAACCGCCTGGGCGGCGAGGCACAGAGGCTGACCGACACGATTCAGGACGTGGAGGAGTTCGAATGGGCGCCGGGCGGCAAGCAACTGGTTTTGATTCTTCGCGATCCGACCCCGGAGGAGCTTGAAGGGGCAGCCAGAAAATCCAAAGGCAGCGACGAGGGGGCAGGGAAGAGATCCAAACCACAGCCTCCCTGGGTGATCGATCGGTTGCAATTCAAGAACGACAACGTCGGCTATATTGATCACCGCCGCACCCATCTCTACGTTTTCGATGTGGCGGCAAAGACCCAGCGGCAGGTGAGTTCAGGCAACTACGATGACGCGCAACCTGCCTGGTCACCGGACGGCAAGTCTCTTGCCTTTGCCAGCAACCGCACCAAACCGGACCCCGACACCACCTACAACTCCGACATTTGGATGGTTGCCGCCGACAATACCGATCAGGGCGCCCATACCACGCAGGTCAGCAATTTCCCCGGGCAGAAAGATCACCCCTCCTGGTCGCCCGACGGCAAGTGGCTCACCTACTCCGCTTCGACTGACCTGAAGCTTTTCTACTACGCCACCAGGCACGTCGCTGTTTCTCCGGCTGCCGGTGGCGATGCAAGGATTCTCACCAAAACCTTCGACCGCATGGCCACCGAGCCCCGCTTTGCGCCCGATGGGAAGTCCATCTATTTCCTCGCCGACGATGACGGCACCCAGACCCTGGCCCAGGTCGGTCTTGCCGACGGGAAAGTAACCCGGGCCATCGGCGGGCGGCTGAACATGGATGGCTACTCGTTGTCCAAGGACGGAACGCTGGCCGCGACCATCTCCGCGACCGACCGGCCCTACGAGGTCTTCACCATCCCCGGCGGGAAGCTGACCCGGCTGACGCACCTGAATGACGAGTGGCTGGCCGGACACAAAGTGGTGAAGGGCGAATACGTCTCGTTCAAATCCAAAGACGGGACCTTGGTGCACGGGTACCTTTATAAGCCGGTGGATTACGTGCCCGGCAAAAAGGTTCCGACCATCCTTCGCCCGCACGGCGGCCCGGTCGAGGAGTACGAAGACGAATTCTTCGACGTTGCGCAACTCTTCGCCGCCAACGGCTACGCCGTGCTGTTGCCCAACCCGCGCGGGTCTTCTGGTTACGGGTTGGATTTCTGCAAGGCCATTTTCGCCGACTGGGGGAACAAGGACTTTCAGGACGACATGGCGTTTGTGGATTTCGCGCTTGCGCAGGGCCTGGCGGATCCGGACAAATTGGGCGTCGGCGGATGGTCGTATGGCGGGATCTCCACGGACTTCATCATCGGCCAAACCAACCGGTTTAAAGCGGCCATCTCCGGCGCCGGCGCGGCCAACTTCACCAGCATGTGGGGCCATGACGAATACCAGCGCGAATATGTGATTGAACTGGGCTATCCGTGGGAGAATCAGGCCCTTTGGGACCGCATCGCGCCTTTCTACAGGGTGAAGAACATTCTGACGCCCACGCTGTTTGTCGGCGGCAACATTGATTGCAACGTGCCGATCCTCGGCGGCGAGCAGATGTATCTGTCGCTGAAGGAGTTAGGGCGCGAGACGCTGCTTGTTGTCTACCCGGACGAGTATCACGAGTTCAAGACGCCCTCCCATATAAAGGACCTCGATGAGCGCTACCTCGCCTGGTACGCGCACTACGTCAAAGCCGACGGCACCCCCGCGCGCCCGGCCCCCGGTAACGATAAGCCGCCCGCAGACTGATCGCTCCTTTGGCGTGCGGCTGCCGCAGGTGCGGTTGAAGCGCTCGATTGCCTTCGCTATCCGGGGCCTCGCCTCGCCGGCGGCGCGATCGAGGTCTTCGACGACTGGCCGCACATACGCGGCTAAGACGAGCAGCGCGCGTTCTAAGAGTGTTTGCCTACCCTTCTGGGCCCCGAATTCGATTCTCTTCTAAGGCGCTATCGGCCGCTTCTATATGCGCATCCACCACAAAAAAATAACGGGTCCAGCCAGGCGCAAAGTTTTTGAGGGATTTGCATGGCCGCTGGCCTCGCGCTATCCTCCTTGCACTCCTGGAGGAATTGCATGCGTGGGCCGCTAAGAGTCATCGCTCTTGTCTGCTTGCTGATCGTTGCGTTTCCGGTTCTTTCCGTCGGCGCGCAAAACTACGATCCGAAACTTTATTCCGGGATGCGCTGGCGGTGCATCGGTCCTTTTCGCGGCGGGCGCACCGTGGCCATCAGCGGCGTTCCGCAGCAGCCCAGTGTCTTTTACATGGCTGCGGTGAACGGCGGAGTCTGGAAAACCAACGACTTTGGCAACACCTGGCTCCCGATTTTCGATGAACAAACTTCCGGCTCCGTCGGCGCGCTGGCCGTTGCGCCATCAGATCCGAACATCCTCTACGTCGGGAGCGGCGAAGGATTGCAACGCCCGGACCTGGCGGTTGGTGATGGCTTCTACAAGTCAATCGACGCGGGAAAGACGTGGACGCATCTTGGCTTGCGAGACGCGCAACAGATTACCGCCATCGTTGTGGATCCGCGCAACCCGGACCGTGTTTTTGTTTCTGTGCAAGGCCATCCCTACGGACCCAATACCGAGCGCGGCATATTCCGCTCCCTTGATGGCGGCAAAACCTTCGAAAAAGTTCTCTATAAAGACGAAAACACCGGCGGCGCCGACCTGGTGATGGCCCCTGGAAACCCGCAGGTTCTGTTCGCGGCTCTCTGGGCGGCGCGCGTCGCTCCGTGGGAAATTCGCAGCGGCGAATCGTTTGTGATTCCCGGCAGCGGCCTTTACAAATCCACGGACGGCGGCGGCACCTGGCGGCAAATCACCAAGGGCCTTCCCGGCGCGGACGATCTACTCGGCCGCATGGGCATTGCGTACGCCCCCAGCAATCCGAATCGCATGTATCTGACCGCTGAAGCGAAAAAGGAACCCGGGATTTTCCGCTCCGAGGATGGCGGCGAAAGCTGGCAGCACGTCAACGAAGATCATCGAATCGGCGGCCGCGGCCCGGGCGCAATGGGCATCGCCGTTTCGCCCGATAACCCCGACCTGATCTACGTCGCCAATACAACAACGTGGAAATCCACCGACGGCGGGAAAACTTTTGTGGGCTTCAAGGGCGCGCCCGGCGGCGACGATTACCAGCACATCTGGGTCAATCCGAGCAACGCGCAGACGATCGCGCTTTCGAGCGATCAGGGAGCGGTCATCAGCGTCAATGGTGGGGAAACCTGGAGCAGTTGGTACAACCAGCCAAGCGCTCAGTTTTATCACGTCACCACGGACAACCGCTTTCCTTATTGGGTCTATGGCGCGCAGCAGGAAAGCGGCAGCGCGGCAGTCATGAGCCGCAGCGACGTCGGAGAATTAACGTTCCGCGAGTGGAGTTTGCCGGGCGTCGAAGAGTACGGCTACATTGCGGTGGACCCGCGCGACTCGAATATTCTTTATGGCGGCCGCATCACGCGCACGAACCAGGCGCTAAACGAATACGCGAACGTGGCGCCCGAGCCGATTCGTACCGGCCAGTATCGATACAACCGCTCGCTGCCGATCGTTTTTTCGCCGTTCGATCCGGGCATTCTGTACTTCGCCGCAAATGTATTGTTCAGGACGACCGATGGCGGGCGCTCGTGGCAGGTCATTAGTCCGGATCTTACCCGGGAAACGCCGGAAATTCCGGCCAACCTCGGCGCTTTTTCCGCGGGCGACCCGGAAAAAGGCAAGCATCGCGGCACGATTTATGCTCTCGCTCCCTCCTTGAAGGAAGCAGGCACGCTGTGGGCCGGCACAGACGACGGCTTGATTCACATCACTCGCGACGCCGGGGAGACCTGGAAAAATATCACTCCGCCACAGCTTACTTCTTGGAGCAAGGTTTCTCTTCTCGAGGCTTCGCATTTCGACGCGGGAACCGCGTACGCCGCCGTCAATCGCTTCCGCCTGGACGACTTGAAGCCGCACATCTACCGCACCCGCGACTTCGGCGCCAATTGGCAGGAAATTGTCGCCGGGCTTCCCGAAAATGCTCCGATCAACGCCGTGCGCGAAGATCCCGTGCGGAAAGGTCTGCTCTTCGCGGGTTCTGAAACCTCGGTCTACGTTTCGTTCAACGAAGGGGACACCTGGCAGTCGTTGCAGCTGAACCTTCCCCACACCTCCATGCGCGACCTGGCCATCCACGGCGACGACCTGATTGTGGCTACTCATGGCCGCTCCTTCTGGATCCTCGATGACATCACCCCGCTCCGCCAGTTGAACGACCGGATCGCAGAATCTCCGGTGTTTTTTTTCCAACCGCAAGAAGCCTTGCGCTGGCGCTCGAACCGCAATCCCGATACGCCGCTGCCGCCGGAAACGCCCGCGGGGAAAAATCCCGCAGATGGCGCCGTCCTCGACTACTTCCTTGCCGCCGCCGCGACCGGCCCGGTTACTCTGGAAATTCTGGACTCCACCGGAGCAACCGTGCGCCGCTACTCCAGCGCCGACCCGCCGCTGCCCATGGATAAAATTGCCGCCGAGCATCCGATTCCTATGTACTGGGTGCGGCCCGCAAGGACTCTTTCGTCCGCGCCGGGCATGCACCGTTTTCTGTGGGATCTGCGTGGGGAGCCGCCGAAATCCCTTAACAAGGAATTTCCCATTTCGGCGATCGCGCACGATACGCCCTTGCTTCCGCTCGGAGCCTGGGCGCTGCCTGGAAGCTACACCGTCCGGCTGACGGTGGACGCCCAGCAGTTCAGCCAACCGCTAACTGTGAA
Source organism: Acidobacteriota bacterium (assembly GCA_013289825.1). Taxonomy (GTDB): domain Bacteria; phylum Acidobacteriota; class Terriglobia; order Acidiferrales; family UBA7541; genus Acidiferrum. The sequence goes on along the minus strand of JABCZF010000022.1, from coordinate 46,600 downwards.
GATGGATCCTCGCATCAAGACGCCCGTTCAGGATCTGGAAGCGCAAGCCGCACTGGAATCCGGCTCGGTTTCCGGCATGAACCATAGTTTCGACGCCCTGGGCCAGGTGCAATCCGTCCGCGCGCAACTGAAAGAGTCTCTGGCGAAGGCGAGGGGGAAGCTGGCCGATTCGCTCGCGGAATTCGACAAACAGTGCGCTGCGCTTGCGGGCGCAACCACCGGCACTTTTTTCGGAACTCCCCCCAGCGGCAAGCAGACGGAGAGTTTCTCCACCCTCAACCAGCACTTTGGCCAGTTGCTGGGGCTGGCCGATTCCGCGGATGCTGCACCTACGACGCAGGCGAACAAGGTTTATGCCGAGCTGACCAGGGAACTGGACTCGCTGCTAGGACGCTGGAATGACCTGAAGCAGAACTCCGTCCCCAAACTGAGCAGCGAACTCCAGAAAGCCGGCCTCACAGCTCTGGATATCAACAAGCCTCTCAATCACGATATGAGCGAAGCCGGCGGTGGTGACGACGAGCCGTAGAAGCTCCTTTTGCGCTATTCCCGTAAATGGCTGAAAAAGATAGAAATACATAAAATATGGACCATGGTCAGACTATAGTCGGACTATGGTTTTACTATAGTTCGGCACTGGCGTAGGTTCCTTCACAATTCTTGGAGACATCGTGGGGCCTATCACTTACATTTCTGACAGGGAAGCAGCGCGCGATCCCGACGAAGAAAAGTGATGCGTTACCTGCTCGATATGCACATTTGGCTTTGGATGCTTCTTAAACCACCCAAGCCGAGTTCGCTCGTCCGTCAGACTCCCTACGAGCCCGGCAACGAACGCTACATTTCTCTGCCCTGCGGATTGCGCGCACCTCAGAAGAGGTGGTTGATCGGCGTACCCGGCCTAAAGGTTGTCGCAAACGTCTGACTTGGTGCCCTCGTCTTGCAATTCCTCAACGCAAATATTTCTGAAAGAAAGCCGAGATGCGCTGGCTGGCGTCTGCGGTCGCTTCAGCACGATAGCCCTGCTTGTTGTTCGGGTTTTGAAAGGCGTGGCCTGCGCCGTCATAAATCTTGATGTCCGCGATTTTCCCATCCGCCTTCATCGCGGCTTCAAACGCCTTCACGTCTTTCGGCGCAATTCCCTGATCATCTGCGCCAAAATTCCCCTGCACCGGCGCTTTGATCTTTGCCACTAACGCTGGCTCTGAAGGCAGCCAGCCGTAATTCACCACGCAAGCGGCCAGTTTCGGCTGGTCCACGGCCAACTTGACGGACCAACTTCCGCCCATGCACCATCCGATTGAGCCGATCTTGCCGGCATTCACGTCCGGGCGCGAAGAGAGATACGCATACGCCGCCTCAAGGTCGCGCATCCCGCGGTCATCCGGCAATCCGCGCATCAGGACATGCGCTTCGTCGGGGTTCGCCGCCACTCGTCCGCGATAGAGATCCACCGCCAGCGCCACAAACCCCTGCGCGGCGTATTTCTGCGCCTGCTCCTTCACCCAATCGTTCAGTCCCCAGTATTCATGAATCACGATGATCGCCGGGTGCTTGCCCGCGCCATCCGGTAGCGCCAGATAGCCGCTCACCGTGTCATCGCCGCTCTTGTAGGTGATTGTCTCTGTCTTCGGCGCCCCCGCGCGCAGCGCCAGCCCGAAGGCCAGAATTCCCATCGCCAGCACGGGCAGAAAAACTTTACGATTCATCGCTGCATCCTCCGAAGGAAAAGGCTCCGAACTTTAGCGCATCCCGGAGCCTGAAACTACTCCGAGTTGTTTTGCCAGGCTTAGCTGGACGGCTTTTGCAGCTCGTCCAACGAGGTCAGCACGTCGTCGCTGTGCGTTTTCACATCCACGCTCGTCCACACCCGCCGGACGACCCCGTTTGGATCGATCAGGTAGGTATGCCGCGCCGATAGCTTTGCGACGCCCAGATTCATCACCGAGTCATACTTCTCCGATACTTCTTTGTTCGTGTCCGCCAGCAGCTTGAAGGTCAGGCTTTCCTTGGCGCAAAACTCCTGATGTGACTTTTCGTCCTGCATGCTGACGCCCAGGATCACGGCCTTCTTGGCGTCATACTTGGCCAGGTCCCGCTGGAAATTGTGCGCCTCGATCGTGCAGCCGGTGGTCATATCCTTCGGATAGAAATACAGCACCACCCACTTGCCCTTGAAATCATGCAAGCTGATGGGCTTTCCTTCCTGCGAATTCAGCGTGAAATCCGGCGCTGGCGTCCCCACGGCCGGCGATTTGTCTCCGCCCCGCAGACTCGCGCTAAGGACTGCAAGCAGAACTGCCGCCGCCAGTATTCCTCCGATCGCCATCCACATCGGTTTTTTCCTCATGGTTGCCCTCGCCTGAAAATACCAAATCTGGGCGCAATTCGCCCAGTGAAAAGATGCGCGGAATCCCGAGGACGGGTACAGCGGGAAGGGATTTCGAGAATTGACGTCTTGACGCCGCTGCTTCTTGCCCACGGGATCCCCTGCAGGTACCGGCGGCGATGCCGGGCCGGAAACAAACCGTTTGGCTTCTGCGCTCCGCGTGCTCCCGCCACTCCAGGCAATACGACGCGATTGATTGAGGGGGATTCCACCGCCGTCGAGTTCCTTGGAGGTCTTCTTGTTGCACTCGCCCGACCAGATGAACACTCGATCTCAGATGTCGCCCAATGGGGCTCGCAAGAATCGTTTTACCAGGGATTCCACGGTGGGGTTTCATGTTCAAAAGGTGCCCTGCAGGGAGGGGACTCCAAAGAGACGTGGAAGATCAAGGAAAGCTGGGCCTGCGCGGTGAGCGATTCGACCCTCATCGTCTGCACCAGGCCAAGCTCGTCTAATCTGTCTGGAGGAGAGTTTCTCCGGCAACTGTGATGCGCACTCTGGGCATCTGCTTTCTGACCGTATGCCCTCGATGAGCCGAGCACTTTTGCGATCCTTCTGGCGCGGAAAGGATTTGCGGACGCAGGAAATCCACAAGTCAATCTGCTGAGAATGGGCGGGATAGCACCGGCTTCGTTTTTTTCTTCTTTTCGCTTGCGCGCCACATCCCCCCGGCGTAGAAGGAAGTCGTGAGCTCTTTGAGCTCCGGAGGGTTGCATGAATCCACCGGGCTTAGAAGCGCAAGAAAGCTGAGCACACCGCTCTTGCGGTGCGAGTCGCGAGCGAACCGGTTGAGTGCTGATCGGCTCGCCAAGCGACGCAGCAAAAGAAAAAAGAGGGCCCTCATGGAGGGTCCTCTTTGTATTTACAAACGCCTGATTTGAACTGGACGCTGGTTTGCCCCAATTTGCGGTTGGCGTTTCCGCCTCAGCCTGTCTACTGATCAAAGAAGTGGCGCGTCACCGCGAAGCCGGCTGATGCGAAGCGTGCTGGTGTTTCCCGCCGTGCTTCTTTGAATGGTGGCGGTTGCGATGATGTTTAGAGGCATGCTGGGTGGATGGGTTGCCTGACGATTCCGGCGCCGGAGATTGCCGGCCGGCGGAAAGTGTCGACAGACAAAGCACTGCGGCGAAAACCAAAATAATGCGTTTCACTCGAAGCTCCCTTGGGAAATCCCCTGTAGGCAGAATTCAAGCACAAAGCGAGGCAAATGTCAGGAGAAAGAAAGAAGAAGCCGGGTCCGGGTTTCGAAAGAGGAAACGGCGGAAGGTCTAGCCGCCGAACTTCGTCTGCAGCATGTGAATGACGGCGTTCTGCTTGGCAATGACCTGAGCCTGCCAGGTCAGAGCGACGGCCATGAGGCTCATGGAAAAAATGCAGAGCGCGAGCGTCAGCCCCATCTGTGTTTCCGTAGCGGGTACACCGAATACACGACGCATCCAGGCCATAAGGGCTCCCAAGAACAGCAAATTGAGCAAGCACAAGTTAGGGAGCAATCGGTTGGCCAACCCTAGAGAGGGTTCCGGACCCACATTATCGTGCTTTTTCAAGAGGTTATCGCCCTATCCGGTTTCCATAATCGGCGGGAATACGCCCAATGTGCAAATTACGGCACAAATTGTCCCTTCTCTTTCCAACGGCTTAAACATCTTGGGCTTTCGATCTGTTGTGGCGCACGCGGCAGTCTCGCTGCCTGCCAGCCCTCTAAATCTGGCGGGTCAGAATCATCTCCAACGCCAGTGGCCACGTTTCCGGCGAAAAGAGCGGAAGGCTCTTGTACTTGCCGTTTGCTTCACTAGCCCCCCTCTCGCGCCCGGCAAGCAGCAAACAGCGGTCGCCAGCCGGGAAGAGCTCCACGGCTTCGTCCGCGGAGGCGATCGCAATGTTGAGTGGATGCGCCCGGAAGGAGCGCTGGTAGAGCTCGGAAAGGTCGCGAACACAGGAGGGGAGACTTGCGCCAACCGCGAACGACCACAGCGAGCCGCGCGGGCGCACCCGGGCCTTTCGCTTGACAGCTTCCTGCTGGAATCGCTGGATATCCGGTTCAGACGCGCCGGCAAAGAAAAACAGCTCATCGAAATCGCGCTGCCTCAAAAGCTCCGCCTCGCGCTGAGGCAATCCGACATTCTGGGAGAGTTCTCGCGGGGAGAGCGAGCGCAGGGTTACTACTTCGATGCTCGTCTCTTCCGCGAGCACGTCCAGCATCTCTGCCGCGGCGGGCTGCGGAGATGCCACTGGAACGCACGTAAAGCGCCCCAGGCGCATGCTGCGCGGGGGTTTCAGGTGGAAGTAGTCTTCTGGCAGGAAGGCGCCAGAACCGCCCTCAGCGAGGAAAGGATGCCCGAGTCCAAATTTTCGAATCGTGGCGTCAAACTGCAGGCGGCTGCGCGCGGTAACCGGGACAAATGGGATGCTTGCCTCGCCCAGGCCCTCCAGAAATTCTGCAAAGCCAGTCACGGCCTGGTTTGTCGCACTCACCAAATTGTCGGTGGCACAATAGACAACTGTCGTTGTCGAACGCAAGAGCAAGCTCCAGAAACGGTCAGCCGGACTCCCTGAGGTCGAAAAGGGCTGCGACCAGTGTGAGGATTGCCCTTGGCAAACGCAAGCACGGAGGCCTGAAGACAAAAAAAGGCGGGAAGCCATAGCTCCCCGCCCTCGGTTCGATTTGTTCGCTTCGCTTAGCTGCCGGACTTGGAGGAAGCAGACGTCGCAGGCTGTGCTCCCGCCTTTGGCGTGCTCAAATAGCCGCTGATCGAGTTCTTGCCGATCTTGTTGATGACGACTTCCTCGGCCTGGTGCGTGCCGGACGGATAGACGATGATCGGAGAATTGATGTTGCGGTTCTTTTCTTCCAGCTTCTTGTCCTCGAGGACGACCACGACGCTGGCGCGGTTGTGCTTCTCGTTCACGCCCTTGAGCTCGACGGTGACGTTACCGACCTTCTGGGGCTTGTTCTTGCCGGCGATGGTGAATTCGATGTAATCGCGCTCACCCTGGCGGCGCAGAACGTCGATCTCATCGTGGTTGCGAGCGATCAAGGTTCCCAATTCGCTGCGTGCCATGTTTAGATCATTGTTCGTTTTGGCCAGATTGTCGCTGACCGTGGCTACCTTGGTGTCCACCGTTTTCACGTCGTCGGTGGTTGCCTTGGTGGCGAGTTCGGTGTGCACAGAGGTGTCCAGCGCGGAGAGCTTCTGCGTGGTCTCAGTGTTGAGCTGCGCCGCTTCAGTGCGAGCCTTCTTCAGCTGGCTCTGGGTAATCTTGAGCTTGTCGGTCACCACCTTCAGATCGCCCTGGAGGTCGGTGTTGGTCTTTTCATCAATGGCGAGGCGGTCTTTCATCGTGGCCAGGTCCTGCTGTGTGGACGTCTGAACAGCCTTAACCTGATCGGTGACGGCTTGCTTGGCGGCGTCCAGCTTGGTCGAATTCGACCAGCCGAAGAAAAGGCCGCCCAGTGCAATCAGGGCCAGAATGGCGATCGCAGGCATTTGCCAGGAAGAGCCACCCCTATCAGTATTTGTGTATTCAGGAATTTCAGACATAGTAGATTTCTTCTCCTCACCCATTCGGGTAAACCGTTCGTCTTGCAGAATGGCAGCCATTAGCGGCTGCCCAATGCTTTCGATGTTGAGTGTATGTGCAAGCGAAATGCCGATGAGGGTCGGGGTGGACGAATGGTCTAAGTAGTTGCCAAACGGGCAGTTACTCACCCTGCCCAAAGGGGCAGGTAGTACTAGGTCCTGCAATCTTTACCCGAGTGTGAACCTTGGCGATGAATTCCTACGTAGTGCAAGAATCTTCCACATTTATGCCGGCTTGCCTAAGCTCGCCGTAAAGCTCTGTGGGGGACCGGAAATGGATCCCGGTAAAGCCCAAACGCCGGGCGGCGGCTACATAGTCGAGGATGTCGTCAATGTAGACAGCCTCCTCGGCCCGGACCTTGCACGCCCGCAGGGCTTGCCGGTAGATGAGAGGTTCGGGTTTGCTGGCACCTACCGAGCAGGAGTAGGTGCGAACCGCCTTCGGAAAATAGTCGAAGAAGTCGTAGGTTGATTCGAGCTTCTCGACGTGAATGGGATCTGTATTCGACAGCAGGCCGAGGCGGTAGTTTTTTCCGAGCCCGGCGAACAGGGAAGTTTTGTGGATCGGATGGGGATCGAGCGCGGAATTCCAGACGTTTTTGAACTGCTCAAAATCGAGGGAGAGGTCAAACCGCTTCGAAAGGTGCAAGTGCCAATCGCGGGGGGACAAGCGCCCCTCCTGCCAGTCTGGCCAGCGCGGATCTTTTTCGATCGCGGACCACAATTCTTCGGGGCCGAGGGGAAGTCCCTGAGCCAGGGAGGTTTTCACCCGTTGGATGTCCACGCGAATCAGCACTCGACCAATGTCAAAGATTACGGCGCGCAACTTGGGCATGGGCTAGGGCTTCTCTGGCGTGGTGGCGGTGGATGCGGCGGGAAGTCCTTCTGCATGGCGCGCCCGGAAGACGCTGATGATGGCAGGGAGGAGCGAGAGGAAAATCACCACGAGGATGACGTAATGAATGCGTTGGCTGATATTGGGAATCGTGCGGCCGAGGAAGAATCCACCTAGGATCATCGTTCCCACCCAGATGGCGCCGCCGAAGATGTCGTAGAGCAGGTAACGGGGATATGACATGCGCGCGGCGCCAGCCACGGGCGGGCAGAAGGTTCGGATGATGGGGATGAAACGCGCCATGATGATCGTGCTTCCGCCATATTTTTCGTAGAAGTCGTGGGCTCGTTGCAGGTGGCGCCGCTTGAAGAAGAAGGAATCTTCGCGCTTGTAGATTGCTACCCCGGCTACCCTGCCGATCCAGTAGCCGATTTGATCACCCAGGATCGCACAGAGCATCACGGGCAGCAGAATCCACTTCAAGGGGATGACACCCGCAGCGGAAAAGATCCCCGCGGTGACCAGCAGGGAATCGCCCGGAAGAAAAAAGCCAACGAAAAAGCCTGTTTCGATGAATACGATGATGCAAACGAGCAGCGGCCCGCCGTTGCGGATTATTCCTTCGACGTCGTAAATCGAGTGGAGCAGGTGGCGGATGGATTCCAACAAAGCGATTCATTCCTCACAGGAACAGGGATTGGGATCAGCTGGTGGGAACGCAGGATGAAAAATGTCCCACTCCCCATAAGGTAGCAGAAAAGGGCTGGATTCTCGCCACTTTCCTGCCACACCGCAACGGCGGTGCTAATGAAATTCACCCACCAGCCACGGTATCTCATCGCAGCGCCTCCGCGAGCATTAGTTCGCCTTGCTTGCCTAAGGCGGATTGCATGTCGTTCTGGCGATTCAGCAATAGTTTGAGCCTTGGAACCGCGGAGCGCGCCTCGGCGCTGCCTGCTTCGATGGCTTCGTCAATGCGGTCAAAATCGTCCCAGGCCAGCCCCTGCACCGCGGGACGCAGGACCAGGTCGGCGTAACGTTCCCACGCCTCCACCTGGTGCTTTTGCGCGGCGCTGACCGCACGGCTGACCACCTGAAAGATGTTTGTCGGGGCGCCGCGCTGGCCGTCGTGAAGTCCCACGGAAACGCCGACGACAATTTCCGCGCCCATTTCGCGGGCCGCGCGGGTCGGCACCGGAGCCACAATTCCGCCATCGGCCAGGCAGCGCGTGCCGATCTCTACCGGCTCGAAGAGGCCAGGGAAAGCGCAACTGGCGCGAATCGCTTGCGCAAGGTTTCCTTGGCGGAAGACCACTGGATCGCCGGTTCCGAGATCGGTGGCGACAATGGCCAGCGGCAACACGAGATCTTCAAACTGTCTAGTGCCGAAGAGCTTTTGCACCAGGGCGCCCAGCCGTTCGTTGCTGGCCAGGCCGAAGCGCGAAACCCGCCACTTGGCGAAATCGCGGAAGCGGATTTCGCGGCACTTACTAATGATGCGGGGAAGCGGCACGCCGCTGGCGTAGGCGGCACCCAGGATGCTGCCGATGCTGCTGCCCGCGATGGAAGTGACCGGAATTGCGTTTTCGCGGAAGGTGCGGAGGACGCCCAGATGCGCGTAGCCGCGGGCAAATCCGCCACCGAGCGCGAGGCCCACTCCCAGGCGCGGCACGTCCGGCTGCGATAAGGAAGGCGGGGCGTGGAAATGTTTGGTCACGAGGATAAGTGTCGCAAGTGCGTGGGGCTCCGGCGATGGGTCAGGCGTCCTGAAATTGGGGTACTAAAGTACCTGCCTAAGAAGTGCTCGCAAAAGGGCATTCGTGGGCTGGCAGTACTTAAATACTAGTCGGGTGCCCTCGCTGTACCATTGTCGGACTCCGCCAGAGAAGCGATTCTACCCCTGCACAATGCGTCGACTTCATCGCCGAAGGAGCCCCATGGAAGAAGGCTACAACGCGTGGTTGGGACAGGCGGTGGTTCTGCAGGTCGCTCTCGGGGATATCAAGGTTCCGCTGCGCGGAAGACTCCTGAAAGAAGGCGGGGAGACGGTACGCATGCGGGTTGGCGATGGATGGGACATTGACATCTACAAGGCGATGATCCTGACAGTTGAAAAAGACGGAATGGCACTGATTCCAGCATGAGGGGAGAAGAGAAAATGGATAATCAGATACCGAAGTACGTCACCCAGTCTCGCGCGGCATACCTGCTGGGACTTTCCGTAGCGGAGATTAGCCGGATTTCCCGGGAAACGGGCATCGGCCATGTGGAGCGCGCCGGCCATATCGAGGAGCGCTTTTTCACCTACGAAGAATTGCAGCGGATTTGCGTGCTGGCCACCCAAGAAGGAGTGGTGACGCACTAAAGCAAGATTGAATTTCCTCAGGCCCCCCCTCAGGATGTACCCCCACCCCGGCTCGTTGCCCCCAGCGAGCCGGGGTTTTCTATTCTTGTGGAAGCTGATTTGCGAGTATTGAAACGATTCAGAAAACCTTTGACAGAATATGGTATCGCGGGGAAACTAAGCGGCGATTCTTCCGGGGTGCTTCGTTTTCGAGATAAAAACGCGAGCTTCTTTCCGTGGAGTGACGCATTGAGGAAACCAAACCATTGTCTCTGACCTCGCTTGATTGGGCAGCCATCGCGGGCTACCTGCTGATCACGCTGGTGCTTGGGTTGTATTTCCGGCGCAAGTCCGCGCAGAGCACGGCGGATTATTTTGTTTCTGGGCGCCAGGTGAGCTGGTGGCTGGCGGGCACTTCGATGGTAGCCACGACGTTTGCCGCGGACACGCCGCTGGCGGTGAGCGGACTCGTCTACACCCAGGGCGTGGCAGGGAACTGGCTGTGGTGGAGTTTTCTGCCCTCGGGCATGATGACGGTTTTTCTGTTTGCGCGATTGTGGCGGCGCTCGGGACTGATCACCGACGTGCAGTTTGCGGAGATGCGCTACCACGGGAAGCCAGCGGCGTTTCTGCGCGGATTCCGCGCGGTGTACCTGGGCTTGCTGATGAACTGCCTGATTCTTGGGTGGGTGACGAAGGCGATGGTGAATATCATCAGCACTTCGTTGGGCATCAGTGACGCGAGGGCCCTGGCGGTTTGCGTGTTTTTCCTGATGCCATTTACGGGGGTTTACGTTTCGCTGGGCGGATTGTGGGGCGTGCTGTGGACAGATCTGTTTCAATTTGTTCTGAAGATGGCGATTGTGATTGCCGTGGCTTGGTACGGTGTGCATGCAGTTGGCGGAATGCCGCAGTTGCTTGAGAAGTTGGCGGCGAAGCGGAGTCTGGCTGGGCCGAACGCCAGCGACATCACGGCGTTGCTGCCGGACGTTTCGCGCGGGCTGACGGGCGAAGCGCTGTGGACTTTGCCGGTCATCACGTTTGTGGTGCATCTGGCGGTGCAGTGGTGGGCGTTCTGGTATCCCGGAGCGGAGCCGGGGGGCGGCGGCTATATCGCGCAACGGATTTTCAGCGCGCGCGACGAACGCCACGGGTTGCTCTCGGTGCTGTGGTTCAATCTTGCGCATTATGCGCTGCGGCCATGGCCTTGGATCTTGACGGCGCTGGCGGCAGTGGTTCTCTACCCAGGACTTGCGCAGCCTGAACGCGGGTACATGCTGGTTGCCACGCAGCATACGCCACATGCGCTGCTCGGCATTTTGCTCGCCGGTTTTATGGCCGCGTTCATGTCCACCGTTGCGACGCAGCTGAATTGGGGAAGTTCCTATCTGGTGGAGGATTTCTACCGGCGATTCGTGAAAAAAGACGCCAGCGAAGCGCACTATGTTAACGCTTCACGGCTGGCAACGATTTTCCTCGTGGTGGCTGCCGCGTGGATGTCCATGCAACTGCAATCGGTAAGCGAGGGCTGGAAAATTGTGCTGGAACTTGGAGCGGGGACGGGCGGCGTTTATTTGCTGCGCTGGTATTGGTGGCGGGTGAATGCCTGGAGCGAGATTTCCGCGATGGCCGCGGCGCTCGTGACGACGCTGGCCTTGCACAGCCATTCGTTATGGATGAGCATCGGGGGGCGGCCCGTGCCGTTCGAAGGATCGGACCCGGTCGTGTTCGCGAAAACGACGCTGTGCACCACGGGCGTGACCACGCTGGTGTGGCTATGCGTTACGCTGCTCACTCGAGCGGAGCCCGAGCAAACGCTGGTGGATTTTTATCGAAAGGTGCGTCCCGACGTGCGGGGCTGGGGTCCCGTGGCCCAGGCAAGCGGGGTGGAGGAGACGACTCGCGATCTTGGAACAAATCTTCTAAGCTGGCTGATTGGCTGCGTTTTTGTGTATACCGCGCTGTTCAGCATCGGGCAGTTTTGTTTTGGGCGGATGGCGCCGGGACTATTTTTGGGGCTGGTGTGCGCGACAAGCGGTGTGGCATTGTATCGCCTGATGCCAAAGCCCACTGAATGGCGCGCCTCCTGAAATGACTTCTCCCTCGCCCACAAAAGGCAGGCACCACGCGTTGCTGGCCGGGTTTCTTGGCTGGACGCTGGACGCCTTTGATTTTTTCGTGATCGTTTTTCTCTACGATACGCTTTCCCACCAGTTTGGCGTTTCCAAGAAGTCCATCGTCTTCACCACTACGGCCACGCTGGCGCTGCGCCCTGTCGGCGCATTTATCTTTGGCCTGCTTGCAGACCGCTTCGGGCGCCGCATCCCGTTGATGGCCAATGTGATTTATTTTTCGATCATTGAGCTGCTTTGCGGGTTTGCGCCCAACTACACCGCGTTCCTGATTCTTCGCGCGTTGTTCGGCATCGGCATGGGAGGGGAATGGGGCGTGGGTGCTTCGCTGGCGATGGAGGCGGCGCCGACTCGGTGGCGCGGCATCCTGAGCGGCATTTTGCAGAGCGGCTACTCGATCGGCTATTTGCTCGCGGCGATGGCGGCGCGTTTTGTGTTACCGGCGTGGGGCTGGCGGCCGATGTTCTGGCTGGGGGCGCTGCCGGCGCTGCTGGCTCTCTACATTCGCACCAAGGTGCCGGAATCGGAGGCGTGGCAGCATCATCGCGCCGGCAGCATGGGCGGCGTGCTGCGCGTGGTGGCCGCGAATTACAAACGGTTTTTCTACCTTGTGGTGCTGATGGTGTTCATGATGTTTCTTTCGCACGGCACGCAGGATTTATATCCGGACTTCCTGAAGGAGATTCACAAGGTGGCGCCGTCGCGGGTGGCGGATATTGCGATGATTTACAACGTGGGAGCGGTGATCGGCGCGGTGATTTTCGGATCGTTGTCGCAATCGCTGGGGCGACGCAAAGGAATGATGGCGGCGTTGGGGCTGTGCCTGTTGGTCATGCCGTTCTGGGCTTTTGGCGGCAGCGTGCCGGTGCTGATCGTGGCCACCGTGTTCATGCAGATGGGCGTGCAGGGAGCGTGGGGCGTGATTCCGGTCCATTTGAATGAGTTGGCGGCGGACGCGGCGCGCGGGTTGATGCCAGGACTGGCGTACCAGTTGGGAATTTTGTTTGCGGCGCCGACGAACACGATCGAGTATGCGCTGCGCGAGCGGTTCGGGTATCAGTGGGCGCTGGCCGGGTTTGAGATTGTGACGATCGCGGCACTGGTGCTGCTGCTGTGGCGCGGGGCGGAAGAGCATAGCCGCAGCTTTGTGGGCCAACCGGCGCAAACACCTGATCATTGATGGTAAGGTGCCTGCGGTGTAAGGGGCATAATTTCGCTGAATTTTTCCATGCCGGATGGCTAGAAGCCAAAACGTCTCGTGTGATAATATTTATAGATACGTTGCGCCCTTAGCTCAGCTGGATAGAGCGTCTGGCTACGAACCAGAAGGTCGGGTGTTCGAATCACCCAGGGCGCACCACTTCCAATCAGAGGTTGCGCCGCTTAGCGGTCTTTTTCTCACCAAAGACGTCGCACCCCGTAGCTTTCGAAAGATGCTTCATTACTGATGATAGGTATATTTTCGGCCTGAACTTGGGCGATCAGCATGCGGTCAAATGGATCTTTGTGAGGGCCAGGCAAGAGCCCTGCCCGAATGCCATGTTCTGCAGAAATGGCTAACGATTGAAAACCTTCCCGCTCAATTAGGCCAGAGAAATCGGCCGCCAGGTCAGCAGCAGTTGGAAGTTTTCCCAGCCTGACCTTGATGGCGATTTCCCAAGCCGAAGCAGCACTCACTATCAGTGTGTTTTTGGTTTCCGCAATGATCTTTCGAGCGGCTCGCGTTAGCGCAGGGTCATCGGAAAGCCACCAGAGCAAAGCATGTGTATCGAGTAGCGCACGCAACTAGACTACTCCCAGCCTGCCAGTTCGCTCATCGGAAGGGGCTCAAAAAACTCAGGCCCAACACGCAACTTGCCTTTCAACGATCCTGGCTGGCGTTTGCCTTTTACCTCGCCGACCGGAACGAGTCGGGCTACTGGCTTTGACCCCCGTGCAATGATCACTTCCTCTCCCTCGGTTGCTTTCTCAATCAGCCGAGAAAGGTTTGTTTTGGCTTGGTGGATGGTGACGATACTCATCGTAGCTCCTTAGCTAATCTAGCTTAGCTTACTAGGGGCTCCCACGCAACCTTGCTGGCTTTCTCAGCTTTCTCCTTTCTCTCGACAACCTCTAAGTCGATAGGGGGTTCACTCAGGAGAAATCGATCTGTGGCAAGGCTGCCACAAGATCGGTGAGAAAAGTTCTAAAATCGTCCCCTTGGGCGCACCATATTTCTCAATAACTTGCAAGAAGGTCATTGAGCGCGAAATTGCGGAATGTCCGTGTTCTCATGACCAAACCCCGACTTCCGGTGGACGAGGTTCTGCTTTAGGGACGGGTTTCACAATCCAGCGGTTCATAGACCCGAGGAACAAGTATCGAGTCGCCGCCATCAGGTGAAATTTCCTGCTCGTTCATGATCTTGCCGTTTTCGTCCCTGCAGAAGAAGCGAAATTCGTCGAACCAGGCCAACACTTTACAGGACCAGCGCTTCTTCCGGGGTGTAAGTCCAGGAGGGAAGCGTCAGTCGGCGGTACTCAGGCAAAGGCGGGGCAGGGCGTGGGTACTACTCGAGAATGCATCTGAGTTCAGCTCGATAGATTCGAACCTGTGTTACGACGTGGACGGGCCCGGCCATGGTCCACTCTGCCGCATCGCTCGTGCTAGCGTTTGTCCGCGGCGAACCAAGGCATGCCACGGTAGGAATCCGCCACCACCCAGGCACCGGCCGTCAGCGCGAGTGAGACCAGGGTCTCGCTCCATTGGAAAGTGTCTTTGGAGCCAGCCGCCACAACGGGTACCCAGACCAGCAGCGTGAACATGCCGATCTCGATCGTCGAGAGCGCGGCTGCCAGTCGTGCGTACACATCGAAGACCACCGCCAGGCCCGCCGCGATCAAGGCACAGCCTGTCAGATACGCCCAGAACCCATGCCACGGCAGCCAGCCAGGCACCAGCGCGACGGTATTTTTGAGATAGACGAAATGTGCCAGGCCGAAGGGGATCAAGGCCAGGCCGTAGAGCACCCTCGCGATCCGCAGACCCTTATTGCCGGCGGCGAAACCGAGGCGCTGCCGATCCCAGTCAGCGGCGAACCAGGTATACAGCACCCAGGTGCCCGCAACCATCACTGCGGTTTTGCAGGCTGACCACCAAAATTCTACGTTGGGCGCGAGGAAGATGCCTGGCACTCTCAACAACAGCAACCACAGCAGGAGATAGGCGAGCAGCACGCGGGCGGCACCGGCGGCTGCACGCCGCCAGAGTAGGCCGATGCCAGATACCAGGGAGATACAGGCACAGAGATAGGCCAGCGCGGGCACACCCTGGGGTAGCGGATCCCATACCGGGTTGAAATCGCCTTTGATCAGGCTCAGGATTCCAAGGGCGATCATCGTCGTCGCAAAGACCGCATGACCCAAGCTTGCAATGCGCATTGCCTATTCTCCGGTGGCAAATGTACTGCCTAACTAACGCTGCTACAAGCCATGCGCTTGCTGACTCGTCATCCCTGGCCAGGAAACATTCGAGAGTGGCAGAACAATGTGGCACGAGGAGTGCTCCCATCATCGGCCGGTGTTTTCGAGTCTGCGCCGCCGGAGGGATGCGAACCTGAACCAGTCAACATCACAAGTCCTACCCTGGGAGAGAAAATCCGCCAGGAGATTCTTGCGGCCTGCCAGCGCGCGATTTGCAAACTCGGTGTCCGCGAGGGGCGGCCGCACTGCTCGGACTGAAACGCGCTACGCTTTTCTACACGATGAGGCGATTGGGCATCACACCACCCAGGAATAATGCAGAAGACCAGGCTCCACCCCGGTTAAGCTCAGTCGGTCCAGTCGAACGACTTTGTGACCGCTCGCTTCCACATCCGGTAGAGGTCCTCGCGCTTCCCCGAATTCATCCGCGGGTGCCAGGTGTGATCGGCGGCCCAGTTCGCGCGCAAATCGTGCAAGTCCTCAAAATATCCGACCGCGAGACCAGCGACATAGACCGAACCGAGTGCGGTAGTTGCGGCCCGGCTGACCGGCCGCACAACCGGCAGGTTTAAAATGTCGGATTGAAACTGCATCAAGAGATTGTTTTCAACCATCCCGCCGTCTGCGCGCATGACTTCCAGCTTGATTTTCGCGTCCTTCTCCATCGCCTCCACCACTTCACGGGTCTGGAAAGCAGTAGCTTCCAGGGCCGCGCGAGCGAGATGGCCCTTGTTTGCATACCGAGTGAGTCCCGCGATAACGCCGCGGGCGCTGGCTTTCCAGTAAGGAGCATACAAACCGGAAAAGGCCGGCACAAAGTAGACGCCACCGTTGTCGTCCACTGATCGAGCCAGAGTCTCGATGTCCGCACTTTTTTCGATGAATCCGAGATTGTCCCGCAGCCATTGCACCAGCGCACCTGCGATGGCGATACTTCCCTCAAGCGCGTACTGCGCAGGCCTCGGTCCCACCTTGTATGCGACGGTGGTAAGCAAACCGGAATTGGAAATGACCGGTTCGTCGCCGGTGTTCATCAACAGAAAACAGCCTGTGCCGTAGGTATTTTTTGCTTCGCCCGGATTGAAACACGTTTGCCCCACGAGGGCCGCTTGTTGGTCACCCAGAATGCCGGCAATCGCCACACCTCTGATAGAGTCGATTTGCGCGGAGCCGTACACTTCGCTGCTCGAACAGATTCGGGGCAGCATCTGTTGGGGAATTCCAAACGCCTGCAAAATTTCCGAATCCCAACCCAGAGTGCCAAGATTCATCAGCTGCGTGCGACTGGCGTTGGTGACGTCTGTCACGTGCGCGCCGCCGTTTATGCCGCCGGTAAGTTTCCATACCAGAAAGGAGTCTATATTTCCAAAGATGACATCGCCCGTGTCCGCCAGTTCTCGCGCGCCAGGCACATTGTTCAGAATCCAGCGAATCTTCAAGCCACTGAAGTAAGTCGCCAATGGAAGGCCGGTCTTGCCCTGGAAGCGGCCCTGGCCGCCATCGCGCGAAAACTCGGCAACCAGATCTTCAACCCGGGTGTCCTGCCAGACGAGCGCGTTGCAAACCGGTTTGCCGGTCTTGCGATTCCACACGACGGTCGTTTCGCGCTGGTTGGTAATACCGATGGCGGCAAGATCCTTGGGGCGAAATCCGCGCAGCCGCATGGCCTCAGCGATAACTTCCTCGGTCCGCCGCCAGATCTCCTCAGGGTCGTGTTCCACCCAACCTGCCCGGGGATAAATCTGCTCGTGCTCTTCCTGCGCGAGCGAAACAATCCGGCCCGATTTGTCGAACACAATAAAGCGAGTGCTTGTCGTCCCCTGATCGATGGCAGCGATGTAGCTGGACATGGTTGACCGTCCGTTGCCCAAAGGTTTTCTCTTGCCTTGGTTACAAACTGCGCGAAGGTTCGCCCTCGAGTCCCGCGATTTTCAGGTACCTTCCAATTCTACCCACGTAATCTTGTGTCGCGGATTCTATCTGCTTTGTGGACCAGCCAAGCTCCTTTCCCAGAATCGAGCCGACAAGGGGTGCTGCCTCGATCGAGGCCCTCCAACTGAAGAATTCCAGGCCGATGCGGCGAGCCAGCACATCCTCGATCGTCAGTGCCATCTCGGTCACGCTATAGGCGATTTCCGCGCGAATGGGAGCCAGACCCCCGACGAGTGGCTTTGCGAGATCGGGAGTTTTCTTCGCCAACTCCAAGACTTCGGGCGCGACGGTGCCATACCTCGCCACCAGGTGCTGCGCGGTTTCCTGCGTGATTCCGTAGTCCCTGACGAGACTCATCCAATAGACCGGCGTGAAACCACTGGAGCCGGCCAACGGACGATTGCGCGTCAGGGACGGAGTGACCGGCAAACCCAAATGTTTCTGCACCGCGTCAATCGTGTCTTCGGCCATGGCACGATGGGTAGTCCATTTGCCACCCATGATGCTGATGAGACCGCTCTGAGGCTCGATTTCCAGTTCGTCGTCGCGCGAGAGCTTTTTCGTTTCACCACTGCCGCTGCGGCTGACCAGCGGGCGCGCCCCGGCGAACCCGCTGACAATCTGATTCGAAGTCACCGGCTTTTCAAGGTATTGGTTGAGTTGGCGAAGAATGAACTCCACTTCGTCAGTGGTGACGCAGAGTTCCTCGCCCACCTCGACTTCCTTCTCCGTTGTGCCTACCAGCAGCCTGCCCATCCAGGGGACGGCAAACAGAACACGCCCATCCTCCGTCTTCGGGATTAGCATTGCGTCTTCACTGGGCAGCACCTCGAGCGGAAGCAGAATGTGACTCCCTTTGCTGAGTCTCATGCGGTGAGAAATCCCCGGCGAAGCGAGATCCCGAATGGTATCGGCAAAGGGGCCGGTGGAGTTCACAAAGGCACGAGCCAGGACCCGGAACTTCCGGTGGGATAACTGGTCCTCCACTTCCGCCGCCGCAAGTTTTCCGTCGGCACTTTTCTGAAAGTTCGAGACCCGCAGATAATTTGCTGCCTCACCACCCGACTCAGAAAACGTTTTCACCAGCGCGATATTGTAGCGTGCGTCATTGAACTGTCCGTCCGCGTAGGCGATGGAGCCGACGAGTTCCTCGTGTTTCAGCGTAGGCATGCGGCGCAATGTCTCCTGCCGCGAGAGGAAATGGCTCGGGAAGATGCTGGTCTCGCCTGCAATCAAGTCGTAGAGTTTCAGTCCGACGTCGTAATAGCCGGCATCCAGCCAGTGATAACAGGGAATCAGGAACTCGAGGGAGCGAGTGAGATACGGACCGTTCCTGAGCATGAGTATGCGTTCGTGCAGCGCGCGATTGACGACATGGTATTCCGCCGGATCAAGTTCCTTCACCGCCTCCTCGAGGTAACGAACTCCACCATGAATAATTTTTGTGGATTTGCTGGAGGTGGCGCCCGCAAAATCCCCGGCTTCGACCAGAACGGTCTTCAAGCCGCGAAGCTGGGCGTCCAGTGCGCATCCCGTACCCGTTGCTCCGCCGCCGATCACGCAGACGTCGAACGTTCCGGCCTCGATACTGTGCAATGATTCTTCGCGGCTTCTCAGGTTGTTTTCTCCGTAGCAGAGCCTATCGCACGATGCCTTTTTCCGGAAATAGGGTTACCTGCGCTCGAATGTGGCCGCCAAATTCTGCGATGCCGTGCGCTCTCGGCAATTCGTTGAGCTTGAAGGATCAGGAGCAGAATGAAGCCACGAATTCCACTCCGAGGGCTAAAGTTGTGTCACGACATCAACTTTATCGTCAACGATCCCCACAGGGCGCACCATATCCCCAGAAAGTGGCAAGATCCGATATCCGCGTGCTCCTCCGGCTGCAGCCCATTGGTAACGGCTCCGTTAAATCTGGCAAAATGTTGGGGGTGAAATTCCGCGATCCGAAAGGAGATGCGCAATCTTACAACCAGAGCAGTGGTTGCCTGTGTGGGAGGAGCGTGGGTTCGGCGTCCTTCGCACATGCTGATAGAGTTTCCCGACCCTGTTCGCTATCATGAAGCATTGATAATCACGACTTTCCTAAATTTCACCGAGAGCGAGATCTGTCCAAGATGAAACTTTGCCGATTCGGGGAGATAGGGCGGGAAAAACCTGCCGTAATTACGGGCGCGGGCGTGCGAAGAGATGTCAGCGGACATGCGCGGGATTTTGACGATGCTTTTTTTGCCGCGGATGGAGTGGAGAAACTGAGGCAATGGTTCCGCGCGAACGAACAGAGGTGTCCGGTTGTTCCGGAGAGTGCGCGTTGGGGAGCATGTATTGCTCGGCCATCGAAGATCGTGTGCATCGGATTGAATTACGCCCGGCATGCCGCGGAAACCGGAAAAGACGTGCCCAAGGAGCCGGTGATATTTATGAAAGCACCGTCTTCCTTGTGCGGGCCGTTTGATGACCTCTTAATTCCGAAGAATTCGCTGAAGACTGATTGGGAAGTGGAGCTTGCCCTGGTGATCGGAAAGCGAGCCTCATATGTTGCTGAGTCTGAGGCGATGAGGCATGTGGCCGGCTACTGCCTGCTGAATGATTACAGCGAGCGCGCTTTTCAACTGGAGCGCGCAGGGCAGTGGGTGAAGGGGAAGAGTTGTGACACTTTTGCGCCGCTGGGGCCGTTTCTGGCGACATCCGATGAGATTCAGGACCCGCACAATCTTTCGCTGGGGCTCAGCGTGAATGGCGTGGTGCGGCAGAACTCCAACACCTCGGACCTGATTTTTGGTTTGCCGAAATTGATCAGCTACTTGAGCGAATTCATGACGCTTTTGCCTGGGGATGTGATTTCGACCGGGACCCCCGAGGGAGTTGGGTTGGGAATGAAGCCGCCGCAGTATCTGAAGCCGGGAGATGTGGTGGAGTTGTTCATCGAGGGACTGGGAAAATCCAAACAGAAGGCTGTTGCCTACCGCGCAAGTTAGCGAACCATGGCGCGCACCCGGGTGTTCAAGAGAAAATCCAAACTACGAATGTCCGATATTGAACAGACGCCACCCCCCGCAATTTGTAAGATTCACTTGCCTTAGACCGCTCTGACCTCACAGTCCCGCGGGTGGAGCGATTCTGGCAAACCTCCCCAGCAAGGTGGCCATATGAAGGTTCCTCTGATTTCTTTTTCATCAATCGTGTTAATTCTTGCTTTGTTTCTGGTGCCCACAGCCAATGCTGACGGCATCATCGGAACGAATTTGAGTACGTTTGCGATTCTGGGTGGCGCGGGAGTGGCCATTAACGGAACGGGTTCCGTGATCACCGGAAGTGTGGGTGGCTGCTGCGTCGCCACCGCGGTCACCGGCGTGATACCAACAGATTTCACAATATCTGGCGGAACGGTACAATCGGGTGGTGGAATCGCGACGTCGGCTCAAGGTGAACTAGGCACTGCGATCAATGGCCTAAGCGGCATGACGCCGACCTCTCCCCCCATATCCTCGCTGGGGACAATAACGCTCGGGCCCGGAGTGTATTCAGCTCCGTCGGGGCTGACCTTGACGGGAGGAACTATCACCCTCAACGGCGGAGGCAACGCCAACGCGTTGTGGGTTTTCCAGGTAGGGAGCGGGACCTCGCTCACAGCTCAGAGCAACACGGTTATTAATGTGATCAATACAGGGTCAGGCGCCGGTGTGTATTGGGTGATGCCGGGAGGTTCCGCGGTGCTCGATCCCAACGTTACGTTCGAGGGAAACATTCTCGCCAATGCGAGCATCACTCTGGCTACCAACGATACGGATCCGTGCGGTAGACTCCTGACGCAAACTGCTTCCGTGACCCTGGCGGGTATGGACATCGTCGGCGCCGGCTGCACCGCGGGTCTCGGTGGCAGCACCGCCCTTCTGGCCGGCAGCAGCGGTTTGGGCGGTGGCGGCACGCTCACAACTTCAGGCGGCACCACTACGGTGACCGCTGCTCCGTTCCAGAGCATCGGCGGTGGCGGGGGCACGACTCCCGTTCCGGAACCCGCCACGTTCACCTTGCTCCTGGCTGGACTGCTTCCATTTGGACTTTTCGCGCTTCGCAAGCTGCAGGCAAGCTGCTAGACGGCGAAACGGGAATTGGGAGCTATTCAGATTCTGCAGGTGTGCGTCTCCGCAAATCATTTTGCGCTGGACAGGGAACCTGAACCCGTAGTCCCATCCCGGAAACCAGTGTTGAGCCGTCTTCCTCGCCTCCACCCTGTCGCTTGTAACGCCTGGCTAGGCGCCTTGCTGCGGCCGTCATTTCAACAAATCCAAATTGTCTGGAACCCACTCCTCGCCAAAAGGCGAATGTTCGGGTGTCCTGCGTCGTCTAGAGTGGCGCACCGAGATGGAACGCCATTCGGGAGAATGGCGTTCCCAGGGTGACTAGAAGGTCTTGCTCCAACCCTGGATGGATTCGGGCCGGATCAGGCTTGGATTGTGCTTTTCGGTTTTGTTGCTCATCTCCAGCGAATAGCCGTTAGCGAGGTAGGAAGGGATGTCGCGGTAGTCGGTGATCGGGATATACGGTCCATGCTTGCCCAGGCGTACGTGATAGCGATCATCCTTGAAGCGGTGCGGGAGCAAGCGGGTTCCGAGATTCTTGCCGCGCGACACGGTAGCAAAAAGCATCAAACGCCTCCCCGCTATTGAGATCGAGGGGATTCTAGAGGGAAGGAAGGGCGCTGGAAAGTGGTGTGTCTGTGGAAAAATGTGGATCGTTTTTAGGGTGATTCGTGCGATGCGGGGAGAGATCGCCGTCAGTCGACTTCGGGTTCCTGGGTGACGATGTGGATGTCCACGGCAGGGGACTCGCGCAAGAAGCGGTGCACTACGCTCAGGTAGAGAAACTTTTTCCAGTCGCGAACCAGGGCGCGTCCGAAAATAACCTGGGTGATGTGTTTGGAGCGGACGAAGTCGCCGATGGCGTCGGCGACACTGCGGCCCTTCAGACGCACAACGAGCGCTCCCAGATTTTCCGCAAAGCGCAAGTTGGCTTCCAGAATTTTGGGATTTTCCTCACGCGTGGCGAACTCACGCAGGACATGGACGACATAGAGTTCGGCATCGAGGCGCCGGGCCATGCGCGCGCCCCTTGCGATCAGATATTGGCCGGAAGGGCTGCCGGAAACACAGACGGCGATGCGTTCGCGCACCCCCCAGTTTTCGCGGATCTGTTTCGCGTCCATGTACGTTTCAAGGCTGCGGTCCACCTGCTCGGCGACCTGGCGCAGGGCGAGTTCGCGCAGTGCAATGAGATTGCCGCGGCGAAAGAAATTCTTCAGCGACTGCTCCACTTTCTCTTTGCCGTAGACGTCGCCGCGGCGCATGCGGTTGACGAGCGCTTCGGGAGTGAGGTCCACCATCACCGTTTCGCTGGCGCTCAGGGGAACCCAATCGGGAACAGTTTCGCGGACGGTGACGCCGGTGATCGCCCGGACGGTGGGAGCGATGCTCTCGATGTGCTGAATGTTGAGCGTGGAAACTACGTCAATCTTGGCGGCAAGAAGATCCTGGACGTCTTCATACCGTTTGCGGTGGCGGCTGCTGGGTATGTTGGTGTGAGCGAGTTCGTCGACGAGCACTACGCCCGGGCGGCGTGCGAGGATGGCGTCAATGTCCATCTCCTCGAACGGAGTGCCCTTGTAATCAATTTTTTTGCGTGGAACGGCTTCCAGCTGGGCGGCGAGTTCCTGGATGCCTTTGCGGCCGTGAGTTTCGATGATCCCGATGACGACGTCTTCGCCGCGGCTTTTGCGGCGGATGGCCTCGCTGAGCATGCTGTAAGTTTTGCCGACACCCGGAGCATAGCCGAGGAACAGTTTGAAAATCCCCCGTGCGCTGGGCGACGGAGAAGCGAGTTCGAGCCACTCTTCGGGCTTCTTGGGCAAGTTGGGTTCTTCTCCAGTCCTCGAAATCGTCCCGGGTTACAATAAGAGCATGGTGCGATTCGTCTCAGGCCGCGGAATCGGATTTGCAGTTGCCGCGACACTTCTAATCTCGATCACATACAGTTATACGCGATTCCTGCACGTCAACCAGACGACGGTGGCATTGTCGTTTCTACTGGCAATTTTAGCAGTTTCCGCCGTGTGGGGCATGGTAGTAGCCATTTTCATGTCGTTCAGCGCGATGCTGCTGTTCAATTATTTTTTTCTGCCCCCCATAAGGACATTCACGATTGTGGATCCGCAGAACTGGGTGGCGCTTGGCGCCTTCCTGATTACTTCAATCGTGGGCAGCCAGCTTTCCGCACGCATCCGCAGAGAGGCGGATGCGGCGCATAACCGGCGGCGGGAAGTGGAGCGGCTATACTCCTTCAGCGAGAAACTACTGGGGGAGGGCAACGTCATCCAATTGATGAACGCGATTCCGAATCACATCGTGGAATGCTTCGAGGCGGGGGCGGCGGAACTGTTCGTGCCCCAGAAAGACAAGTTTTATCGCTCGGGATACGGCGCGGCGCAAATAGACGAAGAAAAGATGAAGGCGGCTTACGTTCTGGATGAAACGAATTCGGACCCTGAGAAGTTGTTGCATTTTGTGCCGGTGCGGTTGGGTGTGAAGCCGATCGGGAGCCTGGGTATTTCCGGGGCCGTACTCTCGCGACAAATGCTCGATGCGATCGGTTCTCTCGTGGCTATCGCCATGGAGCGGGCACGGGCCGTGGAGCAACTGAGCGAGACTGAGGCGGAGCGCCAGGGCGAACGGCTCAAGTCGGCCCTGCTCGATTCGATTGCACACGATTTCCGCACCCCGCTTACGGCCATCAAGGCGGCGGCGACCGATTTGCTGGCTTCAGGCGGCCGGAACGCGCAGCAACAGAAAGAGCTGTTGACGATTGTAAACGAGGAGTGCGACCGGCTGAACCATCTGGTGGAAGAGGCGGCGGAGATGGCCAAGCTCGAATCGGGCGAGTTTGAACTGCACTTGCAGCCGGTTGCGATTTCGACGCTGGTTGAGGCGGCCCTCGGGCACTTGAAGAAAGCACTTGGAGATCGAAGAATTGTCGTCAATGCGGGGGAGGATCTGCCCCTGGTGCGGGCAGACCTGGAGCTTGCCAAGGATATTCTGGTGCAACTGGTGGACAACGCGAATCTGTACTCGAAGAAGGAATTTCCGATCACCGTCACGGCGGAGCAGGGGTGTGAAATGGTGACCGTGAGCGTGGCGGACCGCGGCCCCGGAATCGATCCCTTTGAGCAGGGGCTGATCTTCGACAAGTTTTACCGCGGCAAGGACCAGCGGTATCAAGTGCGTGGCACGGGAATGGGATTGCCGATCGCAAAGGCCATCGTGACGGCGCACGGCGGCTCGATATCGGTGACCAGCCAGCTCAATTCGGGGTCGGTGTTTTCGTTTACTCTGCCGGTTGCGTTACGGAGAGAAGAACGATGAATTCCGCGCGCATTCTTGTGGTGGACGACGAACCGCAGATTCGGCGCGTGCTGCGCTCCACGCTGGCGTTCCGCGGCTACGAGCTTGTCGAAGCGGCGAGCGGAGAAGAAGCGCTGGAACTGGCGCGAAAAGTGAAGCCGGATCTGATTCTGCTGGATGTGAATTTGCCCGGGATGTCGGGCATCGAGACTTGCCGGGAATTGCGCCGCTTCACCGCCATGCCGATCATCATGCTGACCGTGAGGAACGCGGAGCGCGACAAAGTGGTGGCGCTGGATGCGGGCGCGGATGATTACGTCACCAAGCCATTCGGGATCGAGGAACTGCTGGCCCGGGTGCGGGCTTCGCTGCGGCGGCATTCAAGCGCCGAGGCGATTCTCCCGTTTCAGTCCAAGGAGCTTTCGGTGGATTTCGAATCGCGGCGGGTGACGGCGTGTGGAGAAGATGTGCACCTGGCTCCGAAGGAATTCGAAGTGTTGAAGCATTTGATCGCTCAGCAAGGGAAACCTGTCTCGCACCGGCGGCTGTTGCAAACCGTGTGGGGGCCCGAGTACGGGGAAGAGACGGAGAATTTGCGCGTGGTGATTAACCAGTTGCGGAAAAAGATTGAGAAGGATCCGGCGCAGCCGAAATTTATTTTGACCGAGCCGTGGGTAGGATATCGGTTTCAGCCACCGAAGGCGGCAAAGAGTTTGGGGAAAGGATCGAAGTAGGAGCGACTGGCCGGTTGCGAATTGATAGCAATTGGGATGCCCGGAAGAGTGCGTTGCCCGATCTTAATATCGGTCACTACAAGGGCAAGGGCGGCTCGCCGCGGACTGCGGGCCTTAGATGGGACGCAGATGTGCCAGCTACTTCAGGGAATCTAGATCCAAATTCAATTCGAGCACATTGACCCGGGGCTCGCCGAAGATGCCGATGCTTCGCCCTTCGGTGTGTCGGGCGATTAGTGTTCTCAGCCTGTCCGCGCTTAGCCCCCGAGCTTTGGCTATGCGCGGAATCTGGAAGTCCGCGGCTGCGGGAGAAATTTCGGGATCGAGGCCGGAGCCGGAAGCGGTGACGAGGTCGGCAGGAATGGCCGCCCCGGGGTTTTCCTGCTGGAGCTTAGCTACGTCGGATTTGACCCGGTCTACCAACGCCTGATTCGTAGGTGCCAGGTTCGACCCGCTGGACGCGCCGGCGTCGTATCCAGTGCCCGCCGCGGACGGGCGCGAATGAAAATATTTTTCTGAGGTGAAGGACTGGCCGATTAATCTTGAGCCGAGGATTCGGCCGTCCTTTTCAATCAGGCTTCCGGCCGCCTGTTTGGGAAATATCAATTGGCTCAGTCCCGTCATGCAAAGCGGATAAACGAGTCCGAAAACCAAAGTGGTCACCAGCGTGAATCGCAATGCGAGGATGAGTTCTTTCTTCATAGAGGCCTCTATGCCAACCGCAGCCACGAAACAAGAATGTCAATCAGCTTGATGCCCAGGAACGGCGCAACCACGCCCCCCAACCCGTAGATAAACATGTTTCTGCGCAATAGCGCTGCGGCTCCGAGCGGGCGGTAGCGCACGCCGCGCAGAGCCAGTGGGATCAAGCCAATGATGATCAACGCGTTGAAAATGACCGCGGAGAGAATTGCGGATTCCGGGGTGCGGAGCTTCATGACGTTAAGCAAGCCGAGAAGCGGGAAAGTCCCTGCAAACATCGCGGGGATGATGGCGAAATACTTGGCGACGTCGTTCGCGACAGAGAAGGTGGTCAATGACCCACGGGTGATAAGCAATTGCTTTCCAATTTCCACGATTTCGATGAGCTTGGTGGGATTCGAGTCGAGATCTACCATGTTGCCGGCTTCCTTCGCGGCTTGCGTGCCGGTGTTCATCGCCACGCCGACATCGGCTTGCGCGAGCGCGGGAGCGTCGTTGGTGCCATCGCCGGTCATGGCGACGAGTTTTCCCTTGGCCTGTTCATGGCGGATAAGCGCCATCTTGTCTTCGGGCTTGGCCTCGGCAAGAAAATCGTCCACGCCAGCCTGGCGGGCGATGGCGGCGGCGGTCAGAGGATTGTCCCCGGTGATCATCATGGTGCGGATGCCCATGGCGCGCAGATGATCAAAGCGTTCGCGGATGCCGCCCTTGACGATGTCGGTGAGTTCAATGGTGCCGTAAACGCGGAAATTTGCCGCAACGAGAAGTGGCGTGCCGCCGGACTTTGCCACCCGGTCAACGTGCTCCTGCACTTCCTCGGGAACCCGCTGCCCTTTTTCGGCGATGTAGCGCTTGATCGCTTCCGGCGCGCCCTTGCGGATTTCCCTGCCGTCCATGTCCACGCCGGACATGCGCGTTTGCGCGGAGAAGGGAATGAATATGGGATTGTGCGGTGCGAGTTCACGGCCGCGCAGGCCGTATTTCTCCTTTGCAAGTACGACAATGGAGCGGCCTTCGGGGGTTTCATCGGCGAAGGAAGCGAGTTGCGCGGCGCTGGCAAGGTCGGCGTCGGTGACTCCGGGGGCGGCGTGAAACGCAGTTGCTTCGCGATTGCCAAGCGTGATGGTGCCCGTTTTGTCAAGGAGTAGCACGTCCACGTCGCCGGCAGCTTCGACCGCGCGGCCGGACATGGCGATGACGTTGCGCTGGATCAGGCGGTCCATTCCGGCGATGCCGATGGCGGACAGCAAGCCGCCGATCGTGGTGGGGATCAGGCAGACGAGAAGCGAGATGAGGGCGAAAATGCTTTGCGGCGCGCCGGAATAGATCGCGAAGGGCTGCAGGGTGACGACGGCCAGAAGGAAAATAATGGTCAGGCCGGCAAGCAGAATATTCAGCGCAATTTCATTGGGGGTTTTCTGGCGCGAAGCGCCTTCGACGAGGCTGATCATGCGATCGAGAAAGGTCTCGCCGGGGTTGGAAGTGATGCGCACCTTGATTTCGTCGGAGAGCACGCGCGTGCCGCCGGTCACGGCAGAGCGGTCGCCGCCGGATTCGCGAATAACCGGAGCGGATTCGCCGGTGATTGCGGATTCGTCAACGGAGGCAACACCTTCGATGACTTCACCGTCGCCCGGAATAAATTCGCAAGCGGCAACCACAACGACATCACCGGCCCGCAGCTTCGAACTTGGCAGGAGCTCTGTTGTACCGTCATCGTGCAACTTGCGGGCTTCGGTCTCGGCGCGCGCTTTGCGCAGAGTTTCCGCCTGGGCCTTCCCGCGTCCCTCGGCCATGGCCTCGGCGAAGTTGGCGAACAGCACTGTGAACCAAAGCCACAGGGTGATCTGCAATCCGAAGCGGAAATCACCGTGATGCTCGACAAGATTGGAGACGAGGACGACAAGGGTGATGACGGCGCCGACTTCTACCACGAACATAACCGGGTTTCTAACCATCAGGCGCGGATCGAGTTTCGCGAAAGAGTCGCGTATGGCGTTGCGCAGGATTTTGCGGTCGCCGAAGGAAGTTCCCTTTGCCTGGGGATTCGATGTCATGGGGTCCTCAAAACGCCTTTCCCGCGTTCATCAGCAAATGCTCGAGAATCGGCCCGAGGCTGAGGGAAGGGAAAAAAGTCAACGCGCCGACGATGACGATCACGGAAATAAGAAGCACGGTGAATAGCGGCCCGGTGACGGGAAAGGTGCCCAGCGATTCCGGGACTTGCTTTTTTGCGGCGAGATTGCCGGCGATGGCGAGAACGGGAATGACCGCGAAGAACCGGCCGAGAAGCATGGCGACAGCCAGGGTGGAGTTGTACCAGAGAGTGTTGGCATTGATGCCCGCAAAGGCCGAGCCGTTGTTGCCGGCGCTTGAGGTGTAAGCGTAAAGAATCTGCGAAAGGCCGTGAGGCCCCGGATTGCTTATGCCGGCAAGCCCCGCTTTTGTGACGATGGCGATTGCGGCGAAGATGAGAATGGTCAGCGAAGAAACCAATATGGAAAGCACGGCCATCTTCACATCGAAGGCCTCAATTTTCTTTCCCAGGTATTCGGGCGTGCGGCCGACCATCAGTCCGGCGATAAAGACTGCCAGAATGACGAAAACGATCATTCCATAAAGGCCGGAGCCGACGCCGCCGAAAACGATCTCGCCGAGCATGATGTTGATCAGGGGTACCATGCCGGCGATTGGAGTCAGCGAATCGTGGGCATTGTTGACGGCGCCGCAGCTGGCGTCGGTCGTAACCGTTGTAAAGAGCGCGGAATTCGCAATGCCGAAGCGGACTTCCTTGCCTTCCATGTTTCCGCCCGCTTGGGTTTCAGAAGCGGTGGTGTTGACGCCTTTGAGCATCGGATTGCCGCGGGATTCTGTAGCGTACGCGACAATCACGCCGGTGAGGAAGAGTCCGGCCATCGCGCTCCAGACGGCCCATCCGTGTTTTGCCGATCCGGTCATGCGCCCGAGGGTGTACGTGAGCGCGGAGGGGATGGCAAAGATCATCAGCATCTCGAGCAGGTTGCTCACTGGTGTTGGATTCTCGAAGGGATGCGCGCTATTGGCGTTGAAGAAGCCGCCGCCATTGGTGCCGAGCATCTTGATGGCTTCCTGTGAAGCAACCGGCCCTTGAGCGATGACTTGCGTGGTGACGGTGTCTTCTGATTTCGTGCCGTCAGCAGCCTGCTTTTCGATCGTTTGAGGTTCGACGAGATTTGCCTGGGTGTAAGGCGTGAGATTCTGCACGACACCTTGTGAGACGAGTGCTAAACCCAGGATCACACAGAGCGGCAGGAGGATCCAGAGCATGCTGCGGGTGGTGTCCACCCAGAAATTGCCGATGGTTTT
Source organism: Acidobacteriota bacterium (assembly GCA_013289825.1). Classification (GTDB taxonomy): domain Bacteria; phylum Acidobacteriota; class Terriglobia; order Acidiferrales; family UBA7541; genus Acidiferrum. The sequence continues at coordinate 17,751 of JABCZF010000022.1, read as the reverse complement.
CGATTCCTTGCGGGCGACACCGCGAATCACCGCGATCGCCAGTGCCATGCCGACAGCGGCGGAAGTGAAGTTGTGATAAGCGAGTCCCGCCATCTGCGTGAAGTAACTCATGGTGGATTCGGGGACGTAGGACTGCCAGTTGGTATTGGTGGTGAAAGAAACGGCGGTGTTCCACGCGAGGTCGGGTGCGAGATTGGGAAGTTTTTGCGGATTCCAGGGCAGCCATTGCTGGGTACGCTCGATCAGATAGAGCAGCAAGAGCGAGACCCCGCTGAAGAGCAGCATGGAGAAGCCATAACCCTTCCAGTCCATCTCCTTTGTGTCGTCTATTCCGCAGATGCGGTAGATCAGGCGCTCGACTGGGCGCAAGACGCGATCCAGGAACGTGGGCTTGCGCTCATAGACGCGATAGAGGAAATTGCCCAGCGGCCTGGTCAAAGCAAGCACCAGGCAGAAAAAGAGAAAGATCTGGAACCACCCATTGCCGGTCATGATCAGAATTTCTCCGGTTTCAGCAAGGCGTAGAGAAGATAGCCGCAGAGTAAAAGCGCAATCGCAATGAGTAGAATATTTCCAAACATGGATTTACCGGTTCACTTCAGGCGCTCGCAGGCGCGCAGGTAGAGAATGCTGACAGAAAAAAAAACGATGGTGCAAATCGCAAAAATAAGGTCACGCATGCTTTGCTCCAGTCGACAAAGAATATAGTAGCCGAACACCCTAAGAAAAAGGTCAGTCCCACATTAAGGAAACGTAAGAGCCGGGAGGGGTGGAAGGCGCCTTGCTTGTTCGGTTTCGCCGGGCGTGGGACACTGGAAACTCATACCGCAAATGACCGATCACACTCTCGCTCAACCTTCACAAACTGCGGCTGTCCCTGATGCACGCTTGGAATGGGCGTATCTGCATGTGGGATTTGTGCTGATTGGGATCAGCATGACGATGCTCGGCCCGGTTTTGCCGTATTTCACGCACCGCTGGAATTTAACGGATGGCCAAGTGGGGCTGTTTTTCTTTACGCAATATTTTGGAAGCTTTCTCGGCACACTGGTGACGAGTTGGCTCCTGCCCCGCCTGGGTTTTTCGAAAGTCATCAGCGCGGGGTATTTTTGTTTTGCGCTTGGATTGGCGTCCCTGGGGCTTGGACCGTGGTTTTTTTCGGCGGTGTTCGTGGCGATTTACGGGACCGGGTATGGGCTGGTCAATCCCTCCATCAATCTGCGTGCGACCCATTTGCCGTCCTCGAACGTCGCGGGGGCGGTGAGTCTGCTGAATTTTTCTTGGGGAATCGGCGCGGTTTCCAGCCCATTCCTGGTTGCTTTTTTCCTGGGTCATCTCAGCTTGCGTTGGTTGTCTGGATCACTCGCTGTGTGCTTCCTTACGCTAGCCTTGGCGCATTTCGTGCAGAACGCGGGCCCGATTGATTCCCCCGAAACGCGGCCGAAACGATCACTTGCCGTGTGGCGGGTGACTCTGCAGCCTGCGCCGTGGATCTCACTCGCGCTGCTCTTTTTTCTTTACGTCGGGATTGAAATTTCCGTGGGCGGTTTGGTGGCGCTGGACGAAACACGCATGGTGGGATTTAACGCTGCCAGTATGGCCGCTGCGCCCGCGTTTTTTTACGGCTTTCTGCTGCTGGGACGTTTCCTGGTTCCCATTGCGTTGAAATATTTTTCGCAGCGCAGTCTTTCCGTGGGAGGACTGGTGCTGACGACAGCCGGCGTCGCGCTGGTAGCGTTTGCGCAGACACCGATGGTGCTGCACGCTGGGGCGCTGCTGGCGGGGTTTGGCTGTGCGCCACAATATCCGATTTACATCACGTGGTTGGCGGCAATATTCAAGGACGACGCAACGTGGCTGGCAGCGGTCTTTTTCGGGGCGGCGGGAATCGGGAGTTCGTTGATTCCGTGGCTGGTGGGGGTGGTCGCGTCAGAAGCGCACTCTCTGCGTTTTGGATTTTTGCTGCCCCTCGGTTCAGCGCTGCTGATGATCCCGTTCGCGCTGCGTGCGTGCCCGAAGGTGGGCAGCGCCCAGATCGCCTCCGATCAAGCTGGATCATTGGAATGAAGTTTCAAATCTTGCGGGTAAATCGAAGGGCCCCCGAAACGTTAAGTTCGGAGGCCCCCATTTATCCAAAAAGCAAATACTTCAGCGTTCGATTGTGACCGGCTCGGTGAGCTTGAAGGTAATGCGGGACTCCGCCGGGAATTCGACGTTCTTTCCCCCGGTGGTGCCAGAGGCTGCGAGTCCGCCACCCGCACCAACGCCGGCGCCGATGGCCGCTCCCTTGCCGCCTCCGGCCAGGCCGCCGATGAGCGCGCCAACGGCCGCACCACCGCCTGTAACGACAGCGGTGCGCTTGCCCTTTCCTTTTTCTGTTCCGCCATAAGCGCTGGAAGAGATCATGTAGCCCTTGCCGTGAACCTCGATGCGCGTCAAGCGGATCGCCAGGTCGGCTTCCCCTTTAAAGGTTCCTTGTTTTTTGGCATCCACAACCGCTCCTGTAACGTGCGCCCCCTTGGGAATGGCCGTTCGGCCCTCCACGATTACGGGCTCCACGACGGTGGCTTCAAACTCGTCGCCCGGCCTGGCGACGCGCGAACTGATCGTGGTGGACAACACCACGGTGATGGGAGTGCCCGCGGGAACGGCGATCGGCTGCGGGGGCTCGGGAGCGGATTGTTGCGATGAGGCGGATTGGCCGGCGCCCTGCTGTCCGTTGTCGGTGGATGGATTCGTCGAGGTGTCGCCTTTCCTGCAGCCAGCGGCCACTCCGAGCAGTGCCGCCAGTCCGAGTGTTGCCCATTTACTATTCATGGTTACCCCCATATTTTTGAATGTTCAATTGTTAAAGCGATGCCGCTCAAGTGATTTTCTTGCATGGGTATCCGCTGGGCGTCGCGGCTTGCGATATTTGAATACTACCATTTCTCAATCCGGCTGAGTAGGAACGGGGGTGGGACCTCGCAGGCGATTTCCGGCTGATATATTTCCTTGCAAGTGCCAGGGCACCGGTCAACCAGATTTGCCCAACTGCAGTCAGCCCATTACAATTTTGCACATGATGCCAGAAGCACGAGTTGCAGCGCCTCTTACCGCGGATGTGGCGGAGCGCATTGCGCGGGACGTGTATGGACTGACGGCTACGATCCGGATGCTGCCGGGGGAGTACGACGACAATTTCCACCTGCAGGCGCCCGATGCGCGCGCTTTTGTGCTGAAGCTGATGCACCCGGCGCGGGAAGATTCGTTTGTGGATATGCAATGCCGCGCTTTCACGCATCTGGCCGGGCGGGCTCCACATCTTGCCTTGCCGCGGGTGATCCCCACTCTCAATCGAGAGTTTTACACTCGGGTCGGGCTTGCGGACGAAACTTCACGGCTGGTGTGGATGCTGTCGTATTTGCCGGGAATGACGCTGGCGGAGGCGAAGCCGCATACCCCAGAGCTGCTGGGTTCGCTGGGGCGGCTGCTGGCGGAAATTGATTTGGCGCTGACGGATTTCTCCCATCCCTGTGCGCTGCGATTCTTGAAGTGGGATCTTTCCCGCTCCAACTGGGCGCGGGATTATCTTGGGCATATTGCCCGGCCGGAGCGCCGGGCGCTGGCCAAGAAGTTTCTTAATTTATTTGAAGAAGAAGCGGTGCCGCGGTTTCCGATGCTTCGGCGCAGCGTGATCTATGGGGACGCCAACGACCACAATGCGCTTATGGACTCGAAGTCCGGGCGTGTGGTTTCCGTGATTGACTTTGGCGATTTGCATGAAAGTTTCACCGTGGGGGAGCCAGCGATTGCGGCGGCTTATGCAATTTTAGACAAGAGTGACCCGCTCGCCGCGGCTGGCTCCGTGCTTGCGGGTTATCACGAAATTCTGCCTCTGACGGAAGAGGAGATCGCTGCATTTTTTGCCCTGATGGCGGCGCGGCTTGCCGTTAGTGTGGTGAATTCCGCGCACCGCAAATCGCTCGTGCCAGATGATCCTTACGTTACGGTGTCCGAAGCGCCGGCGTGGGCCGCGCTGGAGCGGCTTTCAGAGACTGATCCGCGCACGGCCCTGGAATATTTTCTTTCGGCAGCCGGCCGGGTGGCCCCCCTCGCCGGGCGAGGATCTTCGGAGGGCTCGCGTGGACGGTGGAAGAAAAATTCCACTCTTGAGGAAACACTCGAGGCACGAAAGCGGTTGCTGGGGGGAAACCTTTCACTCTCGTATGAGAAGCCGCTCAGGATCGTTCGCGGCTCAATGCAGCATCTTTATGATGAGACGGGGCGGGCTTACCTGGACGTTTATAACAATGTCCCGCTGGTAGGGCATTCGCACCCGCGGGTGGTGCGCGCGATTCAGGAGCAAGTGGCCCTGCTGAATACGAATACGCGCTATCTGCATGACAACATACTGAGGTATGCGGAGCGGTTGATAGCGTTGCTGCCCGATCCGTTAGCGGTCTGTTACTTCGTGAATTCGGGAAGCGAGGCCAATGAACTGGCGTTGCGGCTTGCGCGAACGCACACCGGACGCGAAGACGTGATCGTGCTCGAGCACGCGTATCACGGACATACTTCCGCGCTCATTGACATCAGCCCGTACAAATTTAACGGGCCAGGAGGGCGCGGGCGCAAGCCGTGGGTGCATGTGGCGCCGCTTGCGGATGATTACCGCGGAGCGTACCGGCGCGGCGAATCGGAACTCGGGAAGAAATACGCGGCGCACGTTGGCGGGATCCTGAACGATTGCAAAAAGAAAGGGCAGCGCGTGGCGGCGTACATGGCGGAGACCCTGCCGAGTGTGGCGGGGCAGATCGTGTTTCCTCCGAATTATCTGGCGGAAGTCTATAAATATGCCCGCGCGGATGGTGCCGTGTGCATTGCGGACGAAGTGCAGGTGGGATTCGGCCGGCTGGGGACGCACTTCTGGGGCTTTGGGACGCAGGCGGTGGTGCCGGACGTCGCGGTGTTCGGGAAGCCGATGGGGAATGCGTTTCCGCTGGCGGCGGTAGTAACGACGCGCGAAATTGCCGCTTCGTTTGCGAATGGGATGGAGTTTTTCAGCACGTTCGGAGGGAATCCGGTGGCCTGCGCGGCGGGGTTGGCGGTGCTCGACGTATTGCGCGACGAGAATTTGCAGCAGAATGCGTTGGCGGTTGGCACGCAATGGATTCGCGATTTGCGGCACCTGCAGGCAAAGCATCCACTCATCGGCGATGTGCGCGGATTGGGACTTTTCCTGGGAATCGATCTGGTGGCGGATTCTGACACGCGCGCCCCCGCCTCGCGACAGGCTTCCTATGTGGTCAATCGCTTGCGCGAAGAGGGCATCCTCGCGGGTACGGACGGCCCGCATCACAACGTCATTAAGCTTCGCCCGCCGTTGTGTTTTACGCCATCTGACGCACAGCAATTTACTTCGACGCTGGATTCGATACTCGATGAGGCCGCGGCGCAGCCCACGGCATAAGTTGGAGTTGGCCGTCGATTCCGGCCGCGGCGAATCGCATTAGGAGAAGTCGAGTTCGAGTTCGTCAACGAAGCACCAGCCCCAGTTTTCACCAGGCTCGATGGAGCGCATGATGGGGTGCTTGGCCCGGTGGAAATGCTTGGTGGCATGCTTGTTTTTGGAGGAGTCGCAGCACCCGACGTGGCCGCACTCCATGCACAAGCGGAGATGCACCCAGGTGTCGCCCATTTTCAGGCACTCTTCGCAACCCTTGGTGTGCGGCGTTACTTTGTGAATGTGGCTTAAATGTGTGCAAGCGCTCATGATTTGCCCACTCCAATCTAAGGTTTCTCGGTTCCATCCTCATTTATTTGCCGATTTTCCCGGCCAAAGCTCAATTGTAAGGACCCCGTATTTAATGCACCAGCCTGCCCAAAGGATGCCCGAACTGGCCTCCGGGAGCCAGATTGTTTTGCGGCAAGCGAAACTTTTTCTGGGGCCAGGCAATCCGATGGATGCATCGAAACTCCTTCAGGGCTTGAATTTGCGAGCCTGGCGTGATTTGGTAGGGGGGCTATGAACAATCCCATTGCTGCATACACCCACTGGCTGCACACTCGCTGGCCCGCCGGCACAGTTGAGAAGTTGCCGGTGACCGGCGAAAACGGAATCACCGATCTGCCCGGCGTGCGCATTGCCGGCGATCTTTCCGGGATCCCACTGCTGAAATTTTCGTCGCTGACCGCGACGAAAGCGGTGGGCGCGATCCTGAAGGAGCCGGAGTTCCAGAAGCGCGACACTTCGCAAGCGGACGTGCTGGACCTGGCCATAATCGGCGCGGGCGTGGCTGGAGTTTCAGCCGGCATCGAGGCCAAGAAGGCGCAGCTTCGCTTTGCGGTTTATGAGGCGACGCAGCTTTTTTCCACCGTCGTGAATTTTCCAAAAGCCAAGCCCATTTACACCTATCCCACGGATTTGAAGCTGGACGGCGGACTGATCTTTCACGCCACCGTGAAAGAGGCGTTGGTTGAGGAGATGGAGGCGCAGCGCCGGGCGGCAGGCATCGAGCCAGTTGCGGCGCGGATCGAGCGGCTGGAGCGCGCAGGGAATTTACTGGTGCTCCACCATGCCGGCGGAAAGACGACTCGGGCGCATCGTGTGCTCGTGGCGATCGGGCGCAGCGGGAATTTCCGGAAGCTTGGGTGCCCCGGGGAAGATCTGGACAAGGTCTACAACCGGCTGTTTGATCCGAAGGAATTTGCAGGTAAGGAAGTACTGGTGGTCGGCGGCGGCGATACGGCGCTCGAAACTGCCATCGCGATTGCCGCATGCGGCGGCAGGGTGACCCTGAGCTATCGGAAGAAGGAGTTCGCGCGGCCGAAGCCGGAGAACGTGGAGAAATTGCAGATGCTGGTGAAGGATCCCGCCGCGCATGTGGCCGTGGAGCGTCCCACTTCCGAGAGAGTGACCACGGCGGCGAGTTCCTACATGCGCGGCGATAAGGCGCCAGGCTGCGTGCAACTGATGATGGAAACTTCGGTGCAGAAGATCGAGCAGGCCACTGCCACGCTGCGCGATGCCTCCGGTCAGGCGCAGACGATTCCGAATGATGTCGTTTTCACGATGCTCGGAAGGGAAGCGCCCCTGGATTTCTTCCGGCGCTCGGGAATTCCGATTCGCGGAGAGTGGTCGGCGAAAACGTGGGTCAGTTTCCTCGCGTTCTTCGCGTTCTGCTCCTTCGTATACATCTGGAAAGCCAGCAGCCACCTGAACCAAGTTTTCCAGCAGCGGCACTGGTTTCCGTTTGACGTGCCGAGTTGGCTGCACGCGGTGGGCGGTTCGATCGCGGCGGCTTCGGCCGATCCGCGGACGCTGCTGGGCACGCTGACTATTGACATGGCAACGCCTGGTTTTTACTACTCCATAGGCTACACATTGGCGATCATCGGTTTCGGCTTGCGGCGGATCAAGCGGCGCAACACCGATTATGTAAGGTTGCAGACGTACTCGCTCATGGGGTTCCAACTGATCCCCCTGTTTTTGCTGCCGTATATCGTGTTGCCGCTGATGGGGCACAACGGGTGGTTCGATTCCGGGGTGATGAAGACGATCGCGGACAACCTGTTTCCAGTGGTGAATTACGAACACGGGCGGGAATACTGGCGGGCGTTCGGACTGGTGCTGGCGTGGCCGCTGTTCTTCTGGAATGTGTTCACCTCGCAGCCGCTGTGGTGGTGGCTGGGAATCTCGTTTGTGCAGACCTTTGTGATCATTCCGCTGATTGTTTACCGGTGGGGTAAAGGCGCGTATTGCGGATGGGTGTGCTCGTGCGGAGGATTGGCGGAAACCATGGGCGACACGCACCGGGAAAAGATGCCGCATGGGCCGTTCTGGAACCGGTTGAATATGACGGGCCAGGTGATTTTGCTTGCGGCGTTGCTGATTGCGGGGTTCCGGTTTGTGGGATGGATGGCGCCGAATTCCGCGCTTGGGCGCACCAGCATGCAGTTGTCTTCTGGTTTGTTGAACCAGTGGTCGGTTTTGGGCGTTGAGTTGAATTACTACCACGTGGTGGATATCGGCATCGCGGGGATCATTGGTTTGTGCATGTATTTCTGGTTTAGCGGGCGGGTGTGGTGCCGGTTTGCGTGCCCGCTCGCGGCGTTGATGCACATCTATGCGCGATTTTCGAAGTACCGGATATTTCCGGAAAAAAAGAAATGCATTTCGTGCAATGTGTGCACTTCGGTTTGCCACCAGGGAATTGATGTGATGAATTTCGCGAACAAGGGAATGCCGATGGAGGACCCGGAGTGCGTGCGCTGCTCGGCGTGCGTGCAGATGTGTCCGACGGGCGTTCTCACGTTCGGTCGGCTGGATGGCGACGGGAAAATTATTTATGACAAGCTGGTGGCTTCGCCCGTGCAGATGAGGGAGACGCACTGAGATTTGTAGTGGCCACTACATCCTAGGCTAGCGCGCCGGTGCAGCTGGAGCCGGCGCCGGCGGTGCAGCCGAAACAGTGGCCGGCGGTCAAGATGCGGCGGCCCGCCCATCCGGTGAAGGTTTCGACGTCCCACACGGTAGCCGCGCTACCGGGTTGTTCCAATTCCATGTCCAGCATCTGGTTGAAATCGCAATCGTAAAGTTTGCCGTCGTAGCCGATGCTGACGAGCGAGCGACACATCAAGCCGTGCAGTGTGGCAGGATTGAAATTTTTCTTCAGAAGCTCCATGTAGGAGTCATTCTTGCCCTGGCGTTGCAGGTCTTCCTCAAAGCGGTGAATGGGCATGTTGGTGATGGTCAGCAGATGGTGGAACTCGATGCCGTGCTCTTCGCGCAGGTGCTGTTTGTAATCGGCTTCAAGCGTCGCCTGCGGCGGGGGCAGCGACGCGCCGACGGGATTGTAGACCAGGTTCAGCTGCAGCTCTGAGCCGAGCATGCCATAGCCCAGGCGATTCAATTTGCGCAGCGAATCCATGCTCTTCTCGAAAACACCCTTGCCGCGCTGCTTGTCCACATTTTCCGCGGTGTAGCAGGGCAGGCTGGCGATTATCTCCACTCGGCGCGCTGCAAGAAATTCAGCGAGTTCCTCTTGCCCTTCCTCAAGAAGAACGGTCAGGTTGCAGCGGTCAATGACGTGGCGTCCGAGCCGCCGCGACTCTTCGACAAGCCATCGGAAATTAGGATTTAATTCCGGAGCCCCGCCGGTGATGTCCACGGTGGTAATGCTGGGGCTGGTGGCGAGAAGCTCCATGACCCTGCCGGCGATCTTGGCGGGCATGACTTCGGTGCGTTTGGGACCGGCGTCCACGTGACAGTGGTGGCAAGCTTGATTGCAGAGTTTGCCGACGTTGATCTGCAGTGTGCTGGTTTCCGCACGCAGCAATTCCATCAAGCCGTTCTGGCGCAAGGATTGGATGAAACCCTGGGCGTATCCATTGCCGCCCGGCAACATCGGGAATGGCGAATTCGCAACCGCCATCAGCAGCACCCGCTCTTTCGATCGCCCGGAGAGCAGCAATCCGCCGGGGCTTCCGTGGTGAGGGAATAGTCTTCGCCCTTCGTCTCGCGCGGATTCCGCAACAGCGTGCCGCTGTTGCATGGGAAAGGTTTGGCGTCCTCTTTGGTTACCGAAACGAGCGGCGGCACGAGCGCGAAGGAATCACGGTACGGAGCCTGCGAATAAAGATTGAAGGTTTTTTCGCAGACGGCGACGCGCATTCCGCGGCGAAGCACATGTCCGTCATCGTCAACCACCTGGCGGAACGGTCCCTTATAAATGACGGCCTGCTTGTGTTCCCAGCATTCGCCCTGTTTGCCCTTGTAGGCGGCGACGGTCACGCTGCGAAATTCGATGCCTTCCACGGTGCGCCATGGTTCTTGCTGGCGCTCCAGGATTTCCATGCCGTAGAATCCCGCGTTTTCGAAGGCGTCGAGAAAGAGGTCTTCGCGGAAAGCGCCGGAGATACACCCGCTCCACAGTTCGGCATTCTGCTGGAGATGGGCGGGAATGTCTTCGTCGGAAACGATGTCTGAAATAACTACGCGTCCGCCGCGTTTCAGGACCCGAAAAATTTCCGTGAACAGTTGTTTCTTATCCTCGGGACGGACCAGGTTCAAAACGCAGTTGGAAATCACGACATCCACAGAAGCATCGGGAACGAGCGGCCGAGCCGCCCGCTGTTCGCTCATCGTGGATTCGAGTTTCGCCAGATCTTCCGCAGCCCGTACGGGATGTTCGCTGAGCCAGGCATCCACTTCCGCCATGTCGAGGCGCAGATCCTGGATTTTCCCTTTGCGGAATTCCACGTTGGCGTAACCCAGCCGCCGCGCCACTTCCGGCGCATTGCGCTGCGCGACTTCCAGCATAGCGTCCGTCATATCCACGCCGAAGACGCGTCCAGTGGGACCGGCAATCTGGCAGGCGAGGAAGCAATTCTTGCCGGAGCCAGAGCCGAGGTCGAGAACGGTGTCGCCCGCTTGAACATATCTGGTCGGATCGCCACAGCCGTAATCGATCGAGAGAACTTCCTCTGGAATGGCTTTCAGCAGAGCGGGGTCATAGTTGGCCGGGCAACACAGCGAGGCTTCGGTCTTTTTCGCGCCCTCCGCATAGCGCTCGCGAACAGCTTCTTCTTTATTCAGCGCAGGTGTAGCCATGAGGGTCTCCAGTATTGGTGCCGCCATTCCGCTAGGAATCGCGTCTGAGCGGGAAGTTACACGATTCCGCGGAAAATTGCACGAATCCGATGATCAAGAAGGCCTCTTCGACTGCGCCTCTCTTGCGCGCTCCTGGCGCTTCTCTTCCTTTTCCCTGTCAGAAGGCGGATAACTCTTGAAACCGTCGCTGAATTCGTCCTCGGCTTTTTTCGGATCCTTGTCCGGATCGCTCATTTTGCGAACCAGATAGGCACGCCACACCAGCGCTTTGGCTCTGGGATCGATCAAGTCAAGGATCAGCGTGCCCATATGGTGGCTGCTCGACGTCACCGCGTTATAAACAGGGGCCCAATCATTTCCGATATACGGTCCATAAGGCCCCCAGTTGCCCATGACCGCGACGTCCACCTGCGTTTCCGGGTTGGCCCAGTAGCGCACGAGGAGGTCGGGATTCTGTCCCGGATTCACTTCATGCAGGCCTTTTTTTTCAAGCTCGCGCACCACCATGCGGTGGAATCGAATGTTGATCAGGTCGGGATTCATCTGGATCGCCACCAGGTTTTCCACCCCGCCGATGTACGCGAAGGTCTTGAATCTGGAAAAGTCGATTCTGGGATCGAAATCAATGGTGGTTTTCGCGGAGACGGAGTGCGCAAGGCCCGAGACCAGAGCCAGCGTTGCGAAAATGAGACGAATCACGGCACGGGGATCGCGCCAGACCGGGTTTTTGTCCGTCATGAGACTCCTTGGCCCCCCAGGGGTCCAATGGATTCCGCCAGATCCGGGTAGTGTAGGCCAACCCGAGCCCTTTGGCGAGATGCGAAAAGCCGCCGGCGGAGAATTCCTCCGCGGGGGGAACATAGGACTAGCCCTCGGCGTCGGGGGGTTCATTGTTGAACAGCCGGACGAGTTCCGCGTGTTCCATCACGACCGCCGGGTCGCGCTGGATCGCGTAGAAGTATTGTTTCTGAAAACCGTCACCGGTTTCCGTGGGCGCGAACAGTTTTCGCGCCAGCGCGATGGGGACGCGGGCATCCTCTTCTGTTACGCCCTCATCGCTTGCCAGTGCTTCGTCGATGCGCACGACGAACTCGGAAATATTGTGCAGCCACGCAAATTGCGGGTCGTCCACAACCAGGCGGAAGAGCTCGCCGGTGGTGACAACACCGCGGGCTTTCTCATAATCGCGCCGCTCCATGTCCAGCAGGGTTTTGTGCAAACGAAGAAGCGCCTGCCGCAGTGCGACAAGTTTCTGGCGGGCCGGGGTGTCACGCCCGTCGCCCTGATTCGTGTACGGATCTCTGGGTTGAGCCAAGATATTTGCTCCCTGACTATTTTGCGACAGTTTGCGGCGGCTGGCTAGTTGGCGGGAGCGCCCTTCGCGTGTATGGAGATATTGTTTTTTACGCTGGAAATGCCGGAGACGCCGGAGGCGCGCGTGGAGGCAAGATTCTTTTCCGCTTCGGTCGCAACCGCGCCTTCAAGGGTGACCTCTCCGTTTCTGAGAATGATGTGGATCACGGGAACTTCCGAAACCGCGTAACGCTGCAACGTGGAATCCTCGAAAACGGCGCGGTATACGGCGCGGCGAGAATCGTCGTCGGTGGGAGATTTGGGCAACACTTCGACTAGGTTCTTGACGGAAGAAACGCCTTCGAGGCTTTTTACGGCTACCTCGGCATCAGTCCGGAGTGTGGGACGTAGAACATAACCGGTGAGGGTGACTTTGTCGCCGTCGAGCGCGAAAGTTATGTAGTCAAAGACGGAATAATAAGGAAGCACAATAAGCTGGTGCCGGATTTCGTGGGAGAGCTGGCTTTCCTCGGTCTTGGGTTCGGCGATTACAGGTTTCGCGGCTGGCGGATGCTGCGCATGCAGGGACGGCCCGGCCAGAATTGGACAATTTGCCAGCAAAAGGGCGAACGTTCGGCAGCTTGCTCGGTGCATATATCCAAGATTATCAAACGTGACGCGGAACTTGGCACATTGTTTCGCTTCGCGCACCAGCGGTGTCTGTATGTTCCCTGCGGAAGTTCCGTCGGTGTTAGCATACGACAGGGAATCGCGCTCTCCTTCTCCCAGTTCTTTGCTCGATTGCCCCGGGAGGACGCTTTTCAGTGTTGGCCATCGCGCATCGCGGTGCTTCAGGCTATGCTCCGGAAAATACGCTGGCGGCATTTCGCCGCGCGGTCTCGCAGGGCGTAACGTTCATCGAGACCGACCTGCATCTGACGCGGGACGCCCATTTTGTCGCTATTCATGACTCCACCCTGGACCGGACCACCAGCGGCCACGGCGATGTGCACCAGTTGCCGCTGTCGGAAATCCGCAAGCTCGATGCAGGGTCGTGGTTTGCCAGCGAATTCATCGGGGAGCGTGTGCCAACGCTGGTGGAGGTTTTGGAGTTCGCGCGCAAGCATGACGTCGTGTTCTACCTGGAGTTGAAACCCAACGGATTCTGGGGTGGGGAACACGCGCTGATCAGCAACTTGCGCGAGTCCGGAGAGATTCCCCGAATTGTGGTCATCTCGTTTGACCCGGGAATTCTGGAGGGATTGCGGAAGCTGGAGCCCACTCTGATGACCGGCCTGCTGCACGATGGGCAGATCGAGAATCCATTCGAAAAGGCGCTGGAAATCGGAGCCCGGCAAGTGGCGGTGCGTGGCGACCTGATGACCCCGAATTTCCTGAAAGAAGCGCACAAGCGGGACCTGCAGGTGGTCTGCTGGACCGTCAATTCGCCCGCGCACATGCGGTTGCTCGAAGCCGCGGGCGTGGACGGGATTATGTCCGACTATCCGGACCGGCTGCTGGATTCGCTGAAGAAATAGCGCGGTAGACGGCGGCAAATTCCGCGATGCTGAGCTGTTCGGCGCGCGCATCTTCTCTCAGGTTCAATCCCTTCAACAATTCACGAATATAGTGCGGCTTGGCGACGTGCCGGAGATTGTTCGACAGCGTTTTTCGTTTCTGCCCAAAGCAAGACTTCACAAATTCCAGAAAATCGCCGGCATTGCTGACACCGGATTTCGCGCCGGGGCCCGGAAGGCGGAGTGTGACGAGCGCCGAGGCAACTTCGGGCGGGGGACTGAACGCCCCGGGCGGGAGCTCAAGGACGAACTCCGGCCGCGTGTAGAACTGCGTGGCGACGGAAAGATAGCCATAATCCTTGTTGCCGGGCTGGGCCGCCACGCGCAGGGCCACTTCCAATTGGATCACGATGTGGATTTCCTCGATCTGATCGGCAAACGAAAAGAAACGGTGCAGGATCGGCGAAGTGATGTAATACGGGAGGTTGCCATAGAGGCGCATGCGCCGGCCGGCCGCAAGAGCACGCAAGTCGGTTTCGAGAACATCGCCGGGAACGACGGCGAGATTCGGGTGCTTCTCGGCGAGATGCTCAAGCCGCTTGACGAGTGACGCATCCAGTTCGATAGCGTAAACCGGAGCGCCGCTGCTAACCAGATACTCGGTCATCTCTCCATGGCCAGCCCCGATTTCAATCCAACAATAGTCCTGGTCGGCGGGATCAGGCGGACTTTCCATGCCGTGCGACTGAACGCGAATCGCGCGGGCGATTTTTTCGCGCCAGCCGGCATCGCTCAGGAAGTGCTGTCCAAGTTTCTGTCGGGCCATGAGTGTGAATTCTGCCAGTCTACCAGCAGTTCCACAACCTGCGGATCGCAGTGACCATGGGACGCAGAATCCGTGACACTACCTATTCGATGGACGTTGCCCGCGGATCTTTGTGTTGCTGGCGATTCACAGTCGGCTCATACTTCGGGCCAGAGGGAACTGGTCGTGGCCGGCGGGCCTTTCCTGAAATCAAACGGTAGGAATTGGTTGACAACCGTGGCCTCGTTGGCCGTGGGAGCTTCGTTCTTCGCGCTGTGGTTCTGGCTGCTGCCTGCCTGGCTGGGATTTGACGTCACCGCGGTTGGCGCGGCGCGATGGCGATGGATCGGAGCAGTGCCGTCCGTGCTGGGTTTCTCCGTGGCGCTAAAATGTATCTGGGATTTTGGGCGTACCGGGGGCGGAACACCCGCGCCGTTCGCTCCTCCTCAAAGCCTCGTTGTCGTGGGATTTTACCGCTATGTAAGAAACCCGATGTACGTGGGCTTCTTCGCCGGCTGGATGGGTTTGTGGGTTGTGTTTGGGAAGGCGAGCCGTGAAGCACTTGCCGTGGCCCTCCTCGCCATCGCGGCGGTAGCGCTGTTTCTACGCCTCTACGAAGAGCCGACGCTCAGGAAAATGTTTGGCCCGGATTATGAGGAATACTGTAGGAACGTGCCGCGCTGGATTCCCCGAATGCACCCGTGGAGCCGGTGAGGCGTTCCGCAGAATGGCCGCCGACCGCCCGTCCAATTAGTCCTCCAATTGACTCAGTTCGTTTATCTTGTCGTCCGGCACAGGAACAGGAAACCCGGCTAAAACGGAGCGAGGAATCCGGTTGACGCTGGGCAAGCCCTCCGATAGCGTAGGAATTTCGCACTGAACTTATGCGCATTCTCTTTGCAGCTTCGGAAGCATTGCCCTACGCGAAGACCGGTGGCCTGGCCGACGTGGTGGAGGCATTGCCGCGCGCTTTGGTGAAGTTGGGCCATGAAGTGGCTGTGTTTCTGCCGAAGTATCGCGGGGTGAAATCCACGTCGGTGGTGATGCCCAGTCTGACTATTCCGCAAGGAACGCGACTGCGCTTCCCGGCAATCACCAACGGCGCGGTGCTGCGCGGAGTTCGATACTTTTTTCTCGAAGACCCTTTCTATTTTGATCGCGACGGCATTTACGGCGACAAAAACCGCGAATTTCCCGACAATGCCGAGCGCTTTACAGAGTTTTCCCGTGCCACGATCGAAATGGCCAAGCACATTTGGACGCCGGATATTTTTCATTGTCATGACTGGCAGACGGCGATGGTGCCGGCTCTTCTGCGCTCGTCCTATGCCGACGATCCGGTGGTGAAGGACATCCCCGTGGTGTTCACGATCCACAATATCGGCTACCACGGCGTCTTTTCCCCGGAATCGCTGGCACGCGCGGGGATTCCGCAAGGGTTGTTTCATCCCGGAGGGATTGAATTTTTCGGCAACGCCAATTTCCTGAAGGGCGGTCTGATTTATTCGGATTACCTGACGACTGTCAGCCGCAAATACGCACAGGAGATTCAAACGCCTGAATTCGGGTTTGGACTGGATGGCGTGATTCGTTCGCGCGCCAGCCGTCTGGTGGGAATTCTCAATGGAGTGGATTATTCGGCCTGGAGTCCGGAGCGCGACACGCTGATCCCGGCAAAGTTTTCCGCCAAAAATCTGGAAGGGAAAAAGGTTTGCAAAGAGAAGCTTGCCGAAGAGTTTCACCTATTGCTTGACCATCCGAACCGGCCGGTGATCGGAATTGTCTCGCGGTTCGCCGATCAGAAAGGTTTCGATCTCATCGCCGCCATTGCCCCGGATCTCATGCATGAGGATGCTTTGCTGGCAGTCCTCGGAACGGGAGACCGCCGCTATGAGGAATTGTTCCGCGCCCTGGCGATAGATTTTCCCGGCCGCGTGGGAGTGAAGATCGCATACGACAATGCGCTCGCTCATCTGGTCGAAGCGGGTTCTGACATGTTCTTGATGCCGTCGCGATACGAGCCTTGCGGTTTGAATCAGATTTACAGCCTGCGCTATGGGACGGTGCCGATTGTCCGCGCCACCGGCGGGCTCGACGACACCATTGAAATGTTCGACCTGGAACATGGCACGGGCAGCGGGTTCAAGTTTTCCGAGTATTCGGGCGACGCGCTTTTACACGTGATTCGCCGGGCGTTGCACTATTACTCCGAGGAAGGCATCTGGAAGCGTATTCAAATGAATGGGATGGCCAAAGATTTTTCGTGGAACACCTCGGCGGCAGAATATGCGAAACTATATGAGGCTGCCAGGGCGGCAAGAAACCAATCCACAGTTCCCGCATCTAACTAATCAGGAAAGTGGCTGCCTAGTTGCAGCCCAAAGAGGATACAAAGGTTATGGCTGACAACATTCTTGCGGTGAATGACGGAAACTTCGATACCGAAGTGCTGACGGCTAGCAAGTCGCAGCCCGTCATGGTTGATTTTTGGGCGGAATGGTGCCGCCCGTGTCACATGCTGGCGCCCACCGTTGCGGAAATTGCGCAGGACTACGCGGGCAAACTCAAGGTGACCAAGTTGAACGTGGACGAAGCGATGAATTCTTCGACTCGCTATGGTATTCGCGGCATTCCCACCCTGCTGGTCTTTAAGGACGGGCAAGTGGTGGAGCAAATCGTCGGCGCGGTGCCGAAGGATCAGATCACCAAGGCCCTGGACCGGCACATGGGTTAATTGCGCACCGGGTCTGAGAAAAATTGGAATGCAGCACGGCCCGCTAATTTAGCGGGCCGTGCTATTTCTGTCGGGGCGCGAATCACCTTCGGAGGATGGGATGGGGAAATCGAAGCGCGAAGTGGCGCGATGCCGCTGGGCCAGCAATGCACTGAACATTCCTTACCACGACAAGGAATGGGGAGTGCCCGTGCACGACGACAAGCGCTGGTTCGAGTTCCTGATTCTGGAGGGCGCGCAAGCTGGTTTGAGCTGGGACACAATTTTGCAAAAGCGGGAGCGCTACCAGAGAGTTTACGCCGGGTTTGATCCCGAAAAAGTGGCCCGGTTTGACGCCAGGAAATCGCGCGAGCTTTTGGCCGATCCCGGGATCATCCGCAACCGCCTGAAAATTGCGGCGGCGGTGACAAACGCAAAGGCCTTCCTGGCGGTGCAGGAAGAGTTTGGAAAGTTCGACAAATACATCTGGCGGTTCGTGGGCGGTTCGCCGGTTCGGAACAAATGGAAGCGACACCAAGAAGTGCCGGCCGTCACTCCACTGGCCGCCGCGTTGAGCAAAGATTTAAAGCGGCGCGGCTTCCGGTTCGTAGGCCCGACGATTGTCTATGCGCTGATGCAGGCGACCGGGCTGGTGAACGACCATCTGGTCGGTTGCTTCCGCTTCAAGCAGGTCGCGCAAAGCTAGCCCAGGTTCGTCACTGAGAGGGCCAAAAGCGGGTTAAGTCCTTTCAAATCAGTCTAGGCTATGGCTGAGTTTTCACTACATTTTTGAATTCGTAGCGGCTCCAGACGCTCGGGCAGTGTAATT
>JABCZF010000021.1 GCA_013289825.1 Acidobacteriota bacterium | reverse complement strand
CTATATCCTGGAAAAACATACACGCCCGGCGGCGTGTCCGTCCCCGCAAGAAACGGCACTCCCGCTTTGTGGAGCTGTTGTACCACTTCCAGTTCTTTCTGGATGAATTTCTTCCGAACCGCAATATCGTCCGTGCCGTACCCTTTCGTAATTTCGTCCGTGAACCGTTTCCACGTTTTAGTCTTCCACGAAGCGGGCACATACTTCGCGCGCACGTCTTTCGCAAAATCGGTCACGTCAATCAAATTGCCGCCGCGTTCCCATACCAGCGTGGGACACTGCCAGGTCTGGTTTTTCGCCAGCAGCGATCGAAGAGCAGCGGCTCGCACCGAATCGTAGGACGCCAGGAAACGCCCTTCCGTTTTTCCGCCTTTCAAGAAATCGTCTTCGTCGGGAGAGCTGCCCTCAAATATCCCGATGAGGTGCTCGAAACTCCTCATCCCGGCTTCCGACATTTCGCTCGCCCGCACCGCGTCCGGAACGTGCCCCTCAAAGGCCATCTCTTGCTTTTTCGCTTCATCCGCGATCGCAAACACGGCCTCGCGCGGAACCAACGACTGCAGCTTGATGAAGTCCGCCCCGCGCTGCTTCAATTGGTCAACTGCGCGCCGCCCGTCCTCCGGCGTCGTGATCGCGAGGGAACTCGGGAAGCGTGGCTTGGGACCATCCAGCATCGGTCCCGACGTAAAGATTCTCGGACCCAGCAAGCGCCCGGCTTCGATTTCATTTCTCCAGCCTTGAACAATTTCCAGTTCACTGCCCATATCGCGCACGCCGGTCACACCATTCGCAACCAGCAACGGCAGCGTGATGTCCTGCGCCCCTGGAAACCAATCGCCGAACACCAGGTGCACGTGCATATCCCAAAGCCCGGGGATCAGAAAGTATCCGTGCCCATTCAGGCTCGGCGCGTTCCGCGGGTACTTCAGAGACTTGCTCGGTCCAATCGAAGCGATGTGGTTCCGCTCGAGGATGACCGTCTGGTCAGCCAAGACCTCGCCGCTCTCGACATCGACGACACTCACGTTGTTGATGACCACGAGATCGTTCGGCGATGGTTTTTGCGCGGTCGCCGCGGCGGCGAACAACAGCAACAATGTAAACAGACGAGCGGTACGAATTGAGTTCCCAAGCCTCCTGGCCGGCATTGTATCCCGTCCCCCGAAGAAGTCCATAACCGCAACATGCTTTCCACTTCCACGCCGAGATGACCGAGATGGAGCTATGATGAAGAAGTGCGAACCCTGCGAACCGCACGAGGGTAAGATCATGCGAACAATATCTCTCTTTCTCGCGAATCTGTTCATCACCACCGCGCTCCTAGCCCAGGCGAAACCCGCCGATGCTCCCCACGACATGGAGCACATGCAGCACGGCGGCTTCATGCAAGGCGGCATGCATCACGCCATAGCCAAAGGCGTCAAGCTCGAGCAGAAAATCGACGGCCACACCATCGTCGTACGCATCGGCCCGATGAACTTGCCCGCCCACACCAGTCACATGAAGATGCCGCAGCCCCCCGATCTCGAGTGGCAAGTTCCCATCGACGGCTGGCTCCTGGCCTATTCTCCAAAGCTGGTCGACGCCAACGGCACCGCCGTGCCCGGCCGCGTTCTCCATCACAGCGCTTTCTGGAACGAAAACCGCGCCGATTTTCTATGCCCCAACAAAGAGGAACACATCTTCGGCGCCGGAGGCGAACTCACCAATTGGGCCGAAGTTCCCGGCTACGGCTATCGTGTCCAAATGGGCGACAAAATCCGCGTCGAGACCATGGTCCACAATCCAACCGACAGTTCTTACGACAACGTCTATCTCGAAGTGACCATCCCCTATCAAAGCGCTGCCGATGGCGCAAAAACAAAGAGCGTCTATCCAACTTGGATGGACGTGAAGTCCTGCGGAAATTCCGGATACGACTTGCCTGCCGGGAATAGCGAGCAAACGGGCACGGTCATCGTGAAATATTCCGGTGTCCTGCTCGGCGTTGGCGGCCATATGCACGACTACGCGAAACAGCTCACCCTCCTGGACGCCACACGCAAAGAAACCGTCGCAACTCTCGACGCCAAAGTAGACGACCACGGCGAACTTCTCAGCATGCCCACTGTTTTGTTCCTCGACCAAGGCGGCTACAAGTTTGCCGCAGGCGACGTTCTTAAAATTTCCGCCACCTACGACAATCGATCGGGAAAACTCTTGCGTGACGGCGCCATGGGCATCGTGGTGGGCTATTTCGTCCCCGTGGACGACTCCGCCATGGACGCCCTGCGCCGCAACCCAGCATCCCATCACATGGCCGGAATGTCCCACGACCAGTAAGAGCGTTCTCGCCCGTCCGCGAATTATCGTCTACGCGTCGCTCGTCGAGGTGAAACTTTCGCTGGCGGGCATAAGACCTCTGCTTCCAAAGGCAGTCTAATCGTTGGACCTTCGCCTCCCTGGCCTCACGGCAGTCAAGTCCATGTACAATGCCGTCGGCTCCGAACTCCTAACCCACACTTCGGGAGTATTTCATGGCCATCGACGATTTGAGCGCTCCGCCGTGCGCATCGGTTCCACCAGATTCCTCGCTTCATTCTGACAAGCGCTCTCGCTGGCGGAGGCTCGCTGATTGGTGCTCCCGACAATGGGCCGCCATCCGTCCCGGTCGCGAAGCGCGCCGTGGCGCGGTTTGCGGGACGCTGGCCGCTGCGGCAGTCTCGGTCATCATCGGCGGCCTGTACCTGCAAACGGGATTCGGCTACATCTTCGATTTCCTGTTCTGCATCCTTTTCGCCACTATCTTCATACCGTTGGTGGCTCTGCTAGTCGTACTTCTCCTCAGTATGGCGCGAAAGCTGCCGCGCTATGCCACGGGAACCATCCTGGGCTCCTCGACCATGGTCATGGCCCTGTGGGGGATGCCAGAGCTGGGCGTGGTGATGGCCATCGCCGTCGGACTGTCCACGGGAATCCTTGGCGCCGCAATTGCTACTTTTTTCTGGGGCAATTTCCGTCAGGCTGCACTCAGCAAAAAAGTGATCGTCGCACTGCTCTTCGGGCTCGCCCTCCTAAGCACTATCCATTTAATCTGGCTCTTTGCTCACGAAGGCTCCCTGGATAAGCTCATCACCTGGAAGCCTGCCGCCGATTCCATGCCTTCGAAATTGCCGGCTCCGGATCCATCAGCCCAGGGTCCCTTCCACGTGCTGAAACTCTTCTACGGCGTTGGCAATGACATTCGCCGCCCCGAATATGGTTCGAGCGTGGCCATAAAGACTCGCACGGTGGACTCCTCCGACTTCTTCCAGGATTTTCGAGGCTGGAAGCGCTGGACGCGCAAAAAATACTGGGGCTTCGATGTCGATAAGCTCCCGCTGAACGCCCGAGTATGGTACCCCGATGGGCCCGGCCCATTTCCACTTGCTCTCATCGTGCACGGGAATCACAACATGGCCAGTTTTTCCGATCCGGGTTACGCCTACCTTGGCGAACTGCTGGCCAGCCGCGGCTTCATCCTCGCTTCGATCGACGAGAATTTTCTGAATGGCGGCCTGTTTCACGACCCGCCAAAACAACAAGCCGTCAGGGGCTGGATGTTGCTTGAGCATCTGAAGCTCTGGCGCGAGTGGAACCTGACAGAAGGCAACCCGTTCCACAGCAAAGTCGATATGTCGCGCATCGCCTTAATGGGCCATTCACGCGGCGGCGAAGCCGCAGCAACAGCGGCCGCTTTCAATCACATGAAGTATGCGCCCGAAGACGCCGACATAAAATTTGATTATGGCTTCTCGATCAAAGCTGTCGTGGCCATCGCGCCCGCCGACGGTCAGTACAAACCCGCAGGACAACCTCGCTGGATTGAGGACGTGAGCTATCTCACGCTGCAAGGCGCGCATGACATGGACGTTTCCTCGTTCGACGGCAGTCGCCAATGGGATCACGTCCGCTACACGCGGCCTGGCCCGTGGTTCAAAGCGGAGATCTACGCCTACCGCGCGAATCACGGCCAATTCAACACCGCGTGGGGCCGCGACGATGCCGGCAAGCCGCTTGGCTGGCTGCTCAATCTCAAGCCGCTGATGCCCGGTGCCGAGCAGCGACGCATCTCAAAAACTTATATCTCCGCTTTCCTTGAAGCCACGCTCAATGATCATCGCGAATACCTGCCCCTTTTCAAAGACTGGCGCGTCGCTCGCGACTGGCTGCCGGATACGCTGTACTTCAATCGCTATCAGGACGCCTCCTACACTTCTCTCGCTTCGTTCGACGAGGACGCCGACCTCACCACGACCAGCGCTCCCGGCGGCCACATCGAGGGCCACAATCTTTCCATCTGGAACGAGGGCAAGATCCCCTGGCGCGACGGCGATCGCGGCTACAACGGCGTCTTTCTCGGTTGGAACCGCGCCAAGGACGCTCCGGCTGCAACTTACGCGATCACTTTGCCGGACGGCTCCGCTCGGAATTGGCATTTGAGCTCCGCATCGACGATCGAACTTTCGATCGCGCCGCTCGACGAAGACGCGCCACTTCCCGGAAAGAAGAAAAACGACGAAAAAGATAAAAAAAAGGACAAAAACGATGACCAATCCAAAAAGAAAGAACGTGAATCTCCTGATTTCACCATCGAGCTGGTGACCACCGACGGAGTGACCGTCAGTGCTCCGGTCAGCCGCTTTATCTCCATTCCGCCGCCGTTCAAGGAGAAGTTTACCAAGCTCGGCGTCCTGGATGACGCCGTTTATAACCAAGATTGGGAAGCGGTCTTCCAATCCGTCCGCGCTCCGCTCTCGGAGTTTCGGACGCCTTGTGAAGGCCAATGTAAGCCATTCGATCCCGCCAAACTCAGCATGGTGCGGCTGAAATTCGATCGCACACCGATGTATAAAATCTGCATCAGTGGAATTGGTTTCGGCAAGCATTGATGTAAGCTGTGCTCTCTTGGGAGGCTGCCGATGCATCTTTTGCGCGCGCGTGTCGTTTGGATTCTGTCCATGGTCATTTTTCTTTTCCCGGGCCCTAGCACTGACGCGCATGTCACCCGCGTCGAAATCATTTCCCGCGCGGACATTCAGGACGGTCGGGCCTTCGGATTGGCCGGCGCCTACGAGAAACTTGTCGGGCGCGTGTATTTCACCGTGAATCCGGATAACCTTCACAACCGCCAAATCGTTGACATCGACAAAGCGCCGCGCAACGCGCAAGGTGAAGTCGAATTTTCCGCCGACCTGTATCTCCTGAAGCCCAAAGACCTGAACAAAGGAAACAACGCCGTACTCTTCGAGGTTTCCAATCGTGGCGGAAAAGGAATCCTGCACATCGTCGACGGATATAGTCCTTCCGGTCCGGAAGGCGAATATGGCGACGGATTTCTCCTGCGCGAAGGCTACACGGTTGCCTGGGTCGGCTGGGAATTTGACGTCGCCGATCACGGCGAAAACCTCAAGCTCTACGCTCCGGTCGCTCACCAACCAGGCGGAAAGGAAATTCATGGCCTGGTACGTTCGGATTTCACGCCCGCGCAAAAAGTGGAAGACATGCCTCTCGGCCATTCCCTCCTCGGACCAACGGGCGGAAAGAGCTATCCCGTCGACGATCCTGCCAGCGCAAAAAATGTTTTGACGGTCCGTGACCTGCCCGATGGTCCACGACAAACAATTCCCCGCAATCAGTGGAGCTTTTCCCACTCCGTCGACGGAAAACTCATTGCCGATGTTCATTTCGTTCATTTGCACGACGGTTTTCAGCCCGGGAAAATCTATGAAGTCGTTTATGAAGCAAAAGACCCGGTCGTCGCTGGCCTCGGCCTCGCGGCCGTCCGCGATTTCCTTTCGTATCTGAAATACGATAGGAACTCCACAGCCGAGGCTCATCGCGTTTACGCTGTCGGAATCTCGCAGAGCGGCCGCTTTCTTCGCCATTTTCTCTACCAGGACTTCAATGCCGACGAGCAAGGCCGCCAGGTGCTGGACGGCGTTATCGCTCACGTCGCTGGTGCTGGCAGGGGCAGCTTCAATCATCGTTTTGCGCAGCCTTCACGCGACGCTCAGCCACTCTCCAGCATCTTCTTTCCGACAGATTTGTTCCCTTTCACGGATCTTCCGGAAAGCGATCCCGAGAGCAGCGAGAGCGCTGGTTTGCTCGATGCTTCGAGCAAATCCGGGACTGCGCCGAAACTGTTTTTCACCAATACGTCTTATGAATATTGGGGCCGCGCCGCTTCCTTGATCCATATTTCACCGGACGGGTTGAGCGACCGAAAGATAGCCGAGAATGTTCGCGTTTACTTGCTCGCCGGCTTGCAGCATTTTTCTGCCCCTTTTCCTCCGCAAAAGAACAATCCGGGATCGCCGGATTCCAGCGCTCAGCAGCGCTACAATCCAAATCCAATTCAGTGGTACTGGCGTGCGCTGATAACCGATATGGATCAGTGGGTGAAAGACGGCACGCCACCGCCAGCCAGCACGTATCCGAAAATTGCGGATGCCACGCTCGTGCCGCTCGATAAGTGGGCCTTTCCAAACATTCCTGGTGTCCACAAGCCCCATGAAGTGAGTTTGGCGTTCCATCTGGACTTTGGTCCCGAATGGAAAGAAGGAATCGTCAGCCTCGAACCTCCCAAAGTTGGGAAGCCGTTCGCTGTCCTGGTGCCGCAAGCGGATGTCGATGGTAACGATCTGGGCGGCGTGAGCTTGCCGGAATTGCAAGTTCCGCTGGCCACCTACACCGGATGGAACCTGCGAGATCCCGCGATCGGCGCCGGCGATTTGCGGCTCAGTTTTTATGGTTCCTTCATTCCATTTCTTAAGACTGCGGCGGAGCGTGAAAAATCCGGAGACCCGCGGCTTTCGGTCGCCGAGCGATATACTTCGCGCGACGAGTACCTGGGCAAATTCGCGGAAGCGGCCATGAAGCTGATCCACGAGCGATTCTTGCTGCCTGAGGATTTGCCCGCAGTGCTCGAGCGCGGCGAGCGCGAATGGGCTGAGGTTGCCGGACAGAAATAGCCTGGCGTGATCCGCATTACTGGACGAATGATTAGGCGTTGCGACCGGATGGACTGGCTTTCTGCGCTTGTTTGCCGAAACCCATGGAGGAGTGATGAATCGGAATCGCCGGGACATTTTGAAAAGCGGGAGTCTGGCGTTGCTGGGCGGTGGGCTCGTTCGCCGCATGGACAAGATCGATGGAATGCAAAAGCCAGGGGCCGGGGGATCGCTGGCGGAAATGGTGAAGAGCCGCAGCTCTGGCCAGAGCGAAAGACTGTTGCTGGGGCCCACGCCGGGCGAGGAAGGGCCGCCGGAACCGGCGAAAGTTGACCGCTTGCCGCTGGACTGGAACAAGCAGACGGTCGCGCGCTTCAAGGAACAGCTGGCGCAAAAAGATATCCATGCGTTTGTGGCGCGCGATCAGCTCAACATTATTTATCTGACGGGCTACTGGCATACGCACACGGAGCGGCCGCAGGTCGTCTATATGAATGCAAAGGATAGCGACCCGTGGTTTCTGTACCCGGCGCTGGACCGCGACCTGGTGAAGGGCTGGTGGTTTGGCGGAGGCTGGGAATATTTCGACACCAAGCACGCTGCGGGAGGATTTCCGGAACAGGGGAAAGTCGTGCAAGGAAAGGCGGTGGATTTGTTCGAGATGCTTCTCGAAGGAATGAAAGCGAAGGGCATCGAGGGAAATAAAATCGGCATCGACGGCAAGCTCTACGCTGACGAGCTGGCGACGGCGAAGAAAGTTCTGCCAAAAATGAAATGGGTGGATATCAGCGACACGCTGCTGGATATGCGCGAAGTGAAAACGTCCGAGGAGCTGGCGCTCACGCGGCGCGCCTACACCTACTTTGACCGCGCTCATGCCTATGCCCGGGACTACATTTTGACGTATGGAACGGATGTGACGGATTACGAAGTGGCCATGGCCAGCACATTCTGGATCAACAATGTGCTGCTCTCGGATTTGGATCTGGCGGGTGGTCTGCCGCACCACGGCGTGGCTGCGAGCGTTGAGATCGACTGCCGCGTAGGCCGACTGTGTGCCTATCCGCATCCGAATCAGCCGCGCTTCAACCGCATCCAACCGAACATGCCCTTGCAGGTGGATGGCGATGCGTACATCGGCGGGCATGGGGGAGAAAACTACCGCATGTACATCCTCGCGGATAGCGCCGGCCAATTCGATGCCCACATGCGGAAGCTGTGGGAAGTCAGCCAGCACACCTGCGATATGCAGGTGGAATTGCAAAAGGAGGGTGCGACGTGCTCGAGTGTCGCGTTTGAGATTCACAAATACCAGGTGGCGCAGGGAGTCGAGGACTACATCTATCACCGGCCGGCGCACGGGGAAGGCTCCGAGGGGCATCAGCCGCCGTATCTGGCGCTGGGCGACGATACCGTTCTGAAAAAGGGCATGTGCTTTTCCGAGGAGCCGGGTTTGTACGACCCCAAGAGCGGAGTGGGATTCAACTGGAGCGATCACGTGGTCACCGGCGTAAAGTCCGGATACCGAATGAGCAGAGTGCCGTACTCGAAGGAGTGGAGCTGGATCAAGATTTAGAGTGTCGGTGACCGGTGACCGCTGATTCGTTGAAAAGCCAAGGAGACCCTTCCGGTTCGTCGCCCGGGACAGAAATCCGTTGTGGGGTGTCCGGTTAACGATAACACCCACTCCCTACGCAAGAACGGATTCTAAAGCGTTTAAAGGGTGATTTGTTTTGGAAGTGCGGATTCTCCGGCATGGGCAGTGGAGTTCGGCTGTTAACGCGGGCGGATACTGGGACAGGGGATGCCAGGATAGACTCGTGGGGCGGTGGGCTGGATGTGCTGAGGGGGAATGTGGCTGAGCCAAAGGCGGAGTACGCGAAGCGCTTCGAAAAATATCTGAAAGTGATTGCCGAGAAGGATCGCGTGCATTTGCGGGTGGGGTATCTAAAGTTGCTGGTAATGGCCGCGGGACTGCTGCTTGCGTGGATTGTTTTTGGGAAGCAATGGGTGACGGTCTATTGGTTGATCGCGCCGTTGGCGGCTTATTGCGTGCTGACGATTTGGCACGGGCGGGTCTTAAGGACCAAGGGGCGGGCGAATACGGCTGCGGAGTTTTATCGCAAAGGGATTTCGCGCATCGAGGACCGCTGGACTGGCGACGGCCAAACGGGAGAGCGGTTTCGGGATGTACATCATGTCTATGCAGAGGATTTGGATCTTTTTGGGAGGGGGTGTCTTTTTGAATTGCTTTCGACGGCGCGATTGCCGATGGGGGAGAGCCGGTTGGCGAACTGGCTGTGCGAAGGATCGGAATTGGCTGCCATTCTGGAGCGGCAGAAACTGGTTGAGGAGATGCGGGAGAAACTTGATCTGCGGGAGGAGTTGGCTGTGACCGGAGAGGATTTGCGGGCACGGTTGAATCCGGAATCGTTGGTTGAGTGGGCGGAGGGAAAATCGGTTTTGCCGAGCGGCGCGTGGCGGGGGGTGATGGCGTTGCTGGCCATGGGGGCAGCGGCGGGGACGGTCTATTACTTCCAGACTGCGGCGCTGTGGCCGCTCTTGAGCGTGATGGCCGTGGAGTCCGTAATTCTGGTGTGGCTGCGGCGCCGGGCGCACGCGGTGATCGAGGGAGTGGATTCAAACGCCGAAGGATTGCTTCTTTTTTCAGAGATTCTGGAACGGTTGGAGCGCGAGCCGTTTGCGTCGCCGCGTTTCGAGGCCTGGGCCGCGGAACTGCAGCAGGGGAATGACCCGGCTTCGCGGGCTACTCGAAAACTTGCGCGGATTGTTAATTGGATTGACGCCAGTGACGGAGTGATCGCAAAAATGTCGGAGCTGCCGTTTCTGTACAGCGTACAGGTGGGGATGGCGGCGGAGGCTTGGCGGCGCAAGTGGGGCGCGAAGATGCGGCGGTGGGCGGAGTTGACGGGAGAGATGGAGGCGCTGCTCTCCCTGGCGACGTATTCGTACGAGCATCCTGCGGATCCATTTCCGGAATTTGTTGGCGCCCCCGAGGGGCGGGGATTTTTTGACGGCGAAAAGCTGGGTCATCCGTTGATCGCATCGGAGAAGTGCGTGCGCAACAGCGTGCGGCTGGACGCCGAGACGCGCGTTCTGCTGGTGAGCGGGTCGAACATGTCCGGGAAGAGCACTTTTTTGCGCGTCGCAGGGATCAACACGGTGCTGGCGATGGCGGGAGCGCCGATTCGCGGTGCGCGGCTGCGTTTGACGCCGCTGAAGATCGGGACGCGAATTCGAAGCACGGATTCGCTGCAAGAAGGTAGGTCGAGCTTTTATACGGAGATTTTGCATATCCGGAAAGTGTTTGACGGCGCGAATGGAGCGGTGCCGATGGTGTTTTTGTTCGACGAGTTGCTGGAGGGTACGAATTCGAAAGACCGGCGGATTGGGGCGGAGGGGTTGATTCTAGGGTTGCTGAAGCGGCGGGCCATTGGCATTGTCACGACGCATGATTTGGCTTTGACGGAAATAGCAGCAACGGTGGGGAACGTTTTGCGGAACATGCATTTCGAGGACCAGATCACAGATGGGAAGATGCGATTTGATTACACCTTGCGCGAGGGTGTGGTCGAGAAGAGTAATGCGCTGGAATTGATGCGGTTGATCGGGTTGGAAACTTAGTCTGGCGGCGGTAGGTTCTCTTGCTTCGGTCGGGACGATACCCTCAGGGAAGGACTCTTCTAGAAACACGTATTAGGCGGCAGCGATCCGGCGGATTAGGTCTTCTTGTTCGGTTTTGCTTTCGGCGCCGATGGTGAAGGCGTCCAGCAGATTCAGAGAGAGGGCAAAGTTGAGGGCTTCGTCCTGGCGGTTGCGGAGATCGCCCTCACCGAGGATTTTCATGCCGATGATGCCCTTGCCGGCGGCGCGCATTTCCTTGATTACGCTGACGACGGTGTCTGGATCGGAATCCATGAATGAGCCGACGGGATTGATGCGGACTAGATGGACTTCGACCCAGGAAGACTTAGTGGCGGTGCGCAGGGCTTCGATGGAGTGGCACGAGCAGCCGTGGGCGCGGATGATGCCTTTTTCCTTGGCTTCGGAGAGGACCTCCATCACGCCTTTATAGCGTTCCGTCCAATCAGGCTCGGTGAGGCAGTGCATGAGGCAGATGTCGAGGTGATCGGTGCCGAGTTCGCGGCGGAAGCGGTCGAGGTCGGCGCGGGCCGAGGCGGCATCGCGCGCCCAGGTTTTGGTGAGGACCGTGACTTTGTCGCGCGGCACGTGCCTAAGGGCTTCTGCGACGTGGGGATGGCTGCCGTAACTGTCTGCGGAATCGAAGAAGCGGAGGCCTTGATCGTAACCATTGAGGAGGAGACGGGAGAGGCCATCGATGCCGAGAGCGGTTTGGTGGGAGTGATGGCCGGAGCCGACCGTGCCGGTGCCCATGGCGAGGCGGCTGGTTTGGATGCCGGTCTTGCCGAGGGTGACCGTGTCGGACGCACTAAATTTGCGAGGAAGGGGCTTAAGAGTTAGGGCGCGGGCGCGTTGTGGGAATGCCGCGGAGTGAAGCCAGGTTGCTCCGGCGGCGCAGGCCGAGCGCAGGAGAAATTCGCGGCGTTTCAAGAGGCCTCCTTAGAAACGTCCTTTCAGACCATGGTACACCTATTATGGACGGATGGCTGCGGGGGCGGTTATCAAACGCGGGCGGTTTTATGGAACAGCCGAGGCCTCTATTTGAAGGGCGAGAGAGGAGAATTGATTTCGCCGCTCTGCGGGAGACGGGCTTCCAAAGATAAGTTCGAGCGAATGAGAGATTCGACCTGGTTCCAAACAGCGGGATCGCACTCGATCTGGATGTGCGGCTTCATAATCAGGCGGTCCCACCAGGGATATTGACCGCAACTGAAGGGTTTCGTTTTGTAGCCGGAGCGGAAATTGCCGAGGATGCGGGTGCGCGCTGGATTGGCGGCGCGAATCTGGGGCTGGCCGTGGAGCAGGCCATCGAGCTGATAAAAATTGACGGCCTGCAGGACATTGGCAGGGATTACGGCGTCATTTTGACCGAGCTTCGAAACGCTATCGACCTGGATGGTGAGGATTACGGGAATGCCGTCTTTTTCAAGCTGGCGGGCGAGTTCGATGGTTTCTGAGGCGCCCCAGCTGTGGCCAAAAATAATGATGCGGGCGTTCTGTTTTTCTTCAGGCGACAAAGCTCCATCGCGGTTGGCATGCAAACGGCGAAGGATCGCCTGATGGGCCTCCTTGCCGCGATGATTCTCGAACATTTGGACGTACACGTCAGAAGCATAGCCTTCGCGGAGGCGCTCGATGAGCTGGACTTCGCTGTGAACGCGATCATCGTGGCGAACGAATCCGCCAACAAAGCCGACAACGACGGGTTCGGCAAAGGAAACGCCGGCACTTGTAGCTTGGGGCTTTGAGCTCGCCTCTAGAGAGACAAGGACCAGAGAAACAACCAAGAGCAAGACCCGCAACGAGGGAAGCATGCGCACCGCGACAGGGAACCTACATCACTACAGATTAAATTGACAAGACCAAAGTTTACGCAAAATGAGCAGGATGAAAATGGTACGGGGATGATGAAAAGGGTGGGAGGAATGCTTTAGTACTCACAGGACCCGCCTGGAACGGTTATTGAAACTGAGCGAAGGACATGGCGGTCGCGCGCGCTTCGCCGGAAGGCAAGGTGTTGTTGGCGGCAGCGGAAGTCGAACTATAGATGCGAGCAGCCGCTAAGAGGGCCCAATCGTCTTTGAAATCCGGCATGATCTCGCGGCTGTGCTTGGGGCTTTTCAGGTAATGATTGGCGCGCGCCAGAGTCAGAGCATAGGCCCACTGCGAATCAGTGCCGGAAGCGAAGATGTTGCTTCGGCTTAGGCCGAGCTTTGCAGGTTTACCGCCTTCAGAGATATCCAGCCAGAGCGCGCCATGAGCGTCGACGGAGAGCGTGCCGGCGTGATCGAGGTACTTAAAAAGACGGCCAAGAAAATCGTAGTCAGGAATAGTTTCGCGGCGGATGGCCTCGTTTGTGAGGGAACCAAACTCCTCGCGATATTGCTTCCATTCCTGGGAGGTGCCTACCAGTTCCGCGCTTTCCTGATTGGCCATGGATTCGAGTTGCTGTTCGCGCGGAGCGTCTTTTTCCGACTTTGCCTCGCGGATCTCTTGCGCCATGTCCGACGATCGAGCGGTGGGATGCTGCTCCAATTCGTGCTCGGGGTTGAAGCGTCCGGTGAGCAGATAAGAAGCAGCCATAAAGGGCAGCTCGTGGTCCGCAAACAGGATCATCGGGACGAGGAGTTTTTTGGAGTGGTACAACTGCTCGGTTCCGCTGCGGCACTCGGTGCTGCGTTTGATGGTGCCCGGCAACTGCGCAAAATGCAGAACGCGCAAATGGGCTTCCCGATGGCGGTCCCCGTAGTGAGTGAAGGAACGTGCGATGGCTTTCGGAGTGATGAGGCCGAAGTCGTTGAGATAGTCGGCCCTGGCGGCATGGGGAAAATAGGTGTTGATGATGCGGCGGGAAAACTCCGCGCAATTTCGCGTGATGCCGTTAAAGTGATTCTGGTTGGGAAGAGAGTTGAGTTCGGCGATGAGATTACGATCCTGCTCGAGCGAAGTTTCGACGACGAAAATATAGATGCTGCGGGAAAGTGTGGCTCCGACCATTTCGCGCCATTCGGCTTTGCCGCTCGTACGGCAAGTGGCGCCCTCGCAATAGCCCGCAAGAAAATTTGCGCGGTATCTTTCCTCGAGAGCGTGCTTGATCTTTTGCGAGCCAAAAAGCGGGCGGTTTTGCGGGTCTTCAACGCCGTACATATAAATGGAGAGAGAGACCACGTTCCACTCGAAGGGCTGATCTTCGCCCAGAGTGGTGTAGTTGCTGATGACCGAACCCTGCTCGCCGGGACGGCAAAGCCGGAGCTTTACCGGTGATTCGGGGCAGATGCGCGAGAAATAGACAGCGCTGTGGCCGGAACCCGTGATTCTGGCGACGTTGGTATCCAGGGACTCGTTGAGAAGAACGCCGACGTCACCATAGGCGGGAGAAGCGACCACGCAGACGAAGAGTAGTACTAGGACCGCGACCAAACGGGCGCCAGTTCCCGGTCGGGAGGCCAACGGCCCTGCCGATGCGAGGTACGAGCGGATTGGGGAAAGCTTGGGCACCGCGACCGGTCTCCTTGAGCCACAGTACAATTCTACCGTCCCGGGAAGAATCAGGGGAACGTTGTAGGGAGGGGGCTAGTAGTGCTTTAGGCAAATCAAAACCAGCACCTAAGGACAGGTACTGTTTCCGTAAACTATTGAAACGGAAAGATCTATCACCATTATGAATGGCCTAAAGCGGACCAACAATTCTTGCCAAAAGGGTCCTGATTTGGTTGCCCTGGCCCCAGTCAAGGGTGGGCCTGCCAGATTCAAAGGGCGCAGCTGGCAAAGTAGGTTCCTCCGTATAGATAAACCCAAAATGGGAGAGGATGTTGCCGTGGGAAGGTCCGTTCCCAAGACACTCGAAGGATTGTAAGGCGTGGAACCCACGACCAAAATGAAGGGATCTCGGCCGGGCCGCCCGGCCCGATGAATCCGACATTTCTATTTTGGCCAGGCCGGATACTGTACCTTGATCAAAACTGGACATCCTGGCCTTGCTGATGTTGCGGCGGCATGCAAAGCATACAGGGCAGGCTTTGCTGTGGAAAGAGCGTCTGTTAGAATGAGAGGCTCAGTATTCGAACTTCTCAGAGCAAAATTTCCGGCTGCGACAGACAGCCTAGTAGGAAAAACAATGGCACTGAAGTGTGAACTTTGCGGCAAAGGGCCGCACTTTGGCAACGTAATCAGTCACGCAAATAATACCAGGCGCAGACGGTGGAATCCGAACCTGAAGCGCGTGCACGCGTTGGTAGACGGCGCGAGAAAGCATGTTCGAGTTTGCACGGCCTGCATCCGGGCAGGCCGCGTGAAGAAAGCTGCCTGAGCACCACACCTTGAACCCTTCCGAATCCAAAATCAGAGTGGCTGTGCGCCCGCGCGGCCCCATGAAAGAGATCCTGCGCGCGGCGGTGCTATTGCCCGTGGTGGGCATGGCGCTGGCAATGGGCACAGGCTGCAAATCGAAAACCCAGCCTTCGCCGGACGTGTGGGCGGTGGTGAACGGGCAAGAGATCAAGCGCGATGAGGTGGACAAATACTACCGCACGCGTTTGAATCCGGAGGGGCAGGAGCCTTCGCAGGAAGAAGTGCTGTCCCTGAAGCTGAACGTTCTCGAGGAACTGATTAACAATGAGATTCTGCTGGAGCGGGCCAAGAAGCTGAATTTGGAAGCGAGTGACGGCGAGGTGGAAGATAAATTCACCGAGCGGAAGAGCCCCTACACCGAAGACGAGTTCCAACGGCAGTTGAAGGACCGAGGCATCTCCGTCGACGATTGGAAACGCGACCTGCGGAGGGAGCTCTCCATCACGAAGCTGTTGAACCGCGAAGTGGTGGCGAAAATATCGATCACCGACCAGGACGTCATCGACGCCTACAACGCGAACAAGGCGCAATTTAACGTGATCGAGCCGCTGTATAGGATTTCCGAGATTGTAGTTACTCCGCGAAAAGAAGCGCAAATCCGCAACCTCAAAAATGACGATGCCACCAACGAAGTCGAAGCCCAGCGCAAGGTAAAAATGCTCGAGGACAAACTGAACAGCGGCGCAGACTTCGCGCAACTAGCGATGGACTATTCCGAAGACATGAACTCGTCGGCCATGGGCGGAGACCTGGGGTACGTGCCGGAATCGGCGCTGAACCAGTCCGATCCGGTTTTAAAGAGGGTGGTGCTGGGAATGAAGGCGGGGCAGGTGAGCCCGCCGATGGCGACGCAGTCAAAGGAAGGCCAGCGGATCGTGATTCTGAAGCTGATCTCCCGTGAGTCCCCCGGGCAGCGGAACATTTCCGATTCGCAAGTGCAACAGACCATTCGGGATACGCTGCGTAACCACAAGGAACAATTGCTGCGGGCGGCCTACCTTAGAATCGCGCGGGATGACGCGCGGGTGACCAACTACCTCGCGCAACAAGTCATTGAAGCGGCCGGCAAGCTGCCGGCGGCGGCGAAAACGGATTTTCCAGGCAAATCTTCAGGGCATTGATTCGTTAACCGCGAACCCTGCGGCATTGTTCCCTTTTTATCCGACCATGGTACGACGCAGCGCTTCGCGGTCTATTCTTTCCAGAGTCTCCGCTTGATCTCATCGTGGATAGGGCAGCTCGCCAGAGCGGTCGAGGAGAGTCGCGTGGAGAGAGTTGGCACCAGGGATTCGGGAATACTCAGGCCAAAGTCATCGGTTTGCTGCTGGTAGACGATCCAGCCGGAGTTTCCGGGGTGCCCTGGGCGCGTCGACCGAGCTCCTCGAGAGCAGCAACCACGTCCGCTTGCTGTGCGCCCTTCACTGCAACGTTGGTGTACCAATTGCCCGCGGCAGTTCAGGAAACGATGCAGAGCACCTCCCCGGCGTTGACCGGCTGGCCTTCTTTGACGTGAAGGCGCTCGACCGTGCCACCCTTTGGCGAGCGAATTTCGTTCTGCATTTTCATGGCTTCGACAACCAGGAGGCCCTGACCCGCTGCGACTTTGTCTCCGGCCTGGACGAGGATACGGACGACCTTGCCCGGCATGGGTGCGAGGACTTGCTGGCGGCCTTCGGCTTCGAGTGCACCGTGCCAACGGCCGCGCCAGGCACGGGAATCGACAACTTCGGCGGTGAATTCCTTCGAATCTGTCTGAAGCTTGAGGACCCCGTCGGGTGACTCCGCGATGTGAACTTCGTAGGATTGGCCGTCGAGAAGAAGGGAGAGCGTGTGGGGATTGATTTCGACGGCGTCGGCATGCACTTGTTGACCGTCCAGCAAGATCTTCCAGCGCTCCGCATCGCGCTCGAGTTCAACGATGCGGAGCTTCTTACCGGATGGGCCAGTGAGCTGCACTTCAAACTTCATGGCCGGCGATCCAGTTGTTGACGCCGGCCTTCTTGTTTCCAACGGGATGGTCGGCAAGACTCCTGGCCAGAAGACGGCTGGCCGGAGGATTTCTCCGAAAAATTCGTTTGCCAGAGAGCTGCGGCGATGGCGGCGGCATCGGCGGCGTGGTCGGTCTTTGGATCTTCGTCGAAAGAACGTGCTACGGATGAGGAACGCTGAAGCAGTTCGTCGAGCCACTTGGTGTGGATTTCGCCGCGAAGAAAATCCGGCTCGGCGAGAATACGGCGGAAAAGGCCCGCGTTGGTTTTGATGCCAGTGACGGTGTACTCCCCGAGGGCGCGGCGGAGGCGAGCGATGGTTTCTTCGCGGCTGTTGCCCCAAGCGATCAGCTTGCTGAGGAGAGGGTCGTAGTCCATCGGCACGGTCCAGCCTTCGTAGACGCCTTCATCGAGGCGGATGCCGGGACCGCTCGGAGCATGGCACGAGAGAATTTTTCCTGGTGAAGGAAAAAACTTGTTGTCCGGATCTTCGGCATACAGGCGCACTTCCATGGCGTGGCCGCGCGGCGTTATGGTTTCCCAGGCGAAAGGCAGACGATGGTCCGCGGCGATGGCGATTTGCAGCTTGACCAGATCGAGCCCCGTGACTTGCTCGGTGACGGGATGCTCGACCTGCAGACGGGTGTTGACTTCCAGAAAATAAAAGTTGAGATGGGCATCGACGAGGAATTCCACAGTGCCGGCATTGACGTATCCACCGGCGCGCGCCAGTCGTACGGCTGCATCGCCCATCTTCTTGCGCAGCTCCGGCGTGACCACGAGCGAAGGAGCTTCTTCAATCACTTTTTGGTGGCGCCGCTGCACGGAGCATTCGCGCTCGCCAAGCGAAACGACGCGGCCGTGGGCGTCCGCCAGAATTTGAATTTCAATGTGGCGCGGCTTTTCGAGGTATTTTTCGAGATACAGGCGCGCGTCTCCGAACGCATTGAGAGCTTCCGAAGAAGCGTCCCGCCAGGCGGGCCGAAACTCGGCGTCGCAGGTGACCACGCGCATTCCTTTGCCTCCGCCACCAGCGACAGCTTTCAGCAAGACAGGAAAGCCCATGTTTTGGGAAAGGGCCTGGGCATCATCGGGATTTTCGATCGGATCGTTAGCGCCGGGAACAGTGGGCACATCGCAGCGGCGAGCGAGTTGCCGGCCGGCCGTTTTTGAGCCGAGGGCTTCCATGGCTTCGGCGCCTGGGCCGATGAAGGTGATTCCTGCTTCTGTACAGGCGCGCGGGAGAGCAGCATTTTCCGCGAGAAAACCGTAGCCGGGATGAATCGCATCGCAGCCGGAACGGCGTGCCACATCGATTATTTTTTCGATCGAAAGATAACTCTCGCGCGAGGGTGCGGGGCCGATGGGATAGGCTTCATCCGCGAGGCGAACGTGGAGCGATTTGCGGTCAACGTCGCTGAAAACCGCGACGCAGCGAATGCCCAACTCGTGGCAGGCGCGCAGGATGCGCACGGCGATTTCCCCGCGATTGGCAATCAGGATTTTCCGGAACATGGAACTTTGGCGTTGCTCCGGGATTCTAGCACGGGGGACATCGCCGCCAAGCCGCTGGCGCTCCGGAAGTGTCTAATCGTTTCGAGTCGCCACAAGCCCCCGAGAAACACCGCAAGAAAGCGGCGGGTGGCCCCAAGTACCACGCCACTTCCTTCACGACGCTCAAATAATTACGGTGTTTGGTCCCCGTCTTGCGCTTGTCGGGTGCTGCCTTGCGGGCCATTCGCGGTTGCTGCGATGTTTTCGATGAACGAAGCGCAGGTACGCCTGGTCACCTGTATTTTCACACGGTCTGGAGGCCTTGACCGGACTCAAAGAGGGATATTGCCGTGTTTTTTCCGGGGGTTGGTATCGCGCTTGTTTTCCAGGGCGCGCAGAGCGGTGATGACGCGGAAACGAGTTTCGGAAGGCTCGATGATGGCGTCGATGTAGCCTTTTTCGGCGGCCACGAAGGGATTGGCGAAGCGTTCGCGAAATTCTGTGATTTTTTCCTGGCGGAGTCGTTCGCGGTCGGACTCCGGGGCTTTTTCCAGCTCGCGCTTATACACGATATTCACTGCGCCCTCCGGTCCCATGACGGCGATTTCCGCTGACGGCCAGGCGAAGTTGGCGTCCGTGCGGATGTGCTTGCTGGCCATGACGCAATACGCCCCGCCGTAGGCCTTGCGCGTGATGACTGTGATTTTGGGGACGGTGGCTTCGGCGAAGGCGAAAAGCAGTTTCGCGCCATGCTTGATGATGCCGCCAAACTCCTGCTGCGTGCCGGGCAGAAAGCCGGGAACGTCCTCGAAGGTGATCAGCGGGATATTGAAGGCGTCGCAGAAGCGGACGAAGCGTGCACCTTTTAGAGAAGCATTGATGTCCAGAACACCGGCAAGGAACGCCGGTTGATTGGCGACAATGCCCACCGGGCGGCCGTCAAGGCGCGCAAAACCGACAACAATATTCTTTGCAAAGTGCTCGTGGACCTGGAAAAAATATCCGTCATCTACGATCGCATGGATGGCGTCCTTGATGTCATAGGGTTTCTGGGGATCCGCCGGAACAAGCGAGTTCAAAGATTCGTCGCGGCGATCCGGCGAATCCGAGGACCGGCGGCGCGGCGGATCTTCAACATTATTCGAAGGCAGAAAACTCAATAGCTCGCGAATCATGGCGAGGCAATCAGCATCGTCCGCACAGACAAAGTGTGCTACGCCGCTCTTTTCGTTGTGGGTCATGGCGCCACCGAGCTCTTGCTTAGAAACCTCTTCGTGAGTCACGGTCTTGATCACGTCAGGGCCGGTGACGAACATGTAGGAAGTCTCACGCGTCATGAAAATGAAATCGGTGATCGCCGGAGAATAAACCGCGCCACCCGCGCATGGGCCCATAATGGCGCTGATCTGAGGGATTACACCGCTGGCGAGCGTATTGCGCAGAAAAATATCGGCATAACCCGCGAGCGAGGCAACTCCTTCCTGGATGCGCGCGCCGCCCGAGTCGTTGAGCCCAATAACGGGAGCCCCGGCGCGCATGGCCAGGTCCATGATCTTGCAGATTTTCCGCGCGTTGGCTTCCGAGAGCGATCCTCCGAATACCGTGAAGTCTTGCGCAAAAACGTAGACGAGACGGCCGTCCATGCGGCCAAAACCGGTGACGAAGCCATCGCCGGCCGGTCGCTGCTCCTGCATTCCAAAATCCACACAGCCGTGGCGCACAAATCTGTCCAGTTCTTCGAAGGTGCCTTCGTCGAGGAGCAAATGAATTCTCTCGCGGGCGGCAAGCTTGCCGGCTTGGTGTTCGCGTTCGCGGCGTTCGGGACCACCGCCGGCTTCCGCTTCCGCGGATTGGCGGCGGAGTTCTTCCATGCGGTCGTGATGCTTTTCTTTGGCGCTCGCGGAAGCGTTTTTCTCAGGCAAGCTTTCCTCCGGGAGCAGATGGTTCATCTTTGGCAAAGATGCGAACGGCGAGATGAGTGGCAAGCCAAACGGTGCCGAGCAGGAGAACCACGCCGAGAAGAAGTTCCGCGCCAATGGCGACAGCACGCTGGAGAGTCGACTCGAGCGAGGTGACATAATCGGTGGCTTCGACGAGAATGAACATCGCGCCGAGCGTCATGGCTACGATGAGCACGGTGGTCAGCACGGACGCGAGAACCATTTTCATGAGACTGGCGCGGCGTAGCAAAGCCGCAGGGAGAAGAATAGCGCAATTAAACGAAAATCAGTATGCGGCCGGGAGCGTGGAACAGGAATCTCGGGGTGCAGCCGAAACCGTTCGAAGTTCAGCGCAAGCCGGACCAATCGTCAGCGACGAGGATGGAATCGCTCGGATTCGAAGGATCGTACTTCACGCTGGCGGGCTGGCCGGCAACGAGCCTTTCGAAACGAATTTGCCCTTCGAGACCTGTAATATCCTGGGCGGTGTGATAGGTCACTCCGGAAATCGCGTAACTGTAAGTGACCAGGTGTCGCGGTCGCAAATCAACGATCGGACTCGCGCGGGAACCGAAGAGTTTTCTTTGGGGCTCGCGCGGCTCGGCCGGATGGTCGGCCAACTCAACGACCTGCCCTTCCGCGATGCGCCCGATCTGATTCAAGTGGAGGCGCCGCCTGCGTTCCACGTCCTCGGGCTCTTCCTTCGGGCGAAAAAAAGCATAAGCGATCATCAGGATCGCCGCGAGGGC
This sequence comes from Acidobacteriota bacterium, assembly GCA_013289825.1. Classification (GTDB taxonomy): domain Bacteria; phylum Acidobacteriota; class Terriglobia; order Acidiferrales; family UBA7541; genus Acidiferrum. The sequence goes on along the minus strand of JABCZF010000021.1, from coordinate 62,556 downwards.
AGCGCCGCCCATGGCGAGAACAAGTTTCCAGTCTGTGAACAGAGCTTTCAACGATCGATCTCCGTGGATGCAAATGAATTGTGGAGCAACGGACCGGCACCAGGCGGCACACCCAAGCCGGCGTTACCCAGAATAAAGTCATCCTCCATAAATCGCCCCACAGTTGTGTATCTTACCGAAACACCGGCCGGGCCGTGAAACTACGTGCGCGGGGCTTCGACCGGATTGCGCAACACGCCAACACCGCCGACGCTGACTTCGACGACGTCCCCCGCGGCAAGCGGGCCGACTCCAGCGGGCGTGCCCGTAGCAATCAAGTCTCCAGGATTGAGAGTCATCACGCGGGAGATCCAGCGAACGAGAAACGCCACTGGATAGATCATTAGAGAAGTCCGCCCCGATTGGCGGAGCACGCCATTGACAAGCAATTCCACCAAGACATCCGATGGATCGAGTTCCGTCTCGATGTACGGACCCACGGGACAAAAGGTATCGAAGCCTTTGGCGCGCGTGAACTGTACGTCGCTTTTCTGGAGATCGCGTGCGGTGACGTCGTTCAGGCAACTATAGCCAAGCAGATAGCCCAGCGGATCGTCGGTGTCTTTGAGTTGCGCACAGCGGCGGCCAACGATTAGCGCAAGCTCACCTTCGTGTTCGACGCGCTGCGATTGGGGCGTCAGAACAATCGTCTCGCCGGGGCCGATGATCGCCGAAGGCGGCTTAAGAAAAATGAGCGGCTCCTGGGGCACTTCATTGCCAAGTTCTGCGGCGTGCGCCGCATAATTACGCCCGACGCACACAATTTTTCCGGGATCGACGGGAGCCAGCAGACCTACGTCAGCAGCCGGCCAGGTACGCGACCCACGGGACCAGGAACTCCACGGGGCACCGGAAATGTCGCGAATGTGATGACCCTCGAGCAGACCGTAAAGCGCAGAGGCCGGCTCGGAAGTACCAGGGGGAAGGAATCGGCAGAATTTCATTCAGGATCGGCTCGGATGGTGATTCGGATGAGACACGTGCGACGCGCGAACGCGCCGGATGATGGTCCAAATCCAAGAGAGAGTAACCACGAGCATACACAACACCGCGCCGAGCACGAAGATTTGAACGGCGCTAAAACGCTCCGCAAGGCCGGCAAAACGCATGCAAAGAACACGGTAGGACAGGCTGAAAAGGGCCCACGCCACAAGGCTCGAAGACAGCAAATGACCCGGCATACGCCAAAATCGGAGAACGGGAATCACTGCGACGAGACCCAGAACAGCCACCGCGGCCAGATTGCGCACCAGCGCAAAGCGATCGAGCACGGGAACACGATTGGCGACGATCACCCATCCGCTAAAAACGATGGAAAGAACGACCCCGACGTAGACACCCGTACGAACCGATGCGTTCCGGAAAACACGGAACAACCTGTACGCGGGCAAGTGTACACGAACGGTCATAAGCAGACGCGCTCCGACGGAGTTAAACCCGGCGCTACGGAGAAGGTTTCGCAAAATCCACCGCAAACGCCGCGCTGCGGTCGCTTTCGTTGCCAGCACGATCGACGGCGGTCACGGAGTACCAATAGCGGTGGCCGGGCTCTACAGACGTATCACGATACGCCGGTGCAAGCAAGAGATCGCGTGTAAGAAGAGCCCCTCGCGTGTCCTGCTCCTCACTTCGATAGACACGGTAGCCCGCGAGATCGGTTTCAAGATTGATGGACCACGAGAGGTCCGCGAGCACGGAGCCAGGACTGGCACCCGCGAGGGCGGCCACCACCAGGTTCTCGGGAGCGGCTGGAGGAAAGATGTCGCGCGGCGTAACGATCGTGGAGTTTGAATCCGCAGACTCGAGTGGGTTGCCTTCTACAAGCACGACGCTTCTCACGACGTAGGCATAAGTTCTGCCAAAGTCGAAAAGGGTGTCGCGGTAGACGCCCTCGTCTGAGCCGGAGAGCAACGCAAGGGGAGACCTCCATTTGGCTTTCGAGAGATCCCCGGAACTAGCCTCGGCAGTGGCGGGGTCAAGCTCGCCGCGATAAACGCGATATTCTGAAAATCCGCTTAGCGGATCGCCGCCGGAGGTGCCAGTGGGAGCCGTCCAACTCAGCTCAATCGCCGTCTCCGTGACGCGCGATTGTAAAGAAGCAATCGCTTCCGCCACCGGATACATGCGCACGGAAACAGCGTTCGAATTGGCCGAGGTGCGCTTCTTAGCAACATTCGTTCGCACCACATAGACGAGCGAACCACCCGGATGCGCGCGAGTTTCCGCTGGCGCGACGGGATCGATGAATTTCACGTGGCCTTCCACGACGTAATTTTCCACGAGCGCACCCGGTATGGTGTAAACGACGCGAAATGATTTTGCGTCCGGCGAACCATCGGCCTTGGGCATGCCCCTAACGACTTCCACCGCTGGCGGCGACGCAAGCCGATCGCCGGCGACGGTCCTTGGAGGCAATGTGAAAATAAGTTGCACGCCATCGCCAGCCTGATGCGCGGTGAGATCGGTAATGGCCACCGGAACAGGGGGCGAAGGCGGAGTTGGCTCGCCGGGCGCACCACAACCGGCACCACAAAGAAAGGCCAGCGCTGAAACCAGAAAAACAAAGCTTCCGATGCGCCGAGCGTTCATATCGCGCACGGCGGCGTTCCGCAAGTTTCGAAGTTCCATTTCGATTTTCGGAGTTTACAAGATATAGCGGCTCAAATCCTGATTCTTGACGATATCCGCAAGCTGCTTCGTGACATAGGCGGCATCGACCTTCACATTCTTTTTCTTCAGGTCGGGCGCTTCGAAGGAAAGCTCGTCGAGAACCTTTTCAAGAATGGTATGCAGCCGCCGCGCTCCGATGTTTTCGGTGGACTCGTTGACGCTCGTGGCGAACCGTGCAATAGCCGCTACGGCGTCCTCCGTAATGTTCAGCTTCACGCCTTCGGTCTCCAGAAGCGCAACATACTGCTTGATGAGCGCATTCTTCGGCTCGGTGAGAATGCGGATGAAATCCTCTTCCTTGAGCGACTGCAGCTCCACACGAATAGGCAAGCGCCCCTGCAATTCGGGGATGAGGTCCGACGGTTTCGAAACGTGGAAAGCGCCGGCGGCGATAAACAAAATGTGGTCGGTGCGAATCATGCCGTAGCGCGTGTTGACGGTGGTGCCTTCGATAATCGGCAGAATGTCCCGTTGAACGCCTTCGCGGGAAACATCCGGCCCGTGGCCCGATTCGCGTCCGGCGACTTTGTCGATCTCATCGATAAAGATGATGCCCATCTGCTCGGCGCGCTCGACGGCAATGCGCGTGACCTGGTCCATATCCAGCAGCTTGTTTTCTTCCTCTTGAATCAAGTATTCGAAAGCATCGGCGACGGACATTTTGCGCTTCTTTTTTTGCTGTCCAAAGAGACCGGAGAGGTTAGAGAACATGTCCTTCATATTGACGTCCATGTCCTCGACGCCCTGATTGGAAATAATTTCAAACGACGGCATGGAACGTTCACGCACTTCGAGATCGACCATTCTCTGATCGAGCTTGCCCTCCCGAAGCTGGGCACGGAGCTTTTCGCGCGTGCGTTGCGTCTGCTCGCGCTGCGCCGCGGCTTCCGTCTCCGTAGTGGCGGCAGCCGGCGGCGGAGAAGGCGGAAGCAAGAGGTCCAGGATGCGCTCTTCCGCAGCTTGTTCCGCGCGATCGGCGACTTCATCAAGCTTTTCTTCGCGAACCATGTCGATCGAAGTCTCCACGAGATCGCGAACCATCGATTCCACATCGCGGCCCACGTAGCCCACTTCAGTATATTTCGAGGCTTCGACCTTGACGAACGGACAGCCCGCAAGACGAGCAAGACGCCGCGCGATTTCCGTCTTGCCAACGCCGGTCGGTCCAATCATCAGAATATTCTTGGGAAGTACGTCTTCGGCGATCTCCGGGGGAAGTTTTTGCCGACGGACGCGGTTTCGCAAAGCAACAGCGACAGCGCGCTTGGCCGCATTCTGCCCGACGATGTACTTGTCGAGCTCCACGACAATCTCCCGCGGAGTCATGTCGTCAAGCGCGGGAAGAAGCTGCTCTTCTTCTACGGGCGGGGCGCCGTTGCCCCCGGGCGCGAAAACTACCTCTTTATCGGTCTTGCTGGTCATGAAATGTCCAATCCCTTTGCGTGCGATCCCCTCGCGTGTCTTCCCCTGGTGTGCAATCCGTTTGATGCGTGCATACGGCTCGGCGTATTATCGCGCGCCCCCTAGAGTTCTTCGACCGTAAAGTTTGCGTTGGTATAAATGCAAATCTCGCTGGCAATGCGCATCGCTTCCATGGCCAGATCCTTCGGGCCGAGCTTGGAATGCTTAAACAAGGCGCGCGCTGCGGCCAGCGCATAAGTCCCGCCGGAGCCGATGGCGCACAAACCATCATCCGGCTCGATAACATCTCCGTTGCCAGAAAGCAGAAACGTGGCTTTCGAATCCGCGACAATGAGCAGCGCCTCGAGATGCCGCAGCGCGCGATCCTTACGCCACTCCTTGGCCAGCTCGACCGCGCCCTTCTGCAAATTTCCGGAATGTTCCTGCAGCTTGCCTTCAAATCGCTCGAAGAGCGAAATCGCATCGGCGGTAGAGCCGGCAAATCCCGCGATAACCTTATCGTTGTAAAGCCGCCGCGTCTTCCGCGCGGTGTGCTTCATCACATGATCGCCCATGGTCACCTGGCCATCAGCGATAAGCACCGCCTTATTATCCTTGCGCACGCACAAAACTGTCGTGCCGTGCATCTGAGCGCTTCCCGGGCTGTAACGCATCCAACCATTATACAGCGGGGGCCGCCGCAAGCACGCAACACGTTTTTTGTGAGAATCCAGTGTGGCGAATCGTCGACGGCTATAGCTTTCGCCGAGGATCGCGAGCGTAATTTTACAGGGAGGGAGGAGGGGGAGCCGTCGTGCCGTTCAGCTGCGCCTTGTTCAGTTCGTCGAGATGTTCTTGTAACATTTTCAGTTTCAGCCGTTCCTTTGGCAAGTCGTCCGTGATTCTTTTGATTTCTTCTTGCATTCGATCTTTCCGTTCGGCTGGCTCGGTGGGAAGTTCAGCGGTGTACCGGTCCAAGGCTTGTTGGTCACCAGCAATCTGGCTTTCTTTGGCCGCGATCAACTTCTGAGTTTCAAGGCCGCTAGATGGCAGTTTCTCCGTGGGTTCGGCTCCGTCGACGAGTTTTGTCTTCGCGGCGCCCTTGGCAGCGGCTTCCGCGGCAGCCGCGTCTTGCGCCTCTTTCTCCGCCAAATACACGTCCGCAGGTGACCGCAGGGAAACCACATCATCGTTGGTCCAGACTTTTTTCTGTTTAGCTTCCGGTTGCTGCGAAGGCTGCGAGTTCGAAGGTTGTTGGGCACCCTGCTGCTGTTGCGGGGGCTGTTGCTGTATCTGAGAAGACGGTTGCTCTTGGGCCTGCCAGACCGCCGGGCGGTTTGCTAGCGGAGTTAAGGAAAGGGCGGCACCGAGGGAAAGAGATGAAATGCTGAACTCTCGGAGAAAGAAATATAGATGCATTCGGGTCCTCTTTTTACTGGCGAATTTCGTGGAAAGATAGAACTTTGTAAGGGAGCGGCGTCTGCACGTACTGGATCCAGCAACTGCTGTAGTAAACCCCAACTCCGCCATTCCCATTGGCGTAGGCAACCGTGGCGGCTCCCGGCGAGCCAAGCGGCAAACCCGATGAGTCGACCGTTTGCGCAATCAGCAATGCGCCATAAATAGTTCCTAAGCCATTGTTCTCGTACGTGAACTTACCCTTGCCAATCACCAAAACGATCCCGTTCCAGAAGGCGTCCGGGTCATACTTCAACTCGCCGGTCACCAGAAGAATTCCGTAGCCGGTATTGTGCCAGGAAGCCAGATCCAAATCGCCATCGACGACAACAATCATTGGGTTTGCCGCGGTCATCCCTGAAGGCATGTTAGCTGCAGCCGCTGGACCGGGGATCACGCGATCTGCGTTTACCGTAAGGGTTTGAACCAGATTGTTGAGTGCCGCGACGGACTGCAAATTGGGGGAAACGGTTACTAGTCCCAAGCTGGGTGGGCCACCTTGGTAATTAGAGGAAGGAGTGGCATGGATATTGGATAAGTCAGAAGAATCTAGGTACCCGATGGCAGGATAGGTAGTAGAAGTGGGCGTGCAACCACCGGGCGTACCCTGGTCAATTCCGCTCACATAGAACCCAGAGGAGCCGGGTCCTGTATATTGAACGCCATTTCCGTCGAGAGTGATCGCCGCGGGGAAAGTCAAATTCAGGGCCATCGGAGCCACGAGGTACTGCAATGTTTTCTGGCTGCCAGTGGGCAAAGAGGCCACTGAGGTGATTTCCAGCGCTTGTACAGCAGCAGTCGAAGTCGAACCCACAACTAGGCTAGGCCAGGGGTTCCCCAAGGTGTCGAGGTGAAACGGATCGTAATAAATCGCTGTGCTGTTGTCGTAGGCCCCGCTGGCGTTCACTTGTAAGAAGAGGGAATGCTCGGTGGCGGCGTTGATACGGACCCATTTGAAGATCGGCCCAGGAATGTTCTGAATATTGTTGTCCCAGACCGAAGCGACGGGGGGCTGAAAAGACGCACTCGACGCCGCCGTGTTAAATTCAGCCTGGTATTCGTTGTCGTAAAAGGCATTGCTTGGGTCCCATGGAACGATGTTCTCACCCGGCAGGCGATTTATGACGTAGACCGTCCGCAACAGCGGAAAGGGCGTGGGAATAACGGAAGCGCCAAAGTAGTTTGGATTCCTAGTAAGCGGAGGGAGCAAACGTCCGCGCGCTTCCTCGAGACCTGCAATCGCGGCGTAATATACGGTCGAAGAAGTCCGGTAATTTGCGCCGAGCGCCGTTTCCGTGCCGGAAGAAACGAGCAAAGCGATCGCCACGACGCTGATCAATAACAAGACGAAAATGGCGATCAGCAGCGCGATCCCATCTTCGGAGCGGCGGCCCGTTTTGCGCTCTTTCTTCATCCTTGCTCTTTGTCCTACTGAACCAGCCCTCACGGAAGCGGATTGAGGCTGTGGCCTCGTCCATGCAATTCGATAAGGCGAACTTGGCCTGTCTGCGCATCCTGCGTGGGCGCCATGACGATCAGGGTAATCTCCACGTCGATTACGTTGAGAGGCGAATTGTAAGATCCCGCCGAAGGACACGGCTGCGGCGGTCCAAACGGCGAGTAACAGAAGTAGCTAAAGACCGGCACTTGATTCCCGCCGGGAAACATTTGCGGATAGACGGTTTGAAATTGCGCAATTTGCGCGGGTGTAGCCTGGTTCATCACATTTTGGACGTAGGGAACGAAAGAGGGTGCGGTAGTCGCATCGGGTTCCGCGCCTACTACCTTTTGAGTCTGGCTACGGGACAGAGTGGTTCCCTGGAGCGTATAGCGGGTCCATTCGACGTAGTTCTTGCGCCAATAGTCGACGTCCCTCTCTATGATCAAATCAAAGTCTCCGGGTGTGGTGCAAACTGTGGCTCCAGTTCCGATCTGGCAGGGCGAGCCAGAGACATACCCGGGGTCCCAAGCGATTGGGGTGATCGCATAATAATTCTTCAGAGGGATACCGGGGTTGAACGAATACAGGTTTTGCGCAGGATAAGCCGAACCATTCACGTCTCGCACGATCTCGTCCAGACCGAATCGCGCTTCTTGAAAGGAATTCAAGACTTGGGATTCCGTCTGGTAGCGCTGCTGCGCGAGGGAGAGAAGCGCGAACGCCGCGCTGCAAAGCAAAATGAAGATTAGAGCGGCGATCATCATCTCGATGAGCGAGAAGCCCTGTTCACGCCCGTTGTTAGGTGCGCGTTTCATTTGTAGAGTATGGTATCGAGGGTGACCGGTTTATAGATTCCGTTGCCACCCTTTTTTCTCGTTCCCAGGATGAACCGTTTCGAGGTGACCATGCCATTCGAATTCGTCGTGGTGATCACCGCCCAACGGACATCGTAAACCAGGCCAAAAGGATCGTTGGGATCCTGATAGGTGAAGCTGTAATTCGTCACTGGCGACGCGGCGAAATTGATGACCAGCTGGTTGTAAAACACCGTCACGGAGCTGCCCACGACCACGTTATTCTGCGTGGGGTCTCCGAGATAGCAAGTAAAGGTTTGGTTGTCGAGTGTCTCGGTAAAGGCTGGCGGGCTGAAAGACATATTCAGCGGCTGGCTCAAGAATAGGTCCATCTGCCGCTGCGCGAACACCAAGGCAGAAGAGTCGTTGCGATTCGCGGAGTTCGAGCCAATCGAAGCAGGCACCAATTGCGCCACGGCGACAATCCCGACGAGCAAAATAACAATGGCGATCAGAACTTCCACGAGCGTGAATCCGCGCTGATTCTTAGAAACCTTCCTGCTCATCCCTCCAACGTGCGGATTCTTCATCACGTTATTCTGATCCTGCGAAACGAATCAACTGATGCGCTGCCAATTACCGGCAGACGAGGAAGTCCACACCTGCACGGCCCCAGAAGGCATGGTTATGATGGCGCGGTAGCCCGAGTTTGCGTCGTTGGGGTTGCCGAGATACAGCACGTACACCGCCGCTCCAGTGTCTATGACGCCGCGCTGGTCGTACGTGATGAAGTTGTTCGTCCCCGAGAGTACATTCCAAGCGGAGCCCGAAAGCCCCCCCAAAGTAGCTCTGATCGGGGCCGGATCGGGGACCGGCGCTCCGGCAGGCAAAAGAGTGAAGCTCCCGCCAATGAACATTTGTGGCTCGGCTCCATCGGCCACGCCGTTGCCATTGGAATCCACCCAAGCGAGCCAACTCGCCGCGCTCAAGTTCCACTGGATCTGACAACTCACCGGAGTGTTCTGCCGAATGGCATCGAATTTTGCAAACTTAAGCATCCCCGCCAATTGCGAGGCTATGGAATTAAGCTGGTAGACCTGCAAAGAGCGCACCACTACAGGGATAGCCAGAGTTGTAATGACCAAGAGCACGGCCAAGGACAACACGAGCTCCACCAAGCTAAAGCCGTTTCGTGAGCTTCGACGCGGGGACACCAACCTGACGTTCAGTATCATTCTGGAACGACACCCGTTCTGCCCGCTCCGGCGACTGCCTTAGAGCGCGCCCAACCTACTAACCCTATTACATTTTATCAGTAAAAACCCATAGACCGGAGGTATCCAAATCGGCGCACCCTATAGCACTAGTTAACGGCAGTGCTCCCCCGGCCCTCCGAAAGACGTGGGGAGCGCCTGCTGAGCCCCCTGGGCAGGCCAAGGTGGATGCCTTCGCGGGATCCATCCTTCCCGCTATTCCACTACAAATAAGACACTTATATCTAGGAACGCTCGGCCAACGCCAAGGCGTTACGACGAGCTATCGCGGCGATCGAAATCATGGGGTTAACCCCCGAGGCGCTGGGAAACGAGGAGCCGTCCATTACGAAAAGATGGCGAGCCTCCCAAGTCTCGCCGTCGGGCCTGGTTGCCGAACTTTTCACCGACCCGCCCAGCCGGGCGCTTCCCATGATGTGAAAGGAAAAAAGCGCCAGCCGGCCGGAGTCCCACCTGGCCGCGTCCATCGCCTGCGTGAAAGAATCCAGCGAACCGCTGCGACCGGGCTGGTAAGCGCACCATTTCGCATGCGGAGAGAAAATAAGTCCCGCACCGCCGGCCTCCAGTATCCGGGCTGCACCGATGAATCCCCGGCGCAGATGCGCGCAATCGAATTCCGACAACGCGTAATGAGCCACCGGATGGCCTTCGCCATCGAGAGTCACGCGGCCGCCATCGCGGTCGCGCAACAAAACTCCGATGGCCATGGTGTTGGATAATTTCCCAAGCAACGAACGATAGTGTTCCGGCTCACGCCACGGCAGAACAGCCACGGCAATGACCGGCTGCAACGCGGTCGTTTCATACTTCACGCCGTAATTTCCGGTAAGAAAGCGATGCTCATCGGAATAGATCGCCTGCATGGTCCCTTCCCAGGGACGAATCTCTTCCTCAAAGACTCCGCAAACATTCGAAACGGGATGCAGGTGAAGGTGCCGCCCAATATTCTGGTTACGCAGGCCGGAACGCAGAAGCAACGCAGGCGTGTGGATCGCGCCGCAGGCCGCGACCACAGCTTTCGATCGAATCGTGACGCGACTACCGTTCCGCGAGCGAGCCTCCACGCCGGCGGCCGCTCCCGCTTCGATGCGAACGCGCCATGCGCGTGTCTCGGTAACCAATCGAGCGCCAGCGTCCTGCGCATCGGCAAGCCAAGTCTTCGTGCTGGATTGCTTTGCACCCAGCGAGCAGCCGTAACCGCAGTAACCGCAAACTTTGCCCTGCTCGCAGCCGACCACGTTGCGCGGCATGGCCGCCGCATGCCAGCCCAGGTTGTGCAAGCCGCGTTCGAGAACTTGTTCACGTGCCGAGACGCGGTTGTGGTCCAGGTTCACCGAAAGCCGCGTGCACACGGCATCGAGGTTTCTGGTGTACTCCTGGCTGGTAAACCAGGGCACGCCGGCAGCAGCCCATTCCTCACGGACGTCGTCTGGCGTTCGAAACGATGTGCAATAGTTAATGACCGTTCCCCCTCCCAGGCACTCGCCGGCCAATAACCCGACACTCTGATCGGCGGTGGCCGCAAACCCGCCTTCCAAATATAGCCGCTGGAATCCCCCAAGCTCCGCGCCATCGAAATCAGAATCGTCATAGTAGCCGCCCGCCTCGAGTACGATCACGTCCTTGCCCCGAGCGGCAAGAACCGCGGCCGCCGCGCTCCCGCCAGCCCCGGAACCGACAATGCAAATGTCCGAGGACAATTCCGTATCGACGACGGGAACCAGCGGCCGCAGGGGGCGAGGTTTGGGCTGTTGCGCCCCGAGTGGGCCGGGATAACCGAACTTTTTCCAAACTGGACTTGGCGTGCTGCCGGCTCCCGGCAGCATCACGTAAAGAAAACCAATCGCTTTCCGCAAAGCCTGAAACGCGCCGCGCCGACGGCCAAGGCCGCTATCCGCCCAGGAAAGCAAAACACGGATGCGCGTTTCGAGCGGAAGCGAAGAAAACGAAGTCCACCGGCGAGCCGTCAGCAAGCTATGGAGATGCGAATCCCAAAGATCGAGGAGCTGCAAAAACTGCGCTCGTTCACCGGGCCGTGGATTCAAATCGAGCGCCTTGCTAATCGCTGCGGGAATGCCCATCTCGGATGCGGAAGGCCAATCGGCTGATGGCGGCGCGAAAGTATCGCAAATGGATTCGAGTGCGTGATGTTGACGAGAAGTGAGGTTCATAGCGAGGCGCCAGTCTAGCAAAAGCGCAGCACAGCGGACATGCGCGTTAACCAGACTCGACACAAAGCATAGTGTGCAGCGCTGCGGCCCTTAGTTCTTGGCGTTCTTGTTTTTCTTGACTCCGGCCTCGGCGGTCTTTTTTTGGAGGGAGGATCTGTCGAAGAAATCGCTCGGGAACCCGGGATTATATCGGCAGGAATCGTAAAAAAATTGCGCCGCACGCCGCCCGTTATGATCCCGGGTGACTTGCATGGGGGTCCACACGCTATCCTTCAACTGATAGTTCGTATAAATCGTAACGTCGTCGTCGCGTTCATGGGTCTCTTCATTGACGGTGGTGACGACGCTGCGCACCAGAAGACGTGTGTTATGGTCCACCGCCAGCCGAAACGTCCGCTCTTCAGTGTCCGTCAATTCCACCCAATCCACTTCTTTCAAATCGGCGGTATCGCTGCCTCCAAAGCGGTACGTCCAACCCGGCTCTTTCAAGCGTACTCTCAGCACATTGTCGATGTTTCTCTTGACCTGTTCCTGAAACTCGGAAATCGAAGTGATGGGCAGTTCCGTGACGCCGCTGCGATCGAGAGTCCAGCCGCGATCGCCGTTATACAAAGCGACGATGACCCCGCCATGCGACCAATCCAGCCCTTCGACGCCGATCACGGTATTGATGATGCTCTTGAGATTGTGACTCTTCGCCGCATATTCCAAGCGGGCTTTGTCCGGGAACCGACGCGAATCCGTGAAGCCGACGTAACCCGTGACTTCCCCATTGTGGCCGAATTGCGCTCGCGTACCGTGGCACTCGCCTTCGATGACTTCGTTGTAGGGCGCCCCGCCCCGCGCATTCATAAGGTCGCTGAGAATCTGTTTAGCCTTGGCGGCACTCTGCTCCGGCATCATCGCGTCCGGATTCTGCGCGGAAGCCTCTAAGGCAAACATCGTGCCCAGAAGCAAAGCAGCAACCGCGAACTGGACGAGCTTTAGCCGCACAAGACAGATCCTCCATTAACATTGATGATCTCTCCCGTAAGGAAGTTGGCCAGGTCGGAAGCCAGAAAGAGAATCGGCCCGGCGATTTCCTCCGGGGTGGCGGGTCGTCCGAGCGGAATCGCCGCCGCCACAGCCTTCACTCCCGCCTTCGTCTGAATGACGGGATTGGACATGTCCGTGGCCACCCACCCGGGCGCCACCGAATTCACAAGAATGTTGTGCCGCGCAAGCTCAACCGCCAGTCCCTTCACCAGGCTAATGACCCCGCCCTTGCTCGCCCCATAATGGGTGTGCAACGACTCGCCACGCTGGCCCGCCGTCGAGGTGATGGGAATAATCTTCCCCGACTTCTGCTTAATCATCTGCGGTACGCTGAAATGAATGATCGAATAAACGCTCTTTAAATTGACCCGCATCATTTCATCCCATTGCTTCTCGTTCATTTTCTCGATGGGCAGGTCCTCGATATTCCAGACCCCGGCGTTGGCCACAACAATATCCAGGCGCCCGAGCCGCGCGATGCACTGGTCGACCAGTTTCTGGTTGTCCAGGTGGTGCCCGACATCGGCCTTAAAGGCTTCCACCCGCGTTCCGTGCTTCTTGGCTTCCTGCTCGACTTGCAGCGCGGCATCTTTGGCTTTGTGGTAACTAAAGATTACGTCCGCCCCGGCCTGCGCAAATAGTTTGACGGACGCCGCGCCGATTCCTCGCGAACCACCGGTAATGAGTGCCGCCTTGCCTGCAAGTGAAATCATCCAGTCCCCCAACGATTTAAAAATGAAAACCGAACCGCCAGCGCTTAGGTCTTTTGGACAGCAGCGCCGCGAGCCGCGCCAACGAAATCGCGGAACAACCGTTCAGAAAACGCATCGCCAGACATGCGCTCCGGATGCCACTGAACGCCGACAACCCAATTCGCGTCGCCGATCCACTCCACGCCCTCAATAATTCCGTCGGTCGAGTGCGCCGTGACGCGCAAATTCTTCCCCGGCTTGCGGATGGCCTGATGGTGCGAACTGTTGATCTTCGTCCGTTCGCCCGAGGCCAGCCCGGCCAGCCGGCTCTGCGGCTCGAACTTGGCCTCATGGATGGGATCATCCTGCGGTTCCGGCGACAGGTCTTTCTTCCGGTGGGCCGTCGTCGTTCCCAGCTCTGAACGCAGGTCCTGAATGAGCGTCCCGCCCAGATAGACATTCAGCAACTGGCACCCATAGCAGATGGCCAGCACTGGCTTCCCCGCGGCAAAAGCATGCGCAAGGATGGCTCGGTCGGCCTCTTCGCGCAGCAAGTCGGCAGGCGCACTCTTGCCGACATTCACCGCGCCATATTCGGCAGGCTCGACATCCGCGGGACTGCCGGGGAGTACAAACGCATCCATGTTCGGTAGTAGGTGACTCTGCTGTTCCCGGTCGGTCAGTGGGATGAGTACTGGTTCGCCGCCCGCCCTACGTACGGCCTCCTCGTAAGTGGCAGTCCTCGGGCGATTGTTCTGCGCTTCCTCTCGAGACGTTCGCCAGGGGATCCCCACTCGGGGCCGGTTGGGAGTTTCGGGGCTCATGGAATCCCAAATCGTAGCATTCGCGGGAGAGTGCGGCAACCCGGCCCACCCAGGCCATGCTGGGGAATAGCTCAAGCGCCGGGAGACTTGCTTTTGCGGCCAGTCCCATCCAGGCAAAAGTCTGGCCGCTGGAAAAAGCCCGGAAGGCTTAAAAAACGGCTGGTGAGCTGCTCGAAAGACGCCGCGCGGAGCGTAACGTGGCCGAGTTTGCGGCCGGGGCGGGGCTCTTTGCCGTAAAGATGAAGATGAGCCGACGGAATGGCAAGCACCTGAACCGATTCCGGCACTTCCCCAATGAGATTGATCATCGCGGAAGCCCCAATCGCAGTGGTCGAGCCCAGGGGCAGGCCGCAAATAGCCCGTAGATGGTTTTCAAACTGGCTCGTCACCGCGCCCTCGATCGTCCAATGCCCTGAGTTATGCACCCGCGGAGCCATCTCATTCGCCAGCAGTTTGCCATCGCATTCGAAAAACTCGATAGCCAGTACGCCCACATAGTTCAGGGCTTCGAGCACCTGGCGCGCCGCATCTTCGGCAGCCTTCTGAATCTCGGGGGCCACCCCTGGCGCGGGAGCCAGCGAGAGACGCAGAATGCCGTTGCGGTGGTGATTCTCTACCAGCGGATAGAAGGCCGTCTCACCCGCCTTGCCACGCACGGCAATCACCGAAAGCTCCCTGGTGAAGGGGACAAAACGCTCCACGGTGAACGGCTGCTTCGGCAATCCGTCCTTCGCGATCTTCACGTCTTCGGCAGTCCTCAGGACCCATTGTCCCTTGCCGTCGTAACCCATTCGCCGGGTCTTGAGCACCGCCGGCAGCCCCACTTTTTTCACGGTCGAATCGAGATCATAGGCAACGGGGACGGAAGCAAATTCCGTGGTGGCAATTCCCAGCTTCTCGAACAATTCCTTTTCACGCAGGCGATCCTGCGCCGTCTCAAGCGCGCGAGGCGGCGGAAACACGGAAACCTTTTTGGCAAGAAAATGGACGGTATCCACAGGTACGTTTTCGAACTCGTAGGTAACGACTTCAAGCCCGTGAGCAAATTTCTCGAGCGCCGCGCGATCCGTAAAATCGCCAGTGACGCGCGGAGCGATCCGTCCGACGGGAGCTTCGGGAGACGGATCGAGAAAACGGAATCGCAGCCCAAGTGGATAGCCTGCGAGAGCCAGCATGTACCCAAGTTGTCCGCCGCCGAGGATGCCGATGCTCACGCGCGCTTCCTGTTCTTCTGCGGCCCCTTTTTTTGAGGAAAACCCGCGGCTGAAGGATCAGGATTGGATAGAACGCGCTCCGTTTGCGAGGCGCGAAATTTGCGCAACGCTTCGCGGATGTGCGGGTATTTGTTTCCCAGGATGGCAGCGGAGAGAAGAGCGGCGTTGATGGCCCCGGCCTTGCCAATCGCCAGCGTGCCAACGGGCACGCCACCCGGCATCTGCTGAATGGAAAGCAGAGAATCGAGACCCTTCAATGCTTTCGATTCCACGGGCACGCCGAGAACAGGCAGCACGGTCTTTGAAGCCGTCATGCCCGGCAAATGGGCGGCGCCGCCCGCGCCTGCAATAATCACTTCGATGCCCCGCCTCTCGGCGCCGGCCGCGTATTCAAAAAGAAGGTCCGGAGTACGGTGAGCGGAAACGACGCGCGTCTCGTGAGGCACACCGAGCTCTTCTAGCGTCATGACGGCGTGTTCCATCGTCTCCCAATCAGAAGACGAGCCCATGATAACGCCCACCAGAGTTTGTGGGTTTTTTCTGTTATTTCTTTTCACGCGAGAAGTTAATTCCTTTTCTCCAATGCGTAAATACTCCGATCAAGAACAAAAGCCCAACGAAAACGGCGAAGGGAGCGAAAACGGGGCCTCCCCGACAATTCTCGTAAAGAGTCTTGCCTCTCGAGCAACGGAAGCGTGCCCATGGCCATAAACATGAGTTCCATCAAAGTGAACCGAACCGAGGAATCGGCCGCCACTCCATGGGCTTGACGTATTCTTCATGGCCGTGCCCGCCAGGCCAACCATGTGGCTAGCTCCATGGCCTGGCCGCACCTCACGTATCACCCGAGCGGCATATTCTACGGTGTTTTTCAATGCGCGGCGACCTGCGCGCGGTTTTTCCAGTAGTGGCGCAGTTGGCCGATGAGGTAGAGCGACCCGGCGACAACTATGGCATCCTGCGGAGCGGCCCGGTGGAGGGCTTGTTCGAGAGCCGCTTCCGGCTCAGGAACGACCGTGAAGTGCGCGGCGTTGTGAGACGTGATTTCGGCAAGCCGGTTGACGGAAATGGCGCGCGTGGTACGCGGCTGCGTGAAGATTACTTCGGCGGCAAGCGGAAAAAGAACACCTGCCATTTCGTCGACGGCTTTGTCGCGCAGCGCTCCAAAGACCAGCCAAATTTTGCGGCCAGCAAGGTCTTGTTCCAAGAAAGCGGCCAGTTCTCTGGCAGCGGAAGGGTTATGCGCACCGTCGAGGTACACGTCCGGGTCGGACTGGAGTTTTTCGAGACGTCCGGGCCAAACGGCTTCCGCGATTCCCTGCGTAATCGCGTGGTCAGAAATGCGGTAGCCACGGTTTTGAAGATAACGCGCGGCGGCCACGGCATTGAGGCTATTTTGTATTTGGAATTTTCCGGGAAGCTGCGGAGAAAGCTCGAACGACCAGCCGGATGCATTCTCGGTGACGCTGGCGCGACTGCAGAGGTTTTCCGTCCATTCCTTTTCGATGCGGAACGCCGCTCTGGCTTCGATGACCGGGCAGCCAAGTTCCGTGGCGCGCGCGCGGATGACTTCAAGAGCTTCGGGCCGTTGCTCGGCCAGGATGAGCGGAACTCCCGGCTTGAGAATGCCCGCTTTTTCCATGGCGATTTCTGCCAGGGAATGGCCAAGAAAACTTTCGTGATCGAAATCGACGCGCGTGATCACGCTGACGAAGGGAATCAAAATGTTCGTGGCGTCCAGCCGACCGCCAAGCCCCACTTCAAAGACGCCAAAGTCAACCCGTTCGCGCGCAAAGCATTCAAAGGCCATCGCGGTCACGCACTCGAAGTACGTCGGATGAGCGCGAAGTTTGCCGGCCGCGAGCAGTTCCTCGTTCAAAGCCTGAATGCGCGTAAACGCTTCGGCAAACGCTTGGTCGCCGATCTCTTCGCCGTTCACGCGAATACGTTCGTTGATTTTTTCCAGATGGGGCGAGGTGTTCAGCCCGGTCCGAAAGCCGGAGCGGCGCAGGATGGACTCGAGAAAGGCCGCCGTCGAACCCTTGCCGTTGGTTCCCGCAATGTGCGCCGACGGATAAGCCCGGTCCGGCCGGCCCAGCCGCTCGGCAAGAATCGTGATGTTTTCGAGGTCGAATTTCGCCGCCGCGGCCTGCGTCGGCGCCGCCAATTCCCTGCCGAGCGAAAGCAAATAGCGGACCGCAGCCTGGTAATTCATTTTCAGCTCAGAAGAAGATCGAAGGAGTTGGCGATGAACGCCTTCAGGTCTTTGCGGTGGACGACGGCGTCGAGAAACCCGTGTTCCAAAAGAAATTCCGAGCGCTGAAAGCCTTCAGGAAGTTTTTGGCGAATGGTCTGCTCAATCACGCGAGGGCCGGCAAACCCGATCAGCGCGCCGGGCTCCGCGATATTAATGTCGCCGAGCATGGCGAAACTGGCAGTGACGCCGCCGGTGGTTGGGTCGGTGAGAAGCGAGATGTAAGGCAGCTTGGCTTCGTCGAGCTTGGCGAGCGCCGCCGAGACTTTGGCGAGCTGCATGAGGCTGATCGTGCCTTCCATCATGCGCGCACCGCCGGAGCAGGAGACCACCACGAGCGGCTGGCGCGTCTCGATGGCCAATTCGATCGCGCGCGTTACCTTTTCTCCTACGACCGCGCCCATCGAGCCACCGATAAAGCCAAATTCCATCGCGCAGCAGACGATCCCGCGGCCATTGAGCCGGCCTTCCACGCTGATGACGGCATCATTCATGCCCAGCTTCTTGCGGGCTTCCTTGAGGCGCACGGCGTAAGGCTTGGTGTCGACAAACTTGAGCGGATCTGTGGAGGTCATACCCGCATCGTGTTCCGTCCAGCGAGAGTCGAGCAGCATTTCCAGGCGCTGCTTCGCGTTCATCTTGAAATGGAATTGGCACTTGGGGCAGACAAAGAGATTGGCTTCCAGGTCCTTGCGAAAAACGATCGTGCGGCACGACTCGCACTTAACCCACAGCCCCTCCGTGCGCACGCGGCGCTCTTCCGGAGGGGTGGCCGCGTCGATCGATTTTTTGTCTCGCTTAAACCAGGCCATAGAAAAAGGTTGACGGTCGTCCGTTCGCGATCGTCAGTATGCACCGCCGACAACTACAACCGCGGGGCAGTTCCCCGCGCCGTTACTAGTAGTCAATTCCCCGCTGAGCCAGTATACCCTTGGTGTAGGGGTGTTTCACCTCGCGCATCTCGGTAACAAGGTCGGCCAACTCGACCAGCTGCGGATGCGCGTTGCGGCCGGTGCAAATCACGTGTACCGGCTCGGGACGATTTTTTAGCGCCTCTACAACTTCGTCCGCGTCCAGCATTTTGTAGCTGATGGTGTAGTTGATTTCGTCCAGCACGACTAGATCGTACTTCCCTCCGTAGATCGCTTCGCGCCCGGCTTCCCAGCATTCCTTCGCCAGTTTGATGTCCGCAGGATCGGTTTCCGCGCCGCCGATTTTCACGAATCCCCGCCCCATGGGCCGAATCTGAAACTTATCGTCGCCCAGCATTTTGGCAGCGTCGAGTTCCCCGTAGTGCCACGATCCCTTGATGAACTGAACCATCAGTACGCGCAGCCCCTGCCCCACGGCGCGGAACGCCGTGCCCAGCGCGCAAGTGGTCTTGCCCTTGCCCGGCCCGGTGTAAACGATGAGCATTCCCTTTTCTTCCGGCATGTCCCTCGGCCTCAGCACCACACAGAACCAAAACGCGGCGCGACGAAAACAGTAGAGTGTGGAGAAGCCGCCGGAACAAAGTCAAGCGAGGGATCTTGGCTGCTCTTGGCTGCGGGAAGCCTCGCTCACCAAAGACTTGTTTCACATGCGGGGGGACAAATAGCCGCGCACCCACGCATCAAGCGCACCGCAAATGAGCAAAACTGCACCCCGTTCCCGCCGGCGAAGAAAGGAAGGAGCACGCCTCCAAGCCCCGCTCCCACTTCTAATCACCTCCCCTGGGAGCTTCGCTCATCCCTATGATTCCCTGGCTGCTGCCCGCGAAAAGTGGAATTCCAAGCAAGAAGCTCGCTACGCCAATAACCGTTACGCCGACGAGGCGTTCCAGAAGCCTTTTCTCCGCGCCGCGCACTTAGCCGAGCTGGAGACGCTTCGCCAGTTCCGCCGCGATGGCGGTGATGCGTTCCTGGGTGGCGGCGGGCAGCGATGTTTTTGGCTTGGCGTGCGTGTCGCGGAGGACGATCCACAGGCCCGGGCGGTAAACCTCGTCGTCGCCGGGGCAGATGGCGCCGGTAAGCTGCGTGAGTTCGAGTGCGGGCGGAGCGGAATGCGTGAAATCGAGGGTCGCGTGCTCCGGAGAGTTGGCCTGGAAAGGAGGATGGGCAAGGAGATCCATTAAGACGCCGCGAGCGTCATCGACTAGATCGCGAAAGCCTTGCGAGACGAGCAGCGCGTCGACATCGCGAGGAGTGGGCTGGTCAAGCTGGAACAAGTCGTAATCGGGCAGCGGCTG
This sequence comes from Acidobacteriota bacterium, assembly GCA_013289825.1. Lineage (GTDB taxonomy): Bacteria > Acidobacteriota > Terriglobia > Acidiferrales > UBA7541 > Acidiferrum. Next base: position 43,062 of record JABCZF010000021.1, on the reverse strand, counting down.
TTCGAGCGAAATTTCAATCGCGGCGGAAGGCTGGTCCTGATCGGCAACGATGCGGATCGACATAATGCCTAGTTGTACACCAGCGTGGCTATTTCGGATAGGGGCTGCCGGAGAGGATGGCGAACGCGCGGTAGAGCTGCTCGGCAAGCATGGCGCGTGCCAGCTCATGGGAGTAGGTCAGGGAGCTGAGAGAAGTTTTTTGCGGAACACGTTCACGGACGGCAGCGGGGAAACCGTCGGCGTCACCACAGACGAAGATGATCTCGCGCGTTCCGCGGTCGCGGTGTTCGCCGAGCCACTTCGCGAAGGCGTTGGAATCAAGATTCTTCCCGAGGGCATCGAGCAGCACCGCTGTGGCAGCGCGATCTGCGTCGAGTTTCTTGATGGCCGCCTGGCCGTCGCGAACCTCGGTGACCTCGATGGGCGAATGGCGCCTGATGCGCTTCACATAGTCATCTATCAGCGCGCGCAATTCTGCGCGCCGCGTCTTGCCGAGCATGAGCAGGCAAATTTTCACTTTAATCCGTATTTCTTGCGTTTTTCGAGGAGGGTTTTTCGGCTGATGCCCAGGGCTTCGGCGGCACGGCTGATGCGGTAGTGAGTGGCTTCGAGGGTTGCAGTGATCACTTCGCGCTCGACCTCATTGAGGGAACGCAGTCCGGCGATAGAGCCGGCCGCTCCGGAGGCCGCCGCGCGAATATTGTCAGGAAAATCGGAGGGCTCGAGCGTGTCGCTGCGGGAAAAAACGATGGCGCGCTCCAGACAGTTTCGGAGTTCGCGGACGTTGCCGGGCCACGCGTAGGTGGCCAGCATGCGGCGCGCGGGTTCGCTGAGCTGCGAGCCAGCGCGGCCATGGATGGAGCGCAACACAGCCAATAAATGATCGGCAAGAGGCTGGATGTCCGCACGCCGCTCGCGCAACGGCGGCACGGTCAGCCCGAGGACGTTCAAGCGGAAATATAGGTCTTCGCGAAAGTGGCCGCTGGCGACGGCAGCGGTCAAGTCCACGTTGGTTAATGCCATGATGCGCGCTTCGATGCGTAGCGTTTCCGTGCCACCGAGCCGCTCGAAGGTGCGCTCCTGCAAAACGCGCAGCAGTTTCGCTTGCGCGCCGGGCGTCAGCGCGGCCACTTCGTCAAGAACGATGGTGCCAGTTCCGCCCAGCTCCAGGCGGCCGAGCTTGCGCTCGACGGCGCCGGTGAATGCCCCGAGTTCGTGGCCGAAGAGCTCGCTTTCCACCAAATTTGGCGGAAGGCTGGCGCAGTCAATTTTCAAGAAAGGCGCGTCGCGCCGGGGGCCAAGCTCATGAATCAGGCGTGCCAGATGATCTTTGCCTGTACCGCTTTCACCGCTGATGAGCAGCGTCGTCGCCGCGGTGGCCACCTTTTGCGCGAGTTCGAGAAGATGCTCGGAAGCGGGGTCTTCGGCGACCCACGGCAATCGCTCCGTGCTCATTTGGAATAGGCTTCGCCAGCGGCCTGGGGATCACCGAAGGGATGGCTGCGCGCGGCCACGCCAGGTTCATCGGGAATCTCCAGCTTTGGCGAAGCGCGCCAGAGGCGTTCCAGGTCGTAATACCGGCGTGCTTGCTCGCTGAAAACGTGCAGGATGAAGCCGCCGAAATCGATCAGTGCCCATTCCGCGGAGCCGCGACCTTCGCGGTGTTTTGGGGAACGGTGAAGATGTTTTTCAAGCTGCTCTTCGACCTCGCTGCAGATGGCTTGCACTTGTGGCGTGCTGAAGCCGGTGCAGATCACGAAGTAATCGGTGAAAGCTCCGACGCCACTGAGATCGAGAACGGTTATTCCTGCAGCTTTCTTGTTTTGCGCCGCTTCAACCGCCAGGCGGACGCCTTGGGGCAGAGAGTCTAATTTCACCGGTATAGGCCTTGTTTGAGAATGTATTCCTCGACGCGCACGGAGACAAGTCCATGAATGGACTGGCCGCGGTTGACGCGGCGGCGGATGTCGGTCGCGGAGACGTCGATAGCAACAGATTCGAGCAGGTAGACGTTGGTGTTCTGAAGATGCGCGACCACCTGCGACGGCAGTGCTTCTCCATTTCTTTTAAGGTCGCGGCGGCCGATTACATCCGGGGGGATCACCAGCCGCAAGGCTTCCGCGCGAATTCCAGGACGGTTCGCGACGATGAAATCGCAAAGGCCGAGGAGCGTCTCGTATTCCTTCCAAACGGGAATATCGAGGAAAGCGTCGGCGCCGACGATGAAAAAAATGCGGTCGCCGTGGCCGTTGTAGGCGTGACGGAAGTAACGGACGGTATCCACGGAATAGTGCAGCTGCGTGCCGCTGAAGTCTTCGCCGGCTTCGGCGAGTGAAGGAACGAAGTGCGGATGCTCGGAACACGCCAGCGAGGCCATGGCGAAACGGTGCGGGAAGGGAGCGAGGTGCTGCTTGAGTTTGTGCGGCGGGCGGCTTGCGGGGATGAAATGGATTTCGTCGAAATTGAAGCGGCGGTCGGCGGCACGGGCCACGGCGAGGTGGCCGTTGTGAATGGGATCGAAGGAGCCGCCGAACAGCGCGATACGACGCGGATGATGTTTTGCGGCGGTGCGATGCGCCTGCGCGGTGGTCAATGCGCCTCCCGAGAGGTGACGACGGTTAATTCTGTCACGAATTCTTGACCGGCGCAGGCAGGGAATCGTGTCCCGGCGCGTTCTCGTCAATTTCTCCTGAAGTGGCTGGCAAGTCCAAAGTGGTTTCCGGTGCCGGGCGAGGAATCTTGTCCAGCGCATCCGCGATGGAACGGACCAGTTCTTTCACGCCGTCACCGGCAACAGCGGAAATTGAGTGGAATTCAAGATTACGCTCTTTCGAAAAGTCCTGAAGCGCTTCCAGTCGCGTGCGGTCGGTCGTGGCATCCAGTTTGGTGGCCACGACGATCATGGGCTTTTCGACCAGGGAAGGGCTAAACGCTTCCAGCTCTCCGTTGATGACTTGCAAGGAGTGGACCGGATCATCCACGTTGGAATCGCTCGTGTCGATTAGATGGACGATGAGGCGGGTGCGCTCGACGTGGCGGAGGAAACGGATACCGAGGCCCGCGCCTAGATGCGCGCCTTCGATAAGGCCCGGGAGATCGGCGACGACAAACGTGCGGCCGAGTTCGGTGCCGTGGCCACCGGTGCCGCCGTCGGCATTGACGACGCCCAGATTTGGCGCGAGCGTGGTAAACGGATAATTTGCGATTTTCGGACGCGCGGCAGAAATTACGGAAATCAGGGTGGATTTGCCTGCGTTTGGGAAGCCTACGAGACCGACATCGGCGAGAAGTTTCAGTTCGAGACGAAGATGCCGCTCTTCCCCGGGAGCGCCGTCCTCGTGTTCGCGGGGAGCTTGGTGCCAGGGCTTGGCAAAATTTTGATTGCCGCGGCCGCCGCGGCCACCTTGGGCGATCAGCACGCGCTGTCCGGGAACGGCCAGGTCGGCAATGGTTTCGCCGGTCTGTTCATCGTAAGCCAGCGTGCCGACGGGAACCAGCAGGATCATGTCCGAGCCGGAGTGGCCGGTGCAGTTCGATCCTTCGCCGTGGCGACCGCGATCGGCCTTGAATTCGCGATTGTAGCGGTAGCGGAGAAGCGTGTTGTCGTTGGGATTCGCTTGGAGATAGATGCTGCCGCCGTGTCCGCCGTCGCCTCCGGACGGGCCCCCGCGGGGAACGAACTTTTCACGGCGAAACGCAACACAGCCGTTGCCGCCGCCGCCGGCTTTCACCAGGATTTTAGCTTCGTCGACAAACACGAGAATCACGCTCCAAAAAAGGCGGCCGCTAGGCGGCTGCCATTGAAAACGATAGCATAAGCGAACGATCGATACTGCATGACCAGTGGAGACTGCATAATCGGTGGCCTCGCCAAGAAAACAATGTCTGCCGTAAACAAATGGCTGAAGCGACTGCTGCTACTTTTGGTAATCGCTCTTGCAGCGCTGAGCGCGGCTTTTTATGTTTTCTACTTCCGGCGAACATCTCTCGGGCCCGCTGCGCCCCATGCGCTTGTCGCGCCTTCCATCGCGTCTTTGCCCGGACTCTCCGCTTGCTGGATCGAGACTGGGAAAACGTTCAGTAACTTTTCCTTTGGCTCGACGGCCGGAAGCATTCTGGTGCGGCACCCCGCGGGTGATTTGCTGATCGACACGGGCAACTCGAGCCACTTCGACGATGAGATTCGCGGCTATCCTTTCCTAATCTGTTCGAAACTCAGATTCTTGGCCGGGCAGTTGAAGCCCGATGTTCCGCTCTCCGAATTGCTGCGCCGCGTGAAAGAAGACCCCGCAAAATTGCGCTGGGTGATTCTTTCTCACGCGCATCTCGATCATTCCGGCGGACTGATGGACTTGCCCCGATTGCCTGTCCTTCTTTCGCAGGAAGAATTGCAATTCGCGAACGATCCGAGTGTCCAAGCAAAAGGTTACGTCATTGGAACGTACCTGCCCGCGTTCCCTGCACCCGGCGCGCCAACTTTGCGTTTTGAGCCTCAGCCTTACGAAACTTTCGACGAGAGCGCCGACCTCTATAAGGACGGATCGGTGGTCGTGGTACCGCTGCGCGGACATACGCCCGGGAGCGTTGGTATCTTCGTGAACCTGTCGCCCAACCGCCGCCTGTTTTACGTGGGCGACGCCGTCGATGATGAACGCGGATTTGAAGAGCGCGTCGGCAAATCGCTCATTCTGCGGGACAGTGACAACGACGAGGCGCTGGCCAATCAAATCGTCGCCCGGCTCAGCGAGCTGCACGAAAAGCTGCCGGACCTCCGGATCATTCCCGCACATGGACGGAGCGCGTACCAAAAATTCTTTCCCGGCGGACCGTTGAGCTGCGTCTCTGCCCAGTAATTACTACGCGAAGAAAAATGCCCTCCTGGAGAATCGGACTTCTGAAGATAGATTGGCGGTTGGAACGTCGCTCGTGGCGCGCCGGCAATTAATTGATTACTAGCGCTGGCTCGGCTTGCTTGTCGGGCTGGACGCTGATGAAGCGGCCATGGCGGCCCCGGTCCGTGAACTTCACGTACCCGCTGACGAGCGCGAAGAGCGTGTCGTCCTTGCCCTGGCCAACGTTTTCGCCGGCCTGGTGCCGCGTGCCGCGCTGGCGCACCAGAATCGTGCCAGCGTTGACGAGCTGGCCTCCGAAGCGCTTTACGCCGAGCCGTTGTCCGTGAGAATCGCGGCCGTTTGTAGAGGAGCCGCCGCCTTTCTTATGTGCCATGACGAATTTCCTTTTTTCTTGAAGACTTTATCTCAGAAAACCCAAGCGAAAGGACTTTGGTTTCGCTAGAGACTACAGCTTGATTTCGCTGACCACGACGGCCGTGAAATTCTGCCGGTGGCCGCGAGAAATCTTGTATTGATTGCCCTTTTTGAACTTGAGCACGGTGATTTTCTTGGCTCGGCCTTGCGCGACGATCTTGCCGCTCACGCTGGCTTTGGAAGCGTCGTCGCCGATAACGACTTTCTTTTCGTCGGTGTGGACGGCGAGCACCTTGCCAAACGTCACGTTTTCGCCGACTTCGCCTGTGACGCGCTCGATACGAATGGTGTCGCCCGGTGCGACGCGATACTGTTTACCCCCGGTTTGAATAACGGCGTACATCTGTCCTCCAAGCTGTAGAGACAAACGTCAATTATACGGGTGAAGCCGGCCAACGGTCAACGAAGGATCGCACAAGATCGTGCCTAATTGTGAATCTGATGGCACGCCGACCTGTTTCAGGCGTTCGTCACGCTTAGCACGTTGCCATCCGGGTCCTTAAACCATGCCACGCGCACGGTGCCTCCAGGCGCGGTCCAGATACCGAGTTCGTCATGATGCAAGCGTGGGTAAATGTTTAGGGTTACGCTCTTCTCGCGCAGAGCTTTTACGGTCGCTGGCACATCCGGCACGTTGAATCCGACTACGGTGTGTTCATGCGGCCTGAAGTCGGCCACCGTAGAGACGCGTAACGTGACTCCGCCAATGTTGAAAACGGCGGCGAAATTGTCCTCGTAGGCCAGTGGAAGTCCCAGCGTGTCACGGTAGAACGCGGTGGCGCGTGCGCGGTCTTGCGTGCAAATGATAATGGCAGGCTTGGCAGCCTCTAGAATCCCCATCTGTTCTTTCCTCTCTTTTTGACACACTTTCGCGAGTCTTCGTTCTAAAAGAACTGCATCCCACGGAAATTCTGCCGGACATGCGGGGGCTTCTTGAGTGTTCGGAACAAACAGACTTAGGCTGCTAAAGCAGTCTCCAGAAAGCAAAAAACGCCAGCAGGTCGCCGACGCTACGAGATCGAAGAGCACTATTATCCAGCCTTCAGAATACGCTAAAAGCAGCATTTTGTAAAGAGCAAAAGGCGGTGAAATGGCCGCAGCGAACGGGCCGCCAAGATTGGCTGTGCCACCAAGAAACAAAACACGTTAGCGCAGAGTCTTCTATGACAGAACGGCATACGGCGGACATCGGCCGAGAGTAAGAACGGCAAGCGGCCGCCGGCGATTGACCGCAACTTTTGTGCCGTTTTGGAGTTAAACTATACAGGTGCTTCAGAATGAGTGAGACACCTGAGGACACTTAGGTCCGAAATGTTTCGGATAGGTAGCTCGGATCTAGCAAGGACAAGACCATGCGATATCTAAAATATTTGGCGTTATTGGCTGTTTGCGTTTTTGCGGCAGCGGCGCCGTCCCAGGCACAGGTTGCGATTGGCGTTGGAGTTGGGCCCGTGTACGGCGGCTATGCTGCGCCTGTTTGCGCATATGGGTACTACGACTATGAGCCGTATGCCTGCGCACCTTATGGCTACTACGGGCCGGATTGGTTCTACGGCGGCGTATTTATTGGAGCCGGCCCATGGTTCCACGGCTTTCGTGGAGGTTATTGGGGCCGGGGCGGCTTCGGCGGGCGAGGCGGCTTCGGCGGGCGAGGCGGCTTTGGTGGACGCGGTGGCTTCAACGGACGCGGTGGCTTTAACGGACGCGCCGGCTTTGCTGGTCGCGGATCCGGATTCGCTGGACAAGGCGGGTTTGCACGTGGCGGGGCAGTTGCACGCGGGTCTGTTGGTGGTGGCTTCCGCGGTAGTAGCGGTGGCACCTTCCACGGTGGAGGTGGCGGCGGTTTCCATGGCGGAGGTGGCGGCGGTTTCCATGGCGGAGGTGGCGGTGGATTCCACGGCGGTGGTGGAGGCCACGGTGGCGGCCACAGGTAGTTCACCTAGATTCTACGTATGACAAATGGAACGGCTGGCAGCATTCTCTGCCAGCCGTTTTTGTTTTGGGGATCGCTTGGGTGGGGGTCGATCGGGGCTTTCGTTCCGCGCATTTCGAAGATGGAAGGTAGTCGACGGAGATTTGCCGGCATGGTGGCTTGAGTCGGGGAGTTCTCTGTCGTAAGGTACCGCGCGTGAGTCCATTCGCCAACGGTTTGAAATGGCACGGGTCTGCCTGGCTTTCGATGGCGAGGCAGAGTTAGGTGCCGACGCTCGAGTTGGTTCACTCGCCCCATGCGGCAGAGGTTAGCTCCGTAACGATTTACTATCGGGAATTTGGGAGCGGGAGACCGCTGGTTTTTCTCCATGGCGGTTGGGGGTATGAGGTTTATCCGTTTGATCAACAGGTCGAAGCATTCGAGAAGGAGTTTCGGATACTGATTCCGGATCGCTCGGGATATGGGCACTCGACGCGAGTCCCAGGAGAGATGCCGCTCGATTTTCACCGCCGGGCGGCGGAGGAAACCATCGCATTCCTGGACGCGCTGGGCATCGAGAGAGCCGTTTTCTGGGGGCATAGCGATGGAGCGGTCATCAGCGCGATGATCGGGTTGGCGGTGCCGGAGCGTTGTGCGTGCTTGATCCTGGAGGCGTTTCATTTTCTTCGGAGAAAACCGGGGTCGCGTTCGTTTTTCGAGCGATTTGCTGCGCACCCGGAAGACTTGGGCGAGGAGACGAAGAAATTGCTGGCGCTAGATCACGGAGCAGAGCAGTGGCCCACGGTGCTGCGGCGGAATTGCACGGCCTGGTTTCGGATTGCGGATCTGGTGAAGCGACCGGAGGAGGATTTGTATGACGGCCATTTGGGGGAGATCACCGTGCCGACGCTGTTTCTACATGGGAGCCTGGATCCTCGAACGGAGCCGGGGGAAATGGAGCGCGTCCAGAGAGAGTTGCCTCAAGCGACGATGAAATTCATTGGGAACGGAAAGCATAGCCCGCACAGCGAAGCGGCTGCTTTTGAAGAGAGTAATGCGATTGCGAGGAAGTTCCTACAAAGCCGAGCGTAACAGTCGGGCCACTTCGCGAGCAGACTAAAAGTCGAAACGGTAGCCTAGGATCATTTTAGCGATCAGATGATCGGTCGAACGGGTGACGCCGACCCCCAGGCCGAAGTTGACTTCCCAGTTGGGCGATAGATTTAAATCGATAGCTGGAAAGATCTGGTGCTGCTGAAGGCGGGTGGGCAGGAAGTCCGTGGCTGGCCCTACCGAGCCATAGTATTCAAGGCCTCCGGTGATTTTTTTGGTGAAGTCGTAGCTGAATTTGAAGTTCGGGGAGAAAACGAAACCTTGGCCCACGGTTTGGCCGTGTAAGGATTTGTCGAAGGTGGGATTGAAGCTGAGATACCAGCGGCCGAGCTGCTTATCGATGATGGGACGCATCTCCCAGGTCCAGGTGTCGGTGGAGAATTGGCGGCGCTGGTAGCCGACTTCATTGGAAAGGCTGAGGCCCACGGGCCATTTCCATCTCTTCGGGACGGCGATGCGGGGACGAATGTGGTCGCCGACCCACTGGATGCCCTGGCCGCTGCGCTCGGAAGTGAAGATATAGAAGCCGACTTCCAGCCAGTCGGTGAAACCGTGGGTGATTTCGATAGTTTCGTGCTCGGCGTGGTTCGTGGGATAGAGTCCGTCGACGACGGTTTTGCTGCCGTCGATGGTGAAATTACTGTGCAGCTCGACCATGGTGTGGTGAGTCTCCACGAGCTCGTAGTTGTAGACCTGAATTTCGTAGTTGTCTTGTGCGCGGGCGGGCAGAACGGCCGCGAGCAGCAAAGCGCAGATGGGAAGGCTCCGAAGCAGAAGTCTAGTGTCCACTGTGCGTCCTTGGGATAAATCGCAGAATGAGACTAACGCGCTTTGTTTGATGCCGCAAAGCGGATAGAGAGCCTGCGAATTTTCCTCAGATATCCGCCGAGCCATGCATTGCTTACGAATCCTTCATGTGCTAGAAACATAGCCAATCGATGATCTCTTGGGTGTGATTCTCGCAACGAGATTGGATTGAGGAAACGGCCTGCGATCAAACAGAGCACCCCCTCTGTGACGGCTTTTGCTTCGGTCGATTGGTGCGCTTGTTGCTGACATTCTGATTTCCGAAGGAGGAAGCGCCATGAAGAGGACGACGGGTGGGGTCTTTTTTGCGGGATTAGTTTTTGCGCTGTTTGGGTGTCTCTTAGCGACGCCGGGAGCGAGTGCGCAGTCCACGACAGACGGAGCGATCGGCGGCACGGTAACAGATCCGTCCGGCGCCGTAGTGCCGAATGCGAGCGTGAGCACAGAAAACTTGGGGACAGGCAGCAAGTCGGGGAGCACGACCGACGAAAGCGGGCGGTATCAGATTATCCACCTTCAGCCAGGATACTACTCACTGGAGATAGCCGCGGATGGTTTTGCCGCGTACAAGGTGGTGAAAGTTACTGTGGAGGTCGGCCGTACCACGACGATCGACGCGAAGCTGTCGGTGAAGACGGCTTCGGAGACGATTGTGACGACGTCCGAAGCCCCGGTTATCGTGGCGGACAGCGCGGACTTTTCCACCAACGTGAATCAGACGACGATCGAAAATCTGCCCATCAATGGACGCCGGTGGTCGTTCTTCGCACTGAGCACGCCTGGGGCCGTGCCCGACGGAGGCTTTGGCTTGGTGAGCTTTCGGGGAATTTCCGGGTTGCTTAACAACAACACGGTGGACGGGGCCGATAACAATCAGGCGTTTTTCAGCGAGGAGCGCGGGCGCACGCGCATCAGTTATTCGAGTAGCGAGGCGTCGATTCAGGAATTCCAGATCAACACTTCCAATTATTCAGCGGAGTATGGCCGCGCCGCGGGCGGCGTCGTAAACGCGGTTACAAAAAGCGGAACGAATCAACTTCACGGACAAGCGTTCTGGTATGACCGGAGCAGCGATTGGGGTGCTATCAATCCGTTCCAAACGCACCTTGTCAATGGTGTCGCTACGCCTTTCCTTCCCGAAGATAAGCGGCATCAGTTCGGCGGCGGGATCGGCGGCCCGGTCATCAAAGACAAGCTCTTTTTCTTCTTCAGTGCCGACCAGCAGCTGCGGCCGTTTCCTGCGGTGGCCAACTCGGGAACTCCTGGAGCGGTATTTGCACCGGTTACCGTCGCGGCTCCCGTTGCGCCGAACACTTGCACGAGCAAGAATCTTCCCGAAGGGAACGTCTTGTCCTGCCGAGGCATTACGCAGGCACAAGCGAACGGGGCCGTGGCGTTTCTGCAGACTCTTACGGGAACCGTCGGGAGGCGAGGCGACCAGCTTATTCTTCTTCCGAAAATAGATTGGATCATCAACTCGAGGAATCACGCGTCGTTCACGTATAACCGTCTGAGGTGGAATTCGCCAGAGGGCATACAAACCGCGGCAGTGGTCAACCGGGGAATCGAGAGCTTCGGCAACGACTACGTGAAGGACGACTGGGGAGTTGCGAAACTTATCACCACAGTGTCTTCCACGATGACCAACGAACTGCGCTACCAATATGGCCGAGACTTCGAGTTTGAGAACGGGCAGAATCCGATCTCCGGGGAGCCCATTTCGCAACTGGGGTTTTCGCCTCAGATTTCCGTAGGTGGTGTGGGAAGTTTTACGTTTGGCATGCCGAACTTTCTAAACCGGCCGCAATACCCGGATGAGAGACGGAATCAGGTGGCGGATACGCTGGCGTGGAGCCATGGCACGCATCTCTTTAAATTCGGATTTGACGTGAACCATGTTCACGACGCCGAGATCAACCTCTTCGAGGGTTTTGGGGCGTATTCTTACAGCACTCGAGCAGACTTCATCAGCGATTTCGTGGCTGCTGGGACCAGTCATGCTCCTTTGTGCGGAACCGCGTCCGCGCCTCTGAACTGCTATTCCAGCTTCGCGCAGGGATTTGGCACCCCTGGTTTCCAATTTTCATCGAACGACCTAGCCTTTTTTGCGCAGGATGACTGGCGAATCCGGCCGCGGTTAACGCTGAATCTGGGTCTTCGCTATGAGACGGAGATTATGCCGTCGACGCAGCTTCCGAACCCGGCGTTGCCTACTACGACGGCCTTCCCATCCGACCGCTCGGATTTTGGTCCGCGTCTGGGCTTTGCTTGGGATGTTCAAGGGACGAGCAAGACGATCGTCCGGGGAGGATACGGCATCTTCTACGGGCGAATCATCAACTCGACGATCTTCAACGCCATAGCCAACACTGCACGCCCCGCCGGACAGAGTACCGTGTCCCTGCAAGCATCGGCGGCGACTGCGCCCACGTATCCAAACGTGATCGTGTCGGGAGGCGGCACCGTGCCGTTTGGAGTCACGGCGGTGGGCTTTGCGCCAGACACAAAGCTCCCGTTGGTGCATGAGTTTGACGCCGAAGTGGAAAGGCAGATTGCAAACAATACGGTGGTATCTGTCTCCTACGTTGGCAGCCTCGGAAGGCGGCTGCCGCAGTTCGTGGACACCAATCTTGCCGAGTCGACCTTGACGACCACGTATACGGTGGCGGCGCCAACGGGCACAATAACCAGTCCATTCGTGAACCGCGACTTTGTTGGCCAGAGCTTTACCGTGCCCTACTTTGGCGTACCTACAACGCTAACCGGCACAAGGCGGCCTAACGCGTCGTTTGGGGCGATCACCAACATTAGCGACGGCGTGGATTCCAAGTACAATGCGTTGGTCATCGGAGTGAACCGGCGGTTTTACAAAGGCTTTCAAATCCAATCGTCGTACACCTATTCCCACTCGACCGACTTTGGGCAGAGCTCAACGACCTTCACCGCTTCAAACAACGTGCTGAATCCGTTTGATCTCGGGGAGGAGCTCGGGCGGTCCAACTTCGACATCCGTCATCGTTTCACCTTCGGCGGAGTGTGGACCCCTGACGTCTACAAAGGGGAAAGCAAGATTTTCCAGTACCTCGTGAATGGATACACGCTTTCGCCGCTCATCAATGTGTCTTCGGGCGCCCCCTTCACACCGCTCCTCCAAGGAAACGCACCCAACCCGACGGGATTTACATCCTTCACGGGTGGAACAGGAGTTCTGGCCGATGGCGGGACGAATCGAGTGCCATGGCTGGCGCCGAACTCTTTCCAGATGCCGAGGACGGCGAACCTGGACTTCCGGCTGCAGAAGGGTTTTACAATCCACGAGAGCTGGAAGTTACTACTGAGCGGCGATGCGTTTAACCTCTTCAACCACAACAATGTGACTGCGGTGGACACGCAGATGTACACGATCTCCGGGGCCAATCTGGTGTTTAATCCACACTTTGGTGTGCCGACGAACTCGAGCAACACGTTGATCGCACAGCGGCAAATCCAGGTTGGTATCCGCCTGGAATTCTAACGTACGGGCGATAGAAACCTAAAACTTCAACGGGCGTCCCGTATGCAGGGGCGCCCGTTTTGGCCTGCCTTGGACCGCACACCTCAATAGGGACGTTCGCTCGCCGAGGCAAGCTACGCGTGCGGGTGGGCCTTGTCGTAGACGTCCATCAGCTGGCGGATGGAGGCGTGGGTGTATTTCTGCGTGGTGGAGAGCGATTGGTGGCCGAGGAGTTCCTGGATGGCGCGCAGGTCGGCGCCGTCAGCGAGGAGATGCGTGGCGAAGGCGTGGCGGAGAGAGTGGGGGTGCAGGTCCCAATTCACGTTGACGATGCGGACGTATTTTTTGACGATGCGGCCGACGGAGCGCTGTGTAAGCCGTCCTCCGGCGTAATTGAGGAAGACGGCTTCGGTGTCAGCTGCGTCGCGGTGGCGGCCGCGAGTGCTGGAGGCTTCGAGGAACAACTGCTCGCGCAGAGGCAAGTACTTTTCAAGCGCTTCTTGGGCTTTCGAGCCGTAGGGAACGATGCGCTGCTTATCGCCTTTGCCGCGGACGCGCAGTATGCGCTCTTTTTGGTCGATGTCGGCGTAGTCGAGGCCGGTGAGTTCGCTGACGCGAAGTCCTGCAGCGTAGAGCAATTCCAGGAGGGCCCGGTCGCGGCGCAGCATCAGGCCTTCCTCCAAAAGTTTGGCAAGCTTGCCCGGGAAAGTATTGCTCTTGAGCCGGGCGCGTTTTTGGGGAGCTTCGCCGCCGCTGCCAGGAGCTGGACCCATCTCCGCAAGTTGATTTAGAAAGCCGTTCATCTCCTCGGCCGAAAGCACGGAAGGGATGCGTTTGGGCAGCTTGGGAGTGGGCACAAGGCGCGCAGGATTTTCCGGCAGGCGGCCTTCGCGGACGCAGTATTTGAAGAAGGAGCGCAGCGCGGCAAGTTTCCGCGCAATCGAGCTTTTCTCGAGGCCGTGGTCGTGCAAGTGCCCGACGAATTCGCGGATGGTGTTGTGCGTGACGGCGTTTAGAGCCGGCGGCTCGAGACCGGGTGGGGATAGATAGGCGACGAATTGGCCGAGGTCCTTGCCGTAGTTGGAAATGGTGTGAGGTGAGGAATTCTTTACTGCCCGAAGATATTCCAGGTATTTGCCGATGGCGGTTTTCATTTTGTGCCGGCGACTCGGCTACGCTTCCGCTATTGATTATAGGACAGCATCTCACGGTGAGGGTGGGCAATCAGCGCCAGTGACCATCCGTCGGGCGCCGAAACATTCCTTCAAAAAAAGTTGCAGAGAAGTCTACGCCGAGCCGCGCTCGTGCGCGTACAGAATTACGGCTTGGCGCCAACCGGAGCGGCTTCTTCCGGCTGAACCTGCGCAGGCGCGGGTTCGGGAGCAAGTTGCTCCCAGTCGCAGCCTTCTTTCAGGCAGGCGTGGACGGTGCCAATCTTGGTTCTCTTTTCAACGATAAATGGCGCGCCGCACTTGGGGCAAGGCTCAGACAAGGGCATGTATGGCGTCGTGAAATCACAATCGGGATAGCGCGAGCAGCCGAAGAAGATGCGCGGACGGCCGCGACCGCCTTTTCCGGCGCTGCCGCGGCGGACGAATTCGCCTTCCTGGCACTTGGGACACTTGATGCCCATGGTGATGGGGCGCGTGTACTTGCACTTCGGATAGCCGGTGCAGCCGATGAATTCGCCGAAGCGGCCGTGCTTTTTGACCAGACCATTGCTGCAGAGCGTGCACTTTTCATCGAGCAGCTCGTCCGGCTGGTGCGCTACGCGAGTGCCTGCGACCAAGCGCCGCGTGGTCTTGCAATCCGGATAACCCTTGCAAGCCAGGAAAACACCGAAACGTCCGCGCTTGATGGCCATCTCCTTGCCGCAATTGTCGCAATACTCGATTTTCGGTTCGCCGGTGTCCGCGGGAAGCTCGGGCGAGAGGTCCTGAATAAAATCGCAATCGGGATAACGCGAGCAGCCGAGGAAAAAACCGTGGCGGCTGATGCGTTCGAGCAGTTCGCCTTCGCCGCACTTTTCGCACTTCTTGCCGGTGGGGATGCCCGCTTTGTAGGAGAGCATCTCATCCTCGGCGCGATCGAGATCGACGATGAATTTTTCCCAGAACTCTTTTACGGCTTCGCGCCAGGGGAGCTTGCCTTCTTCGATTTCATCGAGCTCTTCTTCCAGGCGCGCGGTGAACGTGACATCGAAAATGTCTTCGAAACTTCTTACCAGCAGCACGCTCACGCGTTCGCCGAGCATGGTGGGCGAGAAGCGGCCTTGGTCTTTTGTAACGTACTCGCGCTCGACGATGGTGGAGATGATCGAGGCGTAAGTCGACGGGCGGCCGATGCCTTTTTCTTCGAGCTCCTTGACTAGCGTGGCGTCGTTGTAGCGCGGCGGCGGCTCGGTGAAATGCTGATCGGGACGGATCTTGTCAAGAACAAGCGTCTGGCCCTCGGTAACCCGCGGAAGCGACTTGCCCTCGCCTTCGTCGTCCTTTTCGTCCTCTTCGCGGTCGGCGTTGGCGACGGGCATCTGGTAGACGCGGAGGTAGCCGTCGAATTTCTGGACAGAACCCGTGGCGCGAAAGGTGTAGTCGGCGGCACTGATGTCAATCGTGGTTTGGTCGAAGATGGCGGGCAGCATTTGCGAAGCGACAAAGCGCTGCCAGATCAACTGGTACAGCTTGAAGAGATCATCTTCCAAATACTTGCGGACGTCTTCCGGCGCGCGCATGGCGTCCGTCGGACGCACGGCTTCGTGGGCTTCCTGCGCGTCCTTCTTGGACTTGTAATAGTTGGGCTTTTCGGGAAGATAGCTGGCGCCGAAACGGTCCGGGATCAGTTCGCGCACTTGCGCGAGGGCGTCATTCGAGACGTGCACGGAATCGGTGCGCATGTAGGTGATGAGCGCGACGGAGCCTTCTTCGCCAAGCTCGACACCTTCATAGAGTTTCTGCGCGAGAGACATCGTGCGCTTGGCAGTGTAGCGAAGGCGGTTGTAGGCGGCTTGCTGCAGCTTGGAAGTTGTGAACGGTGGCGGCGGATTGCGCTTCTTTTCCCTTTGCGTGACGGTGGCGACCTGCCACTTGGCTTTGCTCACGGCGGAAACAACTTTATCCGCGGCTTCCTGGTTGGTGACTTCGAGGTCTTCGCCCTTGTACTTAAAAAGCTTGGCTTCGAACAGCGGCGGCTGGCCGGCATCGAGCATGGCGTGGATCGTCCAATACTCTTGCGGCAGGAAAGCGCGGATCTCCTGTTCGCGTTCGACGATCAAACGCAGAGCGACCGTTTGAACGCGGCCAGCGGAAAGGCCGCGGCGAACTTTATTCCAAAGAAGCGGGGAGACTTTGTAGCCTACGATACGGTCGAGAACGCGGCGGGCTTGCTGCGCGTCGACAAGATTCGTGTCGACTTTCCTGGGATGCTCGAAGGCCGCGCGAATCGCCTTGGGCGTGATTTCGTTGAAGGTAACGCGGAAAATCTTCTTCGGGTCGATTGCTGGAATTTCTTTCTTGGGTTCGTCTTTTACTGCTTCTTCAAGCGCTTCGGCCTTGGCGTCCTTTTTCTTGAAGCGCGGGAAGCTCGGCTCCTGCTCGGGATACTTGGACGGTTTGGCCAAAACCATGGCGAGGTGCGCCGAGATCGCTTCTCCTTCACGGTCGGGGTCGCCCGCCAGATAGACGGCGTCCGCGACGTTGGCAGCCTTGCGCAAATCGTTGATGATCTTGCCTTTGCCAGCGATAATCTGCAGCGTGGGCTCGAAGATTTTTTCGTCGTCCAGCGATATCGGCGGACGGGCTGGCTTTTCTTTTACTTTCTTCGCTCCCTTTTTGGCTCGCTTCTTTTTCTTGCCGGTGCCTTCTTCTTCGCCGGGCAGACGGATGCCGATCGTTTTCTTGGGCAGATCCATCACGTGGCCAATGGAGGCCTTGACGAGGTAATTGCGCCCCAAGTACTTATTAATAGTCTTCGCCTTTGCGGGCGACTCAACGATCACAAGCGAACGTGCCATCTTGTCTTTGTAACCCCGTAATGTGCTGCTGGAAGGGCTGAGAGCGCGGCGTGTGTCCTTCTCGCTAACTTCCATCTAGATGCTGCTATCAGCCTTTGCGATACTCTCAGGCTTTAGATGCAGGATCAGGGGCACATGATTCGCGCCGTATGTGCTGTTATAACAACACCTTACTGAATAGCGTACCCGGAGTTGGCCGGCCCGGCCTGCATCTCCAGATCAAAAAGCGTAGCTAGAACTTGCTAAGAGTTCAAGCCGGATTGTTCGACCGTGTCGTCCAGCTGCCTCGGATTCCTCACGCTGGGGAGTTCAGAGACCTTTTCGTCGAAGGGCTTTTGGGGACAGCGGCGAGCGGGTATAAGGCTGTTGCTCCCTCTTGGCAGAATCCTTCTAGACCAACCAGTTATGCCATGAAGCCACCGCCCTTTGCAATTCAGTATGAGAAATTCTGGCTGGCTCGATCGCGAGCCGAGCCTAGGCACAAGATAACCGGGATGTCCCCAGCGCATCGCTGCAAAGGAGAATCTGTGCGATCAGCTGGGTTGCGCGGGGTCTTCCGCTAGGACGGCGTCCAGGGTCGCAAGAAAAAGATCGGCGTCGGCTTCTGAAAAGATTAGCGGCGGACGCAGCTTGAGGACGTTGTGATACGGGCCGTCCGTGCCGGTAAGCACGCCGCGCTCTCGCAGGCGGTTGACGACGTAGGAGGCTTCAGCAGTTGCAGGATCGCGGGTCTCGCGATTGCGCACCAGATCCAACCCCAGGAACAATCCTGAGCCGCGCACATCGCCGATCAGCGCGTGCCTTCCTTCCAATGCTTTCATCCGGGCCATCAGGTACCGCCCGACGCGCAGCGCGTTTCGCTGGAGATGCTCTTCTTCGAGTACGGTCAGAACGGCGAGGCCCGCGGCGCAGGCCACAGGATTTCCGCCAAAGGTGCTGAAGAACTCCATCCCGTTGTTGAAACTTCGAGCGATTTCGCGAGTGGTGACCACGGCCGCCAGCGGGAACGCGTTTCCGATGGGTTTGCCCAGCACCACAATGTCCGGGACGACGCCTTGGGTCTCGAATCCCCAGAAGTGCGTGCCGAGACGGCCGAAACCAACTTGCACTTCATCGGCGACGCATACCCCACCGGCAGCGCGCACGTGCTTGTAGGATTCTTTGAGATATCCGGGCGGAAAAACAATTTGGCCGGCGACACTTGGCAGCGTTTCAGCGATGTACGCTGCGACGTGACGGCCTTCGGCGCGCCCGCTCTCTAAGATTTCCGCGACACACTGCGCGTATTTTGCTCCCGCCGCGGCATCCTCCCGCCGATAAGGTCCGCGATAGTCATCGGGAATTGGCGCGACGTGAACCCACGGCTTGCGGCCGCGCCCTCCGGGACCATCAAATTTGTACGGGCTGATGTCGATGAGCGTCGTGGTGTGGCCGTGGTAGGCGTGCTCCAGGACCATCACGTCTTCGCGGCCGGTGTGAGCGCGGGCCAGGCGCAGGGCGAGCTCGTTCGCTTCGCTGCCGGAGTTCACGAAATAGCAGACACCGAGCGGTTCAGGTAGAAGTTCGGTGAGGCGCTGCGCGTAGCGGTTCACGTTGTCGTGAAGATAGCGCGTGTTGGTGCTGAGGAGAGCAAGTTGCTCCTGCACAGCTTCGACCACGCGCGGGTGGCTGTGACCGACAAGGGGCACGTTGTTATAAACGTCGAGAAAGGCGCGGCCGGCGTCGTCGTAAAGGTATTGCCTCCATCCCCGCACGATCTTCAGCGGCTGATGATAGGAAATGCTGAGATTTCTTCCGAGGAACTCGCGGCGAGCAGAAAGAGTTTCTCGAGACGTCGGTTCCTGCCGGGGGAAACGCTCGGCCGGAATGCCGAGTAGCAAATTGGGATCGGGCGACAGCGAAGTCCACACCGCGCGTTGTGACGCCAAAGCAACTCCGGGGAAATCGGAGCGGTGATCCAGCAGGTCGATAATAATCTGGAAATGAAGGTGAGGCGCCCAGCCGCCGTTTTCGTGGGCGTCGCCGATGCGGGCGAAGGGCTCGCCGCGCGCCACGCGCTGCCCCACCCGGAGTGCGTCAAATGTTTCGCGCGAGAGGTGCCCGTAGAGCGTGAAAAACTCCACTCCATCGCCGGTTGCATGACGAAGGATCACGAGCGGGCCGTAGTCGAGCGGCGCGGTGTTGATGGCCACCGTGTAAACGACGCCCTCGAGAGGGGCGCGGATCGGCGTGCCGGGCGCGGCGAATAAGTCTATCCCAAGATGAATGGTTCGCCGCTCATCGGTAGGATTCTCACTGGCTCTGAAGAGTGGCGAAGTGTAGAGCAAGCGCGCCTCGTTGTAACGGCCAATCCCCACGGAAGCATTCGCGCTCTTCATCTTGCGGAAGATGGCTTCGCTGAGGTCGTCAGATTCGCCCGCCCGAGGATCAGAACCAAGGAATGGGCTGCCGACGCTCAAATCAAAGATCACACTCGGAGCCGTATGCAAATCCGTCTCAAGAATGGAAGCTGCGCTGTTCGCGCTGGAGGCCAGCCATTGCTGTACTTTTTCGCTGCGTGGCACCGCGCGCAAACCGCAGGCCTCGCGAAACGTATACAGTGCGAATCTTGGATGAATCAACCGAAGCTTCTCGAGCGCTTCCCAGGCGGGGTCCTCACTGATGGTCACGTAAAGATCCTCGGGGACCACGGATTTGCGATGCGCGGAATTCGTGACGCTCACGGCGAGCCGCATCCCGATGAGTGTGTAGAGAAAGCCGATCTCGGCCTCTTCGAGGGGAAAAACATGGTGATAGCCGCCGACCACAGCGCTGGCCGCGCGCAGCGGGTCGCACTCGCCAAGCATCGCGTACGCGGCGGCAATGGCCACCTCGGAAACGGTCAGACCATGGTGCATGTCTCCGAAATCGATCACGCTGACTACTTTTCGCGGCTGCGGCCAGGGGGAACTGACCAGCACGTTGTAATCGTTGGCATCACCATAAATGACGCTGCGGCGCAGCGAGGGAAGTGCTGGAACCACGTCCGATTCGTATAGCCCAAGAAACCGTTCAACGAGCGCCCGGCGACCGGAATCGCCAATGTAGCGCAGATAATCTCGAATCCAGCCGGAGCGAGCGAGATCCCATTTCAACTCCCGATGCGCGGCCGGATGAGAAAAATCCGCCAGAGCGGCATCCACCTCACCGAGAAACTGGCCGAGGCTGCCGAACAACTCCGTTGTGCGCGGATTTACTTTGGCGAGGACCGTTCCTGGGACATAGCTAAGTAACCACAGGAGACGCTTCGTTCCATCCAGGAGCGTCCGAAACGCGTGGGCATCGCCGTTTGGCCGTAGGCAAACGCGCGGAAGCGAGAGATGGGGCGCGCGTTTGGCTAAGTGTTCGAGCGCCTGGCACTGCATCCGGACGAAAGACGGCTCCCTCGCGGGATGCATAACTTTCAGGACAAATTCACGACCCTGGCTAGTTGACAGATGAAAATTGTCGTCGTACTCGCCGGGAAGCGACTTGGCGGCGGCATCGAGGCCGAACATTTCGCGCGCCAGCTGCGCGGCTTCTGATGCGGTGACCGGCTGGGCCACGCGCGCTTCGGGAATCATGCGCTGAATCTTATCCGCAAGAGCTCTAGCGCGTCCATCTTCGCGGGATGCGGTATGAGCTAGTACCGTGCGCCAGCGACCTTCGGAGGCGCTCCGGGCAAGCGCGCAAAAAGCCAGAGTTACATTTCTTCGCGGGAAGACTGGATCGAAACCGGGCCGTTTACGGTCGAAAGACGGATCATCGCTGGCGAGCTGCCAAATTCGATGCGGCGATGGTTGTCGTCCCAGGTTTTCCGCGCGTTATCGCATATGCTGGCCTTGCAATTCATGGGGGAATAATTCCGCGATTCCACGCTGAAGCTGGACTTGTAGTCGGACGGAACGGAAAGCGTCAGAGGACCGTTCTGCGCATCGGCGGTCAAGCCCGTTCCGCTCCACAACGTCCCTTTCAGGTTGATGGAGATCGGGCCATTCTCCGTGTGGATGCGCACGTTGCCGCTGCTTCCGGTGATGCTGATGGGGCCATTCGCCGCTCGGATTTCGGCATCACCGGAAAAATCGTGCAAAGTGATCGGGCCGTTTGTGGCGTGGGCCGTCAATTTGCCGTCCACGCTGTAAAGAGAAAGCGGGCCGTTGGCGGTCTCCAGATCAATGACCGACGCTTTGGGCGCGCGAATCAGCAGATAGATCGTCCATTCGCCGTCCTCGCTTGGTCCGTTTGTGGAGACCTCGCCGTTGCGGATAGAAAGCGTCATCTGCGCCAACATGCGCTGTGCGCCTCCGTCTTCATTTGAAGCGAACTTGCAGGCCCTCACGGAATAGGAGTCCTTGTCCCAGCCTTGGACCTGCACGCCCCCGTTTTTGTGCGGGCGAACGCTCAGAGTGGGGGCCTCGGCCTTGGTTACCGTGCGCTCTTCCGATTCCATAACGGCATCCCTGTCGTCGAATCGAACATGGAGGTCGGAGCAATCCGACGCAGGCTCGCGACGGCCGCCGGACATGCCGAACGAATGTCGACGATCCCCAGCGAACCAACCGGGCTCTGCCGGAAGGGCTGGAACAGCAGGAGCCGCCGGGATTGCGGGCATGGGGGGCATTGGCGGAGCGGCCGGTGCGGCCGGCGCGGTAGCTGCTGCAGCGTAGAACGGAGCGCTCGGCGGCAGAGGAGGAGCTGGTGCGACAAGAACGGAAGAGGAAGGGGCGGGCGGCGCCGGAGGAGCGGGCGCATCCTGGGCCCGAGCCAGAACAGTCAGGGCGTAGAATCCGCACGCGGCGGTCACCAGCTGCAGAACAAACCCAAGGCGCGATTTCATGGACAAACCCTCCTTCCTACATAGACGATCAAGACCTCCAGCGGTTTGATGAATTAGGAAAAATGCTTGGCCAGAAGACCGCGCATCGGCGCTAGGCAAGCCCCCGCCTCCTGCTCATCGCTTACAGCAGGTCGGGGTTCTCATTGATTTGAAAGGAGTTGCCTCCCTACGGCTGCCAATCGCAATCTAGCGAGCCCAGGCTCCCGATGGGTGGGCCGTCGGGCGGTTCGACGGGCGCGGTCAGGTCCATGCGCTTGGGATCTTTTTCAAAGAGCTCGATCCGCTGCCGGGTGAAGAAGATGTGCGCCTTATCAGAGATGGCCATCCCTCCCGGCTGGGTAGCGAGCCAGTCGTGGAGTTCATGAAGTTTGAGCGAAGCGATGCCGCGGACTTCACCGGTGGCGTGGTCGTTGGCAGCGAGGGTCATAAGGTCATAGAGAACGACGTTGTCCACCGTCAAGGCGATCTGTTGGTTATAGCCGGATCGGTGAGGCGATTTCCAGGTGGCGGCCAGTACGGCTTCCAGGACGTCGTAAAGGCCGGGATTTTCCGGGTTGCGGGCATGGAATTCGACGAGTCGCGCGGCGCGCTCGGCATTGAACAGAAACTGCAGGGTGTGCTGGGCGGCGGACTCCGCGGGAGCCAGCGCGTCAAATGCCGGGCTGGTGTGAATCTTGAAATCTTCGCGATCGCGTGGGTATTCCGGCGGACGCGGCGGGATGATCTTGAGAAGCGCTTCGGGCAGGGCCAGCGTTTCCGGTTTGAGCGTGGCGAGCACAGCGGCCAGAGCGCGCCGCTGTTCAGCGGGCGCGACGATTTGCGTGGGAACTTCTCCGTCGCCGCGCAGGGCAAACGTGTAGTCCATTCCTCCGACAAGCTTACTCGCGGCTTCCACCTGGTAGCGATGGTACATGTAGATGGGCGCCAAAACGTCTTCGATGGCCGCGAGCGGCGTGCCCTCGCGAACATTGTTTTCGCCAAGGCGGCGCAAGGCAGCAGCGCGAACCTGCATGATGCGGTTTAACTCGTCGACGGCGTTCGATCCGCTATCCCAAAGATGCGCAACGCTGCTGGAAGAACCGGCGGGGCGGGCGTCTTGGTCGGTGAGATAGCGAAGTCCGCGGCCGAATGCATCGATCAGGGTTTTCTCCAGTGCGGCATGCTCGTCGGCGCCCGGCGCGAAATCGCTATAGCCCCAGGTGATGGACACTTTGTCCCACTCGCCGATGCCCGTGGCGTAAGCATCGGAAAGATCGGGCGCGCCGTCGGCGGAAAGCTTCACGAGCGGCGGAGGGTAATCCATCACGGACGATCGATTGACGGTGCTGGCCGAATAGTTGTGCATCAGGCCGAGGGTGTGGCCGACTTCATGCGCGGCAAGTTGGCGCAGCCGCGCGAGCGCCATCTCCATCATTTTTGGTGAAACCGGCTTGCCCTTTTCATACGGGGCCAGCAGACCTTCGGCGATCAGATAATCCTGGCGCACGCGAAGCGAGCCGAGGGTGACGTGACCTTTTATGATTTCTCCGGTTCGCGGATCGATGACCGCCGCGCCATAAGACCATCCGCGCGTGGCGCGATGCACCCACTGGATGACGTTGTAGCGCAAATCCATCAGGTCCTCGCCTTCGGGCATGAGCTTGACCTGAAAGGCGTTCTTGTACCCGGCGGCTTCAAACGCCTGATTCCACCAGCGCGCACCTTCGAGCAGCGCGGAGCGAATCGGCTCGGGCGCGCCGCGATCAAGATAGTAAATGATGGGCTGGACCGGTTCGCTCACCGCCGCGTTGGGATCTTTTTTCTCGAGTCGGTGTCGCGCGGCAAAGCGTTTGACGATAGGTTCACTCACCGGCGTTGCATAATCCAAGTACGCGATTCCGAAAAAGCTGGAGCGCGGATCATAAACGCGCGGCTTGTACCCCGGAGGGGGAAGCTCGACGAAGGAGTGATGTTCGCGAACGGTGATGGACTCGGGCGAGGGCGTGACCTCGCGCACCCAGGACCCCGGCTCGTCGCCGGCAAAAGTCAGTGTGGCTTCGACTTCGGTGTTGCGGGGAAAGCTGTTCGTGCGCGGAAGATAGATGGCGCACCGCGAGGCATCCAGCTTGTAGGCGCCCTGCTTCGTACGGCGAAGTGTCGCGGGAATGCCGTGAGCGTCGCGCAAGAAAAATTCCGTGGCGTCGACCAGGGCATGACCGTTTTCCTCGGCGGCAATGGTGAAGCCCCAAAGCGCCGACTCCGCGAAAGAGTCGCGCACGGCGCGCAGCTCGTCCGCGTCGCTGCTCACCGCGCGATATCCGAGATTCTCCTCAATCAGCAAAACCTTCGGGCCGCTGCGTTCAAAACGGACGATGCCCGTTTTGCCGAGCTGGCCGCGGTCGAGGCCGATGTCATTTGAGCCGAGGCCCGCCGGGAGGCCGCTCTGGTAAAGGAATTCCGCACCCCACTTGTCGATTTCGAGCCACAGCCTGCCCTGCTTGGCGTCCCAAAAAAGATTGAAATAGCCGGGAAACTCCTTCGTGCCCGCGGTTTTCTCGCTGATGGAAGGCGTCTGGGACGCATCGGGATGCGCCTTACAAATCGAGGGCAGAGCCAGGAGACATAGCACCGACCAAAAACGAAAAACTTTCAGCATGTTCAGCGCCTCCGAAAGGAAGAAACGTTTTACAACAAAAGACGGTTGGCGCGGAGGAAAATCCTGTCTGCTATACTTGCAACTACGTGGATGAAATCGCGAGAATCTAGAAACGTGCAAAAACTTCGCATATCGATCGTGCAGTACTTAAACACCGCGCCGCTGGTGTGGGGCTTTACGAACGGGCCGCTTGCCGGGAAGTACGACTTGTCATTCACCGTGCCCTCGCAATGCGCGGAAGCGATGCGCGCCGGCGCTGCCGACATCGCCATCATTCCCGCCATTGAATATCAGCGCATCCCCGGTTTGGTCGTGCTGCCGGACTTGGCGATCGCCTCTCAGAATCGCGTGCGAAGCCTGTTGATTCTCTCGCGGAAGCCTATCGAACAGGTGCGCAGCGTTGCGCTGGACAGTAGTTCGCGCAGCACGCAAGCGCTGACGCGAATTCTGGCCGCCCGACACTGGAAGATCGATCCTGAGTTTTTTGAAACGGAACCCGATGTAAGCGCGATGCTCGGGAGAGCGGACGCCGCGATGCTCATCGGCGATCCCGCGCTGCGCATTTCGATGGCTATCGAGCGCCACAGTACGGTCGACCCACAAGGACGTGCGATTTGCCAAGCAGCGGCGCTGGGAATCACGAGCGCCGAGATTTTTCATGTCTACGACGTGGTCGGCGAATGGCGCAAATTCTCAAGCCTTCCGGCGGTCATGGCCGTCTGGGCTGCCAGGCCCGAGGTTGTTACTCCGGAGGTGCTCGCGGATTTCTCCGCATCCCGCAACTTCGGCCTAACCCAGCTCGCGGCCATCAGTCTTGAAGCTGCTCGCGAGCTAGAGTTGCCGCAACCAGCCCTGGAGTCCTACTTGCGCGACAACATCGACTTTTCTCTCGGGGAAGAAAACCGCCGCGGCCTGGAACGCTATTTCCAGGAAGCCGCGAACTTGGGGCTGATTGCCGGAGACAAAAAAATTACCTGGGCCTCGGCGACAACAGAAGCCCTCTCGGTGAAGTAGGGGCATGACCTCCCGTGCCCGCTGGCGGTGGCCATTAGAGTTTAAGCAGCGCATCCCTTAGAATAAGAACGCCAGGACGCGAAGGAAAAAAGTGGGACTGACCAAACAAGAAGCGCTCGAAATGCTCGAATCCGATGACCTGATAGGCCTCGGCATGGCCGGGCACCAGATGCGCCTGAAAAAAAACGATCCGCGCGTGGTGACCTACCAGATCGACCGCAACATCAACTACACAAACTTCTGCACCGAGTACTGTTCGTTCTGCGCCTTCTACCGCCCGCTAGGAGCAAAAGACGGATACATCCTCTCTTTCGAAACCATCTACGAAAAAATCGAAGAAATGCTCGAGCTCGGAGGCACCGGAATCTTGCTGCAAGGCGGCCTGCACCCGGACCTGCAGATCGGCTATTACGAAAATCTTCTTCGCTCGCTCAAGGCGCGCTTTCCGCAAGTGCATCTGCACTGTTTTTCCGCGCCAGAAATCTTGTGCATCGCGGAGGTGAGTGAACTAAGCGTCCGCGAAACGATTCAGCGCTTGATGGACGCCGGACTGCAGTCTATCCCCGGCGGCGGCGCGGAAATTCTCGACGACGAAATCCGCGGGAAAATTGCCCGCTTGAAGTGCACCAGCGACGATTGGGAGGAAGTCCACCGCGTCGCGCATTCGCTCGGCCTGCGCACCACCGCGACGATGATGTTCGGCTGCGGCGAAGAGCTCCGCCACCGTGTAAATCACCTTGAAAGACTGCGCCGCATTCAGGAAGACACTGGCGGGTTCACGGCGTTTATCCCCTGGATGTTCGCGGCAGAAAACACCGCCCTCGGAAAAAAAG
This sequence comes from Acidobacteriota bacterium, assembly GCA_013289825.1. Taxonomy (GTDB): domain Bacteria; phylum Acidobacteriota; class Terriglobia; order Acidiferrales; family UBA7541; genus Acidiferrum. Next base: position 17,124 of record JABCZF010000021.1, on the reverse strand, counting down.
TGCAGGAAACCACGGCGGTCGATTATTTGAAAACTCTCGCCGTGAGCCGACTGTACCTCGACAACATTGATCACATCCAATCGAGCTGGCTGACGCCCGGCATCAAAGTCTGCCAAGTAGGCCTGCAGTTCGGCGCCGACGACGTCGGCAGCATCCTCATTGAAGAAAACGTGGTGTTCGCCGCCGGCGTAAAGAACCGCACTAACGAAAACGAACTTCGCCGCATCATTTCCGATGCGGGATTCGTCCCCGCGCAACGCGATACGCTGTATCGCTCTTACGCCCTGAAATAAAAAAACCGGTTCGCTATTTTGTGGGCGTCTGACGCTTCAGAGGACGAAGCACGATTTGCACTTCGGTGCCGTCGGGGAGATCGATATCTTCCAGCGGGTAAAGAATCCCGCTGCGGAATCGCGCCTGAATCCAGCGCGGCCCGGGTTTGGCGTCGGGCGCCACAGCTTTGGCAGGCGCTCCGGCAGCACCGGGTACGCCGGACGTTTCATCCAGCGCCTCGTTGGCCAGCGCATCCGCTTCGCGGTTTTGTTCGCGGTAGATGTGATCGATCCGGAACGACTGGAAGCCCATCGACATTTTCTTCGCGCGTTCGAAAAGCGGCCGCAGATCCTCGCTCTTCACTTTGTACTGCCCCTGCATCTGCTTGACCATCAGCTCGGAATCGCTCTCCACGCGCAATGAGCGGATGCCGTGCGACTCCGCGTAGTCAAGCGCCGCGATCAGAGCATAGTATTCGGCGACATTGTTCGTCATCCGACCAATATATTTCTTTAACTTGGCGACCAGCTCGCCGCCCCCATCGCGAATGATCACCCCATAGGAAGCTGGTCCAGGATTCCCGCGCGCCGCGCCATCAATATTGGCTTGATGGGCCGGCGTCGTTTTTTGCTCCTCGAGCGAGTCTTCGAAGAGAACGTCGCCGGCAGCGCGAGTAGATTTTGGAAGGCGTGGCATCAGGAATGGTTGACGGCGGAAGAAGCGGCGCGCTCCGAGCCGGAAGCAGAGCCCGGAACAGGAACGGGCTCCAAAGTGTACAGGATCAGGCCACAAGACTCGCAGCGGTAAATCTCTTCATTGGGATCACGTCGAAGCTCCTGCAAAGTATGCGGCAGGACACGCATGCCACATCCGCGGCATTGCCCATCGCGGGCTTCGGCGAGGCCCGCGCCATGATGACGTTTGGCGATGCGCGTATAGAGTTCACGCAGATCTTCGGGAATCGGAGCCAGGGCGCGCTCGCGTTCCGCTAGCAACGAATCGAGCTGTTGCTTTTTCTCGGCTTGCAAGGTTTCGATTACTTTTCTCTCTTTGGTGACTGCCGTTTCGTCTTCCTTCAGATTCGCTTCCGCATGCCGGACGCGGCGTTCCGCTTCTTCGCTAGCCATCATCACTTCGAGCTGCGCGTCTTCGGCTTTGGCCACTTCCGCTTCGGCGTTGGCAATCTCGTGCTGCAGGGCTTTGTAGGCTTCGTTGGTTTTGACGGCGCCGCTCTGGTCGCGGTATTTCTTCGCGCGGTCCTTCCACTGCTGCACGTCCAGCTCGAATTTCTTGCGGTCTTTTTGACTGTTGACGAGGCGCTCTCGAGCGGCCGCAACGGCTGTGCGCGCGCCGCTCAGCTTGGCGTCCGCTTCACGAACGCGCTTGGGAAAAGTCTCAATCTCGGTGCGCACCGCGACAATCAGGTGGTCGACACGCTGCAGTTCGATCAGGTGAGGAATGGCGGAATGCATCGGTCCTTAATACTAACACAGGGGGGCGCCATGCTTGGCGCGTCGCGATGGGGCCATTCCAGGGCGCGCGAGCCACAAAGCTCGGTACAATGCCTCCGTCTTGCGTGCAAGATTCTGAGATCGTCCGTTCTAAGGAGGAAGCGACATGCCGCATGTACAGATTACCTGGGTCGATGGTCGGACGCCGGAGATGAAACGCAAAATCGCCGAACGTATCACCGCGGCCCTGATTGAGGATGGCCGCGCGAAACGTGAAAACATTCACGTGTCATTTCACGACGTCCCGGCAACGAACTACGCCGAAGCCGGCGTTCTGGTGGCGGATCAAAAGCGCACGCCGTAACGGTAGAGCGACGCCCGCTTAAGGAAAGCCCGGAGAGATTCCGCTTTGGGCCCGGTCCTCTTCGTTGGATTTTCAGTGCACTTCGCGGATTTGCATATTCTGGTCAATCGCGAGCGTGGGATAGCGGACAGGCGAACCCGCGGCGGCTGCAGCGTGACCTGCCGTGACGCTGAAGTCCCCACCAGAACACTCCACGGAATAAGCATAGCCGTCCCGCTCCGTACGCGACATAGCCAGGGAGTTCGAGGAAATGAGCTCGTCGAGCGGAACGCAATGGCCGTTCTGCGCGATGTAGCCCCGCTCCCCCTGGGCAATCTGTAAAAGATCGCCGCGGACGCCAGTGAGGCTGATGGCTTGCGTCGGGGCCGTGCCTTCATCGGTCACCGGCATCTTCTTGAAATAGTAGTGATAGACGCCAAACAAAAGAGCACAAGAAACGAGAATCGCGACCAGAGCACGCATACTAGAAGTTTGGCGCTGGGCTCGGGCGCTGGCAAGTCCGGAGCGCAGGGTGCGTGCGCGAGCAAACAACAGAACCCTTTTACCGCTCCCACGATGGCCCTCCTTGCTAAACTTTTCTCGCCGCCGACCCTGCTCGGCGACTCCGAAACCCACCTTCTCGAAGCCATCTCTGGGGAGGCCGGAACGTTTCAGCACCGGGGAACGGCCCGCACGATGACATGGCCGCCGCTCTTTCCACTGCCCGGAGTGAGGCTCCTCTACAAGACCGGCGGCACGGCTCGATAGCGAAGCGGGCCTCGACGGTCGAACTGCACGGGGGTGTTCAATCAGGAATGTAGCGACTGCGCAAGCTCCGCAGGGTTTCCAATTGACAGGCCTAATGCTCTCCAGTAACAACAATAGACAACCCAGATCACGGCGATCTTTCTAGGAGAGTCGGTATGAATACGAAGTCCCCCGTTGCACTTGGCCTGGCTCTTTGGCTTTCGCTGGCCGTGGCCATTCCCGCGAACATTTCTGCCGCGCCTCAGGCCGACGGACAGCGAGCCGGCGTAGTTGCTCGCCTAATCCCTGCGGTGAGTATTGCGCGGGGCTCCAAGACCCTTGACGCTTCCGCCAAATCGATCGTCGAATGGCGGGACCTGGTAAACACCAAGGTCGATGGACGCGCACGAATCGCTCTGGATGACGGGTCGGTTTTGAACGTGGGATCGGATTCGTCGATGAAAGTTGTAAAACACGACGCCGGCGCGCAGCAAACAGATCTCGAGCTGGCTTACGGAAAGCTGCGCACGCAAGCAGCAAAGATTGCAAAATCCGACGGCAAATTTGAAGTGCACACCGCCGCGGGTGTGGCCGGTGTTGTTGGCACGGATTTTTACGTGGGTTATGAAAACAACGTGATGAACGTGATCGCTTACGAAGGCTCTGTGCGCGTCTGCAACCTGGCAGGCGTTTGCGTAATCTTGAAAGCCGGCCAGATGACCAACCTGCGCAACGGGGACAACTCCGCACCGGCACCGCCAACGCAAGCACCCCTGGACCTGCTGGTCACGGCAAGCAAGGACACGACCGTGGAACCCCGACCGGGTAGCGGTCTCCTAAACGCCGGGCACATTGGCAAGGGATTGGGCTTTACCATAGGCTTCATCGCGGTGGTTCCCGTGGTGGTCTTTGCAGTCCTGGCGACCCGTCACACCCCCGCTCCCGTCCCGACGAATCCCTGCAAAACGAATCCGACGAACTGCGGTTAGACGTTGGCTGCTGACTTGGGGTGCACAAGAGCATCCTCTTTTCTTTCGCTCTGACTGCATGTCGCAGCCGAAGTTCGCTGCTTGGGGTCCCATGCAACTTGCTAGGGCTCGCAGCCGTCAGACTAGTGTGACCCTATAAAAGGGACGCGTTGACTCGTTGACTCCTGCATTTTGTGCCGTTACCCGCGGTAGCGTACACTGGATGTTTGGTGGTTCCGTCTAACTGCAAGTGAGGCAATCCTTGAAAATTTCTGTCCGTTATCACCTAGGTTCTCTTTTGTGCGCTCTGGGCTTGGTGGCTTCCCTAACGCCCATCACGGCGCCGGTGACGCAGGCTGCGCCACCCCCTGATGCGCAGGCCAAGAAGTCTCCGCTGCTCGCGGCGCTCCAGGCCGAACTCGAGCGCTCCATGAAGACGCTCCGAGCGCAGGACCCCCCCGCGTACTACCTCGGCTACACCATCACGGATACGCAACGCGCCGATGTCTCCGGGTCAAACGGCGCGCTCCTCAATAGCGGCGAGGCGCGCAACCGCTGGCTGGAAGTTTCCGTGCGCACGGGCAGCTACGAAACGGATGACACCCATAAGGTTGGCGAACGGACGCAGACCACCGCCGGCCCGGGCAAACCTGTTCCACTCGATGATGATCCCGGCGTTCTCCGCCGCGCCGTGTGGCTGGAGACCGACGGCCAATACCGCGCCGCCGCGGAAGCCCTCATCAAGATCAAGACGGGCAAAGAAGTAAAAGTGGATTCGGTCGAAAACCGTGCGCCCGATTTCTCTCACGAGCAGCCGCACACCTACATTGGCCCGCAGGTTTCTTTTGCGCTGGACCGCAAACCTTGGGAAGAAAGAGTCCGTGCCTATACCCACGCGTTCAGGGAATCCGCGGCGATTATTAATTCGATTGTCACCTTCACAGCGCAAGCCCAGAACGTCTTCCAGGTCACCAGCGAAGGAACCCAGCTGCAATTCGGCCAGATCCGTTACCGCCTCGAGTTGTTCATCCAGGGCAAGGCACCGGACGGAATGGACATCGACCGCTACTACAATTTTGACTGGGTCAATCCCGCAGACGCGCCGGACGACAAAGCCGTCTCCGCCGCGCAGGGCACCATGCGCAAGGAACTTGAAGGACTCGTTGCGGCACCCATTAACGAGCCATCGGTTGGACCGGCACTGCTGACCGGCCGCGCCGCTGCCGTCTTTTTCCACGAAGTTTTTGGACACCGCGCCGAAGGCCACCGGCAAAAAGATGCCGCCGAAGGCCAGACTTTTGCGAAAAAGGTCGACGAATCCATCCTGCCGAGTTTCCTGAGCATCGTGGATGACACTACGAAGAAGAAGCTCGGGTCCGATGACCTGCTGGGCTACTACCAGTTCGATGACGAGGGCGTTCCGGCGCAACGCGTAACGCTTGTGGATCATGGAGTCTTAAAGAATTTTGAGATGTCGCGTTCGCCGCTCGTGGGTTTCCCCATTTCCAACGGCCACGGACGCCGTCAGCTTGGCGCGACTCCGGTTTCCCGCCAAGGCAATCTGATTGTGGAAAGCAGCAAGACCGTCACGAACGCGCAACTGCGCACGAAGCTGATCGAGCTCATCAAAGAGCAGGGAAAACCTTTCGGCCTGCTGATTGACGACATCGCCGGCGGTTTCACTTTCACAGGGCGCGGGCAGCCGCAAGCCTTTCAAGTCCTCCCGCTGGTGGTCTACAAAGTGTTTGCCGACGGCCGCCCGGATGAATTAGTGCGGGGCGTCGATATCGTCGGAACGCCGCTGGCCGCGCTCACGAAAATCGTGGCCACAGGCGATACCACGGAAGTATTCAACGGCTACTGCGGCGCGGAGTCCGGCTCCGTACCGGTTTCGGCGGCCTCGCCCGCTATTCTCACATCCGAGCTGGAAGTGCAGAAGAAAGAGACTTCCACGGACCGGCCCCCGATTCTGCCGCCGCCCGCGCATGATCCCGTCAAGACGGGAGGCCCACAGTGAGGCGCGCCCGCGCATTTGCTGGACTCACGATTCTCGCCGCGGCCCTAGGTTCTGGCATCTCCGTCCAGGCCCAGGCTGCCAAGGACAATGATCACACCCTAGAAGCTATGCGGGACGAAATGGCGCGCTCGAAAACCCGGCTGGAGCTGCAAATCCCCGGGACGCCGCAGCCTCAACGACCTTACTACGTCGAATACCATTTGCTCGATCTCGACGTGCGCGAAGTCGTGGCCGAATTTGGCGCGTTAATCTCCTCCAACCACACGCGCAATCGCTTCATGGACGTGCAAGCGCGCATTGGCGACTACAAACTCGACAGCTCCAATTTCATCAGCGACGACGGATTCCGCGGATTTATCGGTCCGACCGGCTCTGTCGGCATCGACCGCGACTACGATTCTCTGCGCCAGGATCTGTGGATCGCCACCGACCAGGCTTTCAAGGAAGCCGTCGAAACCTATTCCCGCAAACAGGCCTACTTGAGCAGCCTCGCGCGGCAATCCGACATCGATGATTTTGCCAAGGCCGAGCCGCTCGAACTCATCGAACCGCTGGTCGTTCCGGACTGGAGCAATCGCCACTGGGAACAGGAAGCCCGCGACTCCTCTGCTGCTCTTCGCGCATTCCCGCAAATCTACGAATCGCGCGTGACCTACTATCTGGTCTATGCCACGGAATACTTGCTCACCAGCGAGGGCACGGAAATCCGCACGAACCGTTGCTACGCGGCCATCGAAGCGGGCATGAACACGCTGGCCGACGATGGTGTGCAGGTTAATCATCTGTACGCCTCCTACGCCCGGAAACCTGCCGATCTGCCGAGCGTCGATGCCGTTCAGAAGGCCTTGAACGTGACCGGCAGCGAGCTGATGGCCATGCGCGCGGCACTTCCAGCGCAGGACTACAACGGGCCAGTGCTGTTTGAAGCCCGAGCCGCCGCTCCACTCCTGGCGCAAGTGCTGACTCCGGCGATCAATGGCGCTCGCCCGCCTGTTTCCTTCACGCCGGTGATGGAGCAACTTCTCACCGGGCTTGGCGGAAAGAGCGACTGGGTCGGCCGCATGGGCACGCGCGTTTTGCCGGGAAGCGTCTCTTTGGTGGACGATCCCGCCGCAAAGGAATTTCACGGAACACCCCTGCTGGGTTCCTACACCGTCGATGAAGATGGCGTGCGCGCGCAAAAAGTGACCGTGGTGGATGGCGGCAACGTCAAAGAGTTGCTGATGTCCCGCCGGCCCGGGCCGGATTCCGACATGTCCAACGGTCACGGCCGCTCGGCGTTCTTCGACACCAAGCCTGCGATGAGCAATCTGTTTTTCAAATCGACCGAGACACAGTCGCCTGCCGATCTGAAGAAAAAGTTCCTCGACGAATGCCGCTCGGAAAAGTTGCCGTACTGCCTGGTGGTCCGTGAGATGGACAATCCTTCCATCAGCTTGCTTCACCAGGATGACTTTTCGGAATTGCTCGCGAGCTTTGGCGGCGGCGCGGGGACTGGCGACCGGCTGCCCCTCATTGTCTACAAAATCTACCCGGAGGACGGACGCGAAGAGATGGTTCGAGGAGCGCGCCTCATCGGCCTGAACACGCGCATGCTGCGAAACCTCGGAGGCATCGGCGACGACGACTTCGTTTATAACTACATGCAGAACCAGCAATCAGGCTTCGCCGGAACGGCGCTCGGTGCGTTCGGCTCGGCCCAAAGCGGTTTGCCCGCTTCGCTCGTGGCTCCTTCGCTTCTCTTCGATGACCTGGAAGTGCGCGGTGCGCGTGGGGAGCCCAAGCGCCTGCCACTGCTGCCCGCGCCGTCACTGACGGGAGACTGACCGCGATCGACGGCGAGAAATCCAGCAGGCCGATGTGCCTCGGAAGGTTCCTAAGATGAACGACCTGACCCGTCGTGGCTTCATTTTCACTGGCGCAACTATTGGCGCCTACGGTCTGCTCATCGGCGTTCAGCGCGCCTGCCGTTTCGCGCTTGCCGATGACAAACCCGCAAAGGCCGCTACTGCTCCGGTGCAAATTGTAAAATTCGCTGACGACGGAACGCGATTGCGCGTGGAGTCCGCGGCCAAGGTGACCAAGAGCGATGCTGAGTGGCGCCGCTCGCTCAGTTCGGACGAATTTGACGTTACGCGCAAAGCCGACACGGAGCGGGCCTTCAGCGGCGCCTACTACAACAACCACGAGCCGGGCCTTTACCGCTGTGTATGCTGCGGCAACGCGCTCTTCAGTTCCGAGACGAAATTCGACTCCGGCACAGGCTGGCCTAGTTTCTGGGCGCCCGTCGCCAGAGAAAACGTTGTAACCAAAATTGATTTGAGTTTTGGAATGCGCCGCGACGAAGTGACTTGCGTCCTTTGCGAAGCCCATCTCGGCCACGTCTTTGACGACGGACCTAAACCCACCGGCCTGCGCTATTGCATGAACTCTCTGGCGCTTCGCTTTATCCCGCGCGCCAAGTCCTGAGATTTCGCGACCAAAAGCCGGTCCGCAAAGAAGGCCGGCTGTGGTCCGCTATTGCTTCACTTCCGCCAACAAATCTTCGAAGTCGTTGATCGATACACGATCGATTTTGCCGGGGATTAGAAAATCGAACGGCTCGTTAGCATGGGTCACGGGGATCAATCCCATTTTTACCGTCTTATCTCCGATATGCGCATAGAGGGGCACCGCATCCTTCCAAGTGCCAGAAACTCCCGCGCGAGCAATTTCTCCCTTGATGTGCGTCTTCCCGTCCGCCGTGGCTTCCGACGTAGAGCGGAACGTGTACTGTGCCTCGCCCGTCCCATAGACGTACTGGTTGAAGAACCACTCCATCTTGTGGTTTCCCTCGAGATCCATGCCGTGGGTCATGTGTTTGTCCACGATCGATTTGAAATCCTCCGTGGACGCTGCCTTGTTGTCGAATGTTTTGCAATAGTCCTGCATCATTTCCTTGAACGCATGATCGGGGTCCTGGTCGCGCGGGTTCATCATCTGCATACGCAGCATCTGCAGGACGTAGCCGCCTTTTGAATAGATCAAGTCCTGGTAGGAGCCCCCGTTGGTGACCGACGAGCGGATTCGCTGCCCCATCCAAATCGGGCCGAGATCCTCCACCTTGTGTCCATTGAGGTCGCTCTTGCGCAGCGTCTCTTTTTCCTTCCTCCAGCCGCTCAAGTACTCCTTCATATTTTGGCGATACTCGACGTACAAGTTGCCTGAAAATTCAGCAAAGCCTTCAGAAAGCCACTGGTCGTGGTAGCTCTTCCAGCCCACGCGGTGGCCCCACCACTGGTGGGAGGTCTCGTGGCCCCGGAAAAAGTCCGTAACCGCGGTTTGATCGTGAATGCCGATGGCATTGCGTTGCGTGGAATCCAAAAACGAGCCGGACCACAGATACAGGAGCCCCGGCCACCCTTGTCCGTAGGAATAGCTGATCGGCAGGCTGGTGACGGAGATGTGCTTGTAGGGAAAAGGACCATACCACGCCGAATAGACACGCACGGCGTTGGCGATCTCCGTCCCCATCGTTTTGGCCATGATGGAAGGCGACATGGAACCCACGGCGGCCTGTTGCGCGCCCGGGCCTTCCTCAAAGTAGCGCTGTACTTGGGTCATCACATCGTCGGGCGAGCGGTTGGCATAAATATCGATTACCACGTCTCCCGCTTTGTCATTTGTGACTTTGTAGTCACCGTAGGCGAATCCCGCCACGGCCAGCGGAATCTCGCTCTTCCAAGTCGTGATCCTGGTGCCGCCATCGAGCGTGTCGCTGGTTTTCTCTCCGGTGGCCACCAGCACCGCATTCTTCGGACTATGAAATGTAAGATCGAAATCGGCGCGCGCAGAAAAACTGTTCGGCCGCTCGGGATACCAGCCGGAGCTCTCACAGAAATAATTTCCTGTGCCAGCTTTGCGAATCGCGCGTTTTCCGCCGTAGCGAAAATCGAGCGACAAGGGAGTTCCAACAGCAAGAGGCTCTCTAAGAATCACCGCTACATAATCGCCGTAGGACTGGTTGCGGTCTTTTGTTTCTCGCGACTGATAAAACGCGAGCGTATTGTTGCCGGAATCCTTGATGGATTCGAGTCGCAAATTGGCATCCAGGTCGAAGATCAGCACGCTCTGGCCCGCCAAACGCGCCTCCAAATCGAGGCGCGCCGTGGCGTTCAATTCCGCGCCGCTGGTCACGGCGGCGTCAATTCTGTAACTGCGGATAACGAAGTCCTCCTTGGCTTGCGGATCCTTCCAGGCCTCGGCACTGGTACGTCCGGCAGGAAAGCTCATCCAGGTGTCAAATATTCTGAACGACCCGACATCCACCCAGCGCCCAATGGTCATATCCTCCGGCTCTAAAGCATCGTCGTGGACTTCCACCCAGCTCTTATCGGTTTTCAGGTCCGCGAGAAAGTACGCCGTGCGGCCGCGGTCCGCCGATAGTATGCTTTGCAGCAGGCGCGGCATGGACGATTCGCCCAGATTCTCGCGTTCTTTCTGTCGCTTGGCATAGAGATCATCGGAGGCCGGGCCAGAGGCTTGCCATTTCACTTGCTTGCCGATTTCCTCAAGCAGACCGTCCGTGAAACTGAAGGTAGCATCGGTGAACTCCACGTTGAGCCTGTCCTGCTTGGTGAAAAGCCGCAGCTGCTGCGCCTCTTGCGGATTCGGAGGCATCGCTTGCAGTCGCCCCTTGCCATGGAACACGGCGCCAAAAACGACGCCATTGACGGGCTGGGTGAACTGAATTGTGCCGTCCGTTAGGTTGATCTGGACATGGTCGCGAACGATGTCGACATTTTCTGCATGAGCCGACTTTAGAGGGTCCATGGCCGGAGCGGATAACGCGTTCCAAACGTTTGCCGCCGGTGAACCCGTGGGCGTCTGCCGAAACCCCCAAGAAGCAAACGCAAACATCCCCGCAAAAAATAAGACCACAGTCCGAACAAGAACAATCATCAGGAGGGCTCCCGTCGCGCAGCGAGAAAATACCCTGTCCCGGCGCACACAGCAAGGGCCAAGAGATATACGCGTTCCCGGAACGAAATCGCCCTCGTCAGGCGCAGTCTTACGGAGGGCTTCGGCCCTGGCGCGTTTAAACCGTCCGAAGGATGTACCGCCGGACGGTGCGCGGGGAGACCGTCCAACCCGCATCTCGAGCGAAATACGGAAACTCACGACACTTGAGGTAGTCTAGTCAGACGGTGATGGCGGCTCGGCAAAACGAGGAAGCGCGGGAGAAACGGAGAGCGGCGCTGCTGAGCGTTGGTTCGGCCGTGTTGTTGGTTTCATTGAAGGCTTTTCTCGTCATCCGCACGGGAAGCTTGGGTGTGCTCTCCGAAGCGCTGCACTCCGGCCTGGACCTGCTCGCGGCCGTCATTACCTTCCTTTCCGTGCGTGTCTCGGATGAGCCGGCGGACGAACGCCATCCCTACGGCCACGGCAAGTTCGAGAATTTCTCCGCATTTGTTGAGACGGCACTTCTGCTCATCACCGCTCTCTACATCATTTATGAAGCGTTTGACCGGCTTTTCTTCCACAGCGTGCATATTCAGCCGAGCGTCACGGCCATTCTCGTGCTGTTCGTGGCGCTGACCATCGATATGACTCGGGCGCGTGCGCTCAAGAACGTGGCCAGAAAATATTCTAGCGACGCTCTGGAAGCCGACGCGCTCCATTTTTCGACGGACGTGTGGAGCACCATGGTGGTCATTTCCGGTATCGGGCTGGTGTGGGCCGGCGAGACCTGGAAGCTGCCCTGGCTTGCTTACGCGGACGCTCTCGCTGGCCTGGCCGTTGCCGCCATTATTCTGTGGGTGGGCTCGCAGCTCGGGCGGCGAACCCTGGATGCGCTGCTGGATGTTGCGCCCAAGGGTCTGCAGCAGGAAATCGCCATGGCCGTGGCGCGCATGGACGGAGTCCTGGACGTCGACCGCGTGCGCGTCCGCCGCGCTGGCAACCGACATTTCGTCGATGCCACGGTCAGCGTGGCGCGAACCGCCAGTCTCGAGCAAGTGCACGCCCTGAGCGACGCCATCGAAAAGCGCATCGGTGAAATCGTCCCTTCTGACGTCATGGTGCACGCCGAGCCCCGCGCTCCCCAGGGTGAGCATTTGTTTGAAGCCATTCGTGCGGTCGCGCAGCGCATGGGCTTGGCCATTCACGACGTCACGGCCCTGCAGCACGCCGGACAACTGTTCATCGAGCTGCACCTCGAAGTGGATGAAAACTCGAGCCTGCGGGAAGCGCATCGCCAAGCAAGCGAACTCGAAGAAGGCATCCGCAAGCTGCGCGACGGCTCAACGGACGTGAATATCCATATTGAGCCGCTCGGCCGCCACATCGCTACGCCCGACGCTGACGCCGGCGAAATGAAACAGCTCTCCCGAGCGATCGAGGATTTCCTGAACACCTTGACTTCTGAATTCGACGAGCTCGTAAATTGTCACGACGTGCGCGTGCGACAGGTGGAACACCACATCCTCGCTTCCTGCCATTGCACGATGCCAGGGGCGCTGCCGATTACCCAAGTCCACGACGTAACGGCCGCGCTGGAAGACCGCGTAAAAGAAAAATTTCCGCAAATCTACCGCGTCACCATTCATCCCGAGCCGGTCGAGGAAAAATAATCGGGCAGAGTCGCGCGCTGCCCGAGATCCGGCGGCTTAACAGACCTGCTCGAAACCTGTCCGGCCAGCGCGAGAAGCGCCGGGAAGCACACCAGCACATAGCGGGGCTCCGGTGTTTCGAGCGTTGTAAGAAATGCCGTTCGCAGCAGAATGTAACCAAAAAGCAACGCCATGGCCAGCCGGAGCGAAGGGCTCTCCCGCGAAATCCTCCAGGCTCCCCAGGCAGCGAGCGCAACATAAAAAGCATTCAAAAGAAAAAATCCCACAGTGACCGACTGATCGATAGGATCCTCTTGCCAGGCTTGCCGGAGCGGAAAAACCTGCCCGGAAAAGGGCAGCAGCTCAATCCGCGGCGTAAACCAGATGGTCAAAGCCCGCGCCACCGGCAGCCAAACATAGGTACGAAGCGGACGCCGCGCCGTCCGCTCCCGCGCCAGCTGCCCGAACGCCGCGTCTTCCTCGGAACTGAGCGTAACGTCGTTGTTGTATTGCTCGAGAATCGCCGCGACGCGCCCTTTTTCCTCCGCCGTGTCGAACGCCCGCGCCGGAATATCCTCGAGGTTGATCACTTCGCCGTTCAACTTCCACGAAACGAGATAACAGTCCTTGACGCGGAACAGCCAGGTCTTCTCCCAAGCCATGAATCCGTAAGGAACAAGTTCGCCCGGCAAATTCGAATTCCTAGGCGCGAGAAATTGCACTTCATGGAGCGTCACGGCATTGCGCACCGCCCAGGGCACAAGCGGCAAGACGCAGCCAACTGCAGAGAGCACCGCCAGCCGGAAACAAGAAAGAAACCGCTTGTTCCTCAGCCCGATGAAACCAATCACGATCCAAGCCACAACCAGCAGTAGCGGCGATTCGGGACGAAACAGCGTTCCCATGCCAATCAGAAAACCGCTGGTGAAAGCGAAAATCGACTGGCCATGCCTGGCGAACCAGCCGGTTCTGAAAAGCGACGCTCTTCCATCCGAAGCATCCCAAATCAGGACGATCAACGAGACCAGCGCCGCGGCGGTGAAAAATCCAGCGAACACTTCGGTCAGAGGAACCGCCGTATAATTGGCGGTGAACGGGCACAGCACGGCGAGCCACAGGGCCACCATAAAAACGCGCTTCCAGCTTGCTGGGTGCGGCCTCAGCAGCGCCAACAAAGCAGCGAGCTCGGCGATGACCAGGCACGAGCACAAATCCACCGCCGCCTGCGCCGCCATTAGGTAGCCTCGCGCGTCCGGCCCCGTCCGCCCGGTAATCGCGTAAATAATTGCCAAGAACGCGGGATAACCCGGCATGCGCAGATCCGCCGGCACAATCCTCCCATCGACAGTCATGGCGTAAACGTGGTGCTCGAGCCAATTCCCGGCGATCTGCTCGTAGAGCAGGGTGTCAGAAGAAACCATGGGATACTTGTGCACGAAGAAAAACCGCAGGCCCAGGCCCGCTGCTAATGCGGTGACAGGATGCGAAAAAATTCGCTTCATGAGCGCCACGCATCTTACAATAGAGCAGACGGAATCGCGCAGACGGTCTAGCCTAGCCCACGGCCAAGTTCCCTGCCATGCCGCCAGGTTACATACATTGATGTATGCATAGTTCGAAATATTGATGAAAGAACGCGGACCTATTTTTTACGACGCAGAGCGCGCGCGGTGGCGCCGCACGCGCCGAGTCATGGAAATCACCGGAGCTCTATTGACGCTCCTGCTCGCCTATTTCTTTGTCACCATCGTGGTAAGTGTCGAGCTTCCCGCCGGTCTGTTGCCGGCCATCAAGCCTACCTTTCATGCCCTCAAAACGGCCGTGAAGAAAAAGTCGGTCGCCGTGCGCGAAGGCCGCCACCGGCGCGTGGCCAACATCGGCAAAGTCCCGGAAACCTACGACCCGCTCCGCGCAGCCTTTTACGTGAGTTGGGACGCCGTCGGCCTGGCTTCGCTCAAGAAACACTACAAAGATATCGATCTGCTAATCCCCGAGCAATTGCATGCCGTAACGCCCGACGGCGCGATCACCATTGTGGACTACACCCACAACCAAACTCGCCCGGTGAAAGCAACGCCCGCGGAAGCCATCGCTCTCCTAAAAGGCGATGAGCTTCATCAGTGGATTAAATCTCTCAATCCTCCCGTCGAACTGCCGATGATGGGTCTTCTTGATAACTACGACGGCTATGTCTGGCGCATTGAGGAGATGGCCGCCCTGCTCGCAAATCCCGGTGCGCGGCGCACTCTTATTCAAAATGTCACCGAATACGCCGTTGAGGCCCACCAGTCGGGCATCGTCGTGGACTTCGAGGAAGTTCCGGACGCAAGCCAGGCTCACTTCCGCCAGTTCGCTGCGGAACTGGCCGCCTCGCTCCACTCCGCCGGCCTGAAACTCATGATCGCCCTCCCCGCCCGCGACGACGTGTACGATTACGAATTTTTTGGCAAACAGTGTGACGCCATCATCCTCATGAACTACGACCAGCACTGGCTAACGTCGCCGCCGGGGCCAGTCGCCGCGCAGGATTGGTTTGTCGAAAATCTCCGCCAGGTTCGGGAAGTCGTGCCCGCCCAAAAAATCGTCGTGGGCATCGCGAACTACGCTTACGACTGGGGCGAAACAGAAAAGAAGGGGACCTGGTCCGGTGCCGAGTTCACCATTCAGACGGCGCTCCTGCATGCCTTCGAATCGGAAACCGACGTCGAGTTCGACGAGACTTCGCTAAATCCGCACTACTCCTACTCGGACCAGCAGAACCACATTCATAGAGTCTGGATGCTCGACGCGGTGACGGCTTACAACCAGATTCGCGCCAGCGAGCGCATGGGCGTGTGGGGCACCGCTCTTTGGCGGCTGGGTTCTTCAGACACCTCTCTCTGGCCAATCTGGGACGCCACGCGCCCCGATGACACCGCGCGTCAAAAAATAAAGGATATTCCGCCCGGACCAGACCTGACACTCGAAGGTAACGGCGATATCTGGCATTTCGCCGACACTCCCAAACCGGGCCGCCGAAGTTTCGTCTACGAAGCGGCCAGCGACCTCTTTATCGACGAAACTTACGAAGACTATCCGCTCTCCTACGACATTGATCAAATCGGCGGCACGACGGCGAAGCAAGTAGTGCTCTCTTTCGATGATGGTCCCGATCCGCGCTGGACTCCCGAGATTCTCGATGTCCTCAAGAAAAAAAATGCCCCCGCCGTCTTCTTCGTGGTCGGTGAGGAAGCCAACCAGCATCCTGAAATCCTCAAACGCGAGTACACCGACGGCAACGAAATCGGCAATCACACGTTCACGCATCCGCAGTTCGATCAAATCTCCAAGACCGAAATCAAGTGGCAATTGAACCTCACGGAACGCCTCATCGAGAGCACCGTAGGCGCAAAGACCATTCTCTTCCGCCCGCCTTACGGCATCGATCATCAGCCGGAATATGCCGAGGAAGTCTCCCAGCTTCCTACCGCCCAGGATATGGGCTATCTGATTGTCGGTCAGCGCATCGATCCCGACGATTGGAGCACGACTGACGGACGGAATCAGATGCCCGCCGCGGACATCGTCGAAAACGTTCTGCGTCAATTGGACAAGGGCAACATCATCCTGCTGCATGACGGCGGCGGTGAGCGCGCTCAGACGGTGGCCGCGCTGCCGCTAATCATCGACGCGGTGCGATCACGCGGCTATCAGTTTGTGTCTATCGGAGACTTGATCGGCAAAACGCGAGCGGAAGTGATGCTGCCGCTCTCGGCGCAGGAACGCTTCGAAGCGCGCGCGGATGGTTTCATCTTCACCATCTTTCAATGGCTGCGCTTCTGCATCGCAACGATTTTCGTCGTCGGCATTGTCCTGGTCAGCGCCCGCGCCCTGGTCATCGGCATTCTCGCGCTGATTGAGAAGCTTCGTCCCGACCACGCCGTGATGCCCGTGCCGGAACCTGCCGTCACCGTGCTGATTCCCGCACACAACGAAGAAAGTGTCGTCGTGCAGACAGTAAACTCCGTGCTGGCCTCCGACATCGCGTCGCTTCGCGTCATCGTCGTCAATGATGGCTCGACCGACAAAACCGGCCCGCTGCTGGACGCCTCCTTTGGAAATGACCCTCGCGTGCGCATCCTTCATCAAGTGAACCGCGGCAAAGCGGCGTCCCTGCACCGCGCGTTAGGTGAGGCCGGCACGGACATCGTGGTCACCATCGACGCGGACACGGAGATCGAGCCGGACGCCATTGGCAAGCTGCTGCGCCATTTCTCCGATCCGACCGTCGGCGCAGTAGCGGGCAACGTCAAAGTCGGCAACCGCTCGCGGTGGCTCACGCGCTGGCAGGCGCTCGAATACATCACCAGCCAGAACATGGAAAAGCGCGCCTTCGATCTTCTGAATTGCATCACGGTAGTCCCCGGCGCGCTGGGCGCATGGCGCAAACAGGCCATTGAAGCCGCTGGGGGCATCACCGCGGACACCGTTGCGGAAGACGCGGACCTCACCATCGGCATTCGCCGCCTCGGCTGGCGCATCAGCTACGAAGAAGAAGCCATCGCCTGGACGGAAGCGCCAGAAACGGCCGGCGCTCTGATTCGCCAGCGATTCCGCTGGACCTTTGGAACGCTACAATCCTTTTGGAAGCACAGCGACACGCTGTTCCGGCCGAAGCACGGCACTCTCGGCTGGATCGCGCTGCCGAATATTTTCGTCTTCCAGCTTGTTTTGCCGCTGATCTCTCCGGTCATCG
>JABCZF010000020.1 GCA_013289825.1 Acidobacteriota bacterium | reverse complement strand
GGTCGCGCATTCATCACGACTCCAGAGTATTGGAGCATCCAACGTATTGGCCGTCAATCTCCACGCACGACCTGTGTGTCGGAAATGAATATGGCCTCCCCCGACCCTTCCTGGTGCTCCACAGCCTCAAAAAAAATAAGGGGGTGTGGCCGAAGCCGCACCCCCTGTTTCCATCCCCGTTCCTGGTCAGAAATAACTACCAGGGAACAAGCTTGCGCAATCCCTTCTTTTTCTTGCTGCTCGATTCCTTCTTGGGATCGCCGCCGTTTTGCGAGTCGCCTGTTTTCGCCGCATCCGTTGCGTCACTCTTCGACTCTGCTCCGGCGACCGCACCATCGCTCTTCGCTTCGGTCCCCGCTGCGGTCGCTTCTGTTTTCGCAGACGGTTCTGTTGCCCCCTCCGCCGCTGGTGGATTCTTCGCCGCGTCATCGCTCGTTAGAGGGCTGGCCGTTGCCGGCGCCGTGCCTGCATCCTTCGGCGGCTCACTCGTGCCTTCGCTTGCCGGCGATGCTACGTTCTCCGATGTTGCCGCTGGTTCAGACGTCTCGCCGACTTTTACCACCGCTATGAGCCCTGCGCCCGTCTTCGACAACCCTCCCGGCGTCAGTATGTCCCCAGGGGACACGCCCTCGGATTCGGGCTGCAAATTTGGCGGTCCATTCCTCGCCGCCACCATCAATTGTCCCTTTGGTCCATTCGATATCAATGCCAGCGGCTTCTTGACCAGGCTGGTATGCGGCCTCGGCGTGTTTTGTTCCGCCGTCATCCATGCCACGGAGTTGGGATCGGGCTGCGGCACGGGCGCGCCAAACGCCTTTAGCTTGTCTTTGGCCCCAGGCACCATGCCTGACAACGGGTAATTCTTCACAATTCTCCCGTAATACAGCGCGGCCACCTCTTTATGCTCGCTCTTCTCCAATATATCGCCCATCATCCATAGCGCCTGGTCCGACTTGCTGTACAACGGATATCGGTTCGTCACTGCCAACAGCCTGGCCGCTGCTGCCCGCTTGTCGCCTTTCACATAATAGTAGTAGCCAATCCGGTATTCGCCCTCCGCCAGCACTTCCTGCACCTCCCTAAGGTGCTGCTGCGCCTGCGGTGCCAGCGGGTCATTCGGAAACTTTTGCAGAAAAGTCTGGAACTCTTCCTCCGCGGCGATGGCGTGGCTTCTGTCCCGATCCGGCTTGTCCATCTGTCGGTAGTGCGCCATGGCCACCTGCATCTGCGCATACGTCGCTTCCGGCAGGAACGGAAAGAACACCTCAAAATCCTTGTAGCCCGAGACCGCCAGCGCCAGGTTCGACGTCCCGCCCTCTTTGTAATACGAGTCCGCGATCGCCAGCTTCGCCTTTGCCAGATACTCGCTGTCCGGATACGTATTGATGAGCGTCTGCATGTTCAGCCGCCCAACTTCCTGCCGGCCATGCTTGATGTCGTCTATGGCCTTGTCATACAGAATCTTGTCCGGTTGCGCGTTGTTGTCCACGGTCGTCGACTTATTGACCTTTTTCTTCTTGTGGAAGATCTGGGCGTCGCACGTCGTGGCCCCAAGCAAAAATAGCGCCCCTAAACCACAGAGCGCCAGACGCTTACCGGTCACAAATAGCTTTGAGTTCGTACTGTTTACAGTTTGGCCCAAACTTCACCTCTCTAGCGAATGTCGGGTCCCAAGCGCAACCCTCGATCGAAACTGTTCGAATCTGGACTCTGAGCCTCTACTCCGGAGGAACACGAGATTATACCCTGAACCACAGCCAGGTGGAGCAAGAACTTCGCCTCGGCCGGCCAGGTCCCGCGCACCCTGCCCACCCTCTGTGATGCACCATTTCAACCCCGCGGGTTGCCTAGCCGGCCTCCCGCACTTCTATTATTTTCAACGAAATGTAACAATGTCCCCGCTCACCATGGCTACTATACCGTTATGCTTCCGAGGAGCTGCGGCCACCCGCCCACTCATCTAAATGGACAAACGCAAATTTCTCTTTGTGTCCCTCTCCGGCCTCATCGGTGACATCGCCTGGCAAGTTCTGAAAGAAGGCCACGACGTCCGCTACTACATCGAAGCCGAAAAAGAGCGCGACATCGCCGATGGCTTCGTCCCCAAATCCAAAGACTGGGAACGTGACGCCAAGTGGGCTGACATCATCGTCTTCGACGACACCCTCGGCCAAGGCGCCAAAGCCCACGCCCTCCGTGCTACCGGCAAGCCCGTAATCGGCGGCAGCGAATACACCGATCGCCTGGAAGACGATCGTTCCTTCGGACAGGAAGAGCTAAAGAAAGCGGGCGTTAACATCATCCCCTATCAGGATTTTGACTCCTTCGACCCCGCGATCGAATTCGTGATGAAAAATCCCGACCGCTATGTTATCAAGCCCAGCGGCGAAGCACAGAACGTCAAACGCCGCCTCTTCGTTGGCGAAGAAGAAGATGGCGACGACGTCGTTCGAATGCTGGAGGCCTACAAGCGCGCCTTTTCCGACGAAATCAAAGTCTTCCAGTTGCAGCGTCGCGTCACCGGCGTCGAAGTCGCCGTGGGGGCCTTCTTCAACGGCAAAAAATTCATCACGCCCGTCAACATCAACTTCGAGCACAAAAAACTTTTCCCCGGCAACATCGGCCCGCCGACAGGCGAAATGGGCACCTCCATGTTTTGGAGCGAGCCCAACCGCCTCTTCAATCAAACCCTCCTCAAAATGGAGTCCAAGCTCGCCGAAGAAGGCTATGTCGGCTACATCGATTTGAACTGTATCGTCAATAACAACGGCATCTATCCGCTCGAATTCACCAGCCGCTTCGGCTACCCCACTATCAGCATCCAGCAAGAAGGCATGCTCACACCGATCAGTGATCTATTCTGGGAACTCGCCACCGGCGTCGAGCCCAGGTGGCGCACGCGCAGCGGCTTCCAAATCGGGGTGCGCATCGTGGTCCCCCCGTTCCCCTTCGATGACGAACCGACGTTCGAGTCCTTCTCGAAGAACGGCGCCATCGTGCTAAAAAAACCCAACTTCGACGGCATCCACATCGAAGATGTAAAAGAAGTCAAAGGCCAATGGCTGATTGCCGGCACCAGCGGCGTAGTCCTGGTGGTCATTGGCACCGGCCAAACCATGCTGCAAGCCCAAGCCCAGGTCTACTCCCGCATAAAAAACATCATGATCGCCAACATGTACTACCGCACCGACATCGGCGACCGCTGGGTTGAGGACTCCGACAAACTCCACAACTGGGGCTATCTGCGCTAACCCGCCTCGGGTGGCCCAGTCTCGCCGCCTCCCACATCAAACAGGCGACGTTAGCTTTCTACACATCCAGTACCGGGTCCTATCTCGAGAAATAACCAGTCTTGGCCCGCACCTTCACACCCTCGCGCTTCGGCTTGATGACAATCTTCCGAAAGCTGTCATCCTTCAACGGATCCGTCGGGTAATACCCCAACTCATAAGAAGTCCTCAACTCCTCCGCGATCTGCCGGAAATACACATGCGCGTCCGTGGTCTCCGCATCGATATGCGCCCCGCCCGTCTCTCGGGCCACGCGCTCCATCACGCTGATCCCATACTTGTTCCGTGCCGTCAGCTTCCCGTGTTCTTTATCCGTGTACCGAATCGCATACACCACCACGTTTTCCCTCTGCGCTGTCTCAATCGCGGTCATCATGTCATGCGAACTCGAGTTGTCCTCTCCATCGCTAAACAGCAAAATCGCCCGCCTGCCATTTTCCCGCGCCAGCTTTTCCGTCACCGAATAAAAAATCGCATCATAAAACGCCGTCCCCAGGTCGCGGTTCTCGCGCGGCCCCAGGTCCGGAAATTTTCCCGTCGACTTCTGGTATTGCTTCCACTGTTCGAGCAAATCTCCACCGGACTGCGAGAAATCGCTCACCAACCGGATGTGGTTTCCAAACCCCACCAAAAACACCCGGTCCTTCGGACCCAAAACATCCTTGAAAAAAACCTCTAAATCCTGCTTGTGCTGTTTCGAAAAATGGTCCTGGCTTCCGCTGGCATCCACCACTACACCCAGCGTTAAAGGCACATCCGCGCTGCGCGAGAAGAACGCTATTTTCTGCGGTATGGCATCCTCAACTACGTCCACGTCGTCCTCGGTGAGGTTATCCACCAGCGCCCCGCGCGCATCCCGCGCCACAAACGCCACGTTCACGAAATTTACCTTGACCCGTATCGGTTCCTGGCTTCGGCTGAACGTGGCGCCGGGCGCAACACCCCGCGTCAGGATTCCAAGTCCCACCGCCATCAGCAGGCAGGCGCGGGACGGCAATCCCATTTGACTTTCACGCCGCATCAGGCGGGAGTCTTGTCTTCGCTGCGCGCCTCAAGGTAAACGATGTGAAAAATGCAGCCGGTCCCATTCGGTTTCAAACTGACGAGATGTTGCTTCTCTTTCGAGCCAACTTTGAACAGCATCCCGCCGGGATCCGGATGGTCATCTCCGCAGGTGAGCTTTTTCGAAGATTCGTTCTTATCCTTGTCGCTCTGCGCCTTCGAGGAATCGTTGCAATTCAGCACCGTCCCATATTTGGCCAGCGCTTTCTGATAAAACGACGCCACTTTTTCCTGCGAGTCATCCGACTCCATCTTCAGAGCCACCAGCTTGAACCCAAATGAGCTGCCCCACAGACCCATTTTCGCCCCAGACGAATCATCCTTCTCATCCTTATGTGGCCGCGCCCCAGGATACAACGGCAACCCTGCTTCCTTGGCTGTAGCCTGTGCGCTGAAAATCAATCCCGCTTCACTTCCGTCCTTGCTCGTCACCGTCACATTCACGCCGCTCTTGTCCTTCTCCTGCCCCGCCACACCAACCGCCGCCAAACTCAGCAGCAGGCACAAAGCCGCGCCGATCAACGCCGTTCGCCCACCTGCTGGTTCGTCCAGCTGATCCCACCCACGTTTCTTCATCCCATCCTCCTCAAACGAGTCTTATAGTATAGGACTTCACACCACCGCGATGGTTCACCCGTGAATCTGCCCGTCCTCCCAAGATACGAACGGCGCACCCCTGATGTTCCCACTCATCCTCTCGAAAAGCTCTAACTTGCTGGCCATCCCATTCGAACACCTGGGAATATTTTGGGTTGTTCAGCGGTCTCGCCTCTTGGTAGTGTGTATTCGCTGGCTGTTCCCCAAGACTAAACCTGTAACAGGAGAGTGCGAATGAAACGCGCCTTAGCTCTAATGGTTTTGCTAGCTGCTACGCCGGTGGCTGCGCCACTCGCGCAGGAGGTGCAAAAACCGGAAATGGCAAAATTATCGCTGAAAGTGGGTGACGCCGCTCCGGACTTCACCCTCCTCAGCGATGAATGGAAAAATGTAAAGCTCAGCGACTTTCGGGGCAAGAAGAACGTCTTTCTCGCCGTCTACGTCCTGGCCTTTACCGGTGGTTGAACGAAACAACTTCAGGCGGTCCAGGCTGGAATCGCCTCGGGTAAGATCGACACCTCTGATACCGCAGTTTTCGGCATTAGCATGGACAGTCCCGCCGCCAATGCGGCCTTCGCCAAGCAAATCAGTATCAGTTTTCCCCTCCTCAGCGACATGAATCACAAGATGCTCACCTCCTACGGCATCCTGAAGGGCTATGACGTCCAGAAGGAAACCTACCAATGGGCGCAGCGCGCCAACATTGTCATCGACAAGGAGGGCATTATCCGCCTGATCGAGGCCGGCGACAGCGCCGTCGACCCCAACACCGCGCTATCCGCCTGCTCCACGCTCCACAAAAAGGAGCCGCCAAAGTAATTTCGATTGGGCCAACCTCACTGCCCGGGAGAATCTCTTCCCATGGCGTGAGGTTGGCCGAAATCTGTGCGGCTGGCTCGCGCCTCTCTGCTATTCTTTTCGCCGCTCCGAACCGGAGACGGCACGACAATAAACAGTATTTCCCGGGCCTGGAAAAGTTCCCTCAGCGGATGGCCTGTCGAGTTGCCGCTGCGTATGGTATCGAGCGGCAGGCCTTCTCCGAGCACATCTTCACGGAGGTCAACTCTTGAACCCACTATATTACCGGCGTTCGAATTCCGATTCGAAAACTGTCGTCCCTTCCATTCTCTGGGTGCCCGTTCTTTTGACTGCCAGCTACTCGCTTTTTTCCATCTCCGATAAACCTTCTGCTGTCCCGGACACTCCCAGGAAACCAGTTGTCGAAACCTACCACGGCGAAAAGGTCCAGGACGATTACCAATGGCTCGAAGATGGGGACGACCCCGCGGTACGCGCTTGGAGCGACGCCCAGAATGCCCACGCCCGTGCCGTTCTAGACGCGCTTCCAGGCCGCCGGCAGATCCGCGATCGCCTGGCGGCCTTCCACTCCGATACTTCTGCCGCTTACTTCAATCCTCAGCATCGTCAGGGCCTCTTGTTTTTCTTAAAGTCCCAGCCCCCGAAACAACAACCATTTTTGGTCGCCCTTGATGCGAGCCTCTCTCCGAATTCCGAGCGCGTCATCGTAGATCCGAATGTGATCGACCGGGAAGGCCTCACCGCCATCGATTTCTTCGTTTCCTCTCGTGACTCGCGCTACGTCGCGGTGTCCATGTCCCGAGGCGGCACTGAGGACGGCACCGTTCATGTTTATGAAGTCCAGTCTGGTAAGTCTCTCCGAGACGTTATTCCACGAGTCAATGGTGGCACGGCTGGCGGCAGTCTTGCGTGGGACGCCGACGCCTCCGGTTTCTATTACACCCGCTATCCCAGTCCCGGCGAGCGCCCCGCCGCGGATCTCGGTTTTTTTCAGCAAATCTACTTTCACAAACTCGGTACCTCCGTCGCCGAAGACACCTATGTGCTAGGCAAGGATTTCCCCCGCATCGCTGAAATCCAACTTGGCACCTCCGCCGACGGACACTACATCCTAGCCACGGTCGCGAATGGAGACGGTGGCGAGTTCGAACACTTCCTTCTTTCTCCCGATGGCGGGTGGACGCAGCTCACCGGGTTTTCCGACCGCATTACGCAAGCCGTCTTTGGTCAGGACCAAGCTCTCTACCTTGTCTCCGAAAACAGATCGCCTCGCGGCACTATTCTGCGCATGCCTCTGGATCATCTCTCGCTCTCGAGCGCTCCCACCATAGTCCCTGCCGCTGACGACGTCGTGGAAGACATCGTACCCACCGCCCACCGCCTTTACGTTTTGGATGTTTGGGGCGGCCCTTCCGACGTCCGCGTCTTCGACCTGGAAGGCCACGAGCAGTCCAGAATTCCAGTTCCTCCGGTTTCCGCGGTCAGCGGCCTGGTCCCGCTCGATGGGGACGATGTCATCTACCGCAGCGAGTCTTACCTCACTCCCGCCGCATGGTTCCGCTTCGATTCCGCCTCTGGCAAAGCCGAGCGTACCAATCTCTTCATGAAGCCGGTCGCCGACTTTAGCGATGCCCAGGTCGTACGAGAATTTGGTGTCTCGAAAGACGGCACGAAAATCCCGATCAATATCATCCGCCGGAAAGGCACAAAGCTCGACGGCCAGGTGCCCACGGTTCTCACCGCCTACGGCGGCTACCGGATCAGCGTCAGCCCGGCCTACGACGTTAACGTCCGCGTTTGGCTTGACCAGGGTGGCGTCTTTGCGGAGGCCAATCTGCGGGGCGGCGGAGAGTACGGCGACGACTGGCATCGCGCCGGCATGCTTGCCAAAAAGCAAAACGTCTTCGACGATTTCGCGGCTTGCGCCGAGCACTTCATCCAGGCTGGCTACACGAATTCTTCGCGGCTTGCCATCCTGGGCGGCAGCAATGGCGGCCTGCTCATGGGTGCGGAACTCACCCAGCATCCTAAACTTTTTCGCGCAGTCGCCTCCGCCGTCGGCATCTACGACATGCTGCGCAACGAACTCAGCCCCAATGCCGTTTTCAACGTCACCGAATACGGTTCCGTCAAGGACCCCGATCAGTTCCGCGCCCTGTACGCCTACTCTCCTTACCACCACGTGGTGGACCGCACTGCTTATCCGGCAGTGCTTTTTTTGACCGGCGCCAATGACCCTCGCGTGAACCCCATGCACTCGCGAAAAATGACTGCTCGCCTTCAGGCCGCCACAAGTTCGGGTCAGCCTGTCCTATTGCGCACCAGTGCCAACTCCGGCCACATCAACGCCTCTCTCCATGAACGTATCGAGTTCACCGCCGACGTTTATGCTTTCCTCTTGCATGAACTGGGAGTGCCCGTAAAACCCTGACTGCGGCGGCGGCCGCTCAGCAGTTATGGAGTTGCGCCAAGATTCACCACTTCGTTCTCCAGAGGTAGCTCATTCTTATGTACCTCTGCGGTCCCCTTTGCGGCCGTAGGCGTCCATCCCCAACCGTGGCCCACAACTTCAAACGAGGGCAGCGAATAGGGCAGCCCTTCCGCCCCCAACGGCGAATTTGCATTCTCAATATGAAAATGAAGGTGCGGCTCCGTAGAGTTCCCCGAATTCCCCACCAACCCCAGCACCTGCCCGCGCCGTACCTTCTCCCCAAGCTTCACGCGCAGCGTCCCGGGCTGCAAATGCGCGTAAAACGCAAAATGTCCACCGCCAATATCCAGAATCACATGATTCCCGCCTACGGTCTCAAGCGTAATCGGCACAGCTCGCGAATCGATTCCCGGAACATTCTCAGGAATCCCGTCCTTCACTTCGGTAACAACACCGTCCGCGACGGCCAGCGCCTCCGTTCCGTACGCGAGATAGTTCTTGTTGTCTTTCTCATCGTCGTGAAAGGTCTTCCCGTCGTCGCGCATTCTCACCCAATCAACGGCAAACCGCTGCGCGATCACCGCATGCCCGTCGATCGGGAGTAACGCACGCCGGTGGGCCGAACTGTTCGACGGCCCGTTTCCCGCCAACCAGTGATCTCCGCGCAGTGGCGAGCTAATCTCAATCGCGCCACGCCCCACAGGAATCGGCGCCGTTTCAACGGTCATCTCCTCCGGATAAGTCCCAATCTTCAGGCTCAACCGTTGCCGAATCGTCGCCGGCACGGCATCCACCGCATCCACCGTCGCCCACATATAAACAACCGCCATGGTCCCGCCACCCAACTTCGATTTTTCCGACGCGCCCGGCTGGCCGGGCCTCGAAATCGCCGCTTCTAGTTCCGCTCCCGTGTACGTCACGAGCGAACGCCCCGCCGAATCTCCGGAGATCGCTTCCACCTTCGTCAGCCGATAATCCCACCGGTCCATGTTGTTCAAGTGCAATTCGTATACGATGTGCCACTTGCCGTCGGCCTTGAACGCCGTCGGGGCGATCGGCACC
Source organism: Acidobacteriota bacterium (assembly GCA_013289825.1). Classification (GTDB taxonomy): domain Bacteria; phylum Acidobacteriota; class Terriglobia; order Acidiferrales; family UBA7541; genus Acidiferrum. The sequence goes on along the minus strand of JABCZF010000020.1, from coordinate 83,907 downwards.
ACCACGTCCACAAACGTAGAAATCGGTTTTGTCTTCGGACCCTCGGTAGCCTGCTGCGGAGCGCTGTTTTTCGCGCCGGACTCTTCCGTGCTGCGTACAAACGAAAGGGGCTGCCCCGGCACGCCCGCTTGTACCCAGGTTCCCTCGACCTCCGTCCGCGCCGTGTTCAACTTCCCCTCGTACAACCCGCCCACAGCCTTCACTTCAAACCGCACCGCATCGCCCTTCAGCGATATGTTTTCCATCGGTAGAGTTGCGCCCTGATCTACGCTCAGCAGTTGCCCGGAGAATCCGCCGCCAGCAACCTTCGTGATGGTCAACACGATACGCAGCTTGGCCGCCCCCGCACCTAATTCTCCTTTCCACGTTCCCGAAAAGTCGCTCTCCGTCGTCACGGCTTGCCCCGTTGCACAGCAGGGAAGTACCGTTAGAATCGCAATTCCCACCAAAAAGGCCGCCCAAGCCCTAACTCGCCCTGAAGCCATCCGCAAGCCCATACTCTTTTGCCCTCCCATCTTTCCCATCGCCTTCTTTCTTTCTCGCATACAAAACGCGATATCTCCGCGCCGGCGGTTCTTCCGTGTCAAAATACTCTTCGAAGCTTTCCTCGGTAAGCCCGGCACGCACAAAGTCCTGGAGTTCTGCGCGCGTCAGCGGCCACGGTGATTCTCCCTCCGGTTCGTGCACCTCACGTCCCCTGACAATGGCCAACAGCCTGCCGCCCGGTTTCACGAACCCCGCGATTCTCTCGATCGCTTTTGCTCGAATGCTGGCAGGAAGCGCCTGCACCGTATTGGCCTCGAAAACGAAATCAAACTTCCCGGCCCATTCCGCCGGGGGCTCGAACAAGTCCGCGACGCAATACCTCACACGGCTCTTCGGAAATCGATTGCGTGCGGTTCGAATCGCGGTCTCTGAAATATCAAAAGCGGTCGTTTCGAATCCCCACGCCGCCAATTGCTCCGCGTCATCCCCCAGTCCGCACGCAATCACCAACGCCCGCTTTCCGTCCGACGGTTGCGGGTTCAGGCGGCAAAATTCGATGAGGCTGGAATTGGCTCCGCGATCGGCCCACGGCACAATGCTTTTCCCTGCTTCCGCCTCCTGATAAAGCACCTCAAACCAGCCCGTCGGGTCTCCCTTTCCCGCATACTCCGCGGCCAACTCCCGCGCTCTCCGGCGATCACTGTTGGTGGTCATGAGTTAGTTCCTAGCTGCCAGAAATCTCCCAACGTTCTCATTCAAGAATTTGGCATCCGCGGGATTGCTCGCCGCGCCAGCCGTGTGTCCCCACAGCGATGGAATGGGCTTCAGCGTCGCCGTGGGCATAAAGCCCGCTTCATACTTCGCATCCCCCACCGGAAAATACAAATCCGTTTCCGACGGCATGTACAAAAATGGAACCTTGATCGACCGTAACGCCTTCTCCACGTCTCCGCCAAATCCCGGCGTGGTCCCAACGTCGTGAACCTCCCAGGTGCGCATCTGCAGAATGAGATTGTTGGCATCCGCTCCCGGAATGAAATTCGTGCGCAAATCATTCACGAAACTCTGGAACGTTGTCCCTGGTTTCGCTCCCTCGCGCCACAACTCCTTCCGCCACCATTCCTGCGAAAACAGCCACCCCGTCCAGACCACCGCAAACGCCTCGAGCCCCTTCTTGGGCTGCTCCTTGTACTCTCCATTCGCGAACACCGGATCGGTCGTGAGCGCCGCGATCTGTCCTTCGAGCCGCACGATCCCGTGCGGGTAACATTTCGCCGTTCCCGCTGTTGCGACAATGCCGTCCGCAATCGTGGGATAGCTCACGGCCCACTGAAACGCCTGTTGCGCGCCCATCGAAAAACCGACAATCGCGCGCAAATGCGTGATTTTGAGTTCCTCGGTAAGCAGCCGGTGCACCGCCTCCACGTTGTCGCGAATGCTCGTCACAGGAAAGCGTGGCCCGTGAAACGGTTCCGGCGTGTTACTCGGCGAAGAAGAATCTCCGTTCCCAAACAATTCCGTCGCCACAAGAAACAGCTTCGAGGGGTCCAGCGCCTTGTCCCCTCCGATCAGCCACTCATACCCGTGGAAATTCGCCATGTAGTGCGACGGCAGCAAAACCGCGTTGTCCTTGGCCGCGTTCAACTTCCCATACGTCCCGTACACCACGCGCGCCTGCGGCAAAACAACGCCGCTCTCCGTTTTGAAATTCGCAATCGTAAACTCATGGCGCTCCCCCGTTTGAACCTTGTTCTCTCCGGCCTCTTGCGCAAACACTCGCTCGGCAACCATCGGGTATGAAATCAGGAGGAGCAAAATCAGTTTTTTCATCTTGAGTATCACTCGCTTTCCTCTACGATTTTCTCCGCGACCCAGTCGTTTTCAGCCGGACCGTGCCGGAACGCGTGCCGAGCTTCGACTGGGCTGCGCGCATCTCGTTTCTGAAGGACCGTATCCTATCACTCTCAGTGAAACCTGCACGCTTCCATCGAAGCACGGCTCGCGCCAAAAAAAGCGGCCGCCGACGCAGCGACCTCTTTTTTTTGACCTACAACTGGTTCGCGAATTCTGATTCGTGGCCAGCTGTTTTTCGCGGCCAAGCTCGCAAGAACGCGCGACCCAAAAATCGAGGTCATCGCGGTTCCACTAGTTATGATTTGGGCGAATGGCGAACAACATTCTCGCAATCCGTCGTACCATCATACCAAGAGGTAGTGCGGCATCCTTTCGGAGGCTACTCATTGGGAGCAGAACGGCGTCGTACCCCTAGATTTACATTTATTGCCAGTGCCGAGCTCATAGAGGAGTCCTCGGACGTGCGCATTGCCACACGCGTCAGCGAGTTGAGCCTCCACGGCTGCTATCTGGATATGATGAATCCGTTCCCGGTAGGGACCTTCGTGCTGGTGAAGATTTCCGCTGGGGACGCTTTCTTCGAGGCCAAATCAAAAATCGTCTATTCCCAGGCAAATATGGGCGCGGGCGTGGTTTTCCTGGAGACGGAGCCGGAATTCCAGCCGGTTTTAGAGCGCTGGCTCGATGAAGTCGGCAAGGGGACGCAAAACCGCGTCGGTTGATTTTGCTGCGCTCGCACTGTCCATCTTTCTGCCGAGACGCCTCTCGATTTAACTTCACCAACTACTTGCTATGCCGCTTTTCTTGCTGATCGACGGTTTCGTGCAGCCCGTCGAGGAGCCTGCTCTTTTCCTGGGCGTTGGACGTCTTTCTTACGTCTGACCACAACGTGGTTCCGCTCCTCGGCTCGATCAGAGTGAGCCGCGTGCATCCTGGCGGGGCGAGTTCTTCTGCTTCCGCGGACTTTTCGCTGACCGGCTTGGCCTTGTGGGTAGTGGAAGGATCTCCGCCCGGGACGAATTTCACGATGCTGCTCCCGGAAAGACGCAGCACGATGTCCGCTTTCTCGCTGGAGTCCACAATTTCATACCGGCCCCACTTGTTTAGACCCATGTAGGCGTGATGTTGAAGTTCGGCGTCGGTGGTTTGGTTATCGATATAGATGGTCTTGGCGGAAACTACCTTCTCGGGCACCGCTGCTCGTTTTTCGTTCGCTTGGGACCGTTCCACACTCAAAAACACAAGTGCAAGAAAGAAAACGGACGTCATCTTTTTCACGGATGCACCCCGGTATAGAGATTTTCATGGGCTGGTGGATGCTCCACTCTAGGGACTCGAATCTATGGTGGGAACTGAACTTGAGACGCAAAGGAGGGCACGTGGCGCAGGGTTCGGGGTGCCTGTCCGCCAGGGTAGGGGTGTGTTCCTTGGATGCCTAAAGCTCGTATTCCGTATCAGGACTCGAGACTCGGTCTATCGCGTTTGAAGGGATAGCTGGGCATTTATCGCGTTCCGCTCGACATAACGGTCAATTTCCGGACCTGCTTCCTCAAGCGGTAGCTGCCAGTCCGGGAACCTCCATTCTGCGCCGGTCATGGCGTCCCTTCTGAATGGCGTTTGCATCTGATCATCGGGCTGCCGCCTTGCCGATATCATCGGGCTTGTTTCCTGTCGTCTGGTTCAAGAGCCCGTACTCGCCGGGAGAATTCACCAGAACTTCCCGCACGCGCGCTCTGGCGTCCGCGAGGGTCTGGGCAGGTCCCCTCCAGCGAACGGAGCTAACGGGACCGAACAGCGAGCGCCGAGTACCACCAGCTAGGCCGGCTTCATATCCTTGCCGCTGATCTGAAGATCGAAGCCGTTCGGATCCTTAATGTGAAAACTGTTGTCGGTGTCGGGCTGGGGATTAAGGCCGCGACGATCTAGTTCCGCCTTTACCGCATTCTTGTCCCAATTCTCGATCGTATAAGCGATATGATCGATACGCGGCGGTGCACTGCCTTCCGGCGCGTTGCGGGGAATCACAAAAGTATTGGTGTCGCCGAGGATCAGGTTGCACTGCTTGCCGGTATCGGCGACGACCTTCATCCCCAGCAAATCCGCGTAGAAGTCGCGGGTCTTCGCGTAGTCGTTGACCTGGTAGGAAATGTGATTGACCGCGACGCCCTTGAAGCCCTTGGAGTTTTCCGCCGAAGCGGGGCGCGGAACGGCGGCGGCTGTGGCGACAAGAGCAATGCTCTTGATTAGCTGGCGTCGTGTCGTTCTGCCATGTTCAAAATCGTCCAATAGTTTAGCGATGATGCTCTCCATCTTGGTCCTCCCGAGAGGTGGCCAGGTGCGCCTGGCATTGCGATTGAACCACGGTATCGCCGATAGCGTAAAGAATTTTGCATCATCATCGGCAGCCAACTCTGCCGGCCGAGTGAACTGCGGATCGGTCGCAACGGGGGGGCGTCGAAGAGGGCATCGGAATAGGCGCGAGTCCCGTTAAAACCAAAATGGAGCTCTCGGTTGGAGTGGCGGCGCTATAGCCTCAGTGCTCATGAGCGCTGGAAAAAGCGAAGAAGCGCGGCGGGTCGCCGCGATTTTGAAGTGGATGCGGGCGCATGAGGAGGAGATGGCCCGGGCCGTCGCGGAGCTGGTGGCGATCCCCTCGGAAAATCCGCCGGGCGAAAATTATCGGCTGGTGGCCACCATCCTTGAGAACTACATCCGCCGGTTTGGCTTTGCTTTCAAGCGGTTACAACCTAAAACCAAGGCAAGAAATTTGAAGGAGAGTCCGGCTTGTCTGCTTGGGGAGTATGGCCGGGGAGAGCGGACGCTCTATTTTCATGGGCACTACGATGTGGTGCCCGCGCAGTCCGTGGAGCAGTTCAAGCCAATGCGGAACAAGCATTTTTTGTTTGGGCGCGGGGCTTGTGACATGAAGGGCGGGATTGTGGCGATGTTGTATGGCATGCGGGCCCTCAAGGAATGTGGCGCGGGGCTCTGTGGGAAAATCGCGTTGCTGCTGGTTCCGGATGAGGAAACGGGAGGAGCGCGCGGATCGGCGTGGTTGGCGAGCGAAGGATTGTTGGGGCGCGGGGGAATCGGGATGCTGACCGCGGAGCCGACCAGCGGGGTGGTTTGGAACGCCAATCGTGGAGCGATTTCGCTGCGGGTGGAGGTACGGGGCAAGGCGGCACACGTGGGTTTGCAGCACCGGGGAGAAAACGCATTTGAACGGATGCATCGCGTGGTGGAACGACTGCTGGTGCTCAAGCGGGAAGTTGAGTCGCGGTCGACGGAACATAACATTGGGGCGGAACCTGATTTGAAGGAAGGGAGCGAGGGTCTAGCTTCGCGGGCGCGCCATTCGATTTTGCTGGTGGGTGGGCAAAGCGGAGGCGGGGCGAACTTCAACGTGGTGCCCGAGAAGTGCTGGTTCACCGTGGACCGGCGGATTAATCCTGAGGAAGACCTGGAACTGGAGAAGGCCCGGCTGATAGGGGTCTTCGAAGAATGTCAACGCGATGGCATTCCCTTGGGGTGGGAGATATTTCAGGAGGGGCGGTCGGGGGCTTGTTCGGGCGATCGGGAGTTGGGGCAGGCGCTCGCTAGAAACGTTGTAGCGGTCACCGGTGAGGCGCCGCGGTTTGAGATGTGCCCGGGACTTTTGGAGACGCGATTTTATGCGGCGCGGGGGATGCCGGCGTATGCCTATGGGCCGGGGTTGCTTTCGGTCGCGCACGGGCCGAAGGAATATGTGGATATGCGACGAGTGGCGGAATGCGGTGCGATTTATGCGTTGACGGCCGGCGAGATTCTGGGTATGTAGTTCACGATTGCGTTCAGCGGTCTTGGTGAGTTGGCAGACAGGATGGAGCTGTCGTGAATGGACAGGAGACTCAGGTTTCCGGTGAAGGCGGCATGCTTCGGTCGTTGGGTTGCCGTCGTGACGTTGATCTCGGGAATTCTGGCGGTTGTTCCTAGGGCCATGGATGCGCAGGCCCGGGGTTCTTCGGGTGCGAGCGCTGCGACGGCCTCTCTAGAACCAAAGGTTATCGATCAAGCTTGGCAGCGGGCCAGCGCAAAATATGATGAGGCACGAGCGGCCATCCTTGAAGAAGTGGACCGCAAGGGCCGGGAGGGGCCGTTCCGCCCGGATTGGGAATCGCTCGAGAGGTACGAAGTGCCGGGGTGGTATAAGGACGCGAAGTTTGGAATCTTCATACATTGGGGAGTGTATTCGGTTCCCGCCTTTGGAAATGAGTGGTATCCGCGAAATATGTATCGAGAGGAATCGGACGAGTACAAGCACCACATCGCCACGTATGGGGCGGTGGATAAGTTTGGGTACAAGGATTTTGTTCCGATGTTCAGGGCGGAACGGTTTGACCCGGCGGCGTGGGCCTGGCTCTTTAAGGAGGCGGGAGCCAAATATGTAGTGCCGGTGGCGGAACATCATGACGGGTTTGCGATGTATGACAGCGGTTTGAGTGACTGGACGGCGGCGAAGATGGGACCGCACCGTGATGTAATTGGGGAACTGGCCAAGGCGGTGAGGACGGAGGGGCTTCATTTTGGTGCGTCGTCACATCGCGTGGAACATAATTTCTTTCTGGGCGTTGGCCGGCAGATTGCGTCTGACATCAATGATCCTAAGTACGCCGCATTTTACGGGCCGGCGCATACCTGGATGGAAGCCAAACCGGGGACGCCACTGTCGAATGACTTCACGTTTGTATCGGCGGCTTGGACTCGGGATTGGCTGGCGCGCTCATCGGAGATCGTCGAGAAATATCATCCGGACATCATGTATTTTGACTGGTGGATAGGGCAGCCTCGGGTGCGGGCGGATTTGACGCGGTTCGCGGCATTTTACTACAACACCTCGCTGGGCTACGGCGACCATGTCGGAGTGATCAACTACAAGGATTACGCGATCGAGGAACACAGCGCGGTGCTCGATTTGGAGCGCGGACAGTTGGCAGAGATACGTCCGCTGTACTGGCAGACGGACACTTCGGTGAGCAACAAGTCGTGGGGATACATCCAGGATGATACCTTCAAGACGGCGGAGTTCGTGATCGAGCAGTTGATCGATATCGTGAGTAAAAATGGGAATTTGCTTTTGAATATTGGGCCGCGGTCTGACGGCACAATACCGGAGGAAGTGCAGGGGGTGCTGCGGGATGTGGGTTCGTGGCTGAAAGCCAACGGAGAAGCGATTTACGGGACGCGCCCATGGAAGACGTTCGGGGAAGGGCCGACGAAAGTTCAGGCGGGATCGTTTCACGATACCGACACAACGGGCTACACCGCAGAGGATTTTCGATTCACTGTCAAAGGGAAGACGCTGTACGCGATTGAGCTAGGTTGGCCTTCCGGAGGCCAGGCGGTTATACGTTCGCTTGGGAGCAGCGCGATGAATGGACAAACCATTCGATCGGTTACTTTGCTTGGACCAGAAGCCAAGGTTGCCTTCAAGCAACAAGCCGATGGATTGCGGATCGAACTTCCGGTCGAGGCTCCGGGCAAATGCGCTTACGCATTCCGGATTGATGGCGCAGTGCCTTAGAGAGAAGGAAGGAACGCATACCTAGGCCGCCACGATTTATCTTCTGTTTAGACGCGACGCGCTAGTTTGTTTCTGACGCGGTAAGCCCATTTTTCTGCGGGAAGCGGGACTCGAACCATCGAGCGTTAGGGAAGCGATTTATCTCGGACGGAGGATGCTCATGAACGGTAAGGGATTCGGGCGTTTTGCAAGTGGCGGCCTACTGATTGTGCTGGGTGCGGCCTCGGTGGTGATGGCCGCGACGAACGGCTATCACCTGTTGAAGAAATACAGCTTTGGTGCGGCCGAGGGGAGCACTCGTGAGTACTTCGACTACGTCACCGTGGATTCAGCCGCGCGGCGCGTCTATCTTTCACACGGCACGGAAATCAAGGTGATCGACGCCGACAGCGGTGCGCTTCTCGCAAACATCACCGGTTTAAAGCAGGACCACGGTGTTGCCGTGGCCAGCGAGTTTGGGCGTGGATTCATTAGCGATGGCGCTCAAGGTAAAGTGATCATTTTTGATTTGAAGACCCTCAAGGTTACCGGGGAAGCCAAGGCTGATAATGACGCCGATTGCGTGATTTATGATCCTGCTTCGAAGCACGTCTTCGTGATGAACGGCGATCCGCACAGTTCGACGGTGATTGATGCCCAGAGCGGCACTGTGGTGGGGACCATTGACCTTGGAGGCGGGCCGGAGTTTGCCGTGGCCGATGGTAAGGGGACGGTGTACATCAATTTGGAGGATAAGAGCGAGCTTGTGGCCGTTGATAGCGCAACGCTGAAGATCAAATCAAGGTGGCCGCTGGCTCCCGCGGGTGCGCCTACCGCGCTGGCCATGGACGTTCGGCATCACCGATTGTTCAGCGCGGGACGGAATCCGCAGATGATGGTTGTGCTGGACTCCGAGAGCGGGAAAGTGATTCAGTCATTTCCGATTACTGCAGGAGTGGATGCAGCTGCGTACGATCCGGAAACCGGGATGGTATTTGTTTCCACGCGCGATGGAATGGTGCATGTATTCCACGAAGATTCGCCGGACAAGTTCAGCGAAGCGCAAACGATCAAGACGGAATACGGTGCCAAGACCATGGGCCTCGATACCAAGACGCATAATTTGTTCCTGGACACGGCGGACTTTGCTCCGGCGCCTGCGCCCACCGCAGACCGGCCGCACCCCAACCGCGCGCCGATTCAAGGCACGTTTCACGTGCTGGTTTACGGCCAGTGACGGACAGACAGCGAGCCACGCTGGCTACTGGTCCGGGAGCTTTTCCTCGAGTTCGCTGGCCAGCTTTTGAACGTCGGTGGTCTCGCTGAAGCCCTGCACTTGCCGGGTTGTTGATTTCATATCTATGCCGGAGTGTTGGCAAAGCTTTTGTAGCATCTGCAGCAGCATGGTTAGTTCCTGCTCGGCCAGCATGCCTACCTGAAGATCGAGATGCGAGCGCCTTTCCGCCTGGCGAGCCATGCGATTCTGACTGATGAGCACGAAGATGGTAAGGAAAACACTCTCCGAGGAAACAAAAAGCGCCAGAATACCAAACGGGAAAGGATCGAAAGCATGCACGCCGGGAATCAGGTTGAGATTTGCGGCCATCCAGGTGCCCACCAGAATTAAGTGCAACAGCAGGAACCTGGGGCTGCCGATGAATCTTACGATGGCATCGCTTTGGCGTTCGGTACCAGTCCTGCGATCCAGGGCCTCCTCTTCCAGCTTGGCGATGGCGGCGATATTAAACTGCGTTGGATTGTTCACAGCTTGGTCAGACGGCGATGTCTTCATGCGAGGCACTCCGGCTCAGCGTGGATGGACATTCAGCCGCACGGCCGGCGAAGCGGCTGAGCGCTTTATATTCACTTCGGATTCGCCGCGCTGGTTTGTGTGTGGGCTTCGGTGTCAGCCGGGTACACGATGATTGCTACCGTGCCCCAGCCGGAATCGGGAGTGTCGCTAGTGCCTTTGCCGCGTCCCAGAGTCTTCAGTTGTAAATCGTCGAAAGAAAAATTGCCGACTAGGTAGTCTCGCACGACCATGGCGCGAGCCTGGGTGAGCACCAAATCCTTCTGCGTGTCCCCCGTCGCGCCGGTAGAAACCACGATGACCGCGACGCCAAACTCCGTGTCGGTCAGAAACTGGCCGGCAGCGCGCAATGATTTCTGGTTCTTTGGTTTGGCGTTATCCTGTTTGTCGAAGAGCTGTTTGGAGTCGAAAGTGAACGTCTTTAGAGGTGCCGTTTCAGGAAGCTGAGGGATTTCGTTTTTTTCGAGGTCGGCGGAGTTTTCGTAGCCGCGTTTCTTGTAGAATCCGCGCACGAGAAAATTCGATTTCATGGCTTCCATGTTTTCCTGGAAAGCGGTTACGCCTGCCTGGGCGTGGTTGACGGTGTCGCGCAGGCCGGCGGTGGTCTCATCCAGCTGGGTATACACCTTCTTGTCGTTTACCAGTGCGCCGATGGTTCCCTGACCTTGATTGATCTTGCCGCTGATGGAACTGAGATTGGCGGTTACCACCGTGACGTTGGTCAGGGCTTGCTGACTGGTGTCCAGAATGCCGTCGGCTTTCTTCATCAGGTCGGCGATCACCAGCGGCGGTTCGCTGCCAATGGTATCGTTATCCTTCACGTTCAGTGCTTGGGCGGTTCCGAACGAGATTGCCACGTATTCGTTTCCAAGGAGCCCTTCGGTTTCGATCGAAGCTATGGAGTCTTGCTTGACGATCCCGTGGGTCGATTGCTGGAGATCCATCAACACGGTGATTTTGTCGTTGGGCTTGCTGGGTAGGTCGATTTCGCGAACCGTGCCGGTGTGCACGCCGCCGATGCGAACTTCCGCGCCTCGATCGAGGCCCACGACGGTGGCGAACTGGGCCTTCAGCCGATAGGTGGGAGTGAATAAGTACTGCTTGCTCCCGATGATGAAGACTCCCGCTGCAAGAATCGCCAGCGTTACGATGACAAAAGCTCCGAGCCTCGCCGTCCTTGACATATGCGCTCCCTAAGAATCCCGCTTCATAAATTCTGAGACAAATTCGTTATCGCTCTTCTCCAGGTCTTCGAAGCTGCCGTCGATGAGCACATGGCCTTCGTGGAGAAGTGTGATGCGGTCGGCGATCGTTTTTGCGCTTTGCAAATCGTGAGTGACTACGATGGAGGCCATGTCGTGCTCCTCTTGCAACTTGAGAATGAGCTCATCGATCTCGCCGGAGGTGATGGGATCGAGACCCGCGGTTGGTTCATCGAGCAGCAGGATGTCGGGCTCGAGCGCCAGGGCCCGCGCCAGGCCTACGCGCTTTTGCATGCCGCCGGAAATATCGCTGGGCATTTTCTTGAGATCGCTTTCCATGCCTACGCTCGCGAGGAGTTGCTTTACGCGATCTGTGCATTCGGAGTCCGTCATTTTTGTGTGGCGCCTTAGCGGGAAGGCAATGTTTTGCTCGACGCTCAAGGAGTCGTACAGCGCCGCGTGTTGAAATAAAAAGCCCATCTTTTTCCTGATGGCGTTTAGTGCCTCGAGATCGAGGCGGGTGATCTCCTGGCCGTGGACGTGAATGGAGCCCGAGTCTGGTTTTTCGAGGCCGATGATGAGTTTGAGCAGGACGCTTTTGCCGGTGCCGCTGCGTCCGAGCATGGCTAGAGTTTCACCACTCTGGACGGTCAGAGCAATTCCGTCCAGCACGACCTGACTGCCAAAGGACTTATGCAAGCCTCCGAGGACCACCGCAGGTGTGTCGCTTCGCTTGCTGGAGCCGGCCATCGTGCGGGTGCCTGCGCTTTCCTCCAGAACAGGCAAGACTTGTTGTTCAGCGGGCATCATGAAAAGAACACCAGGATTATTTTGACCAAGATGACGTCGGCCAGAATGACAAAGAGCGAGGAAAGGACGACGGAACTCGTGGCCGAAAGTCCCACGCCCGCAGTGCCGCCTCGCGTGCGCATTCCCTGGAAGCAGCCGATCATGCCGATGATCAGTCCGAAAACGAGTGTTCTGAAGGTGGGGGCAAGAAAGTCTTTGAAGCTGGACCCGGCAAACCCCTGACTGACGAATCTTTGGAAGGAAACCGGCGCGGCCGCGGTCTCGGCGATCCAACCGAAGAGCACGCCGCAGAAATCGGCGGCCATCGTTAGCAGAGGAAGCACGAGTATGCAGGCCAGGATGCGCGTGAAGGCCAGAAACTTGTAGGGATTTACGCCGGAAGCCTCGATGGCATCAATCTGCTCGGTCACTTTCATGGAGCCCAATTCAGCGCCGATCCCTGCGCCCACCCTGCCGCTGACGACCAGGCCGGTTACGATAGGCCCAGTTTCGTGGATGATGGAGTACACCAGCGCGGCGGGAAGCATGGACTGGGCGCCGAAGTGCACCAGGCTACTGCGGCTTTCCAAGGAGAGCACGAAACCGATGGCTGCGCCCGCGAGCGCCACCAACGGCAAGGATTTGGAACCGATTTCATCGAACTGGCGAAGCAGCTCTTGCCCTTCAAAGGGTCGCCGCACCGCCGCCCGCAGAACCTGCCATGAAAAAAGACCGAGTTCGCCGAACCACTCCAGGAAGCCGTTGATCGGGGTCCACAGGACAGTGAAAGTAGCTCGCACCAATGATGGAGCGGGCGGCGCGTCCTGGCCGATCAGGCGGTGAGGAATACTTGCGTTGTGACTCACAATTTGTGCTCAGTGGTTCGAGGTGCTTCCTGCATCTGTCCCTGACAACGCCGGGCGATGAAGACGACTGAATAGAGTGTGAGGTCCTCCATAGATGAACTCGAGAGCGACGTTTCCTCCCGCGAATGCTAGGAGGTTATAGTTGCCCATGCGCAAGGCGTCTTTGGGGCCGTAGCGTTCCGGATACCACGCATAGACAGCCATCATCGTGCCTGCGTAGGGTGCAGCGACGGCCGGGAAAGACAAGCGGCGATGACCATCTTGGCCCCGGCGTGCCGTCACCGTCGAAATCAGAGCATGCCCCAGGCGACGAAAAACTCCTTTGCATTCGCAGCGGTAATAGACGGTGTCTTCCCGGAAGGCTTCCGCCAAGGCGTAACGCGTCGTGGTGGTTACCGCGGCGATGGCGAGATTGGATCCGAATCGCTCACCGTAGGCTGTCGCGCCTTGCCGCCACTCAGGCGGAGTTCCCTCCCGTTGATTGACTGCCGCTATAAGTGCGGCCCCCACGACGGGATAGGGACCAAAGGCATCGAATACATAGGTTCGAATCTTCATTCTCTCGGTTGGCCGGCTGTAGACGAAGAGCGGTGGCGCGGGGTCTAACGGGGCAGGGGCGTCGGCCGGGCTTGAAGTCGTGGCTGTTGAGCCAACGATAGACTGTGCTTTTGGAGCGGGAGCGAGAATTCCCAGGCCCGTGAGCGCAAATAGGGAGGCGGCGAACCGCAACACTTTCATGTGAAATTCTCCTTACCAAGTACTCCGTCTTGCGAGTGAGGAAGCCTGTAGCTGTAAGCCAGAGGAGGGCCAAATCCTTTAGAACTAGAGATATCACGTAGGGAATTCCGTTGTCTGTCCCAAAGGGGACATAAACCGAGCAGAGTCTTAGCCGTGGCGGCCTGGTGTCTGCTTGATTTCTATCTGCATATGGCTACGGATGGGCAGCGGTTCTTGGTTGGGTCACGCCAGGCCCGGAAGAGGCTTAATTTGCAACCGTGAGGTCGATGGTCACGGAGCCGGGGATGCGCTGGCCGGACAGCGGAGTTTGATCGATGACCGCGCCGTGGGGCCACTGAGGAGCGGAAACGTAGTTGACCTTGCGCCGCAGACCTGCGACATCGAGGCGGTGCTGGGCGTCGACTTCGTTCAGGCCGACGAGGTGGGGCATGACGTAGGCAACGTCGCGCGGGCCGGCGGAGACCAGGACATCGACGCGAGGAGTGGCGGCGCCCGCGCCGGGGCGCGGCGTTTGGAGCATAACGGTGTCCGCAGGTTCTTCGGGCGTGGTGATGCCGGAAACTTCTCCGACTTGAAGGCCCGCGCGAAGCAGCTCAATGCGCGAGGCCCGAAGGGAGTTTCCCTCGAGCAGTGGGATTTGTAACTGCCGCTGGCCCAGACTGAGAACTACATGGGCTTGCTGCGAAACTTTCATAAGCATGCCCGGCGGTGGGCTTTGCCGCACGACGACGTTGATAGGAAGCTCGCTACAAATGCGGTCCGCTATGCGAAGGACGAGGCCGCGCGTGCGCAGCAGACTGTTGGCTTCGGCGACGTTCTTGCCGACCAGATTGGGCATATTGACTTCACGGCCATGGATGGCGATGCGCATGGCCGTGATGGCGCTGAGAAACGCTGCTGCCGCCAGGATGAAGACCAGCAGCGCCATCCGGCTTACCCATTCGAGTCGTTCTCTGAGAGTCATGCGAGTTGGCCGTTCCGAGGTTTTCGGTGGCTGATTTGATTGTAAAACCGCAAGCGCGGGAACGGAAAGGGTTTTTACTTTTTCAGTGGCGGCGCCGGATACTCCGGCAATTTGTCTTTGCTGGTGTCCGCGCGCTTCACCTCGAGTTCGTCGAAGAGCAGCGAAGGGCAAATAATAGTCGTGGGCACGCCGCCGCTGCGATTGCTGACGAGCGGATCGTTACCGACGGCGATGAGATTGCTTCGCAAGGCGCGCACATCCAGTTCACTGAACACGGCCCCGCGTACCAACTCGTCGTGGCCGTCCGCGTAAACGCGATATAAGAGACGCGGAGAATTGCCGGGGCCGAGGGTGTCGACGCGATACGCGTAGGGTTTGCCCTGCTCGGCGACCATCTGGATAATTTTTTTCTTCAGCTCCTCGGGAGGTTGCGCTTCGGCGCTCTTTAACAGGAGCACGCCGAGACTCGGCGACGGTCCGGAGCCCGGGGCGGCGCGGCCGTGGCCGTTCGACGCGGGAAAATCGCGGACGGGCTGGCGACCGACCAAATAGTTGTTGAGCATGCCTTTTTCGATGATGTTGACGGTCTTGGCTTTGACGCCTTCGTTGTCCACGTCGTAGCTTCCCACCAGGCTGTGCCCCTGAAAATCTTTCAGCGTAGGGTCGTCAATGATGGTGAGAAAACTGGGCATCACGCGGGTTTTGTAGCTGGTAGCGAACGCGCCGACGGTACGATTGGGTCGTCCCGGTTGCGGCTTGCGGCCCACAATGTTTGAACCTACCAGCGAGGCGATCACGTCATCAGAGGCATCCGGAGCGAAAAGCACGGGACCGCGATATTCTTCCTCGACAATGGGCGCATTGCGCAGGGCCAGGACGGTTTCGAGGGCCTGCTTCGCGTCGCTGAGCAATTTATCACGGGAAGGGAGTTCTTCTGCGCGGCCAACCATCCAGTAGGGATTGCGGCTGAGGCGCATGCCGTCGTCGGCTTGTGCGGAGCTGTTCAGTTGCAGGT
Source organism: Acidobacteriota bacterium (assembly GCA_013289825.1). Taxonomy (GTDB): domain Bacteria; phylum Acidobacteriota; class Terriglobia; order Acidiferrales; family UBA7541; genus Acidiferrum. The sequence continues at coordinate 68,644 of JABCZF010000020.1, read as the reverse complement.
TGTAGGTGGTCTTGCCATTCCGCGTGACGGTGCCTTCGGAGTCGACGAAGTACTCATTGACGGCCGAGAAGCGGGCCGAAGCACTGACCGATTGAATTTCTGGATACTGGCGATAAAGATCCGTCATCTCCGAGAGAGTTTTGTTCCAGGCCGCTTCATCGATCTTGAGAGAAACGATGGGATCGAGCGCGGTGACCACGGTCTCTTTGGAAAAATCGTCAACGGGGTTGGGGTCGGCGCTGAAGCGCTTCATTTCGGCTTGTTTTTCGGCAAGAGCCTGCCCGGCAGCCTTGTAAGCTTCGTCGGTTGTGAGCCAGATCTGATGGCGAAGAGCGATGGGATCGTTGTCAAGCGGGAGAATGTTGGTTTCGCCCATGCCCTGGCCGAAATAACTGTCTTGCTTGTAGTCGCCGACACGCACGACCACGCGAAGGACGCGGAGATGAACGCGCTGGCTCTCCCGCAGAGCGCCAAAAGCGGCTTCGGCGTCGTAGTCATCGACATCGTTGACGCGGTATTCGATGTAATAAGGTGCCTGGACTTGCTCGATTTTGAGTTGCGCTTTGGAGCGGTCCAGTTCGGTGAGAAGAGCTTCCAGCAAGGCATCGCCAGCGGCAGCGGGATGGGGCGCGGCGGCGTCCCATCGAACGCTGTCCGACTCGCCGAGCGTTCCCGGTAAGTTTCTTGGAACGGCATTGGGCGTGGCAGCCCCAAGCTCGGCGACGCCAACGAGAAGCAAACCTGCTAGAAGAGAACTGGTCAGTGCGCGAAGAATTTTCATGGCTTCACCGCCGGCTTGGCTTGCGCGTCTTTTCGAGGAGCTGGGTCTTCAAAACCGGGCGCAGGTAAGATGGGCGGCCGATCGTGGGAATGCTGGCGCTTCTGCACTTCCATTTCTGAAAAGAGCATGGCTGGAGCAACAGCGGAGACCGGTACCTGGCCACTCTCCGCGCCGCAAACGCCGTTGAAGACGTGCTGCTGGTCGCCGGTCAGCAAGATGCGAGTGAGCGCCGCAAGAGGGGTGCCAACGATGTCCACGCCGCGGACCAGTTCATCGGGACGCCCATCCGCGTAAACTTTGTAGACGATCACGGGAAGAACTTGGAAGGCTTGCGGCAGAGAGCGCGTGGTCAGTGTGAAACCGCCCTGGATATCGTCGAAGTACAAGCCGTAGGGCTTGTTCTGCTTTTTTACCTCCTCGATCAGCTTCTGGCGCATTTCGGCTTCCGGAACGTTTTCGGTGGAAGTCACAATCAAGTTGCCCTGACGGCCCGTGGGCATCAGGCCGGGCTGGCTGCGGCCATGGCCGTTGGACTGGCTGAAATCCTTGATAGGCATGCGCGACAATAGAAAATTTTTCAGGATGCCGTCCTTGATGACTTCGACGCGCTTTGCGGGAACGCCCTCGTTATCGAAGTCATAGGAGCCAGCTAATTTCATGCCGGCCAACTCGTGGATGGTGGGATCGTCGGTGACGCTCAGGAATTTCGGGAGCACTTCCTGGCCGACTTTTTTCGTGAAGGTTTGCCCTTCTTCCTCATCGCGTTGGCGGTGCCCTTCCAGGCGGTGACCGAGCACTTCATGGAAAAAGACTGCGGCGGCGCGGCCGCTCAGCAGAGCGGGGCCGTCGTAAGGCTCGGCGACCGGGGCATTTTTGAGAGCCTTCAAATCGTCGGCCATCTTGGCGATTTTGGCAGCGAGATCGCCTTCACTGGGAAGGCCGCCGGCCGAAGGCGCCTGGAAGGTTTCCACGCGGAGCAGCTCCATACCGTCATCGGCGCGGGTTTGCGCTTCCATGACCAGGCGCGTGGTGGCGCTGGGAGTTTCAATGGCGCTGCCCTCGCTGGAAACCATGCGGGCGTTGGAGTCCGTTACCTGCAGGACCACCGTAGCAAAATAGATATCGGGATATTTGCGGAAAACTCCCGACAGGCGGCGGATTTCGCCTTCCCAAGAGGAGCGATCGAAAGCGGGCGGGGGAGTGACACTGCCCAGATGCGTTTCGGGAGTTTCTTTGGAGAAGTCCGGCGACTTGTCTTCTTCTTCCGCGCGCACGGCGGTGTTTGTTCTTACGTTTAGAAATGCAGGCGCGGCGCGTTTGTACTCTCGGTCCGTCAGTTCCCAAAGCACGCGGGCTATGGCGTCCTGGTCGTCGCCGAGCGGCAAGTTGCCAGAGCTCATTCCTGTCGAGCGGCTTTGCCCGTGCGTGTTGTCGAGGGCCGGGGTGCCCACGCGCATGACCACGTCGGCTTGGCGGCGCTCGAGGGAAGCATCGGTGAGAAGGCTGCCATAAGCGCCCACCAGCACGACCAGATTCTGGTCATAGACGGTATAGCTCATGTAGTAGGGCGCGGAGTCCGTTTTGCCCAGGTCCGAAGAGGCGCGGGCCAGTTCGGCCTGCATGACTCTCATAACCGGGTCGCTGGCCGCTTTTGGAGCGGGTTTATCGACGGCGGCTGCCGAGGAAGTGTTGCCGGAGGCGAAAGTCAGGGGCAGGCCAGTGAGTTGCGCAGCCAGCGCCCAGCAGGCGGCCAAGCGAAAGAATTGCTTCGCACGGGTGCTGAAACTCCCGCTCGTTAGTGGTGCTTTCGAACTGTTCATGGAATGTGAGCTCCCGATGCTGGTGTATCCATTGCCAATCCTGCCAAAGACCCGAGCAGAGAGAGTTTCGACGAGGGGGTCAATTTTTGAGTATGCCTGAGCGTTGAGTACCGCGCAAACTAGGTTTCGCCGAAGTGTTCGCCAGAAAACAAGTGGGCGCCGTTGATAAACTCGGCAGCCGAGACTCGTTTGCGCCCTTCCAGTTTGACGCCGAGGAGACGCAAATAGGTTGCGCCACCGCAATGAACCATCGCCGCATTCCGTTCGACGAGCAAGGTTCCGGCAACGTTGGGTTTCGCTTGCTTCCGGCGCTCCTCGCCCAAGTCAGCAGGCGCCGGCTCGCCCCAAATGTGGCAGGTCTGACCGCGGAAAGAAGTGTAAGCGCCGGGCCAGGGCGCGAAACCGCGGATGCGGTTGAAGATTTCCTTGGCAGACCGGGACCAGTCGATGCGCCCGTCCTCCTTTTTGAGCATGGGGGCGCTCGAAGCAAGTTCATGAGTTTGCGGGCGCGGAGAGATCGTGCCGGCCGCCAATGCGCGAAGCGTTTCCGTCATGAGCGGAGCGCCGAGTTCGGACATGCGAGCGGCTAGCTCGGGAGCGGTCTCCAGAGGCCCGATTTCCATCTCTCTTTGCAACAGCATTTCACCAGTATCCATGCCTGCATCGATGCGCATGGAGGTGACGCCGGTTTCGCTCTCGCCGTTAACGATGGCCCAGTTGATGGGCGCGGCGCCGCGGTATTTTGGAAGCAGCGAAGCGTGGAGGTTGATCCAGCCAAGTTTGGGGATGGCTAGAAGACGCCGAGGGATGATTTGCCCATAGGCGATAATGACGATGACGTCTGGCGCGAGTGTTTCTAGAAGCTCCTGAGCTTCCGGGGCGCGAATTTTTTCCGGCTGGTGCACGGGGATTCCGGCCGCGAGCGCTGTTTCCTTCACAGGTGAAAAGGAGACCTCCTGTCCGCGGCCTCGGGCCCGGTCCGGCTGAGTGATGGCGGCGGCTATCTCGAAATCAGATTGGGAGAGAAGGTGCTTGAGCGCGGGGACGGCGAAAAGCGGCGTGCCACAGAAAACGACTCGCATCGAGGCCCTCGGCGTTCCTTCGGGCGGGGGAGCAGCCGGCAAGAGAGCCTACCACTCGCCTTGTTTTTTCAGTTTTTTGATTCTGCGCCGGATAAGGTCGCGCTTCAGCATGCTGAGGTGTTGCAGGAACAGGATGCCGTTCAAATGATCGATTTCGTGGCAGAAGGCGCGAGCCATCAGGTTTTCGGCGCGAATCTCAAAGGATTCACCTTTGGCGTTTTGCGCGCGGACGGTGACGAATTGCGGGCGCATCACGTAGCCGCGGAAACCGGGAATCGAGAGACAGCCTTCTTCTTCCCTAACTTCTCCTTCGGCATGAATGATTTCGGGATTGGCGAGAACGATTTTCGCTTCCGGGTTTTTCCCCGTGGTGACGTCGACGACGGCCACGCGCAGGGTCAAGCCGATTTGCGGGGCGGCCAAGCCGACGCCTTGGGCGGCGTACATCGAAGCGAACATGTCCTCTGTGAGCTGCTCGAAATCGGCGTCAAACTTTTTTACCGTCGCGGTCGGCTTTTCGAGAATGGCATCGCCGTACTTGACGATGGGATAGATCTTGCGCGCAGCGTTGGTGGCGCCGATAGATGCCGAGGCCGGGGTGGAAGCCACTTCAGAACTCGTCGATTTGTCTGACATAGTTGTCGAAATTCCGCCGCATCTCGGAAAGGGAATCTCCTCCAAATTTTTGCAGAAAAGTGTCCGCTAGCACAAGTGCGATCATGGCTTCGCCGGCCACCGCGCCCGCCGGGACGACACACCAGTCGGAGCGCTCGTAAGCGGCCGCCACGGGTTCCTTGGTGACCATGTCCGCAGTGTGCAGCGCCTGGCGCAGCGTGGAGATGGGTTTCAGATAGCCGCGGATGACGACATCTTCTCCATTGCTGATGCCGCCTTCAATCCCACCGGCGCGATTCGTGGAGCGGCGGAAGCGGCGCGCTGGTTTTTCGTAGAAGATCTCGTCCTGAACTTCGCTGCCGTAAGAGCCGGCCGCAGCGACGCCCGCGCCAATTTCGACCGCTTTGACGGCTTGCACGCTCATGAGCGCCTGGGCCAGGCGGCCATCGAGTTTCTCGTCCCACTGGGCGTGGCTGCCGAGACCAACGGGAACGTTGTGGACGACGATCTCAAAAATGCCGCCGACGGTGTTGCCTGCTTTCAGAGCGGCGTCCACTTCGGCCTTCATTTTTTCCTGGGTGGCGGAATCAACGCAGCGCAAAGGTGACTCCAGATCGGCGCTGACCGCTTGAATTTCTTTCCAAGTTGCGCCGCGTTCCAGCCGCACGTGGCCGACTTGAACGGTGTGGCTGGCAATTTCCGTGCCGAATTCGCGAAGCAGCAGCTTGGCGAACGCACCAGCAGCGACGCGGGCCGCGGTTTCGCGAGCGGAGGCGCGTTCGAGGACGTAGCGCGCGTCGTGAAAATTGAATTTTTGTGAGCCCGCGAGATCGGCGTGCCCCGGGCGAGGAGCGAGGAGTTTTCTCTCCTGGCCTCGGGATTCGGGTGTGGCTTCGACGGGGAGAATGTTCTCCCAGTTGGCCCAATCACGGTTTTCAATGCGCAGCGCAATGGGTGCGCCGATGGTCTGTCCGTGGCGGACGCCGGCGAAAATGTCGGCGCGATCTTTTTCGATTTTTTGCCGGCCGCCCCGGCCGTAGCCAAGCTGGCGCCGATGAAGCTCGTGATTGACAAAGTTCAAATCTACCGGCAAAGCCGCGGGAAGGCCGGAAACGAACGCAAGAAGCGCTTGTCCGTGAGATTCACCGGCGGTGTAGAACTTCAGCATCTGCGTGAACGCCCTCACTCACTTGGCAACTTGGAGCCGTGGAAGCAAGCAGTGTATCCGCCGCTGCCTGCGGCGTCCAGCGAGGCCGCAGGCCTCGAGCGAAGGCCGAGAACTCCGACCTCGCTTGGACGAACCAAGAGTTGGTGGGATCATAAAGCCGACGCATTCCTCGGAGAAAGACAGCAGATTCGCGCCTCGCGGGCGGCAGGGTAGTTCGCGTGCTTGCCGGACGCCATCCGGCGCTGGACGGAGATGCCTTTGAAACGGTTGACCCTAGGGAGTATTACGCTGGGATTTGCTCTGACCCCCCAAGTCGCCGTTGCGCAAATTGCAACTTCGCAGTACGACAATTTACGCACGGGCACAACGCTGGTCGAAAAACTTCTAACACCGCAGAACGTCAACGCGAACCAGTTTGGGAAGTTAGGTGCGTTCCAGGTTGACGGGGCCGTCTACGCCCAGCCGCTTTTCATTCCCTCGCTGGGAATCCCCGGCCAGGGAAAACATGACGTGCTCTTCGTGGCCACCGAGCACGACACCGTCTACGCATTCGATGCCGACCGCCCTGACCATCCGCCACTGTGGCAGGTCAGTCTTTTGGACAAGAAACGGGGTACCACGCCGGTTTCCGAGCGCGCCGTCGAATGCCCATTCATCCGCCCGGAGATCGGCACCACTTCGACGCCGGTGATCGACCTCGAAACAGGCACTCTGTACGTCCTTGCGCGTACCATGGCCGAGCACTGGGTCGGCGACACGGAATACTTCCAGCACTTGCATGCGCTTGCGATCACCACCGGCGCGGAAAAGTTTGGAGGCCCAAAGCTGATCGCGGCGTCGGTTCCCGGCAGGGGAGCCGGCAGCTCGAGCGGGCGGGTGCGTTTCGATGCGCTGCGCGAAAATCCGCGCGCCGCCCTTCTCCTAGTGAGCAGCACTTTGTATTTGAGCTGGGCCTCGTCGTGCGACGTCGGCCCCTATCATGGCTGGCTGATGGCCTACAGCACGGAAACGCTGGAGCAAAAGGGAGTTCTGAACATCACTCCAGACGGCAGTGAAGGCGGCATCTGGGAAAGCGACACCGGGCCGGCAGCCGATGCTAGTGGAAATGTCTATGTGCCGACGGCCAACGGAACTTTCAGCGCGGCATCGGGAGGCCGCGATTATGGCGATTCAGTACTCAAGCTCGCGCTGGCGGGCTCGTCCATAGAAATCCGCGACTACTTCACGCCCTATAATCAAGCACAACTGAGTGACGCCGACGCCGACTTGGGCTCGAGCGGCCCGCTCCTGCTGCCTGACCAGCCGGGTTCCCATCGGCACCTGCTTCTGCAGCCTACCAAGGGCGGAATGCTTTATCTGATCGATCGCGATCAAATGGGCAAATTCAATGCTCAGGGAGATGCTGTTCTAGACAGAATTCGCATGGGCGGAGGGGGCTACGGCGCGATGGCCTACTGGAACGGTCACGCGTTCTTCGCAAGCAGCGACGAGTACCTGCGAGATTACGCCATCGCGGGCGGGCATATCGTGCCAGGCAAGGCTTCCAGCATCAAATTCGAAAACCCAGGCGCGACGCCGGCAATTTCCGCTCACGAAAATGAAAATGCTATTGTATGGGCCGTTGCCACAAAAACATGGAATGGCTTGGACAGAGCGGCAGTAGTGTATGCGTTCGATGCCAAGAACATTCGTCAGCCGATCTACACTTCCGAACAAAACAGCAAGCGTGATCGCGCTGCACAGGCGACGCGCTTCGTGATCCCGGTGGTGGCGAATGGACGCGTGTATGTTGCGGCGCGCGGGGAAGTCGATGTATATGGTCTCTTGAAGTAAATACGTAAATACCAAGAGAATTTCTGTTCGTCGGGCGAGCCCTTTCTCCGGAATTGTCGCGTCCGAGGGGTGGCGGCGCGAATTTCAAGAGGACGGTTCCAGAAATTCCAAGCGATTGCCCCAGGGGTCTTCGGTGTAGAAGCGGCGCGTTCCGGGGAGGGAGTTGTCGTCCGTGATCTTTACGGCGTGGGCCTCGAGAGATTCGCGAAGCCTGGCGAGATCAGATACGGCGAAGGCCGGGTGCGCCTTTTTTGCAGGGTGAAAGTCGGGTTCGACGCCAATGTGAAGTTGCTGATCGCCGCACTGGAACCAGCAGCCGCCGCGGGCGCGGAGAGCAGCGGGCTTTTCGATTTCGGGCAAGCCGAGAAGCGACCCGTAGAATTCGCGAGCGGCGGGTTCAGAGCCTTGCGGGGCGGCCAATTGGATATGGTCGATGCGAGTTATCACCGTGCTCCTCCGCGCCTAGGATACCTCGTACGAGCACTGCTTCATTCCGCGCATTCAGGATTTTCTGCCGGCAGCTGGTCCGGCACGTTGCTTGCTTGACGTGTTCCTGGCACGCAGTTAGGCTTCCGACTCAGGATTTTGTGCCGTAGAAGTGAGCGCAACGGCCAGCGAAACAGGTACTCGTGGCAGATACCCCTCTCGAGGTTCGAGGTCCGGAAGACAAGACGGAACCGCAAATTACCGTTGCGGGAGTGCTGGTCAATGCCGCCAAAGGCGCGGTGGCGGACGTGCAGGACTACGCCATGCTCTGCGGCCGCACGCTGTACACCCTATTCACGCCCCCGTTCTACGTTCAAGACATTCTGCAACAGATGGATAACATCGGTGCCGGATCGCTGCCCATCATCCTGCTATCGGGGTTCTTTATTGGCGCCGTCATGGTGCTGCAGACGGGGTCGCAATTCACGCGCTTCGGGCAGAGTTCGCTGACCGGCGATGTGGTGGCCATCGCGCTGGTGAGAGAATTGGGGCCATCGCTGACCGGGCTGCTGGTGACCGGCCGGTGCGCCACGGGGATTGCGTCAGAGTTGGGGTCGATGCTGGTCACCGAACAAGTGGATGCCATGCGGGCCATGGGGACGGATCCTATTCGCAAGCTGGTGGCGCCTAGGACGATTGCCACGCTGCTGACGCTGCCCTTGTTAACGGCCATGACCGATTTCATGGGTTTGCTCGGGGGCTGCGTGGCTTCGGTGTTCTCGCTACGCCTCAGCGCGATTGAGTTCTGGCGCCGCGCCATCGATGCTCTGGATTTTGCGGATTTGATGCAGGGTTTTATGAAGCCGTTTTTCTTCGCCTTCATCTTGGCGACCATTGGCTGCTACAAAGGGCTGACGGTGCGCGGCGGCACGCAAGGTGTGGGCCGGGCCACGACGCAAGCGGCCGTGCTGTCTTCCGTGATGATCATCGTAGCCGATGCGTTTCTCACCAAAGTGGCGTTGTATCTCGCCGACAAACTCTTCTAAGGCCTGCCTGGGATAGTCAGGCGGATGGCGCGGAGCGTTTCGTGGCCGCGCGGCGGCGATTGCCGCTATAATGGCGGGCACAGGCCCGATGAATAACTCCGCCACACCGCCCGCCGACCCCCATCCAGCCATCAAATTTGAGAAGGTACGCATCGGCTTCGAAGAAGGCGACATTTTGCGCGGTGTGTCGTTCGAGGTACAGAAGCAGGAGACGCTGGTGTTGCTGGGTGAAACCGGGACCGGGAAGACCTTGTCCCTAAAATTGGCGGCGGGACTCCTGCGGCCTTCCGAGGGCAACATTCTAGTGCTCGGCAGGAACGTATCCAGCATGACGGAGCGGGACCTCCTGGCGTTTCGGCGCCAAATGGGATTTGTTTTTCAAGAAGGGGCGCTGTTCGATTCCATGACCGTCGGGGACAATGTGGCCTACCGGCTGATCGAAGACGGAGTGAAGGACGAAGAGATTGAGCCGCGAGTGCTCGAAGTGCTGCGATTTGTCGAGCTGGAGCACACCATGGACCTGTTTCCCTCCGAGCTGTCCGGAGGGATGCGGCGGCGAGTCTCGATCGCGCGGGCGTTGATCAATCAGCCGCCCATCGTGCTGTATGATTCGCCAACGGCGGGACTCGACCCGGTGACTTCGCAAACGATTATCACGCTGATTTTGCGGTTGCGCGACGTATACGGGGTAACGGCGTTGCTCGCAACGCAACGGCTTCAGGATGGCTTCGCACTGGCCAACTTTCGTTTCGACGCGGCCGCCAAGCGCGTGGTGCACAACGTGTCCAACGGAAATGCGGCCGGGGCGGCAAAGATGCAAGCCACGCGTTTTCTGGTTTTGCGGGAAGGCGGAGTGTATTTCGAGGGCGGGCAGGAAGAACTTGTGAACACCAACGACGAATATCTAAAGCGATTTCTCGTGTGAGTTGGCAGTAGTGGATTGGAAGATCGAAAGGGAGGAAACGGAAAATGGCGCAGCGCAAACAATTGACGTGGACGGAACTGCGCGTGGGTCTTTTCGTGCTGGTGGGGCTGTCGGTCCTGGCCGCCGGCATTTTCTACGTAACCGGGGCGGGAACCCTCGGGCCGAAGTATCGGCTGGTCACCTATCTTCCCGAAGTTCGGGAACTGGCTAAGGGAGCACCAGTACGACTCGACGGAGTGGAAGTGGGAAACGTGGAAAACATCAGACTCACGCCGAGGACGCCAGGTAAAGTCCCGGACAGGAAGAGAAACATCGAAGTGGTGATGCGTGTGAGCAAATATTACGAAAACAACATTCTGACCGACTCCGCAGCCAGCCTGGTCACGCAAGGATTGCTGGGAAACCGGTACGTCAACATCAGTCTGGGCATCATGGGTGTGCCGCTGAAGGACGGGCAGGAAGTGCCGGGGACCGAAGAGAAAGCCATGGCGGAAGTGGTCGAGCGAAGTGCGGATGTGCTGGCGAATCTGCAGGCGCTATCGGATGAGGTTCAGGACCTGATCCACGGCGTGAAGCAGGGAAAAGGAACACTCGGGAAATTGCTGACAGACGACCAGGCCTATAATCATTTGAACAGCATTCTCACCAAGGGCGACGTGATGCTTGGGAATGTGCAAGCGGGACAGGGGACGCTTGGGAAGCTGGTTGCGTCGGATGAGATGTACAACAAGGTGGACAAGGGATTGGATAGCGTAAACGTGATTCTGACCGATGTGCGCTCCGAGAAAGGCTCGCTTGGAAAGTTTCTGTACGATCCTTCTTTCTACGACCAAGCCAAGCAGGCCATCTCTAATGGCAACGCCGTGATCGGCGATGTACGCGCAGGGAAGGGGACGCTCGGCAAACTGGCGACCGACGATGCGCTGTACACGAAGCTGAAGGAAGCCAGCGATAACCTCGCCAGCGCTTCCGCAAAGTTGAACGACAATACCACCACCGTCGGCAAACTGTTTTCTGATCCCAAACTCTATGACGGTTTGAGCGGGCTCACGGGAGACTTGCGATTGCTGATAGGAGAGTTCCGGCAGAACCCGAAGAAATTCCTGCGCATCAAAATTGCCGCTTTCTGAAGCTGGCTGCCAGCACTCTTTGCCAGTTATGGCGTGGTGTGTTGTAATGCATTTGTAACAATGCAGGAATACGCTGAGTTGCCAGAGCGCTTCTCGCAAAGAGATCCATGGAAAATCAGGACATCGCACAAAAGCAGCCGCGCGCGGAACCGGGCAAATCCACACTTCCGCAGCCGGGAAAGCCGGTGCCGAGCCGCGCGTACCCTGGCGCGCTCATCGTCGTAGAAGGAACGGATGGCTCGGGAAAGAGCACGCAGCTTTACCTTTTGAAACGCTGGCTGGAAATCGGCGGCTACCGGCTGCATTTTACGGAATGGAACTCTTCGCCGCTGGTGAAGTCCGCGACGCGGCGCGGAAAGCAGCGGCGGCTGCTCACGCCGACTACTTTTTCGCTCCTGCATGCCGCCGATTTTGCGGATCGCTGTGAACGGCAGATCATGCCGTTGCTGCAGGGCGACTACCTGGTGCTCGCCGATCGCTACATTTACACGGCGTTTGCACGCGATGCGGCTCGCGGCTGCCCCGGACGCTGGCTGCGAAATCTCTATCGGTTTGCGCCGGTGCCGGACATCACCTTTTATTTTCGCGCGCCGCTCGATGTGGCCGTGCATCGCATTCTGAGCGGGCGGCCCAAGCTTAAGTATTACGAAGCGGGAATGGATATGGCGCTGTCCTACGACCGCGCGGAAAGTTTTCGGCTGTTCCAGGCGCGTATCCTGGAGGAGTACGACAAGATGATGGATTCGGATAATTTCGTCGTGTTGGACGGAACCTTGCCGGTGAACAAACTGCAAAAACAGATGCGCGACATCGTGGCCTCGAAGATCGATTTGAAACGCTTTGCGCCCGGCGTTTCGGCTCCGGAGTGAGCATGACCGATCAGGAAAAAGAGAAAGAAAAACTGAACGCACCGGTTGCCCCGGCGGACCTGGCGCACGCGACGGGCACGCCGCTTCCCGCTGCGAAACCGGGTGGCCCGGGCGAGGACGGCACGGCACAATATTTTTACGGAGAAGCGCTGGTGGGCTTTGACCCCAGCGAAATTACCGGAAACCTTATCGTGATCGAGGGGATGGATGGCTCGGGACGCTCGACGCAGATCGCGCTGCTTCAGGAATGGCTGGAGTCGGAAGGGTTTGCGGTACAGACCAGCGGATTGCGGCGCTCGAACCTCGTGGGACGCGACATAGATGAGTTGCTGGCGAAAAATGCCGTGACTCGCCTGACGCTGGCGCTGATGTACGCGACGGATTTTTTTGATCAGGTGGAACATCGAGTCTTGCCGGCGCTGCGGTCCGGTACGGTGGTGCTGGCAGACCGTTTTATCTTTACGCTGGTGGCCCGCGGCGTGGTGCGCGGAATCAACCGGGATTACTTGAGCGGGCTTTACGCCATGGCGCTGCGACCGCATCTGACGTTTTGGCTCAATGTGCGACCGGAAACCGCGTTTGCCCGCGAATTCAAAAAGGCGCAAGCCATCAGCTACTGGGAAGCAGGGCGAGACATGTCCCTTTCACACGACCTGTACTGGTCCTTTATTCGCTATCAGACCATGATCAAGCGGGAATTTGAAGTGATGGCCAAACGTCACTCGTTCATCGAACTGGACGGTGAAGCGAGCGTCTCGGCCGTCAATAAACTGCTTCGCCAGCGCATCGGCGAACAATTGGGGATTCGCGCCACGAAGTACACGCCCTCCGCTGCGCTCGCGCATCTCTGGCGGTAAATTCCGAAATGTCTGAGCCCGTTCACATTGCCGCCATCGACGCGGGCTCCAATGCCGTGCGCCTGGCGGTCGCGCGGGCATATTCCGCGCTCGATATAGAGCCGCTCATCAGCGAGAGATACTCTCTGCGGCTGGGAGAAGGCGTTTTTCTGCGGCACCGCTTCTCCGAAGAGCTCTTCAAAAAGGGCGTCAAGGCCTTCCGTCACTTCCACGCAATCATGGATGAGTTTGGAGTGACGCGCTACCGCGCGGTGGCTACCAGCGCGTCGCGCGAGGCCCGCAACCGCCATGCTTTTGTGCGGCAGATCAAGGAGAAGACGGGAATTTCTCTGGAAATCATCAATTCCTCAGAAGAGTCGCGGCTTGGCCGCGTAGCTGTCCTTGCGGCGCTGGGGCCGGAGTCTCCGCCGCGATGCATCGCGGATCTGGGCGGCGGGAGCCTGGAGATCAGCGTTTTGCGCGACCAAAACGTGGAGCACAGCGCGCAGTTGCCCGTCGGTGCGGTGCGGCTGATGACCACGTTGAAAATTCCCGGCGTGATACGGCCGGTGCAAGCGGAACAAGTCCGCAAGTACGTGCGCGCGCTGCTGGAATCGCGGCTGCCTTCGCGGCCGAATCTGGGTGAACAGGTCGCCGTGGCGCTGGGAGGAAACGCGGAAACCCTGGCAAATATAGCACCGGGGCCGAGATTGCATGGGCTTCCGACGCTGGAGCTTTCTTTGCTGCGCGAGCGGCTGCCGGATCTTGTGGCACGCGATGTACACCAGCGGATGAAGAGCTACGGGATCCGGCGGGACCGCGCGGACGTGATTGGCATAGCCGCGATTACGTTTGTCACGCTGGGGCGCTATTTGAACATCCGGAATTTTTCGATCCCCAGCGTGGGGCTGCGCGAAGGACTGATTCAGGAGATTGCGCGCGAAGCGTTTTCCAGGACCGAGCCACACCGGTATGACGCGGCAGCGCGGCAATTGCTCGTGGGAACACGGAGCTTCGCGCGCCGCTTGCAAAAGGATCAAACGCACGCCGAGCATGTGCGGGAATTGGGCATTCTGCTGTTCGACCAGCTTCAGCCGGTGCACCATTTGCCCGCGCAGTCGCGCGTGCTGCTGGAGGCCGGGGCTCTCATGCACGATACGGGGCATATGATCAGCCATCGCGGGCATCACAAGCATGGCGAATACTTGGTGCTGAATGGCGACATTCCTGGTCTGGAAGGGCGGGACCGCGCAATCGTTGCCGCGCTGGTGCGTTATCACAATCGAAAATCGCAGCACGCCGGACATCACCTGGCGTATTCTTCGCTGAACAACAGCGACAAGCGGATTGCGCGTCGGCTCGGGGCGATTTTGCGAATTGCTGAGGCGCTGGATCATTCTCACCGTCAGCGAGTCATGCAGGTGCGCGTGGCGTTTCAACACGGAGCCGTGGGGTTGCAGGTTACGGCGCGGGGCGACGCGGCGGAAGACTTGCTGGACGCCAACCGGAGCGCGGAACTGTTCGAGAAAGAATTTCATGTGCGGCTCTATTTTCGGCAGGCTAGTTCGTAGGGAAACTTAGCGCTGCGTTTTGCTCCTGCGACGCTGCGATATCGTTTATCTTTTTGAAAGGGGGAAAGCGCTGATGGAGATATATGTGGTGCGCCACGGCATCGCGATCGACCGGGAAGATCCCAAGTGCCCGCCCGATCCGGAAAGATACCTGACCGAGGAAGGCGTCGAGAAAACCAAACGGGTAGCCGCGGCGGTTGCCGCGCTCAGCGCGGCGCCGGACCTGCTGCTCTCCAGTCCGTATCTGCGGGCGACCGAGACGGCAGAGATTTTTGCCGCGGCGCTGGACTATCCCAAACAGAAAATTCGGCGCACGGATCTGCTGCTCCCCGGCGCGGAGCCGACGCTGTTCTTCCGCGAGCTTGCTAAAGACAAACAATCCTCGGCAATTTTTATTTTCGGGCATGCGCCACAACTGGATGACATCATCGCTGCCGCGCTGGGCGCGAAACAGCACATTACGTCTTTGAAAAAGGCGGGCGTGGCGTTGATCGAATTGAAGCGCGTTTCGCCGCCGAACGGGCAATTGGTTTGGCTGGCGCCGCCCAAGCTGTTCCGCCGCGCTGGGAAGTAGCGGCCAGATCCGAACCGGGACGCTGCTGGCTGAGGTCTTTCGCTCCCCCTCTCCTGTTTTTCGTAAGTGCGAATTCAAAAAGACTTAGTGAGGCTTTCTTTAAGGTCATTTGCGCGAATTCATTTAGAGAAGGCGTTCTAAGCGGGGGCGGGCGCCTCGGCAACCTCGGGTGGCTCGGACGGATGGGCCATGGGCGCGGGGGGCTTTTCGGGTTTCGGCACCGATTTCAGGATCAGGGGTTTCTCCAGCACGGATTCGAGAAGATGTTTGGCGGCGGCTAGACGAGCCGCGATTTCGACTGTGTCGAGCAATCCGGGAACACTGAGAACGACGGCCTCGGTGGATTTTTCGCAGCGCAGACCGACGGCTCCTTCGAGTCCGGATTTTCTAAGGGCGCGCGCCAAGCGCAGGACACCGGCCAGTGCTCGAACCGCGGTTTGTTGTTCTTCGGGAAGTCTTCGAAAGCCGTTTTTTTGCCTGGGTTCCGGTCCGCGGTGAAACCGAACCGACCAGGCCATTAAATCCCATTGTTCCGACGTCCAGTTGGGCGGAATGGTCAGCCGGAGCAGAAATTTGCGAACCGCTTTTTGCGAAAGGTTGCGGCCGCGGGCGGATCCGACGCCGTGCAGCTTTGCCGCTGCATGCATCAGACGGCGCATCGCTGCTTCGTGGAACAGTGGCGCGGCATCCACGCGGCGCAGAAGTTCAAACAGGCGCATCGCTATGCGCGATACTTGGCCAGTGCGCTGCGAATGTCGATCGGTGGCGCGGGCCGTGGAGCGAAGCCGGGCCATCGCTGATGCTTCCAGGCGCTGGCCATGCGGCAGATTGTGGCGCCACTCATGCCAGAGGCTGGTCTTGCCGAGGGTTAGCTGGCGGTAGATTTCGATTCGCTCGTGACGTTCGTGCGCGATTTTTTCTTGCCAGGCTTTCAAGGATTCGGAGGAATCAGAAGTTTTGTTTTCTTCCAGTATTTCCGAAAGCACATCCAGATCGTGGACATCGCCGAGAAGGTCCTGGATCCGCTTTAGATTTTCGCTCCAAGCGGCATAGTGATCCGGCAGCAAACCCTCAAGCGTGTAGCGGAATCTTTTTAGGCCGATACGGAGAGAATGCCAGGGCTTGGGTCTTTCCGTGCGCAGAGCGCGGTTGTGTAGTTCTTTTGCTTCCTCGAAGCGCTCGAGGGCCAGGCATTCGGCAGCCAGGCCTCCCACGGGTACGAGACGGATGCGCTGGCGCAGGCCCCGCTCGAGACGGGTCCATTCTTTCTCGTCAAATTTTGCAGCCACGCGCAAGGCATCATCGGAGCTTTGTTTTTCGCCTGTTTCAAGGGAAGCGAGCAACTGCGCACGCAGGGGATCATTCTCTGGACCGAGCTTCTTAATCCATTCTTCCATCACCTGTTCGTCGCGCAGCTTGCCGAGACCTCGAAAGAGCTTGCGGGCGACTTTGCGCATTTCCGGCCAGGCGGGGTGGGGGTCGACTTCTTCCATCACCGCCGCCAGGGAACGGCAGCGGCGAATGGCTACACGCAAATCGTGCACCGTGTCTCGATCGGGGGAGTTTTGCAAACTTCCAAGCTCCTCCAGAACGCGGTTCATCCAGTGTGAGAGGCCGCGGTGTTCAGGTTTTGACCCTGTGAGCGGAGAAACGGCGAACGGTGACCGCGGAGAAATCAATGAGAGGGGTGACCGCGAAGCGGTCATCGCCGTAGCCATCGGAAACCTCGACCTCGGAAACCGTTCGTCTGCGCCGGGAGGGACCGGAGCCCCTGGCGAACGGGGGCTATAGAGTAGCCCTTGGCCGCAGCCGCGTCCAGTCGAGGGCCCTCGGCCAAAGATCGGGCAGCATGCGGGCGAGGATGATGCCCATGAGCAGGGTCATTGCTGCGGCGATTAAAAAGACGCGCGATGGATCAGGGTGGCCGAGGCGCACCATGGCGTACTGCGCGAGGGGCTGCAGGGCGACGCCCACAAACGAAAGCAGGTTTGCGACGGCGATGGTGCGGCCTTTCTCTTCCGGCCTGGGGCGTTGTTGGATCAGCGCGTTCACCGGGACCACAAAGAATCCTCCGGCTACGCCGAGCAGTGCGAGTTCGACGAGGACTGCCAGGTAGCTGATGTGCGGCCGGGAGAGCCACGCAGCCATCAACAGGATGCCGCCTAAACCGGGAAGGACCATGCCCGGCTCGATTTTTCTTCCGGAAGCGAGGCCCGCGGCAAAACTGCCCATCCCAATGCCGAGGCTGAGAGCTGCGAGGAGGTGGCTGCTGTGTGCGTCGTCCACGCGAAGAATGTCCGTGGCGTACAAGACGATGTTCAGTAACAGCAGGGAACCGAGAAACCAAAAAAAGGTGTTGGCGACGACGGCGGTCCAGAGCGTCGAGTCGCTCCTCATGCGGCGAATTTCATGAAAAAATTCGGCGGGGACGTTCCAATCGAAACGGCGGGTGGGATCAGCGGCCGGAACTTTGCTGATGCCGAGGCTTGCCAGGAGACCGAGCACGGTGAGAGCGAGAAAGATGACGCCGGACCAAATTTGGCGTCCATGAAAGGATTGGGCCAGAAAACCTCCGGCGAGAGCGGCGCTGATGGCGGCGAGCAGGGTGCCGAGTTCGATGATGCCGTTGCCCCAGCTCAACTTGGATACCGGCAGCAACTCGGGGAGCAAGCCGTATTTTGTTGGGCCAAAGATTGCGCCTTGTGTGCAGGCCAAAAACAGAGCGATGCCGGCGATGTCGAGGCGATCGCTTGCGAGCGCGTACGTTGCCAGGCCCATGACGCCGAGCTCGAAGAATTTTGTCCACAGTGTAACGCTGCGCTTGCTGTACTTGTCCGCGAAGTATCCTCCAGGGATGGAGAAAATCAGGAAGGGAACGGCGAAAAGCAGCGGCACGACAAGTACAAACCAGAGATCGCGGCGCTCTTTCGAGAGCGCGGAGTCGAGGACCAGGAAAGCGACGAGCCATTTGAGGGCGTTGTCGCTGAAGGCGCCTTGGAACTGCACCGCGATGAGCGCCCAGAATCCGGCGAGGCGGCGCGGTTGAACTGCGGGCTGCGCCTTGGACTCGCTCGCTAGGGGCGGCATGGGTGCGCGGAGTTTATCGGCTCGCCGGACTGCGGGCAAGCGCACCATTAGCGCAACTGTCGCCGTACGCTTAGAATGTCGAACAGGAGATCAGCATAAGGAATGAAACTAAAATTGCCCGAGGGTTTGTTTCGTGCGTATTTATTCGACTGCGACGGCACCATCGCCGATTCCATGCCGCTTCACTACCTGGCTTGGAGGAAGTCCCTAGCCGAATGGAATTGCGAATTAAGTGAAGAACTTTTCTACGCTTGGGGTGGCAGGCCCACTGCCGAGATTATTTCCACGCTAAACCAGCAGCATGGACTGAGCATGCCCGTGGAGAGGGTGGCCCGCCGAAAGGAGGAATTCTATTTCGAACTGCTTCCGGAGCTTAAAGCTGTTCCAGAAGTGTTGGAGCATATAGAGGCGCAGCATGGACGAATTCCTTTTGCGGTAGTGTCGGGAAGCGCGCGGGACTCTGTGACCGCGTCTCTTGAGGCGCTGAAGCTGCTGGATAGATTCGACGCGTTGGTCTGTGCCGGAGAGTATGAAAAGAGCAAACCTGACGCAGAAGCGTTTTTGCTGGCAGCCGCGAAACTTGGAGTGGCGCCGATGAACTGCCTGGTTTTTGAGGACACGGAAATGGGGATTCAGGCCGCGACGGCGGCGGGAATGGCCTCGGTGAAAGTTCCTCCACCGTGGGAGAGAAGCGTTTCCTAAGGCCTCTTGAGTGTGGGACTCCAGATCTTGAGGTACTTAGTACCGCGTAGGTTCGACCCCTTCCTACGAACCAAGGTCTTTCCAGAACCCAACAAAAACAACGGAAAACCGTGTTTTTTCAAGGCTTTTTGTAAATATTATCGAGCCGGTCCAAGGACCGATGGGACCACCATCTCACGGATGCGAGTGACATTGACAATGGGTAACTATAGAGGAGTGGTGCCGGGCATAGGAATCGAACCTACACGACCTTGCGGTCACCGGATTTTGAGTCCGGCGCGTCTGCCAGTTCCGCCAGCCCGGCACGGCTTTCAAGAATACCACAAGTGCCGCGAGAACCTCGCCAGCCCTACCCGGCTTCCGGCGATGTAGCTTCTAGGAAGGGCAGTGAATTCCTCCGCGCCGGGCGGGAGTCTCTTTCCACGATTGCTAATCTGACAAAACTCCACGTTCACGAGCGGATGGATCAGCCGGCTCATCAACACTTTTCGATTTTGACATACAGGTAGCCCGCACGAGGGGATCACGGCGAGGCCTTCATCGGCCTCACCATCGCGATTCTGTCGATCGAGAAGGTCGATGACCGCACCCGTTGCAGGGCTGCATTGAATCGGTTTAACATGGCCTGCGTGATGCCTCGAAAGGTATCCCTGAGAATGGAATCGCTGCGCGATTTCTCGGAGGAGCTCTATGTCCCGATACGCTTGGTTGGGCCGTTGCGCGTTGGTGCTGGTGATCTTGCTCGCGGGGTTGGCGGGAGCCGTGGCGCAGGATGCCGCCGAGCCGGGCACGCGCGTCTACCTCGACAAGGATTGGCAGATTCAGTCGTCGTGCGTCGCGAAGGTGACGGGCGAGCAAGCCTCAACGGCAGGCTTTGATGCCTCGTCGTGGCATAAGAGCGACCTGCCGGCAACGGTTGTCGGGGCGCTGGTTACGGACAAGACCTACCCTGATCCGTACTTCGGAACCAATCTGAAAACCCTTCCGGGGATGAATTATTCCAACAAATCGTTTTTTGCGATCCAGGACATGCCGGCGGGGAGCCCGTTTCTTTGCTCGTGGTGGTTTCGGGCGGAATTTGAGGGGCCCTCGACCCTCCCGCGGAAGAATTCGTGGCTCGATTTTCTTGGGATTAATTACCGGGCGAATGTCTGGGTCAACGGCGTGAAAGTCGGCGATGCCAAAGATGTGGCTGGAACCTATCGCGCGTTTGAATTCAACGTAAGCAAAAACGTCCAGGCCGGAAAGATGAACGCCCTGGCGCTGGAAATATTCGCACCGCAAAAGGACGACTTGGGAATTACCTGGGTCGATTGGAATCCGACTCCTGCCGACAGGGACTTGGGCATCTGGAAAGAAGTGTTTTTGACGACGAGCGGGGATGTTTCGGTGCGTCACCCCTTTGTGGCGGCTAAGTTGGATGCCGAGTACAGAACGGCAGCACTAACCGTCAGCGCCGATTTACACAATACGGCGGAGCACCCCGTGAAAGGGATCTTCCGTGGCGATATCGAAGGCATTTCGCTAGAGAAGCCAGTCGAATTGGGCGCAGGCGAGTCGAAGAAAGTGCACTTCGCGCCAGAGGAATTTGCGCAACTGAAGTTCGAGCACCCGCAGCTTTGGTGGCCTTACCAGATGGGCGAGCCAAATCTTTACACCGCCAAGCTGAGCTTTGCCGCTGACGGGCAAACTTCCGATTCCGCCAGCGTCAAGTTTGGCATTCGCGAAGTGACCTCCGAAATTACCGACAAAGGCTATCGGCTTTTCAAAATTAACGGCCGCAAATTGCTGATTCGAGGAGCGGCTTGGACACCGGACATGTTCTTGCGTTGGTCGTCGGAGCGGCTCGACGCGGATTTGGCGTACGTACATGACATGGGTTTGAACACCATCCGGCTCGAAGGACGCTTGGACCACGACGAATTTTTCGACAAGACCGACAGGCTGGGCATTCTGGTGATGCCCGGTTGGACGTGCTGCGATGCCTGGGAGCGCTGGAAGCTCTGGAAAGGCGACCAGCGGAAAATTGCGGCGGCATCGTTGACGGATCAAATAGGACGGCTGAGAAACCATCCGAGCGTTTTTGTGTGGCTAAATGGCAGCGACGGGCCTCCGCCTGCCGATGTCGAGAAAATGTATCTGGGCATCGAGAAAGACCTGGAATGGCCAAATCCGATTATTTCCTCGGCGTCAGAAGAAAAGACAACCGTCACCGGAAAATCGGGCGTGAAGATGACCGGGCCTTACGAATATGTCCCGCCAGTGTACTGGCTGGCGGACAAAAAAGCAGGCGGGGCTTACGGCTATAACACGGAGACAAGTCCGGGCCCGGCGATTCCACCGCGCGAATCGCTCGAGCGATTTATTCCCCAGGATCATCTCTGGCCGATCGACGAAGTGTGGAACTACCACTCCGGAGGCGAGCGCTTCACGACGGTGAATGTTTTCACTGACGGTCTCGACCGGCGCTATGGGCAAGCCACATCACTCGATGATTACGAACGAAAAGCCCAAGCCATGACCTACGACGGCGAGCGCGCGATGTTCGAGGCTTACGGACGGAATAAGTACACATCCACCGGCGTGATTCAGTGGATGCTCAATAATGGTTGGCCATCGCTGATCTGGCATCTCTACGACTACTACCTGGTACCTGCGGGCGGCTACTTCGGCACGAAGAAGGCTATGGAGCCCGTCCACGTGCAGTATTCCTACGACGACAACTCGGTCACCGTGGTCAACAGCATGTACGTGGCGCTCGAGGGAAGGAAGGTCAGCGCGAAGATGTACAACATTGACGCTGCGGAAAAGGCTTCTCGCGAGGCCACCGTGGATCTCGCCGCCGACAGCAGCACCAAGGCATTCGACCTACCGAAAGTGGATGGCCTTTCCAAGACTTATTTCCTGCGGTTGCAATTGCACGCTCCCGGAGGAGAGCTAGTCAGCGACAATTTCTATTGGCTATCTACTAAGGCGGACACCCTCAACTGGGCGAAGAGACAGGATACGGTGTACACGCCACAGGCGGAGTTTGCGGATCTTACGGGTCTTAATTCTTTGCCGCAGGTTAGTTTGAGAACGAGTTCAGCCTTCTTAAACGGCGAGGCTCATGTAACGTTGATGAATCCTAGCAACGCGATAGCATTCATGGTGCACGTGCGAGTCACTCACGGCAAGGACGGCGAAGACATCACGCCAATCTTCTGGGACGACAACTACTTTTCTCTCCTGCCCGGTGAGAAGCGAACCGTGACGGCAAAGTTTCTGCGCCCGTCCCAGGATGGTCCAAAGCCCTATCTCGTGGTGGAAGGATGGAACGTGGCGCCGGCTACTCTGGGCGCGCCCGAGAACTGAAGCCCGCCCCGATGAGAGTCGCGAACCATTTTCATGCAGGTCAGGAGGAGGCTAGCCCGGCGAGCTTGAGTAAATCGCCAAACCTCGGGTGGGACCGGATGGGGTCATACACAGGGTCGCTTTTCAGGAAGACCATCCAATACGAGCGCTCCTCGATACCTTTTTCCAACCAATCGAGAGCTGTTTCGTATTCACCCAGCCCCAGATAAACTCGGGCAACCATTGGCGACGCCACGTAGCGGCCGGTTTTATCGTTAGTCATTTCTTCCAGAATGACTCTTGCTTCCGGGGTTCTGCCTGCCAAAGCGTAAGCATGAGCCAGCGCGGGCAGCGCCTCCTGCTGGCGAGAAAACTGCAACGCTTGTTCGAAGGCCGCGATAGCCTCCGCATACATTTCCATCTGGACATAGACGCGGCCTAGCTGGAAGAGGGCCGGGAAGAAGCGGGGTTCGTGCTCCAGCAAGGCGACAAGTTGCCGGACGGCAAGGTCGTACTGGCGCGAGAAAAACAGCGGATCCGCTACATTCATGTTTAGGATCAGCGAAAAGGGATCGAGTTCCCTCGCGCTTTGCTGCGCTGCTTGCGCTTCCTCGAAGCGGCCCTGGGTATTCAGATACGCCGCATACCATTGGTAAGCGGAGGTATAACTTGGGTTCAATTCGATCGCGCGGAGGAATTCCTCCTCCGCTGCTTCCCAATTCCAGTCGTACCAGAAGCGCACGAGAGCGAGCGAAGCATGTGATTCTCCGAGAGATGCATCGATTTCGACCGCGCGCGTTGCTGCGACCGCCGCTTTTTGTCCGGCTATCTTTGGCGTGAGCGCACCAAACCAGGAGAGCAGGCAGCAGCAATCCGCGATTCCAGAGTAGGAGCGGGCGCAATTCGGCTCAATGGACAGAGCTGTCTCAAAAGAAGAGACCGCTTTTTTTAGTGCCTCTTCGGTCCTCTGGCCAAAATAGAAACGCCCGCGTAGATACGCTTCGTGGGCGGCGGGTGCGAACACCGGCGATTTCGATGCACCGTCCGCCAACAGCTCCAGAGAGAGCGCTCGCCCGACTTGACGCGCGACATCCGCTTGCACGCTCAAAATGTCACGCAAGTCGCGATCGTAGCTGGCGGACCAAAGGTGGGTCTGGTCGGCCACTTCGATCAATTGCGCCGTAATGCGAGTGCCGTTTCCTTCGCAACGCACGCTTCCTTCTAAAATGTAACTGACCTTCAGATCTGCTGCGATTTCCGTGATCGATTTCCGCGTGTTCTTGTACTGAATCGCGGAGGTTCGCGCAATCACGCCAAGCCGCCGTGGATCGAGCTGGCCGAGATGGGAAATCATCTCCTCCGTTAATCCGTCCGCGAAATACTCCTGATCGGGATCACCTCCGAGGTTTTCAAAGGGAAGAACGGCGAGCATTTTCTTGGCAACAAGCGAAGAAGATCCCGCGGGGTTTGCAACAGGAGCGATGAACCGGTATCCAAGCCTGGGGAGAGTTTCAATGAAGCGAGAGCTTTGCGCGGAGTCACCCAGCAATTCGCGTAATTTGTTTACCGCCGTATTGAGATTTTGGTCGTAGCCGACATGGGTGTCGGGCCAAAGTTTTTCGCGCAACGCTCGGCGAGTGACCACGCGCCCAGCCTGCTCGAGCAGCAACTCCAGAATTTGAAATGGCTTTTCCTCCAGGCGTACGTGCAGCCCGTGCTTGCGCAGCTCGCGGGACTCCAAATCCACTTCGAACGTGCCAAAACGCACAATCGAGCCGGAGAACTTCATTTCGTTCCGAGAGAGGAGCTGGCCTCCTTTGGAAGCAATTTCCGCAGGAAGAGTCGCCACCCCTCGACTCCTTAGACGTGACACGCGCTCATAAGTCGTTTTCATAGAACAGCCTCCAAGTTAACTAAGACTTGTTCCGCCCGTGATTTATTCCTGATATCGCGAAGGCATCCAACTGCAGAGAACGCATAGGCATACGGAAAACGGTTGCCGATGAATGACCGATGATCGAGAGGAGCAATACAAAGTCATGCCAAGAGTACGAGTGTTTTTGCTGGGGCTAGTCTGCGCCCCCATTCTTTCCCTGCCAGCTGCCCAAGCTCAGGTGAACAGCTATAAGCAGACCAATCTGGTATCCGACACACCGGGGCTGGCGCCCGTGATCGATGCCAATCTGGTCAATCCCTGGGGCATCTGCATCATCCCCGGCGATCCCTTTTGGATTGCCGACAATGCCAGCCCGACAGGGGTGACTTCACTGTACAACACCGCTGGAGCTGTTCAGGGAGCGTTCAAGATTGCGCCCCCGACGGGGAGTTCGAATCCGGCCACACCGACGGGATGCGTCGGAAACAGCGCAGGAGGCTTTAGTCTCGGCGGCAGCAGTAGTCTTTTTATCTTTGACACCGAAGACGGAACCATCTCCGGCTGGACCGGAGGGACTTCTTCCATGCTTGCGGTGGACAATTCGACCAAGCCAACCGCAGCGACTGGCGCAGTATACAAGGGCCTGGCGCTCGTCACTAGCGGCACCGGCACTTTTCTGCTGGCCAGCAATTTCCGCTCCGGCCAGGTCGAGATTTACGACACTACCTTTAAGGCCACCCAGGTCCTCGGGCCCGGAGCCTTTAACGATCCGGCTCCGCCCGCAGTGCCGGCGGGTTCAGGTTCACCCGGATACGCTCCGTTTGGCGTCCATGTCATCACCGTCAACCAAACCTCCATGGTCGTCGTGACCTACGCCCTCCAGGACATGCCCATGCACGATCCTCTGAAAATTGCTGGCTCAGGCTTCGTAGATCTGTTCACCACGAGCGGCACCATGATCAGCAGGATTACCAGCGACGCACATCTGAACGCGCCCTGGGGCGTGGTTGTTCCGCCAGCGGGATTCGGTTCGCTGGCCGGAGACTTGCTGGTTGGAAATTTTGGCGATGGCGCCATCAACGCCTACAACTTCTCCACCGGCGCCTTTGTCGACCAGATGAAGGATTCGAACGGCGCACCCATCGTCAATGGCTCTCTCTGGGACATGGTCTTCGGCGGTGGCGGAGCACAATCCGGCGATCCCAATACCATGTACATCACTGCGGGTCTCGCCAACGAAACGCACGGTCTGTTCGCAGCCATCACTCGGAACACCACACCTCCTGCGGGTACCGCAGATTTCAGCATCGCTGCGTCGCCCTCGACATTGACGATCGCAGCCGGGCAGCCGGCCGCCTTCACCGTAACTCTCGGTGGGCTCAATGGATTCAGCTCCGCCGTCACGCTCACTTGCTCGGGACAGCCGCTTGGCTCAACTTGTAGTTTTTCACAGCCATCGGTTTCGCCCGCAAGCGGCGGAACGGCGACATCGACCATGAGCATCATGACTTCCTCGTCGCCCTACACTCCAGCAGTGAGGATGGCGAAGAACTCCACTGGAGGCATCTTTGCTGCAGCGCTTCCGATACCGACGCTAGGGCTGCTCGGCTTACTGATTGCTGGTAGAGGAAACCGACGGCACCTCCGCGGGAGAAAACGGTTGCACTACCTGACTGGCAGCCTTGCGCTCCTCATCGTCGTAGGTTTTCTACTTGCGGCGGGCGGCTGCGGCTACAACGCAAACAGTGCAGGGAACGGAACTCAGCGAGGGACGACCACGGTGATGATCACGGGGACCTCGGGCAGCCTGTCTCACTCAACTTCGGTGGCACTTACCGTCCAATAAACGGCTGCGGGGCCAACGGCAGCGGCATCTTTGGCCCCGCATTTCTC
The DNA here is from genome assembly GCA_013289825.1 of Acidobacteriota bacterium. Taxonomy (GTDB): domain Bacteria; phylum Acidobacteriota; class Terriglobia; order Acidiferrales; family UBA7541; genus Acidiferrum. The sequence continues at coordinate 43,077 of JABCZF010000020.1, read as the reverse complement.
TGCTATGAACAGCCGACAACACGGACCTGTGAGTAGACCTAGCGCCTCTTGAACCTCACAAGCCGGATGACTTCGACGAATTTCGAATCCGAACGAAAGCTCGGCCTCGAAGTATTCAAAAACAGAAAGAAGGAGAAAGTAATGAAGCCAAAGAGTGGTGAGTTTGTGGGTGGTACGAATCGACGTTCTTTCTTAACAAGAGGAGCTGTGGCGGCAGGCGCAGCGACGCTTGGCGCAGGGTTGCTCGCTGGCCAGTCGTTGGCCTTCGATCCGGGGCAGGAGGCCAGCGGTCCGGGTATTACCAGGGGCGACATCGCGATCCTCAGGTTTCTGCAAGCCTTGGAGCAGGTGGAGACCGATCTGTGGCAACAATACTCGGAACTTGGAGGAACTCAGGACAACGAAGTCAGCGGACTCAACGGCGGGAATGTGCCGTACACGCAGGCCCTGCTGATTCTGGACGGAGATATGGCGCAGTACATCCATGACAACACCGACGACGAAATCAGCCACGCAAGATTCCTGGGCAACTATCTGGAGTCCAAGGGGGCCGAACCCGTTGACCTAAGCCGTTTCAAGACCTTGCCGAGCAGCAAGGCCGACGGAGCAAGACAAGTCGGACGGCTCACTAACCTCACGCAACTCACCGTCGACACCAGCTTTTGGTCTCGCTACCGCAGCATTACAAATCCGGATTTCGATCCGAATGCGCCGTTTGTGCAAGCCGTCCCTAGCTTGAATGTCGGACAGCACACCGCTATCCCCAGAAGCAACGACGATACCGCCGGCAGCGTCATCAATCCCAGCGATCCTACCCAGTCCACCTTCACCGACCACCTCAAAGCCATCGCCTTTACGGCGGGATTCCACTTCGCGTTTATCGAGCAGGGCGGGACCAGCCTGTATCCGGCGCTCGCTCAGCACGTCACCAATCTCGAAGTCTTGCGAATCCTGTTGAGCATTGGCCCCAGCGAAACCATGCACTTCCAGACCTGGCAGGACAAAGCCGGCAATGCGACTCCTCTGACGGACTTCGATAAGATCAACAACTCGTCGGTGACCTTTTCGACCCTCAGCGCAGCGCAAGGGGAGACGAACCCGGAATCCCTCAATGGCGACACTCTGCAGGCCAACCTGATCATGCCCGAGCCCACCGACTTTCTGGACAAGAAGTTTGGTCCGGTGGCCATTATCCGTCCGTCGTCAATAAAATTCGGCGGCGCGGTAGCCTCGGTTGTCAGCTTCACCCAAGACGGACTCTTCCTGGACCCCCAAACGAAGAAAAACACTGGGCTCGTGGCCGTGCTCATGCAGCTGGCTGAAGAAGCCGATGAGGCCCGGCGTCAACTCTAGGCCGTAGAAATCTCACTCAGCTTAGCCGTACCATCGATACATAAGGGCCCAAGCCTTTTCGGCTTGGGCCCTTATCGTTAGCATCGAAGATGGTGTTGCAACGATACCGAGCTTCGGGCAAGATTCCCGCCGATGAAACTCCATCCTAAACCGCCCCGCTCCGTCCGGTTTTACATTTTGTCTGCTATTTTCTGCCAAGCGCAGACACTGTTTCCCACGCCCGCCTCCGGTCAATCGCTGGCCATCGACCAGAAACTCGGCGCAAATATCGAAGAGCGAATCCGCAAGAGCGGAGCGGATGTGGCCATTGCCTTCCGCACCCTCGATGGTTACATGGCGTACTCCTTTCACGATGAAGATTCCTTCCATGCCGCGAGCACCATGAAAATTCCGGTGATGATTGAACTTTTTCACCAAGCGCGGCAGGCCCGGCAGAAGCTGGATGATCCGCTCCTCGTTAAGAATCAATTTCACAGTTTGGCGGACGGCTCGTTCTATACCCTGGATCCCGCCGACGATTCGGAAACGGATTTATACCGGGCCGCCGGCGAGACGCGCACGCTCCGCCAGCTGTGCGAGTTGATGATCACGGCAAGCAGCAATCTGGCGACGAATATACTGATCGAGAAGCTGGGCGTCGACAATATCCGCGCCACGGTTCACACGCTTCGGGCCGACGGAATGAATGTGCTCCGCGGCGTCGAGGACCACAAGGCGTTTCTGAAGGGCCTGAACAATACCACCACCGCACGCGGACTTCAGCTGCTTCTGGAAGCCATTGCTCATGGCGAGGCCAGCGATCAGGAATCCTCCCGCCAGATGATCGAAATCCTCGAACGCCAAAAATTCAACGAAGGCATTCCCGCCGGGCTTCCTCCGGGTACCCGCGTTGCGCATAAAACCGGCGAAATCACCCGGATTCATCACGATGCCGCGATCGTTTTTGCACCGAAGCCTTTTGTGCTGGTTATTCTCGTCCGCGGCCTCGCCGAAACCAAGGACAGCGCCGCCCTGATGGCCGACATTACCCGCCAGCTCTACCAAGCCACACAATAGAACAGAAGTTTTCCGCAACCCGGGCCCGCAGTGCTTCATCCAACGCAGTAGGCTAGGCTAAGATAGTGCGTCGAGTGGTACCGGGAAATCGGCGTGGGACAAGGAGTCCCGGCAGAGTGCCGTTAGAGGAGAGAGGCAAGACCATGAGCGGTCGAGCACGCACGATGGTTGCAGTTGTTCTAGGATTATTTATTGCCGGCGCCGCGGCTGCGGATACGCTCGAGCTAAAGGATGGGCGGGTGCTGCAGGGCCGCTACCTCGGCGGCACGCAGGCGGTTCTACGCTTTGAGATTAAAGGCGAAGTGCAAACATTCAATGTGTCGGACGCCGTCGCCCTGACCTTCACGGGCACGTCCAGCGCGACCGAGGCGCCAGCATCGGCTCCTCAGTCGGCTGCTACTCCGCTTCCTGCTCCTGCGGCATCGAATTCTGCGGACCCATCTCCAGGCACACGGCAAGCGCCAATCGTGTCCGAAGACGTCCCGCCCCCGGCCGCCAGACCCACTTCGCTGGCGCCCGGGACTTCCCGAGCCCAGGACCCTGCTGCTCAATATGGCGAAATCACCATTCCGGCTGGACAACCGCTCCTGGTGCGCATGATCGATGGTGTGGATTCTTCCAAAAACCAAGTCGGCGACGTATTCCACGCCAGCCTTGAGACCGACCTCTACATCCGGGACTCGCTCGTGGCCCGCAAGGGCACCGACGTTTACGGCCGTCTTGCAGAAGTGAAAGAAGCTGGCCATCTTTCAGGGAGCGCCGAGTTGCAGCTGGAGCTCATTCGCCTCGTCATCGATGGCCACGATTACCCGTTGGTCAGTAGCGATTACAGCTTGAAGGGGCAGGGTCGCGGGTCGGACACTGCCAAGAAAGTGGGAGGCGGGGCGGTCTTCGGAGCCATCATCGGCGCCATCGCCGGCGGCGGAAAAGGCGCGGCCATTGGCGCGGGAGTAGGGTCCGCGGCTGGCGCCGGGGTACAAGTGTTCACGCGGGGCAAGCAGGTGAAAGTACCGAGTGAAACGTTGCTGGAATTCCGCCTGGAGCAGCCCGCCACGGTTGCAGCGACGCAACGCTAACTGCGCCGCCCGCGGAAAATCTCAGGAGTGTGATCCGTGGGTCTTGCCTAAGCAAAAGGCGAGCGTTGTCGAATTGGGAGCATCACCCCAAAATTCCCTCTTGCTTCTCCTACTGTTAGTGACTAAGCTACCCCCTCGACCACGGAGTGCCATCGTGCCAAAAGAAAAACCACGGGTAAATATCGGAGAAGTAATCAAATCCTATCGCAGCCAGAGGGGCCTGTCGCAAGGCGACATCGAGCGCCGCACTGGACTGTTGCGCTGCTACCTCTCGCGCGTTGAGAACGGCCACACCGTACCATCGCTGGAGACGTTGGCCAAGATTGCGGAAGCCATGGACATCTCGCTCGCGGATTTTTTCCCGGGCACAGAGACACCGCGCGACCGCGAAACGCAAAAAATGCTCGGCGAGCTTTCGCAGGACGAAATCCGCTTCCTCGCGGAGATCAAGCGTTTCAGCACCACACTTTCCGATGGCGATAAGCGGCTGGTGCTGGCCATGATTCGCAAAATGGCCACGCTGATTCCGCCGCCCGCGACGAAGAAGCTAGTCATCCGGCGTCCCACCATCGTATAGCTCGGCGGAAGAAGCTTCGAACGAGCTCGCGACGGGAAATCAGTAGGGGCCGCGCTCAGTTTTTTTCCAAAACTATAATTCTGTTAGGTCAGTTGTTTTGCCCGCGGATCAAGCGGATTGCGTCGGGCAGGGCCGCCCCAGCGCCTCCCATAGACGACGTCCGTGTCGCGTCTGCATCTTCCGTTCCCGTCGAGCCTTCGCCGGGCGCGAGGAAGAGATTGCTCTCGACCTCGTGTTGCTTGGTATAGAGATCGTAGTAGCGGCCCGCAGCGGCGTAAAGTGACGCGTGGTTCCCGCGTTCGATGATGCGGCCCTCCTCCACCACAAGAATTTGGTCGGCGCGGCGAATCGTCGAGAGGCGATGGGCGATCACAAAGGTTGTGCGCCCGCGCATGAGATAGCGGAGTCCCTCTTGAATCAGCGCCTCGGATTCGGAATCGAGGCTGGAAGTCGCTTCGTCGAGAATCAGGATGCGCGGATCGGCGAGGATAGCGCGAGCGATGGAGACACGCTGCTTTTGTCCTCCGGAGAGCTTGACGCCGCGCTCACCCACGATGGTGTCGTACTTATTCTCGAAGGATTCGGCGAATTCGTCGACTCGGGCAATGTGGCAGGCCGCCAGAATCTCGTCTTGCGTCGCCTCGGGGCGGGCAAACGCCACATTTTCGCGGATCGTGCCGTCGAATAGAAATGTTTCCTGAAGGACAACGCCAAGCTGCGTTCGGTAGGAATTGAGCCTCGCCGTGGCTAGATCGACTCCGTCAACGAGCACGCGCCCGCTGGACGGCACGTAAAACGCCGCAACCAATCCGATAATGGTGGATTTCCCAGCCCCGCTCGGGCCCACGAGCGCCGTGACGGCCCCGGGTTCGGCCCCAAAGCTGACATCGTGAAGCACTTCCTTGCGTGTGTCGTAAGCGAAGTTGACGCCTTCCATAACGATCCTGCCGTCGATGCGCCCGAGAGTGACGGTGCGCTGGGGGTCTGCGTCTTCCTTGGATTCATTCAAAATCTCACGGGTGCGTTCGAGACCGGTGATGGCTTCCGTGATTTGCGTGCCAATGGCCACAATCTGAAAAACAGGAGCGATCAACAACCCCAGGAAGAAGATGAACGAAATAAACTGCCCGAGCGTCATGCTGGCCGCGAGCATCTTGTGGGCGCCGAACTCCATGATGCTGGCGCTGACCAGGCCCATCAGACCCGCGGCGGAAAGGCTCATCAGGGAGGTGGCCGTAAGTGTTTTGAGGACGTTGTCGAGCAGGCGCTGCACACCTCCCGCGAAGACACCTTCTTCGCGTTCCTCGGCATGGTAGCCCTTCACCACACGCACGCCGCCGAGTGACTCCGTCAGTCTCCCGGTAACTTCCGCGGTAATCTTGGGCCGCGCGCGGAAAATCGGGCGAATCGTTTTAAACGCTTTGCTGATTAAAATCGCGAACGCCACGAGAATGGCAAACGCCACGGCGGTCATGCTGAGGCTGGTATACATGAGGTAGCCCAGCGCGATTACGGCGGTCATTAAACCGCCTGCAAATTCAACCAGTCCAGTGCCGATGAGATTGCGCACGCCTTCGACGTCGCTCATGATCCGTGAAACGAGCACGCCGGTTTTGTTCGCATCGTAAAAGGAAACAGGTAAAAGCCCGATGTGCGCCTGCACCTTCTTTCGAAGGTCGGTGATCATTCGCTGCGCCGATTTCGAGAGGAGTTGGGTCAGCGTGAAGGACGTAAGTCCTTGGATGAGTGTAGCCAGCAGCACGCCCAGGACAATCGGCGTCAGTAGGTGGATCTGCTTTTTTACCACTACGTTATCTATGAAATACTTCGTCGACAGAGGAAGGACCAGTCCGGAGAAGCGATTGATGGCCATCAGAACCAGGCCGAAGGCCAGCAGGCTGCGGCGGGGCTTAATCAGAGCCCAAACTTCCGGAAGCGCTTTCCAGTGGCTCTTTATCTTTTCCGCTTTAGTGCGTGTCTCGGGTTTCGGCTCGGATGCCATAATTTGGGATCGGCTCGACGATCTTTCTTGGATGCGCACGCTAACAGGTAGAGTACATTTCAATCGGTGTTCGAACAAGGACGGCACATGAATGATATGGACAATAATGCTTCCGGGGGCACTCTGATCGTAACCGGCGCGGGCCGGGGCATCGGTCGGGCGGTAGCCATGCTGGCAAGCGCGCGCGGTTTCTCCGTAGCCGTGAACTACGCGCGAGACGCGCAGTCCGCAGCGGATGTGGTGCGGAACATTACCTCGTCGGGTGGACGCGCCACCGCCATCCAGGCCGACATCTCGCGCGAAGACGAAATCCTTAGGCTATTCCAGACCTCCGAACGCGAGTTAGGGCCGCTCACCGGCTTGGTGAACAATGCCGGGGTCACCGGAGGTTTTGCGCGCGTCGAAGCGGTTACCAGCGCAACACTCACACAGGTATTCGCCTTGAATGTGATCGGCGCGATACTCTGCGCACGAGAAGCCGTGCGGCGCATGTCTCGACGAAATGGCCGGAACGGCGGAACCATCGTGAATATTTCCTCGCGCGCGGCGCAAATCGGCGGGGCCGGAGAATGGGTGCACTATGCGGCATCAAAAGGCGCTCTGGACACGTTCACGCTGGGCCTCGCTCGGGAGGTCGCAGCCGAAGGGATTCGCGTAAACGCCGTGGCTCCGGGACATGTCCTTACCGAGCTCCATGCCGCGAGTGGCGATCCGGATCGGCCGGCACGCTTGGCTCCGACGATTCCCATGGGTCGCGCGGGAAGCCCGCAAGAAATCGCCGAAGCGGTTTTGTGGCTGCTCTCCCCGGCAGCTTCTTACACTACGGGAGCGATCCTTGCGGTTAGCGGTGGACGATAAAGGAAGTGGATCGTGGCCGGCGCTACTCGGCGAAACATCTAATCACCCGCTGCGCCGCCGCGTGGAACCTGCGCCGCCGCGGGACGCTCCAGGTTCAATACGCTGGCGATGAATTCACTCACGGTGATGCCCAGGTGGCCCCAAAGCCGGCGTTTGAGGCTAGTGTAATCCTGCGTTCCGCTGAAAAGATCGCTCATCAACTGGCGAAACACGGCGCTGCGGTTCATGAACTGGACCATGTGCGTGGTTACGGCCGTGCCGAGAAAAGAGCCGCGGTAGAACCTCCGCACAATGCGCGCGGCGAATTCCAGTTCGGACGAGAAAGCCGCTTTGACCCAAGCCATGTACTTTTCCGGGCAGCCTTCTGCGAGTGAGCGGCCCAACAATTCACCGGAGCGCATCGCGTAGAATAGCCCTTCGCCCGTTAGCGGGTCCACCCAAGCCGCTGCATCGCCAACCAGCGCCCAATTCTTGCCCAGAACCGGCCGATCGGAAAGCGTGCTCTCTCTCGGCGATGGCAGCACGTGACTGTAAAACTTTGCGCCTTCCGTCGAGATTCCGTGCTTCTCCATGAAGGCGCTTAGATGCGTCTTCAGCTCTGCGCTGGTATGTGCGGCCATGCTTCCGCAAATCCCTACAGAAAGATGGTCGCAACGCGGAAAGGACCAAATGTAGCCCTCGAAGTGCGGGAGGAACTTCACGGTAATGGAGTCGGCGGTCTGCGGAACGAAGTAGCCCTGCGTCATTTCCAGTTCGTCGCGCTGGAGCGGGCGCGTTTCGGGTGCGATCTGATTGCGTGCGCCTGCCGCCAGCACTAGAAAATCAGCACTCCGCCACTCGCCGTCCACGGAGTAGCGCGGCTTTGTCGTGCTCGTATCGACGCCAAGCACGTGTGCTTGCTGCACGCGGCAACCTGCGGCCTTGGCGCGGTCCAGCAACATGCCATTGAGCACCCTTCGCGAATAAATCACAATGGGGTGGGTCATTTCGAGACTTGCGCGTTGATCGTTGCTGCTGATCAGTTCGACCGCACGCACCAGCTTCTTGGGATAAGGGTTGTCCAGCAAGAAAGGGAAACACTCGACCGCTTTGTGCGTCAGCCCTCCGCCGCACGGCTTTTCCCATGCGAGGCGCTCATCAAATATTTGAACTTTATGCCCTGCGCGTGCAAGCTGCTCACCGCACATCGCGCCGGAAGGTCCGCCGCCGACGATCGCTATCTCTGCCATGATCCTATCTCGCTGATGGCCTTAAAGTCCGTCCCTGGACGCGGGAAACTGCAGGCGGCGGCTGGGTTTGGCAATCGATTTTTCTAGGTAACGGGCCCCATCAAGTGGTGGGGAAGACCACCAGGCAAAACCCGGTGAGCAGTATAGCACCGAAAAGGGCGGTCGCTGCGGGCGAGGCCGTAACTTCCCGGACAACATTCATCGCCCACCTCTGTAGCACGCAAAATAGCCCAAAGTAAGGCGCCAGCAGAACGAGCAACACTTCTCCGCTGTGCAAGAGGAATATTCCCGCAACGATCGCGCCCCACGCCGTCAATCGAAGCCCGAGCGCTGTGAACAATCGACGTGATCCCTTGCCGGGAACCGTCGGACCAAGCAAGAACTCCTCCGCGAGGTGATAAGGAAGCACGGCGACGAAGAGCGGGGTAAAGCGTGTCCAGCGCGCCGCGGTTATCCATGCCTCGCTGAGGGTCAAATCAATCCATGCGGTGACCAGGAAGTGCAGAAGAAACGCCGCGAAGCCGGCCGCAAGCAGGGTGAAGTACAGAGGTCTGGCCGGCGGGCCGTCGATTGTGCCGGTGCTAAACAAACCCCGCAGCGTATTCCAATGCAAAACGAGCAAGACGACTCCCAGAACCAGAAGAAAGCTTGCGAGATAGTCGCCTTCAAACAAATGCAGCACGCGGAGCGGATTCCCGTAGGAGAGCAACCCGACGGTGCCGAGCGCGATGATGGCAAGTTCGATCGAAGCCCGGCCTTTTCGGACTGCGACAACGGTTTCAACCACTGGGGCGGTCTGTTTCTTGCTCTCGAAAACTTCCCGAAGAAAAGGCCCGGCAAGCAAGAGTATCCCTAGAAACCCCGCGAAGAATCCAAGAATCCCCCGGCGTGTGGGCAAAGTCGGCTTGGATTCCAAATGCAAAACGCGAACTGCCCAGTTCTGTGCGTCTGACATCGCCGTGCTGTCGAACAGGATGCTGACATGGGTCGAGCGCGGAATCACAATATATTCGCTCGTTCCATCGCCCGGAGTCGGCAGCAAATCTCGAGCTCCGCCCCGGATTCTTTCCGACTCCCAAGCGGCGCTCATAACCAACGAATGAGCCGGCGGCGCCCCAAACTCATGAAACGGCATCATTTCCGGCGAGATTCCCCGAATCGGCCGCATGGGAGCCGGCGAAATCGCTATCACTCCACCGACCGGCAGGCGCCCGGCAACGCGCAACGCCAGGGCCCCGCCCAGCGAATGCCCCGCCAGAATTGTGCGTTCCGGATCAAGCAAACCGCGCGCCACCAGCTCGCGCACCAGGTTTTCGCTGCACTGATCGCATCGTTGGTATGAGAAAGGACCGTCAGTCCGCCCGTGTCCCGGCAAGTCCGGCACAAAGACGCGTAACCCTTGAGCCGCAAACCCCGCCGCGATGTAGGACATGATCCGTTTGTTCGCCGAGAGCCCATGGAGAAGAACAACGTAGCCCTGTGGCGGGCCTCCCGCCGGCTCCACGATGTCGGTCACCAAACGGCATCCACCGGCGTCAATCCGAAAAGTATGCGATTGGTAGGGAACTGCGAGAGCCAGCCACAGAGCGAGGCCGCAAAGTCCCGCGCCGGCAAGCGCGCGAATCGTCTTGTTGGCTTTCACGAGAGGCTCCCGGCGCCGAAGCGCAGCCCCCGCGGTGCGTGATAAACTAGCTTTTCATCTAGCGCCAGGATTGTTTTTGCGTGGGCATTCATGGAGTCCCTTTGAACCTGGAGATTCTGACTCTGGAGCAAGCGATTCTGCGGTTTGGCCGCGAGAAACGCAACGGACGCCAGGTCGTCTTCACCAACGGCTGTTTCGATTTGCTGCACCCCGGGCACATCGGCAGTCTCGAGCAAGCTCGCGGTCTCGGGGACGCGCTCATTGTCGGCCTCAACAGTGATGCCAGTGTCCGCCAACTGAAAGGTGCCGGGCGTCCGGTCGTGCCGGAACGCGAGCGTGCCGAAATTCTGGCTGCGCTAGAATGCGTCGACGCGGTCGTGATTTTCGATGATCTCACGCCACAGGAAGTCATCGCCCGTCTGCTTCCGGATGTGCTTGTAAAAGGCGGCGACTGGCCCGGCGATCAAATCGTCGGCCGCGAAGAAGTAGAAGCCGCCGGCGGCCGCGTCGTTTCCATTCCCGTAGTCCCGGGTTACTCCACCACGGCCATCCTCGGAAAGATCCGCGAAGGCGCTCGTGCCTCTCGCGTGGAAGCCTGACGCCCACGCATGATTCTTCCCGCCGTTCGCGAGCGATTGGATGCTGTGCTCCGCCACCCGTCGGTGGAAGGCGCGCTGGGCGCACTGCGCGATGGGGCGCAACACATCTCTCTTTCCGGCCTGCATGATGTCGCCAAAGCTCTACTCGCCGCATATCTCACCCATGAGCTACGCCGCCCCGCCTTTTTCATCACCGATTCGAATCGCCGCGCCGAAGCCCTCGCGGAAACGGTCCGCTTTTTCTCGAACGTTTTCCCAGGAATAAGCGGAGGAATCGCAACGCTCCCGGCGTTCGACACGCTGCCCTGGGAATCGCAGAGCCCGCACCCTGACATTCTCGAACGCCGCGCCGCAACGCTATTCCGACTGACCGATGGCCAAGTTTCGCTAGTCATCGCTCCCGTGCAAGCGGCTCTTTGGCGCTATCAAGATGCGACGCTCTATCTTTCGCTCGCGCGAACGCTTACCAAAGACGCCGAAGTCCCGCTTGAGGAATTCATCGAGCATCTCTCGGGCGTCGGCTATACCCGCACCGAAATGGTTGAGCTACCCGGCCAGTTCGCCATGCGCGGCGGCATCGTCGACGTTTTTTCCGCCGAAGCGCCGCGCCCGGTAAGAATCGAGCTGCTGGGAGACACGGTCGAGTCGGTACGCGAATTTGACCCGCGCACGCAGCGCTCCATCGCACCGGTCCAGCGCACCACGCTCCTGCCTCTCACCGAATGGAACGTAGCCACGCTAGTCGGCGCAACACAATCGCCGGCTCCGTCCTGGGAAACAACCTCTTTCTTCGGACCTTCCGAGCAAAGCGGCCAGAGTTCGCTCTTCGAACTTGCTGAAAGCTCGCTCAAACCGATCGTCTTTTTGGACGAACCGCAAAACTTGCACGAGGCCGCCGAAAAACATCTGACGCACGCTACCGAAATCTACGAGCGCCACGGAAGCGCCACTGCGCCCTCCGCTATGCATTTCTTTTTAAATGAACAAGAGTTCCGAAGCGCCCTCAGAAAGACTTCCGAAGCCCATCTGCAGCAGCTCGACGTCAACATCGGCGCCGTTCCGCAATTAGAACTCTCTTCCAGACCCAGTTCGCGCTTCCATGGTGACGTTGCTGCGTGCATGAGTGCAGTGAAATCGCAGCTGGCCTCAGGCGGGAAGGCTTTCCTCACCGCTGCAAGCACCGGCGAGCTCGAACGCCTCGCCGACATCTCCCGCGAATACGACGTGCCGTACGTCCTCGGCGAATCGGAAAACGCCGCCGCCGGTTTCACCGCCGAAGGCGCGCTGGAAACCGCCGGCCTGCTGCTGATTCGCGCACCGTTTGCCGAAGGCGTGACTTTTCCTGAAGCCAGGTTGACCATCTTTGGCCACGCTGATCTTTTCGATGTGGCCCCCACGGTCGAGCGCCCCAGCCACAAAATCCGCACCTCCGGCTTCTTCACCGATTTCGCCGAACTGAGACCCGGAGACTTCATCGTTCACGTGGATCACGGTATCGGCCAGTTCGAAGGGCTCCGCCAGATCGAATCCGATGGCCACCGTGGCGAATTCATGCTCCTCCGCTATGCCGACGACGCGCGCCTCTACGTCCCTCTCGAACGCATGGACCTGGTGCAAAGTTATCGGGTCGTCGAAGGTTCGCACCCCACACTCGACAAACTAGGCGGCACCGGCTGGAATACGCGCAAAACCCGCGTCCGCAAATCCCTCGAAGACATGGCGGATCAACTCCTCACCCTCTATGCCGCTCGCAAAACAGCCCAAGGTTTTGCATTTTCCGCCGACGGCAATTTCCAGCGAGAATTCGAAGACGCCTTCGAATTCGAAGAAACCGCCGACCAAAACGCCGCCATCGCCGACATCAAGCGCGACATGGAGCGCCCCACTCCGATGGACCGCCTCCTCTGCGGCGATGTCGGGTACGGAAAAACGGAAGTAGCCATGCGCGCGGCCTTCAAATCCGTCTCCGACAGCAAGCAGGTCGCGGTTCTCGCGCCCACAACCATTCTCGCCTTCCAGCATTTCGAAACCTTCAAACAACGTTTCGCTGCATTTCCCGTGCGCATCGAAATGCTCAGCCGCTTCCGCAGCCCTGCAGCACAAAAGAAAATTCTTGCCGACCTCGAAGCCGGCAAGGTCGACATAGTCATCGGCACGCACCGCCTGCTCTCGAAAGACGTCAAGTTCCAGGACCTCGGCCTGCTCGTCGTGGACGAGGAACAACGCTTTGGCGTGGCCCACAAGGAACGCCTCAAAGAGATGCGCCAAAACGTCGACGCACTGGCTCTCTCCGCCACACCCATTCCGCGCACTCTGCACATGTCGCTCGTGGGCCTGCGCGATATGTCCGTAATCGAAACTCCGCCGCGCGACCGACTGGCGATCCAGACGGTGGTCGCTTCCTTCCAGGAAGACTTGGTCCGTCGCGCCATCGAGAACGAACTGGCCCGCGAAGGGCAGGTTTATTTCATCCACAACCGCGTCGAATCTATCTACTCGCTGGCAATTCTGGTCCAAAAGCTCGTACCAAAAGCCCGCGTAGTCGTCGGTCACGGTCAAATGGGCGAAAAAGAGCTAGAAAGCGTAATGCTGAAATTCATACGCGACGAAGCCGACGTGATGGTCGCCACCACCATCGTCGAGAATGGCCTGGACATCCCCCGCGCCAACACCATCCTCATCAATCGCGCTGACCGCCTCGGCCTAGCCGAACTCTATCAATTGCGAGGCCGGGTCGGCCGTTCGCATCAACGCGCCTATGCCTATCTCCTGGTTCCCCCGGACACGGCCCTCTCCGAAATCGCCCGCAAACGCCTCTCCGCCATGAAAGAGTTCAGCGAACTGGGCGCCGGCTTCCGTATTGCCGCTCTCGACCTCGAACTTCGCGGCGCCGGCAACATGCTGGGCCGCCAGCAGCACGGGCACATCGAAGCCATCGGCTTTGACATGTATTGCCAAATGCTCGAGCGCGCCGTTTCCAAGCTAAAGGGCGAAGAAGGCGTCCCCGAGCTGCGCACCACCCTGAGCCTCGGCCTAGACGTGCGCATCCCCGAAAACTACATCCAGAGCGAGAACCTCCGCCTGCGTACCTACAAACGCATCTCCTCTATCGCCAGCCAGGAAGAAAAACAGGACGTCCACCGCGAACTGACCGACCGCTTCGGCGCCCCGCCCGCCACCGTAGAAAACCTTTTGGAGTATGCCGTCCTCAAATCCATGTGTGAGCGCCTGCGCATCTCGGCGGTCGAGCGCCAGGGCAACCGCATCGCGATCCGCTTCCACGCGGAAACGCCGCTCGATCCCGCCACACTCGTTCAAGTCGTGCGCTCGCGCAAGGGCATCAAACTTGACCCCAGCGGCGTGCTTTGGCTGGAAACCACCCGCGGCGAGTCCGTTCCGGGCGCTCTCAGAAACGTATTGCTCGGCCTCGAAGGCCAGAGCTAAACTCTATAGGTGAGGAACTCCATGCGAAATCTTGCAGTCATCGCGGCGCTAGTCGTGGCCCTGCCGCTCGGGGCCCAGCAGCCCACTCCGGCTCCCCAAACACAGAATCCGCCTCCCAAGCCCACTCTCGAGAAACCGGATGAGGCTCCCGCCGACGTTCCAGCCGTCGCTGCGCCCAAGAAGTCCGTCCCCGTCCCGGCCAAAAAGCCCCCCGTCTCTGCCAGCGAAGGCAAGGTCGTCGAAGAAATCGTAGCTCGCGTAAACAATGAAGTCATCACCCGCTCCGAATTCGAACACGCCAAAGCGACTGCCGACGAAGATGCCAAGTCGGATTGCCAGAACCGTTGCACTCCCGAACAGTTGAACCAGCTGATCGAGGAGCGCAAGAAAGGCGCGCTCCGCGAACTGATCGACCAATCCCTTCTGGTACAGCGCGCCAAAGACATGGGCATCAGCGTCGAGCCGGATGTCATCAAGCAGCTCGATCAAATCCGCATCGAGAATAAACTTCCCAGCATGGAAGCTCTCGAGGAAGCCGTCTCCAAGCAGGGTCTCAACTGGGAAGATTTCAAGAACAATATCCGCAGTGGTTTGCTCACCAAAAAGGTTATCGGCAGCGAAGTTGGCTCCCACATCAACGTCCCCAAGGACGAAATCCAGAAGTATTACGACGAGCACAAGCAAGAATTCATGCGGCCAGAACAAGTCGCTCTGAGATCCATCGAGGTCAATACCACCGGTAAAGACGCTGCGGAAGTAACCGAATTGAAGAAGAAAGCAGAAACGGCTCGGAAGCGCATCCAGGACGGAGAAGACTTCGGTGAAATTGCCAAGCGCTTTTCCGACGGCGCCACCGCCAAACAAGGCGGCTATTTGGGGCAATACAAGCGCGGCGAGCTCTCCAAAGAACTGGAAGACACGGTCTTCAAAATGAAGCGAAACGAGCTCACCGAAGTGATGGAAACGAAGCAGGGCTTCCTGATCATGCAGGTCCTTGAGCATTACGACGAAGGCGAACAAACCCTTGCCAAAGTCGAAAATGAGATCAATGAGAAGCTCTATAGCCAGCGCATGGAGCCGGCCCTCCGGGAATATCTCAAGACCCTCCGCGAAGAAAGCTACGTGGTCATCAAGCCCGGCTATCAGGATGCCGCCGGCGGAAGCAACTCCGAAATCCAGGAAGTCAGCGCCACCCCCGAAGTCACCAAGAACAAAAAGGCGCACAAGAAATTCCTTCTCTTCGGCAAGCGTTCCACCGACACAGGCGCCTGATGAAGACGTCTTTCGTCACTGACCTCGGCACCGAACAAACCGTCACCACTTACTTTCTTGTTCACGAAAAGGAAATTCGCAATACGCGCGAAGGCAAGCAATATCTTCGCCTCGAGCTCGGCGACCGCAGCGGCACCATCGAAGCCAGGATGTGGGACCAATTTGAAGCCATCGCCAAGGAATTCGGCCGCGACGACTTCGTAAAAGTCCAGGCGCGCGTCGAGATTTACCGCAACAGACCGCAGCTCGCTCTTCAGCAAGTCCGCCGCGCCAGGCCCGAGGAAGTCGATCTAGCCGATTTTCTCCCGCACACGAAAGAAGACGTCGGCAAGCTGTGGGCGCAACTCCTCGAAGACGCCAACCTGGTCGAGGATCCCTGGCTCAAAAAACTGGTGAATGCCATCCTCAGCGACCCAGCCGTCGCCGTACGCTACAAGCGCGCCCCCGCCGCAAAAGTCATGCATCACGCCTACATCGGCGGCCTGCTCGAACATGTCGTCGGCCTCTGCGGCCTCGCCAAACAAGTTGCGCGGCACTATGCCGAACTCAGTCTCGACCTGCTTCTGACCGTCGCCATCCTCCACGACGTCGGCAAACTCGACGAATTGTGCTACGACCGCGCCATTGGCTACACCACGGAAGGCCAGCTCCTCGGCCACATCGTCATGGAACTCGAAACCGTTTCCAAAGCCATGGACGCTCTTGAAGGTTTTCCCGCCAATCTCAAAACCGTAGTGCAGCATCTCCTCATCAGCCATCACGGCCAATACGAATTCGGCTCGCCAAAGTTGCCGATGATCCGGGAAGCCATGGTCTTCCACTACCTCGACGACATGGACTCCAAAATGGCCGCCGCCCGCGCCGCCCTAGCCACCGAGTCCGGCGAAGAACAATGGTCCACCTACAGCCCCGCCCTCGGCCGCAAATTCCTCCGCCTCGATGAATTTCTCAAGGCTCGAGGCGGCGGAACACAATAGTCCGGCTAATGGTGCGGCCCCAGCGCTGCGCGCAGCTTTTTGATCGCGCTATTCAAGCTGTGCTCAAAATCCACAAACGTGTCGGAAGTCCCCAGCTTCTGCAGCACTTCTTCCCGCGTCACTACTTCCCCCGGTTTCTCGAGCAGTATCGATAAGATGCAAAAAGGCTGACCCCGCAGGCGGATACGCACGCCGTGCTTGCGCAATTCTCGCGCCGCAAGATTCGCTTGGAATACGCCGAAGCGGTAGATGGGACTGGCCAATGCTGGAATCTCTTCCGCCACAGCGAGCCACTCCGTATGGGAAGGATGCCGTCCCGGGAGGCAATCACCTGACAGCCTAAGCCGAATCGTATCCTATGCTTGGCCGGTCACCAAGAAATCAGCGTCGGTGCATTGTGCTGATGCCACTACTTCCGTAGCTTTCAAACCAAACTCTGTCCCATCGCTCATGGAGAACAGAGAACCGAATCGCGCCAGCCGCGCCAAAGGAGTATTTCGATGAAAATCCGCCCAGACCAGGAGTTTTCTCCCACCGATCGACTGTTCCATTTCCTTGCCCGAGTCAGATCCTCCGCCGTGGGAAATCGGGCTCGTTTGGCGATCGGCGCGTTCTTGCTCTTGGCGGCGATGGGGACATTCGCTGCAGGCGACGGCATCATCATTCCCGAATTTGCGGTTTTCCCGGATTCCAGTGGCTTCTTTGCTACGGTCAACCAAGGGGGCCCCACGGTGGAATCCACAAATCCGTTCTTTCAGAATCTGGGCACAAATGGGCGTAGCTGCGTGTCGTGCCACCAACCCGGCGACGCCTTTTCGATCACGCCTCCACACATCGTTGAGCGCTTCGAAGCCACCCGAGGCACGGATCCCATTTTCCGCCCGGTCGACGGCGCGAACTGCCCCACGGCAGACGTTTCCACGCTGGAAGAGCGGCGGGAGGCGTACAGCCTCCTGTTAACCAAGGGTTTGATCCGCATCGGAATCGCGGTTCCCGCAACCGCGGACTACCAGGTCGTTAGCGTCTACAACCGGTACGGATGCAACGCAACCGACGTCATTTCGATGTACCGCCGCCCGCTGCCGACAACCAACCTGTCTTTTCTCAGCGCAGTGATGTTCGACGGCCGGGAATCATCGCCGGCTACGGGCACGACGAAAATCCTGTACAGCAACTATCCGAGTTCGCTCCTCAGCGATCTAGCGCACCAGTCCGTCGATGCCACCATCATCCACGCGCAAGGAGACGGGACGAGGCCAACCGCTGTCGAACAACAACAGATCGTAGATTTCGAAACCAAACTCTTTACCGCCCAGATACGGGACCGTCAGGCGGGCAATCTGGATGGAGGTGGCGCGAAGGGCGGGCCTGTCTCTCTCTCCACCCAGCCATTCTTCGTCACGATCAACTCCAGCGTTCACTTTCTGGTCCCCGCTTTCGAGCAGCCCGGTGGGTTGGTGAATCCGGGAGACGGCCAGTTTACTTCCAACATCTTCAACCTCTACAACAATTGGGCGCAGATCAGCGACAGGGATTACGAGGATCATTCCGCCGCCCGTCGCTCCGTGGCCCGCGGCGAGGTCCTTTTCAACACCCTGCAAATTCCCATCACCGGCGTTGCCGGCATCAACGACGATGTAGCAGCCGGAGGCTTGGTCGCTGGCGGCATACCGTCGCTCCTGGGAACTTGCGGCACTTGTCACGACACACCGAACCTAGGCAACCACTCCTTCCCCACGCCCTTGAACATCGGGACCGGCGACCTCAGCCCTACCAACGCCTCCGTCAACCTGGGAGGCCTGGATATGACCTACTTGCCGGAAATCACCGTGTGCAAAAAGGACGCAACCACGGGTCAACCGGCCAACAACTGCAAAACCACTACGGATCTCGGACAGGCCTTGATCGATGGCCGGTTCGACCATGTGGGCAAGATTAAGGGACCGATTCTGCGCGGGCTTGCCGGCCGAGCGCCCTTTTTCCACAATGGCTCGGCGGCCACGCTGCTGGATGCCGTCAATTTCTACAACACGCGCTTCAATCTCAACCTCTCTGAACGGGATAAAGACGACCTTGTCGCGTTCTTGAAGACACTCTAAGCACAACGCACGTTCCACGCGGGAAGACCGCGAACGCTTGAACCTAGTTTCGGCAGCTGGGAAGAGGAGGGTAGGAGGGAGTTTCGACTAGACCTCGCTTTTGCGGAAGCGGTCAATCAGGTGAGTGCAAGCGCGTACGGTCACGGCCATCATGGTGAGCGTCGGGTTCTGGCACGCAGACGACACAAAGCTCGCCCCGTCCATCACGAACAAATTCTTCACGTCGTGCGCCTGGTTGAAGGCATTCAGCACCGACTTCTTCGGATCGTTCCCCATGCGGGCCGTCCCCAGCTCGTGTATGGCCATTCCCGGCACTTCGACAGCCGCCTGCACGCGGATATCTTTGGCGCCAGCCGCTTCCAACATTTCCGCTCCCATGGCCCCGGCATCCTCCATGAGCGCGGCTTCGTTGTCGCCGTGCGTCATGTTAATGTGCAACGCGGGAATCCCCCACGCATCCTTTAAATCGTGGTCGATTTCGACGAAGTTGTCCCACCGCGCCAGCGATTCGCCGAAAGCTCCAAGCGAAATCTCGTACTCGCCTTCCTTCACGGCCTTCTTCAATGACGCTCCGTACCCTTCGGCGCTGAAGTTGAATCCTGCCCCGGCCCCGCCCTGATAACCATAGCCACGGATGAACCGCGAATGCTTGTTGCCAGAAGGAGTGTTCCGGAAGCGCGGGATGTAGATCCCGTTGGGCCGCGCCGGCTCGTTGGCATTGGGAAGGGTTTTGAAATCCGCCAAACGCCCCGAAGCTCCTGCCCCAACGACATGGTCCATCAGATAGTGCCCCAGCGCGCCACTCGAATTGGCCAGCCCGTTGGGATATTCCCGCGTTGACGAGTTCAGCAGTATTCGGGTCGATTCGAGCGCCTGGGCGCAAAGGATCACCGCTTTTCCGCGCACCTCCTTCACCTGCCGCGTCAAGCGGTCCACATACGTCACGCCCCGCGCCTTATTTGGCTCCGTGTCCATGTCCACATGGCTCACCACTGCGTTCGTAAGCAAAGTGCAGTTACCAGAGGCAATTGCGTCCTTGACGGTCGTAAACGGACTGCTGAAATAAGAAAACGTCATGCACCCGCGTTCGCAAGGCCCGCAATAGTGACAAGCGAGCCGGCCGTTATGATTCTGCGTCAGGACCGCCGCGCGCCCAATCGTGACCGTGTGCCCGAACTTCGCTTTGACGCGTTCTCTCAGCTGAACTTCTCCACAGCTCATTTTCATCGGCGGAAGAAACTGCCCGTCGGGCAGCATCTCATTCCCCTCCAGCGCTCCGCTGATACCCACGTAACGCTCCACGATATCGTAGTACGGCCCAAGCTCGGCATACGAAATCGGCCAGTCGTCGCCATACCCATCGCGGCTCGCGGCCTTAAAATCATTGTCGCTCATCCGATAACTCTGCCGCCCCCAAACCAGCGAGCGCCCTCCCAACACGCGCAGCCGCTGCCAGGTAAATGGCTTGCCCGGCGGAGTGCTATATGGATTCTCGAGGTCGTTCACAAACCACTCGTAGTTGTATTCCATGCACGCATAGCACTGCTTTTGCACCGGCCGCGTGCGTACCACCTCGGGCGAGTGGTCGCGGTATTTCAGCTTGTAAGCCGGCATGTGCTCGGTAAACTCCTTCGGACTGACCGCTCGCCCTGCTTCGAGCAACGCGACCTTCAGCCCGGCCTCCGCAAGCTGTTTCGCGGCCCAGCCGCCGGTAGCTCCCGATCCCACAACCACGGCGTCGTAGGTTTGCTGCAAAGGGTCTTGCGCCATAGAATTCCCGCTCACTTGTGCTCCCCTTCCGGATGTTCACAGCCTTGGTACGGCCCGTGGGCAAACGCCCCGTCCCACCCCAGTTCTTTCTCGCCAATCTGCGAGCTGTAGTAGGCCGTCATGATGCGCCCTTTTAGCGCTTCGAAATGAGAGTGACCCGGATCGGCCACGGCATTCGTATCGCCAGCCCAGCCGCTCCCGAATCGTGGATAGGCCAGCGCGTGCAGCAAAATGTCTTGGTCCTCTCGCGACAGATAGCGAAACGCCGCCTTCGAACGCCGCATGCTTTCGCCATCCACATATCCCAGCGAATTCAAGAACGCTCGCTGCGTCTCGTGCGTCTCAGCAGCCAGCACAAGATCAATATACCGATTCACGAGCGCTTCCTTCGCGCCAGGAGTGTCCGTCGCAGGAATAATCAGGTCGCTGAGCACAATCAGCGTTTCATTCTGGTGCTCATCCAAAAAAAGCGGCTTCCACCCGGGCGCCGCCAGATCTTTCGAGCCGTCCACACCGCTCTGCGCGGGCGTCAACTCGGATGCCTGGGCTGCACTCTGCGCCGTCGCAAGGGAAGGCCGCAGCGCGGCGGCGGCACCCGCAAGAACACTCGCTCGTAACATTTCGCGTCGTTTCATGTAAACCCCTAGCCTCTAATTCGTCGTCCTCGGTATTCTGCCGGTGCGCGTGTCCACCTGCGTCCGGAGCACCTGCGCCCAAGCTGCGATGCACGGTTGGACGAGCCGGCTACCGCGCTCTGAACACCGGAAAGTCTACACCAAAGCGAAGTGGAAGTTAGACCCGCTCTGGCACGGCGGGAAACCCAGGCGCCCCGTTCGGTGCACTCCCCGGACATGGCCATACCCAGCCTTCCTCTACACGTCTGGAGGGGCCCGCCAGATTGGTCCGCTCTCGCCTTGCCAGAGCCCGCCGCCAAGGCCTAGACTGGATCAGTCCATGAGCGAACCCATGCTTCCCACAAGCCTTCAAATTCGCGACCTGACCATCCGCCCCGCCACGGTTCTTGCCCCGATGGCCGGCGTCACCGACACGCTCTTCCGCCGCGTCATTCGGGGCCTTGGCAGCTGCGGCTTGCTCATGACGGAGTTTACCAGTTCGGAAGGCATCACCCGCAGCGCCGCCAAAACCCTGCGTTATCTCTATTTTCAGGAAGACGAGCACCCCATCACCGCGCAGCTCTTCGGCGCGAACCCCGAAGTCATGGCCGAAGCAGCCCGCATGGTCGAAGACCTCGGTTACGACGCTGTCGACATAAATCTCGGTTGCCCGGCCAAGAAAGTCGTCAAGTGCGGCGGCTCTGGCTTGTTGCGTGATCTCCCGCTTCTCGGCGAAATTTTCAAATCCGTCCGTGCCGCCGTCAAAATCCCTCTGACCATCAAGCTCCGCGCAGGCTGGGACGAAAATTCCATCGTCGCCGTCGAAGTCGCCAAGATGGCGGAAAGCATCGGCGTGGAGGCCGTCGCCGTCCACCCGCGCACACGCTTGCAGGGTTACTCAGGCGCCGCCGACTGGAATATTATTGCTGCCGTGAAGCAGGCGGTCGGAATTCCCGTCATCGGTAACGGCGACATCAACACGCCAGAAGACGCCGAGCGTATGGTCCGCGAAACCGGCTGCGACGCCGTAATGATCGGTCGCGCCGCCGCCACCAATCCCTGGATCTTTTCGCAGATGCAGCAGTACGCTGCGACTGGCCGGTACGACACGCCTACCGAGGCCGAGCGCCATCAGTTACTTTCCGGCTACTATCGACAAATTAGTGCTGCCAACCTGCCCGATGGTATTGGCAAAATGAAGCAGTTCGCTTGCTGGTTTACTCACGGCGTGGGGAACGGCAGCGAGCTTCGGCGCATCGTACATGCGGCGCGGACGCCCAGTGAGGTTGTCGAGAAGGTCGAATCTTTCTTCGAGAGCCGAACCGCCGCAGGAGTCAGCCGCTCGCCGGCTGCTCCATGGAGTGAGCGCCCTGCGGCCGCCCAAGATGTCGGCTGCCGAGCGAACGCCGGAAAAGAGGACCCCGCCCATGGTCCACTTGACGCAGACCGCCTCGAAGCAACGCTCGGAGCGTAGAATCGCTGTCCGCCTCCCGCTACAAGTGCGGGGCCGCGACAGCCGCGGTGTGGTCTTTGAAGAAGACACTTCCAGCGAAAATTTATGCCGCAGCGGCGCCGCGTTCGTCACGCGTTTCGACGTGGCCATCGGCTCCGATCTAGAAATCCGCATCCCGTTTTCCAACTACGCCGCGCGCCGCGCCGAGGCGGACTTCGCCACGCAAGGCCGTGTGGTCCATGTCGCGGATTCTTCCACTCGAGGTGAACGTCTGGTGGGTGTTCAATTCACGGGCCCCCACTTCCAGCGCGTCTTCCGTCCCGAAAACGCTGTATAAAGATCTTTCGTCGCTCAGGGCGCGGCACACACAAAACTTGCCGCATCATTGGTGTCGCCCGTGCCTTTGTATTTCGCCACCCGAGGATACGCGCAGAGCGGCCGAGTCATCTTGGCCGCCTCTGCGCCTTCGCCCGACTGCTTCGTAGCGATGACCGTGGTAGGTGCGGTGCCTTTTTCCACCCACTGTTCGAGAGCTAGATACATGTTGTGCTGCGGATCGTTCGCGGAGCTGAATCCCATCTGGCCAAATACATCGGGGCCGGGACCACCGCCGCAATGCTGCAGGCCAGGCACCATGAATAGCCGCAGGAACGAATCGGCATCCTGCTTGCCCATTTTACTCTCCACGCTCTCGTAATAATTGATGGTGTTCAGCGCGGAAATCGCGGCGTCGTTCCACCCGTGATAAATAATCAGTTTTCCGCCGCGCGATGAGAACGGCTTTAGGTTTGATTCCGTCGCGTTCAGCACACCTGCAAACTTCTTGTCCGCCGCGGCAACGGCTTCGTCCAGATTGGCCTTCTTGTAATCCCAGTCGGCCTGGTCATAGACCATGTCGGAAAAAAATCCTTGGCCGAACGCAAACAGCAAACCCTTGCCCGGCCCCGTGCCCGTTATCCACAGCGGCCAGCCTCCGCCGCCGTCCTCGCCTCCTGGCAAAAATCCGGGAAAAATCTCTTTCTTCCCGGAATCATGCGCGCCTTCGTACAGCTTCTCGAGCGCGGTGACTTGCGGCTTCGTCAGGCAGGTGTTCGAATCGGCCGCCTGGCAAAGCAGAATCGCGGCATCAAAGTGGCACTGCCGCGGGTCATTCAGGATGCCGTCGGTTACGCCGTCTTTTCCGTCGCACGCCGCGTTGACGGCTTTTGCAATCATCGGGATCTTGCTGGTCGGAATATAGCTGGCTGGATCGAGCGTTGTCGTTTGCGCATCATACAGCGCGCTCGCCAGAAGATGCGTCCAGTAGTTTGCCGGAGCGCCGGCCAGGATGCCGTCATAGTCTTCGGGATATCGCTGTGCTTCCATCAGCGCTTGGCGTCCGCCATTCGAGCAGTTTGCAAAATACGCGTGCTGCGGCGCGTCACCATAAAATGCCTTGACCGTCGCTTTGCCTACGACCGTCATCTCGTGGATGGCGCGGTAGGCAAAGTCGATAATCTTCTCGGGATGCCCAAGGGCCCAAGTCGCGTTGGTGCCTTCGGCTGCGTGGCCGGTGTCCGTGGCGGCCGAAGCATAGCCTTGTGCAACTGCCAGTCCCAGCGCGCGATAGTCAATTTCGCCGGCGAACCCGCCGTTGCCCTGGCCGCGAAATTTTCCGTTCCAGCCGCTTGCGGGCATCCACACTTCAATTTTGATATCCGAATCAGCGCTTGGCTTGGCGTCTGCGGTAATCCTGCAAAATGCGGGCAGGCGCTTGTAGAAAGCCGGATCACCTGCGAGCCACGGTGGGATGCTTGCTGGCGGGGCAAATGCTCCTGGTGCCACGGTATGCGCCGAAGCAATT
Source organism: Acidobacteriota bacterium (assembly GCA_013289825.1). Lineage (GTDB taxonomy): Bacteria > Acidobacteriota > Terriglobia > Acidiferrales > UBA7541 > Acidiferrum. The sequence goes on along the minus strand of JABCZF010000020.1, from coordinate 19,213 downwards.
TTTGTATTAGGCAACGCGAGCTGCGCAAGTTGCTCGCAACTTTGGCCCGCGGCACGGGCGCTCGGCACAAGCGCGCTGCTCACCGCCAGCAACGCCACCATCGTGAATCTGTTCATGGGAAGCTCCTCGGAGCACTACCTACAGGCCAGGACATCCTAGCCGAAACGCATCCGCCAGCCAAACCAATCGTTTAAGCGTCCTTTTAGATCGACTTTCATTCACGGAATCTAAAGTGCGTGAGAGTTAAGCAAACGCGCATCTACGTTTTCCGTCAAAGGAAGGGCCAGGGAAAACCTGTTCGCTAATTTCGTGCCGGCGGGGGAACTTATTCGGCCTGTAATCGTTTATTACTTGAGAGTTTTCGAGCGACCCCCCCGGGGAGGCCCACGCATGTTCTCATTTTGGCAGGATATCCACTACGCCCAACGGAATCTCAGGAAAAGCCCGGGCTTTGCCGTCGTGGCCATGGTCACACTGGCGCTGGGCATCGGCGCTTCTACCGCCATCTTCAGCGTTATCGAGAATGTTCTCATGGAGCCCTTCCCCTACCCGGACGCGCAGCACTTCGTTTCGGTGCAAATTCATGACACGGAACAAAATGGTCCCGGAGGGCGCGGCGGATACTCGGGCCCCGAGTATTTGGATTTTGTCGAGCAGAATCACGTCTTTGACCGGGTCATCGCCAATAACGGGGGAGATGTGCTCTACACCTATGGCGAAGGAACGGACCGCTTCAGCGGTGGGTATGTGACCCCGGGCACCTTTGAATTTCTGGGTATGCCCGCGCTCGTCGGCCGCGTGATGGAGCCCGCGGACTATGAACCGGGGACGGCCCCCGTGTTCGTGCTGCGCTACAAGACGTGGGTCAACCGCTTCAACGCCGACCCCGCCATTCTCAACCAAACCTTCGTCTTGAACGGTACGGCACGCACGCTCATCGGCGTTATGCCGCCGCGTTTTGCCTGGGGCGATTCCGACCTCTGGATTCCGGAAAAGCCCGGCCGCGCCGATACCACGCCACAGCTCGGATTCAATCGCTACTGGTTTATGCTTGGCCATTTGAAGCCCGGAGTCTCCGAACGCGAGGCGCAGGCGGATTTCTCCGTCATTGCCCAACATTTGTCCACCGTCTATCCCAAGGACTACCCCAAACATTTCACCGTCGAGATTCACTCCCTCGCGGATTTGGTCGTCGGCCGCTTTCGCACCACGCTCTTCATCGTCCTGGCCGCGGTGGGACTGCTTCTGCTCATTGGTTGCGGCAATGTGGCCAATCTGCTCCTGGCGCGCGCCACTACGCGCGAAAAAGAGTTCGCCATCCGCGCGGCGCTTGGAGCGGGCCGTTGGAGACTCGTGCGCCAGCTTCTCGTCGAGAGTCTCATCCTTGCCACGGGCGGCGCAGGCCTCGGCGCGCTGCTGGCTTGGGGTGGCCTCAAATCGCTTGTCGCGCTCATCCCGCAGGAAATCATTCCCGCCGAAGCAGCAATTCGCCTGAATGTCCCCGTGCTACTTTTTACTTTGGGCGTTTCGGTGGCCACCGCGCTGGTCTTTGGCCTGGTACCCGCGTTGCAAACCGCGCGGCGGGACCTGAACGATCCGCTGCGCGATAGCGGCAAAGGAGTCAGTGGAGGTTTTCGCCACGGCCGCTTGCGAGACGCCGTCGTTGTTTTCGAAGTGGCGCTCTCTCTCACTCTCCTGGTCGGCGCAGGCCTTCTCATGCGCAGCTTTGTGGCTCTCCGCCAGGTGCACCTTGGATTGCAGCCCGATCACATTCTGGTGGCCAGGCTTCCGCATCCCAAGGACCGCTACAAGACCGCCGATCAGGTCGCGGGCTTTTTCCGGCCCCTGCTGCTGCGGCTCAAAGTCATGCCCGGAGTTGTTGAAGCCACGGAAACCAGTACTTTGCCGCCCTACGGAGGCATTGGTACCGACATCGAAATCCCCGGCAAGACGCACTCGGAAAAATGGACCGCGCTTTATCAACTTTGTAGCGAGGGCTATTTCCCCGTGCTGAAGCTTCAATTCCTAACGGGGCGGCCGTTCACGGAAGCAGAGGTCAACGGCGCGAAAAAGTTTGCGGTCATTAACCAGACTTTCGCGCACAAATATTTAGGCGAGGAGAATCCCATCGGACAGCGCGTCCGCCTGGCGCATCTCGAAACGGCTCCCGATCCCGTGCACGATCCCTGGTTTGAAATTATCGGCGTCGTCGCCGACGCAAAGAACCGCGGACTGCAGGATCCCAGCGAGCCGGAAGTCTGGATTCCTTACACGCTGACAGGTTCCTTTAGCCGCGGCGTTCTCGTTCGCACCTCCGGGGAGCCTCTCTCTATGCTGAATGCCGTACGCCAGGAAATCTGGGCTACCGATCGCAGCGTTGCGCTCACATTAACGGGCACGCTTGAGGGCTACATCAGCCAATTCTCCTACGCGGGCCCGCGCTTCGGGTTTTTCCTGCTGGGAATTTTTGCCACGATCGGTCTGGTTCTCGTGACGATCGGCGTTTACAGCGTGCTCGCTTATACCGCCGCGCGCAGAACGCATGAAATCGGCATTCGCATGGCCCTCGGAGCAGAGCGCGGCGACGTGCTGAAGTTGGTCTTACATATGGGCCTGCGCCTCGTAGTTCTGGGCGTGGCCATCGGCCTGGCGGCGAGCCTGGGTGTCGCCCGCGTCATCGCTACGCAGCTCTGGGGCGTCTCGCCCTACGATCCGGCGACACTCATCGCCGTTCCGCTCCTGCTCCTCGTCACCGGCATGGTGGCCTGCTGGGTCCCGGCGCACCGCGCCGCCCGCGTTGATCCGCTGGTGGCACTCCGCTACGAGTGAAAGCAGGCTAGCGCGCCGGCTCCAAGGCTATTCCGGAATCAGTCCGGCATCTCTGGCCGGATGGAAGACCCTGTCGCGGCAGGTGAATCAGTATCCCGGAGTGAAGACTGCGCAGGCGGAATTGTCGGGCGCGCTTGCGCGGCAGTTCATGCTGCAGAAAAAATTAGCTGACCAGCCGTAAGCGAACTCATTGGCGGCCATCCAGGAGTCACGCATGCAAGGCGGGTTGTGCAAGCGCGCTACGCCCGGTAACGCGTTCTGTCCGCTGGCACGATTCGCCCAACACCCTAACTGAACTGACTCGCGGCAAACACGTTGATGGCCGCAGGGAATCCCGGGAGACGAGCCGGAAGCCGCAGCCGGTTTCAAGAAAACGCGGTTACTACGGCACGATCAGCGGTTTATCTTTTGGCATGGCGTCAAGCGTGGCCTTATCCAGATTCAGATGTGCGGCAACCAATTCTGGCGGCGTGTGCGAGAGCCATTCGGAAAGCGCCAAGTCCTGGTAGTAGCTGCTCTTGAACATTTCCAGGAATTTCAGGTCCGTCGTCCCGGTATTCTCGACGTAGTGCGGGAGCGTTTTTTGGATGTAGCCGACGTCTCCCATTTCGAAGTCCATGGTTCTGGCGCGCGCGCCTGTCGCAAATACCGTCATGCGCGCTTGGCCGCTGATGTAGAACTGCCATTCGTCCGCATTCGGATGCCAATGCAATTCGCGCATCCCGCCGGGACGCACCGTGACAATCGCCGCGGCGATGGTGGTCGAGATCTTGAAGCTGCTGGAATCAATTACCCGTACTTCGCCGGTTTTCAGCTTGGTCGGCGCGGGGTGCTGCGTCGTGCGAAACGCAAAGTCGATTGGAGAGGCGCCCAAGGCCCCGGCCGCACGCCGTTGATCTTCCGCAAGCGGTCCGGGAACGTCGGTCTGGAAAATAAATTTCTCTCTCTTCGGCATCTTTGCCAGCGCCGATGGCGCCACGCCAAAATTTTTCGCCACCACGTCGGGAGGCGTGTGCGCCATCCAGTCGGTCAGCAGCACCGTCTCGAACTCGGAAAAGTTGCCGTCGTCGAACACCAGCATAAACTCCGCGCCATCCGGCGGAAGCCCTTGAATGGAATGCGGAATTCCCGGCGGGAAGTACCACAGATCGCCTTCTTTTACGTCCGTCACGAAGCTCTTGCCGTCTCCGTCGATGCACGTGATCCGCGCGCTTCCGTACAGCATGTACGCCCATTCGGCTGCGGTGTGCCAGTGCAGTTCCCGCACGCCGCCAGCGGTGAGGCGCATGTCCACGCCCGCGAGCGACTTCGAAACCGCCAGTTCGCGAACCGTCACTTCGCGTGACCATCCGCCTTCCTGAAATCGTTTGTGCGCGAATGAAAACGGGTATTTAAAGGTTTGCACTCCGCCTGCGTCCGTTGGTAAAGGATGGTTCGAATCCGGATTCGCCGCGTCTAGGGCTGCGTTGGTCGGGCCCGGATCGCTCGCGCTCCTGTCTCCCTTGGGATTCTGCGCCGAACCCTGCTCCTGCCGAGCGGCGCTATCTGGTCCCAGCACGCTGGCGGCCGCCAGGGCCGCCGAGCTCACTCCCAAGAATCCGCGTCGACTTAACAGCTCCTTATCCGTGTCTCCAGCCATATTCACCACCTTCACCAAGTTTGGCAGGGCCCGCGTCGAGCCTTCCCCAGCCGGGGTAACCTACACCCAACGGGGCCGCATCGCAACGCCCTCGTCGCGTTTGACGTACCCACTAGGCATTGCTATATTTCGGCGCCGGTCTAGATGCCGCGAAATTTACCGTCGGGCCAAATATTCTCGAGAAATCTTCATGCCTCCTGTTACCAGAAGATTGGCCATACAGCGCATCCTGTCAGCCTCAACTCTAGCCATGCCGTTCTGCGGCTCTGTCGCGCTTGCCCGCGCCTTGCCGGCGGACGAAGTCTCTCCGTCCGAGCGCGAGCAGATGGCTGCCGTAGCGACCGCGTTCATGCGCAAGTTCGAGGTACCCGGCCTCTCGGTCGCCATCGCCCGTGAAGGCCGCTTGGTCTATGAAAACCCGTTTGGGGAGTCGAACCGGCGGTCTCGCGAGCGTTTGACCGTTTCAAATCTTTTTCGCATTGCGAGCGTCACCAAGCCAATCACCGCGACGGGCATTTTCACGCTCATCGAGCGCGCGAAACTTCGCCAGCACGACCGGGTTTTTGGCCGCGGCGGTGTTCTCGGCACAAAATTCGGCAAAGCTCCTTACAAAAAATGGGTCGAAGAAATCACCATCGACCATTTCCTTACGCACACCTCGGGCGGTTGGGACAACTCGAGCGATGATCCCATGTTTCTGAATCTGGGGATGGATCACGCGCAGCTCATTACCTGGACGCTCGACACCAAGCCGCTCAAGAATCCTCCCGGCACCAACTACGCTTACTCGAACTTCGGCTACTGCGTTCTCGGACGGGTGATCGAGCAGATCACTGGCCGGCCCTACCACGACTTCGTTCACGACGAGATTCTCGGCCGCTGCGGAATTCGCGACATGCGGATCTCCGGCAACACGCTCAAAGAGCGTTTCCCGGTGGAAGTGATGTACTACGGCCAAAACGGGGAAAACCCTTACGACATGAACGTTACGCGCATGGACTCACATGGGGGCTGGCTCGGGACTCCGCGGGATCTTGTACTTTTCTTGAATCACGTTGACGGCTTCAGATTCACGGCCAACCTTCTCAAGCCCGAGACGATCAAAATGATGACGACTCCGAGTCCCGTGAATTCTGGTTACGCTCGCGGGTGGGCCGTCAACAACGCGCCCAACTGGTGGCATAGCGGCAGCCTGCCCGGAACGACGACCATCATGGTGCGCACGGCTTCTGGGTTTTGCTGGGCCGCGCTGACGAACACGCGGGCGACGGGGCAGCCGGACATCGGCCTAGCGCTTGACAATATGGTTTGGGACATGGCCCGCAAAGTCAGCGCCTGGAAACCCTGACCGCCTGTGCGCATCCGCCGACACCATTCTTTTGAAGTACCACTCCAGTCTCTCGATCGATACCCCAAATTCAACAGGAATGCCGCGCTCAGCCGGCCGCCCGTCTTGGTGTCCTCAATGGCACAGACGCCAAGGGAGGCTTAGCCCATACTCGTTACAAGCCAGAACACCTACACAGGAGTTCGCGATTTACGGAGGGCAACTTGCATCTAACAACAAAATATCTGAGTTTTCTTTTTCTCACTGCAGCGCTCACGGCCTCGGCAGCATCGGTGGCGGCCGCTGCCCAGGAAGTGGTTGTCACTACTGGCGGCGATCATACTCGCTACTACGATCGCAACCATCGTGACTACCATGTGTGGAATGACCGCGAAGATCGTTCCTACCGCGTATACCTGGGCGAGAGGCACAGAGACTATCGTGAGTTCCACCAAAATAACCGGCGCGAGCAGAGCCGTTACTGGACTTGGCGCCATAGCCATCCAGATCACGATTAGTTTAATCGCACATTAGGCCGACCAACTTCCTTCCTCCACGCCCAGCAGCGTGGGGGAAGGCTTTGGCTTTTCATCCTCGTTTGCCCGTGAGGACGCTATCTTCCATTTGCCATTGCTTCATCGATCGAGCGGAAAGGAAACACCATGTCTTTTGGACTTTACGCCATTGGATTCTTAATCCTGACCATCGGCCTGATCTACGGCGCATTCCTGCTCCACCTGCCCGCACATTGGATTGTTGTTGGGGCTATCGTACTCCTGGGGCTTGGTATTCTCTCAGGCGTCAAAGCCACGCGCCAAAGGGATTCGGCGGCATAACTGCCGTCGCTTGGGTGGTTCTCGCCGCGCAGTTCCATCAAACGAACTAGAAAAAACCAGCGGATCTAAACAGCAAGGTCAGAATAGCAAGGCCAAAAGAAAAAGCCGGCTCCCGAGGAGCCGGCTTTTCTTCTGTCTGAGGTTCGACTAGCGGGGCGTTGACGATGCGCTTACTGGCTGTATGGCGATCGAAACGATCTTCGTGCCAATCACTTCGCCAGAAACGATCAGCTCGACGCGCCTGTTTTGCTGGCGGCCGTCTGATGTATCGTTGGAGGCAATGGGTCGAGACTTGCCAAATCCTGCGGCAGTTGTCGATCCTTCCGGTACTCCTTGCCTGGTGAGGTAGGTCCGTACGCTTTCGGCTCGCTTCTCAGAGAGCGTTTGGTTGAACTCCGCGGTTCCCACGCTGTCCGTGTTTCCTTCAACGGCCAGCATGAGGGTTGGATAAGCCAGCACGATGCCTGATATTTTCGCCAGCTTCTCGCGCGCCATTGGACGCAGCGAAAATTGTCCGCTGTCGAAGAGTACATCGGACATATTCACGACCAGGCCGCGGGCCGTATCGCGTGTTTCGAGAATCAGGTTGAACTGCTGTAGCAGCTTTGCGCGTAGCTCTTCGCGGTCGCGCACGGCATCTTGCGCCTTCAAATCGGATGAGGCGGCTGCAGCTCGGTTGCGGTCAGAATCAGCTTCGGCGGAAGCTTGTGCGTTCCGGGCATCCTGCGCCTGCTGCCCGGATGAGGCGGCTGCGGCTCGGTTGCGGTCGGAATCAGCTTCAGCGGAAGCCTGTGCGTTCCTGGCATCCAGCGCTTGCTGGTCGGAAGAGGCAGCCGCGGCTCGATTGCGGTCGGAATCGGCCTCGGCATTGGCTTGGGCGCCTTGAGCTCGTCTGGCAGCTTCTTCGGCTTCGTGCTTCTTGCGGTCGGAATCATCGCGGTCGCGAACGGCGCCCGCAGTGTTGACTTCCGCTTCTCGCTTCCTTCGGTCGGCTTCGTCGCGGTCGCGAATGGCATCGGCTGTCAGGGCGTTGGCGTTTGCTTCACGTCCCGCTGACGCGTTGCGCTCATGCTCTGCGCGATCAGATTCAATGCGCTTCATGGCGATTTCGCGTGCGTCTTCCGCGGTCTGCACGGTTTGACGCGAAACGGAAATCAGCGTTTTCTTGTCTCCGTGCCTGCTGGTGGCCAGGGCATCCGCCTCTTTCATCTGGCGGATTGCGTTTTCGTAACTCGGGCCGGCATACCTTTCGGCTCCCGCGGACTGGGCGATGCGTACTGCGTTGCGCGCTTCAAAGAATTCCAGCGGCAACTTTGCATTCAGGACCACTGGATCGAAGTTATAGCCGGTCGGGATGTAGCCGCCGCGATCGATCAGTTCGTACTTGGCGTCCACGGCCTCCGAGGTTCCCCGAGTATCCGGGCGAATCACGTTTTCCATGACCACCGCATTGCTCGGGCGACGCACGGCGTAATAAGGCTCCGCGGTTACGATCATCGCAAAAGCCTGAAGATCGGTGGTCACATCGAGCTTGCTGCGGCGGTTGTCGCCCACCAGGACTTCACCGAGATTCATGGAACGTCCTTCAGGAGAAATGGCCCATAGCACGTACGTGAGGTATTCGTTGCCGAATGCCGTTGGCTTCTCGAGGTCGGAGAATTCAACTTCGACTTCCAGCCTCCCGCGCTTGCTGTTTACCGTGGCCTCGCCTCTTGCGTTGCGCATGAGGTCGGTGCCTTGGAAGTCAATTTTTGTCCCACCACTGCGGTGTCTGTAGTTCACCGCCTGCGCCGTGCGGCTGACGACGCTGACTCGGTATGTTGGTATCGGATCGCCCGCCTGTGCGGGCTGCTGTTGAGCCTGGCCATACGTGGAAGCACCTAGCGTCATTGCCAGTGCTAACGAAATCTTTGAAATATTGTGCATGAGTCTCCTTCGAAAAAATGCGAGACCTGAAGTGTGCTTCTTCCGGCGCCGAAATACTGTGTCTTAGTGGACATCTTTCCAAAGAAATTGCGTCCCGAGCGTCGCTTTCCACACCGTGCTCGAGAGCCCGCGTTCCCTGCCACGCAAAACCCTCCGCTCCTTAGACTTTTCCAATATTCTTCGACGCCTCCTGGTCACTACATTTTGTCACCTTTCCCGGCGAGGGGTAGATTCGTGTCAGCAAGGGTCGTTCCGCGGCGGACCAGCCACGAGCTAACTGTGGGAGGCAAATATATGTTTAAGGGCTATTGGACTGCTCATCGGTGTATCCATAGTCCTCGGGGTTCTGTTCTCGAGCGGTGTACTAAAATCCAGTGCGCGTCCTGAGGCGGAACCCGGAATCATTTCGCGGGGGCCGTCGCGTGCCGCAATCCTCCGCGAAACTGGTCATGACGCGGATACTCCAGCCCAATCAGAACCTGGCCGGGACAGGCGGGCTTTTAGAGAGCTCGCCGATTCTGGTTCGCGCTCGAGCTGTGGGCCTGGAAAATTACGAGTCGCTCTTCTGCAGGTCGCGGGCGGTGACCATTTTGTCGTAGGCTTCGCGGCGCGTGAGGCCGCGTTCTTTGGCGGCTAGTTTCAGGGCTTCTTTGCGGTCAAGTTTGGCCTGGTGGATGAGCTCTTCGACGCGCTCGGCGAGGCTTTGCACGGAGTTGGCGGGAGTGCGGGCGTCGGCGGGATCTTCCGGAGCGATGAGCAGCGTGATTTCTCCTTTGGCAGGGCGGTCCTCAAGCGAGGCGAAAAGTTCGGAGAGTTTGCCGCGGCGGAATTCTTCATGGAGCTTGGTGACTTCGCGGGCAATGCAGGCGTTGCGATTGCCGAGAACTTCGCGGGCGTCGGCGACGCATTCCGTAATGCGGTGCGGGGCTTCGTAAAGAATGATAGTGCGATCTTCGATGCGCAAGCGTTCGAGGGCGCGGCGACGTTCGCCGGTGCGTGCCGGCAGAAAGCCGACGAAGAGAAATTCTTCGTTGGGCAGGCCGCTCGCGGCTAATGACGCCAGAACAGCGGATGGGCCGGGCACGGGGACTACCGGGACGTGATGGCGCAGGCAGAGCGTGACCAAACGATGGCCGGGATCGGAAACTAGGGGCATCCCGGCATCGCTGACTAGAGCGATTTTTGCGCCTTGTTCGAGTGCGATGAGCAGTTCGGGGGCGCGCGTCATTTCGTTGTGCTCGTGGTAGCTGATGAGCGCCTTGCGAATTTCGTAGTGGTTGAGGAGTTTTTGCGTGTGGCGCGTGTCTTCGCAGGCGATCTGGTCGACTTCTTTGAGTATGCGCAGGGCCCGGAGGGTGATGTCCTCGAGATTGCCAATGGGAGTGCCGACCAGATACAAGCAGCCCAGTGCAGTTTTGGTGTCGACGGCCGCGGCTCCGCTCATGCTTGTGAGTCTAGCACGCACCGCGGGGACAGTTTGTGACGCGTGCTATACTTTTTTGTTTGGAGATAGAGCGGAGGGCGTTGCTGTGCCACTGTATGAATACAAGTGCCTGAAGTGCGGACGCCACACGGACAAGATCGAGCCGGTGGCTGGCCCGCACTTGAAGAAGTGCCCGCATTGTGGCGGGAAAGTGGAATCGGTGATCACCGCGCCGGCGATCAAGTTCAAGGGCTCAGGGTGGTACGTTACCGATTACGCGGGCAAATCTACGGACGGGGGCAGCAAGGAGAGCGTGGCCGCCGCGGATGGTAAAGAGGGTGCCGGGAAGGACGCTGGCGCGAAAGATGCTTCCGCAAAAGATGGAGGAGGCAAGGAGGCCAGCGGCAAGGATGCTCCGGCGAAAGAAACGAGTTCCAAGGAAAGTTCCACGAAAGAAAAAAAGTCCACCAAGAAGAAATAAATTCTTTGAGGAAACGCATGGCTGATACACCACAACCAACGAACTCGGTGCGCAAGGTTCGCAAGGCCGTTCTGCCTGCTGCCGGACTTGGCACTCGTTTTTTGCCGGCGACCAAAGCGCAACCCAAGGAGATGCTGACGGTAGTGGACAAACCACAGATCCAGTACGTGGTGGAAGAGTGTGTTGCTTCGGGCATCGAACACATCATCATCGTGACGGGAAAGGGAAAAAACTCGATTGAAGATCACTTCGACCATGCGCCCATGCTGGAGCGCTTCCTGGAGGAAAGAGGCAAGAAGGATCAAGCCGCAATGGTCAGGCGAATTAGCGATATGGTCCAGGTGAGTTACACGCGGCAGAAGGAGCCGCTTGGACTGGGACACGCCGTATTGGTGGCCAAGGATCTTGTGGGCGACGAGCCCTTCGCGGTGTTGCTGGGAGATGTGCTGATTCCAGGGAAAAACCCTGCCACCAAGCAACTGATTGAGGTGTACGCGGCCACCGGTGTTGGCGCGATTGCGGTCGAGGAAGTGCCGAGGGAAAAAACGCATCTTTATGGCATCGTCGATGGCGAGCCCGCTCCGCAGCCGCCGTTCGGTGCGCGGCTTTTGAGGATTCGTGACCTGGTGGAAAAACCGAAGCCGGAGAATGCTCCCTCCAACCTGGCGATCACCGGACGTTATGTCTTGCCGCCGCAGATTTTCGATTGCCTCGAGCGCACCAAGCCGGGGGCCGGAGGTGAAATTCAGTTGACGGACGCGCTGCGCATCCTTGCCGAGGAGCACGGTCTTTGGGCGTACATCTATGAAGGCCTATCCTATGATGCGGGTGACAAACTGGGATTCCTGAAAGCGACCGTCGAAATCGCCTTGCAGAACGAAGAGTTGGGCGGCGATTTTCGCGAATATTTGAAGAATTTGAAACTTTAATTTCCACCAGCGAGAGTCTCGAGATGACGCGCATTCTGGGGATTGAATCGTCGTGCGATGAGACGGCCGCAGCGGTGGTTGCCGACGGCCGCGAGATTTTGTCGAGCGTGGTGGCTTCCCAGATCGAAATTCACAGGAAATATGGGGGCGTGGTGCCGGAGTTGGCCTCTCGAGAGCATTTGCGGCAGATCGTGCCAGTGGTGCGAGAGGCATTGGCGCAGGCCGGGATGAAGCTTGGCGAAGTGGACGCGATTGGCGTAACCGAGGGGCCGGGGCTTGTGGGAGCGCTGCTCGTGGGGATCACCTACGCGAAAACTTTGGCGGCGGCGCTGGGGAAGCCGCTGGTTCCGGTGAATCACTTGGCGGGACATGTGCACGCGGTTTTTTTGGAGGCGTATAAAGCGGGGCGAGCGGCGAACCTGCCGGCGGTTTGCTTGATTGTTTCGGGTGGGCATACGGTTTTGTATGAGGTAAAGGCGGGGGAAGCCAACGGGCAGGATGCGGGCAGGCTTTTGCGATACCGGAAAATTGGCCAGACTCGCGACGATGCAGCGGGGGAAGCTTATGACAAGGTCGCCAAGCTGCTGGGGTTGGGTTATCCCGGCGGGCCGATACTAGATCGGTTGGCGGCGGTTTCCAGTGGCGCTTCTCGGCCGGTGAAATTTGGTCCGACGAAAACACGGGGGAATCCCCTGGATTTCAGCTTCAGCGGGTTGAAGACGGCGGTTTTGTATCACGTGCGGGAGCATGCGGAATACTCCGGGGAGATTCGAACGCGGGAACAAGCCTTAGAACGCGGCGAGCGGAAATTTGAGAACTTGCTGCCGCTGTGCTCGCCGCAAACGCTGGCGCTGGTGCGCGAGTTTCAGAACGCGGTAGTGCGCGATTTGCTGGAGCGCACCATGATGGCTGCGGAAGAACTGGCGGTGGGGAGTGTGCTGGTTTCCGGGGGCGTGGCGGCCAACAGCCAGTTGCGGGCGACGTTTGAAGAGCGCGGGAAGAGCAGCGGCATCGAGGTGTTTTTTCCAAGCCGAGCGCTCTCGACCGATAACGCGGCGATGATTGCGGCGGCGGCGTTCGAGAGATTTCGCGCGGGCGTGTTTGGGGATGCCTCGCTCAATGCGGATCCCAGCTTGGCCCTGGCGTGAGGCGATGCCGGGGGCCGAGCTGGACAGCCATGGCACAGAAGTCACAGAAAAGGCCGAGAGGTAATACTGGGGCTGGAGCAGCGCGCGGATTCCCGGTGTAGTGGCGCGACAAAAAAGCAGTTTGGCAGATTTCTTGTGTCCTTTTGAACGAGAAAAAACTCAAACGGATTGTGGAGGCGCGCGAATGTGGTGTGCCTATCACCAGGAGAAGGTAATGAAATCGATGGTTAGGTGCTGCGTCGGTCTGTTTTTGATTGGCCTTGGGCTGCTATTCACAGCGGAATCTTCAAGTGCGCATGAGGCCGACGCGGCGATTAGCTCCGAGAGTGCGGAGGTCGCGGGCGTCAAGCTGCACTATTTGAAGGCCGGGCACGGGCCGGCGGTGATTATGCTGCACGGGTATACGCAGACGTCGCGGATGTGGCGGCCGATCATGCCGCTGCTGGCGGAGAAATTTACCGTCATTGCACCGGACTTGCCGGGGATTGGGGACTCGGAGATTCCTAAGGCTGGTTTGGATATGAAGTCGGCGGCCATCACCATTCATGGGCTTGTTAGGTCGCTGGGAATCGAAAAAGCCAGAGTCGTTGGGCACGACATCGGATTGATGGTGGCGTATGCCTATGCGGCTCAGTTTCCCCAGGAAACGGAAAAACTTGCGGTCATGGATGCCTTTCTGCCAGGCGTGGCGGGATGGGAAGACGTTTACAACAACCCTGGGATTTGGCATTTCCGGTTCAATGGGCCGACGCCGGAAGCGTTGGTGCGGGGGCGCGAGCGCATCTATTTCGAACATTTCTGGAACAACTTCGCCGCGGACAAGAGGCATTCGCTGCCGGAAGCAGATCGCGTGGCGTATGCGGCCGCCTATGCGCGACCCGGACGAATGCATGCGGGTTGGGAGTATTTTGTTTCCTTCCAACAGGCGGCGAAGGATTTCGTGGAGCTTTCGAAGGCGAAGTTGACCATGCCGGTGCTGGCCATTGGCGGCGAGAAGGCAAATGGCACGGTGCTGGGCGAGCAGATGAAGCTTGTGGCTACCAACGCGACCATGGTCGTGCTCAAAGATTGCGGGCATTGGGTGATGGAAGAGAAGCCTAAAGAGACGACCGATGCCTTGACAAAGTTTTTGTGACGGCTTTCCGGCGCCGCTAAAAATCATTTCGAGCGAGAGCACTTCTCGAGCGGTTCATGCGAAACATAGGGAGTACTTCCTGTTTTCGTGTTGCGCCGGCGGCGCCCGGTGGAGGAGTTTGTGATACCATGCGGGTGCGTTGGGGACGCATCCGGTCCGCGGAAAGGGTAGAAGCCCACCTGCTTGAAATTGAGTTTTGCGAACCTTCTTTCGGCCCGATGTGCGGACTACGGGCGATTTAATGAAAGGAGGTCGCTATGTCGACCCATTCCGAGGACGGCCCCCGTCCACTTCCTGAACGTCCCAATCTCCGCCATTTAAAAGATCAAGCCAAGGATTTGCTGAAGGCCGGAGGTGCGGATTCGCTTGCGGATGCGCAATTCAAGGTTGCCCGGATCTATGGATTTCCAAGTTGGCCAAAGTTGAAGGCGCACGTGGATTCGTTTGAGGAGATTGGGCAGCTCAAGCTCGCCATTGACGGCAATGACTTCGAGCAGGTGAAGAGTTTGATGACACGTAATAGCGAACTGCATCGTGCGCCGCTGGGCTATGGCAAGAACGGGCCGCTCACCTGGGTTGCGGAATGCCGTGTGCCGTGGGAGGCGCCCGGTCCCCGGAGACTGGCAATGGCGGAGTGGATGATTCGAAACGGGTCGGATGTGCATCAGGGTGGCGACGGGCCGTTGATGCGAGCTGCGCTTTTCGGCCGGCGCATTCCGATGATGGAATTGCTTCTGGCCCATGGAGCGGATGTGAATGCGGAGTGGAATGGATACTTCCCGATTATTTTTGCGCCTTGCGAGACGGTTGCGCCGAAGCCGATTAAATGGCTCCTCGAGCACGGGGCTAATCCGAACTGCGCGCGAGCGGAACGAAAGTATCCGGGAACGGCACTGGATTATGTCATCGGCACGTACGGGCGTTCCGCGCAGCTGGGCGAGTGCATGGATATTCTTATTGAGGCTGGCGGGGTCACAAAATACGACGCGCCCCCGGTGCTGGACTTGCTTCGCAGCCGGCTCGATCTTCTGACAAAACACCTTGATGCGGATGGCACGCTGGTCGATCGGCGATTCCTTGAGCTTGACTTCGGCACGACGGGCGCGCGGCAGCTCACCTTGCGGGGAGCGACGCTGCTGCATGTGGCGGCTGAGTACGGCAACGTGGAAGCGGCGAAGTTGCTTCTGGAACGCGGGGCGGACGTCAATGCGCGCGCGGTTGTGGATGAAGCTGGCATCGGTGGGCAGACCCCCATCTTCCACGCGGTGACCCAGTTCTTTGATGGCGGCCTGCCGATGGCGCAGTTCTTGGTGGAGCGCGGAGCGGACCTAATGTTGCGCGTGAAACTCCCGGGGTACTACCAGCGGCCAGGTGAGGTTGTGGAATGCACGCCCCTGGGGTACGCGGAACGGTTTCCTGGGGATGAACACAAGAACGAACACAAGACCGTGGCGTTTTTGCGGGAGCGCGGGGCCGAGGAGTGAGCGAGGGGGGACGGCTAGCGGTCGAAGGGGTTCGAGGCGCATGTCGGCGGCGAAATCATGGAGAGCGGAGGCGTCTGCGGTTGCCGGCAAAAGTCTCATGGCAATCAGCCGCTGCCTTCCTTGTAAGGCAGCGTTTGCGGAAAATGGCCGCGCCGTACGGGTTGCGGGTGCGTGCGGTATACTTTCGCGGCGATGGGTGATTCTTCGAGCCGCGGCGTGCAGTTTCAGATTGCCAGTGATCAGTCGCTGTTGGTCTATTTTGGGCGACCCGAGAACGAAAACGGGGCTAAAGCCCCGCGCCTCGAGAATCAAATCACCATCGAAAGTAACGAGCGCGTACGGAGACTCTTGCGGATGACCGATTTCGAGCCCATTCGGGGAGTGCGGAATCTTCATCCGGCGTATTGTTCTTTGCTGATTAAATTTGATGCGATGTTGTTGCGGCATAAGGAACTGGAAGAAATTGTGCGCGGTTATATCGACCGCATGGAGAGGGCCGCGCTGCCTGAGCCGCGGTTGGTGGAAATACCGGTGTGTTACGGCGGGGAGTTTGGTCCGGACCTCGAGGAAGTCGCCGAGTTGCACAGAATCACTCCGGCTCAGGCCATCGAATTACACGCTTCGACTCATTACCTTGTGTATTTTTTAGGATTTGCGCCGGGCTTTGCATATCTCGGGGAGTTGCCGGAGGCGTTGGTGACGCCGCGTTTGACCATGCCGCGGCGAAGCGTTCCCGCGGGGAGTGTGGGGATCGCCGGAAGCCAGACGGGCGTGTACCCGATTTCCACGCCCGGAGGGTGGCGATTGCTGGGGCGGACGCCGGTCGAGATGTTTCGGCCCGGCAGGGCGGAGATGAGTTTGCTCTCGATTGGAGATCGCGTGCGGTTTGTGGCCATTTCGCGGGAGAAATTTGCCCAGGCCAAGTTGGAGAACGCATGAGCTTGATTGAGGTGCGAGCTCCAGGATTGTTGACTAGCGTGCAGGATTTGGGGCGCGAGGGATTTGGGCCCATGGGAGTTTCCCCCTCGGGAGCGGCGGATGCTGTTGCACTGCGCGTTGGCAATCGGTTGGCGGGGAATGCCGAAGGCGCGCCTGGGCTGGAGATGACCTTGCTTGGCGGGACGTTTTTTTTTCGGGAGGCTGCCGTGGCAGCGCTGACCGGTTCCGATTTTGCGTCGGCCTTGGACGATCGGCGTGTGGAAACGTGGAACTCCGTCGAGATTCTGGCGGGGCAGACTTTGCAACTGGGGCCGACGCGGGCAGGAGCGCGGTGCTATTTGTGCGTGCGCGGCGGAATCGATGTGAAATTGTTTTTGGGGAGCGCCTCGACACACTTGTTGAGCGGCCTCGGCGGGTTTGAAGGGAGGGCCCTGCGGAAAGGGGATGTGTTGAAGGTCGGAAGGGCCATCGAAGGGTTTCGGACTTTTCGGAAACGAAATATTGCCAGGCGGGCGCTCGAGAAGCTGGCACCGAGAAAAGTCTTGCGCGTTACGGCCGGGCCGCAAAGCGATTGGTTTTCAAAAGAGGCGCAGAAGCTGTTCTACGCAAGGACCTATCGTGTGACGGAGGAATCCAACCGCATGGGGTTGCGGCTGGAAGGTGCGGCCATTGCTTCGGCCCTGGGCGGCGAGATGATTTCCGAGGGCGTCTCGTTGGGAGCGGTGCAGATTACGGCATCCGGGTTGCCGATTATTTTGTTCGTGGAACAGCAGACTACCGGCGGGTATCCGAAGATTGCCAATGTGATTTCTGCGGATATGAGCAGTCTGGGGCAACTGCGGCCGCGCGATGAGATTCGCTTCGAATTGGTAGAAATGGAAACTGCGAGAGCTCTTTTGGTGGAGCAGGAGGAATTGCTGGCGTCGAAGGAGTTGATTCTGGGATGAAGAGCGTTCCGCTAAAAATAGATCTGAATTGCGACATGGGCGAAATGCCCGAGGCCATTGCCGATGGCCGGCAAGAAGCTTTGATGCGGTCGATTACCTCGGCGAACGTGGCCTGCGGCGGGCATGCCGGTGATAAAGAGACAATGCGCCTGACGATGGAGCAAGCGCTGCGGCACGGCGTCGCGATCGGCGCGCATCCAGGGTATGCGGACCGCGAAAATTTCGGAAGGCTGGAGTTGAACTTGTCAGTGGTTCGAGTTGCCGAGTCCGTGTTTGAACAGGTTCGGGCGCTCTCGGCAGTTGCCGAAAGTTGCGGGGCGCAGGTAGAACACGTGAAGCCACACGGAGCCCTTTACAACCAGGCGGTGCGGGATCGCGAGCTTGCCGCGGCGATCGCCGCGGGCGTCGCGCGATGGCGGCGCGACGTTTTGATGGTGGGGTTGGCGGGGTCCCCGATGCTGGATGTTTTTCGGGAAGCGGGATTCCATGTTGCTGCGGAGGCCTTTGCTGACCGGCGATACGAACCGGACGGAACACTTCGATCGCGGAAATTTGAGGATGCATTGATCCGCGATCCTCGGGAAGCGGCGCGACAAGCGCTGGGTATGGTGGAACGAGGTTTTGTGACGGCTAGCGACGGTAGCGAAGTGGCGCTCCAGGCCCAGACCATTTGTATTCACGGGGACACGCCTGGGGCGCCGGCGATTGCCGCGGAGGTTCGGCGGGCGTTGCGCGCAGCTGGAGTCACGCTCGGTGGCCTGGTTGAGAGATAGAGATTCCGGAAAAGAAAAGAAAGAGCAGAGATAACCTAGGGATGCGGAGAGTCGCAGAAAAAGAATGCGGAGATTATTGGCAGTCGCGCCTCAAGGCCGGTGGCAATCGTTGCCGTTCAAATTGCAGACTTCCAGCCTGCCTGAATTATCTTGCACAACGCGGGACTGGAGCTTCAGGGTCGGAACTCTGGCGGCCCGGTAGGAGCGGGCCACATCGCCCAGAGAGGGTTCGTCGTCACCCTGCGCCGCTTTTTCGGCGGCCGCAAGTTGTTGCTGGCCGAGGGCTACGGCGTCTTTGTAATTCATAAAGGTTGAAAGGACGAACGGACCGTCGTTCCTGGCGTACTCGACGGAAAAGTCTCGCGGATCTTCGTAGCGGACCGCTCGGCCGTGGGAGCCGAAGCTGCCTGAGCCCCAGCCCCCACCCCAATTCCCCCCGTTATTCCCGAGGCCAGCACCATTGCCGCCGCCCATGGCATGCGAGTGGGAGTGCTGAGCCTCGGCGGAAGTCGCGAAGAGCAAAAAGCCGGCGAGCAAAAGGCTGGATTTCATGGTTGTCTCCTAAGCCGGCCTCCATCCGCACAGAAGAGGAGGAGCTTCGAGAATCCGTGAAGGGGCAGCGGGGCCCTGCTAACGCTTCTGAGTATACGACGAAACTAAAGAACGAGACGTTTCATGCATTTGGTGCTCATAAGATTTACCGCGGGTTTAGGGGTGGACGGGAAGAGAAGAAACGGGACACAAAGGCGCGGAAGGGCGCTCCAGAAAAGAAGACAGAAGGGAAAAAAGGATTTATCGGCGAAAGAAAAAGGCGGGCTTGGTGCATGCCCGCCGGAGAAATGCCGGTGCTGCTTAACTGGAGCGCAGCGAGCTGCGCTCCCACAAGGGAAGAAGAATTATTCGAATTTTTCGGTCATGACCGGGAATTGCAGCTTGGCTTTGGCTAAAGACTTCACGACGATGGCTTCTGCGCTTTCCGCAGTGGTATTGCGAGAGGTGGCCATTTCACTGACTAGGAGATACTTCGCGCGTTCGAGCATTTTCTTTTCGCGGAAGGACAAGGGCTTGCTGCGGCTGAGGGAAACCAGACTCTTGAGGACGACGGCGACTTCGAGGAGGGAACCGGTGCGCATGCGCTCGGAGTTTTCCTTGAAGCGGTGTTTCCAGTCGTGGTGAGAATTGAGCTTGCCCTTTTCGAGGAAGCCAAGGACTTTGGTGGATTCCGTGGAACGGATTACGGAACGAAGGCCAACGGTTTCTGCGTTTGACTGTGGAACCATGACGCGCAGGCCGCTGGAAACGATGCGAATCATGAAATAACGCTCGGTCCTACCATTCAAGACACCGTAACTAATCTGTTCTACAAGTCCGACGCCGTGGTTCGGGTAAACGACCTT
>JABCZF010000019.1 GCA_013289825.1 Acidobacteriota bacterium | reverse complement strand
TTCATCCTGCGCCGCGGCGCGACCAAGAAGTAACCCGGAAGAAGGCATACTATGGCTTACAAGCCGCAAGCCGGCCCCCAGATGGCAGCACCGAACGTGATTCCGATGGCGGACATCATGCTCGTGCTGCTCATCATCTTCATGGTGGTCACCCCCATGTTGCAGAAGACCCACCAGGTGGACTTGGCTTCGGCCAAGAACGCCCGGGATATGAAGGATGCCGACAAGGATGACGCGATTGTGGTTGCGGTCACCCGCGACGGCAGTCTATACATGGGCAACACCAAGATCACCAAGGAAGAAATCACCGGGCAGATCAAGGACCGCCTCGCCAACAAACTGGACAAGACCGTCTATGTGAAGAGCGATGCGCGCGCCAAGTACGGAGATGTGGTTGCGATCGTGGATGAAATCCGGTCCGCGGGCGTTGACCAGCTCGGTCTGTTGACGGATAAAACCGTGGCCCCCGGAAGTACACCAAAACCCCCTCAGCCGCAGGCGAATCCCGGCGACTGAGGACGTAGTAGCGATTCGCTGTACGCTCATTCGTTTGCTGAGTATCAGGCTCCGCGCCGGCTCCCACCCGGCGCGGCTGCCAAACTCCAAAAGTAGTGATGAGCGGCGGCTCAACAGGAGATCTCGCAATGGGGATGGATGTAGGTAATAGCTCAGGCGCAATGGCAACGCCGAATATCGTTCCTCTGATCGACATTCTGCTGGTGCTCATCATCATTTTCATGGTTATCACCCCTCTTACACCCAAGGGTATGGATACGCTTGTGCCGCAGCCTTCGCCGAACAAGGAGCAGAACCAGGAACTCGAGAACAAGACGGTGGTGGTTCAGGTGCTCAAGGGCGACAAGCTCAAGATCAATAACGAAGACACCACTTGGGATGCCCTCGGGCCGCGCATTGAACAGGTGTTCAAGGACCGCGCCGAGAAAGTCGCCTTCGTCAAGGGCGACAACGACGTGCTGTTCATGTCGGTCGCGCGCGCGATTGATATTATGCGCGGAGCGGGCATCGACAAGGTCGGTCTGATCACCGCCAAGTTGGAAGCAGGGCAGTAGCCCGCACTCGGGTTTCGCGCAGGGATGTGGGAGTCCTCCTCGCAGGGGAATTTCGCTACGCGAGGTGACTCATGGGCACGGGCGTTGTTGTGGGCAGGCACGGGATCGTATCCGATGTAAATGTGGTCCCGCTGATTGATATTCTGCTGGTGCTGCTGGTCATCTTCATGATCATCCCGCATCGCCAGAAGGGGCTGGACGCGGCTATACCCGAGCAGACAGACCACCCGGCCGTAATTGATCCACCCGAAACAATCATTGTTCAGATTGCATCGGATGGTTCGGTCCGGATCAACCAGTCGGGAGTGCGGTCTGCGGAGTTGCAGTCCCGGTTGCAGGATATTTTTGCCCGGCGCTCCGATCGAGTTGCGTTTCTTCAAGCCGATCGTTCGCTGGAGTTTCAAGCGGTAGTCCAGGTTCTGGACCTTATGCATTCGGCGGGCGCCACACCCATCGGATTGCTGAGTTCTGAACTGGAAAAAAACCGCTGAACGTGATGGAATGGCCCAAGTGGGCGGATGTGAATCCTAGCTGCGGCGGGAAAGCCGGCCGCGCTTATCAGGGATGGTTGCTTCAATGACAGATGCAATAGTGTCACGGGAAACCCGCTCGCGGTTTTCCCGCACGGCCAACCGGGCGTTTGCCCTGGTGGCGTTGTTCATCCTTGCGGCCGGCGTTTCGGGCTGCAACAAACTGCGCGCGCGCGACCTTCTGAACAAGGGCGTGGCGGCTTTCAAGGAAGGGCAATTCGACAAGGCGGTCGAATTCTTCAAGGAAGCGAAGGAACTTGATCCCGATCTGATGAATGCCCGCTTGTATCTGGCGACGGCATACGCCAGCGAGTACATTCCCGGCGCGCCGTCGGAAGAGAACAAGCGCCACGGCGATGAGGCCATCGCCGAGTACAAGCTCGTGCTCGAAAAAGCTCACGATAATCTGAGCGCCATTGACGGGTTGGCCTCGATCCTCTACCAGATGGCCGGGCAGCCGTTTGACGAAAAGAGATTTGAAGAGTCGAAGTCTTACCACCAAAAGCATATTGCGTTGAAGCCGCTCGATCCCCAGCCGTACTACTCCATTGGCGTGATTGATTGGGCGCTGGCGTATCGTGGCAACACCGAAATGCGCGCGGACTATAACAAGGCGCACATCAACAAGCAGGTGAGAGACACCGACCCGCTGCCTCCGGATGTTCGAACCGCCTACACGCAGAAGTATGACGCACTGGTCGACGACGGCATCGCCAGCCTGAAGAAGGCCATCGAAATCAATCCCGAGTATGACGACGCCATGACCTATCTGAACCTGCTCTACCGCCGCAAGGCCGACATGGTCGAATCAACCGCAGAACGTGACGCGCTCACCAAGCAGGCCGACGATTTGCTCGACCGGGTGAAGGAAATCAAGCAGAAGCGCGCCGAGCAGCCGGAGCAAAAGCCAGCCTCCTAACGGAACACGTTTGAGGAAAACTCCAGAAGCCGCGGCTGCCAAGCCGGGGCTTTTCTGTTCGCCCAGCGTTCCCAAAACGCGACCCGAGAAATGCGGAAAGTTCCCGCGCCCATTCAGACTAAACCTGGCCACAACCCCCGAATCCCGCGGCGCATGCGATCGAGGCCTCCCCGAGGAGGATTATCTTTCTCTTGTCTTCACATAAGTGACAACGGTACAATCCTCTAACGGCAGCGGCTAGCCGAATTTGATAGGCGCCCGTCGCAGAGAGGAGCTTGGCAATGACGGCGGTAGACAGAATTGAATTCACCGTGCGCCGGACCGGGAATTGCGCACCCGGAAAGAAGAGTCCGCGCGTCCCCTTTTCCAGGATGTCGAGTTCAGAACTTCTGCGCTTTGGCGTGAGTGCGAAATTCAGCTATTCCGAGGGCCCGAGTCCGGATCATCCCGAGACCGCGGACCTGACAGCGCAACTGAGCGAGGCGCGGGCGGAATGGAACAGGCGGCATCCGAACCTGCCGCTGCGCGATTCGTTTTGAGTTGGTCGCGGCCCGCGGCGACTTAAGCCGAGCCAAACAGTCCAGCCAACCACCAGACATTCTGACGTTGTCGCTTATGGCGCTTTGCCAATCCACCACAGCACGGTGGCTACGACTTTCCACGGCTGCTTGGCACTGATGGCGACAGCCCCATATTCGGAATTCTCCGGAACGAGAACCGCGGTGTGATCGTAGAGCCGGAAGCGCGAGATCGTCAAACCCACGTCCTTATGCCAGGCGATGACAATTTTCCCGTCCAAGCTGTTCATGTCGATTTGTGAGGAGTCAACGGCAACCACGAATCCGTCCTGGATCATGGGGGCCATGGAATTGCCTCGCACTCTCAAGCAACTTGTGTAGGCGGGATTGGGGCACCAGTCTTTCGGCGCGGCCATCATGCTCTCAATTGGCGCATCGCTCAGCAAGTGCAGGTCGTCGCCCTTCTCTCCGTGCGAAGCGGCCTGCACCTTTAGGAGGGGCAAGGCAACGAGCTCGATCTTGTCGTGGTACTGCTTTGGACCAGTGCCGGCGCTCACGATTTCAAAATTCTGCAATTTCGAATACCTGGTGTTTCGTTCCAGGGTAGGCAGGACGCGCAGCACGTGTTCGCTGCGCAGGCCGGCGCGTTCCCAGAAATACCAGCAGGAAGAGTCGCGGGCGAGATTTCCAAGTCCGATATAGCCGTGGGAAGGCGGCTCTTGCGCGCCTCGTTCCCAGCGCGATACGGCCATGGCGGAAAAGCCCAGTCTTGAACCAAAGTCTGCCTGGTTCAACTGGAGGCTTTCGCGCAAGGTACGGATAGCTTTTGCCCAAGCAGGTTTGCCGGAGGGGGGTGGTTTCCGGAGCATGGCGGATCTCTTTTCCAGGGAGAACTGTACGCTAGCGTACGATTTGGCGCAACCGCCGGGAGTGGCGCGCAAGCTAACGATATGGGCTAGCCGCGAACGTTAAATCAGCGTACTGTAGGACCGTGCGCTTAAGACTCTCTTCACCCCATTCGAGCCAGCTTTCCCTGCGGACTCTGTTAGATTTCGTCAAGGAGCCGAGTGATCAAGCACGCTGCGCTCTTTAACGGCATTCTGCGGAAATTGCCCCGTAAGGAATTCAAAACCATTTTCCCAAAATTGGCACTGGTGCCGCTGCCGCTGCACGCGATCTTGAACGAGGCGGCGAAGCCGATCGCCTATTGCTACTTCATGCGCAGCGGGCTGGCGTCGATCCTCACGGTGCTCGGGAACGGCAAGATCGTGGAAGTGGGTCTGACTGGTGCGGAAGGCTTTGTGGGGCTGCCGCTGGTGGCTGGACTGAGGAGCAGCGCCAGCCGAGTGATTGTTCAGGTCGCAGGGACCGCGTTCCGGATAGGAGCCGGGGACATGATCGTCGCTCTGGCCGATTGTCCGGCGCTGCGGAAGCGTTTGGGGCAATTTGGGCAGGAGGTTGCGGTGCAGTCGGCGCAAATCGCGGCGTGCAACCGGCTGCATAACGCGAACCAGAGGCTGGCGAGATGGCTGCTGATGAGCCAGGACCGGCTGGGCGGCAGCCAGGTCCGCCTCACGCAGGAATTTCTCGCGCACATGCTGGGGATGCGCCGGGCGAGCGTGACGGTCGCCTTGGGTTTTCTGCAAAGAGCGGAGCTCATTAGCTTCGCCCGTGGCGCGGTCATGATTGACGACCGTTTGGGGCTGGAGGCCGCGGCCTGCGAGTGCTATGTCTCGATTACCCAGCAGCACAAAAGGTGGCAGAAAGAGTCCAAGTGACGGGCCCGGCGGGAGAACTGGTTGCCCTGAGCTCAAACCGGGCAATCCACGCCGATTGATCAAGATCCACCCCATTCGCTCCAGCGCGCCAAAAACCGGTTGAATGGCGGCTTTTGGTATACTGGAGCATGCCGTCGCCTGCCAATATCCCCCTGAACTTTAACCGGGACCGGACTCAGAGGCAGCTCAACGCCCGCCTGGAAGAGCTGCTGGAAAAGCTGCGTACCAACCGGCCTTCGGAAGACCCGTGGCCGGTGCGGCGGGCGTTTGAAATCGCTTCGGAACGCCACCACGATCAGTTCCGCGCTTCGGGCGATCCCTACGTTTCGCATCTCCTCGAAGTGGCCCACATCCTGGCCGACATCCGCATGGATGCCACCACGCTGGCGGCGGCGCTGCTGCACGACGTGATTGAAGATACCGAGTTTCCCGTTTCGCGCCTCGAAGAGCGGTTCGGGGGCGAAGTTGCGCAGCTCGTTGAAGGCGTCACAAAGATCAGCCGGCTGAACATGATGGCACCGGAAGCGCGGCAGGCGGAAAACGTCCGCAAGATGTTGCTGGCGATGGTGCAGGATGTCCGCGTGGTGATGGTGAAGCTGGCCGACCGGCTGCACAACATGCGGACACTGGAGTTTCTCGAGCCCGCCAAGCAGCATCGCATCGCCCGCGAGACGATGGACATCTATTCGCCCATCGCGCACCGCCTGGGGATGTCCGTCATCAAGGGCGAACTCGAAGATCTTTCCTTCCGTTATCTGGAACCCGACGCGTACTTTTCCCTGCAGAAGCAGCTCAGCGACAAAGCTCCCTTTCACCAGAGATTCCTCGAAGACGTCCAGAACACCATCCGCACGAAGCTGGTGGAAAACGGCATTCCCGCGGAGCTCGAAGCACGCGTCAAGGGCCTGTACTCGCTGCACCGGAAAATCGTGCGCCAGGAACGCAGCCTCGATCAGATTTACGATCTGCTGGCCATCCGGGTCATCTCCGATTCCGACCGTAACTGTTACGCCGCGCTTGGCGTCGTCCACCACATCTGGCGGCCGGTGCCCGGTCGCTTCAAGGATTACATCGCCATGCCGCGGCCGAATCTCTACCAGTCGCTGCATACCACGGTGATTCATTCCGGGCAGCCATTTGAAATTCAGATTCGCACGCAGGAGATGCATCGCATCGCCGAGGAAGGCGTGGCCGCGCACTGGAAATACAAAGATGGCAAGCCGGTGTCGTCGGGCGACGACCAGCGCATCGCGTGGATGCGGCAGCTGATCGAGTGGTCGCAGGAATTGCAAGAGCCGGGCGAATTTCTTTCGACTCTGAAGGTGGACCTGGCTCCGGTGGAAGTTTACGCGTTTACGCCGAAGGGGCGCGTGCTGGAGTTGCCGCGCGGGGCGACGCCGGTGGATTTCGCCTATTCCGTCCATACCGAGGTGGGCCACCAGTGCGTGGGCGCGAAAGTGAACGGGCAGATGGTTTCGCTGCGCCATGAAATCGTCAGCGGCGACGTGGTGGAGATCCTGACGCAGAAAGGTCACAAGCCGAGCCGCGACTGGCTGAGCTTCGTCAAATCCTCGCACGCGAAAAGCAAGATCCGGCACTTCATCAATACCCAGGAGCGCGAGGAAGCCACGGAGATGGGGAAGCGTCTGCTCGAAAACGAGTCGCGCAATTTCCCGCGTGGATTGAAGAAAATTTCGAACGAGGATTTGCAAAATCTGTCCTCGGAATACGGGTTGTCGCGAGTGGAAGATTTGTTCGCGGCGGTCGGGTTTGGGAAGTATTCCGCGCGGCAGGTGTTGTCTCGCTATTTTGGCGAAGCAACGCGCGAGCCGGAAAAAACCGCGGAAGACGCCAAACCCACGCTGGTGAAAACCGTCAAGCGCATGCTGGGCATGGGCGAAGCGCCGCTGATCGTGAAAGGGCACGACGACCTGCTGGTTTTCCGCGCGAAGTGCTGCAATCCGATTCCTGGCGACGACATCATCGGCTATGTCACCCGCGGGCGCGGGGTGGCCGTGCACACGCGCAGCTGCCCCAACGTGCAAAACCTTCTCTACCAGACGGAGCGCCGCATCGCCGTGGCCTGGGGCGGCGAAACGACGGCCACCTTCCCGGTCGAACTTCTGGTGCGCGCGAAGGACCGCGCCGGCCTGCTTGCCGAAATTACCGCCGTGATCAGCGATGCCGGCTCCAACATCCGGATGCTCGAAAGCCGGCCGGACCGCCAGAATGCGCGGGTCGAAGCCAGCCTGGAAATTGTCGACAAGCGGCAACTGGAGACGATCCTCTCCAATATCAGGCGCATCAACGGGGTCTACGGCGTCGAGCGCATCTACCAGGTCTGAGCCGCTTTTAATCCCCTGTCCCGCCGTCCAGTGTGGACCAGAGCACAGGCCCACCGTTGCCGCCTTGTACCGCATACACTGGAATCATGCGGAAACCACTCCTGCCCCTCTGCCTGCTGGTCTTTGGTCTAGCTGGTTGCAAGACGCAGCCGAAGATTGACTACACTGCCCTCGACCAGTCGGGGATGTGGTCCAGTAATCTTGCGCAGATCAAGAAGATGAACGTTTCGAGCGCGGAAGTGGGCGAGCTCACCAAACTGAAACACGCCGGCGCCAGCGACCCGCTGTGCCTTTCCCTTTTGAAAGCGGCGCGCGATCACAATCACGAGTTCTCGAGCGGCGATTCTGTGATAGAGCTGTCCGGCGCGGGCTACACCGACGCGCAAATTCTGGAAATGGCCCAGGCGGACAAGCTGGATGCTCTCAGCAGCGACGCGGTGATGCTGAAGCTCATCGGCCTTTCAAACGGCACGGTTCAGGTGGTCATCGAGCGCCGCGAGCAGGGGTTGCCGACGCTTACCAGCGCGCAGATCGGCCGGCTGAAAAATATCGGCGAGTCCGAAAAAAAGATTCTCGAGTTGATTTACCAGGGCCTTTCGGGCCCGCAGGCCGAAGCCTATGTCTCCAGGCTCGAATCCGCCCGCAACCATTCCCACACGGAATTCGTCCGCAACCGCGGCCGGCGTCCCCGCTAGTCCTCCCGTTCGTTCCTTCCGTCTGTTATTCTGCTCTCCGCATTTCAGGAGACACTCCGATGAAAGATGTTGTATTCACCCCGCGCGGCCCGAAACCCATCGGCCCGTATTCGCAGGCGATCAAGGCAAATGGATTCCTTTTCCTTTCCGGCCAGATTGCGCTGGACCCGGAGAGCGGAGAATTTACCGGCACCGACGTGCGCCTGCAGACCGAGCGCGTCATGGAAAACCTGAAGGCGATCCTGGAAGCCAGCGGCGTATCGCTCGGCCACGTCGTGAAGACAACCGTATACCTGAAGGACATGAACGAGTTCACGGCGATGAACGAAGTTTATGCGCGTTATTTCACGGCAGCTCCGCCGGCGCGCTCGACGGTCGAGGCAGCGCGGTTGCCGAAGGATGCATTGGTGGAGATTGATGTGGTTGCGTTTCTTTGAGGCAAAAGAAAAGGGCCATCACCTGAGTGATGGCCACTCGCGTCTCCAATGAACACTGCTTTGGGTGTTACGGGCGGTTCGGGCTTTCCAGGGCTTCAGAAACGGCCAAGCCTGTAATGATGGCCGAAACCCCGACGGCCGTAACCAGGAAGTAGTTGCGTCCTGCGTGGAGCGGGGGGCCACTCATGCCCCGCTTGCGATCTTCTTTGTGGGTGCCGGCGCCCTCAGGACCCTGCGCCATGGTGGGTGGCGGGTCGAGGATCACGCGATACGCGGTGCCATCTCCGACCACTTCCGTTTCCCCGTCCACGGTAATCGTCAGCGGGCCGCGCTTGCTGACCACTAGAAGTTCCTTCTCGTTCAGATAAGTAACCTGGCCGATGGTCGGCCCGTCCGATTGCGCGCGGATGGCCGCTCTGGAGGCATGCAGCGTGAACGCCTTGGAATTGCCGGTTGAAAAAGTCGCCGTACCCAGGACTAGTTTTGCGGAAGGTGCGCCCTCGGAATCGTTCAGCGTGGCCATGCTGCCGCTCTGCAGCAGCAGCCGGGCCGCCCCGGCGCGAATCTGCACGCTGCCATCCCGGTCGGTGGACAGCCGGTCGCCGCTGAAAACCGTGGTGCCGACTTCGGCCGACGAATCGCCGACGCGGGCTTTTTCGGCGGTAACGACTGTGCCCAAGGAAGCCGCGGTCTTCGGGCCGCCCCACACGGGCGACACTATTAGTCCAAAAATCATCAAGGTCGCGAGCGGTGCGCGCAAACCTCGCATAGAGTCCTCCCAGGGCCGTGCAGCAAAAGCATACTTCCCATTCCGAGTTCCCGTCAATCGGTAAACCTCATCAAGCGTCTGCCGAGACAACACTTTCCCTGCCTCCCACGCTAATGCTTCTCTCCAGCATCGTTTAACAGGTGATCCGCCAAAGCGTTGGCCACGTCCCTTACCGGGGAGTCATCCTGGTTTGCAAGCACGACAATCAACAGATGCTGATCGGGATACCGGACCTCGAATGCTGCAAAGCCCGGGTCACCCCCCTCGTGATAGATCCTTCGCCGGGGCGCGGTATCAACAAACCATCCATAACCATAGTTTCCCGGGGGATGCGCGGTGAACATCAAATCCAGCGAGCGGGCGGATAGCAAGCCGGGCGAGTCGAGCGCCCTGTTCCAGAGGAGCACGTCGCCTGTAGTCGTATAGATGCCCCCCGCACCAGTCTCAAGGGAGCGGTCAAAATAATCTCTATGCCGTAACTGCCCTTCCTCAACCGTGTAACCCTCTGCCATGTCCGGGATGATCGCGAGAGTCGGCCGAAACCCTGAACGAGTCATCTTCAGCGGGGTAAAAATGTGGCCAGCCAAATATGCGCCATATTTCTCGCCCGAGACGTGCTCGATGATCCAGGCAAGCAGGTAATATTCGGTGTTGGTATAGGCCCACTTTGTTCCCGGGGCAAACGCCAGGGGCCTGTTTCGGAATGTCAGAATCAGTTCATCCGGGGTATAGGCCGCCGCGATCCCCTTGGGAAAATCCTTGATTTCATTATTCGGGATGCCGGAGGTGTGGGTCAAAAGATGCTGGATGGTGATTTCCTGCCAGTTGCGAGGCGCGTCCTTGTAGAACTTGCCGATGGGGTCGTCCACCCGGAGTTTTCCGGCGTCCGCTAATTCGAGGATAGCTGCGGCTGTGAATTGCTTGCTGAGCGATGCAATTTCGAATTTAGTGCGGGATGTATTTGGAATATTCCATTCTTCAACGGCGAGTCCATAGCTTTTTTCCAGGATGACGCGGCCATTTTGCGCCGCGACGATGTTTCCGCGAAAAGGCTTTGCCGGGGGAAGTTGGTCGACATAATTGTCCATCCAATCGCTCAATTTGCTTTCTTGGGCGTGCGCGCTGGTCGAGAGAAGCAAGAGGAGGGAAGTCAGGATTCGCTTCACCGTCCAAAACTAGCATAGACCCGAGATATCCGGTCCACGGGAATTGCTTTGCGCCGCGAATTTTGACCTTTCCGATGAGCCATCCCTACTCCTGATTTTCGTGTTTTGATGGCACAAGGTCACATTCGCTGCTAGAATGCCTTCACTGTATGGCCGACTGGAAGCAGATCACCGCGCGAATCCGCAGAGCACGTACCGGAAAAGACCCCGCGGCACAATTGACCAATCTCTTCACGAAAACGCGCGACGCCATGGTTGCGTTCGAACTGGCGCGTTATCTGGAATCGGTTGGGAATTCCGCCGAAGCCGGCAGATGGTATCTCACGGCCGCCGAGCGATTCCGCCGCTCCGATTGGAAGACCAAGGCTCAGGAAAGCGCCACGCGACTGGGCGCCACCGAGCCCGCGGAAATTCCGGCTCCCGTTCTGAAGTCCGAGGAAGCGCCGGCGGCCAGCGGAGAGATTCTGGCGTCCGAGGCGGAGCCTGAAAAAGAGCCGCCGGAAGCAGAGGCAGCTGGGGTTGAGTCTGAATCGCAAGCGCCCGCGGGACGGAGTCCCGCTCCCGCTGGGCCAGGTTCGCGGCACCGGCGCGGACGGCGTGGACACGACTCGCATCGCTCGCCTCGCAGGGCGGACCACTCCGCCGGAACTCGCGAATCGCGGCCGCTCGGACCTACGCGGGGGTTTACACCTGCCGCGCCTCCCGATGAGGAAGCCCCTGCCGCGGCGGAACGCCCTTCGCGTGCGTCATTTGAAGATCCGGCGGAAATATCCGCTCCCAGCCTGCGCGGGCGCTCCGGCGATCCCGGACTGGCATCGCGGCTGTCGCAGCTGGAAATGAATTTTCGCCGGCTGCTCGCATGTGCTCCTACAAAACTGGATGACGCGGATCGTGCTCCCGCGGGACCGGGGGTCTGGGTACTCACCGACTCTGACATGACCACGTATTATTATGTCGAGGCTTGCCAGACTCTGCGCGTGGCCATCCCCAACATGGCGCGCGGGGGCACCGCCCGGCGTGGCGGCGAGTCCATCAAACCCAAACTTGCCGAGCATCTGGGGATTGCCGAGAGCCGCGTCCTGAAATATCTGGCGGATCACTGCGTGGTCCGCTGGCTGCAGATGGATGAAGGCGCTTCCTATTTCGCGCATTTCCTGATCGCGGTGCTGCATCCCAGCCTGAACGAATAACGGTGCTTCCCTCCGATTCCGAACCCGCAAAACTTCGAGTACCTGCTTCCTAGGAGTAACCCCCTTTTCTTCCCATCAGTTAGGCCCGTTCAGTGGCCTCCCGCGCCATTCAACCCCCCTTTTTTGCCGTTCGCCGCATCCCTCTGGCGTATCCCCTTTGGCTTATTCAAACTATCCATGCTCAAGCACTTAGAGCTCACGCAGCATCGCGTGGTAGTCTGGAAAAGCCTATGGGGGGCAGTTCCATTCAGGCTGGTTTTGGGGCTTTCGGCCGAATTCCAAGTTTTGCTCGCACGACTCTGAAAGAGAGGCTACAGCTGTATGTCCAATACGATTAGCACGCAGATTTTCCGCTCGCTTGACTGGGTGCTTTGCAAGACCGCAGCTATCACTTTCAATACCATTCAACATTTCAACAGGAAGAATCCGAATCCGTCGGTCACCCCGCAGTGGTCCGATAAGCCGCTGCTGAAGTCCTGGGAAAAGACCAGGCCGACTCTCGGCTTCCCGCGCCAGACCGACTCGCTCTGCCCGGCCTGCGTGAAAGAAGCGCGCGAATCCATCATCAAGGGTGAAAAAGACTGGCGCGACCTGATGAGCGAAAAGGTCGGCGAAATCAAGGCGCAGATTATCGAGCGCGACGGCCAGGTCTGGATGGTGAAAGACTGCCCGCAGCACGGCCACTATGAAGACATGATGGCCATTGACTCCGACTTCCTGAAGTGGATTGAAAAGCAGTTCCCCGGCCGCGATATTCCCGCGCACAATGACGAAGGCCTGCACAAGCACGGCTCTTCGAACGTCCGCTATGGCCGCGGCTCCGTGCTCACCGTCGACCTCACCAACCGCTGCAACATGATGTGCGATCCCTGCTTCATGGACGCCAACCAGGTTGGCTACGTGCATGAGCTGAGCTGGGACGAGATCGTGGAAATTCTGGATAACGCGGTGAAGATCAAGCCGCGCCGCCAGATGTCCGTGCAGTTCTCGGGCGGCGAGCCGACCATGAGCCCGTATTTCTTCGACGCCATCCGGTACGCCCGCAAGGTCGGATACAACTCCGTGCAGGCGGCCACCAACGGTATCGAGTTCGCCAAGAGCAAGGAATTCGCGAAGAAGGCGTTTGAAGCCGGCCTGCGCTACGCCTATCTTCAGTTTGACGGCATCGGCAACGACGCCAACAGCCACCGCCAGATCGGCAACCTGTTCGACGTGAAGCTGCGCGCCATTGAAAACCTGCACGAAGCGGGCATCGAAATCGTGCTGGTCGTCACCATCGTCAACAACGTGAATAACGACCAGGTCGGCTCCGTCGTGAAATTCGCGATGGAAAATCCCAAGAAAATTTCGTTCGTCAGCTTCCAGCCGGTTTCCTTTACCGGCCGCGACGAAGACATTACTCCGGAGCGCCGTCTCCGCCAGCGCTACACCCTCTCGCATCTTGCGAAGGACGTCAGCAACCAGGTTGGCAAGATCCAGCCAACCCGCGACTGGTTCCCCATCTCGTTCATCAGCACCTTTGCCGGCTTTGCCGACATGGTCAAGGGCAACGAATCCCAATGGGGTTCGCTCTCCTGCGGCTGCCACCCGAACTGCGGCGTGGGCACCGCGCTCATGATCAACAAGGAAACCAAGGAATGGGCGCCGGTTCCGCGCTTCCTGGACGCACAGCAGCTCACCGCGGACGTCACCGCTATCACCGACGCCGCTCGCGGCAAGGGCTTTTCAAACTTCATGATGGCCATGGCGCTCCTCAAGAACTATCACCCGTTCCAGGGGCCGAAGGGTCTCAAGTTGTGGGATCTGTTTAAGAAGTTCGACAAGACTTGGGCGCTGACGAAGGGCGCCACCAGCAAGTACGGCCGCACTTCTCCGGAACGCACCTACGAAGACGCCATGAAGCGCCGCGCGCAAGACCAGTGGAACTTCCTGTTCATCGCCGGCATGTGGTTCCAGGATCTGTTCAACTACGATTTCCGCCGCACCGAAATGTGCATCATTCCCTACGGCACGCAACAAGGCGAAATCAGCTTCTGCGCGTACAACACGGGCGTGGGCTGGCGCAACATCATCGAAAACATGCACAAGAACGCGACCGTGGCCGAGTGGTACAAGAACCACGGGAAGCACGAGATTTACGCCAAGGGCAAGAGCGTCAATCTCGGCTCCTACGAGCACTCGCTGGTGATTGACGCCGATGACGCCGCGCGCGTTCGCCACCTGGAGCACGACATTCCCTTGACCGCTGCCGAAGAGAACCGCATTCGCCGCAAGATGGCTCTGGAAGAGCAGGCCCGGGTTCGCGCCATCTACGAAGAACTCGTTCTGAAGAAGCCCCAGACGGCGGTCGTGCAGATCGGCTCGGTTTCCGACATCGCCAAGGCCGTTCCGGCAAACTTCACCAACGCCAATAAGCCAATCGGCATCGCTCCAGCCAGTGGCAACGGCAACGCCGCTCCGAAGTCCAAGGAAGCCGCTGCCGAAGCCGTAGCCGGGGACTAGGATCGGGCTACAGTTTCAGGAATTGCGAAGGCTCCTCAGTTCGAGGAGCCTTTTGCCTTTATGGGGTCGGCTTGTTTAGGATCAAGCAGGGGGTTTCGTCCATGTGCAGAAACATCAAGACTCTCTACAATTTCGACCCGCCGGTGACGCCGGAAGAGGTGCGGGCCGCTTCGCTGCAATTCGTGCGGAAGATTACCGGTTTCAACAAGGCGTCGAAGGCCAACGAAGCCGCGTTTCATGACGCCATCGAGGACATTGCGAATGTCTCGCTGCGGCTTCTGCAATCGCTCGAAACCAGCGTCCCGCCGAAGAACCGCGAACAGGAAGCCGCGAGAGCCAAAGCCCGCGCCGCCCACCGATTCGGCGATTAGATTTCGGAAATCAGGAATGAAGGATCAATGTAGCGCAGTTCCGGGCAAAGACCAGAATCCTCCTTGTCGGTAGTATTCCCCTTCCTTTGCTATACTTATTGAGCAGAGAAACCCATCCAGGAATAGGCCAATGCCGATTTACGAATACATTTGCGACGACTGCAAGGCGCACTTCGAAAAGATTGTGATCAACAAGCAGCAGGAAATCGCCTGTCCGAACTGCTCCAGCAAGAAGGCCACGATTCAGCTTT
The DNA here is from genome assembly GCA_013289825.1 of Acidobacteriota bacterium. GTDB lineage: Bacteria > Acidobacteriota > Terriglobia > Acidiferrales > UBA7541 > Acidiferrum. The sequence continues at coordinate 81,489 of JABCZF010000019.1, read as the reverse complement.
CCGTGTTTGCCACAGCCGGCAACGGCTCCGGCTCGTCCTCTCCTTCCGGCGGCTTCTCAGGCGGAGGAGGCGGTTGCTGCGGTGGCGGCTGCGGCTGCCACTAGCCAAACGCGGCTGCCAACTGAATGCTGATCGCTCCTGCATCTCTGGTTCTCTTCATGACCGGGGCCATGCTCCTGCTGTTGGTGCCTGGTCCCGCGGTTCTATACATCACCAGCCGCAGCATCGGCCTCGGCCGTGCCGCCGGGCTGGTCTCGGCCACGGGCATCGCAGTCGGGACGTTGTTTCACGTAGCCGCAGCCACCCTGGGACTCTCCGCCCTGCTGGTTTCTTCGGCCGCTGCCTTCCAGTTCGTGAAATATGCCGGCGCGGCCTACCTGATTTATCTGGGCATCCGTACTTTCAGTGGCGCGGGCGCGGCGATGCTGGGTCCTGCCGGCGAGCGCCGCAGCCTGCGCAGTATTTTTGGCCAGGGGGTCCTGGTCAACCTGCTCAATCCAAAGACTGCTCTTTTCTTTCTCGCGTTTCTGCCGCAGTTCGTCGACCCTGCGCGAGGTCACGCAACTTTGCAGATCTTTGAGTTGGGCGTGCTATTCGCGCTGATGGGCTGGATGAGTGACTCGGTCTGGGCGCTCCTCGCCGGAACCTTCGGCGCGCGCCTTCGCGGCAACCTGCGCTTGGGCGGCCTACAGCGCAAGGTTTCCGGTGGTGCGCTCATCGCGCTCGGAGTGGCATCCGCCTTCTCCGGCGCGAAGACTAAATAACGAAATCAGGCGACGCCTCAACCCGCCGCGTCAAACGCCCGCGCTCTTCGCCTTCGCCGCCGCCTCAATCTGTTCAAACATCGCCATGCGGTCCCAGTTATCCCAGGTTTCCTGCACTTTGCTGCCGGCAATCCGCGCGATTCCCATTCCTCGCAGCTTGATCTCCGCTCCAGTCGCCTCGATTCCCAAGCCGGACCCGGTATGCCGCATTGTCGCCGTCCAGCGCACCACGATTTTGTCGCCGGAGCCAAAGCAATCGTCCAGCGTGATCCGCATGTCGGGAAACGCGGTCAGCAGTTTCGCGTGCAGGGCCAGGAATCCTTCGTGCCCGCGAACGTCGCCGCCGGTCTCGCTGATTCCATGCATCACGCAATCAGCCGCCAGAAGCTCCGTCACAGACTCGCGCTTTTTCTGATTCCACACTTCCTCGAACCACCGCCTCCCCAAGGCTACGTTGTCATCCGCCATTTTGCCCTCCGATCGAACGACCGGTCTCCGCGGTCGTTACTCTACCAAACAGTATCGTCCCCCGCCACGCGGAGCAGCGAAGTGTCCGGTAACGAACAGTTTGATTCGTGTGCGTATTGCAACAGACACGCGGCATCCGGGAGCGCAGACTTACTTCGTTAGAAATTCAGTTCGCAAGAGAAATGACAGGTAGAAATATGTGGCGCAGAAATTGTCCAGTTTGCCGGCAACCCTTGGAAAAGAAACTTCCCACTGAAACCGTTTCGTGTTCTTGCGGAAAATTCGTCTGGAAGGGCTAGCAGCGGCTGGCCCGAAAGAGAAAGGCCGTACGGGATGTCCTGGACGAGGCCATTTGCCCTATCAGTGTGCACCATGTTCCTGGTGCTCCCACACGCCCTGTTCGGCCAGGGACTGCCCGCCAGCCCTGCCGCCCTCGTCCTGCCAAGCGGCACTCCCGTAGAACTCCAATCGGTCGAAACGATCTCCTCGGCGCGGGCCCGCAAGGGCGATCGCATCGAGTTCGTGGTCATCAGGGACGTTCAAGCCGCCGGTTTTATGGTAATCGGCGCAGGCGCCCGGGCCGAAGGGTCCGTCATTGGAGTGAAAGGGAAGCGTCCACTCGGAATGGGCGGCGACCTGATCATCAAACTCGATTCGGTGCAGCTCGCGACTGGCGAGAGCGTATCCCTTGTTGCGCGCAGGGAGTTCAAAGGAAGATCGCATACCATCCGAATGGGAGTGGCAATGGCCATCACTGCGGCGATTTATCTGCCCGCCGCGCCGGCTTTCATATTATCGCGTGGCCGGGACAGCACCGTTCTGAAAGGAACGGAGGTTACGGCCTACACGCGGAGTGATGCCTCGGTCGAAATCGCCGGCTTGCCGCCCGCGCGGGCGAATGTTTCCGAGCTCAGCGAAATGATCAAAATGTTGCCGTCGCGAGTGACCAACGCGGAGGGACGCGAGGGCGACATGCTCAACCTGATCTTCCAGGCCAAGGAAGAGGACTTGCAGGAGGCCTTCGCGCACGCCGGTTGGGTGAAGGTGGAGAAGTCCAAGCGCTTGATCGTCTGGCATTTGCTTTGGCAGCGCGGGCACTACACGAAGTTGCCGATGGACCGGCTGTACGTCTTTGGGAGGGCCCAGGACTACTCCTACGCGCTGCCGGATCCCCTATCCATCGTTGCGCGACGCCATCACCTGCGCATCTGGAAAACTGGCCACGTTGTCGATGGCGTCCCGCTTTGGGTGGCGGCGGCGACGCACGACATTTCGATTCATCTTGTGAAGCACAAGTTTCGGCTGTTTCACAGGATTGACCCCAATGTGGACGCCGAGCGGGACTTCATCGCCGGGAATCTCTCGGAAGCGAAGCTGCTCACCCGCGAGGAGTACGTGAATTGCCCGGAGCCGGTATCCGGCGCGCAAACGGCCACCGGGGAACCGTATTACTCCGACAGCCGCATGCTGTTGCTCGAATTGCATCAGGGGCCTGTGACCGCGGCCGTGGCAACCCAGATCGCCAGCAAGCTGCCGTAGCCGCGGCACCCGGCAGAAGTTCCGGCACGCTCTCATTCCGCTTCCCATCTCAGGCCCGGGCGCGCCGGAGTTTTCTAGCGGGAATAGTTCATTAGATACGGCGGGATGGGCTGATCGCACTTGCGTTGGGGATCGGGCACGGGTTCCTTCACGGATGTTTCAAGCGGCAGCACGCCGGCCCACACCGGCAACGCGTAATCCTCTTCGTCGTCAATCGGGCCGCCAGTGCGGACCTTGGCACTGACTTCCTTGAGAGGCAGCGCCAGGACGGTGGTGGCTTTCAATTCCTGCTCGGTCGGCTGGCGCACATCGTCCCAGCGGCCTTTCATCACATGCTCGGTGAAGACGCGCAACGCTTCCATTTTTTCGGCGGGTTCCGTTACCAGCCGCGCGGTGCCCAGAATGACGACCGAGCGGTAATTCACGGAGTGATGAAACGCCGAGCGCGCCAGAACCAATCCGTCCACGTGCGTCACCGTAACGCTCATGGGCACGCCTTCACTTAATGTGCGCAGCATGCGGCTGGCCGCGCTGCCGTGCAGATAAACCGTGTCGCCCGAGCGGCCGTAATTCGTGGGAATCACATACGGCTGGCCGTCCACGCTGAAACCCACGTGGCAGACAAAGCCTGCGTCGAGAATTGCCAGCACGGTTTCCCGCTCATATTTGCCGCGCTTGGGCAGGCGCTTGACCTGGGTGCGTTCGGTGGGTGTGAAGTCGCTCATGCACTCCAGTTTAATGCGTCGCGGCCCCTGCGCCAGAGCCAAGTTGGCCTCCCGCAGCCTGCCCGCGTTTTTGCGAGGAGAGCCAGGGCAGCAGGTCCGGCTCGGCGAAGACCTTCTTCCAGACTTCGTGGTCGGTCTTGCGGTATTCGGTGTAGCGCAGATTCGCGTGGGCCTTGTTGAGCTGTTTCATCATGTCGCGCACCAGCGTCACCGGCACAGTCTCGTCAGCCTCGCCCTGAAACACCCAAACCGGCGTGCTCGCCAGCGCCTCGACATTGGTGAAATTGTCGTAAGCGGAAAGGATCACCGCCGCGGCCCACCGGCCCGGGTAGGCTTGCAGCGCCGACCACGCGCCCAGGCCGCCCATGGATTGGCCGGCCAGATAGATGCGATCCGGGTCGATGGAAAATCCCTTTTCCACTTCAGCGAGCGCACTCATGGCGAGCTCCAGCCATTTACTCGGCTGGTTCAAGTCCGGGTCCGACCAGTTTTCGCCGGAAGGGCACTGGGGCACCAGCTCAAACATGGGGGATTTCAATTGCACATCTTTGCCGGACCAGAAATGCGTGCCGGTCTGATTTCCGCCGTTCAGTTGTTTCACGTTGTCGCTGCCGCGGCCATCGCCGCCGTGCAGCCAGAGCAGCAACGGATATTTTTGGTTGGCATCGTAGCCGAGCGGCACGTACAGGCGATAAGGCAGTTGCTCGCCTTTTTTGTTGGCGTATATTTTCTTGCGGAACTCGATGTCGTCATTCCTCGGTTGGCCGCCAAAAGCAAAAGGCGCCAGATTGACCGCAAGCATCACGAGAATCGGCGCCTTCGTCGAAATCCACCGCTTGTTCATTCTGCAAATCCCCTGCAGCCGCCGCCCGGCTCAGGCGGGTGGCCGCCTAAAAGCTTTGACTCGCTTCCGCCCGGCAACAACGCTACGGCTTAGCCGCCCCACGCACCACGCGGAACCCTACATATTCCGGCGCTGGTGTGCAGCTCGCTTTAGAATCGGCGGGGCAATCGGCACTGCCCCCGATCAATTTCCCCTTTCCGTCACGCGTCAGAACCCATTCAGCAGCATTGCCGCCCAAATCGTAGATGAGTTCCTCGCCTTCCTGGCCCTGCCCACGAAATGAGCCCACTACTTTGAGTAGTGGACTCTTGCCGGGCAGCTTCTTTGCCTGCTCGCGAAGCTTCGCAGTGTCGTCCGGATTCGGTGAATATCCGGCCCAATAATCGAGGGCATTCTCACCGTCTCGGCTTTCGTATAGGGTCTTGACTTCATCCTCGTATGGGATTCGCCAGGTCTGGCCTGTTTCGTCGCTCAACCAGGAAACATAAGCCTTGGCATCTTCTATCCCAACCGATGTCTCGGGTAAATTCAACCCGGCTGGAGTAAACTCATCGCCGGGAACAGTAATGCCCCCAAAGACCGATTTTGATTTCACCTCTCGGCGCTGCTTGAACTCCAAATACTGAAAAATCGTCACTTCAAACCTGCCGATTTCGAGGTTGCCTCTCTTGACCGTCTCGGGAGCCAGATACTCCCTGCCCTTTTGTTTTAACTCAACGCCATAGAAGCCATGGGTCTGGGCAACGTTTTTCGCCCGAATCGCCTCCTCCAGTGGCGAACCCGTTTTCAGCGCTTCGTTTTCCCCGGGCGTCGGCTTGAAGAAATACTTGTCGAACCACGCCATCTCTTCCTCCACCTTGCGCATCTGGTGCGTCAACTTACGCGGGCCGTGAGGTTCGCCCGGGAAGATCACGAACTTCACCGGCACTTTTCCGTAGTATTGCAGCGCGCGGAAATACGACCAGCTTTGCGCCGTGGGCACGTTGGTGTCCGCGGCGCCGTGGAAAATCAGCACCGGGGCTTTCACCTTGTCCATCTTGAAGAACGGCGATTTGCGGATATACAAATCGGGGTCTTCCAGGGGCGATTTGCCGAAATAGTAGGAATCGAAGGAATCTCCGAAGACCACGTTGCCCCAATCGCTGATCCATTCCACGTCGCCCGCGCCGACGCTGGCGACCTTGTAGCGATCCGGGTACGTGACCAGCAGGCTCGTCGAAAGAATCGAGCCGTTCGACCAGCCGAGTGTGGCCACCTTGTCCGCGTCCACGAAACCCTTCTCGATCAGGAAATCCACGCCCGAATTGATGTCCGGCGTTTCCAGGTCGTAATATTTTCCGCAGCAGATCGATTCCACCCACTTCAATCCGTAGTTGTTGCTGCCGTGATAGTTCACCTGCAGTACAAACGCGCCGCGCTGGGTCAGCAGTTGCAGCGGGTAAGCCCAGTTGTTGTCCCAGAAATCCTTGTCGGAGCCCGCCGGGCCGCCATGAATCGCGGTAATCAGCGGGTACTTTTTCCCGGCTTCGTACTTCGCGGGGTAGTGCAGGATGCCTTCCACCTCGTCGTTATTCGCGCCCTTCCAGCGGATCACTTCCGCTTTCGCAATCACGCGCGATTTGATCAGCCCGTCGTTCAGATGCGTCAACTGAACCGGAGAAAGGAGCTTGCTGCCGTCGAGCTGCGCCCGATAAAGCTGCGGCATGACGCCGGAAGTTGAATATACATACACGAGCGTCTTGCCGTCCGGTGTCACCTCAAAATTTTCAATGTTTCGCGCCGCGTCGCCTTCAACAGACGCACGTCTCCAAGTCCAGTTATCGCCGGATTTGTTGAGCGTGTAGCGCGAAATTTCAAACCGGTGGCCGGCGGAGAGACCCGCTAGGAAGCCGTCGCTTGTTGCCGACACGCCAGAGCCGATGCCGTTCGCCCAATCGAGCGGCGCTGCCGCGCTTTTCCCCGAGGCGACATCGTAGAAATAGAGCAGCTCGATCGAAGCCGTGATGAACTTGGGATCTGTCGAAAACGGAGCCACCGCGTAGAAGCCACCGCTATCCGGCGACCACGAAAAGGCGCGCGGATGGACGCGGCCTTCGGCAAAAATCTGTTTTTCCGAGCCGTCCGCCAGGTTGTGCACGATCGTTACGGGAGGAACTTTCTGGTCAAACGTGTAATGCAGGCTTTTCTCGTGAATTGCAACCGCGTATTTGCCATCTTTGGAGACGCTCCAGTTCCCGATCCAGTTGGTGTTCGTCGTCAGGCGGGTGATCTTTTTGTCTTTCATACTGATTTTGAACAAGCGCACAGGCGGCTTGTGGTCCGCATCGTCGGCCACTTCAGAATCATCCCTCCGTTTCTTTTCCGCCTGCTCGTAAGCGCTCGGATCCTCTTCGGCGCTGAAAATCATGGTTTCCTTGTCCAGCCAGTCTACCCGCTGCGGCCCGTGCGCAAGTTCGGTCAAGACATACGGCTCGCCTCCGTGCGGATTGATCAGCCAGATCTGCGTTGCAGCGGTATCAGGCTTCGCCTGCGGCCGGGACTTGGAGCTCAGAAATGCGATCCACTTGCCATCCGGCGACCAATTGAACGATGAAACGGTATCGGACCCTCGGGTGAGCTGAATCTCTACGTCATTCGACAGGCTCGAGAGAAACAAGTTGGAAACCACGGCATCTTTTTCTTTGTCGCCTTGCGCCTTGATCCAGGCCACCCACTGGCCGTCGGGCGAAATTCGGAATTGCCGCACGTTTTCCGCGAAGACCACGTCCTCCGGCTTCCACGGCGAGGTTTTGTCTGGCGCCTTGTTCTCCTCGGCAGCTTGCGGCATCTTCGCGAAGCCGCAGCAAAGAGCAACGAGCACAAAAATGCGAGGCTGGCGGAATTTCATGGATCTCCCCTGTGAGTGAAGTGCGGCCGGACGCGCGTTTCACATCCAATTAGACGCCCAACGAGAATAGTGGAATTGACGCAAATTGGGAATGGTGTAGTCTGATGCCCGTGACCAAAAAGGGGAATACGCATGGCTCCAGTCAAACCCATCTTCACCCAGGATACGTTCCGCTTCTTTCGCGACCTCGGAAAAAACAACAAGAAAGTCTGGATGGACGCGCACCGCGATCGCTATCAGGCTGCGGTGGTCCAGCCGTTTCGCCGTCTGCTCGAAGAGCTTTCGCCGCTGGTGCTCGAGTTGGACGATCGCTTTGACACCACCGGCCGGACCGGCGCAAATTTCTCGCGCATCAATCGCGACATCCGGTTCGCCAAGGACAAAACGCTCTACAAAACGCAGATGTACCTGAAATTCCAGCAGCCGCTGCCGGGCGACCGGGAAAGCGGCCAACTCTACGCCGGGCTGTCCACCGATGTGGTCACCGCCGGGTTCCGCCTGTACGCGGGGCCGAAGCGGCGCGAATCCACACTGGCCCTGATTGCGGAGCCGCGCGTTGCTCGAAAGCCCCGGTGGGTTGCTGACCAAAAGCGGCGCCTGGGCAGGAAATTCGACAGCTATTGGTACACTACTGAAAAAGGGAATTGGACAAAGCACGACGGCTGGCCGGTCCGCGCGGAGAATTGGAAGAAAATCCAGGGCTGGATCGTGCGCAGGAAAATGAAGCCCGGTGAAGCGACCAAGCCAGGTTTTGTGAACGAGCTGTCCAAAATATTTCGCGAAGTCTATCCGCTCCTGAAATTCACGAGCGTCCCGTAACCGCGAACCGCGCAAAGAGAGAAACCGTGAAACGACTTTTGCCGATCCTGATCTGGACCGCCGTTGCCGCGCTTGGTGGCGTCGCGCTCGGCACCATCGCTTTTCACCGCGGCGAGCATATTAACGCGACGTGGTTTGTTCTGGCTGCGGCTTGCTCTTATCTGGTGGCGTATCGCCTCTATTCGGCGTTCATTGCGGCAAAACTGCTGGCGCTGGACAATACGCGCGCCACGCCGGCCGAGCGTCGCGACGACGGCCGCGATTTTGTGCCCACCAATAAATGGGTGCTCTTCGGGCACCACTTCGCCGCCATTGCCGGGCCGGGGCCGCTGGTTGGCCCGACGCTCGCGGCGCAGTTCGGCTACTTGCCGGGCACGCTGTGGCTGATTGCCGGCGCGGCGTTTGCCGGGTGCGTGCAGGATTTCGTGATTCTGTTCTGCTCAATCCGGCGCGACGGGAAAACGCTCGGTGAAATGGCTCGCGACGAAGTCAGCAAGCGCGGCGGCCTTATCGCGCAGCTTGCCGTGCTGACGATCATGATTATTCTGTTGGCCGTGGTCGCGCTTGTCGTGGTGAACGCGCTGAAGAGTTCGCCCTGGGCCACCTTCACTCTGGCTATGACTATTCCCATCGCGCTGCTGCTCGGCGTCTATCTCCGATATTTCCGGCCAGGCCGCGTGCTGGAAGCTTCGCTCATCGGCGTTGCGCTGGTGCTGTTCGTTGTCGTGGCCGGGCAGTGGGTGGCCGATTCGCCTTACCTGGCGAAGGTGTTCACGCTCGGCGGCGTCACGCTGGCGTTCGCGATTATCGCCTACGGGTTCGCGGCGTCTGCGCTGCCGGTCTGGCTGCTGCTGGCGCCGCGCGATTATTTGAGCGCCTTCATCAAGGCAGGTGCGATCTTTTCATTGGCTGCGGGGATCTTGCTTGTGCGCCCGCAGGTGCTGATGCCGCCGCTGACGCGCTTCGTGGACGGCAGCGGCCCGGTCTTCGCCGGAAAGATATTTCCGTTTTGCTTCATCACCATCGCTTGTGGCGCAATCAGCGGGTTCCACTCGCTGATTTCCAGCGGCACGACGCCGAAAATGATTCAGCGCGAAGGGCACGCCCGCTTCATCGGCTACGGCGCCATGCTGCTGGAATCCTTCGTCGGCGTGATGGCCATGGTCGCGGCATGTGCGATGACCCCGGGCGTCTACTTCGCAATCAACAGCCCCGCTTCCATCGTGGGCGCCACGCCGGAAGCCGCGGCCGCCACGATCTCCGGTTGGGGTTACCCGCTCTCCGCTCGGACGATGACCGGCTTGGCCCACGCCGTCGGGGAACAAACCCTGCTCAACCGTGCCGGCGGCGCTCCATCCCTCGCCGTGGGCATGGCGCAGATTTTTTCCAGCACCATCGGCGGCGAACGGCTCCTCAGCATCTGGTATCACTTTGCGATCATGTTCGAAGCGTTGTTTATTCTAACGGTGCTCGATGCCGGTACGCGCGTTGGGCGCTTCATGATTCAGGAACTCGGCGGGCGCGTCTGGAAGCCCATGGGCCGCATGGACTGGATGCCGGGAGTTCTGCTCTCCAGCGCGCTGATCGTCGGCGCGTGGGGATATTTTCTGTATCAGGGAGTGGTGGACCCGCTCGGCGGCATCAATTCGCTGTGGCCGCTGTTTGGCATTTCGAACCAATTGCTGGCCGCCGTGGCGCTCGTGGTGGCCACCACGATCCTGCTGAAGATGGGCAAGCTGAAATGGATCTGGGTTACGCTGCTGCCGATGGCGTGGCTGGTGATCATCACCATGACCGCCAGTTATCAGAAAATTTTCAGCGCCAACGCCCGCATCGGATTTCTATCGCAGGCGAATGTGATGGCCTCTCAACTTGTGGCCGGAAAAGTCGCAGCCGCGAAGATTGCGGACACCCACCGGAACATTTTCAATCTCCGGCTGGATGCGGTGGTCACCGCCGTCCTCGCCGTGATGATTCTGGTGCTGCTCGTCGAAGCGCTGGCGCAGTGGTACGCCATTCTCAGCCGCGACAAGGCGCCTGTGCTCGAGGAAACGCCGTACGTGGCGACAGAATGGGCGGAGGGCGACTGATGGGAACACCTTGGCTGCGACTTCTGGGTGCATTCCATAATTTCTGGCGCGGTTTGCGCCAGTGGAGCGGCGATTCCGCCTATGAGACGTATCTCGCCTGCGCCGAACGCCGGCCCGAGCAGAAGCCCTTGTCCGCCGCCGAGTTTTACGTCGAACAGCTAAACCGAAAATACTCCCGCCCCAACCGCTGCTGCTGAGCCCATCGCGCGTCGCGTGCACCTTCAGGTGGCCCTTTTTGCCTTCATCGCGGCCAGAGACGGCGGCCGCTACAGTTCGCTTTCCTCCTCGGAGGGCTTCAATCGCGTCACCTTGTGCGTCAGCTTGATGCCGTGTTTTTTCACCCCGGCCAGAATTGCGCGGCGCAGTTCCACGGGAAGCGCCTCCGGCGGAAACACCCCCGCTATTTCTCTCGGGAAAAATTTCACGAACAGGGAAGCTACGTGCGCCGTCGCGTAGGCCACCGGCGTATTAAATTTTCCCTGCCGCCGGATCTGATAGAGCGTCGGAAAGACGGCATCGCTGCGGACGGATAGCCGCTGATCTTCTTTCGGGGAATGCTTCACTCCGATCGCGATCACTGACGCGGCAAACCGCGCATTCTGCAGAACGCCCTGGCGGATAAGCGCGGCGATCTTTCGCGGCGAGGACGTTTCCGGAAAATGGTGCCGCGGAAGGCCCCGCGATTTCGAAAGCTTTCCCTGCTTGTGCCAGCGGCGCAGCCGGTCGAATTCGTTGCCCCCGATTTTCACGTCCAGTTCGCGCATGGGGATGTAGTGGGGCAGCGTGGCCACCTCATCCTGTGCCGCCAAAACCACGTTGGCCGCGCCGATAGGTTCCGGAAAGCGGAACTTTTCCAGTTCCGAGAAGCGCTTCGCCAGTTGGTATTTTTTGTCCCGGTAAATCCGCGGGTGCGAGATGGCCTCATCGAAAGAGACTTCCGGCGACCACTGGGAGACCGGGTCGTCGCTTTCCGTACTTTCGTAAATACGAATGTGTACCGACTGGACTTCATCGAGAAGACCCGAGGCGCGCTTCACCAGCAGGTTGGTGAGACCAGGTGCCGCGCCAGTGTTGATGAGCGCAGCGCGATGTTTCGCCAGAAACTTCTTCCTGTAGCGAACCTGCTCCGGCTTGAACGGATTTTTCGTCAAATGCGAACTGAGATCCATATAGTGCGCGCGAAGCCGCAATGCGGCGCGCAGCACGATCTCGTTGAACACCGAGGCCGAAGCGTTGACGATCAACTGGCAGCCTTTCGCCGCTTTCACGATGGCGCGAAGATTCCGCGCATTCACCGTCATGATCGGGATGGCCGATTTCTTGCCCAGGAAACGCCGGGCACGCGCGGGATCGCGATCCCCGCACCAGACCACATGTCCCTGACGCTCCAGGAGTTGCGCGAGCAGCGAACCGGTCGCGCCGGCACCCAAAATGAAGATTCGCATGGCGTTAGCAGACTCTACCACACTCGGCCGGAACCGCAGGCGGCGGGTTCGTGGCGATTTCAAGCTTTGGTTTTTTCGCGCAGGAGGCGGGCGCGCCGCCGATATCCACGTGAAGCGGCTCGTTTGGCTCGTGGCTATAGAAATAGAATCGACACGGCCCTGATCTGACGACAGTTGGCAGGGTGATATTCTGAGGCTAATTTCACCACTTGGATAACTAAAAGTGGTCGTCAGGGAAGCCTTGGCGCCGATTGCAAGGTTTTTCCGAGGGGCGTAGGATTGTAGATGTAACTCCGACTCCGCCGGCCTGCGGGAGAGACATCCCATGGCGGCGGGGCGAGGCAGCCGATGGCGGCTTGCCGAGGGTTCGGGTGGAAACACCCGCGCCTCCCGCGCTTGGAAAGGAGCCAGTCCACCGGAAATCTGCAGATTTCCGGCTAGAGCCCGATTCCATGTGCGAATCGGGTTTTTCCTTTTGGGGCCACGCTGATGACGCTGCACGACAAGTTCGGACGCCAAATCACCGACCTGCGGATCTCCGTCACCGACCGCTGCAATTTCCGCTGCGTCTATTGCCGCTCCGCCGACCCGGAAAATTACCGCGAGCACGAGCAGATTCTTTCCTGGAGCGAACTTGGACGCCTGGCGCGGATTTTCGTGAACCTGGGGATAGAGAAGATGCGCATCACGGGCGGCGAGCCGCTGGTGCGTGACGGAGCGGAAAGCTACATTCAGAAGCTGCACGAATTGGGCGTGCCGGACATCTCCATGACCACCAACGGCCACCTGCTGTCCAAGCGCGTGCCCTCGCTGATTGCCTCTGGCCTGCAGCGCATCAACATCAGCCTTGATTCGCTGGACCCGATCAAGTTTGAGAAAATCACCCGCACGCGTACATACGATTCGGTCATGCGCGGCATTGACGCGGTGCAAGCCTCGCCGCTGGCTCCCGCGAAAATCAACGCCGTCCTTGTCCGCGGTTTCAACGAAGACGAAGTGGAAGCCTTCGCCGCATTCGCGCGCGATCGCGGCGTGATCATGCGCTTCATCGAATTCATGCCGCTCGACGCCGACCGTCACTGGTCGCGCGAACTGATGGTCCCCGCCGAGGAAGTCTATCGCCGCATCCACGCGCAATGGCCGCTGGTAGAGATTCCTCACGCAAAAAGCGAAACCGCGCGCAAGTATAAGTTTGTCGATGGCGCGCCTGGTGAAATCGGCCTGATCGCCCCGGTCACGCAACCCTTCTGCGGCCACTGCTCGCGCATCCGCCTGACCGCCGACGGCAAAGTGCGCACCTGCCTGTTCAGCAAGGATGACCATGATCTGCGCGCCCTGCTCCGCAACGGCGCGTCCGACGCGGACATCGAGGAACAGATTCGCGGCGTGGTCACTGAAAAAGAAGCCGGGCATCGCATCAACGAACCCGGCTTCCAGCCGCCCTCGCGCACCATGGTCTTCATCGGCGGCTAGGCGATTCCAGTCAGAACGCTTCGGCGGCCTCCCGCTCATTCGCGTGTTATCCTTGCCATAGGCCCCGAGTTGTCCCGGGAACGGATGGAAACGGCATGCCGGAAGACCACGACGACGAGCGCGAAGAGCAGCCAGAGCAACCCCAGCGATTGTTCACCCTGACCGAGGCGGAGCGCGCCCGACAGGAGCTTGAACCCTTTCTGATTGAAGCTATCGGTGCGCGCAAGAAACTATCCGTGCTCGAACAGGACTTAACAGCCGTTTCCACCCGCATCATGATGATGGGTGGCGTGCTGGTGCCCTACGCGAAGCTCGCGGAAAAACGTATGGATCAGCAGAACCTCGCGGAAGTGATGAAGACCAACCTCGAGAAAATTCTGTCGACCGGATGTCTCATCAAGGATCTCGATGTTGGCCTGCTCGATTTCCCCGCCATTGTGGACAACCAGGAAGTGTACTTGTGCTGGAAGCTCGGCGAAGACCGTATCCGCTATTACCACCGCCAGGATGAAGGCTACTCCGGCCGCAAGCCACTGGACCCGCACGATCTCGGCCCCGGCACGCACTTGCATTAGAGCAGAGCGCTTGTGATTTTCTAGCGACCGTCCGCATCAGGCGTAGGGTCACCTTTAACGCCAGCGCAGCAACATTCCATCCACAAAACGCCGCAGGGAGAGCCACATACCGCCATGACCGAAAACCGATTGAAAGACTCCACCAGCCCCTACCTGCGTTCGGCGGCGCATCAGCCCATCAACTGGTATGAATGGGGAGAAGATGCTTTCGGCCTCGCCAAAAGCCAGGACAAGCCGATCCTGCTCGACATTGGCGCCGTCTGGTGCCATTGGTGCCACGTGATTGACCGCGAGAGCTACGAAAATCCCGCTATCGCGAAAATCATCAACGAACATTTCATCCCCGTGAAAGTGGACCGCGACGAGCGCCCCGATGTCGATTCCCGCTACCAGTCCGCCATCAGCGCCATCAGCGGGCAGGGCGGCTGGCCGCTGACTGGCTTCCTGATGCCTGATGGCAAGCCGTTTTTCGGCGGCACCTATTTTCCGCCGGAGGATCAGGGCGGACGTCCCGGGTTTCGCCGCATCCTGCTTGCCGTTGCCGATGCGTACCAGAACAAGCGCGACGATCTCCTGAAAACTTCCATAGCGCTCGCCGAAGCAGTAGCCAAGGCCGAAGCGTTCGCCGGAGCGAAGGGTGAACTCGACCCCGGCGTAATCGATTCGCAAATCAGCTCGCTGACGCAACTCTTCGATCTGCGAAATGGCGGCTTCGGCAATGCGCCGAAATTTCCCCACGCCTCAGCCGTCGACCTCCTGTTTGAACGTTACCGCCAGACTGGCGAAAAGCATCTCCTCGCCATGGCCGAAACCACGCTCGAAAAAATGGCCAAAGGCGGCGTCTACGATCAACTGGCCGGCGGCTTCCACCGCTACTCCGTTGACGAGCGCTGGCTCCTTCCCCACTTCGAGAAAATGTCCTACGACAACTCCGAGTTGCTGCGGAACTATCTTTACGGCTGGCAGGTGACTCAGAACCCGTTTCTGAAAGAAACCGCCGAAAGCATCATCGGCTGGGTGAATCGGGAACTGTCCGATCAGGCGAACGGTGGCTTTTACGCCAGCCAGGACGCCGACTATTCCCTCGACGACGACGGCGACTACTTCACCTGGACGCTCAACGAACTGCGCGCCGCATTGTCGCCCGAAGAGGCGCGCGTTATGGAGTTGTACTACGACGTTGAAGCCCACGGCGAAATGCACCACAACCCCGAGAAAAATGTTTTGTGGATCGCCCGCGGCGTCCCGGAAATCGCCAGGTTGCTCGGCCTTGAGGAATCTACTGGCCGCCTGACCATCGCCAACGCCAAACGTAAACTGCTGGCGGCGCGCATACCCCGGCCCACGCCATTTATAGACAAGACCATGTATGTAAGCTGGAACGCGATGTTTGTTTCCACTTACTTTAAGGCGGCCCGCGTACTGGAAGACGAGCTGGCCGCAAATTCCGGCGCCTTTGCCCAGAAAACGATGGATCGCATGTTGCGGGACGCGTGGAGTGAGGAAAGCGGTTTTGCCCACCGCATCGGGGGCCCGGCCCTGCGTGGTTCGCTGGACGACCAGGTTTTTGGCGTCCTGGCGCTTCTCGATGCCTACGAAGCCTCACTCGACGCAAAATACTTCCGTGCCGCGCAGAGAACCATGGATCTTACCATCGAGAAATACGGCGACGCGGCGAACGGCGGCTTCTTTGACCGCGCCTCCGACGCTCCCGCAATGGGCGGCCTCGAAGTGCGCCGCAAACCATTTCAGGATTCCCCGACGCCCAGCGCGAACTCGGTCGCTGCGATGGCCCTAACGCGCATGCACGCCTACACCGACGATGCCAAATATTTCAACTGGGCCAGGAAGACCCTCGAAGCCTTCGCCGGCATCGCGCCAGAATACGGCCTGTTTGCCGCAACCTATGGTCTGGCAGCCGTTCTCTTCGCGGAACACCCACCGCAAGTGGTCATCACGGGCGCCGAAGGAGACGCCGCCGCAGAAGCCCTGGAGCGAGCCGCGAACGATGTCTTTCGTCTTGGCAAGGCCGTCCTTCGCGCCACTCCTGCCACCTCGCTCGAATATCTACCCGTCGCCCTGCGCCACGCGCTGCCCCATCTCCCCAAAGACAAAGCCAGTGCCCTCGTCTGCTCCGGCAACACCTGTCTCCCTCCCACGAGCGACTCCGAAGAATTGAAGCGCCTCCTTGAAAAGGGAATCGCCGGCATCGCCGCCGGCTAGGTTTTGGGTTGCGCCGCACTCAAAAGGCAGCCTTCAGAGAAAAAAGGGCACGCTGCATTCGCACCGTGCCCTCAATTTGGCCTTAGATCTCCGAATTCCTTTACGTCCTGTCCTTCCTGTAATTCCTTGCTTTCCCTACTTCTTCGGCCTTGATTCCGGCGGCACCAGGCCATTCATCCTGTAGTACACCACGAGCTGCCCGTAATGTTCCCCCGAATGCTCGATCAGCCCATAAGCCAGATCGTAGAGCCGGTCCAGATGCGGCCCGCCATCGTTAACGGCTTCCATCAGGCCCTTGTCGCCCTTGGCCTTAATCTCCGCGGCGCCGTCCTCCACGCACTTCTTCACAAACGCCACCAACTCCGCCCGCGTCTTCACGCTCACGTCCTTCGGATCGTCGGCATAGCGCGGTTTCTTCCCCGCGGCGGTATCTGTGAAGAAGTACATCGAAGCCGAGGCGTGTACCATATTGGCGACAAACGTCCGCGACTCCGCCTGCGGCTTAAACGAAAACTTGTCCTCGGGAAAATCCTGCGCCATCGCAATCAGCTTCCGTCCAACGTCATTCCACTGCTCCAATACGGCCTCGTGCGGGCTGGGAGCCGGCCCCGGCGCCTTCTTCGGGGCTTCCTGCGCCCAGAGGGGCGCCAAGGCAAAACACACCGCAAACCATAGCAATGCAAACCTCGTAAAACGTTTCATAGCTTCTCTCCTTTGGGTGTCCAACCGAAGGGCTTTCTATGTCTCTTCAGACGTATCACCCCTCCGGATGTTTCAATTTGGCAGGAAAATAGCAAGCCAACCGGCCCTGGCCGCCCGCCATCATACGTCATAGGCCCGCCGAAGTCGCGGGATGGTGCAGAAAACGGGAGGTTTACTTCTGGCTACGGGGCCTGAAGACTTTAGAAAAGGCTTACGCCCCGCGTGTTACTCTGGTAGAACCTGGTCGAGGGAGTTACACATTGATGTGGAGTTGGTTTTTACTGCGCGCCCTGGTTGGGCTGTCCATCGTGACGGTCCTGTTTTTGTCCCAGAGGTTCTGGTACCGGGCCTTGTGGCGCGTCACCGGACACTGGGGCCGCACAACCCTGCGGGTGGGCGTCCGAGTGCTTTACCTCGCGGGCCTGCTGCTCATCGTCGTATCCATTGCCGATAGCATCCGCCAGGATCATGGGCGACTCCTGCCGAATCAATCCCCTGTCACCACCTTCGCGGGCTTGTGGTTTCTAAGCGCGCTTTGTGGCTATCTGGCCATCAAATTCGTCCATGGCATCGAATGGCTCTGGCACCGCTTCCGTAAGCCTGTGCCCAAAGACGCTCCCAGGCTTCCGGCGCACCGCATCGATCTTGAAGATATCGTTCCCGACCCCTCGCGCCGCACCTTTTTCCGCACCGCCAGCGTTGTCGCCGGGGCCGCCCCGTTTCTGGGCGTGATGTACGGTTTTGGCGCAGAGCGGCTGCGCTACGAGCTTCACCGCATCGAAATTCCCCTGAACAACCTACCGGCGGAGCTTGACGGCATGCAGATCGTGCAGATCAGCGATATCCATTTGAGCGCGTACATGACCCGCGAATCGGTCCGCCGCGCCGTCGATATGGCCAATGACGTTGGCGCCGACCTGGCCGTGGTCACGGGAGACCTGATCACCGGCATGCACGACTCCATGTGGGACTGCGTCGAGGAAGTGCGCCAGTTGCGCGCGCCGCTGGGCGTTTATGGCTGCAATGGGAATCACGAAATTTACGCCCGCGCGGAAGATCTGGCCGAGCGCCTTTACCGGCAGGCTGGCATGAAACTCCTGCGCCGCGAAAATGCCATCATCAACTATAAGGGCGGGCAACTGAATCTGATCGGCGTGGACTACCAGCGCGAACGCTCACCGAGTGGACGCAAGCAGCAGATGCTGGCGAATCTCGAGCCGCTGGTGCGCCGGGACATGCCGAACATTCTCTTGTCGCACAATCCGAACACCTTCAATCGCGCGGCGGAATTGGGCATTGAACTTTCCCTCGCCGGCCACACCCACGGCGGCCAGGTGCAGGTCGAAATTCTCGACGTGAGCCTCAGCCCCGCGCGGTTCATCACCGATTACATCGCAGGCCTCTATCATCGGCCGCTGCTTATGCCCGACCAGCCAAAACGCATGGGCGAAACCATCAAACTCATGCCCAATGCCCCGAATGGCCTCGCCGCTCTCTACGTCAATCGCGGCCTCGGCACGGTCGGCGCGCCAGTCCGCCTCGGCGCCCCTCCGGAAATCACCCACATCGTCCTCCGCCGCGTTTAAGCGGGCGTTTCTTCTACCAATCCGAGCAACCCTTCTCGCCTTCCCAGTATTGCCTCCGCCTTCAGAGGCGCGGCATTACCTTAGTTGGCAGAAAACGGCAGCGGAGGCTGGTTAAAGTCAATCCCGCCTGAGTAGATTGCAGTGGGCGAGTTGTGCGCAGATAGTAGCAACCGCGATGCGGTTCCGAGCCTGATCGCCCGGAGCCGCACGCGAATTTGCGGTTTCTGGACTTGACCGGACGGATCGAGCTAGCGGGAATCTCCGTCACGTTCATGGCAGGCGTCAGGATCGTCGCGGCGCGGGTCATCCCCGTCGTGCTTCGAGGTATTGACGAACACCAGGCCCCCCGGATTTCCCAGACCAGTCACGATGGGGGTGATGAGGCCAGTGGTCATATCAATGGTGCCTACAAACGGCCCGCCGTCGGCGGCGGTGTAGGCGGCACCGGGCACGAAAGCGCTCTTCTTCAGAGAGAAGACGGCGTTCAGCTTTTTGTCGGCGAAGAGAATGAACCCTTCGGTGGAGGTGACGAATGCGGTGTCATCAACTTCCACCGGTGTTACGCCGGTAGAGGAGAGATAGCTCAAAGGCAGATGCAGCACCCGTTGGTTGGATCCACCGGGGTTGCTGATAATGATTAATTCCTGATCGGCCTGGCTGTCGAGCACAAGGTTGCCCTCCGGGTCGAGAGTCATCGAATCCGGATCCTGCAGGTTGAGTTGTACTGTCTTGTCGGTGGGAATATCAACGGCACTGGCATTGCCAAAAAGCACGGGTTTCACCTCAACGGTGCTTCCTTCCAGTGTGGCGCTGACGATGGCCGGGCCGGCGTTCGGGTTGTTGGCCGGATTCGAGGCGCTGATGTAAACCTTGCAGCCGCGGAAAACGATGTCATCATAACCGCCGCCATGAGCCGCTGAAGCGAAGGTGTAGAGTTTCTGCCCGTGGGTTTCAGGATTGATGACGACGAGATTGGCGTTGGCATCTTCGTTTTGGAGTGCCCAGAGAAGGTGCGTGGTGGGATCGACCTTAAGACCGTCGCTGTGGCCCGGCACTGTGTAGGTGTGAACGATGGTGCCATCCATCCGGTATTCGACGATTTCACTGTTCAATCCGTCGGAGCCGTCGGGCAGATGGCCATCGCCATATCCGACAAAAACGTGATCGCGAACTACGGCAATGGAATCGGGCGCGCTTGAGCCCTTGGGAGCATGGGCAAAGACACTCAGTTGGTATGGCGCCGCGGCTGACTGTGCAAAAACGGGAGCGGTGAAGATACCGCACAGCATGAGAGTTGCCGCGGCACAAGCCGGCGTCGTTAGTCTGATCATAGATTCGCTTTCTCCTGTATTTACAGTCTTACGGGGACAATGGGCCTGCTCAGGTTAGGCCGCGGAGAAAACGACTTTGTGAATGGCTCATGAACATTTGGCGACGAAGTTCAATCAGGGTGTGTGGAACGTCCTGGCCACCAGTTGCTTAGCGCTTTAGTCAGAAACTGGCGCGCCGCCCGCTTTCCCGCGCGTTTTCCTGATTCCGCCGCGGATGCTAGAATCTCGACGGCACTTCCATGACCATAAAGGAACAGAACTACTGGCTGGACACGGTGGCGGAGCCTGCCACGGGCGCGACCGGAGCCTTGCCCGACCAGGTGGACGTCGCCATCGTTGGCGGAGGATTCTGCGGCCTCTCCGCGGCGCGCGTGCTGGCGCAGCGCGGGGTGCGGGTGGCGTTGCTCGAAGCCGAATCGCTCGGCTGGGGCGCAAGCTGCCGCAACGGCGGAATGGTCCTCACCGGTATGAAGCTGCCCGTGCCCACGCTGATCAAGCGCTATGGGCGCGAAGCCGTACAGCGCATGTACGCCGCCTCACTTGAATCCATCGACCTTGTTGAGCGGATCGTAAAGGAAGAGGGAATCGACTGCGATTTCTCGCGCTGCGGCCACCTGGAAGTTGCCTGCAAGCAAGCCCATTTCGATGATTACGCAGCGGCCGCCGCGCGCATCAGGAGCGAGTTCAATCATGAACTGCGCCTGATTCCCAAGGGCGCGTTGCAATCTGAAATCGGTTCGGAAATTTATTTCGGTGGCATGGTGGACGAAACCAGCGCCGGCGTGAATCCGGCACGTTATGTCGATGGCCTGGCGAAAGCAGCGCAACGCCAAGGCGCCTGCCTTTTCGACCACACGCGCGTCACAAGCGTTTCTACGCGGCCCAATGGCGCCAGCGGCAGCTTCCGAGTGGAAACCGCTCGCGGTGCGCTAACTGCAAAAGAAGTCCTGCTGGCCAGCGGCGCCTACACCACCGTAGCCACGCCTTCGTTGCGCAAAAAAGTGATTCCCATCGGCTCCTACATCATCGCTACGGAAGTACTTCCCGCGGCCCTTGCGGCCGAACTCAGCCCGCGCAACCGCATGATCTACGACTCCAAACATTTCCTCTACTACTATCGGCTGACGCCCGACAATCGCATCCTCTTCGGCGGGCGCGCCGCATTCTTCCCGGAATCTGAAAGCACGGTGCGCGAAAGCGCCCGTCTCCTGCGGAAGGGAATGATCGAAGTCTACCCTCAGCTTCGCGGCGCAAAAGTCGAATACGTCTGGGGTGGCACGCTCGATTTCGCGATGGATGTGATGCCGCACGCGGGAAAAATCGACGGCATGTATTTCGCCCTCGGCTTTGCCGGCCACGGCGTCGCGGCGGCCACCTGGATGGGCGCAAAACTCGCGGGAGTCATCTGTGGCGATCCCGACGACAATCCCTTCACCCGCATCGCGTTTCCCGGCGCGCCCCCCGGGCTCCGCAGCGGCAACACCTGGGCCCTGCCTCTAGCGGGCGCTTACTACAAAGTCCTCGACTGGCTCACCTAACCCGCCTAACGCGCCATCACCGGTTTCAGGTCCGACGGTTTTTGGGCAAGCTGATCAGGTTTGAGTCCCCCGTTCAGTTTGGTCTGCTCCACGGTTATGTCTGCCACACGCTTGCCTCTCTGAAGGATCGTAATCCGCTGCGCAAACATCACTCCGCCAAACGCCGCCCATTGATCGAACCGTGTCTCGCTGGCCACTGGATTGTCCGGATCAGCCAGAGAGACAGCCGTCTGCTTCACCGGAAGAGAACTAACAGGATCGAGCGTGATTTCCAGCTTGCTCGAGGAATCGCCTTTGACGGAAATCGCGAGCACGTTTGGCGCGGGAGAAGCGATCGCGTAAAGGGGATCACGATCCGCAAGCCACAAAAGCAGGTTGAAATCCCGCAGATATTTCTGCGCGAACTTTAATTCCCCGCCGGCGAGATCCGCGACGGATTGATCGGGCAATATCTCCCAGCCGGCTTTTCCATCGAAATAGAGAGCATAGGTATCATCCGGGCCGACCTGATCCAGCCGCAGTATGTTCGGCCTTATCCAGCGCGTGCGTTTGCGCACCCTGCCATGCAGATTGCCGTCGCTGTCCCACGTGTCGGCGCCGACGCTTTGCTCAAAGTCCTGGATGCCAGCGATCTTGGCCGCGCCGCCCAGCGCCTCCTGCATCTTGTGCAACAACTGCAGCGCTTCTTGTGCCGGGGCGGGCGGGCAGGGAATTGGCGCAAGCACGGTCATACAGACCACAAAGCGCAGCACGACTCGCATATTTCTCTTAGACCCCGGATCTCCGCAATTGGTTCCCACAGGATCAGGCGGCAGCCCATTTCTTGACTATCGGAAAGACGAAGTACGCCACCACGCCCAGCGCCACGGGCACAGGCCCCCACTTCAACGCAAACTTGTCGCTGAACACTAGCGCCACAATCGTCATCAGGATCGGCGCGACGACCACGTACGCCAGCCCAGCGTCTCCCCAAGGAATCTGAAACGGCCGCGGCATCTCCGGCCGCGTCTTCCGCAGCTTCCACGCGGCCAACACCGTCAGCACGGTCACCAGGCTCCGCAGCCAGATGTAGACGGTCAGCAACTGCGCCAGCGTGTGAAACGCCAGCAGCGCGTAAATCCCAGACGAAATCAGAATCGCGATCCACGGCGTGCCGTATTTCGGGTGCTTCGCTGCAAACACCGGCGGCAAATAACCGTCCTCCGCCATCGAAGAGGGCATTCGCGTACTCGTCAGCACCGTTGCATTCAGTAGCGAAACGTTCCCCAGCATCGCCGCCACCGTCAGCGCGAATCCAAGCAGGCTTCCCCCGATGAGCAGACCTGCTGTCGGCAGATAAGCTGTGTTCCATTTATCCCAGTTTCCGAGTGCCGCCAGCGAACAGAGCGCCGGCAAAAAATACGTGACAATCGATAGCGGCACCACAATTCCAAGCGCAATCGGAAAATTGCGCCGCGGATTCTCAATCTCTTCCGCCACACTCGAACATTGCTCGTAACCCGAATACAGCCACAACCCAAGCGCCAGCCCCACGCCGAACACTTCTAACGGCGGCACGTGCGGCGGAAGAAACGGATGAAACGGATTGAAATGCCATTTCGTGGCCGCGATCACGCACAGCACCAGCACCGGCACAAGCACGGAAAATTCCAGCACCGTGGAAACAATCCCCACCATCTGGATTCCGCGAATATTCACATACGCCAGCAGAGCGATCAGCGCCGCCGAAACCAGATAATGTTTCCAGCCCACCAGCCGCGGGAAAAAGCCCCCCAGGTAATCGCTGAACAGAACCGCGTAGCTCCCGCCCAGCAGCCACGAAGCGCTCCAGTTCCACCACCCCGCCAGAAATCCCCAAAAATTTCCGTAGCCCGCGCGCACCCAGCGATAAAATCCTCCTTCCACGGGAATCGCGGTTGTCAATTCCGCCGCCACCAGCGAAACCGGAATCGACCAGAACAGCGGAATCACCAGCAAATACAGCAGCGTCAAGCCCGGCCCGCTCGTCGTCACCATCTCTTCCATGCCGAACGGTCCGCCCGTGGTGTAGGCGAACATTACGAACACGAAATAGAGCAGTCCCGCTTTTTTTGCCGCTGTTTTGGCTATGCTCAAGGGTTTCCCGGAAGTCTCCCTGCACAGTTCCAGCTTGCCGCCCACCGCAAATGCAGGCAGTGTACTCCAGTTCAGGAACGAGTGCTGGACTTGCCCCGCGGAGTGCGCGAAACTCGGCGCGCCCGATTTTCGAGTCTGACGAATGATACTTCTCATCATGGGAGTCACCGGCTCCGGAAAAAGCACCATCGGCAAACTCGTGGCCGAGCGGCTGGCCTGGGTGTTTCTGGAAGCCGATGAGTTCCATTCACCCGAAAATATCGCCAAAATGCGCAACGGCATTCCGTTGACGGACGCCGACCGCCTCCCGTGGCTCGATCGGATCCATGCCAGGCTTGCGGCGCTGCACGCGGAGGCGAAAGATGTTGTCCTAGCCTGCTCGGCGCTCAAGCGGAGCTACCGGCAGCGGCTCGCGAAAAATCTGCCCATCGAACTGGTCTACCTGAAGGGCTCGCCGGTGCTCATCGGCAAGCGCCTGCGCGAACGCCGCGGCCACTTCGCAGGAGCAGCCATTCTTGCGGGACAGTTTGCCGACCTCGAGGAACCGCGCGAAGCCTTCACTCTTCCCGTGGAATTGGCCCCCGAAGCGATAGTGCGCAAAATTCTCCAACATTTGTCTCTCGCGCCAAAAATCTCCATCGATCGACCCTTGCTCCTGAGCAAACTTCGCTGGCGCCTGCTTCCGTTTCTTTTCCTCTTGTACGTGATCGCCTATCTCGATCGCATCAACGTCGGCTTCGCCGCCCTGCAAATGAAGGGGCAACTCGGTTTCAGCGATGCGGTCTACGGCCTCGGCGCCGGGATTTTCTTCCTCGGCTATTTTCTGTTTCAGGTTCCGGCCAACCTGGCGCTAGAGCGCGTCGGCGCCCGCCGCTGGATCTCACTCCTGATGATCTGCTGGGGCATAATCTCCGGCTGTATGTTTTCGGTCCACTCCGTCGCTTTTTTCTATTCGCTGCGGTTTCTTCTCGGCGCCGCAGAAGCCGGATTCTTTCCCGGCGTAATTTTTTACCTGCGCTCCTGGTTCCCCGCGGGCGCCCGAGCCGGAGTCGTCGCGCTGTTCATGACCGCCGGCCCCGTCTCCGGCGTGATTGGCGGCCCGATTTCCGGCTTGCTGCTGGATTGGAATCACCGCGGAGGCCTCGCCGGCTGGCAGTGGATGTTTCTTCTGGAAGCCGTTCCTGCAATTCTGCTCGGTTTCGCGACTTGGTTTTTTCTTGTCGACGATCCCAGCCGCGCGGCCTGGCTTTCTCCAGCGGAAAAATCCTGGCTGCTCGAGACCCTCGACGGTGAAGCAGGCCCCAGATCGGCAACTTCAGGGGAATATCCGGGCCCATGGTTTCTGAATGCCCGCCTCTGGGGATTTGCAGTGGTCTATTTCGGCTTGAACACCTGCACCTACGGGATTAGCCTCTGGCTGCCAAGCGCCTTGCGCTCGCTCACGGGTCTTTCCAATTTTCTTCTTGGACTGTTATCCACAGTCCCCTATCTTGCGGCAGCGATCCTCATGGTCCTGATCGGCGCGCACTCGGACCGCAACGGAGAGCGCCGCTGGCACATCGCGTTTTCCGCGTTTGCAGGAGGCGTCGCCCTCGTCGTCAGCGGCTTTTCGCCCGGCATCGCCATCAGCGTTTTTTGCTTTGCCATCGCCCTGTCCGCGTCTTCTTCGATGGCCGGACCATTCTGGGCCATGGCCTCCGGCTCCTTCACGGCTGCCGCCGCGGCGCGTTCCATCGCGCTGATCAACTCCATCGGCAATCTCGGTAGCGGCTTCGGCCCGTACTGGATCGGCCATCTTCGCGATACCACTGGCTCGTTTCGTGCCGGCTTGATGAGTGTCGCCGCCTTGCTCTCCCTCGCCGGCCTCCTGGTGTTGTTCCTTGATCGCGGCCCGCGACGCTCAAATTAAAGCGGGCAACCTGCCCCCGGCGTCTGCCGCACAAATTGGCTCCTTGCAGCTTCTCCCCAATCACGGAATAATCGTTCCCTTGCGCTTCAGGAGCTTTTCTTGACCAGATCAACTCGCTTCATTCTGTTCGTCGCCTGCCTTCTGGCCATGGCCACTTCCCGGCTTTATTCGGGCGTCGCGGCGGATGAATCGCCGCTGTACGGCTACTCCGCCGAAGCTTCCCGCGCCGAGCGCCAGTGGGAAGAAAAACTTCGCGCCATTCCGAGCCCCGATAACATGCGCGCGTACATGCAGCGCCTCTCCGCCCGCCCGCATCACGTGGGCTCGCTCTATGACAAGGACAACGCCGACTGGCTTGCCGCGAAATTCAAGGAATTCGGCTTCAGCGTGCAGATCGAATCCTATGACGTCCTTTTTCCCACGCCCAAAGAACGCCAGCTCGAGCTTCTCGACTGCAAGAGCGCGTCCACCACCGACTGCTCCGTGAAATTCACCGCCAAGCTCGAAGAACCCACGCTCACCGTGGATCCGACGTCCGGCCAGAAATCCGAACAGTTGCCCACGTATAACGCGTTTTCGAAAGACGGTGACGTCGTCGCGCCACTCGTCTATGTCAACTACGGCATCCCCGAAGATTACGACCGCCTCGAACGCCTCGGCGTTTCCGTCAAAGGAGCCATCGCCATCGCCCGTTATGGCCACTCCTGGCGCGGCATCAAGCCCAAAGTTGCCGCCGAGCACGGCGCCGTCGGCTCGATCATCTATTCCGATCCCGAAGGAGATGGTTATTCTCCCGGCGAAACTTTTCCCAAAGGCGGCTTCCGCCCGAGCGACGGTGTGCAGCGCGGCAGTGTCGCCGACGATCCCATCTTCCCCGGCGACCCGCTCACCCCCGGTGTGGCCGCGAAAAAAGATGCCAAGCGCCTGAGGATTGAAGATTCTCCGGTCATCACCAAAATTCCCGTGCTGCCCATTTCCTATGGCGATGCGCAGCCGCTGCTGGCCGCGCTCACCGGCCCGGTTGCGCCCACCGAGTGGCGCGGAAGTCTTCCGCTCACCTATCACGTCGGCCCCAGCACGCTCAAAGTCCATTTGAAAATGAAATCGAATTGGGATCTGAAGCCGATCTACGACGTCATCGCCAGAATTCCCGGCAGCACCATTCCCGACCAGTGGGTGATCCGCGGCAATCATCACGACGCGTGGGTCAACGGGGCGGAAGATCCCATCTCCGGCCTGGTTGCCGAACTCGAAGAAGCGCGCGCCTTCGGCGAACTCCTGAAAACAGGCTGGAAGCCCAAACGCACCATCATCTATTGCGCATGGGATGGCGAAGAGCCCGGCCTGATCGGCTCGACCGAATGGGTGGAAGACCACGGCGACGACTTGATGAAGCATGCCGTCGTCTACATCAACTCCGACACCAATGGCCGCGGTTATTTTGACGCCGAAGGTTCGCACACGCTCGAAAAATTCATCAACGATGTTGTCCGCGACGTCGAGGATCCCGAAACCAAACTTTCCGTCTGGAAGCGCGCACAACTTCAGACAATCTCCACTGCCACCACCGCCGACGATCGCGCGGAAGCCCGCAACCGCACCGATCTTCGCATCGGCGCGCTCGGTTCCGGTTCCGATTACGGCGCCTTCGTGCAGCACGACGGAATCGCCTCTCTCAATATCGGCTACGGCGGTGAAGACGGCGGCGGCATCTACCATTCCATTTATGACGATTTCTACTGGTTCACCCACTTCAGCGATACGGAGTTCGTCTACGGCCGCGCCCTTGCGCAGACCTCCGGCACAGCCGTAATCCGTCTCGCCGACGCGGATATTCTGCCCTTTGAGTTCACCGATTTCGCCGACACCATGCAAACCTACGTGAAGGAACTCAAAACCCTGCTGCAACAAAAGCAGGACGAGATCCGCGAACGCAACAAGGAAATTGAGGAAGGAGTCTTCCAGGCCATCAACGACCCAAAACATCCCACGGTCGCGCCCAAACATGAAGATATCGCCCCGTTTATCAATTTCGCGCCCCTCGACAACGTCATCGCCGAGCTCGCAAAGGCCGCCGAGGCCTACAGAAAGGCTTATGCCGAAGCCGATACGCGCGGCGACCTGGCAAACACTTCCGCCTCAGCAGAGGAGCTAAACCATCTGCTGATGGACAGCGAGCGCCGCCTCACCAATCCCGAAGGCCTCCCGGGCCGCCCCTGGTTCAAGCACGAAATCTACGCTCCCGGCCAGTATACGGGTTACGAAGCAAAAACCATCCCGGGCGTCCGCGAAGCCCTGGAACTCAAGCGCTGGAGGGAAGCCGAAGAGCAAGTCGGCGTAGCCGCGAAAACACTGCACCAAGAAGTCGCACTGATTAACGAAGCCGCCGCAAAATTATCCGCCCTCCACTAAAGCCGCCTTTTTTTGAGTGCGGGAGCCCGGCTGCCTCTTTTAAGGTGCAATCGCTGCCTCCCCAATCAATCGAGGAGGCTAATCTTGACCCTTAAGAGCGGCCGACCCGGTCGGCCGCTCTCCCATAAACTCCGCCCAAAATCCGCTATAATTTCCGCGCGATTCGCTCGCCAGGAGACCTCTCATCCCTTCCTACAATCTCGCCATCGTCGGCTTCGGGCACGTGGGGCGCGCCCTCCTGCGCCTGCTCATCTCCAAGGAAAGCGAGCTGCGTCGCAAATACGATGTTCGCTGGCGCCTCACCGGAATCGCCACCCGCCGCATCGGCTGGATCGCCGAGCCCGAAGGCCTGAACCCGATCGCCGCGCTGAGCAGTCATTTTCCCCAACTCGCCAATCCGCCGCGCAACGTCCGCGAGTGGCTCGAGCGCTCCAAAGCCGATGTGCTGTTTGAGGCCAGCTCTCTGGACACGCATTCGGGCCAACCTGCCATCGATCATCTGGTCGCCGCACTCGAAGCCGGGGCCCACGCCATCAGCGCCAATAAAGGGCCGCTGGTCCACGATTACCAGCGGCTCGCGGGGCTTGCCAAAGCAAGGGGCAAGCAATTCCTGTTCGAATCCACTGTGATGGACGGTGCGCCCATCTTCTCGCTTTTTCCGTTGGGCCTTCCTGCCACCGAGTTGCGTGGTTTCGCCGGCGTCCTGAATTCCACCACCAATGTCGTGCTCACCGAAATGGAAAAGGGCCGTTCTCTCGACGAAGCCGTCAAACGCGCGCAAGCCGCAGGCATCGCCGAAACCGACCCGACGCACGACCTGGATGGCTGGGACGCGACCGTTAAGGTCACCGCGATCGTCAACGTTTTAATGGGCGTTCCGCTGCGCATTGAGCAGGTGCAGCGCACCGGCATCCGCGAACTCAGCGAAGAAAAAATACGGTCCGTGCGCGCGGCTGGCATGCGCTACAAACTGATCTGCCGCGCCGAGCGCCGCGGCGACGGCGTCGAATGCCGCGTCGGCCCGGAACTCCTGCTCATGTCCGATCCCATGGCCGGCCTGGAAGGTACCAGTTCCGCTATTCGCTTCGATCTTGATGTGATGAGTATTTCTCTCGTGGAGCACAATCCGGGCATCGAAGCCACCGGCTACGGCCTGCTGGCCGATTTCCTCCGCGCCGCCAAGTGTTGAGCCCGCCTTCTGACTCGGGCCGCTCTTGGTTTTGGGTGCGGGAGCTCAGCTCTCGCTTTAGCGGTGAAAACGCAATCTCCCAAGCTAATTTTGATGGCCAACTGTAATCCCCAAAAGGGGCGGCGGAGCCGCCGCAGCCAGAAAACCGCAACACCCGACCCTTTAGCCCGCCCGCGTTCCATCCGGCACGGGCTTCTCCGGCGTTGCCAGCACCGGCCTTACGCCGTCCGCGTAGCCGATATCAAAAAGCATCCCTTCGGAAATTTCCCCGGCCATCTTTCGCGGCTCCAGATTCACCACAAACAGAGCCTGACGGCCCTCAATTTCCCGCGGGTTCTCTCTTTCCTTCCTGATCCCCGCCAGAATCGACCGCGTGTGATCGCCAAAGCTGACCGTCAACTTCAGCAGCTTCTCCGAGCGCGTCACCTCTTCCACCTTCTGAATCGTGCCCACCCGAATGTCCAACGATTCGAGGGCCGCAATCGCCACAATGGGTTTAATCGGCGCCCGGTTGAATGCCGAACTAGATTCGCTCATGGCTCACCTGCGAAAATGTGCCGCGTAGGGCGGCGTGGGAATCGAAGCGTCAGAGCGTTCATCGCGAATCGCCGCATCCGCCACCAGCCGCAACGGAACAATGCCGGCCCAGACAGGCAGCGCGTAATCCGGCGCGTCATCTTCCACATCGCCGGTCCGCACCTTCGCGGAAACTTCCGTCAGCGGTAATTTCAGGATGCTGGTGGCTTTCAATTCCTGTTCGTTCGGTTGCCGCGCATCTTCCCAGCGCCCGGGAATCAGCTTTTCCGTAAACGCCCGCAACGCCGCCAGTTTTTCTGCGGGTTCGCTGATCAGTGTCGCGGTGCCTAGCGCCACCACCGACCGGTAGTTCATCGAGTGATTGAACACCGACCGCGCCAGCACCAGCCCGTCTAGCAGCGTCACCGTGATGCAGACGGGCAAACCGCTACCGGCCCCGCGCAGCATCCGGCTCGCCGCCGAGCCGTGAAAATAAATCGCATCGCCCACGCGCGCGAACATGGTGGGAATCACAAACGGTTGGCCCTCCGCCGCAAAGCCAACGTGGCAAACGAATCCCTCGTCCAAAATCTTGTAAATGGCCTCGCGATCGTACACCGCGCGGTTAGCTTCGCGCACAACCCGCGTGCGGTCGCTCACTGCAAACGAATCGGGCATGGAAGACCTCGGAATGAAACACGGCGCGGAGTTGATAGCCGGCGCCATCGCGGCATGAGTGGATTACACCTGATTCGATGGTATCACGCGGTTCGGAGGGGCTGGCAGCCTCGCGAATGCTCCGGGAACAGCCACGCGCAGGTGTCCGGGCAATCATGGTGGCAGGCGCCGTGCGACACCGTGGCGGCCCCGGAATTCGAACGACCGCTCAGTTCAGCGCCGAGAGCGATGGTGCCCCTGACGCACACGTCAAGAAAATCCCGGCGCGTCAGTGCGCCCTGCTCGGCAGGTTTCCGCATATTGGCGCAGATTGAGAGCCACCGCACGGCCCACGCCAGCTTCAGAGTACAACTGCCCTACCAGTGTGAGAAACTAATCCCTGGACTGTCGCATTCCACTTTCGCGCGAGAAAAGAGCTATGACCACACCCGGTTTGAACGTACGCGCCACATCTGCTTTGGATATCGCCTGGGTGCGCTCCCAGTTTCCCTCGTTAAAAACGCAGGTGGGCGGCCACACCGCCGCGTTTCTCGATGGCCCCGCCGGAACACAGGTGCCCACGCAAGTGATCCACGCGATCCAAAGTTATTTCCTCAGCGCCAACGCCAACACCGGTGGTGCGTTTCTCACCAGCCGTCGCACCGAGGAAGTCATCGCCCACGCGCGCGCCGCCATGGCTGATCTCTTCCATTGCGAAAAAGACGAAGTGGTCTTTGGCCAGAACATGACCAGCATCACCTACGCGCTCTCCCGCGCCATCGCCCGCGACCTGAACCCGGGCGACGAAATCCTGCTCACCACGCTCGATCACGACGCCAATTATTCCCCCTGGAAGGCACTTGAAGAAAAGGGTGTGATCATTCGCCAGGCGGACATTCGCGAAGCCGATTGCACTCTCGACCTCGACGATTTGAAGAGCAAACTCAACGAGCGGACGCGCCTCGTCGCCGTGGGTTACGCTTCCAATTCCGTAGGCACAATCAACCCCGTTGCAGAAATCATCCGGCTCGCCCACGCCGCTGGCGCCATGATTTATATCGATGCCGTCCACTATGCCCCGCACGGCCTGATTGACGTCAAAACCCTCGACTGCGATTTCCTCGTCTGCTCGCCCTACAAATTCTTCGGCCCCCACATGGGCGCGCTGTACGGCAAGCGCCAGCACCTGCAGTCATTCCGTCCATACAAGGTGCGGCCGTCGACCGACCAGATTCCCGATCGCTGGGAAAGCGGGACGCAGATTCACGAACTGATTGCCGGCATCGGCGCCGCCGTTGAATACCTCGCCGAACTCGGCCGCCGCTGCGACGCAAGCGTCGGAACGCGACGCGAAGCCCTCGCCGCGGCCTATCACTCCACCGTCGCTCATGAAACGGAAATCATCTGGCGTCTCATCGAAGGCCTGAAAGCCATCCCCGGCGCCCGCGTTTACGGCATCACGGATCAGCAGCGCTCCGCCGAACGCTGCTCTACGCTTTCCCTTCGGATCGGCAATCACCATCCCACCGCCATCGCCACATCCCTCGGCGAACGCGGCATCTTCACGTGGGACGGCAACTACTACGCCCTGAATTTGAGCGAACGCCTGGGTGTCGAATCAGAAGGCGGCATGCTCCGCATCGGCCTCGTCCACTACAACACCGCCGAAGAAGTCGACCGCCTCCTCGCCGCCCTCCGCGAGTTCGCTAGCTGAGCTGGCGTTGTAATTTCAGGTTTGCAGGATCAACTGCCGTTTGCGCTTCGCCTGGCACACGGAATAACTCACCCCGAATGCGAGGGTGCTGTAAGGCAACCCGCCGAACGACCAGCCCGCGATGAGGTGCGCGGGAATGTAGGCTACCAAAATGACCCAGACGTAGGATTGCGATTCAGCGATAAAGCCCAGGATCACGCCGGTCAGCAAATAGCACCCGAGAATCGCCAAAGTCTAGAGGGTGAAAGAGCGATCGCGCGCCCATGGGTCCAAAGTCTTCCGTCATTGCCGGGGCCAGCTTCAGGATTCCGTAGAGTGGCAAAACGGCAACCACCAGTAGTGAAAAGAGCGCTGTCGTGAGCGAGATCCGTTTTACAAATGGATTGAAGAAATTCTGGATGCCCCGGTTGAATACTTTGTCAGTCAGCAGGTAGGCATCCCCTGCGCATTCAGCTGGTAAGCTTCTTGCTGAAGTTGAAATTTGCTGTACCGCTCGTGGTCCTTGTCAAACTCCTCGATCACGCTCGATACATCGCGAGGCGGTGAGACGGGTGTGCCAAGCGCGAGCGGTTTTGAACAATCATTTACCTGTCCGTCGGGGCAGGTTATCCATGGAGGTTCGCCCACTTCACGGTTATGACGCGAACTACAGGCCCGCTGTCATGGCACGCTCAATTCTTTGCGTGTATTCTGGGGGGCCATGGCAAAACGACCGAAACCGCTCGTACTCACCGTCCTCGATGGCTGGGGCTACCGTGCCGAAACCAAAGGCAACGCCGTCGCCCTGGCCCGCAAACCCACTTACGACGAACTCCTCCGCAAATTTCCCAACACGCGGATCCAAACTTCCGGCCCCGCCGTCGGCCTGCCCGCAGGCCAGATGGGCAACAGCGAAGTCGGCCACCTGAACATCGGCGCCGGCCGCATCGTGCACATGGACATCACGCGGATCGATCTGCTCATTGCCAACAAGCAGCTCGATCAGGTCCCGCTCTTCCAGCAGGCCGTCGAACGCGGCCGTCAGCGCCAGTTGCACTTCATCGGCCTCCTCAGCGATGGCGGCGTCCATTCGCACATCAACCATCTCTTCGCGCTCCTAGAAATGGCCAAGCAGTGGAAAGTCGAAAAGGTCTTCGTCCACTGCTTCATGGATGGCCGCGACACCCCGCCCAACAGCGGCCGCGATTTTGTCCGGCAGCTCCAGCAGAAAATGCGCGAATTGGGCATCGGGGAAATCGCCACGCTCGTCGGCCGCTATTACGCGATGGATCGCGACAACCGCTGGGAGCGCATTGAACTCGCCTATCGCGCCCTCGTCCACGGCGAAGCGGAAACCAAATCCGACGACCCGGTCGCCGCGCTCGAGCAGAGCTACGGACACGGCGTCACCGACGAATTCGTCAAGCCCATCGTAATCACACGGGGTGCCGGGCCAGCCGCGCCCCCCGTGGGACTGATTCGCGACGACGACGCGGTCATCTTCTACAATTTCCGCGCCGACCGCGCCCGCCAGATCACCTATGCCCTCGAAGCCCCCGACTTCGACAAATTTGTTGACCCCAAGCGCCCCAAAGATCTCTTCTTCGTCGGCATGACCAAGTACGACAAAAACTGGCCGTGGCTCAAGTGCGTCATCACGCCGGAAAAGCTCGAGCAGATCCTCGCGCAGGTCTTCGAGGACTTGCAATACAAGAATCTGCGCTGCGCGGAAACCGAAAAATACGCCCACGTCACCTATTTCTTCAACGGCGGCGTCGAAAAACCGTTCACCGGCGAAGAACGCATCCTCGTTCCGTCCCCAAAAGTGGCCACCTACGATCTCAAGCCCGAAATGTCCGCCGAAGGAATCACCGATACGGTCGTGAAAGCCATCGAGAAGGGCGAGTTCGACGCCATCATCATGAATTACGCTAACGCCGACATGGTCGGCCACTCCGGCAAACTCGAAGCCGCCATCAAAGCCGTCGAAGCCGTGGACGCGGGCCTCGCTCGGATCTATCAGTCGCTGAAACCTCGCGGCGGGGCCTGGATCATTACCGCCGATCACGGCAACGCCGAAACCATGATTGACCCCAGCACCGGCGGTCCGCACACCTACCACACCACCAATCCCGTCCCCTTCATCTGCGTCACCGAAAACGATGCGCTCCGACTCGCCCCCGGCGGCGCCCTCCGCGACATCGCCCCCACCATGCTCGGCATCTTGGGCGAGTCCGCGCCCCCGGACATGACCGGCCGCGACCTCCGCCTCAAGCCAAAAACGTAAATGACGCGCACCACGCCAGAAAACACCAAGCTCACCATCTGCGTGTGGCACCCCTTCACCGTATGGCGCCCACCCGCTTCGCTCGACG
Source organism: Acidobacteriota bacterium (assembly GCA_013289825.1). Lineage (GTDB taxonomy): Bacteria > Acidobacteriota > Terriglobia > Acidiferrales > UBA7541 > Acidiferrum. The sequence continues at coordinate 47,614 of JABCZF010000019.1, read as the reverse complement.
AAGTCATTCAAAAGCGCTGGCCCAGCATCCACGTCGTGCACCTTCCCGATTACGACCTCCTTCCCCAGGAACTCCCCGACACGGACATCTTCGTCGGCTACTCGCTGCGAGCGAGCCAACTCGCCGTCGCCAAGAAATTGAAATGGATTCATTCGACGGCGGCGGGCGTGGCGCAACTTATGTACCCGGAATTGCGGGATTCCGGCATCCTGGTGACCAATCCCAGCGGCATCTTTTCCGTGCCCATGGCCGAGCACACCATCGGTCTGCTAATCGCCTTGGCTCGCAATTTTCCGGATTCCGTGCGCTATCAGGATCAGGCGCGCTGGGCCCAGCAGGAACTCTGGGATCAGCCGCAGCATCTCACCGAACTGAGCGGCCAGGTCCTTCTCATCGTGGGTTACGGCTCCATCGGCCAGGAACTGGCACGCCGCGCGAAAGCGTTCGACATGCGCGTCTGGGGCGTCTCCCGTTCCGGCAAAGGTGACTCGGCATTCGCCCATAGAATCGTCTCCATCGGTCAGCTTCACGATGTGTTGTCAGAAGCCGATTTCGTAGTCGTCAGCGCGCCTGAAACTAGCGAGACAAAACACCTTATTGGCGCACCCGAACTCGCCCTCATGAAGCCCACCGCCCGCCTCATCAATGTTGCGCGCGGTTCTCTGCTCGATCCTTCCGCCCTACTCGCCGCCCTGCAGCAGAAAAAAATCGCCGGCGCCGCTCTGGACGTCACCGACCCTGAACCTCTTCCTGCCGCCGATCCGCTCTGGAGGGCCCCGAACTTGCTCATCACTCCGCACACCAGCGCCGTCAGCGACCGCCTCTGGCCGCGCCAAACTTCCTTGCTCCTGGATTTATTGGAACGCTGGTTCGACGGCCGCGAACTCTTCAATCAAGTCGATCTCCACCGCGGCTACTGATCTAACTCACCCGAATTCTCTGCGGAGGTGCCCTTTTTGCGGTGCGGGAGAGCAGCTCTCGCTTTTACTCTCGAACCACAGTCTCCCAAACTAGATTCAGTCTCATCTGTAACTCTCAAAAGCGGCGGCCCGCCGCCGCACTCAAAAAAAGTCCTCACCCAACGGGGCCTAATCTCCCACCCCGCCCTTCACCGACTGGTATCCTTCCCGCGTATACACCACAATCTTCTGCTTCTTTCCCTTTTGGTCAGTAACCACCAGCGGCCCGCCATCCGGCGCCACCAGCTCCACCTTGATCTTCCGGAACTTACCGTCCTGGTTCTGATTCGAAGGCGTATACGACAGGCTGTACTGGTGCCTCAGGAACGCCGCCACCTCCTTCATAATCCCGGGAATCTCCCCATCAAATTGCGGAAACCAGGCAAATCCCCCGGTCATTTGCGAAAAGGTCTTCAACTGATTCTCCGCCTGCAGAAAATCCATCCGGTTCATCGTGCCCAGCGCGCGATGCAATTCCAGGTAATTGCTCAGCGGCTTGTCCAGCCCCACCGCAAAAATGGTGGTGTCCGTGCCGCGAAGTTGTTTCATCGTCTGGTCCAGGGTGTGTTTGGAAAACGTGTCCACTCCGGACGCCAGCACCAGAATCGCCTTTTTCCCCTTCACGTCCTTCAGCCGCTCGTTCGTATCGAGGAGCGCATCAAACAGGTTCGATTCGCTGAATCCCGGATAATACAAATGATAAATCGCCGTCTCCACCTCTTGTTTGTTCTGTGTGAAGTCCACTTCCGTCCGCGGCCGCATATCAAACGTAACGAGCGCCACCCAATCCTTCTGATTCAGGTTGGGAAACAGCGCCCCAGCCCAATACTTGGCCTGATAACCGAAATATCCATAAAACCGCGCGCTGAATTCCATCAGCACCACCATCGTAATCGGCGCATCCGTCGGCCCGAAGTTCGTGATGGCCTGTGGCTGCCCGTCCTCCAATACCCGGAAATTCTCTTTTTTCAGCCCCGGGATAATGTCGCCGTTTTGCGTCGCCGCCACCACGTCCAGCGTCACCACTGGCACTTCGACGGAAATCGATACTCCAGCTTCCTGAGGTTTCTGTTGTTGCGGCGCGGCGGGCTTCTGCGCGGGCGCCGGATTTTCCTGCGCTGGCGAGGTCGGCTGCGGCCCCGCGGGAGCCTGCGCCCGAATCATCGCGCACCCCGCGGCCAGCATTCCGGCCGCCATTCCCACCCGCACTGTGGCCTGCCAATAGAAGGCTTTCATCCGTTTTTCCCCTAAGTTCCCCGGCATTTGCTTAGATGCCCATTTTGCGCGCCGCGTCGTCTCGTGGTAGGACATATCCCGTATGAAATACGTAACGCCCCGCGCCGCGAATTCCGGCTCTCCCGAGACTGCATGCTAGTATGGAATTTACTGGTGGCAAAACGCAATCATACCTGGGGGGTGTTTACGTGCTGCGCAGGCACATTTCTCTTTCAATTCTTAGCCTGTTGTTCCTGTCGGGATTTCTCGGTTGCAATTTGAACGCGCAAGTCTCACAGAAGCCTCCTTCGCTGGGCATTCCGCAAGCTCCGCCGCTGGTCGGCGACACAGTTGCCCTGGCATTGGAGGCCCAGAACTGGCTCGTCGAACTCCTCAAGATTAACACCACCAATCCTCCGGGCAATGAGCAGGCCGCCGCCAAATACATCGCAGGGGTTCTCGCCAAGGAAGGCATTGCCGCCGAGATCCTCGACCTCGCGCCGGGCCGCAGCGCTGTTGTGGCCCGCCTGCGCAGCAGCGCCGTCGCCGATCCTTCGAAAGCACTTCTGCTGGTCGCCCACATGGATGTTGTCGGCGTGGACCGCGGAAAATGGTCCGTGGATCCCTTCGGTGGCGTCATCAAGGACGGCTACATCTGGGGCCGCGGCTCCCTCGACGACAAAAGCATGCTCGCCGCGAATCTCGCCGCGTTCATCGCCCTCAAGCGCGGCAACGTACACATCAATCGCGACGTCATTTTCTTGGGCACTGCCGACGAGGAGCAGTTCGGCGACGCCAGCATCAAGATGCTCGTCGCGAAGCATTGGGACAAAATCGCTGCGGGTTTTGCCTTGAACGAAGGCGGCAAAGTCGTCCTCGGGAAAGACGGCAAGGTGCAATACGTGGCGCTGCAGGCCGGCGAAAAGGTTTCCGTAAACGTGGGTCTCACCGTCACCGGCAGGGGCGGCCATGCTTCCATGCCGACCAAGGAGAATCCTGTCGTCCATCTGGCCTCGGCTTTAGACAAAATCGGCAACTACAGCACGCCCGTGCGTCTCACATCCATCGTCCGACGCTATTTCGAATCCTTGGCCCCGCTCGAAGACGAGGAAACCAGCAAATGGATGCGCGTGATCGACACCCCCGACCGCGGCGAACATGCCCAGCGCTTCCTCGCGGATGCCAATCCGATGTGGAATTCCATGATGCGAGACACCATCGCGCCCACCATCCTCGAAGCCGGCTTCCGCGGCAATGTGATTCCCTCAGAGGCGCACGCCGTCCTGAACATCCGCTTGCTTCCTGGAGACACCATCGACGTCCTGGTCAACGATTTGAAAAAGCTCGTCAACGATCCGCAAGTTCACTTCGAGATCGCTTCGGAAGGCGGCCTCGCGGCGCCGAACTCCTCTCTTGAAAACGATTTCTTCAACCTCATCACCAGGGTCAGCGCCCAGGAATTCGGCGGTGCCCCGGTGATCCCGTTCATGTCCACCGGCGCCACGGACTCCGCGCAACTTCGCCTGCACAACGTGCAGGCTTACGGACTCCGCCCATTCCCGGTGAGCGAAGCCGACGACGCCCGAGTTCACGGCGACGAAGAACGCTTGCCGCTCGCCGCGTTCCCCAAGGGCGTGGACCTGGTAGTCCGGATCGTCGCGGAGTTTTCCGTCAGCAGGTAACCAACTAACTGTTCTACAATTGAACCCTACACACCGATGAACTCGCGCCACTCCAAGATCGTCTGCACGCTCGGTCCGGCCACCAATTCGCCCCGCATGATCCGCCGTCTGCTCGAAGCCGGCATGGACGTGGCGCGCCTCAATTTTTCCCATGGCACGCATGAAACCCACGCGCAGTCGATCGCCATGGTGCATGCCGCGGCCGCCGAACTCGGCAAGACCGTTGGCATTCTCGCCGACCTGCAGGGCCCAAAGATCCGCACCGGCGCGCTTGCCGGCGGCGGCACCGTCAACCTGCGTTCCGGCCAGCAGTTCATCATCACCACGGCAAAAATCCTCGGTGATTCCACCCGCGTCAACACCACCTTTCGGCCGCTGCCACGCGAAGTGAAGTCCGGCGACCGCATCCTTCTCTCCGACGGCCTTATCGAACTCCGCGTCGAAAAAGTCCGCGGCCAGGAAGTGATTTGCCGTGTCGTCAATGGCGGATCGCTCGGCGAGCACAAGGGCATCAATCTGCCAGGCGTGAAGTTGCGGGTTCCCGCGTTAACGCCGAAAGACCGGATAGACCTGCGTTTCGCGCTGGATCACAATGTTGACTTCATAGCCGCCAGCTTCGTCCGGCGCCCGGAAGACGTCTTGCTCGCGAAAGCCTTGATTCGCCGCGCCAAAAAAGACACGCCGGTAATCTCCAAGCTCGAAAAGCCGGAAGCCATCGAAAATCTGGAAGGCATCTTGCGCGTTTCCGATGGCGTGATGGTCGCGCGGGGCGACCTCGGCGTGGAGATGAATCCCGAAACCGTGCCTGTCGTTCAGAAAAACATCATCGCCCGCGCTCGCGAGTTCCGCCGTCCGGTGATCACCGCCACGCAGATGCTCGAATCCATGACCCAGAATCCACGCCCCACGCGCGCGGAAGCCTCCGACGTGGCCAACGCGATTTTTGACGGTTCCGATGCCGTAATGCTTTCCGCTGAAACCGCTTCCGGAAAATATCCCATCGAAACCGTTTCCATGATGGCCCGCATCATCGAGGAAGCCGAAGCCAGCGTTCGGGAATATCCGCGGCCCACCACTGCGCAGGAGCAGCTCAAGGTCGCCGAAACTGTCGCCGAACTCGTTTGCCACGCCTCTCGCGAACTCCACATGAAGCTCATCGCTGTCTTCACGCACAGCGGGTTCACCGCGCGGCTGGTCTCTCGGTATCGCCCGCTCGTTCCGATCGTCGCGTTTTCTCCCGAGGCCTCCACGCGCCGCCGCATGTCGCTTTTCTGGGGCGTCACTTCCCGCCACATCTCCGACATCAAGAAGATCGACGGCCTCGCCGATATTGCCGAAAAGCGCCTCCTCGAAGAGCGCCTGGTCAAAAAAGGCGACGTCATCGGTATCGTCGCGGGCACACCCATGGGCATCCGCGGCACCACTAACTTCATGAAATTCCACGTTATCGGCGGTCTGTAATGGGCCTGCGAGGGAATATTTTCTTCTAGGCGCGAACCACAGCAAAACTTCTCATCCTGAGGGCATCCGGCGAGGATGCCCGAAGGACCTCAAGGTAAAGTCCTTCCAAAAAGTGATCCGGGCAAAGCAACCTTCTCAATTCACCCAGCTATCCGGCCGCGAAGGCGGCTCCTCTTTCTCCTTCTTCATGTACACCTGAAATTTCTTGCGGTTCCGCTCGTATCGCCAATCCGCCATTTCATTCCGCACGCGGTACAAAAACGACCCGCGCCGCAAATAAATCCACCCAATCAGCATCCCGCCCAGGTGGCAAAAGTGGCTCACACCGTCGACCGATCCCAGCGTTCCAAAGAATTCCACCGCACCCATCACCGCCACGAACGGCCGCATGGGAATCGTCAGCGGCAAGGGAAACAGCCAGATGCGCCGGTCCGGAAACAGAATCGCATTCGCGATCAGAATTCCGAATATCGCTCCCGACGCCCCAATCGTCGGAATGTCATCCGGCCGGTGGCCCCAGATCATCGGCGTCACTTTGACGAGCACCGTGATAATTCCGGCGCCCACTCCGCAGATGAAAAAGTAGTTCAGGAACCGCTGCTTTCCCCACACCAGCTCCAATTCGCGCCCGAACATCCACAGCATCAGCATATTGATCAGCAGATGCCCCAACCCGCCGTGGAGAAAAATGTAGGTAACCGGCTGCCACAAACGCAGCCCGGGAATCGGCCCCAGGGGAACCAGTCCGAACCAGTGATTCACCCATGCTGTCGCATAGGGAGGGAAAAGGTCCGCGACCAGTGTCTGCACCAGAAACACACCGGCGCAAATCAACACCAGGAGTTTTACCGCAGGCGTGATAAATCCGCGCCAATCAAATCCCACCCGCGGCGCGAAGGTCGACCTCATTACTGCAGTGTACGGCGGCCCCGGCCACCCAGTCAAAAGGGTGTTTCCCCCAGCCGGCGGGGTTCAGCCCGGCCAGCCCTGTACGGTTACTCCTGCGCATTCGTGCGGGTGCCGCATGTGCTGGCTGTTGTACGTTCCCCCGTCCCTTGCCGCCCCTTCAATCCAGCTTCTTCCGCGCGAAATAAAACAGCGAGGCTGCCAGCAGTCCGAACATCAGCACGCCCAGCAGCGATTGCGCCTGCGTCGGCATTGCCAGTTTTTCGTTGAACGCCAGTGAAGCCCAGTGCCTCGGCCCAAAGGCCAGCCAATCCGGCAGCCGGGCCAGAAAACTTTCCGGTTTTGCGGCGTCGGCAACCACTCGCAAAACGATGGCCAGCAATCCAAACACGCCTCCCGCCGCGATCAATCCGGAAGAGAACAACGCGCCGGGGCTTGCTTCGCCCTCGTCTTTTTCCTTTGTGGTCACTTCCACCAGCCAGCGGATCAGGCCTCCGGCAAACATCGCCCCGGTGGTGGCAATGGAAAGATAGGACCCGGTGGCAAAGGCCAGTGAGCGCACTCCGAGGATCTCCACTGCGATCACCAGCGCCACGCCCATCAGCACCAGCCGCCACGGCAGTCGCTGATTGAGAATTCCATTGATGACTGTGGCCATCAGCCGCGCCTGGGGCGCGGGTGCTTTGTCGCTGCCGATGCCTTGCGCCCACTGAAACTCGATTTCCTTGCTGCCCGCGTCGTAGAGATACTCTCCGTCGGGAATTTCATGCGAGCCCAGCGAATTCACCAGAACGTAGCTCCTGTTTTGATAAACGAACGTATCGCGCTCGATTTTCACCCCGCTTGGCAAAGCCTGTATGTTCACGGGAATCGTCGTTGGGATGTATTTCGTCAGCCCCTTGTTCATCAGGTTCAGCGTGGCGCCGATGGCCACGGTCGAAACGGTGACGCCAACCAGCAGCCCCATCTGCTGCCAGAAAGGAGTTGCGCCCACCAGATAGCCGGTCTTTAAATCCTGGGAAGTGGCCCCGGCAATCGCCGCCGCGATGCATACCGCCCCTCCGATCATCAGCGCCAGGACTGCGTATCGGGGACTGGTCCATCCGGCAAGAAAGAAGATGGCACAGGTCGCCATCAGTGTTGCGATGCTCATTCCGCTGATCGGATTGGAGGAATTGCCCAGCAACCCGCTGATGCGCCCCGCAACAGTTACAAACAGGAATCCGAAGACCACCACGAACACGGCCGCAAAGAGGTTTTGGTACCACTCCGTTTGCGCTCCCTGGATGGGGAAGAACGTAAGTACGGCCCAGATCATGGCCACGATGACGATCGACCCGCCGACAACCCACCGCATGGGAACCTCATAATCGAGGCGACTGGAAGAGTCGGAATGGCTGCTACCTTCCGCACGGACGTCTTTCAGACCGGCACGGAGTGCGGAGATGATCGTTGGCATTGTCCGCAGCAGCGTGATCAGCCCCGAGGCGGCAACCGCGCCGGCGCCCATCGGGCGAATGTAGCTGCTCCAAATCTGGTCGGGCGACATCAGCGGAATCGGAATTGTAGACGGATAGATCGGTGTGTTGCCGGCCAGTTGGCCATAAAACTTGATGGCCGGCATCATCACTAGCCACGACACGATCCCTCCCGCGAACAGAATCCCCGCCACCCGCGGCCCGATGATGTAGCCGACGCCCAGATATTCCGAAGTGATTGCGGCGCGGAACGATGCGCCGGGAAACCAACCGGGGCGCGCTTCCGGTTGCCCAGTCCACGCTTGCACTGTGTTCATCAGGAAGGTGTAAACTCCGCCCAGACCCAGTCCCCAGAAGACGCGCCCGGCAAACGATCCGCCGCGCTCTCCCGCAACCAGCACGTCAGCACAGGCTGTCCCTTCAGGGAAAGCCAGGTTGCCGTGCTCCTTCACGATCAGCTGCCGCCGGATGGGAACCATGAACAGAACACCCAGCCACCCGCCCAGAAGCGCGATCGGAAAAATCCGCCAGAAGGTGAAGTCGGAGCTGAATCCCAGGAAAATCAGCGCCGGCAGTGTGAACATCACCCCCGCCGCCAGCGATTCCCCCGCCGACCCCGTCGTCTGCACAATGTTGTTCTCGAGAATCGTCGAGCGCCCGAACGCCCGCAGGATGCTGATGGACAAAACCGAAATTGGAATTGATGCCGACACCGTCAGTCCGGCGCGTAATCCCACGTATACCGTCACCGCGCCGAAAAGCAGCCCGAAAAATCCGCCGAGGATCACCGCCCGCAAGGAAAATTCGGCCAGCTTCTGCTCAGCCGGCACATACGGCCGAAATTCTGCCGCGGGTGCCGTGGAACTCCATGGACGGTCGCTCACCGTTTCCTCCCTGAATCTTCGTCAGTTCGTTTCGAACGTTCGTTTGTTTCCGTGTGCCCGGATTATGCCCCACCACGGCCCGCCGGCAAAGCGCTTCCTCCGCCGGGAGCGCCATTCTCCCGGATGGCGTTCTCCTCCCCGGCATTCCCCAGCCGCCTTCCACGATGCTTTCACCCCACACGTTCTCTTGACAACCCCCTCACTAGTCAGTATTGTCACCTGCAATTGACAGCAGGTCCGCTCTGTGGGGGCTTAGTGGTTCTCCCATTCCCAGGCCTCGATAATTCCGGCTCTGGATTGGGATTGGCCACTCCGCATCTTCCGGCGCCCATCCTTTTCATCAGGAGCCTTTCGTGAAACTCCGCCGCCCGGGTCTTCTTCTGATTCTCTTCACTGCCGCTTTGTTGTTCCGGCCGTTCCTCCCCACCGCCTCGGGCGACGAGTGGCAGCCTATCGACCCCGCCGACCTCAAAATGACCGGCGACCCCAAAGCGCCCGGCGCCCCCGCCATCTATCTCTATCGCCAGGTCGACCGCAAAGACGCCAGCCATGCCTCCACCGAATACAACTATGTCCGCATCAAGATCCTCACCGAGGAAGGCCGTCAGTTTGCCAATATCGAAATCCCTTATTACAAGCTGGACGCCAGCATGAACATCAGCAACATTCGCGCCCGTACCATCCGCCCCGACGGCACAATCGTCAATTTCGACGGTAAGGTCTACGACAAAACCATCGAAAAAACCAAGGGAACCAGGATCCGCGCAAAAACATTTAACATCCCCGACGTCCAGGTGGGCAGCATCGTCGAATACCATTTCAACTATGACTACGAGGACTACTATATCTTCAATTCCTACTGGGTCGTCAGCGATCAGCTCTTCACCCGGCTCGCCAAATTCAGCCTGAAACCCTTCCCGGAGTGGGCCGTGCGCTGGAGCTGGCCCGCCGGTTTGCCAGCGGGCACGGTCCCTCCCAAACAGGACCCCGACCATGTTGTCCGCATGACCGCGCACGATATCCCCGCGTTCCTGGTGGAAGACTACATGCCCCCGGAAAACGAATTGAAATTCCGCATTCTCTTCCTCTACAGCCAGGAAGGGTTTGAGGAGGACCCCGCCAAATTCTGGCGCAAATACGGACGGAAGCGCTACGACTCGATGGAAAGCTTCGTCAGCAAGCGCAAGGAGCTTGAAAGCTTCGTTTCCGGCGTCGTTGCTCCCGCCGATTCTCAGGACGTAAAATTGCGGAAAATCTACGAACGAGTCCAGCAGTTTCGCAATCTCAGCTATGAGCCCCGCAAATCGGCTGAGGAGGAAAAGCGCGAAAAGCAGAAAAAAATCGAGAACGCCGCCGACGTGCTCAAATATGGCTATGGGAGTGATTCTGACCTCACCTGGCTCTTTGTCGGCTTGGCTCGCGCCGCGGGTTTTGAAGCCTCGGGGGCATTCGTGGCCACCCGCGATGACTATTTTTTCCAGCAAAGCCGCATGAACAGCGACGAACTCAACTCCAATATCGCCATCGTCAAGGTTGACGGCAAGGAGATGTACTTCAACCCTGGCGCCGCCTTTGCGCCCTACGGCTTCCTCCCCTGGAAGGAGACCGGTGTGCAGGGCTTGAAACTCAACAAGGACGGCGGCGTCTGGATTGACACCCCCCTGCCGCAAAGCGCCGACTCTCAAATCATCCGCAAGGCCGACTTCAAAATCACCGGCGAGGGCGCTCTTGAAGGAAGAGTCACGGTCACTTACACCGGCCTCCAGGCGTCCACCCGCAGGCAGGAATGGCGGAATCAGGACGCGGAGGCGCGCAAGAAATACCTCGAGGAAGTCCTCAAGGATTACGTACCGGCGTCTGTAGATGTGGAACTCAAGAACCAGCCCGACTGGGCGAGCTCCGAGAAGCCTCTGGTTGCCGAGTATGAAGTCAAAATTCCCGGCTGGATCTCTTCCGCTGGCCGCCGAGCATTGATGCCCGCGGGAATATTTTGTTCCACTGAAAAACGCATGTTCGCGCACACCAACCGCGTAAATCCGATCTATTTCCAATTTCCGTACCGCAAAACCGACGATGTCACCGTCGAGCTGCCCGCCGGCTGGAAAATAGGAAGCGTGCCGAAGCCTGAGGATCAGGACGCCAAGGCTGCCGAGTACATTCTCACGGTGGAAGAGAAGCCCGGTGCCGTTCACGTTACACGTGTGCTTCGCTGCGACCTCTTTCTCCTGCAAAAGGAACTCTACCCATCGTTACGCAACTTCTTTCTGGTGGTGAAATCCGGTGATGAAAAACAGATCGTTTTCGAACCTGGCGCTGCTTCGGCCAACAATTAAATTTCCGTGCGCGCCCGCGACTCTGGCCATGGGCTCGCTCGTGCTCCTCTTGCTCGTCGCGCTCCTCCCGCGCCCGTCGTTCGCCGCCGATGCGCCCGCTTGGATGCACGCGCTAACCAGCGCCCCGCTGCCCCCACACGATGAAAAAACAGACGCCATCCTTCTCTATTCGGAAGAAATTCTGATGGTGCAGCCGAACGGCAAGCTCAAGGAAATCGACCGCAGTGCCTACAAAATTCTTCGCCCCGACGGCAGGCATTTTGGCAAGGTTGCCTTGCCTTTTGATTCCGACTCCCGAATCACCAGCATCCATGGCTGGTGCATCCCCGCTCAGGGAAAAGATTTCGAGGTGAAAGAGAAGGATGCAACGGAGCGGGGATATACCGATGTCGAAGGCGGAGAACTCGTCACCGACGTGCGCGTCAAGATGATTTCCATTCCCGCGGCGGAGCCGGGCAACATCGTCGGCTTTGAAGTTGAACACGAAGACCGCCCCTACGTCCTTCAGGATGAATGGTCTTTCCAGGAGAGCGTTCCTGTCGGCGAAGCCCGGTACACACTCCAGCTTCCGCCTGGCTGGGAATACAAGGCGGTCTGGCTGAATCATCCCGACCTCCAGCCCAGCACGTTGGGAAACAATCAATGGCAGTGGATTGTCAGGAATGTTCCGGAGATTAAAGACGAGCAATTCATGCCTCCCTGGAGAGGTATCGCGGGTGTCATGATTGTCAGCCTGATTCCCCCCAGCGGGGCCAATCACGGTTTCCTGACCTGGTCCGAGATGGGCGTTTGGTACAACGGGCTGCTGCAAAATCGCCGCGACGCTTCGCCTGCCATCAAGCAAAAGGTTGCCGAACTCACCGCCAACCGCAAGAATTCCGTCGACCAGATGCGTGCCCTGGCCGAGTTCATGCAGAAAGACATCCGCTATGTCGCCATCGAATTGGGTATCGGCGGCTGGCAGCCGCACCCAGCGCCGGACACCTTCACCCGCCGCTTTGGAGATTGCAAAGACAAAGCCACTCTCCTCGCTTCCATGCTCAAGGAATTGAATATTGATTCCTACCATGTCGTCATCAACACCAACCGCGGCGGCGTCACCCCGGCCACTCCTCCCCATGTCGGTTCCTTCAACCACGCCATTCTTGCCATCCATCTGCCTGACACCGCGAACGACCCCTCTCTTGTCGCCACCATTCAGCACCCCGCACTCGGCCGTTTGCTTTTCTTCGATCCCACCGACGAGGTCACGCCATTCGGCGAACTCCGCGGCCCCTTGCAGGCAAACTACGCCCTGCTGGTCACTCCCAGCGGCGGCGAACTCACCCGATTGCCGCAGTTAAGCACCACGGCGAACGGCACCACGCGCACCGCCAAACTCACGCTCGATCCCCGCGGTACCCTCAGCGGGAGCGTGCATGAAACCCGTGTCGGCGATTCCGCCTGGTACCAGCGGATGACTCTCCGCTATGTCGAAAAAGATGCCGACCGCATCAAGCCCATCGAGACCATGATGTCGCACTCCATGGGCACCTTCCAGATCACCAAGGCCACCGTCAGCAACCTCAAGCAGAACTCCTTGCCTTTCGGGTACGACTGGTCCTTCGTCGCACTCGATTATGGAAAGACGGCCGGCGACCTCCTGCTCGTTCGTCCCCGCGTCATCGGCTCGCACGCCAGTGGAGTCCTCGAAACGAAGGAACCCAGAAAATATTCGATCGAATTTGAAGGTCCGCGCCACGACGCCGACAACTTTGAAATCAAACTTCCCCCGGGCTATGTGGTGGACGAACTGCCTCCGCCTATTGATGTTGATTACAGTTTCGGCAGCTATCACAGCAAAACAGAAGCCGTGGGCGACACCATCCGCTACACCCGCACTGTCGAAATCAAGGAGCTCAGCGTCCCCGTCTCCAAAGCTGACGACCTGAAAAAGTTCTACCGCATCATCGCGTCCGACGAGCGCAACACCGCCGTCCTCAAACCTGTCGCCCACTAGCGCGTGAGTGGAGCGCTGCCTGTGGCACAGGCACTCCTGCTCGTGCTCTTGGGTTCTCTACCTTTTCCAGAGCCCGCCGACCGTGGCGGGCAGCTCTCTTTCAACCCAATCTCCCTTCATCGCAATGCTGCCCGCTCTGCGCGGAGACACCGCCGCTCAGCGCGGGCGCGCGGTTAGGCCCGCTTGTTTCCAGAGCTTTTCCCAGTGCCAGACGCCGGGCGTTTTGTCGAGGACGCGGTAGCCGACCTGGTGGGCCAACATCAAAATCTGGCCGCGATGGTGGGCTTCGTGCGAGAACATGTAAGCGAACATGGTCGCACCGGCGGGCCACGTTTGCGTCCAACTGCCGCGAGAGAACTTTGCCACGCGGCGATTCGGAGCGGCCGAGAGCGCATCCGTCAACATGCGCAGGCACTGCGCGGCGCTTCTCTTGTGCGCGGCGACAGCCTGCTTCATCGTGCAGCGGTCGGGATCAAGCGGCGCCGGACACTTCAGATGCGGCGCCGAATTCTTCAGCCACACAAGACGGCAGTTGTGCAGGTGCGCGAAGATGGCCGCGATTGTCCGGCCACTGCCTTTTTCGCCCGGCGGCTGCGCTCGCCACGCCCGTGGGTCAAGCTCGGAAAGGATCAGCTGGTTCATCGCGTCGTTGCTCGCATACGTTTCAAGCAACGAGTCGCGAATCCCGACAAGCACAGCGTGTGATTCAAGTGCCATCGTAGCCCTCCCAATTGAACCGCTGGATAGTACGGCCCCCGATAAGAACACTGCGCTTGCCGCCAGCTTCTTTCCGTCATGCTGCGGCACACCTATCCCTTGCCCGAAAATAAAAACAGGCGCGAGCCGCCCGTCACCCGCCGTTCACAAACGCGCAATCTGCTCGTAACCCCAGTGGTAGATAGCCTTCGGGCACCCATTATATTCCCCGCGCATCTGCCAAACGTCGCTCGAGGAGCAACTCTCCGCTCTCGTCGTTGGCCATGGCAATCTGCTGATAGCGAGTGTGAAAATCACATCTTATAATTAGCCCGCCGCGGGAGGCTCGGCTCCTTTCTTCCGAGCCTCGGTCGTTTGCGCAACCAGGTCTGCTCGGTCGAGGAAGGCGACGCCGTCATCTGATCAACCAACGAAAACAGGAAGGAAAATATGATTGACCACGTTATTCTCACAGTCAGCGACTTCAAGCGTTCAGTCGCTTTCTATGCCAAGGCTCTCGAGCCACTTGGGATCACAACCCTTCCAGACTACGCAGGCAAAGACGGACACCCAGACTTGAAAGGGTTTGGTATTGGCAAAAGCCATTTTTTCTGGCTCAAAGAAGGGAAGCCCGATCCTCAGGCCGTTCACGTCGGATTTGTAGCGAAAAACCATGCCGAAGTAGATGCATTCTACAAGGCCGCTTTAGAAGCAGGAGGAAGGAGCAACAAACCACCCCAAGCCCGTCCCGAATACTATCCTGGCTATTATGCAACCTGGGTGCTTGATCCTGACGGCCACGATATTGAGGTCGTCAATAAAAGCTAGGCGGGTGGCCGGATGCCCCGGAAATTCGGCGCCCCACCAATTCGTCGGCACCCACGATCCACTCTTCACTGGACGCCGGGCACTGGTCGCTGGCCGCTCTCGCGCGGACACACAAACGTCACCGTCGCCGGGGGGCGGAGGGTGCTCCAACGATGCTTCAGCTTGCGCGGTGCGGCGGCGAGGAACGCGGCAACCAACTGCTGGGCTTGGTCGAAGGGAAGGGAAATGCGGAAAAGATCGGCGCGGCGGGCGTGAGCGTACTTTTCATAGCGGGCGGTTTTTCCGGCGGCGAAGGTGGTGAGGACGTCCCAGGGAGAGTGCCTGGCGAAGAGTTTCTTTTGCGCGGCATCCTGGCGGGAAATCTCCACCACGGTGCGCTGCGCGCCGCCGCCGATTTCGAAAAGGCCGGCAGTAGCCTTTTCCGGCTCGAACGGGCGCGACGGATCGTCGTCGGGGAAGGGAAGCAGGAGGTGCTCGATTTCTTTCGGCTCGGCGGGGAGCGCGTCCCACCAATAGCGGTATCCGTTGTAGACAACCGTGCCGCTACGGAAAATTTGCTGGACGCGGGCGGGGTCTTTTCCGGCGACGCTTACGACCAGGTCCACGAGTTCGTGCAGGCGGAAGATTTGCTTGACCACCGGGCGGACGCTTATGAAGCCGGCGTCCTCTTCGGTGTAGCGGAGGGGGATTTGTTCGGGGAGTGCCATGGGATCCTGGTTTGCGGGTTAATGCGAAGACATCCATTCCCAAATCATCATCCGAGCTTCGAGAGCTTTTCGCGGGCGCGGTCGCTTAGGGCTTTGCCGTCAACGGCTTTTCCCGTTAAGGCTTCCTTTGCTGCTTTTACTACGCCGCCCATTTGTTTCATCGAGGTTGCGCCGGTGTCGGCGATGGCCTTTAGGATTGCGGCGTCCATCTCGGCTTCGCTGGCTCCCGCTGGAAGATACGCTTCCAGAAATTTCAGTTCTGCGTTCTCTTTGTCCACCAGGTCTTGGCGGCCGCCCTTTCTGAACTGGTCGATCGATTCTTTGCGCTGCTTCACTAGCGTCTGCAGCAGTTGGATCGATTCGATCTCGTCCAGCGGACGCATTTTTTCCACTTCCTTCAATTGCAGCGCCGCCTTCGCCATGCGGAGCACGCTCAGCCGCATCTCTTCTTTCCCCTTCATCGCGGCCACAATATCTTTCTTCAACTGTTCGGAAAGGCTCATTTTCGCTCCCTTATTTATGCACTATAGCAGAAGCCATTCTCCTACTTCGCCATTCTATCGCGGCGCGATTTGACACGCTGCATTCGGCACAGTAATTTGGAATGTTTCGACCCCAAGGGAAGAGACCGCCGTGCGCGCGCCGCGGCTTTTACCCCGAATAGAGGAATCATGAAGGTCATTGTTGCCGACAAGATCAGCGACCGCGGTATTGAACTCCTGCAGCAAACCGGCTGGAACATCGTTCTGACCACCAAGGACAATCTGAACGCGGAGCTCGCCGATGCCGACGCGCTCGTTGTTCGCAGCGCCACCAAAGTTACCTCCGCGCTGCTCGATCATGCGCCGCGGCTGCGCGTTGTGGGCCGGGCCGGCGTTGGCGTGGACAATATTGACCTGGATGAAGCCACCAAGCGCGGCATCCTGGTAATGAGCACGCCCGGTGGAAGCTCCGTCAGCGTTGCGGAACACACGTTCGCGCTGCTTTTGGCGCTGGCGCGGCAATTGCCCAAAATGGACGCCGCGATGCGCGAAGGGCGCTGGGAAAAATCCTCGTCGGGGGCCGAAGTGCGCGGCAAGACGCTTGGCCTGATCGGCCTCGGACGCATCGGCAGCGAAGTGGCCACGCGCGCCGATGGCTTCGAGATGCGCGTGATCGGCTACGATCCGTTCATCTCTGAAGCTGCCGCACGCGAATTCTCTGTGGAACTTGTGCCGCTCGAAAAGCTGTACGCCGAAAGCGACTTTATCTCGCTGCACACCGCCGTCAGCCCGCAAACGAAGGACATGATCAACGCCGTGACGATCGCCAAAATGAAGAAGGGAGTGCGCATCGTGAACGCGGCGCGCGGCGAACTGATCAACGAAGCCGATCTTGCGGCGGCAATAAAAGCCGGCCACGTGGCTGGCGCGGCGCTGGACGTCTTCGCGGAGGAGCCGCCCAAGAATTGCCCACTTATTGGCCTGCCGAACGTCATCACCACGCCGCATGTTGCGGGATCGACCGCGGAAGCTCAGGAAGAGTTGGGTACCCAGGTTGCGGTGCAGGTGCGCGACTACTTGGTCGAAGGCGTTATCCGCAACGCCGTGAATCTTCCCGCGCTTTCTCCCGAGCAGTACCGGCGGGTGCGCCCCTATCTTGCGCTGGCGGAACGTCTGGGTTCGCTCGTCTCCCAAGCTGCGCTCACGCGGCCGGCACGCATTCGCATCCGCTATGCGGGCGAAGTCGCCGAAGTCGGCACGCATCTTCTGCGCAGCGCCGTTCTGGCCGGGATGCTGAACGCGATCCTCGATGAAAAGGTGAACGTGGTGAACGCGCCCGCGGTTGCCGCCGCGCGCGGCCTGACGGTCGAAGAGGAAACGCGGCGCCGCGAACACGGCTTCCCGCACACCCTTGAAGTCTCCGCGTTGCCCGATAAATCCGGCTCCCCCGGCTTCACAGCGGAGGGTACGGTACTGCACGACGGTTCGCCTCGCGTGATTCAAATTGACGGCATTCCGCTTGAAGCTCAGCTTGATGGCACTGTCCTGTTTCTGCGCAACCAGGACCAGCCCGGCGTGATCGGCCACGTTGGCAGCACCCTTGGGAAGCACGGCGTGAACATCGCCACATTCGCATTGGGCCGCCGCGACTCCACACCGGGTGCCGAGGCTGTCTCTCTGATCCGCGTGGACGGCGACATTTCGGAATCTATTCTGGGTCCCGTCCGCCAACACCCGGCGATCACCCAGGCCCGCCTGATTCATCTTGGCAGGGCTTAGCCCACGGGCGGCACGCGGGCAAGGACAAGGGAAAGTCTGCTAACCCTTTTTCAGCGGCAGCGTCAAAGCTACCAAATATCAGGTTCCGACTCGTGTAACTGGTCAAATTGCTTTTGCCTCCCTCCGCTCTTCTAACAGGTTGAGCGAACCGGCAAGCCGTCCGTGGTGGACACTCATTTCGGCACCTTAATTCTTTTCCGGTGCACGAAAGGGGCTCCACCATGTCTCGGAATCTTCCCGAGCATTGCATCATTGTCCTCGTCTTGTTGCTCTGTTCGCTAACACTCACCTACGCGCAATCGGGCACCACCTCGCTTCGCGGCACAGTCACTGATCCTGCGGGCGCCGTCGTGCCCGACGCCACGATTACGCTGTCCAGCGCCGAAATCGCTGTGAACCTCACCACGCAGACGGACAAGAACGGTTCCTACCAGTTTCAGTCCGTGCGTCCTGCGACGTACGTCATGACAGTGAATGCTTCCGGGTTCGCGAGCTTCAAGCAATCCGGCCTGGTGCTGCTGGTTGCGACGCCGGCCACCAGCGACGTGAAGCTTCAGGTGGCCAGCGGCACAATTACGGTCGAGGTGCAAGCCGCCGCACAGACCGTCAACACGCAGGACGCCACACTCGGCAACACGTTTGACTCACGCCAGATCCTTGCCCTCCCGTTTGAGGGCCGCGATGCCGCCGGGGTGCTCAGCTTGCAGCCGGGCGTGACGTTCGTCGGCACAAATCCCGACGACAACATTGACACGCGAAATGGCGCGCTGAATGGCGGGCGTTCGGATCAGGCGAATATCACGCTCGACGGAGTGGACAACAACCAGCAGGCGCGGGGCACGGCATTTCAGGGGGCGGTCCGCTCGACGCTCGATTCCATCGAAGAATTTCGCGTCACCACCATCGGAGACAATGCCGACCAGGGGCGTTCCTCCGGCGGACAGGTGACGCTGGTTACAAAGAGCGGGACGAACACTTTCCACGGAGCTTTGTTCGAACAAAACCGCCCGACGGTGACGGCGGCAAACGATTGGTTCAACAAGCAGGCAGAGCTGAGCAACGGCCTGCCCAACAAACCGGGGAAAGTGATCCGCAATACTTTTGGCGGCTCGCTGGGCGGACCCATCAAGAAGGACCGGCTCTTTTTCTTTGGCACCTACGAAGGGCAGCGGTTGGCGGAAAACCAGCAGGTGCAGCGCAACGTGCCGGCCCCAAATCTTCAGGACGGCGTGGTGCTCTACCCGTGCGCTCCTATTCTTAATGCGGACGGCAGCGTCAATACTCCGGCAACCACAATCTGCCCGGGCGGCAACAACGGGCTACCCCCGGTAGTTGGATTCAGCGGGAAGACATATTCGTTTGCGCCGGGCACGAGCGGCGTCGGACCCGCACAGATTGCCATGATGGATCCCAACTGCAGCACGCCCGTACTGCCCAATTTCCCGAACGGGACTTGCCCGCTCGGTCCGGGCATCAACAAGCTCGTGGCCAATGCCCAAGGCACGGGAGTTTTTAACCAATATCCTACGGCCAATTCCGGGGCCTGCTCGAACGCGGACGGGTTTAACATCAGTTGCTTCAGCTTCTCCGCTCCAAACCCGACTCGCCTGAACACTACGATCGTGAAACTGGATTACAACCTGAACCGCTCCGGCACGCAACACGTGTTTCTCCGCGGCAACTACCAAACCGATAAGACGGCCCAGCCTCCGCAGTTTCCGGGCATGCCGGCGAATAACGTGGTTCGCGATACCAGTCGCGCCATCGCCGCCGGCTACACTGCAACTTTCTCGAGCACCCTGGTGAACAACCTGCGTTTTGGCCTTACGCGCGAGAGCCAGGACAATCTGGGAATCGAAAATCTTCCCATCGTGACGTTCCGTTATTTCGATGACCTGCACCCCAGTGTGGGTTCACTTTCCCCCTCGACTTCTTTCACGCGCAAGTTTCACATCCCGGTGTACAACTGGCTTGATGACGTCAGCTGGACAAAGGGCAAACACACGCTGCAGTTCGGCACGAATATCCGTCGGATCACCAACTCACGCGCTACCGATCAGTCCAATATCAACTATGCTTCCACAAACCCGAATTATCTGGCGGCACAGGCGGCGGGGAGTAACGGCAGCCTGGACCCGGAAGCGTTCGGTCTTAAGCCGGTTGATCTCAACAACGCCAACCCCTACGACTTCGCGGTCACGAACATCGCGGGCATCATCGCTCAGGTGAACGGCCAGTACAATCGAACTGCGACGGGTGTCCCGATTCCCGAGGGAGCGCTGGTGCAGAAGGACTTTCGTTCCTGGGAATCGGATTTTTATTTCCAGGATGTGTGGCACGCGCGGCCGACTTTGACCATTACGGCTGGGTTGCGCTACACACTCTTGCAACCGGTCTATGACCTGAGCGGAAACCAGGTATCTCCCAATCAGAACCTGACCCAGTTTGTTTCCAACCGGGCCCAAGCCATGGCCCAGGGGCAAACTTTCGACGAGCTCATCACGTACAGCCCAAGCGGCCAGGCAAACGGCAAGGCCCCGTACTGGCCGTGGGACTACAAGGACCTGGGCCCGCGTTTTTCGTTTGCTTATGCTCCAAACCCGAGCGGCGGACTGTGGCAATCCCTGTTCGGCGCCTCGGGCAAGACATCGATTCGAGGAGGGTTCGGGATTGTGTACGATCACTTCGGGACCGCGCTGGTCGACACATTCGACCTGAACGGCTCGTTTGGATTGGACACGGTGATCAGTAACCCGGCATCGGTACAGACGATCGATGGCGCCGCCCGCTTTTCCGGCCCGAACAATATTCCGGCCTTGAGCGAGAATGGCGTACTGCTGCAACCTGCGCCTTCCGGGCCTTTCCCTTACACCCCTCCGGTCAGCACGCCGGGGAACCCCCTGCAGCAGATCACGTACGGGTTCGACACCAAGCTGAGGACGCCGTATTCAGAGACGTTTGACTTTTCCGTCACGCGCGAACTTCCCGGCGGAATAACGTTTGAAGCCGCCTATGTGGGACGATTGGCCCACCGTCTGCTTCAGCAACGCGATTTGGCGATGCCGCTGGACCTGACCGATCCCAAATCGGGGACGGATTATTTCGCGGCGGCAACGCAACTGGCCAAGCTGGCGCAAGCAAATACGCCTGTCTCCCAGGTTCCCAACATTCCCTATTTTCAAAATCTGTTTCCAAACGCAGCGGGAGTGGTGAACTTCGGCCCCGGCACCGCCAGCTGCGGCGACGGAAATCTGAAACTGAACCACGGTGGCGCCCCCGGACTGCTGAATGTCCCCAACCCAACCGCTACCCAAGCCATGTATGAGTTGTTCTTCTGCAATTGGGGCGCGTCAACATTCGGCGCTTCCAATTTTGTGAACATATTCGATTCATTCTGCTTCCCCGCCTGCGCAAACATCAACGGTGTCGACACTCCGTATGCGTTTTACAACAAGGAGTTTTCCGCGCTGTACGCGTGGTCGTCCATGGGCAACAGCAGCTACAACGCCGGGCAGTTCATGCTGCGCAGCCGGAACATGCGCGGATTGCAGTTTGACTTCAACTATGTGCTTTCCAAATCGCTCGACATTGGTTCCGATTCCGAGCGCGTGCCGGCGTTTGGAGGCCTTAGCGCGATCATCAATACCTGGAGTCCGAAACAATTCCGGGGAGTCTCTGACTTCGACACTCGTCACCAGATTAATTCCAACTGGGTCTATGATTTGCCTTTCGGCCGTGGCAAAAGATTTGGTCACGACTGGAACCGCTTCACGAACACATTCCTGGGAGGCTGGCAACTAGCCGGCATCTACCGGTGGACCAGCGGGTTTCCCTTCAGCATTCCGGCAGGAGGCACCTGGAACACCAACTTCCAACTTTCCGGAGATACCGTGCTGACAGGGTCCGTGCATGAAGGGCTTACCTACGTTAACGGCCAGCCCTTTGCGTTCAACATCGAAGGAGCCAGCGCTGACCCATCAAAATACTGGAACAGCGTGCTCCGGCTGCCTTATCCCGGAGAATCGGGGCAGCGCAATATTTTCCGTGGCCAGGGATTCTTCGGCATTGACGCGGGGCTCAACAAGACTTTCAGTCTTACCGAGCGGCAGGCGCTTCGCTTCAGCGCGTACGCGTACAACCTGACCAACTCCGTGCGATTTGACGCCGGCACGCTGATCAACAACAGCGCGCTGACCAACCCCAGCACAATCGGCTTGTACTCGGGAACGCTGACCAAGCCGCGCGTAATGGAGTTTGCCTTGCGTTATTCGTTCTGAGCATTTCGTCAAGTTGGAAGAAAACCGCCGGAGAGGAATTTCTCTCCGGCGGTTTTCTGGTCTACCGATCCTGCAGTTCGCGCCCGAATTTGAGAATACTTATTTGACTTTCACTGCCTGGTTCAGAGAATGTCGCGCCGAAACGTTTCCAAATCCGTTGAAGAGAAGCACTAAAACAAAAACTTTCCACGGGTATAAGGTTTACCTGCTTGACAGAACGCCCCAAGTGTCATAAAACACGCGCATATTTCGACACGCAGTGGTCAGGCACATTCCCAAAGTGTGCCGAGGAATTATGGAGGCTGGGACAAGCTGTAGGGTCGGTTGAGGGTCCATTCCTTCCATAAGTTATTTCTTTGGCGAATGCGAGCAGCCATCGACGCAGGCATGTAGTGGTGTGCTTGCCGGGGTCGTGTCGTGGGAAATTCATCCTGCAGACTTGGCTCGAGCATTCACCTCACCTGCCGGACGTTCTCCCCCGACATTTTTTCTGGACTGAGCTCGAAGTCACTTACAAGGAGTCATCCATGGTCGCCACATTCGCTCGCCGCATCGTATGCGCGTTTCTGCTGGTTGTTATCGGGACCGGGATCGCTGTCGGCCAGATTGCCACGTCTTCGTTACGCGGCGCGATTACCGATCCCAAAGGATCGAGCGTGCCTGGAGCGGAAGTGACGCTCACGAGCGCAGAGCGGGGCTTGACGCTCACTACCAGGACGGATCGGGACGGCCAATATCAGTTTCTGGAAGTGCGGCCGGGCACGTATACGCTGGAAGTTTCAGCCGCGGGTTTCAGCAAGATCCGGCAGAACAACCTGATTCTGCTGGTCGCCACGCCCGCGCGAAGCGATTTTCAAATGGCGCTGGCGACCGGCGCTACCACGGTCGAAGTGACCGCGGCGCTGCAAACCATCAACACCTCCGACGCGACGATCGGGAATGCGTTTAATCAAACACAACTTGGCAATCTGCCGTTCGAGGGCCGCGACCCCGCGGGCATTTTGAGCTTGCAGCCGGGCGTTGTGACGGTCGCAGACCGCGGCAAAGTGGATACGAACGGCGACAGCCGGGGAGGCTCCGTCAACGGGGCGCGAAGCGACCAGACGAACCTGACGCTGGATGGAGTTGACAACAATGATCAGGTGCAAGGAAACGCGTTTGTCGGGGCTCTCCGCACCACGCTGGATTCGATCGAGGAATTCCGCGTGACCACCACGAACTCCGATGCCGAGTCGGGACGCTCATCCGGCGCGCAGGTATCGCTGGTAACCAAGAGCGGAACGAATAAAATTCATGGCACAGCGTACGAATACAACCGCCCCACGAACATGGTGGCCAACGACTACTTCAACAAACTTTCGGAACTTGCCAACGGTCAGGGGAATGTTCCGCCGCGCCTTTTGCGCAACACGTTTGGCGGGACATTCGGCGGACCGATCAAAAAGGACCGGCTGTTTTACTTCTTTTCCTACGAGGGGCAGAGGACGCGAGAGAGTTATCAGGTATCGCGCGTTGTGCCGAGCGCGGCGCTGCGCGATGGGGTGATCCAGTATCCCTGCGCCGCAGTCTTGGACAACAATGGGAATGTTCTGCAGACACCGCAACAGGTTTGTCCCGGGGGATCGGTAACGGTACCCAATTCCGCCACGCCCACTAAGAACGATACTTTTACCTTTGCACCCGGCTTCAACGCACTGGGCCCAACGCAAATCGCGACAATGGATCCGAACTGCTCGAGCACTGGCACCGGCACCCGCACCGGGACTTGTAACGCTTCGGCTGGTCTGCATCCTGGAGTTGATCCGTTCGTGCTGCAGACGATGAATATGTATCCGATGCCCAACACCGACAACGTGGGCGACGGTTTTAACTACCGTGGATACACGTTCTCAGCGCCCACACCGAGCAAGCTCGACACCTATGTCGCCAAGTTTGATTACAATCTGACCAGCAGCGGCAGCCAGCGCGTCTTCGCGCGCCTGGGCTTGCAAAACGATCATGGGATCCCCACGACCGTAACCGGCGACCAGTTGGGCACCAATTCCGGCGCGCCTCAATTTCCCGGGCAGCCGCCCTCGGTCGTGGAGACCAACAATTCCAAGGGGATTGTCGCGGGATACGCGTGGGTGCTGAGCCCGACCAAGGTCAATAACTTCCATTACGGCTTCATTCGCCAGGGCATCGGCGAAAATGGCGCCTCGGCTCAGAATTTTGTGGTGTTGCGCGGCTTGGACACGCCGGTTGCCGACAATCGGACGACCAGCAAGATCGTTCCGGTCCATAACTTTACCGACGATTTCAGCTGGTCCAAGGGAACCCACACGATCGAATTCGGCGGGAATTACCGTATGATCACAAATGAGCGTGTCTCGGACGCCAATTCCTTTACTCGGGCGATTACGAACGCGGCGTTTCTGATTCCCACGGGGATTGCCAATACCGGGCAATCTTTCGATCCTGCAGCGTTTAAATTCCCCGCGGTTGATTCCGGCTTTAGCAATTCCTATGACTTTCCGATGATGGCTCTGGCTGGGGTGGTCAACGAGATTGACACGGTCTACGTACAGAATAAAGCCGGGCAATTGATCACAAGCCCCAGCAATCCCGGCGCGTTCGTGCCACGAAACTTCCGTGACAATGAGACGGAGTTCTACCTGCAGGATTCCTGGCGCATTAAGAGCAACCTGACCTTCACCTATGGCCTGCGCTATTCCTTGCTGCAGCCTCCGTATGAACGCGGCGGCAACCAAGTGTCGCCCAGCATCAGTTTGGATAATTTCTTCTATACGAGAATGAAGGATGCAACACAGGGGATATCGTATTCTCCCAACTTCGACATGGTCCTCTCTGGCCCCGCGAACGGCAAATCCGGATTCTGGGCCTGGGACTACAAGAACCTTGCTCCACGGCTTTCGATGGCATGGTCTCCTGGTTCGCAGGGAGGACTGCTGGGGAGTCTTTTTGGAGGTCCCGGCAAGACTTCCATTCGTTGGGGTGCGGGCATGTACTACGACCATTTTGGCCAGGGAGTGGTGGACACTTACGACCAGCAGGGTTCTTACGGATTCGTCAGCAACACCACGCAGCCTCCGGGTTTTGTGAACCTTGACACTGGGCCGCGATACACCGGTCTGCACGATTTTTCTAACCTGCAATCCATGGTCTATCCGGCGCCGGCCACGCTTGGCTTTCCGCAAACGCCGCCAAACGCCTTCGGAATTTATTGGAGCCTGGACGACAAGATGAAGACACCCTATTCCTACGCGTTGGACTTTTCGGTAACCAGAGAATTGAGGGACGGCTTTACCTTGGAAGTGGCGTACGTGGGCCGCATCAGCCGGCGGCTGCTGCAGGAAAAGGATCTGGCGCAACCCATAAACCTCACCGATCCGAAGAATGGAGTCACCTATTTCCAGGCGATCACCGCTTTGGCAAAGATTTACCGGCAGAATGGTTCGAATGGTTTGTATACGAACACGTTTAACCCAGCGTCGCTGCCCGAGAATATCCAGCAATACTTTACAGACATGATGATTCAACCGTTGCAACCTGGCGGCGCTTATCAGCTTGGTATCGGGCTTTCTGCCGGCCAATCCGGCTGCCGAAACCCAAATCAACCCTTGCCGGCATCCACGACCAATCCGCTGGTCGCACTTTATGATCTGTTCTGCGAAGGCTCCTTGAACGAGACAACTCCGTTATCCGTGCTGGATACCACAGGCATCCCAGATGCCAACTTGAATACGGATCCCAACTGCGGGGCGAGCGGGCACCCCGCATGCATTGACTATTTCCCCAAAAACGGGGCGTACACGTTCTATCAGGCGCAGTATGCGTCCCTGAACGCGTGGACCACCTCGGGCCGCGCAAATTACAACGCGATGGAGGTGATGTTGCGCAAGCGTGCAACGCGCGGATTGACATTTGACTTCAACTATACGTTCTCCAAATCCATTGACTTGGGCTCGGCGGCGGAGCGCGTCTCGACATTCCAGGGCAGTTTCTATGGTGTCACCGCGCTCTATAATCCTTTCAGCCCCGGATTGTTCCGGTCGGTGTCCGACTTCGATATGACCCACCAGATCAATGCGAACTGGGTGTATGACCTGCCGTTCGGGCGCAAGCAACGCTGGGGTTCCGGCTGGAACCGCGGCTTGGATGCGGTTCTGGGTGGTTGGAGCTGGTCGGGCCTCTGGAAATGGACGACCGGGTTGCCGTTTGCGGTGCAGAATGGCTTCCAGTTTCCAACCAACTGGGATCTGAACGGTCTGGCAAACCTGGTTGGCCCGTCGCCCAAGGTGGGCGCTTATAGTAGCTGCACCGGAAACCCCAACATGTTTGCGGCGCTCTCCGCGTCGGTTGCCAATTGCAGCGACTCGACCTACAACAGCACTTTCATTGGAAAGACATGGGATTACCCGTTCCCCGGCCAAGTTGGCCAGCGAAACAATTTGCGCGGTCCCGGTTACTTCACCGTTGACACGGCGGTTCGGAAGACCTGGAACCTGACCGAGCGCCAGAGCCTCTCTTTCTCGGCGGAGGCATTCAATCTGACAAACTCCGTGCGATTCGACGTTTTCAGCGCGCTGCCGGAAATTGATATTTCCGGCAGCTTCGGAAATTACACGCATACTCTGAACGGGTCGCGCGTCATGGAATTCGCCCTGCGCTACTCGTTCTAGATCGCGTTCGCAGTTTCGCTTTTGCCTGCCGGAGAGGATGGCCGCTCTGGCGGCTTTGTTGTTAGGCGCCGTGTTTTGGCGTGTTGCGGACGTGAAACTCTGCTGCGGGCCGGAACCGTTCGCTGGTCGGCCCCCCTATCCTGTGCTATTCTTGGAGTGCCGCCGGGTGTTTCTTGCCCGCGTACTTCATCACTGTCGGGGCGTAGCGCAGCCTGGCTAGCGCGCCTGGTTCGGGACCAGGAGGTCGATGGTTCAAATCCATTCGCCCCGACCACTTCAATCCCGTTGAATCAACAACTTAGTTACGCACTAGTCTGCGGAGCGCTGCCAATTTGAGTCCGTTTGGGTCCAAATAGAAGTGCCTCGACGCTCGCTACCGCCCGGCGCTGATCTTCCGGTATAGCGTGCAGGTACACTTCTCGAGTGAGTTCCGACGTTGAGTGACCAAGAAGAGACTGGACAGTTCCGAGAGGAGCTCCCGCCGCATCCAGCAGGGTCGCGTGGGAGTGACGGAGCGAGTGCCAGGTTATTCCTAGAAGTCCCAGCTTCTCGCATGTCGGTCGTAACTGTCGCCTCAACAGGTTATGCCGATCCAGTGGCTGGCCAGTATCCATACTGAAGACAAGGTCGTCAGGTCGAGTACTGGATGATCGTAATTTCCCCAAAGTGCTGCACGCCTCCTCGGCAAGCGGAACGATTCGGGCGCTCCTTTGCGACTTAGGCGTATCGAAGTGACCGTCATACACGGTTTCCGCAACTCGCAGTGTATGGCGGCATAGATCGACATACTTCCATCGCAGAGCGAGAATCTCTCCAATTCTGAGGCCCGTGAGAACCAACACCGTCGCAATCGAGCGAGCAGGTTCTTTTAGTCGATCCCGCACTTGCAGAAATTGGTCTGGCGTTAGGATCGCTTTGGAACACTGCTTTATTGGACGCCGGGGAAGTTTGGTTTTTAGAGCAGGATTGTGGGTGATGTAACCCCATTCTTCGGCAGATGACAATGTCCGTCCCAAAACACCGCGAATGTGTTTGACAGTCTTCCATGCTAGGCCTGCACTGAACTTCGTCGCAAGGAAAGTTTGAATCCATTCGCGCTTGATGTCGGAAAGGCTAGTCTTGCCGAATACGGGTACGAGGTGTCCATCGAGAATATATCGATAGTGTTTCTGCGTCGCGTACTTCAGAGTGGGCAGCACCACCGGTATCCAATCCTGTGCGATGAAATCAGCGTAGCATCGCTTGGACTGGGGCCGAAGACCTGGAACCTGGGAGACGAGAATCAGGTTCTACAGCTCTTAGCTCCAGTTCTGCAAAGGCTCGGTGACCACCAATTCCAAGTTCTCTGGACAGCTGCCCGCTTCGGGAATGCTCCACTCGAAGGCCTACGTGCGATCCTGTGACAAAGCAGGCGCGCTTTCACAGTAGGTTGTCATAGCTAGTCACAGTAGCGGCTGTTGGTATACGACAGGGTCTGTTGGGCGTGTTGCGGCTTGCCCGTGAGCTTGGCGAATGGTGTTTAGCGACTTGCTCTGGATAGCTCCGTGCCACTGTTGAGAATCTTCAGATAGTTGTGATACGTGAAGAGGCGATGACGCTGTTTGCCTGTGGTCTCGCGGACCATGTTGAGCTTCACCATGTGCTGTAAAGCCTTCGCCACGGTGGGCGCAGAGAGAGAGAGTTGCTCTGCCGTTGCCGGGATCGTGATGATCGGCTTGCGCTGAAGGTGCTGGTGAACGCGCAAAACGGATGCAGCGGGGCGGCCAAGCTCCTCGATCTTCCGGCGGTCTTCTTCGATGAGTGTGAGTATTTCCTTCGATGTATCGGCTGCCTGCTGAGCGGTTTCTTTCACACCTGTTAGAAAAAATTCGAGCCAAGTCTCCCAATCTCCGTGGCTGCGGACGCGGTCAAGCAGTTCATAGTATTTCTGCCTATTCGTCTTGAAATAGAGGCTGAGGTAGAGAATGGGCTCACGGATCGCGCCAGCGACGCACAGCAAGAATGTAATCAGCAGTCGGCCCAATCTCCCATTTCCGTCTAGAAACGGATGGATGGTTTCGAATTGCACATGTACGAGTGCGGCTTTGACCAGAATCGGCAGTTCTTCGTGCTCACGATGCAGGAACTTTTCGAGCGCTCCCATGCATTCCATCATTTTCTCAGGTGGTGGTGGGACAAATGCTGCATTGCCGGGACGTGTGCCTCCGATCCAGTTTTGGCTTTCACGGAATTCACCCGGACGCTTCTGACTTCCGCGTCCCTTGGACAAGAGAATCTTGTGAATTTCTCGTATCAACCTCAGAGAGAGGGGAAAATCCCCCCGGAGCCGGCGAAGTCCGTGATTCATCGCTGCCACGTAATTTGATACTTCCTGAACGTCTTCCAGGGGGACACTGGGGGCTTCGGCGCTTTCGAATAGCATCAGGTCAGAAAACGAGGACTGTGTGCCCTCGATCTGCGAAGAGAGCACCGCTTCCTTCCGAACGTAGAGGTAAATGAAGAGCGAGGGATCGGGCAGAATGGACGCGAGCCCGTCGAGACGTCCGAGTGCCTGGTTTGCCTGCTCAAGCAATGGCAAGAGCGGTTGGAGGGCAAGCGGCGGGTCTGGCGGCAATGGGGGTGGCACATATGCCCTGAAGGACTCGTCCTTGAAGGTCTTGACGACATAAGTCCCGAGGCGGCTGTTCGGTTTGGTTGGTGTCGCCATCACAAAGCCATCGTTTCGTTAGAAATTAGCTAACGAAACTATATAGCCTTTTCCTTTCGTTATCCAGTTAAAAACAGGTATGCACTAAAAGCAACAATTATAAGGACTTAGGAACGAAGGGAAGCTACAAGCGAGGATCGACCGGCTCGCTTTCGAGGGCAAGGACACCGAAGGCGCATTCATGCACGCGACGCAGCGGTTCCTGCCGGACGAATCGCTCCAGTGCTTCGATGCCAAGGGCGAATTCACGAAGTGCCAAGGAACGCTTGGTGGAAACTGACCGACTGCGCAGACGCTCCAAGTTCTCGGGCAGCAAGTATTCAGGCCCATAGATAATTCTCAGGTATTCAGGGCCGCGGCATTTGACCGCGGGCTGCGTCAGCCCGCGTCGTCCGCGCACAATGAAGTCCAGCGGCTTTACGACCATGCCCTCGCCACCGCGTCCGGTCAGCTCTTCCCACCACTGAGTGGCTTCTTCGACGCTCGCTGTGTCGGTCACATCAACCTGTCGGTAAGACGTTGCGAGCAAGAGACCATCGCTTGCTTTGCAAACCTCTGCCAGCTTTTCCATGTGCCACACGTGATCACGCTGAACATGAACCTGTCCCTCTGTAGCCAATAGGTGAAACGGTGCGAGTTTCAAGTCGCTCACTGACTGAACAGGCCAGCAGTAGCGCCGATACGAATCGATATAAAGCTTCGCGGCTTCGAGCCGTTGCTTATATTTCTCGATGAGAGGCAGAGCATCGCCATTCTTTGATGCAAGATGCTCAAGAGACGCGACTGTTTCCGTAAGAGACGCTTTCGCAGCCGCGCCCACAGCGGCGTATTGCTGCCGCAATAGTTCCTGAGCCTTCGCGGACCAGGGCATCAATTCGGCGTCAAGACAAATCCAGTCCGTCTCAAACTTCTGCCAGAATCCTGCGGCATCTACCGCTCCACGCACCTTTTCGAGAAATTGCTTTTCGATCTTTGGGTCATCGAAGAATCGTCTTCCTGTTCGCGTGTAGCAAATCCCAAGACCTTCCTCGACGATACCGAAACGTCGTCGAGCGGCATCCTCATTTCGGCACATGATCACAACGGCGCGGGAACCCATGTGCTTTTCCTCGCACACCACGCGAGCGACGCCTTCGCGACGGAAGTAGGCAAAGGCTTCCGCCGGATGTTCCAGGAGTCCGGGTTTTTCGGTTGTCTCTGTGGGCGACATCGTGGGCGGCAAGTAGATCAGCCACTTTGGATTCGCTGCAAAGCGGCTCATCACTTCAAGAGCGGCCAGCGCGTTCTCCTCCCTTACGGTGACATTGTGGTGGAGGCGAGTTGTAACAATTCGCTTGCCGATCACATCGTCGATATCGAGCAAATCGTCGTGAACCTGCTGAGAGGTTAGCGATGGTTCTGAGTCCGCAACCGCAGCGAGCGGTTTGACCGGTTGTGCGTACGTCTCACGAGCGGCCACGGAGACGAGCTCTTTCTCGGGGTAGCGAATTGCTGTCAGGTTGCCGCCGAAAACACAGCCCGTGTCGATGTTAATCGTGCGATTCAACCAATCGGGCTGGGGCACAGGAGTGTGGCCATAGACCACCATTGCCCCGCCACGATACTCTCCAGCCCAGTTGTAGCGAACTGGCAGCCCAAATTCGTCAGTCTCGCCCGTCGTCTCGCCATAGAGCGCAAAATCTCGGACCTTTCCTGAACCACGACCTTGCATCTCTTCCTTCATGCCGGCGTGAGCAACGACGAGTTTTCCCTCATCCAAGACATAATGGCTGACCAGCTCATCGAGGAAATCCGAGACCTGAGCGCGGAATTCCGGCGATTCCTTGTCCAGTTGTTGCAGAGAATCAGCGAGCCCGTGCGTGATCTGTACGTCTTTGCCTCGGAGCTTACGCATTAGCCTGATATCGTGGTTGCCGGGAACGCAAAGGGCTGTTCCGGCTTTGACCATGCTCATCGCAAGGCGGAGCACCTCTGGAATCTTCGGGCCACGATCCACAAGGTCGCCAAGAAAGACAACCTTGCGGCCCTCCGGGAGTTTCACGGAGTAGTCCAGAGGACCAGTAGTGTTGGATTGCTTCTTGACGGAGTACCCAAGCTGCGTTAGCAGTTCGACGAGCTCATCGAAGCATCCATGCACATCGCCGATAATGTCAAACGGGCCGTGTTCGTGCTTCAGGTTGTTCCACAGCGGCTCGCGCACGATTTCTGCCGCGTCAACCTCCTCGGGTGAATGCAAAATATGAACCCTGCGAAAACCTTCTCGTTGGAGGTTGCGCAGTGATCGCCGTAATTGCTGAGACTGTTGGCGTATAACATGTGGACCGAAATCTCGGTCCGGGCGGTTACGGTTTCGCTCGTGGCAAAGTTTCTCCGGGAGATCAAAAACGATAGCGACCGGAATGCAGTGAAACTGCCGAGCTAGAGCAATGATTGGCTTGCGGGCTTCGACTTGCACATTCGTGGCATCGATCACTACTAGCTTGCCAGTCGTCAGCCGTTTGGAAGCGATGAAATACAGAACCTCAAAGGCGTCATTCGTGGCCGCTTGACTGTTCTCCTCGTCGGATACGAGACCACGGCAGAAGTCTGAAGAAAGCACCTCAGTCGGTCGAAAATGCTTTCGAGCAAAACTCGACTTGCCCGACCCCGAAGGGCCGACAAGAGCAACGAGTGCGAGTTCTGGAATCGTCAGCTTCATGCAAATTAGGACGAGACTGGACGCAGCCTTACGCGGACTAGCAGGTCGTTCAATGCCTCTTTGCTGGAGGGATGGTCGGGCAATTTAGAGTCTTCACTCGCCTTCTCCAGCTCGGCTCGCAACCGCACGTATTCTTTGTCGTGGAAAGCCATATCCGCATCTTCGAGAATGCTCTTCTCGGCTCCCGCCAACTTACGAGAAATTAGCTCAGGTATGTAGGGCAATTTGAAGACTCGATTGAGATACTCCAAGTTGGCTTCCACTTTCCCCGTGCGCATCAAGTGTATCCCGGTCAAAAGAACCCGATAAAGGTAAAGGAGCGGTTTTATCTTCTTTGGATTCTCTTTGTTGAGAAGTTTCCACTCAGTCTCTGCAAAACCGAGATAGTGATGGCTGTGGTGGCGAGTGATACATCCTTGGGCGATCTCTTTCAGCTCTGCGTGCTCCGGCGTCGTATGGACAATGAGCGGCGAATACAACTGCTCAAGGACATAGCCATTCTTCTTTAGGAGCAATCTGAAGAATTTATTAATGTCGTGGGTTACCAGATCAAGCTGGACGCCGTCTCGATCTTCAGAAACCTCAATTGTTTCAGTGCCAATGTCCAATCCTACGACATCTCGTATCGGCAACACATGCACACCACGAAGATCATAATCAGAATCCGGCGATGGGAAGCCGTACAGGTGTGCACCACTAACTGTCACAAAGACCATGGGATATTCCTGTCGCTTCACAGCTGCGAGTAATTTGGAATTCAGTTCCATTCGCGATGCGTCTTTCACCTTAGACCTTGCTGCGTCTCGCTTTCACGAGGAATGTATTTACTCGGTCGTATTCGGGATGCTCGGGGAGCTTGGTTTTTGCCCATGCGGCATCGAATTCGCGGTGAAGGTCTTTTCGCCACGCATTGACTTCTTGCCATGATAGTTCGCCACGTCGAATCGCCAGTAGGCGATCTCGGTGCTGGCCAACTCGTACCGGAACTGCCCCCTCCGTTAAGACCGTGATTCCCGAAACCAAGAGGCGCACAAGGTGCATCGCGTGCTTCCAGCGAATCGCGCCCTTGTTGCGTAGGTCCTGGCCTAACTTCTTGAATTGGGACATAACGTATCCGTTGTAGGTCTGATAGACCTGTTTGGTGAGGAAGCAGGCGCGCATGGCAAGAAGCTCCTCGGCCAGCGGTGAAACCTCTTCAATTAACGGTGTGTACAGACACTCCAGGACGTTAGGATTCGCTCGAAGGGCGAGGCGCAGAAATTTCTCCAGTTCCCAATAGCACTCCTGCGTCTCCTGACGTTCGAGTTGTTCCGGCACTCCGAGCAACGACCATTCGAGATCCGCTGGCGGCAAATAAATTCCGCGTCGATCAACGTCCGAGCTGTCCTCGTCCAGCCCATAGGCTCGCGATCCCACAATGCAGCGGTAAATCACAAATTCATACAGGTCGGCCTGGGAAATTCCCAGGCCGGTCCCGATGGTCTTGGCTAAGTCCTTTCGCACTTGGAATTCGCTACGCTTTAGGGATGTTTCCGCACCATCGGGAAACCGCACTCGATATTCTCCGCGGATGTCCGACGGCACTTGCAGAACCACTGCAACCGCCCCGGCCATCTGAAGCAAACCGCCTTCGGGCGTATGTGTGTCTGCGCGCGTCACAATCTGAGTCCCCAAAGGCACGATTCGTTCACGCCTCAGTCTGCTTCGTTCAGCCACGAGTGAAAATTCCCATCTGTGTGGGGCTGCCAACAATTGGGTCTTCTGGTCCAATTGGCAAGAACCGGACGGAATAGGCGAATCGCACCGCTATGGCATCAGCCCAGGATTGAAATTCGGCGCGTGTCCACTCGAAGCGATGATCTTTGTGTCGCATCTTGCCGGCGGGCAGCGTCTCGAATTTGACGTTGTACTCGGCATTCGGTGTTGTCACCACCGCAGTTTGCGGGCGTGCGAATTCAAAGAGGACTCGCTCAAAAGCCGCAAGACGCGGCGGATCTTGGTGCTCGATGACTTCCACCACGGTTGCAGCGTCATAACCGCTGAGGCGTTTGTCGCGATAAGTCAGTGATCCGTGAATCAGACGAATGCGATCCTTCTGCATCGTAGGCAAGTCCTCTAGACGCAGTTTCTGCGAGGCAATCTCAAGGGCTCGATGCGACACATCCATGCCAACGATTTCCACAAAGGCCCTGTCTTTCAAGAGCTCGCGCAGAAGACGACCCTCACCACAGCCAAGGTCGAGTACACGCTTCGCACCGCTGCTGCGGAGGGCTGCAATGACGGCTCCAATGCGCTGTTCGGCCAGGCTAATCGGCTTCTCTATGGCCTCCTCTTCGCGCGTGTGAGTTTCTGCTAGTTCGTCCGCGGCGGGCTCTTCCTCTCCGATGAGGCGGCTCAGCGCCTCACGAGCCAATCGCTTCTGGTGCTTCAAATAGCGGTTGGTAATCAGCTCACGTTCGGGATGCTCGCGAAGCCAGCCCTCTCCATGACGCAGAAGCTTTTCGACTTCCGCGTCACCAACCCAGTAGTGCTTATCGTCGTCCAGGACTGGAATCAGGACATAGAGATGCGTCAGCAAATCACTCAATCGAATTGTGTTCTTCAGTGTAACCGTGAAATACGCGCTCTCTCCCCACTCTGGGAATTTCTCATCGAGTGGGTGTCGAACGGCCGTGACCTCGTAACTCAACGGCTCGAACAAGCGGCGCAAGAGATTTTCTCCGCCGCGACAAGGCAACACCGTGATCCGCACTTCCAGTGGCAGCGGCGTATCCGCTAGTTCCTGACGCTCCTTACTCTTGCCGGTCATTGCAGTACCGAAGGTGCGGGCAATAGCAACGCTTAGGAAAGACGAAGCCGCGTAGGGCCGGTCATTAACGTACTGTTCCAGAGCGTGCGCTTCACCGCTTGGCCCGCGCCGGTTGCGTACTAGACCGATCGGATCAATCTCCAGTAGCAGCGCGGCAGTGCAGCGTTCGGGTGTGGTCTCCGGGTAGAAGACGTGCGCTTTCCCGAAGACCTGTTCAAACGAATGGATGCGGAACGGGCTCTTGTGGAGTAAGTAGCCCAAGTCCGTGGCCGGGCTATGTGTATTCGTAATTGTGAAGAGCATAGAGTTCGATAGCTGACCATTGTCTCAGCACCATTTCTCTAAGTCCACGATCTCCGCAACAGTGGCGCGTTCTCGTCGATGCCAGCAGAGATCTCTCGTCCTAAGGAATCAAGCGAGGAGGCGAGCAAGTAGATTCTTGTCGAAAGCCGATACGTTGCGTTTCCTCATGCTGTCTTTCCAGCTCTTAAGCCACGTTCGGACGCTCTTTCTCTTGTTGAGAGTCAACAAGCGTGCAGCCAGCAACACTCTCATGTCCAAATATTCCCGCCCACTGACGGAATCACGCCGGACAATCAACCTTGCTTTGTATCTGTCAGGCACTTCGGTAAATTTAGAGATTCTGAGCACCAACCTGACGAGCAATGCAAGAGGATTCGTTAAGAGCACAGCTGCCGTTCTGCGGACGCGATGGAATTCTTCCCTCCCGTAACTTGCATACACAATCGCAGTGGCTCTGATTGCCTGAGATGGAATCCCTTTACCGGCATCTTGAAAGCAGCGACGCAAGATCGAAAGATGGCGACGGTCGCCGAACCTGAGGACCAATAGGCTCGCTGGTGCAGCGAACAGGGTTGCTCGTTGTCTGCTGCGTAAGCCCTTCAACAACTTCTCCGCCGTCCGCGCGATCAGTATTGCGGACGGGCCTCTAGCTTCGAGTCTCAGAAGACTTTCGAAGAAAACAAGCGCAACGTCGTCATGTATCTGCTCTTTGTGCGCCAAAATCACCCTTACAAAGTCTAAATACTCGATCACTGAGCCTGAGCAACGGATATAGTCGCTTATTCTCTCGGCAAGGGAAGGGTTTTCGAGAAGATCCTTTTCGGCGCGAGTACGTAGGAACGTTGCCTTGGTGAGTCCGGCCAATCTGTACATGCGCTTTTGAATCTGCCCCCATTGACCTTTGCCTTCGTGTCGCCAGGCAATCCGCCAAACCCGATTTAGCTCGCGCACCAATGATTGCCGCCGGAGAGACTTCTTAACGACTTTGGCTTCAAGGAGGTCGAGGGCGGCGTTTGTATCCAAGTGAAAGTACAACTTGGCTTCAGGAAGGGAAAGGACGATTGATTTCTTTGCATTCGGAGTGAGATACAAATTTGAGAGGGACTCCTCCAACGCTCCAAGAAGCCGCAAACCATCGGCGCGTGACTTCACACCTATCACATGATCATCCATCCACCGCACGTATGCGTCCTTTCCTACGATCCCGACGATTCTTCGGTCGTGAGAGAAGAGCACCAGGTTCGCTATGGTTCGCGAACATTCGAATTCATCCACAGGCAATCCAATTCCCGGTGAGTCTGAATAATCGGCCCGGATCGCAAGCCGTTCCAACAAGAAAAAGAGTAGGCCAATGAGGCGGCTGGGAATTGGGAAGCTCCGGAATGCATTTGATACCTCTGAATGGAGGACGCTGTTGAAAAAGTTTGTGATGTCACTGACGACGATGAACGGGAAAATCTTTTTGATGACCAAATGTTTGCGGTATTGGGAGTAGTTCAACCAATTCAGGAAACTGTGCGTCGAAGTAAACCTGTAATCAGTGGCGAGTTGTTGCATCTCTTCCTCGGCGGCTTGCTGTGCGGCTGTCGTGGCTTTGTGAAAATCGGCGCGTCGGTAGTAGACATGTGGTTGCTGGTACTTCTTTGCTCGGCGATGAATGTAGTCGGCGATTGCCCGATACAGAACGAGGTCTGGGATGGCAGGGAACGTGAGAATCCGTTTGAAGCTGGGTGACTTCGCGAGTGGAAATCGAAACGGAGGGTTTGGCTCGAAACCCCCAGATGATATGTGGCGCAACAGACGCTCAATCCAAACATTTGGTTCGATGTCGTAATCCAGGAAATCAATTACGTCGCGGACGCTGGCATTGCGGAGCTGCGAACGAATCTCTTTCCATGCTAGCCAAAGCGAAGACTTATTGACGCCGATAATCTGCCCGGCCATCCCCGTTGATCTCCGCTGCGAAGTCTACCATCGTCGGATAAAGAGTGTGATAGTAACGGGGCAGTAAAAAGATTACGGCAACCTGAGGAACTCCGTCACACCTTGTGAACAGAATGTCGCGGGTCTAAACCCTCCTGGCAAGGCATCAGATCCGCACAACCTCGGCAACCGTATAGCCGAGCGCAGAGTACCCTGCAAGACGCTTCTTGTACATGCGAGCCAGCATAGGTACCATCACATCCGCATAGTCGTAGACGTGGACTTCGCTCTTGTTGTCGTGGAGGCGATGCAAGCGGCCCACGTACTGCTGCAAAGTACCTTTCCATGAAATCGGCATTGCAAGAAGAAGCGTATCAAGACGTGGGTCGTCAAATCCCTCGCCGAGGTAACTTCCGGTCGCAAGGATCACGCGCGGTTCATCGCAAGGAACGGCTGCTAGAGATTCAGCCAGTTTCTTCCTTTGCTTCGTGCCAATCCCACCCTTCAAAACAAAAATGTGCGGACAAACGGCACCCAAGCGCCCAGCCAAATAATCGAGATGTCCCGTCCGACTTGTCAGAACAAGTGGCGAGCGCCCGCTGGACAAAGCCTGCTGAAGGTCTCGGACGATCAGGTCGTTCCTCTCCTGGCTAACGATGAGAGCAGCATAAATATCTTGAATCGCCGTCTCATTTTCAGGCCGACTCCATCCGAAATCGGTAATCCTTGGGAAAACCTTATGTTGGAGTGGTGAAGACTCGGCAGCCTTCTTCGCGCTGAGATGAAAACGAATTGGGCCGCATTGCATGTAGATGATGGGTTGATGCCCATCTTTTCGAGTCGGTGTCGCCGTCAATCCCAGAACGTATTTTGCTTTGACTTCGCGAAGGATTCGTTCAAAGGTCACTGCTGACAGATGATGACATTCATCCACAATCACGTGTCCGTAGTCCGCGACGAAATCTTCGACTGCCCCTTTACGCTGCAAGCTCTGGATTACAGCAACATCAATCAGACCGGTTCTCTTGGTTTTCCCTCCCCCGTGCTGTCCAACGTGCCCAATCGGCAAAGCTAGAAACGCAGCTAATCGCTCGCGCCATTGGTCCATCAATTGACGCCGATGCACGAGGATCAGGGTGTTAACCGCTCGTTTGGCGATAAGGAAAGCCCCCACCACTGTTTTTCCGAACGCCGTTGGCGCACTGAGTATGCCTTGGTCATGAGCAAGCACTTGCTCAATGGCGTCCCGTTGTTCAGGCCGCAATTCACCTTGGAAAGCAACATCGATTTGCTGCCCTGCGGTTCGTTCATCATGAACTTCCACATTAATGTGATGTGACTTGAAAACACGGACTACCTCTTCCATGCACCCCCTTGGAAGGCCAATGTGCTCGGGGAAGACTTCACCGCAGGATACGACCCGCGGCTTACCGTAGGTCGAGAGCCGCATCGATTGAGCTTTGTAAAATTCGGGATTTTGAAAAGCAGCGATGCGAACCAGGCGATCTACCATCCCGGACGGCAAGCCCTCTTTCTCGATATAGATAAGATTGCTTGCCACCACATGAACATTCGGCGGCATCGGACCGGTGATTTCTCTTTCCTTGCGCTTCCGGGAAGGGCGCCAGAGCCATGGGGCTTCGCCCTCGTCTTCGTCGGGCAATTGGAGGTGCACTCCAATGGGATTTCCCTCGGGGGCTATCGCGTAAGTTATTCGAGCGAGCTGATCCATTGGCATTCTCTGAACGGACTTCAAAAAGCTCCACTGATCAGGGTGCGGCTGAAACAGTTCATCCAAGAACACGCTGTTGCCTAGTTCTCTGGGACGCTTTTGCAATGGCAACGCAATTAGATTTCCGAAACCGCCTTTGGGCGTGGTGTCCTGATTGGGGAAAAGACGGTCGTAAGAATCAAGGCCGATTTCATGCCTATTTTCCATAGTGCGTGTCAACAAGGCACATCCCAGCCTTCTCGCATCGGCAGCGGACACCGGACGGTCAAAGAAGATCCATACATGAGCGCCATTTCCTGATCGCGATCGCTCGACAGCCAAGGGAACCTGAAATCGCCTGCATGTTGCGGCAAACGCTGCCGCATCAATTACCCAGGACTTCTTGTCGAAATCCACGGCAAGAAACCAGCAAGTGTCGTCAGGCAGAAGTGGATAAATGCCGACGGTCTGCTTGCCAGTTAGATGATTACGAATCGCGTCATCCGTCAGTGGCTGGAGCATCCTGGTTTTGCGGGCAACCTTCTTTCGTTCTTCTGGTTTCGCGACATGGATGGCACGCCAGTCCATGACGCTGGCAGGTGAATAGCCAGATTTGCCACACTTGCCTTCCCAGCGAGTGGCGAAAACATCTTCGCGCCCACGAAACAGATTTCGAAAGAGCGAGATTTTCTCCTCTGGTGTGGAAACTCCACCTTTTGTAGTGGACGAAAGCTTTGGGACGAGGACGGCTTGTGGAACGGGTTCGTTGGGGGGCGATTGATTAATCCCAAGCATCGCACGGAGATGCGCGTTCTCTTCACGAAGCCGTTGGCATTCCTCTTGCACTGTTTTCAGGCGCTCTTGAATACTGTCCTGATCAGG
The DNA here is from genome assembly GCA_013289825.1 of Acidobacteriota bacterium. GTDB lineage: Bacteria > Acidobacteriota > Terriglobia > Acidiferrales > UBA7541 > Acidiferrum. The sequence continues at coordinate 8,213 of JABCZF010000019.1, read as the reverse complement.
CATGCGGCTGCTCATTACTATAAGCCCCGCGGAAGATCTTATCCGAGGAACGAAGCGATCAAACGGCCGATTTTGCGACCCCACAATATGGGTCCGATTTGAGTCCGATTGCTGCCGAATACGGGTCCATATCAGCATGTTCGACGCAGAACAAAGCCAAACGGGCCAATAAGATAGTGTTTCTACTGCTTATTCGGGACCAGGAGGTCGAAGGTTCAAATCCTTTCGCCCCGACCATTCTTTTACAATCAACAACTTACGCGCATACGAATAGTCAATGAGCGCTTGGTCCGAAATCAGGCGGTTAATAGTTCAAATCCAATCGCCCCGACCACTTCTTTCCCCTCTCAAATCAATGTGTTACGTCGCGTTCTTAACTGCTAATTGTAGTTCATTTCTACGGACGATACGGACAACATCGGCGATCTTGGGTGGAAGTTCAAACCCAAGCCCACCGTTTCTGCTTGTTTCAAACGGAACGCGACATCTTCTTTCATCTTGTTGTAGCGGTCAGAGAGTTCAGCCGTTTTTCGAGGGTATCGAGGTTCTCGAGGATCTGATCGAAGGTAAGGGCATCGGCGGGAAGCATTTCCTTCATCTGCACATAGTCATCGCGCAGAACTTTCCGCAGCTGTTCGTTCGGAACAATGCGGATGGTTCCGGGCACGGCATTTTCGTACTTGGCCCAATTCGCGGCGAAGTAGATCTGTTTGAAATGGATGACGTTTCGCAGCAAATCGAGGGAAAGCTTCTCGTTCACAAATCGGTCGGAAACACCCATCATCGCAATGTCGGACCAATGCCGAGACATGCGCGGTTTCAGCTTCGAGGGATCAGGGCGGTGATTTTCAGCGTGCAGAAGAGTCACCTTTTCCCAAAAGGTCCGCTGGCAATCGAGCACGATTACTGCCGCAGGTTTATCCGTGAATTCCTTGGGAAATTCTTCCGCAACGAAGGACGTGACCACAGCTTTCTCGCTCGGCTGCTGATCGCCACGGCCGAATTCGATTTTGATCTGGGGCCGTAAGTAATCCTGGTAGTCGAACGCCGGCGGGTAGTGGAAGTTGAGAGTCATCTCTTCGTTTGCTTCCTCAGACGGCGCGAGCGTCCACGGTTGCTTTCCTAGAACTCTTTCGAATCTGGCGTGCAGTTTCGGAAGGATATTCGACTGCACTTCTTTCGTGATTGCTTCCCGCAGTGCTTGGTCGAGCGCTTTCCGTTTCGTTGTGGAAAGCTCCGGACTGGCCAAGTCGCGTTCTCCGGAGAAACCCAGAGCCGCTCGGTCAATGGATATATCGACGTCTTCGGAAAATCGGTCGATGAGGCGAAACACTTTGGAAAGGGACGTTCCTCCCTTGAAGCGAAGTTCAGGAATGTCTTTCAGGAGGAGGAGATGTTGGAGTGTCCAACAGACCCAGAAATCCTTTTCCATCGCGTTAGCAGTGGAACTACGGCGGCTGGCGGTTTCCTCGAAAAAAGGTCGCCGCTCAGCCGCCACGAGTCTTGCGAAGTTATCCATCTTCGGGTTATGCCGTAATTTGCTGAAGCGCGGGGTGAGCCCAGGCAGGAGCCGCGGCGGTGAGCCGCCGGACTGCGGACTTCACGGTCCGAGGAAGTTTTTCAGCGAGCGCCCGCACGGGAATTTCGTGGACTCGTTTCTGTCCGTAAGACCGGACGGCCTGCAAAACAATCCCCGCTTCCGTGCCGGCTCCCAGCATCTTAGAGGGAGCGACATGCTTGAGAGTGACGGTTTGATTCCCGATTTTCACCGTGCGCGAAGGCCCTTCGGTCAGATACAGATTCTGTACGGGCACTTGTGTCGAAAGTCCAAGGAGATTCAAGGCTTTTGCCCCGGACACGAGAATGTGACTGTGCGTTCGTGCCGCAACTGCCTGGGCGACGGATTCCGGCGAGGGCGCAAGGGTACCAATCCGCGGGTGAATGCGCGGGAGTTCATAGACGCCCCGCGCCAAACGGCGAATCTCGCCGCGGCGTTGCAGCCGTGAAAGAGCTTGGTCAATGGCGGCACGAGTGCCAAGGCGAACAAACTCCCTGGGCGTAAAAACCCAGCCGGGCTTCCTAGCGCGTATTCTCTTCCGTACGGCCTTGGTAATATTTATGGTCATAAAGCCTTTCCTATCTGTCAGAAATAATAGCATATATATCTGACACATGCAACGCACATCGAGCGACAGACTGGTGAATTTGATGCAGTTCCTTCGCAGCTTGTAAGGACTAACGAGTACGGAGTGGTCGCGCTTTTTTCCGGGCCTTGGGTACCAGACACCTAGTGTCAGTAGCCCTTGCAAAGGATGAGGTCAACAGCCTTTTCGTTTTCTATGACAACCATCCAAGGGCTGTCTCGCAGGAACGCCACGTCCTCCCTCTTGCCTCGCGTCTCCACTTGTCCAGCGTCTCCCGGAGTTGAGTAGCAGCCGCGAAGATAGGGCGTCGCCTCATCCAGCGTCCGTGTATAGCCAAAACGGTTTTTGAGTTGTTCTCTAGACAGGCCTTGTACTTGCCTGACAGGCCACACGTCGTGAGACATCGCCACCAAAGCGGAGTCGATATTCATGTTGTTATTTAGTCCGTGCTTCCACAGCACATAGTAGATGTTCTTGGGATCCACTGCATCTGGATAGGTTTCCACCCAAGTGACGAGCACGCCCAACGATAGAACCACTCCAACACCCACAAAAAATGCAGCGAATGCGATTCGTAAGAGCCATCTCTCTTTGTTCACAGGATTCATTGCGGCGCCCGCGCAGAAACAGTATTGGTCATCAGGATGCCATTCACACAATCGTAGCAGAAGACCTCTTGGGGTGAACCCTTTCCAGGGTGAATGTTTAAGCCATGGAGTCTCGTTAGATTATGTGGCCCGCGAAGTCCAAAACAGTTCGAAAACACTGCCTTTCTGATCGTGTTGCCACATAATTCTTTTCGCCACATAACTGCGGAACCTTCGCGGCGAACACAAAATCATCCGAGGTCTTTTCGTGCCACGCTGTCACGGCTGAGGCGCTGGGAGTCTCATAGAATGTGCTGTTAACCGAATGCTTATGCTTCAAGTCGTTGCGCTGCGGACAACTTACGGACAACTAAGAGAGGGGAAACAACGTTTCTGGTCCCGTAAGCGACGCCAAATAAAGCGTTTATGGGATTTAGATACTTGGTTCGGGACCAGGAGGTCGAAGGTTCAAATCCTTTCGCCCCGACCACTTTCTCCCTTATTTTGATTGGGTTATTCGTTACGCTGTGCAGTTGCCTCCAAAACTTGTAGCCCACGTAGCCCAAATAACGATTCTGGAAGCTCGAGACCGAGTCCAGCTCTTTTTACTTGGTCTTGCCGGTAGCCAGCATCTTCCACCAGTTGCTTGCCATAACGGTCTCCCATGCTGGGGAACAGCCCCCAACTTTAGTAGCACATGATTCGGCCAATCGTTGAGTGACCAGAAATCGTTGCTTATGGTGCACCGCAGTTCTTTGCATGGTCACGGTTTTGGAATCTCGCGAATTTCCCACTCGCCCACACCCGAGATTTCGACCAGTTTGTTCACCAAGAAATTCGCATCGCTAGATTCCAAGATCTACGCGATTACGGGTTGGATACGGTCCCATTGTTCGTCGCGGGTCAGGCCGCCCTCGCGGAGGACAATCAGACCCGGGTGCACCTCGACGTTGAGAAGCCGGATAAAATCGCGCGCGTTGCATGTAACGACGACAAAGTCATTTTCGAAAGCGTAGTTCCAGATTCTCGCGTCCGGTTCCCCAGACAAGCCGACATGTGTTGCGGCCACAGCAAAGATACCCTTATCACCGAGTTTGCCGACCAAAGACGGCGAAACATGTTCGTCCAGCAAGATGCGAATCAACGGCGGGCACCGGGCTCCCTTTCGATTCGCAAGCGCTTCTTTGGCCGTCCTGGTGGCTGTCCAAGTCGTGCCGCGAGCCGCGCATAGGCCAAGTCTCTCTCATCGAGAGCAGGGAAGTCCTCGGCGATCTCTTCGTCGGCAACGTGCTTGCGGAAGAGTGCTACGACGTGTTCCAAAGGGATTCGCGTGCCTCGGAAAACAGGTTCCCCGCCGAGAACGTCCGGAGACGAAGTGATTCGCTCCTTACCCCAGCGATACGCAGTCACGTTTCTCTCGACGGTTTCGCGGTAATGCTTGCACTCAATTAATATCTTCATGTCACCCGAGCGAAACACGACGTCAGGCCCGTCAGAAACCCAATGCCTTGCAGTATTGCTTCCATGGGCGAGTACCTGAGCTAGGGAGTCTTTGTCTTCCTTGGAAAGGGGGAAGGGGAATTCCGCGAGGACGAGAAGAAAGAGTACATCGCCCTCGGAGAAACGGTACCGCACGGCTTTGCCCGCTTTGATCTTGCGAGAAGGGGTTACAGCTCTCTTTTCTAGCGCGGTTCGAACGGTGTCAGGTTCAATCTCCGCAATCGCGGCGGCTTCGTCGAGTGTGAAGAGTTCTGTCATCTCGTTCTCCGATGCTAACTATACCACACCTAGTGGTATAGTTACAATTGAATGCGTGTTTAAGCTAGCGTCTAGCGCGGAAGAGGGCCGCTCTAAGCGCGTGAGGCGGCAAGGGTTTCTGGCGGAACTTCGGCAAGAATTGCGGAGGCTGTGTGAGGATGACCTAAATTTGCTGCTCTATATTTCGAGGACGCTTGCGAATCGCGGGTTCAGGAGCTTGTCGCCCGGGTCGTGGGCAAGCACCCCACGACCCGGATAACTGACGTTGTGCACAGTGCGGCTCCGGTCTGCTCATCTGATACGACCAAGAAAAGGGCGCCTAGTGCCGCACTAGGCAGTCAGATCTTTCGAGAGGATGCTGCCGTTGTTCCATCTCCTCGCACAATCGGGTATGGTAAGAGTCTATACGCGCTGTCGATTGAGGGACGCTGCTCAATGCTACCAGCAGCCGTTAGACAATCTCCGGATGGTTACCCCGCGAGCTGAAAGTTCTCCAAGTAATTGCGCCACTCCTGGAGAGGTCTCACGATCGCCCGGGACAATGACTGCCCATTCCAGGTTCTCTCGAAACTCTTTCGACCTAATCTGCCACTGCCCGAAAGACGAAGACTTCGCCTCGCCAATTTGGACGATGGACCAGTGCCGCACCAGTGCCAGCGCGGCTGCCTCGTCAGGTGACGGTCCGGACAGTATGAAGTGGTTGTTCCCGTGTACCAGGATACCGACCATACGTTCTCATGCCTCCAGGCGCGGGTCAGCAACCGGGTAACCGATTGCGAAATGGTAGACGACTTGCCCTAGCTCAGATGAGAGGCCCAGATATCGGTTCACTTCTTCATCAAAAAATGCTCCGATGCCTGTTGCCCCCAGTCCAAGAGCCTCGGCAGCGAGATACATTCGTTGGCCAATTGCTCCCGCCTCGAAATGCACGTAGCGATAGCCGCGATCTCCGTACCTGCTGGCAGCATTCTCAAAATCGCCGATCATGGAAAATGCCACGCAGGCATTTCCCGCCAGGTCTTGTCCCAAACTGAGGGCTGCCGCCACCAGGCGTTGGTCCCCTGGTTTGATTCTTTCCAACTCTGCATGCTCCGGCCAGAAGCGATAAACACCCGGCTCCAAGCATTCGACGCGATGGACATAAAGATAAAGATGGACGTAACGATGTGTAGCGAAATCGGCGAACAGACGCTCCCTTGTGGCGGAGAGGAGAGTCGCAAGTTGCGGGAAGGAGATCGACTCGCGCCCACCCTTGAAGTCAAGAGCAGAACGCCGTGTACGAACGACGGCACCGAAACCCTGGTTTGTGGAGACAGGAGGCGGCAGGCTGACTCCCCCGCGCCCGGATACCTTCGGTACGCCAAGAGAGGGGATGGTGGATTCTGTGCTGAGCTTCGTGGCAGAGTGAATGCGTTCGATCAGAGGGTAAGTTTCGTGCTCCTCCGACAGTCGGTTGGGCTGGCCACCAAACACAACCGTCTTGTCTGCATTCAGCTTGTTCACCGGAATGGATGGGCCGTGAAGCCCGACGATTAACATGGGCCACTCATCCGCACTGAGGAGACACGATTCCGCCACTCTGTCATCCAAAAAATGTCCAATAGCAAAGCTCTCGCTTCCGAGAGATCGAGCCGCAAGCGTAAGAGCCTGCCAGGCATGTCCGATGTCGTGTAAGCAATACCGATAGGCCCGGTCCCTGTATTTCCAGGCTTCGCGCCAAGCAATACTGGTCAGAACGAAAATGAGTGGGGCAGAGTTGTTGATAAGTTTCGTGCCAAAATCTCCGATGGCACGTTGTTCTGCCGTGTGGGATGAGGGACGGTAATGATAGAGGCCATCGGACCAATCGACCAGACCTCGCGTGCAGAAGTGAAATTCGGTCGGATGGAGATTACCGGAAGAAGGATTTACGCGCAGAGAGTAGATAGCTCCAGTGGAGGGGACTCGCTTGGACGCGCTAATCGAGGCTGAATAGAACATCAACTGCGAAAGGAATTCCGCACCGTCCCCCGCCAGAGTATTTCCTGTTTTGCCCTCGAGTACTTCGAGAGCCGAAAGGTGTGGAGCCGGGGGGTCGGCCGGCAAATCCACGACCGGAACGCCTTCATAATGCCGAAACGGATTGGGCATATTGGCCCAATCGAGATAGTGCTGAGTTCGTCGCAGCGACTCTGCACTGTGCTTCGTCAATTCATGATATTCGAGCCAAGTCATGTAGCGTGAATCCTGAGATCACCATACGGGCAAACCAGACATTTGGGTAATCTTGATTTCAATTGTCAGCTAAAAGGGCGTATCAAAGGATGGTTGCCGAACATGCCCGACTATAGCTGCCGGCTCAAACGGTCGATGCAACACCATCTGATATAAAGCTGTTTTCAAAGGTGGTGTTTATGAAGCGAGGGAAACAGTTTGGGCTTTCGGCGGAGCAGAAGATCGACGTGTGGCGTCGTTGGAAAGCGGGGCAGACGTTGCATGAGATCGGGCGCGCCTTTGGCAAGGACCATAACTCCATTCGTGGCGCGGTGGGATTGTTCCGGCAGTACGGCGGCGTGCGCTCCTCGCGCTCACGCTGCGTGAGCGCGAGGAAATCTCTCGCGGGCTGGCTTCCGGTTCGTCGCTCCGTGAGATTGCCAGATGTTTACAGCGACCGGTATCGACCGTGAGCCGGGAAGTTGCACGGCATGGTGGCCCTCCCGCGTATCGAGCCAGTCGAGCGGACGACGAAGCCTGGCAGTCCGCCTTACGGCCCAAGCGCTGCCTTCTTTCCATCAACCTGAAGTTGCGGAACATCGTTGCGAGTAAACTGATTCTGGACTGGTCGCCGAAGCAGATTTCCGGCTGGTTGAAAACCCAGTACCCCGATGATAAGAGCATGCGTGTGTCCCACGAAACCATTTACCGAAGTCTGTTCATTCAAGCCCGTGGAGCGCTGAAAAAGGAGCTGTTGGAGCACCTGCGGTCCAAGCGTCGCATACGCCGGTCGCAGCACTCTCGTATCTTTAAAGACGGGCGCGGTCAAATCCCTGAGGCCATCTCGATCCGCGAAAGGCCTGCTGAAGTGGAGGACCGCGCCATTCCCGGTCACTGGGAGGGCGATCTCCTGCGCGGCTCAGGAAACAGTCACATCGCGACCTTGGTGGAACGCCAGTCGCGCTTTGTCATGCTGATCAAGGTACCCAGCAGAGATACGACGGAGGTTGTGGGGGCATTGAGTAAACACGTTCGTAAACTTCCCGCTACCCTGCGGCGCTCGCTGACGTGGGACCGCGGACTGGAGATGGCCAAACACAAGGACTTTACGGTGGCCACGGATGTGAAAGTCTACTTCTGCGATCCGCAGAGTCCCTGGCAACGCGGCTCGAACGAAAACACAAACGGACTCTTACGACAATACTTCCCGAAGAAAACAGACCTGACCGACTATTCCCAGTCGGATCTGAACAAAGTAGCGCTGCTCTTAAATCAACGCCCACGAGAGACTTTAGGTTTTCAGACTCCTGCGAGTAAACTTCAAGAAAGTGTTGCGTCGACCCATTGAGACCACCGCGTTGATCAGGAGTTAGTGTAGTTCGGGGAGGGCCCACTCATCTTCCTAGAACCCCGTTTGAACCAAGCCGCCCGGCGGCGGACGCTTCGCGTGAGGTAGGGGAGCGGTGGTTGCCTAGCGGTTGAGATAAGTTTGGGTCACAAGGAGGTGTCCCTGTGACCCGTCTAAGAAAAA
>JABCZF010000018.1 GCA_013289825.1 Acidobacteriota bacterium | reverse complement strand
AACTGTTGCTCGATGGTTCACCGTTTGGCTCTGCCCGCCCTCCCGTTTTGCTCAACCTCAACCGATGAGTTCTGGCAGTGCTTCGTGCCTGCAACAAACCAGATTTCAGACCGTGTGCGCCAGTCGCGCTGCTACCTTACTGACGGATTGGGGGCTTTCTCCTGCACTTGGAGAATGTGTGTCGGTCGGTTACAATAGAGGATTAACGGTCACACAAAAATCGCACTGACAGCATGCCCGACCCTCAACCCACGCTAGACACTCAATTCGACGCAGAAGACGAATATCGCCCGGAACCTGAACCTGAACCGCTGCCGCCCACCTGGATGGACGGAAGCTTGCGCATTGGCATCCACGCCTCTATCGCCGGAAGCTACCTCAACGCTCTCGAATCCGCGCGCAAGCTAGGCTGCAATGCCTTGCAAATTTTCTCGTCGAGCCCCCGCATGTGGCAGGGCGGGCCCGCGCGCATACCCGAAGTAGACGCCGCAACCTTCCGCGCGCGCCGTGCCGAACTCGGTCTCGGCCCTCTGGTCATCCACGCGAACTATCTGATCAATCTAGCCGCCCAGCAACCCATGCTGCGAACGCGCTCCATCCAGACTTTTCACGATGAACTTGTGCGCAGCATGGCCCTCGGCGCCGATTTTCTGGTAATTCATCCCGGCTCGCGCGGCGAAGCCAGGCCTGAGCAGTCTGTCGTCACGGTCATCGAATCGGTCAAGCAAGGCTCGAAACGCGTATCCCTCGGCAACCTGCGCATCCTGATCGAGAACACCGCAGGCATGGGAGTCGCTGTCGGCGCGCGCCTTGAAGAGCTTGCCGAAATTCTGGCAGGCTTGCAGGGTGTTCCCGCAGCCGCTTGTCTCGACACCGCGCATCTGTTTGCCGCGGGCTACGATATCAAGAGCGAGACTGGTCTCACCTCAACGATCGACTTGATCGACAGCACCATCGGCCTCGATCGCGTCCCCGTCTTCCACGCCAACGACTCCAAGATTCCGCTGGGCGGCCGCGTCGATCGCCACGAAAACATAGGCCAAGGCAAAATCGGCGCTGACGCTTTTCGCCGCATCTTGACGCATCCGCGACTAGGCGCGGCTTTGCACGAAGGACTAACGGGTCGCGCGTTCGTGCTCGAAACACCCATCGATCAACCCGGTGACGATCGCCGCAACGTGGCCAAACTGTGGGAACTCGCCGGTTTGAGCGACCAAGCCCCGCCCGCCGAAAAAGGTTTCTCGATGCTAACCACGGCCATTAAGAAAATCCAAATGAAAACGGCCGCAACCGCCAAGAGAGCGGAGCACGGCAAGAAAACTCTGGAAGCATCAGCGGCGTCACAATCAAGCGCGCCGAGAAAGAAATCGACACCCGCAGCGAAAAAGTCCAAGGCGGCAAGCAAGTCCAAAAAATCGCGCAAGACCAAGAGGGGATAGCGAGGCGTGGCGGACTATAACCCACAAGAAATCGAAACCAAGTGGCAAAAACGCTGGGCCGAGGCCCGCGTATTCGAAACAGAAGCCGATTCCACCAAGCCCAAGTACTACGTCCTCGAAATGCTCCCGTATCCCTCCGGCACCATGCACATGGGACACATGCGCAATTACGCCATCGGCGACGTCGTCGCCCGCGTCAAGCGCATGCGCGGCTTCAACGTCCTCCATCCCATGGGCTGGGACGCCTTCGGACTACCCGCCGAAAACGCGGCTATCAAGAACAACACGCATCCTCGCATCTGGACCAACAACAACGTCGGCGAATTCCAGCGCACCCTACGCCGTTTCGGCTTCAGTTACGACTGGCGCCGTGAAATCTCCACCTGCGAGCCCGAGTATTACCGCTGGAACCAGTGGTTCTTTCTGCAGATGCTCGAGCGCGGCCTGGCCTACCGCAAAAAGAGCCGCGTTAACTGGTGTCCGAAATGTGCGACCGTGCTCGCGAACGAGCAGGTCGTAAACGGCGGCTACTGCTGGCGCCATGAAGACACGCTCGTCGAGTCCCGCGAACTCGAGCAATGGTTCCTGAAAACCACGGCCTACGCCGACCAGCTCGTCGATGACTTAAAGCAACTCGAAGGCACTTGGCCAGAGCGCGTCATCACCATGCAGCGCAACTGGATCGGCCGCTCCGAGGGCGCACGCGTAAAATTCGCCCTAGCCGATGTTCCAGGCGCGCCACCCATCGAAATTTTCACTACACGCATCGACACCATCTACGGCGCGACCGCCATCATCCTCGCTCCGACGCATCCGCTGGTAACAAAACTGCTCGATGGCTCGCCAAATCGCGCCGATGCGGAAGGGCAGCTCGCGCGAATGCGTCAGACTTCCGTCAAGACAGAGGATCTCGCCACCGCCGAAAAAGTCGGCTTCTTCACCGGGCGCCACGCTAGCAACCCCTTCAGCAACGAAAAAATCTCCATCTGGGTCGCCAATTTCGTGCTGATGGAATATGGCACGGGAGCCATCATGGCCGTGCCCGCGCACGACGAGCGCGATTTCGAGTTTTGTCGAAAATATGGCCTTCCGGTGCGCGTTGTCGTCCAACCAAGCGAGGGCGAAGCTCTGGTCGAAGTAGAAATGACCGCCGCTTTCGACGAGCACCAAAACGGCAAGCTCGTCAATTCCGGCCCGTTCAACGGCCTCTCTCCCGACGAAGCCATCGTCAAAATGACAGCCTTCGCCGAGCAAAAAGGCTTTGGACGCGGCGAAGTTGTCTTCCGCCTGCGCGACTGGGGCATCTCCCGCCAGCGGTACTGGGGCACTCCGATTCCCGTCGTTTATTGCCCGGAGCACGGCCTCGAACCCGTTCCTTACAAAGATCTGCCTGTTCTGCTGCCGCCCCATCCCAAACTCACCGGCGAAGGCGAATCTCCGCTCGCCTCGACTCCGGAATTCGTCAACACCACCTGCCCCAAGTGCGGCGGCCCGGCACGCCGCGAAACCGACACGATGGACACCTTCGTCGACTCCTCCTGGTATTTCTATCGCTACTGCGATCCCCACAACGCAGAAGCACCGTTCGACCCCGCGAAAGTCGCCTATTGGTTTCCCATCGATCAATACATTGGCGGAATCACCCACGCCATCCTGCACCTTCTCTACTCGCGCTTCTGGTCGAAGGTCATGCGCGATCTAGGTCTCGTCAAACACAACGAGCCCATCTTCAGGCTCTTCACCCAGGGCATGATCCAAAAAGGTGGCGTCACCATGTCCAAGTCGCGCGGTAACGTAGTCGGCGCCATCGACATGGCCGAAAAATACGGCGCCGACACCAGCCGCCTCTACACGCTTTTTGCCGCGCCTCCTGAAAAGGACCTCGAATGGAGCGAAGAAAGCATTGAGGGCTCCTGGCGTTTCCTGAACCGCGTCTTCCGCCTCGTAGACAAGCACGCCTCGGCAATCCGCGACACCCAGAACTGGAATTTCGACGCAAAGGGAATGACCGACAAAGAACGCGACCTGATCAGGGTCACGTACCAGACGCTGCTGCGCGTCACACAAGATTTCGAGAAGCGCTGGCACTTCAATTCCGCAATCGCGCAGATTATGGAATTAACCAACGAGATCTATCTCTCGGAGCCTCTCGAAAACGGTGTTCGCCCCGAAATACGCAAAGAAGTCCTCGAGATCCTCACACTGCTGCTCGCACCCATGACTCCTCACATCGCCGAGGAGATGTGGGAGATGCTGGGCCACGAAGACGGCCTCTGGAAGGCTCCGTGGCCAGTCCTGACTGATGGGCAACTAGAACTAGCAAAAGACCAGGAAGTAGAGATCCCGGTCCAGGTCAACGGCCGCGTCCGAACTATATTAAGAGTCCCCGCGGGCCTCAGCGAAGCCGAACTAGTCGCCAAAGCCAACGCCGATCCCGCCGTAGCCCGCCACCTCGCAGCCCGGCGCATCGTGAAGGTCATCTTTCGCCCCAACAAACTTCTCAACCTGGTGGTCGAATGAGCGCGAGGCTTTTTCTTCATAGGGGCACGGTACGCCGTGCCCTCTCGATGGCCTATGCAACAGCGGAATGCCAGGTCCGAAAGTAAGCCGCATCCAAGAGGAGCGCACAATGGCAACAGGATCCGCAATGAAGGAAAACCACCCCAAGCCAAAATCCGAACTAGGCGGCATCGTCGTCCTGGATTTCGGTGGCCAATACACGCAGCTAATCGCCCGCCGCATCCGCGAACAAAACGTTTTCTCCGCGATCCTCCCCTGCACCTCCACGCTCGAAGAGATCCGCCAATACGCCCCCGCAGGGGTGGTCCTCTCGGGCGGCCCTAGCTCCGTCTACGACCCCGACGCCCCCAAGTGCGATCCCGCCATCCTGGCCATGGGATTACCCGTCCTGGGCATCTGCTACGGCATGCAATGGATCACCCACGCACTAGGCGGCAAGGTAGAGAAAGCCCAACGCCGCGAATACGGCCGCGCCCACCTGAAAGTAAATTGTGCAAAGGGTCCCAGCGAATCGCACCTTTTCGCAGGGGTTCCTGAGTCCCTTCGCGTCTGGAACAGCCACGGCGATCACGTGCGCGAACTCCCCCCCGGCTTTTGCGCCACAGGGCACACCGACAACGCCATCGCCTCGCTCGAAGATCCCCAACGTAAGATCTACGCCGTACAATTCCACGTCGAGGTAAACCACACCGAAAGCGGCACGGAACTTCTCCGTAATTTCCTGTTCCGGGTCTCGAAAGCCGAACGCAAGTGGGGGGGCTCCGCCTTCATCGAAGAAACCACCGAAGCCATTCGAACCAAGGTCGCCCAGGGCCGCGCCATCTGCGCCCTGAGCGGGGGAGTCGATTCCACGGTCGCCGCCGTCTTGGCTCACCGCGCCATGGGCGATCGCCTGACAAACATCTTCGTGAATACCGGCATGCTCCGGAAAAACGAATTCCGAGACACCCTGGAAATGCTGCGAGACCGCCTCGGTCTCCGCGTCGTCGGGGTGGACGCTTCGGACCGCTTCCTGGATAAGCTTATCGGGGTAACCGACCCCGAGCAGAAACGCAAAATCATCGGCAGGGAATTCATCGCCGTCTTCGCCGAAGAAGCCCAAAAGCTCCAAGGCGGCGAAGCCCGCGGCGAAATCGCCTGGCTCGTACAGGGAACACTGTATCCCGACGTCATCGAGTCCGTCTCCGTGAAAGGCCCCTCCGCCACCATCAAGACCCACCACAACGTCGGCGGTCTGCCCGAAGACATGCCTTTTGCCCTCATCGAGCCCCTCCGCGACCTCTTCAAAGACGAAGTCCGCCGTATCGGCAAGGATCTAGGCCTTCCGGATGAAATCCTTTTGAAACACCCGTTTCCGGGCCCCGGCCTTGCTGTAAGGCTCCTTGGCGAGATCACCCGCGAGCACCTGCACACCTTGCAGGAGGCTGACGCGGTGGTTGTTGAAGAGATACGTCGCGCCGGTCTCTATAGTAAAGTTTGGCAAGCCTTCGCTGTCCTGCTCCCGGTTCGCAGCGTCGGCGTCATGGGCGACTACCGCACCTACGGCCTCACCGTAGCCGTCCGCGTCGTGGAATCCGAGGACGCCATGACCGCCGACTGGGTCCGCCTCCCGGGTGAAGTCCTTGAGCGGATTTCCACCCGCATCGTCAATGAAGTTGCTGGTGTGACCCGCGTGGTTTACGACATAAGCTCAAAACCACCCAGCACCATCGAATGGGAGTAAATCTCAACTTGGAACAGTGGCGTCTGGAACGGGGAATTGAACTTGGACGTCGGAGGGGGACTTTTTCTAAGGCTGTTCGGCCTCAGATAGTGTACAGGCCGCGCAGGGACGAGGCGCGGCCTATGCAGAAGTTACCATTTTTTCGACAGCACGCTCATAGAAAGGTCACAGAACTAGCGGTTAGCCATTTTCTGCGCCATGTAGAGAATGAGCTTGCGGTCCCCTTCCTCGACTTTCCCAAGCAAGCGGCGAAGCTTGTTGAGAAAGCGTGCATCTTTACCGACGCTGCCCCACGCGATGTCATCCGACGACTTTCTCTTGGGGAGATTCGGCAACTGCGGCGGCTCCTCGCCGTCATAAAAGAGTTGATAGAGTGGGCACTCGAGGGCGCGAGCAAGTTTTTCCAGTGTTTCGATGGCCGGTACTGTATGGCCATTCTCTACGCGGGAAATATAACAACGCAGCAACCCTGTTCGCTTCTCGATGTCGCCCTGGGAGAGTTTCTTTTCTTCGCGGAGTGCGCGAAGACGGTCACCTATAATCATGGCGGCATTATTCCATGTAGATACACGTCTAGCAAGGAGAAACTTGGCATTCGCCAATCTGAAACGCTTGATGCAGGCCCGCGAAAGCGGGCTACCCTGTTAGGGGAAACCAAGCTACATTAGACGTAACCGGATTGACATGCCACGCGTCCCTAAAGTAGAGCCTCTGGAGCCTCCCGCCGGTTCGTCGGGAGCGAAACCGCCTGTGGCGAAAGCCCCGGGCGCTGTGGACGACCGGGAACTCGTCCGGCGGGCCCAGCGTGAAGACCAGGAGGCTTTTGAAGAGCTTATACGTCGCCACCAGCACCGTGTTTTTGCTGTCGCTGGCGGCATCTTACGGCGCCGCGAAGATGTGGAGGACATTGCGCAGCAGGTTTTTGTAAAAGCGTACTTCTCGCTGAAGCGTTTCGATCAGCGGGCGGCTTTCAGCACTTGGTTGTACAAGATTACCGTGAACGAGTGCTGGGACCTGCTGCGAAAGAAAAAAGTCCGGCCGTTGGTATATGAGTCGGACTTGAGCGAAGAGCAAGCCAAGCAGGTGATCGCGGCCGAAGGGAAAGATAGCGGCGGGCCGGACATCAGCGACCGGTTGGAAGCCCGCCAGCGCGTAGAACGCCTTCTGGAAGGGCTCGATGAGCGCGATCGCCTGATGTTGATTCTGAAAGAAGTCGAAGGCTTTGCGGTCGAAGAGATTGCGCAAGTGTTGGATTTGAATGCGAACACCGTGAAGGTCCGGTTGTTTCGCGCGCGCCGCCGAATCGTGAACAAGGTCCGGAAGCGCGGAGAAGGGTAGAGGCGAGGAAGGAAGAAACGAGTTTACGCCGAGGAGAAAGCCAGATTGATTTTTGATCCCTAGAAAGATTAGATAGATTGCGGAAGTCGTTGAAGGAGTCTTGAATGAAGAATTTTCTGCACAAGCGCCGAGCGGAATGTCGCGATTTTCAGTCTCAGCTGGAGGACGCGGCCGAAGCCGCGCCGAGCGCGAAAGAATTCTCGGAATTGTTTCGAGAGGCCCCCAACGCGCTTAAAGCACACGCGGCTAGCTGCGCGGATTGCCGTTCCGCTGCGGAAAATATTATCGAGGCGCGCGCCCTCCTGGCGGAACTGCCCTCGACGGCCACGATGGCCGGCGCGTGGTTTGCTCCGCGCGTCATGGCTGCGATCGCAGCGCGCAAAGCGGAACTCACTCGCGCCGCAGACACTTGGACTTTTCTCCCGAGGCTCGCCGCACGTCTCACCTGGGCCTCCGCGGTGGCGCTCCTTTTGGCGAGCACCTGGCTTTATCAAAAACCCATATCCACCTCAGCCAAGCCGGTGCTCACGGACATAACCGGTGAGCCGCTGGTGGACACCACAGCCCCGCCGAGCAACGATGACGTTCTTGTTAGCCTGGCGGAGAAGCCCCGATGAACGAGAGTTCCGCGAAGCGCAGAGCGGCCTTGTGGGTGGCGGTCGTGTTTGTCCTCGGCGCGGCGCTGGGCGGCGTGTTTGGCTATTTCTATGGCCACCGGAGCACCGTCGCAGCGGCAAATCCGCCGCTAAGCGAAGCCCAAAGGCGCGCGCAAAGAGTTGAGCAGCTCACTCAGGAACTGGGCCTGACGAACGATCAAAAGCAGCAGCTCGACAGCACGCTCTTCGAACTGCATGCGGAATACAAATCCATCCGCGATCAATCCAATCAGCAGCTAAACTCACGGATGGATCAGGCGCACCAAAAAGGGCGCGACCAGATTCGCGCGATCCTGACTCCAGAACAGAAACCGAAATTCGAGGAATTTCTAAAGCGCCTCGACGAAGAAAGAAAGCGGAACGCCCCTCCTCCGCCGCGCTAACTCGCACCTTCGAAATATTAGAACAGAACCCTCTAATCCTGCCGGTGGTGCGCCCTGGTGAATCGAAATCCGCTGTCGGCAGCCGCATTCGCTGGCCTACTCTTCACTCACACCTTTACAATGAGTTTGCCGGTGTTCCCGCCGGTGAACAGCATATTGATGGCCTCAGATGCTTTTTCCAGGCCCTCGACGATCGTTTGGCGATCTTTCAGCTTGCCCAACATTTTCCATTTGCCGAGTTCCATGGCGGCATCGGTGAAGCGCGAAGCGTAGTCGAGCACCAGGAAGCCTTCTACCTTGAGCCGTTTGACGATCAGTATGCCGAGGTTGGCAGGGCCGGCGGTTTCCTTGGTGTAGCCGGAAATGAGCCCGCAGAGAACGACACGCCCATGGAGATTCATGTGCTTGAGGACTTCCTCCATGATTTCTCCCCCGACATTTTCGTAATCGATGTCGATACCGTCGGGCGTGGCGGCGGCTAGCTTTTCTTTCCAATCGGCATGCTTGTAGTTGATGGCAGCGTCGAAGCCGAGTTCGTCCGTCAACCAGGCGCACTTGTCGTCCGTTCCGGCGATTCCTACTACGCGGCAACCGTGAATCTTCCCGATTTGCCCGGCTACGCTTCCGGTTGCGCCGGCTGCGGAGGAGACTACCAGCGTTTCCCCTTTTTGCGGCTTGGCGATTTCGGTCATGCCGAAATAGGCGGTTAGACCGGTCATGCCAAGGACTCCGAGGAACGCTGTGTCTGACAAGAAAGGAATCGACGGAACTTTCTGAAAAGAGAATTTCGACTGCGCTTCGATCACAACGTATTCCTGAAGGCCCGTGAGTCCTACAAGCTTGTCGCCCTTTTTGAACTGCGCGTGGCGCGATTCAATCACTTCTGCCAACCCGGCCGCGCGCATCACGTCGCCGATGCCCACGGCTGGAAGATAGCTGTCGACGGCCATCCAGACGCGCATGGTCGGGTCCATCGAGAGGTATTTGACTTTGGCTAGCGCCTGGCCGTCTTGAAGTTCCGGCACGGGCGATTCGGTGAGTTGCAGATCACCGGGCGCGAGCAAGCCTTTGGGGCGCGCTTGTAAACGAAGTTGACGATTTATAGGCATCTAAGCGATTCGCGCGGATCGCGAGATATAACGAAGAACAAAAACGAGGAGCTGCGTTCGGACCGGCGGGCGGGGATGCGCATCGATAGTCTCCTAGAAGGGAATGTCCTCGTCGGAGATTTCCGGGCCGCTGGGGACCTGGCTGCCGCCGTAAGTGTCTTCGGCCGGCGCGGCTGCGTGCGACTCGACGTCGTCGGCGCTGGAGCGGCCGCCGCCTGCGCCGGCTGCGGCGGCATCGCTGCGGCCACCCAGCATGCGGAAATTGCTCGCGACAATTTCAAAACTGGTGCGCTTTTGGCCTTCTTTGTCCTGCCATTCGCGCGACTGGATGCGGCCTTCGATAAAGATTAGCGAGCCCTTCTTTAGATATTGCTGCGCAATTTCGGCTTGCTTGCCCCAGACGACGATTTTGTGCCACTCGGTGCGCTTTTGTTTTTCGCCGTTGCGGTCTTTGTAGGTTTCGTCGGTGGCCACGGAAAAATTGGCTACTGCTTGGCCGCCGCCGGTGAAGCGGGTTTCCGGATCGCGGCCTAAACGGCCCACGAGAATGACTTTATTTACAGACATAGGTGTTTTCTCCCTGCGGCGCTGAAGATAACAGAAAGGAGAGACAGACGCAAAAGGCGGGATTGCGCCGGAATGTGGTTATGGCCTGAATGTCTTTTCTGATGTCGAACCTATTGACCCAGGGTGACAATGGCAGCTAGCACCCTTAAAGGTGCGGTACCCTTTAAATCTACCTCGGATCGGCGGAATCCATGAGTCAAGTGCCCATCTGGTTTGAACGCAAATTTGCGTTTTCGTTTCCTGTAGAAGTGTATCCGAATCTGTGCGCCCGGCTACGCGGCACGCCGGCAAGACTGGAAGAAGCGCTTCTCGGGCGTTCTCACAAAATCCTGATCAGGAAGCCGCAAGAAAAGTGGTCGGCTCAGGAACACGCCGGTCACTTGCTGGACCTCGAGGCGCTATGGCTGGCGCGCGTGGGGGATTACGTGGCAGCCAGCGAGCAGCTCACCGCGACAGACCTCAGGAATCGAAAAACCGACGAAGCGGACCACAACGCGCGCCCACTGGAACAGATACTGACGGAGTTCCGCGCTCGAAGAGGAAGACTGCTCGAGCGTGTGGACGAATTGGACGCTTCACTATTTGCTCGAGCCATTCCCCACCCGCGTTTGAAGATGCCGATGCGACTCGTGGACCATCTGTATTTTGTCGCGGAACACGACGATCACCATCTCGCGCGAATATGGGAGCTGGTCAATGCCGTGCGGCAGAGTGAGTAGAACGCATCTCATAGAGGCCTCCAGAGGATGACCAGGATCTCCAGGCCGCCATCGAGCGCCACGCGAACCGCTGCATCCGCCCGCCCACTGATTCTCGATTCCAGCGTGGTCATCGATACGGAACGGTGCAGAGCAACCCTCGAACGGCTGATCGAGCGCGTTGTAGCACTCTCGCTCGGGTACTCGGTGCTGACCGCCAACGTAGCCCACTTCCGGCAGGCGCCCGGTCTCGCTGTCGTGCTGTGCCGACAGCCACCGAGTGTCACCCTTCGCTTTCATGTGTTTTCTCCCTCTTCCTTCCTCACTGACGATATTCACCTTCGGCCTGCACCAGCCCATCGCGGGCGCCCATCACGCCGGATTCGGTCGGCGGACCGCCCCCGCGATAGCGAGGAGCCGCCGTGAAGGCGCGGGGGATCTGCGAGACGCGGCTGGAAGTAGAGCAAAGCGTACAGTGTGCAAAAGGAGACACCTTGGCGTTCCGGACTGCTTTAGAGTGTAGGACGTTCCGCAAACCCCTGTTCCTGAGGGGACTGAGGAGGGAGCAATTTATGAAGAGTTTTCTGTCGAGGAGTATGAAGCGGTTCGGGAAAGTTGTACTGGCCACGGCGGCGCTGGGCGGATTCCTGTTGTTAGGTGCGGCGCCACGCGCTGTGGCCGATGACGATTCTTGCCGGCATCGCCTGGTGAAGGCCGACCACAGGCTTCACGAAGCTGCTGAGCATCACGGATGGAATAGTCCACAAGCCGAGCATGCGCGCCACGACCTGCATGAGGCGCGCGAATATTGCTGGGGCAAGTTCCACAAATGGTGGGATGAAGACGGGCATCGCTGGCACACGGAGCGCGATTGGGACGACCATGACCACGATCATGATCGCGATCACGACCACTAGACGTTGAATAGCGGGAAATACGAGGCGCTCGGACTGAGCCGGGGGACCCTTTTGCATGGAATCGAAGATCCGGAAGGGTTGATGAGAACGGGCTCCCCGGCTTCTATGAGGAGCAGGAAGGACCGGGCCGCGAGAGCATGCAGCTCAGGCGGTGCTTTCGCTGCCCCTCAGGAAATGGAAAACAAGCATGATCAGTCCGATGACCAGCAAGATGTGAATGAGGCCGGTGCTAACGTGAAATGCGAGAAAGCCAAACAACCAGAGAACAATCAGAACCAAGGCGATAAGTCCGAGCATAGTTTTGCCTCCTGTAGGGCGAGAAACTGGGAGTGTTACGGCTCACCGAGCGGTGATGGCCGCTGTCCGAAAGGACATCACCCACGGGAATTTTAGAAGGGCGAGGGAGGAAATTCTGTGCAGTTTGAAACAGTTCCGGTCGCGGCGAGGAGAGCTGTTGGAACTTCGTCGATTGGCATCAGGCTGGAAGGAGGGTACGGCGAAGGTTGGAGAATGCGCGATTTTGAACAGACGGGGACTGGGAATTCTCGTATGTTGACTTCGATCAGGGATCCCCAGGAAAAGTAGTTCGGAGAACATCGGGCCGTTTTTGGAAGTGGCAGATGGAGAATCTCGGCGAGGGAGAGACCAATGGAAACTGAGAAAGTGAAGAAGTGCGCTCATCCGAACTGCTCGTGCGCGGCCGCGTCGGGGAAATATTGCAGCGTGCAGTGCGAAGCTATGGAAAAAATACCGGACATTGAGTGCAAGTGCGGCCATGTAGTGTGCCAAGGCAAAATAGATTAGAAACCCTGTTTGGAGTGGGTCAAGGGAATCTAACAGGACAGCTGAAAACATGTGTGCAGGAGAAAACCAATGAAACCAGGAATACAAGATGAAGTCGAGGGGACGCTGCACAAGTTGAAGGGAAAAGTGAAAGAAAAGGTAGGAGAAGTAACGAACGACCCCGACCTTGAGGATGAGGGGCAAGCAGAAGAGATCGCCGGGAAAGTCCAAGAGAAAGTCGGGCAGGTAAAGAAAGTACTCGGCAAATAAGTGCAATATCGGACTGGCTGGCGCAAGACCAACTGTTCGAACGACGAGGCCTGGACGCGAGTCGCGCTTTAAAAGAATAGCCGATGAGATTGGTGAACTGAGAGGAGATTCGAATGTTACTTCTGATTCTTGTGCTGTTGCTGTTGTTCGGCGGTGGAGGCGGGTATTACGGGTATTCGAGGTGGGGAAACCGCGGAGGGATCGGGATCGTGGGGGTGGTGGTGATCATTGTAGTAGTTGTATACCTGTTCGGGGGGATTCGAATATAGAGCCGTGAAGGGCAGCCCTGCGGCTGGGCATTTGCCGCTGGGCGGAAACAGTGAGGCAAAGATATGGGCAGCGCCATGCTATTGGATCATCTAGCAACGTGGAACGAAGTTTGCGATGCGTTAGCGTTTTCATCGCCCGATGTCTTTGAACGAATAAGCGCCTGCGAGGTTTGCTGCGAAGTGGCGCCTGACGCGCGGGGCGGCGTACGAGTTCTTGCCGAAGAATTTGCGTGGCTGGCGCTGGCCAAGGAAGCCATGCAGTCGCGGAGTAACTAATCGCGCGGTCTGAAGGTAGAGGCCGAGAGATCCCAATGTTTTAGAGAGGAAATGCCATGTCGCAGAATTTCCATCAGAGAGCCGCGGAGCTTCACGAACTGGCGGCGCATGCGCATCGTTCGGCGGCCGTACATCACGGCAAAGAGGATCACCTGACCGGGCACGAACTTTCCAAACAGGCGATGGAACACGCTACCAACGCGTTCAGGTCCTCACAAGAAGCGCACCAGAAATCCGAAAAGGCCAGCGGAAAGTAGCAAAAGATAGTTGTTCTCTCACGCGAGGTACGCTCGCGCTCGGAATTCCGTGCCGTTTTGTACAGACACAGCCCCGAAATTTCTCTATCGTTGCTCGACTGAGATTTCACGTTGGGATCTCGCGGGCAAACGGTCGAGCATGCGGGCATCCAAAATGAAATTTATGTTTAGAGAGATTCCGGCGGGGAGGATCCCGTCTTTGAAAAATAGGTACCTTGCTGCATTGTGAGGCACTGCCGGTTACAACTCTCTCTAGAGTGGCTGCACGCGGCAACCCGAGACGGACCTTTCGAGTTCGGCCGACTTTCTAAGTTATCCGTTGCCGGGTTTTCTTTAGATAGGCAAGAACGGTGGCCTTGCGGGCCATTGCGGTGGGACCAGAGCCCCGAGAACTACGGAATCGCGCAGTTAAGGTACGTGTGATCAAAAACGAATGCGTAAGAAATGGAGAAACATGAGATCAAACATCTTGTCAGGTGCGTTGCTTGCTATGTTCGCGGTGGGGAGTATTTCAGGGTGCTCGAGTGCGCCCACACAATCGGTGGAGGTGGCCGATAGCATCCGTCGGTCCCTGGATCAAGCCGGGCTCAAAGATGTCAGCGTGAGCCAGGACCGAGACAAGGGAGTGGTCACCCTGACGGGCACGACGACGTCAGTGGAAGATAAGTCGCAAGCCGAATCGATCGCCCGATCCATCGGCGGAGGGCAAGTGATTTCTGACCAGATTGCCGTGCGTCCTGCGGGTGGGGAGAGCCTTGCGAAAAAGGTGGACTCCGCTCTTGACGGCGGCATTGAGAAAAACTTCGATGCCGTCCTGATACAACACAAGTTGGATAGCAACGTTAAATACGCGGTGAAGAACGGCGTGATCACGCTGACGGGCCATGTTAATTCGCAGACCAGGCGCGCGTCCGTGGAGCACCTTGCGGCTGGTGTGCCGAATGTAAAACAGGTGGTGAATGAACTGGAAGTGAAGGATCAGAAGGCTAGTTCCACCGACTAGGAGCCAGGCGAACCACAGATCCCTTGAGGAAGATGAGAGTTGTTGGAACGGACTTCGTCATTTTGTGTCGGACGGCGAGGTGTGGTCGTGAAGAGCTGGACCGGATTCAGTCGTTCGTAAAGACTGCGTGGCCGCGTTCATTTTTGGTGTGGTAGATGGGATGCACGGAGTTGCCTGGGGGCGGACAGGGGTTTGTTGGCAGGAAGTCTGTCGCCCCGCGGCAGCCGTCCGTCACGATTTTAGCGAGACCCACGACGGCCGGGGAATCCAGCGGAGGCGTTTGTTCTTTACCTGGGCGATCGCCACTTAGATACGCATCGATGTTCTTTTCCATGTCCACGGGGAAGGGCGGGGCGGGGCCGACGAGCTTTTCCTGGTAGATTTTCAGCATGATTTCTCTGAACACGGGAAGGGCGGCGCGGCCGCCTGTTTCTTGCCTGCCTAGCGTGCGGTTGTCATCAAAGCCGATGCGGACTGCTACGGTGATTCCGCCGGGTCCAAACGTGGAACCGACAAAGAGCGCATCGCGGTAGTTACTGGTGGTTCCCGTTTTGCCCATGACCGGGATGGGAAAGGCGCGCGAATCGAGCGCGTGGGCTGTGCCGGAGGGGATACGTACAACACCGCGAAGACCTTCCTGAATCATGGACAATCCCGAATCAGTGGTGGCTTGGGCGCAGCAGGGTGACTCAAATCTGTAGACAACCGCTCCTTGCGTATGTTCAATGCGATCTATAACGTGCGGATCGGCGAGGACTCCGCTAGCCATCATGCGGAAAGCGTTTGCGAGTTCGAGAAGAGAGACTTCCGAAGCACCGAGGGCAGTGGTTGGATAGGGCTGAAGCCTGGTGCGGATGCCGAGGTCTAGCGCAGTTTGCAGGACGCTCGCCATGCCGATCTGCTCGGCGAGCCAGACGGCTACGGCGTTTCTGGATTCCGCAAGCGCCTGGCGCGCGGGAATCATGCCTTTGAATTCGCCGTCGAAGTTGGAAATCCACTTTAGGGGGCGATTCCTGGCAACCACGACGGAGATGGGTTCGTCGGGCACGAGGGTGTTGAGATCGAAGGCGCCTTGGCGAAAGGCGGCGAGGTAGACAATGGGCTTCATGGCTGAGCCTGGCTGCCGGATGGACTGCGTGACGCGGTTATAGTCGCTGTAGCTGCTGCTATGGCCCTTGTAGAGGCCGCGGCCACCGGATTCCGCGAGGATAGCGGAATCACTGTTTCGCAAAACAACCACAGAACCCTGAATCAGCCCCACGGTGCGCGTATGGCGCTCTTCGTAGAGCTTCAGGCCATGGTCCAGTGCGGTGTTGGCGATACGCTGGATGCGGTTGTCGACGGTCGAATAGATCTGGATGTGCCCATCCAGAAGCTGACGAACTCCGATCTCCGGGGAGTCCCCGGGCGAGAGATGCACAGCGAGTGCCTTGAGTTCTTCGAGGACATTTTCCGCCGCGGCGGGGGCTGCGATGGGTTCCGTGGCGTGGGTGGCCACATGAATTGGGATTTGTTGGAAGCGCAGGGCGGTATCTGAGGAGATAAAGTGGTTGGCGGCCATCAGGGCCAGAATCTGGTTTCGCCTGCGCAATGGTTTCTGAAGATCTGAGCCCGTGGGAGCGTATTCGCCGGGGGACTTGGTGATGCCTGCGAGCAGTGCAGCTTTGTCGGCGTCGTCCGGGGTGAAGGTGTCAATGGATTTGCCGAAATAGAATTTGGAGGCCGCTGCAAAGCCGTACCGTCCATTCCCCAAGTAGATGAAACTGGCGTATCGGGCGAAGAGCTCTTCTTTGGCTTTCTGCTTGGACTCGTAGTGCTTTTCCATCTCCTTCTCGATCCACAGCGAGAGACGCATCTCCTCGAGCTTTCGGAGGAGCTTGTTGGTGGAGGGTGCGCCGATAAAACAGGCCACGACGCGGGGTAGGAGGCCGTGGTGTTGGGCGACGGCGGCGTTTTCCGTGCTGGTCAGTCTTTGGAGGAAGTACCCGCGAACTAGCTGCTGGGTGATGGTCGAGCCGCCTTGGGGAAACACAAGGACGCGCTCTGGGGGGGCTCCTCCGATCGAGGTTTTGTGGCGGGAGAAGATGGCGCGAGGGTTGCTCTTGGCCAGCACGCGGAGGAAGACGGAATAGTCCACTCCGGAGTGGGAGAAAAAGTTTTCGTCTTCGGCAGAGAGGATGGCCTGGCGAACGACTTCGGGAATGTCTTTATATTGTATGACTTGCCGCCGTTCGCGGGCCAGTTCGAGCAGGACTTGACCTTGCGCGTCGTAGACATGGCCAATGGTGGGAGGCTCAAAGCGAATGAAAGCGTCCAGGTCCGGCAAATCCGACCGACCTAAGTTGATATAGAAGAGCACAAGAATCGTGATAACTAGAGGGAACGCAGCGATTGCAGCTGCGATCTGTAGAAGGTGACGACGCTTGCAGTTGGTCCAAACGGCCTTTAAGGTGAAGAGAAAGCTCCAGGGAAAATGTTTCGCGATGGAATGAGTGTCCTGCACACGAGTTATAGCGTCAAGGTGCGAGGTCCTTACTTACGCGGAGCCTCCCTAGACCTTGTTCCATGAGTTAAAGACAGAGATACCAATCTGGCAGATCGGGGAGGTAAAAACTGTGCCATAAGGCGCATATTGCGAATGTCGAGCGGGAGGGAATGTTAGGGCACGGAGGAGCGTTGTGAGCCCCAGTTCGCCTGGTCCGCAGATAGATGAAAGTTCAGGTCGCGCCCGGGGCAGAAAATGAACCGACGGTTGGTTTAAGGGGAGAAGGCCATCCTGCGAACTCGGTCCGTCTGTTGCGACCTTGCAGGGTGGCCCCCTCTTCACCAGGGTACGACTTAACTGAGGTGGTCCCTATAGCTGAATCCAGTTTGGCTAAAGCGGAGCGCGGCAAGTGTCCAGGTCCTGCCGGGCTGACGAACGGATCGCTGCCAAACTGGATTCGTGGAACGGCGAGGAGGTGAAAAGAACTCGGCCCAGCCCTGCTATCCGGTCCCTAACATTGTCCCCCTCGCCGCTTGTGCACTCATCCTACGATCATCGAAAAAAGGTGTCTGTGCAAAATTGAACACTTTTTGGTTAGGGCCGAAGGGCGCCGACTGGAAAGGAAAGGGAGGGGAACAGCCCGATCGTGCGCGCTCTGCCAGGGAATGGCCGCGGTTAGGATGGATGACGCAGATGTTTTTCGGGGCTAAACTCATCGAATTCCGAAGAAATGAGCCAATTTCACCGTTCTGAGGACCTGTCTTCTATCGTACATCTTCGGCTAGAGGCTGCGCGCATACTGACGCCAGCCAAGAGACCAGAATTGGATCTCTTAGGCTGAGGAGGAGTACAAAATGAAGGCCGGATACCGATACATAGGTTTTCTTTTCTTGAGTGCCGCACTGACCGCACCCGTGGCAATTAGAACGAGCGCGGCAACGCAAGACGACCACAAAGACGAAAAAAAACAGTCACGCGTTTACGATCGCGCGCACAAGGACTACCACAATTGGGATGAGAACGAGGACCGAACCTACCGCGTATATCTTGGAGAACAGCACCAAGAATACCGGGAGTACACGACGCTGAATCACGGACAACAGAATAAGTATTGGAATTGGCGGCACAGTCATCCGGACAGTCATTGAGGGTGAATGGCGCGGCTTGTGATCATCGATGACCAGTGGTAGAGGATAGTGGGTAGTGCAGACCCCGCTAACGCGGGGTTGCTGTTGCCGCGCCGCCATTGGTGCTCCTGAAGAAACCGGCGGCGCGGCGCGTAGCGGCAGCTTTGGCGAAGCTTGGTTTCCACCTCTAGGCCTGACCGTGAGGCGGGAGCGCATCGAGGCATTTGGCAACTTCCATACGAGATTCAAGACGCTCGTCTTGGTTCGTAGAATTCGCCCTCCCGTACAAAACAATATGGCAAGTCAATTCGGTGACCTCGCCGATTGAGGGGCGGGCTTATCCGAAAAAGATCATGGGGAGAATGGCAGAGACTTGCAGCCCTTCTGGTGGTGCCGGGGATAGCTGTGTCGCAGGCTGGGGGAAGAAGCTCGAATATTCGTCGCGAATGGGCAGGCAGGTCAGGCTCCTATTGCGGCTGCAGGGCAAGTCGTACGTGGAACTTGAGCCGCTGGCACGGCAGACACATGGATCGCTTAGCTTCAACGGGGAGCAGACGGCGTGGACATTGCCGGCTCGCATGATAACGCTCCGGCGAGTGGACATGGGTCGTGCCACTAAGCGATAGCGGAGACAAATCCGACAGTCGAGATTTTGCGGTTGCAGGCCTTGGCCCCAAAACCAGGGTGGTCGAAAAATCCGAAGACACCGGTCTAACGGCCGGCCCCGCATGACGGTTTTTCCCAAGATTTGCGCAATGCCTAGTAGAGTGCCGCAACACAGAGATCAGGGGCGCCTGGACCCGGGGGCTCTCTATGTTGCGGCAGGCGAATCCCATGGAGAATCCAACATTCTGCGGGGAGTGGAGCGCGAAGGAGAGTTGCAATGAAAATTAGAGCAAGCGTTATCGGGATCACGGCGCTAATGGGGCTGGTGATGTGCGCGATTGCTTCCGCGCAGGACTTGCAATTGCATTTGACGTATGTCTGCAACGGCGAGCGCTTGTTCATCGAGAATTGCAACATGCAGAATTTGTCAGACACTGCGAACTGCTTCGTGGGGCACCCCGACACCATTCTTTCAAACGGAATGATGAAATACGCGAACGAAACGCGTGGCTCGCTGAAAAAGCTGCTGCCCACGTGCAAGCAGCCTTCGGCGCATGAGATCGCGAAGGAAAAAACGTTTACGAAGAAGGTCGAGGCCTTCATTGATGGCGGCGTGCTCGTGAACTGCTATTTCCTTTCTCCCAATCAACAAAACTACCGGATTGAATTCAAGAACGGCCGTACCGCCATCATCGTCGACACTACGCCAAAGCCCCTGGTCCTCACGCTCACCGCCGATGGAACGATTGTCGGGCCGGGTCCGCTCCAGATAGATGGAGTTGTTGCCACCGGGTACACCAGTGGCGGCGACGGCCGATCGTCTTACAGCTGCGGATATCACGACCAATACGTGAACAGCATATCGAATAGTGCCGCCGCCGCGAGCTATGCCTACTGCGGCGGCGGCGCTCGGTAACGCGGTCTTGTCTTTTGCTAGCGGATTTGTAGCCGCCGAGGCTGGCGGTGCGAATCCGCTGGCAGGCCGTGCGTTCGTTTTGTTGAGAGACAGTTTCGATAGCGTACTGGCGAAGGGCGGTTTCCGGTTCCGGCGGGAATTGCGCCGTATCGGGCGATGGTCATGGCGTGTGCACAACGAACGCCGGATGGTCAGGCGGCGGCGACGGCGATTAATGGCCAGACCGTTGCTGGGATCGGGATCAGAATCGATGCTACGGTTGACATCCTCCTCGCCATTAATGGCGAGGATTCCGACGGCGAAACCATGAGATTCGCATGGTCGCTTCGGCGGGTTCCTGCTTCACAGATCAGCCTAACAGCGCCGCATCTCCACAGGCTTCACATCGGGCTTTGCCCGTCCCTAGGTCCATGTTTCAGGACAACGAGAATCTATGACAAAACCACAAGAAAGGCATGCCTTATATCCCCGGCCTGAAGTGCCGGGGCTTTACGGACCAGTTTGGTAAAGCTACGTTCCCGGGAGTGGCGCCGGGGACTTACTATTTGATGGGGTCGATGTTTAGCGGCGGGCAGATACTGTTGTGGGACATAAAGGTTGACCTTCGAGCCGGGGCCAATACCATCGCTCTGAACCAGCGAAATGCTACGCCAGTTCCTTAGTAGATTGCGGACTGAAACACATTTGTAGCGCACGAAGTCAGATTGTTTCGATTGACGGTTAACAGGCCGGTGTGGAATATACAGGGGCCGTGGGAACCGCTCCCTCTCTAAACTCTAGGAAAATGAACGGGCCATTCGACGCCACTCCGCCGAGCAGCGCGAGGGTATTTTTTGCGGATGGGAGCGGCCGCCGTGACCGATGCGATGGTGATGGAGTTGACGGCGTTAAGGCGGTACGCGGCGTATCTTGGGAACTCGATTTATGCTTAGGGCAGGATGATTTCGATGGTGATTCTGAAACAGAGCGGCGGGCCGGGTTGCGTGCAAACGTTGGCGCCAAGAGCGGCGACGGAAATAGTTGGGTTTCTACCGGGGGCGGGAGCGGTGATGTTACGGATGACCGCACGCCGATTGAGGAAATGACGCGGAGGATGCTGTTAGAATCGAAAAAACATGAAAAAACATAATCGCAGGAGATTTTTGCAGAGCTCGGTTGGGGCGCTGGCGGCGGGTTTTGGGTCTGGGCGAGAGGCGTCGATAGCCGGCGCAAACAAAGAGGTATCGACGCGGGGATCGAGTACTACGGAAAGTGCGCAGAAAGCGTTTGGGAACGATCGAAAGAAGCCCCTGAGGCTGGGTCTGATTATCGGAATGGGGAAAGATCCCGATGCGGCCTTGGCGAAAGTGCACGAACTTGGGCTGCCAACCTGTCAGGCCTATTTCGAAGAGTTTCCGCGAGAGCTTGCGGAGAAGCTCACGAAGGCGCTTCTGAAGTATGGAATTGAAGCAACGTCGATCGTGGTGGGCGGGCCCGGCAAAGAGGTATGGGATTTCTATGCGGGGCCGCTGACCATTGGACTTGTGCCGCGGGAGACGCGAGCGGCGCGGGTGGCGCATATCAAGAAGGCTTCCGAGTTTGCGAAAGAATGCGGCGTGGCGGCGGTGCAGACGCATTGCGGATTTATTCCGGAGAACCCGAACGAGGAGTTGTACAAGGAGACCGTCGCGGCGATGCGGGAGGTGGCGGAGTATTGCAGGCGAAATGGGCAGAATTTTCGGTATGAGACCGGGCAGGAGACGCCGATTACCCTGGTTCGGGCGATTCGGGATGTGGGGTTGGACAATCAGGGAGTGAATTTTGATTTGGCCAATCTGATTTTGTATGGGAAGGCGAACCCTGTGGATGCGATTGAGATTCTGGGGCCATATGTGCAGGGGATTCATGCGAAGGATGGGTTGTGGCCTACGAACCCGAAAGATTTGGGAGAGGAAGTGGCGATTGGGAAGGGGAAGGTGGATTTTGTCAGGATTATTGCACGGTTGAAGGAGATGAAGTATCCGGGGGCGGTGACCATTGAGCGGGAGATTTCAGGGGCGCAGCAGATGGCGGATGTGCGAGGGGCAAAAGAGTATTTGGAGAAACTGATCGGCTAAATGGCAGTAAGTTTTAAATTTCCAAGGTTCAAGAACCTCGACGCAACGGAATGCTGCTCTGGGCTGCATTTGAGCCGGGTTTCAGGAGACAGGAAACTGTGGGCAAGCTTGTTTAAGGTTTGTTTGCTGCGCTGTTTTTTGTGGTTACGCCCGCCAGTGCTCGACGGGGGGCGAGCATGTGTTCGTCAACGGCGTTCAGGTACTGAGTAATGGCGAGCACACCGGGGCAAAACCGGGGAGGGTGGTGCGCGGGCCGGGCTTGAGGCCAGCCCAATAACCGGGGATTAGCGGCCGGAATTGGGGGGTAACTGCAAGGGTTGTGAACTGAGCCGCCTCGCGGTAGCTTGGGCAGGCTGAAGGTGGTCCTTACACGGAATTAGGAGGGCACATGGTAGGCGATGAGAAACACGGAGCGGAGTTTGGCAGGGACATTCACCGACGGGAGTTTATTGGAGGTGTAGCTGCGGCGGCGGGAGGGGTGCTGTTTATTCCCGCGGGGCTGGTGCGTGGGTCGGCGGCGAACTCGGCGGTGCGTGTAGGACTGCTGGGTTGCGGCGGGCGTGGGACGGAGGACGCGACGAACCTGGTGGAGACGGGTGGGGCACGTGTTGTGGCGCTTGCGGATATGTTTCAGGATCAGTTGGATACGGCGCGGGCGGCGTTCGACAAGAAGCAGTCGGGCAAAGGGTATGCAGCGATAGATGCGTCGCAGCTTTTTGTTGGGCCGAAGGCCTTCGAGCAGATTGCGGCTTCGAAGGAAGTGGATGCGATCGTGGTGGCTTCGCCGCCGTATTTCCATCCACAGCATTTGGAGGCGGTGGTCGCTGGCGGGAAGCACGTCTATTTGGAGAAGCCGGTGGCGGTGGACGTGCCGGGCGCGAAGAAGGTGGTGGAGATTGGGAAGCGGGCAGAAGGGAAGTTGAGTTTGGATGTGGGATTTCAGATTCGTGATTGTCCGCCATTTGTGGAGTTGGTGAAGCGAATTCATGGCGGGGCGCTGGGGAATATTGTTTGCGGCGAGGCGCATTATCTCTCGGGATATTTGGACCGGCCGGCGTGGGCTGGGGCGTCCCCGACAGAGCGACGGTTGCGGAACTGGGTGTATGACCGCGTGCTTTCGGGCGACATCATCGTGGAGCAAAACATTCATGTGATTGATATCTGCAACTGGATCATGAAAGCGCACCCGGTGAAGTGTGCAGGGACAGGCGGGCGGCTGGGCCGGCCTACGGATGGAGACGTGTTCGGGAATTACAACGTGGTGTTTACCTACCCGGATGGGGTTGATGTGACCTTCAGCTCCACACAGTTTGCCAAGGGTTGGTGGGACGTTACCGAGCGATTCTTTGGGACCAAGGGGACTTCGCAGTCGCCGTATTCGGGGCCGCTGGGAATTTGGGGCGATGAGCCATGGCAGACGCCGTTGACGCCGGAGAAGGATTCGCAAGGGTTTTCGGCAACGGGGAAGTTCACTTCGAATCTGGAGTTTGCGGATGCGGAGAAGAAGAAGGCGTTCGTGGAGAGCATCACCACCGGGAATTTTCACAATCAGGCGGCGAAGGGAGCGGAATCGGCGCTTTCGTGCATGCTGGCGCGGACTGCGGCGTACACGGGGCGCGAAGTGACATGGGACGAGCAGATGAAGTCGCATGAGGTTTGGGATTCGAAGATTGATTTGAACAAATTGGGATGAAAGAAACAGTTTACCGAGGGATCGCTGAGGGCACAGAAGGCAGCAGTGAAGAGAGAAAAGGAGTGATGATGCGGAGGATAGCGCGGCGGGAGTTTCTGAAGGCGGGAGTTGCGGCGGCGTGGGTGTCGGGGATCGGCGGCGGAGGATTGGCTGGCGGGCTGATCTCAGGGGTTCGCGGGCCGGCTCCGAAAGGATTGACGAGTTCGCGGGCGGCCGCTTTCGAGACTTCTGCTGCCCTACCGCTCAAGAAGGGTTTGGTTTTTGGCATGCTGCCTAGCAGCTTGAGCTATACGGATCGGTTCAAGTTGGCAAGGGGCGTGGGATTTGAGGTGGTGCAGGTGCCGACTACACCGGACCAGCACGAGGCGGAAGAGATTAAGAAGGCTGCAGACGCTGCGAACATTCGGATCGACTCTGTGATGAACATGGACCATTGGAAATATCCGCTGTCGTCGAGCGACGCCGCGGTGGTGGCGAAGAGCATCGAGGGGATGAAGACGTCGCTGCACAATGCGAAATTGTGGGGCTCGGATGCGGTGTTGCTGGTTCCGGCAGTGGTGAATGCGGAGACGTCTTACCGCGATGCGTGGACGCGTTCGCAGAAAGAGATTCGCAAACTGCTGCCGATGGCTGCCGAGCTGAAGGTGGTGATTGCCATCGAAGAGGTATGGAACAAGTTTCTGCTGAGTCCCTTGGAGATGGAGAACTACATCGGCGAGTTTCGGACTCCGTGGATCAAGGCTTGGTTTGACGTGGGAAATGTGGTGCTTTATGGGTATCCGCAGGATTGGATTCGGACGCTCGGGAAGAGCCTTTACAAGGTGCATTTGAAAGACTTCAAACGCAAAGAGGGCGGATACGCTTGGGTGAACCTCGGTGATGGCGATGTGGATTGGGCGGCGGTGCGGCGAGCATTTGCGGAGATTGGTTATTCGGGAAGCGTGATTGCGGAATTGGATGGAGGGGAGGAGGCCTATTTGCGCGATGTGAGCAAGCGGATAGATCGATTGTTGATTGGGGTAGAGTAGGGCTTCGGGAAGCAGGGCAGCGAAGGAAACGACGGTGGGCTGGGCGAGAAGTCGAAGCGGGGAGTGAGATCGGGACGGAAGGAAAATCCAGCTAGCGTGCAACGGTGACAGCTACACCGAGTTCTTTGAGTTTGGCACGGGCCGCGCGCTCTTCTTCCGTACCAGGGTAGCGGCGGACGACCTCGCGCAGTTCGCGGACTCCGGCAGACTTCTGACCGAGATCGAGCAGCGCCATACCCTTCCTTAGGCGAGCCGGAGCGAGCTTGAAGCTTTTCGGGTAAACGGTGAGCACCTTGTCGTATTCGGCGACGGCATCCTGATATTGCTTCTGGTGGTAGGCAATTTCGCCGAGATAGAATTGGGCATTCGAGGCCAGATCGGTCTCGGCGTAATACTTCAGGTAGTCCTGAAATTCCTGGCGGGCTAAATCGTATTTGCCACTGGTGATATCGCGCAGGCCGTTGGAATAGAGCATGTCGGCGGATGGCGTGGGCGGGGGGCCACCCGCGGGGGGAGCGGAATTGGAAGATACGTCATTCGAGGGCCTCGGGTTGGTATTGGGAGTTGTGCTGGCCGGGGCCGCGCCGGAGACCTTGGAGTCGATGCTTTGAACGGCGCTTTGCAGATCGACGAGCTGCTGATTTAGTTTGCCGAGGCGGGATTTGATTTCTTCAAGATTGTCGGAAAGCCCTTGAACCTGGGTGGACATAGTGTCCAGACGGGCGCCGGAGTTGGCTTGCACGTCTTGCACGGACTTCTGGACGGAGCCCATGGTGGCGTTCAGTTTGCCAACATTGTCGCTGGCTTGCTCGACAAGAGTCTTCAGGACCGTATGGTCCTGCGTAATTTGCGTGGACATGTCCTTCTGACCTTGCAGAAGCGTGGTGACGTCTCGCTGCAGGTCGATGATTTCGCGGGCCACGGCTTCCGCGGGGCGTGGCCCGATGAGGCTCCCGCCGAGCGCCCCGGCAAAAACGGCGGCGGCAAAAATGACGATGGTGCGGATTTTCATGAAAAAGACCTCCTCAGATGCGTCTGCTTCTCGGACGAAGGTTCAGGCCAGGGAAGAGCGCGCTAGATGGTAATCGGTGAGCGGCCGGCATGTCTGGAACCAAGCTGCTCTTTATTCACTTTAACGGCAGAGCCGCGCGCGAGCAAGAGATTGCTCGGGCACGCGGCTCTGTCGGTCATCGAACAGTTACGAGGTTATCCGCGAGTTACTCGACCATGACGAAGTGGCCGACGCGGTTTCTCTGCCAGCATTCCTCATTGCTTTCCGTGCAGAAGGGCCTCTCCTTACCCAAGCTCGTCGTGGTCATACGGTCTGCAGAGATGCCGAGCGAGACCAGGTAGCTCTTGACGGCAGCAGCGCGGCGATCGCCGAGGACGAGGTTGTATTCGGTGGAGCCCCGTTCGTCGCAGTGGCCTTCGATGGTTACTTTGACTTCCGGGTGATTGCGCAGGAACTCGGCAGTCTTACCGAGAGCGTCGCGCGCATCAGCTCGGATATCAGCTTTGTTGAAGTCGAAGAATGCGTCCTTCACATCTCTCATGAACAGGTCCCTGATCGAGGGCCCGGTTTGTTGCGGTGGCGGTGGCGGAGGCGGCGCAGAGACGGTGACGCGTGCGCTGGAGTCGGCCGAGCCGCCGGGACCGCTGGCGGTAATCGTGTAGGTCGTGGAATCCGACGGAGTGACTTTGGTTGAGCCTTGCGCCGTGACGGCGCCGACATCAGGTGAAATGGTGAGCTGCGTGGCGTCCGTGGAAGTCCAGCTCAGGGTCGTGGAATCGCCCTTGTTAACCGAGGTGGGGCTGGCCTGCAGCGATACCGTCGGGCGAGTTGCCACAGGTGGTGGCGGTGGCGGCGGCGGCGGTGCTGCTGGCGGCTTTTTTTTGCAACCCGCTACAAAAGCAAGAGCGAGCATGGCAGTGAGAATGGCCCCGCGGTACAGAGAGCTAGAAACCCGAATCATTCGAATCCTCCTCAGCGTAAGAATCCCTTGTTCGTCCCACCAGAGCCATCATCCTATCACTAGCGGGCTGGGTTAGGGAAATACATCGTAGCACGATATATTATACATCGTACACAGACAAATGCGACAGCAAATCGCAAGAAGCAACGGCAAAAAACCATGGGTCAGAAAAAATGGCAACCGCAACTTGTGATGCGCGGGACGGGCGGAAAGTTTCGGCTCAATTTCTTCCTGGCAGTAAGTTCACCGCTCTTTGAGATTACTTTGGCGACCAGTTGGGCGACTCGTTGTGACCGTCGGTAGTGAGCTGGTGAGCCTGGGAGCCGTCGGCCAGCATGGTCCAGATTTGGCGCGGGCCGGCGCGGGTGGATTCGAAGACCAGGTGACGACCGTCGGGGGCCCAGCTGGGGCGCTCGTTGCGGCCTTCATCGCGGGTGAGTTCGACAATTTGCTGCGAAGTAGGTTCCATGACGTAAATATCATAGTTGCCGCTGGGACGGCGCCAGCTAAAGGCCAGCAACTGGCCGTTGGGAGACCAGGCAGGATCGATGAGATAGCCCTTGTCAGGGAGATCGAGGGTGATGACGTTGGTGCCGTCGGCGTTCATCATATAGAGCTTGGGGATGCCGCCGCGGTCGCTGACGAAGACGACAGATTGGCCTGTTTTGGGATTCCACGTGGGAGAGGTGCTGCCGCCCGTAGAAAACGTGAGGCGCTTGGGTTTGCTGCCGTTTATGTCGGTTAAGTAGAGTTCCGGATTACCTGCCATAGAGGAGGAGAAAATGAGCTGCGTGCCGTCGGGGGACCAGGCGGCAGCGCTGTTTGTGCCGTGGAAGCGCGGGAAGGAGATGACTTTGCCGGCGTCCATGGAGTACATGCAGATTTGCGCGCTTACCACGCCGCTTACGGGTTGATAGCAGGTGAAGGTGATGCGCGAATCGTCTGGGGACCAGCGGGGCATGAGCGAGATGGTGCGGAGAGATGTTAGCGGGTGCTGGTTGGCTCCGTCGTAATCCATGAGCCAGACTTCTTTGGAGCCGGTGCGGGAACTGATGAAGGCGATTTGCGTGGAGGCGACGCCGGGGAGGCCGCCTGAGAGTTTGCTGATGATTTCATCGGCGAACTGGTGGGCAAACTTGCGGACTTGCGCGTCGGTGGGGGCGCCGCGATAGATCTTGCCGACTACGGACTGGGAGGAAGGGCTGGTGACGTCGTAGAGCCAGGCTTGGATAGCGACTTCAGACGTGGTTTCTGAGAGATTGCCAAAGGCGACGTAGTGGGCGTTAACCTGGGGATCGGTCCAGGCGGCGTTTTGGAGTTCGGAGGGCTGCGTGGGCGATTGCGCTGGGTAAAAGCTCGGGCTGACGAAATCGAGGATGCCGCTGAAGGCCAGGTCATCGCGCACGATTTGGGTGAATTGCTGAGAGTGGGTTTTTGCGCTGTCGGCACGCGGGCCGAAGTCGGCTACGGCCAGGCGAATCTTATCGACGCCGAGGCCCGTGCCTGTCCGGAACCATGGCTCCTGTCCCTGTTGTGCACGTAGGGGACTTGCGGCAAAACATAGAACGGCTACGACGACCAGCCAACTAAAGTGTTTGGACTTCACTAGCAATCTTACCTCCGGTTTTCCATGCCGCGCAGAATGCAAAGGACGGGGCGGCTTAGTGTGTCAAGGACAGGTCGAAATCGAATATGACATCTACGCCGCTGCCGCTGTAGTCATTGGGCAATGGACCGAAGTGGATACCGTCCAGTGCGCGGCGTGCTGAATTATCCATCGAGAGATTGCCGCTGGATTGCGACATCTGGATGTTGCGGACACTCCCGTCACGATTGATGCGGAAAGTCATCACGCAATGGGCTTGGCGCGCGGCGCGAACGTTTTGGTCAATCGTGGACTGCAGCCAATTCTGCGCGACGCTGCGGCGCACACCTTCGATGTACCAGGCGTAACGCGAAGCGAAATCGCCGCCGCCCTGGCCTGGTATGGTGACAGGGCCGGAACCGCCGCCGGGTGTGGTCGCGTAGCTGCTCGGAAGATTCGGCGAGCCGCCCTTTCCGTAGTCAACAGCGTTGGGAGGAGGCGGAACTTTGGGTTCGTCAACCTTGGACGGATGCGAAATCGGCTTGGGTTTTTCGTTTTTGAAAGTGGGAATTTTTTCGGCTGGCGTCTTGGGCTCCGGAGGCTTGGGTTTGGGGTCTTCTTTCCATAGACCTTGCGTCGGATCGACGGCCTTGCTCTCCGTGACGATGGGCTTCGGGGGCATGGGGATTCCGGCCGCCGGGCCCACAAGTTTTACGTTGACGCTGCCTTCCGTGCCGCCAATTCCGCTCCACTCGGGACCTCTCATCTGAAGATAAATGGAAACCGCGATCCACAGGACCAGGAACACGTGAAGAATCACGGAATAGACGAGGAACTTTCGGAGGTCGAGTTCTTCCGGATTGGCAACGGCGGTGGTCATTTTCAGCACATATTGGACTAGCGCGTGCGGGCGCGTTCCGTTAGGGGCTCCGTGACAATACTAATGTTACTGACGCCGGATTGCCGCAAAGTATCGATGACCTTGGCGAAAGTGCCGAAGGGAATTGTTTCGTCGGCGCGAAGAAAAACGGAGTCTTGCGGCTTTTTGAGCTGCGCGCGCACCAACGAGCCGAGCTGGTGAATATTGACGGGAGCGTCGCCGAGATAGATGCGCTGGGTCTTGTCGATGGTGATGACCAGGCGCGGCTCGTTGATTTCCTTTACGGTGGTCGTTTTGGGGACGTCCACTTCGATGCCAGACTGCAGGATGGGGGCAGTGATCATGAAAATGATGAGCAAGACGAGAACAACGTCGATGAACGGGACCATGTTGATCTCGGAAAGCGTGCTCTGCGTTTGTTTGGAGAGTTGCGCCATAGTTTTCCGTGCCGGCCGAGGGCTGGCAGCCGCAAAAGCCTACGTAAAAGTTTTTTCGATTTGTGCTCCGACTTCCAGCGCAAAAGTGTCGAGGCGTTGCGCCAGATCGCGGATGCTCTGCAAAAAGTGGTTGTAGAAGATCACCGCCGGGATGGCTACGAAGAGCCCGGCGGCGGTGGTGATAAGCGCTTCGGCGATGCCTGGGGCCACGGCGCGGAGGCTGGCCGCGCCGGCATTCCCGAGGCCTGAAAAGGCGTCTATGATGCCCCAAACGGTGCCGAAGAGGCCGATGAAGGGAGTTACGGAACCGGTTGTAGCCAGCCAGGACATGCCCTTTTCAACGCGGCGGACTTCTTCGGAGGAAGCGAGTTGCATGCTTACCGTGACGGCCTGGAGGCTCTTCAGTTTTCCAGTTGGTTGCGGATTGCCGGTGCCCACCTGGCTCAAGAGCTCGCGATAGCCTGCGGCATAGACGGATGCGAAGGGCGAGCCCGCCGAAGCAAGTGCCTGTGGATTGGCTACGCCCTTGGTGGCGCGAAAGATGCGCAGGAATTGGTCGCTTTGACCGCGGACGCGGCCAAAGA
The DNA here is from genome assembly GCA_013289825.1 of Acidobacteriota bacterium. Classification (GTDB taxonomy): domain Bacteria; phylum Acidobacteriota; class Terriglobia; order Acidiferrales; family UBA7541; genus Acidiferrum. Next base: position 67,468 of record JABCZF010000018.1, on the reverse strand, counting down.
GGCCGAGTTTCTGAAAGATCATCGCCCAGGAGACGATGGAGAAAATCCCGAGCAGGAGCAAGATGCCACGGGCAACCACGCCCGTTTGCGCAAGAATGTTACCGAGATCGGCGATAAAAATCGTAGCGGACAGAAGAATGATCGAACCCCTCAGTTAGATAGAAATAATTTTCCCGACTTCAGAAAGCGTAGCACACGCCTAAAGAGTGGTCAAAACAAATGAGATGCAGAAGCTAAAGATGGAGCTGCCTCTTTGGATACAGCCTGGAACGCGGTATGCGGGCTGGTTTAGCCTTAGAGGAGGTTGGCGGAGCTCAAGTTCGGAGGCCGATAGGTGTGTTAAACTGCGAAGCGGGCATGGGCAAAACGTTCGACATCGGGCTCGAGAGACTAACGGGCGCATCTGAGTTTCCCATCGGCAGGGCCATCAAACCAATACACAGGGGCACCTCGAGGAATGAGGGTAGCGCCGCGCACGCGGGCGCCAGGACCACGGCTTCGGAACTGGATGCGATTCGGGGCGCGTTGCGAGGCACGTTTTTTCTGGAGACCTTTGGATGCCAGATGAACGATCACGACTCGGAGAAGGTAGCGGGTGTCCTACTCTCCAGGGGATACACGCAAGTAGAGTCGCCTGAGTCGGCATCACTGGTTCTCTACAATACTTGCAGCATTCGGGAGAAAGCGGCGCAGAAAGTTTTCTCGCGGCTTGGGGAGTTCGGCCTAACCGAGAATGCCGGGCGGATTATCGGCGTGCTGGGTTGCGTGGCGCAGCAGGAGGGCGAAGAGATTTTTAAACGCGCGCCGTGGGTGAGTTTGGTGTGCGGGTCCGCGAGTTACAGCAAATTGCCGGAGCTGCTGGCGCAAGTCGAGGCAGGGAATCAGCGCGTGACCGGACTGGACACCGACACGGACGAGACCTTCGAGACAGAGATGACCCGGCGCGACAATCCCTGGCGCGCTTATTTGACGATTATCGAAGGTTGCGACAAAGCTTGTTCGTACTGCGTCGTGCCTTACACCCGTGGACCGGAACGGAGCCGATCCAGCGATGCGATTTTGCGCGAGGTGCGGCAGCTTGCGGAACTGGGTTACTCCGAAGTGCAGCTGTTAGGGCAGACCGTAAATTCCTACAAGGACCCGACGCCGAGAAAAATGCGGTTTTCTGAGTTGCTGCTGACCGTGGCGGAAGCGGTGGGGATTCGGCGGGTACGGTTTACGACTTCTCATCCGAGCGACTTCACTCAGGACATTGTGGATGCTATAGATTCACAGCCGAAACTTTGCAATCACGTACACTTGCCGGTGCAATCTGGGTCTACCAGAGTTTTGCGCGCCATGCAGAGGACCTACAGTCGCGAAGAGTATTTGGAGAAGATTCGGATGATCCGTGGGGCGAAACGCGCTATCAGCATCACGACGGACGTCATTGTGGGGTTCCCCGGGGAGACCCACGAAGATCTTGCCGAGACACTGAGCCTGCTCGATGCGGTTAAGTACGACAATATGTTTTCGTTCAAATACTCGCCGAGGCCGCATACGCCGTCGCTAGCGATGAGCGACTTGATCAGCGAAGAAGAGAAAAGCCGGAGGTTGGCTTTGCTGCAGGAAAAACAGCGGGAGATTCAGACGGCCAGGCACTTGACGATGGTTGGGGAGAGCTTCGAGCTGCTCGTCAGCGGGAAATCGCGGCGCGAGAACCAGTGGTCGGGACATACTTCGTGCCATCGAGTTATAAATTTCTCTTCCCAAGAGCAGGCGCTTCTGGGAAAGTACGTGCAGGTTCAGGTGACGGGAGCGACGCCGAACAGTTTGGTGGGGGAGCAGGCGCTCTAACCCGGCGAACCGCACCTTTGAAGGCCAGGATATTTTGACGGCACGGGCTGAAATCTGTGCTCTCCGGGAGGTCATATGGAAGTGGAGATGAAAATCCGCGGCCTGATGATGGATCCCGTGACAAACATGCCCATTGTGGTGTTGAAAGATGTGCAGGGGCAGGCCATCTTGCCGATTTGGGTTGGCGTGTATGAGGCCAACGCGATCGCGCTGGAGATCGAGAAGGTGCAGACGCCGCGGCCGATGACCCACGATCTTCTGAAAAACGTTCTGCTCGGGCTGGATGTGCTGGTTCATAAGATTGTAGTGAACGACCTGAAGGACGATACGTTTTATGCGCTGATTTGGGTGGAGCGCGACGGACAGATGATGACGATTGATTCCCGGCCGAGTGATGCGCTGGCGCTGGCGCTGCGCGTGGATTGCCCCATTTTTGTGGATGAAGAAGTGCTTAAGAATTCAAAGATTTCCAACGCGATTACGGAACGCAGCACCAGCGAGCAATTGCGCAACTGGCTTGAGGGTCTTTCTGACGATGACCTGGGCCGCTACAAAATGTAGTTCGCCCGAACGCGACTCTGCCGCGACCTCCTCACTTTGATGCCATCTACAGGCAGCTGCGGAATTTGCCGGTGCGGTCTCGGTCAGTGCGATAACACCTCATCGTTTTCGACTTTGGCTTGCCGCCCTAAAGCGCTCGGCGTTGTTGGGGCGGCTTGCGGCTCCGGGGCGGCCATGGTAACGACGGCCCGGTCTTTGTAACGCAGGGCCGGGATCATGCCGAAGAAGCGCACCCCCAAGACCACAGCCACCACATACCACCCAGCGCCTGGCCAGTGAATGGCGGTTATTTTTCCGAGAGACTCGTTCAGCCGTGAAAAGAGAAATGCCACTAGTTGAAATGGCAGACCGCACAAGATTGCTCCCACAATCGCGAAGATAGCGGTCAAGAAAAGCTCGGAAAACACTCTTCCGGGAGTGAATCGCGGAACAGCTCCGGTGACCGCGCCGACCCGGGGAGAGCGCAAGGTTGCCAGCGGGCCGGGCAGCGGGCGCTCGATAGGTCTAGACTTCCACCATATTTTGAGGCCTTCGGCCAGTTTCGAGGATTGTTGACGAAGGCGAAGCGTTGAAGCGCCGTTGATGCAACCAATGTTGAAGACACCGCTGGTGGCGAGCTCGTCGTCTTTCCATGCGAAATAAATCCGCCAGGGCGGAAGCAAGCCTGGCATGCCCGGCGCCAGCGTGATGGCAGTGATCTGGTCGGGCCGCAGCGAGAATTTCGTTTCCTCTCCCCAATAGCAGAGGTGATCAGAGCGCAGAAAGAGGCAGCCAAGATCCCAGTTGATATTCTGCTCGTAGTTGCGTGGCGCGGCGGCAGGCGAGAAGCCGACAAAGACACCATCCCAAGCGTCGGCGAGGACTCCTTCTTTGGCCAGCTTGGATTTCAGCGAAGCAACCAAGTTGGGGAGTCTCATCGGCGGCAAGAAGTTTACGCACGCATAGTACATAGCGAAAGTGGCAGCAAATCCTGCGAGAAATAGAACGCTTCGAAGCGGAGAGTGCTGGAAGAAGCGATTCGCCAGTAGAGCAAACGCCGCTGGGGTGAAAATCAGCAAAGCGAGCATGGTAAAGGCGACGCGCAGAGTGCCGCCCTGCTTGGTTTGACTGGAGTGGACTTTGACACCGGGCGTAACTGTTTCCGGGAGAACGTAGTGATCATTGGCAGCAGCAGCCGTTTGGGCTATGTCCGGAACACGCTCCATAGGGATGCCCGCTCTTCTGGCGATGGCGTGCGCACGGCGGAGAGAAGATGGATGGGTGAGCCATTTTTCGCTCCAGTTGCTCCAGTGAATCGGCAACATGTTTAGCTGGGCGAGCTTGAAGAGCGCGGAGATAGCCGCTTCCGGGTCGCCAGTGATTTCGACGGCGCCGGCATCGGCGGCATACTCGAAGCGGCGAGAACAGAAATAGGGAGCAAGCGTCACGACGCCAACGATCAGCGCATAGCGCGGAACCACCGAGAGGTGAAAGAAAAAATCGAGAAAACCCAGTCCGGTAGTAGCCACGAAATAGCTGACCACGGCGGCCATAGCTAGCTTACCGGGGTGGCCGAGTTTCAGGTGTGTCATCTCATGGCCAAGAACGTAATTCACTTCGCGCCGCGTCATTCGTTGCAACAGGAAATCAGTGAAGGAGATTACGTTGCCTTTGCGAGCAAACGCGTTGGCCGTTTGGCCTTTTCCCGAAGGGATGATGTAGACCTGCTGAAGCTTGACGCCCAACTGGCGGGCCATGGCGAAAGCGTGATCGCGCAAATCACCTGTGGTAAGGGCTTGAGGCTGCATGCCGAGGAACTTTTGACGTGCACGGCTCGCGATGATAGCGACGGCGAGGGCGGCGACCATCCAGAGCACTCCGGCCCGAAGCGCACTTCTCGCCATCGTGGAAAGGCCCGTGAAGAACAGGGCCAGGGGCAAAAGCGAGGCGCAGAACGAGTAGATGCCCTGGATGGCCAGTTCGCCGCGTGTCCAGGTGAGCCCTCGGAGTTTCTCTTGGACAGGATGTGACAACGCGAAGCACAAGACCCAGATGACCGCAGGAGGGAACCACTCGACGATGGTCGGTGTTATTGCGTAGTCCCAGATGGGAGCGATCCGCATGCCTGCGGTCAGGTATTGCAAACGCTGTACGAGATGCAACGAATCGGCGGCGATCCACCAACCGAGCAGCGAAAAGTTGAGCGTCCACTGCAGGTAACGCATGTAGGTGAACCACACCACGGCTTTATCCTGGGCCTCGCTACCAAGGGCCTTGCGGCCCATCCAGAAGACGAGGAACGCGGGAAATAAGAGAACGCCGAGCAGGATACATTCGGTGCGCGCTACAGAGTTGGCAGAAAGGCCGAAGCGGACGGTGACGAATTCAGGGATTGCGGAATCGGTGCGCCAAAAATAGGAGTAATGCAATCCCTGGTTGCGTTCGAAGATTGCGGACATTTTTCGGGAAGCCAGGGAATGCCCCTGAACAGGAGGTCGCGTTTCCGAGATTTCGACGTCGGGCAGACGCAGGTCGAGACTCAGCATCTCGATCTGGTGGTCCAGGGCGAATTGCCGCAGGGGCGCGGTGGCGATCCGGAATTCACGAGTGGTCGAAGTGTGCTGGAAAGACGGCTGGCAAGAACCGGTGTAGGCCTGGGCGATGGTATGACCAAAGGGCGCCTTTGATTGCAGCGTACAGCCCAGGGATAATTCGAGCGCGGTTTTGATCTCGGATTCGTTGCCCGGTTGTCCATAAGCGAAGAAGCTAACTTGGGCGGCGCCGTCTTCTCGAAAGACGAGGCCCACGCTAAGTGACGGCGTCGGCTTAACGTCTTCTTCGTCAGCATCGTCGGATGACGTTTGTGCCTGCGCGGAAAAAGTACCGCCAAGAATTGCGAGAACGATGAGGATTCGATAGAGCGAACTTTTCCACCACGAGCCTCGACGCATGGTCGTCAACCTTTCGCCGGCAAAGTGTTGAGGCACGCCGGAAACACCTTAGGATTTGAGTTACTTACAGTGTGGAGGCGCGCGCGGGTAGAGCCGTGTTTCTATCTTGTCGAATGATGTTGCGGATAAGGGGAGTATGGATACGTCAAAACTGTCCGGCCGGGCTATTGACCGGATAAGCGTTTGTCGCCCGGGAATGAACCATCTGGCGAACCCTTCGCTGCCAGACGAACAGCAGAACAATGCCGATGAGGATGAGAGCAAGACTCAGTCCGGCCCACAGGCCAAAGGCTCCCCAACGAAGGCGGAAACAGAGGTACGCGCCGAGCGGGAGACCGATGAGCCAATACGCCGTGAAGTGGCACAGCATGGGGGTGCGTGTGTCGCCGACGCCACGCAGGGCTCCGGTAGCAACCGTTTGAATGCCGTCAAAAAGTTGAAAAGCGGCGCCAGCGGCGAGCAGCCCGATGGTGCTCTGAATAATGGCGGCATCGGGCGTGTAGGCCCTGGCAATCCAGCGTGGGACCACCAGCAGCACCACGCTCATGCAGGTCATAAACGCAGCACCGAGAAAAATAGCGGTTCCGCCGGCGTCTGCGGCGGCTTGAGGATCTTCGCGACCCATGGCCTGACCGACGCGCACCGCCGCTGCGGAGGACACGCCGAGCGGAACCATGTAGGTGAAGGAGACGGTGTTTAGTGCGATTTGGTGACTGGCGAGGGAAACCGCGCCCAAGCGGCCGATCAGAGCCGTCACCAGCGCAAACACTCCAATCTCCAGAGTGATCTGCATGGCTGCAGGAAAACCAAGAGCGATGAGACGCCGGATGCGCCGCAGATCGGGCTGGATTGGTGTGCGGAGCAGCCTTGTGCGGTGACGCCGGTCATACCAGAGGAGATAGCCTACCAGCACAGCCGAAAGGTAAATGCGTGCCCCGGAGGTGGACCAGCCCGATCCCACCGGGCCCATGGCGGGAGCTCCTAGTTTGCCGTAGATGAGGATCAAGTTCCCGCCGGCGTTGATAAGGTTTGCGGTGATTAGAGCGAAAGCGATGGGGCCCACCAAGTTCATGGCCTGCATGCAGCGCCGGACTGCGAAATAGAGAAGGAGCGGCAGCATTCCCCAAGCCAGGGCTTTCGAATAGGGAACTGCGAGAGCGATCACGTCCGGCGCGATTCGCATGGCGCGAAGCATGGGTTCGAAGAACCAAATTGGGGCCATCAAGAGGGGCGTAAGAGCCAAGCTGAGATAGATGCCATTTAGAAGCGAACGATGACAGTCTTCCCGCTGACCGGCACCGAACGCCTGAGAAACCATAGTGTCCAGCCCAATGAGCAATCCCCCTCCAAAAAAACCGAGTACGTTGACCAGAATTCCACCTAGGCTGACGGCCGCGATGGCTACCGCGCTCTGGGGAAGCCGACCAACCATCATGGTGTCCACGATGGCCATGCTCATCCAGCCCAGTTCGGCCAGAACGAGCGGCAACGCCAGCCGCAGCGTGGGGCCAAGTTCCGCGCGAAATGTTTTGTAGCGGATCATGGACGGAAGAAGAATGAAAAGAGTTTAAGCGGGCCTGCAAAAAGGAGCAAACGGGCCGGCGCATGTTCAGCCCAGGAGTTGCGCGGCGCGTACAGGAGCATCTTAGTTGACTGATATGGGTAACCTTCGGCGCTCGTTCTAGGCCCGAAGTCCCATTGACCGCGCCGGCGTTGAACCGTAGTCTTCGGGTACCGCTGCTTTTGCACGTTTCGCGACAAGCGGATTGGACGTGCAGGCAGTTTTGGGAACCGATGCCGAAGTGCCGGGACGATTGCGAACCGGCAAACGCAGGAGACCACCGTGGGCGTAGGGAACTTATCCAGGTTTGAAGCACGACTGCAGAATGCCAGGGCCGGGAGTCGCGTGAATTCGCGTGTGCCTGTAGCCGTGGAATGGCGGGAGTCGGGCCGCGCGATGCACGCGGAGGGTTACACCGTGGACACCAGCACGAAGGGCTGCCTCGCTGTGATTCCCCACGGCTTTCTAGTGGGGCAGCGCTTGCTGCTGGTCAATCTCATCAACAAGAATGCTTCGGAAGCCGTTCTGATTTGGCGAGGGCACGAAGGCCGAGCTGGATGGGAACTGGGGCTGGAACTTCAAGAGGCTTCCATGGATTTCTGGGGCGTGGAATTCTAGCCGACTGCCCAGCTACACCTTCGGCTGGCTCTTCTTATCCTTGCCATTCTTGTCCTTTCCCTGAAACTACCTGGTAAAAATTTCGGGCTGACCAAGGACGGCTGTCCCAAAACAGAACTTTTGAGTTTTCCACTGCGGTCGCCGCAGAATTCCACTTTTCCCTTGCGCTAGAATGGGTTCGGAACGTACAGTGGGCCTAGAGCTAGGGGGCTTTCTGCGGGCAGCACCCACATATAGGGACCTGGTTGCAGGTCCGCGTCGGCGCGACTTATCATGCGCATAAGCGGAGGCAGAAGCGTATGACTGCCATCATCACGGTTGCAAATCAAAAAGGCGGCGTGGGGAAAACGACGACGGCGATAAATTTGTCTGCCGCTCTGGCGCAACGCGGCAAGCGCACACTTTTGATTGACCTGGATCCGCAAGCGAATTCAACAATCGCATTTTACAATTCCGGCGAGATTGCTACATCGATGTTCGATGTCTTAAGCGAGAGCCGGGCGACGATGGCCTCCGTGGTGAAGCCGACGAAAGACCAGATGCTTTTTCTCGGGCCTGGACGCCTGGCGCTGGCCAAACTGGAGCAAGTGCTGGCAGGACAGTTCGACGCGCCGTACAGACTGAAGGACGCTTTGGCTCCGATCGTGAAGGAGTACGATTACATGGTGCTGGATACGCCGCCGTCGCTGGGAATTTTGACAGTGAATGCGCTGGTGGCTTCCACGCATTTGCTGGTACCCATTCAGGCGGCCTATTTTGCGATTGAGGGAACCGACGATTTACTGGAAACCTATGAAAGAATTCGCGCGCGGCCCAACCCCGGTTTGAAAGTGTTGGGCGTAGTTATCACCTTGTTTGATAAGCGGACCAATATTTCGCGCGACACGCACGGGCAGATTCGCACCGTGTTCGGCGAAGTGCTGTTCAAAACCAAGATCAGCAAGAACGTGCGGCTCGAAGAAAGCCCGGCTTACAAAGAGACGATCTTAACGTTTGCGCCGAAATCACCTGGCGCCGTCGAGTACAAGAAATTGGCAGGGGAGGTTATCCAACGTGTCGAAGAGGATCGGGTTACCCGTCACGCTGAAGATGCGGCATGACGCGCACTACGTCGAATCGCTGACAAGTTACAGCGGGGCAGCTGTCGGACGCATGATCCCTGTAGATCAGATTCGGCCCAATCCGGACCAGCCGCGTAAGGCTTTGGGAGATTTGCGCGAACTTTCGGAGTCGATCCGGGAAAAGGGAGTGCTCGAGCCGCTGCTGGTGCGGTTTGTTCCGCGCGAAGACTGCTACTACATCATTTCGGGCGAGCGGCGTTATCACGCCTCGCGTGCGGCGGGGCTGCGCGAAGTTCCTTGCATCGAGAAAATGGCGGACGACGCTGAGACGCTGGAGATCGCGCTGATTGAGAATATTCAGCGCAAAGACCTCACGCCGTTTGAGGAAGCCGACGGGCTTCATCGCCTGGCCACTCAGTTCGAATACACGCACGAAGATGTGGCCAGGAAGATTGGACGCGCGCGCTCCTCCGTGACGGAAACCTTGTCGCTCAGAAATATTCCGGAGTCGCTGCGCAAGAAGTGCGTTGAGCACGGGATTATCTCGAAGTCGTTGCTGCTGCAGATTGCGCGGCAGCCGACGGAAAAAAAGATGATCGAGATGATGCACCGAATTATGCAAGGCGGGTTGACCCGGGATGAGGCGCGGCGCGAACGGCGCGGTGAGCAAGGCGGTCCGCAGAGGCCGCGGCCGTTCCTCTTTCAGTTCGAGCCAGAGGACGAACGCTTCAGGTTTCGCATCCAGTTCAAGAAGAGCCATGTTAGCCGGGACGAGCTGATTGTCACGCTGAGGCAGATTCTTTCGCAGCTCGAGGGATCGTCTTCGGAAGCGGATTCCACGGCGGCCTGATCACTTCTCAACAGGACATCACTAGAGACAGACTGAAATCCGTCGCACCAATCGCATGGTCGAGTTCACTCCTCAGCAGATGCAGATTCTGGAGAGGCTTTTTGCGGCGGGTTTTCGGCCGATGGCCATGCCTCCTTATGAGCGTGCTTTGTGCCTGCGGCGAGGCGAGTGCGCGGCTATTCTGTCACCGCTACCTAACGGCGGATTGAAACTCCTTGCATCTCCGTCCTACCTGGTTGATGGAAATCTGAGCGTGCGACTCAAACGCGGCGCTACTGAGGTGTTCGTCTGGAAGAAGACCGAACTGCCCGCCACACCCGAACGCTTGCACGAATTGGAATTATTCCGGGGGGAACTGACGGACATTCTGGAATTGCCGCAAGTCCTGTAATTCGCGCCGAATTTGCAATTCTTGCGGACTCCCGGCACACTAAAAAAGTTATGGCGACTTACGATATTATTTCCATTGGTGCGGGACCTACCGGCCTGGCTTGTGCCATCGAAGCGAAACGCGCTGGGATGGAGCCCTTGGTGATCGACAAGGGCTGCCTGTGCAACTCGATTTACCACTACCCGGTCAATATGGTGTTTTTCACGACACCGGAGCTTCTCGAAATCGGCGACCTGCCTCTTGTGAGCGCGACGGAGAAGCCCGTGCGCACCGAGGCGTTGAAGTATTACCGCAAGGCGGCGGAGCATTATCAATTGGAGTTGCGGCTATTCGAGCGCGTGCTGCGAGTGGACGGGCATGACGGCAACTTTACGGTTGTGACGCGGACGGAGAAAGGAGCGGAAGAGCGGTATGCGGGAAAAAAAATCAGTATTGCGACGGGATACTACGATCTTCCGAACGTTCTAGGCATTCCGGGCGAGGAATTGCCGCATGTTTCACACTACTACACCGAACCCTTCGAGTTCTGGAACCAGGACGTGGTAGTTATCGGCGGAAAGAACTCGGCTGCCGAAGCGGCTTTAGACCTTTATCGGAATGGCGCGCGCGTCACGCTCGTGCACCGGAGGGCAGAACTTGGTTCGACGATTAAGTATTGGGTGCGGCCCGACATCGAAAACCGTGTCAAGGCGGGGCAGGTCAAAGCGCTGTTCGAGACGCAGGTAAAAGCGATCACAAGAGACGAGGTCGTGGTGCGGAATGGCGCGGGTGAAAAGCGCCTGCCTGCGAAACAGGTATTCGCTCTGACCGGTTATCACCCCGATTTTGCTTTCATCGAGAGCCTCGGCGTGCAGCTCGACCCGGAAACACGAAAGCCGGCGCTGGACGCCCATACCCTGGAAAGCAATGTCCCCGGAATCCATTTGGCGGGGGTCGTGATCGGCGGGCGACACACCAGCGAAATATTCATTGAAAATGGGCGTTTTCACGGTAAGCAAATCATTGCGTCGTTGAAGGCTTGAACACGTCGTTCCCTGGCTCGGGGATAGCCGTTTGCCCGGGTACCAGCCGTTTGCTAGACTTCTAGATTATGGCATCCATCTTCAGAGAAGTCGGCGAGACATTCAGCACGCTGGTGCAGGGATTCAGCGTGACCTTCCGGAATATGTTTCGCAAAACGGTCACGGAAAATTATCCGTTCGAGCCGGTGCATTTTCAGCCGCGCTATCGTGGAATCCACGTGCTGCACCGCGACGAATCCGGGCTCGAGAAGTGCGTTGGATGCTTTCTGTGCGCCGCTGCCTGCCCGGCGAATTGCATTTACATTGAAGCCGCTGAAAACACCGATGCCAGCCGGATTTCCGCGGGAGAACGCTACGCCAGCGTTTACAACATAGATTACAGTCGGTGCATTTTCTGCGGATACTGCGTCGAAGCCTGCCCGACGGATGCGATTACGCACGGACATGGCTTTGAGCTCGCTACCTACGACATCAATTCCCTAATCTACCGCAAGGAACAGCTCCTCGAAAAACAGCCGGTCGCTCCTACGGCCGGGCGGTAAAAGCTCCGGCTCTTGATCGTCTCCCGGCTCCTTGGTGGGCAATAGGTGAACCACACCTCCTACGAATATGTGATGGCCGTGTCTTCGAGGGTAGCGAGGCAGGCAGCTTGGCGGAGTTTCCGCTGGTCGGATGCGAAAGACGTGGACACTGGTTGCGCCTACAACAAAAGCGCCTCGCCGAAGCGAAGGATTTTACCGCACTCGGTGCTGGGGATGCGGGTGTTGACGGCGAATCGATAGAAGTGATCGAAGCGAACGGCGGGCGCCCACGGCGGCAGCTGCGCATGGCGCAAGTCAATGAAGCGTTTTTGGAAACCACCGTTGGTGACGCCGGTTTGCGATTCCCGAGAGGGAACTGGACAGCGCGCGCAAGGGTTGCTGCCCTCAAAGGCAACATCACCGATCTTGAATCTTACGACATTGCTCTCGCTACCGGCGAAGAGCTGATCTTCCCAGAATGGCGGCACGGTTTCGGCCGCGCCCGCAGAAGAGGCTGTATCGATTTCGAGCGTGGTGCGGAAACGCCGGCGCGCTTCGTCGAGCGTCATGCCGGGAAACCAACCGCAAACAGCCTCGAGCGAGGCTGTGGAAACAATGGTTGGTCCGGTGGCGAGGCCGTCGTCTGGAAGTCCTTCGCGCGAGTAGCGGACTTGAATCGCTTGCTCGAAGTACATGCTGAACCATTCCGCGGCACCTGCGGTGTCGCTGGGAAAGGCGAAGCTCATTCGCGGGATGCCGCGCCTGTCTCCGGGAACCGTGAGGGTCACGGAACTGATGTCCGGCGCATACGCCGCGCGGATAAGGTGCACAGCGGCGGTGCGCTTGGCATTGACCCAGCGGCCGTCGACGGAGTAAAGAGCCCACACACGGTCAAGTTCGAGGCCGCCATTGGGCCCGATGCGGGCTTCGTTCACGGAGACAGGATCGAGCGCTTTGATGGGATGCAGACGAATATTCGCTAGGCGCGGCGTCGTTCTCTGAGAGTCCACGCGTAGAGTTTAGCAGACGCAGCGCTCGCGAAATGTGCGGATGGGTGAGAGCCCCGTGCAATGGCTTCAACGGCGCGACAAGGCGGCGTTCCGTTACGCAGGGATCGCGCTTAAGCGCACAGATCCCGGCCAGAAACAAGGACAGAGAATCCAGATATCAAAGAAAAACAAAAACGCAGAAATCGACACAAAACCTCTGCGTCAACCGCAGCTCAACTTCAGCTTGCTGCGGCCGCCGCCGCTGCTGGCGCTTTCCTTTTCTTCGCCATCTGCTGGACGGTGAAAAGTAGCAGCGAGCGATCCTGCGGATCCATCTTGCCCAGCAAGTGTCGCAGCTTGCGCATGAACCGCAAATCTTTGCCAGAGCTGCCCCACGCATTGGATCCAGATTCGGTCCAAGCGGCTGGAACATCCTGCCTGGGCGGCTGGTCTCCATCGTAAAGAAGCTGATAAAGAGGCATTTCCAGGGCCCGCGCCAGTTTTTCCAGCGTTTCGATAGCAGGGACGGTATGGCCGTTCTCGACGCGCGAGAGGTAGCAGCGCAGCAGGCCGGTTCGTTTCTCGATATCACCTTGGGAGAGTTTTTTCTCTTCGCGCAGTACGCGAAGCCGTTCGCCGATGATCATCGTAGCTCCTCGATAGGGTTGCTCCGCTTGGCCTGGAAGTTCTAGTCGGAGTGACGTGACATTAAACTATCGAATAGATGTAAGTCTATAAGATTACGTTACAAGCGACTGTGGAAATCTGCGCGCCACGGAGCTAATCGGCGGAGGATTGGGGCGGCTGGTCGGCGGAACAATGCCGTTGAGGCGCAGGTAAATGATTATCTGGCCGCAATGATTGGCGGCGTGCCAGATGCAGATCTCCGCGAGGCCCAGTCGCGTGCTGGGTCCGGCGTAGGGTCCTTCAATCGGGTCGTACATGTTCTTCGCGGTGAAGGCAGAGAGCGATTTCTTTAGCGCGGCAAAGGAGTCACGCAGATAGGCGAGCAGTTCGGCACATCTTTTCGCCGGATTCGGACCGCCCTTATCGCGAGCTTCCGGCGGCGTTGTGCCATCGAGTTCGGCCGCGAACGCGAAATTGCTGCAAGCTACATGCTTTACCTGTTCAGCGAAGGTGCGCACTTCCGCAGGGCCAAAGGCAGGCTTCTCGTTCTTGAAAAGGCCTGGCGCGGGACGATAGCCCCACTTGTCGGCAGGCGTGGCTTCGGCGGCGGAGCGTAGCTCGTACTCCTGGTCTGCAAATTCGCGTATGACCGCCTTGCCGGGCGTTTCGTCCCGGCTGAGCTCGGCGGCAGTCGGTCGGTATTGCGGGGCGGCGGATGGTTGCGCCGTTTGCTCGGCGGACGAGGGATTCGCCTTGTGGGCAAGCAGGCGTGACGCAACGGCGATGCTAGAGAAGTATCCAGCGTGAATGGCTCATGGGAGGTTCCTCCGGCCGGGAGGCCCCGGCACAGTGAAGGGCGGAGACACACAATCCCGCCTCGCTCCCGAGTCCGCGAATCGCGGACGCCTCGACTAGGTGAGGTATATCTCCTGACGTCTCCGTCAAATCAGGCGCCAGCAGCAGCTCCATGCCCCGCAACGACGGACTTGTAGCCGCAAGTAGCAGCTTTGCGCATAGCCTCGACGGCCTGCGCTGCCGTCATCAACGGTGTCGTTTGCACGTGAGCGACCGCACCGCCGGCGGCAAACGCGATAGCGATCGCCGCAGCCGACATGTTATCGGGCATCTCCGTGATGGCGATGACGTCGAATGCGCCGAACGCGAAGTACGCCGAGTGCAGCTTTCCGCCGAGTTTCTCGATGGGCGTGCGGACGATCTCGAGCCGGTCCTGTGGATCGGCCATCAGACGGGCCCAGGCCTCCTTCGTGTAGCTGACCTGGTGGCAATAGTGTGGCATGGTGGACCTCCTTTACATTCGGGGAGAAAAATCCAAGGGAATGGGGCGACTATGCTCTTGAAGACAAAGGGAGTCAAGAAAAAGTGATTAAGTTTTAAGGGCGACGTAAGTGCCCCTGCCCAGCTGTAATCAAATAGCATTCCCTTCCCAAGAGCCCTCATGCGCATCCACTGGTCCGCCATTCTAACCGCGCTCGTTCTCGCCAGCGTGCAGTTCGTTCTCTTCCTGCGCTGGTTGCACCGCCGCATGCGCAATGACGAAATCGTGCGCGCGTTTGTGCGCCACATGGCACAAACCATCTGCCGCGCCTATATACCGCCCTGCACGCCATCGCGCGCAAGCAGGGAATTGAACCGCATGAACCGCCCCTCGTGCCACTTGTCGAATTCCAAGGTCACCGGCGCAACGACTGACCACTGTTCAACATTGACCGAGGCAGATCAGGCAGATCGACAAATGACTCGCCTCCACAACTCGGCGCACTAGCCGCAAAGCCGCCGGAGTCCAATCGCTCGACCTGACCCTAGTGGGCCCGGTGATCGAACAGGAGTCGTGCTGGAACCAGCTGGGCGAATGCGCTAGGAACCGGAGTTCTTTGCCAGATGTGTCGCGCATCTCTTCACAAACGACAAAATCACCGCATCAGAAGCCGCACACTTTCAAACCTGACAGTTTTCTAGGGTATAATCCGCGCACCGAATCGCTTCCATGTCTTCCTCCAACATTCCGGCAAGCGGAGCCAACCCTGGTCCCGAAGGGCCACCCCCTCCCGGCAAGAAACTGGTTTCCTGGAAAGAGATTGCCGGCCATCTCGGCCGCGAAACTCGCACCGTCCAGCGATGGGAGAAGACCGAAGCGCTTCCCGTCCGGCGCCATGAGCACCAGAAAAAATCGACTGTCTACGCCTACGCCAGTGAGCTGGATGAGTGGTTCAAAAGGCGGCAACCGGTGGACGATCCCGAAGCTGACGCCGCGTTCGTCCTCGAACCCGACGTTGACGCCCTTTCCGAAAAACCCAATGGTGGCGCAGTCCCTGCGGTCGTCGGCCTAGTTCCCGATGCGGTGGTCGAACAACTTCCCTCCGTGGAACCGGACAAACCGCCACCCCGTGTCAGAAAGCAGGCTGCTCTTGGGCTGGCCTCTGCCGCGATTGTGTGCCTCATCGCCTATGCAGTTTACCGGTGGATCCCAACCAAGACTCCGCTGCTGGAAAAAGTACGCCTCGTCGTCCTGCCTTTCAAAAATCTCAGCGGTGATCCCAAGCAGGACTATTTCAGCGCAGGCCTAACCGATGAGATGATCACGCGGCTTGGCAGCCTCGATCCGCGGCGTCTCGGCGTGATTGCAGCTGGATCTTCCAGCGCGCAGTCCGGGAAACCCTTCAAGGAGATTGGCCGGGCTCTCGATGTCCAGTATGCCCTCGAGGGTAGCGTGCGCCGCGAAGGCAATCAGGTGCGTATCGATGTCCAGCTCATCCAGGTCAGCGACCAAACCGAACTTTGGGCTGACTCTTATAGCCGCGACCTTACTGACATCCTGCTCGTTCAAGACGAAGTCGGCGCTGCCGTCGCGAGTCAGATTCGCATGACGCTAGCTACCACTCCCGAAATGAGCGGCTCGAGGGTCGCCAAACGCTTCGTCAACCCAGAAGCATACGATGCCTACCTCCGTGGCCGATTCTATTGGACCAATCGCGGCGACATTCACAAAAGCATCGAGGCCTACCAGGAGGCGATCCAGAGAGATCCGCAATACGCTCTCGCCTACGCGGGTCTTGCCAGCTCCTACGCTTTGCTCGGGCAAGTGCCTTACGACGACATGTCGCCGCTCGAGGCCAAACCTAAGGCCCGTGTGGCTGCCGAGCACGCCCTCCAACTGGACCCCCTGCTCGGCGAGGCTCACGCCGTCCTCGCCAACGTCGCCTTCAGTTACGACTGGAGTTTCGAAGTCGCAGAGCGGGAGTTTCAGCGCGCCATGACCCTCAGTCCGAACAACCCTACGCCACATCTCTGGCACGGCCACTACTGCATTGTGCGCAACCGCCTGCAGCAGGCATTGGAGGAAAACTCACGCACGCTCGACCTTGATCCCGTCTCCCCTTTGTTCAATAGCGTTCGTGCAGAGATCTATTATTATTCGCGTGACTACGATGCGGCGATTGTCCAGGCGCGTCGCACGACCGAGCAATATCCCAATTACTGGCTCGCCTACATTTGGCTAGGCTCTGCTCTTCGCGAAAAGAAAATGTATAAAGACGCTCTGGAGCAGTTTTCCCAAGGGCGCAAACTCTCCGGCGACCATCCCGTCATGATCTCCTTGTACGGACATGCGCTTGCTCTCTCGGGTGACGCCGCAGGCGCGCGTACAGCGCTCGCCGATCTCCAGCGTCTCGCGCAGAAGCGCTACGTTTCCTCGCTCTACTTCGCAGCTGTCTACACCGGCCTCGGTGAAAACCGCACGGCTCTCGACTGGCTCGATCGTGCCTACCAGGAGCGCAACGATCGCCTCGTTTATCTCAATGCCGAACCGATGGCCGACCCCCTTCGTTCCGATCCTCGCTTTACGCAACTCCTCGCAAAGATCGGCATGCACTAGCCTCTCGGCCAGGACTCCCCGCGTGCAAGGGGAATCCTGGCGCAATACAAGCTCTTGCCGTCCACTCGGCCGAGCTACTCCTGTTCGACCACCACGTGCGCGGCAACTCCGGCGTGGTCCGATGGCCACAGTCCGCCGGTTATCCTCTCCCTAGGATCGGCCCCGAACAGCGCAATCTTTCGCACCCTGACATTTCCCAAGGTCAGAATCAAGTCGATGCGTTGATAGAGTTGCGATACGGGGTTGTTATCTAGCTCGTCCTGGCAACAGGTGAACCCCGAAGCAAAGGGAAAGATCTCCGCCCATCCATCGTTATAACCCGCTGCAATGAAATCCATGTAGGTTAGGTCCTCGGGTAGCGGCGCCGCTGGTGCGTTGGAGTCCATCGCAAGAATCACGGGCAGCGAGGTATTTGCCGGACCGGCACGCAGCTCGGCTCCTTGCGCTTCGCGGATGACGGGAACTACGGACTCCAGATGCGTACCGATGTATCGGAACGTTTTGTGGTCAAAGGTGGCGTCCACAGACACCCAGGCCCGCGGCAGCGGCAGCAGCCCAATCGGTGAAGGGAACTGTAGGATGGTGGCGTATTGGGCCGATTGCGGATTGCTCCACTGAAATCTCTCCGGATCGAGATCGGTGCGGGCCAGAATGGCCACGTGATTTACGAGCGACACGCATAGATACGTGCTCGGAGGGATGAAGCCTGGTATCAGGGGAAACGCGTACTGCTGGGCTTCCTCGGCTATCGTATAGTGCGCCCCTTGCGCTTCCAGGGCGTCCTGAAGCTCCTGAAGCATGGCAAATTCCAGTGTCGGCGAACCGCACGTTCCGGTACTCGGATTGAACGACGAGGTGTACCACTCGTCCAGTTCTTCCAGACTTACTAGCGTAGGGTCAGCGTCGATAATCTGCTTGGCTACCGCTCGCATTCGCGCGGGAGGGTTGGTTTCACGCACCTGCGTGATCGTCTGCCCTACAGCGACAAGGAACGAATTCAGGTCCGTGGCCGCTTGGATCTGTAAGAAGTCCGTGCCTTCATTCACGTTGTAGGTCATCACACGCAGATCTCGTCTGTCTTTCCATGGCGACTGGGCGGCCGCTGGCGTGGGCCCTCCCAACCAACTGAGCAGGCTGAGGAGCACCGAGCGCGCCACCCATTGCCGAGAAACACTCTTCAACCGGCTCGAAACTCGAGAAACCGAACTCTCTGTGTATTTCATCATCGTCCTTTCGCTCCACGATCTCCCGCGCCTGGCATGCAGACTCATAGCACCAGCAGGTCGCGCTTTCTGCGCCCTTAGTTTTAGTCCCGTTGGCAACCCGGAGAGCACCACCTCGCGGAATACAGCCATCCCGCAAGACGGTCACAGCATTCGCCCAAACCCATGGCCTTTCAAGCGACAAGGCACGCCAGAGGCGACCTTCCGAACGGTGTCGCTAGATGTCGTAGTGTCAAGAGAGCGAGAACTACAGGCCGCGTGGGGTGCGTTAGCCGGCCTCCTCCTCAAAGGGGGCCGTAACCCAGGAAGGGCCAGCACCACAAATGCGTGGAAAACCCCAAAGGAGTCAAAGATCCCCCCTTACATTGCGTCCGATAAGTAATATTATGTTAACTACGAAATCGGTGCGAACTCCGCCACCCGGCCCGCCCAAGCGATCCACTTCCCAGGCTTGCCTCTCCCCTCCCATCACCTCTTGTGGTTAGTTCTTGCTGGCGGGTTTTTGCGCTTTGCGCTGGTCCAATTCGTACTTAATGTACTGTTCGAGCGCGTGCGGATCCGCGCCGACAATTCGCCGGCCGTTCACAAAGATTGTCGGAGTGCTGTTGACTTCGAGCTGAACGCCATTGTCGCGGCTGGCATTCACGGCGGCCGCCGCTTCCGGGCTAGCCATACAAGCGCGGAAGGCGTCCGCATTCAGCCCGCTCCGTCCAGCAAAGTCCGTCATTTTCCCCCAGGCGTTTTCCGCGGAGATGGTCTCCTGGCCGTCGTAAATAAAGTCATACATTTTCCAAAAGGCCGTGGGATCCTGCTGGTAAGCACAGCGGCCGGCAAGGGCTGCCGTCCGGGCCCAGGGATGAATCTGCTCGAGCGGGTAGTCCTTGAAGACCACTCGCACCTGCGGGTAGTTCGGGAGGAGTCCGCGGAGCGCGTCATGCAGATTCCGGCAGACCGGGCACTCGAAGTCCGAGAACTCCACCAGAGTGACGGGAGCATTAGCGGGACCGAGCGAGGGGCTGTCCTTGGTCTGAAGCTGGGAGCGAGTCTCCGCCACGGGGTCTTTTGCAAGGTCCGACAACTCTCCCCGGAACATGTATTTCCCGTCCCTGGTGATGTAGACCTTGCCGGTTTGCTGATTCTCACCCACCTTAACTTCGATATCAACTTCTTCGAGCCCTTCCACGCCGATGTTCTTCGGAGCCGCCACTTTGACGGCGGTTTCGGCCCCGAAGGCATAAAGGTTTCGCAGGTAAGCCTCGACGGTCTTTTGGATCGGCAACTGCCCGGCAGAAGCAGGAGTTGCGGCGGTGGCCTGCGGCTGCTGCCCGCGGGCAATCGGAGCGGCGAGACTGATGCCAAGGATCGCTGTAATGGTCAGTAATTTCTTCACGCTAGACCTCATTCTTTAAGGAATAAACCGCTGGGCAATGGGAAATGGCCTGCCAAATCCAAAAGCCCGGGAGGTGATTTTAAGCCCTGGAGCGGCCTGCTTGCGCTTGTACTCGGTCCGGTCGACCAGCAGGGCGATGTCTCGTACCAGTCGCAAATCGAACCCGTAATGGTCAGCAATCTCCAGCGGGCTGCGCAGGTCCTCAATATAAGCCTTGAGAATACGGTCCAGGACATCATAAGGCGGCAGACTGTCCTCGTCCTTCTGATTTGGGCGTAATTCCGCGGAAGGGACCTTCTCGATGCTCGAAGCAGGGATGAATTCCCTATCGCGATTGATCCATTGCGCGAGCCCGTAAACCATCAGTTTGGGCACGTCGGAAATCACCGCGAGCCCTCCGGCCATGTCGCCGTAAAGCGTGCAGTAACCGACAGCCAGCTCGGATTTGTTGCCCGTGCTGAGAACCATGGACCCAAACTTGTTGGAAATCGCCATCAGATAGTTGCCGCGGATACGCGCCTGGATGTTTTCTTCCGTCACGTCAATCGACCGTGAAGCGAATGCCGGCGCCAGCGCCTTTCGGTAGGAATCAAACACATCGCCGATCGGCAGAGTTATGAACTCGATGCCAAGGTTTTGCGCCAGCGCTTTAGCGTCCGCTTTGCTGCCCGCAGACGAGTACGGTCCCGGCATGGAGACACCGAGAACGTTCTCAGCGCCAAGAGCGTCGACGGCGATCGCAGCCACCACGGCGGAATCGATTCCCCCGCTAAGGCCAACCAGCACTTTCTTAAACCCACACTTGCGAACGTAATCCCGCGTCCCGGTAATCAGCGCCCGGTAGGCATAGGCGATCTCTTCGTGCGGCTGCTCGTGAATCTCGCCCTCTCCGGTAACCGTATCGAACAGGATCAGATCTTCTTCAAAAGCCAGCGCTTGCGCCGCGACCTTGCCTTTCGCCGTCAGGGCCATGCTGGCACCATCGAAAATCAAGCTATCGTCGCCGCCAACCTGGTTGACGTACACCACCGGCCGGTGCTGATTCATGGCAATCGACTGGAGCATTTCAAGCCGCAGAGCGCGCTTGTCGATGGTGTAGGGCGAAGCGGAAATATTCAGAAGGACGGTAATTCCCTGCCCAATCAGCTCGGTGACGGGATCGCGGTCGTACCGGCACTTGGCCCAAAAGTTTTTGTCGTTCCATACGTCTTCGCAAATCGTAATGCCCAGCTGTTCTTTGCCAAATCCGTACGCAGACTGTCGGTCGGCTGGTTGAAAGTAGCGGGATTCGTCAAACACATCATACGT
This sequence comes from Acidobacteriota bacterium, assembly GCA_013289825.1. Taxonomy (GTDB): domain Bacteria; phylum Acidobacteriota; class Terriglobia; order Acidiferrales; family UBA7541; genus Acidiferrum. Next base: position 46,688 of record JABCZF010000018.1, on the reverse strand, counting down.
AGGCAGCAGCATCTTGCTCTGCTCAAAGACCACTCGGCCGCTGCAAATCAGCGCCGCTTTATTGGCGATGGACTTTCCCGTACCGTTTTGCACGCGCCCCGCGTATCCGACGATGGCGGGCAGCGGAAGCTTGGAAGCTAGTTCCTTTAATTCATGATGGTTGCGGTCGATAAAGGAAGGCCGTTCGAGAAGGTCTTGGGGCAGGTAGCCGCAAAGACAAAGTTCAGAAAAAACGGCAAGGTCGGCCCCTCGCTGCCTGGCTGTCTCCGCCAAGCTTAAGATGCGAGCCGAATTCCCTGCGAAATCGCCTACCGTGGGATTGAACTGCGCCAGCGCTATCTTCATGCCCGCACTTTAGAATACGGATGCCCAAGGGAGATTGCAAACATCCGAGCGCTTCGTTGTGTCTGGTTTATCGGCCAGGCCTGCGGCTCATGTTTTGGCTGCTCGCTGCCGCCGCTCAGCAACTAAACTCGCGATCCCCTGCCCGGCGTACAGCTCCCGATAAAACAGCACGTGCAATTCGGGAAACGAAGTGCGCAGCTCTCCGGGTTCCAGCAGATATGCGGCGTTGCGCGGACCTCCCGCGCAGTTGAGCTGTGCCTGCGTGAACGTTTCAAACAGCAGCATGCCTCCGGGCTCTAACGCACGGGCCATCTGCGAGAACAGAGAACGCTGCAGATACTGGAGACATAGGACCAGCGAAAAGGAAGCCTCTGGAAGCTGTAGGTCCTCTAGGTTAGCTTGGATCAGCCGGACGCCGCGGGTCCATGAATGTGCCAGAGCAGCAGCGTCTGCCCTGCTAACGTGGAGCTTTGCCGTGCGCGCGCGATTTTCGAGAATGTCGAGCGCTGTTCCCGACCAATCGACAGCCGTTACCGATTGCCCGCGCCCTGCAAGCAACAGCGTGTGCCGTCCGGTCCCGCAGGCGAGATCCAGCGCTGGTCCAGTGGGAAGCAACGGCAACCATTCGCAAACGATGCTGGCGGGATCCGCGGGCGAGTTCTGCCGAGCCTCGCGGTGACGTGCGTCCCATTCAGTTACGTTAGCGGGCATAAAAAAGGCCCCTGAACGGCGCGTTCAAGAGCCCGGAATTCCGGCAAGAAGGCGCCCAGCGCCCCAATCCGCTTCATCCATTCTGTCATCCTATCAGCGACAGAGAGATATAAATGCGGCCGATGAAACGTTGCCAATTAAACGCTAAACGAACTACCGCAGCCGCAGGTGCTCTTCACGTTCGGGTTATTGAACTTGAAGCCGGCGCCTTCGATGCTCTCGATGTAGTCGATCTCGACGCCATCCAGGTACATCGAGCTCATTTGGTCGACCGCGACCTTGAGCCCGTTAAAATCGACCACTTGATCGGTCTCATTGGTCTGGTTTTCAAATGCCATGTGGTACTGGAAACCGGAGCAGCCTCCTCCAACGACGGCAACGCGCAACGCCACCGGCACAGGATTTTGCATGCCCATGATTTCCTTAACCTTGGTGCTGGCAGTGGGAGTCAGACTAATCATAAGTTCCTTTGGCCTCCGCTCGCAGGCAAGCCCGCGATGCATCTTTCCCTTCAAGTATAGCAAACCTGTTCTACAACTGCACATCGGAGATTCCGGGCTGCTTTTTTCCTGGAAACTCCGCGCTCCAGCGCGTTTCGACAACCCCATGACCTTCGCATACAATAAGATGCGCCCATGAGAGATACCGTTAGCGCGTCTGGCATGGGGTGGACCGCGGAGCAGGCAGCAGACTATCGTGACCCGCGTCTGGCGGGACTGACCGATGAAGAGCTTCGCGGCCTATCGGTGGTACTTCCTAAGCTACTTGTTGAGGGTGATGCGCTAAAGGGCACCCAGAATCGTCCCCAACTCATAGAATCAAAGAATCGGGTCTGAACGAATGCGCAAACGCCAAATTTCCCTTGATGAGGCCGGGCTTCTCTTGGATAAACTCATCAAGGAGGCGGTTCCTGTAGTTGCATTCTTCACTTCGAAGGACGGAGTGCAAGTTAAACTGCGCGGTTTGGTGGATAGCGTAACTGCGGAAGTGGTATTAGTGGTGGCCGCCAAGCAAGATGCAATCCCTGGGGGATACCTGTCCGTTCCTATTGGCAGCCCAGTAGGGACCGACTGTAAATTCTCGTATGGCGACAAGAGAGCATTGCCGGAGCAGATGAGGGACAAATGGGCCGAAGAATTAGGGGAAGCAGTTCTGACCGTTGTCGGCCCTGATGCCAGTCGGCTACATCTCTTCTTTACGCTGTAGATTTTTCCCCGTGCACGAGTGCCGTAACGTGGCTTTAGCTTATCGGTAACTTCACAACGAAAATCGTCAGTAACCATGAGCAAATTTGAGCAGGAGCTTTCTTGAGACACAAAGTCACTTTGATCCCCGGTGAAGGCATCGGTCCCGAAGTCGCGGCAGCCGTCGAGCGAATTCTGGCAGCTGCTGGCGTTCAAATTGATTGGGAAGAGGTCGAAGCGCGCTCTGAAAAAGCGTCGGCGACCGGTCAATTCGTCACCGAAGGCGCCATCGAATCCGTCCGGCGCAACCGCGTCGCGCTGAAAGGCCCCATGGGCACCGCCGTTGCCGGTGGGGCCCCCAGTATCAACGTGGCCTTAAGAAAAACACTCGATCTTTACGCGAATGTCCGGCCCGTCAAAAATCTTCCGGGAGTTAAATCCCGGTTTGAAAACGTGGATGTCGTTCTGATCAGAGAAAACACCGAAGATCTCTATTCCGGCCTAGAACATGAAGTGGTTCCCGGCGTTGTGGAGAGCCTGAAGATCATTACCGAAAAAGCGTCCACGCAGATCGCGCACTTCGCCTTCAAGTATGCCAAGCGAGAAGGACGAAGAAAAATTCACGCCATCCATAAAGCCAATATCATGAAGCTCTCGGATGGACTTTTTCTGAAATCCATCCGCAACGTCGCTCCGCAATATCCCGACATCGAGTACAAAGAACTAATCGTGGACAACGCCTGCATGCAGATGGTGCTGAATCCGCAGCAATTTGACATGCTGCTGCTCCCGAATCTTTATGGCGACGTGATGAGCGACCTCGCCGCAGGCCTGGTCGGCGGGCTTGGCGTGGTCGGCAGCGCCAACGTCGGCAATGAAGCGGCCATGTTCGAGGCCGTGCACGGTACCGCGCCGGACATTGCCGGAAAAGGCTTGGCGAATCCGACAGCACTGTTGCTGAGCAGCATCATGATGCTGGACCATCTCGGTGAAAGGTCCGCCGCGCGCCGGATCGAGAGTGCCCTTGAAAGGGTACACCGCGAGGGCCAGCACATCACCCAGGACGTAGGCGGCAAGGCCGGCACTGAGGAATTCACCGAGGCGGTCATCGGATCGCTTCAGCCAAGTTAGTTCCCTTCCGCTGCAATTCTCGCCTGGTTAAATAATATGCTCGTAAACCCTTGTCTTTCTTGGTGAACCATGGCAAGCTCTTGGTGGTGGGCTCCTTCCAAAAGGCGGATGAATGCAGCGCTCGAGATACCCTGAACGTCGGCGAACAGTCCGGATAACACTTCAGATACCTTTGACAGTTCGCTGCCAGATGCCGGAAGGTGAAGCCATTGATTTGAAGGCTTCTACGCAATCCGTAAGTGCCGGCGGGGCGCTCATTGTGATGGACGCTCCCCTGTTAACCGGCCAGACGGTCCGGGTTTTCAACGATATGACCTCGGAGTGCGTGGAGTGCTTCGTTACCTCCGTCCGCGAAAAGCGGGACCGGCGGTTCATTGGCGTCGGCTTCGCCGCGCCCAGAGGTGATTTCTGGCACGTGGTCTTTCCCAAAGCCGGGACGCGGCAGGCGGTGCGTTCCTCGCAAACCGGTTGGCTTGTTCCGCCGGAAAACGGGCTGAACATTCCACAGGCTTAGCGGAGATTTTGCGGTTATCCTTCCGGGCGGAACCTGCTCAGCGCGGAATTTTGTCGTAGATCATCAAGCCGAGAAGCACGGGAATGTGCAGTACCGTGGCATGCATGAGCCACTTGGCCCTAGCGTTGGTCCTGGAGCTGGCAGCCCACAGACAGACCTGAACCAGCGCGGTGCTGACGACCAGCGCGCCGAAGAAATAGTGCACGCCGGCCAATCCCATAACGGCAGGCAACAAGCTGACTCCCACGAGCGCGACGGCCGTAAGAATAATCTGGCGAAACGTGCGCGTTCCTTCGCGGTCCACGACCGGCAGCATGAGAATGCCAGCACGTGCGTAGTCTTCCCGATACATCCACGCGATTGCATAAAAGTGTGGGAACTGCCACAAAAAGAGAATGGCGAAGAGCAGCCAAGCGCCGCGGTCCAAAGTGCCGGTAGCGGCGACCCATCCAATCATTGGTGGTATCGCTCCGGGAAACGCGCCGACGGCAGTGGCCCACACGGTACGCTTCTTGAGCGGGGTATACGCCAGCAGATAGCTCAAACTAGTGAGAATCCCAAGGACAGAAGCAAGAATCCCCGCGGTAAAGTACAGATCCACAGCGCCCGCGAAGCAGAGAATCACGCCAAACCACAACGCTTCGCGCGGCTGCAATTGGCCGCTGGGAAGCGGACGCGAGGCCGTGCGCCGCATATAGCGGTCGGAGTCGCGCTCGATGTAGTGGTTTAAGGTCGCCGTGCCCGCGGCGATCAGAAGCGTGGCAAAAACAGTTTGCATCAAATGCAGCCAATCCACCGCGCCTCGCGAACCCATGTAGAATCCGGCAGCGGTGGTCATCAACACGAGAAAGGACACATCCGGCTTAGTCAGGGCGACGTAGGCATAGGCACGCGAGGCGAGCGTGATTTCCGTCGTGCGTACCGTGCTCATCAGATGGTCACCGGCCCTTCGGACGAGACGGCAACTTCTCCAGTGCGCGGCACCAATCGATAACACAACAGAATTGTAAGGATCGAGACTGCAAACAACACAGCGCCAACCACCGTGTGCGTCACCGTCAGCACAATCATCATCCGCATGGGTTGCGCGGCGTCCGCGGTTGCAAGACGTGACCAGTAAGCGCCAATGCCAAGAAGGAACTGCAAACCGAATACGGAGTGAAGCAGAATGCGCATCTTGGTAAGCTCAGGCGAGCTCTCGAAGCGCTTGCGGAGCACCACAGCGGTCCAAACCACCGTCCCAAGCACAGCCAGCGAACCCGCGGCATGCGGCCAGATGGGAATTTCTTTGTGGCGGAAACCTGCCCCGAGAAACACCTGGAGAAAGATCACTCCTGCGTTTAGAAGCGCCAGGGAATGAATGGACGGAGAGCCGCGATTATCGAGCTGAGGACGGTCTGCTATCCACCACTTGCTGGTGAAGACCGCGATACTCAGAAGCGCTCCAAACATGATTTGCGCGAAGCACGCGTGCATCACCGGCAGCCAGTAATGCAGCAACTGGATCACCACCTGGCCGCCGAGAATGGCCTGCGCGACGATGCCGCCCACCGCGATCACCGCAAACCAGCGCAGCCAGCGGCGCTCTTCTTTAACCCAAATGGATATCGCCAGGATAAGCGTCAAGACTCCCAGGACACCTGCTATAACGCGGTGCGAATGTTCGTAAAACACTCCGCCGACCATGGGCGGCGTCCAAGTGCCAAACGACTTTGGCCAGTCCGGCACGGAAAGCGCGGCGTCGTTGGAAGTAACCAGCGCGCCTGCAATTAGCAGCAGCACAGTCCAGCCCGCGGTGAAGACCGCGAAGCGATGAACGCCGGGATGATAGGAAGCCTTCATAGCTCTGGTTTCATCGCGGGATTATAGCGCACTGATGAATTTCATGCTCTTCGGCCGGCTGCGCTGGACTCTCGGCGCGTGCACCGGCACGTTTGGTCGCGGCCAGGTACCCGCGAGCGACCCGATCATGAAGCGGTTGATGTGGCGGGCACGTCCCGCGGGGCTTCCACCTGAGCAACGGCCCGAAGTACCAGGTCTCTCAGGGCCGCAATGAAGAGTGGCGAATCGCCGACCGCAGGCATCATCCGGAACACTTCGACGCCGAACTTCTTGGCTTCTTCACGGGCCTCGATATTGATTTCGTGAAGCGTCTCGATATGCTCGGTTACAAAGGAAATGGGCACGACCAGCATTTCCTTAACGCCCCCGCTGCCCAGCCGTTCGATGGTTTCAGTAAGCGGTGGCTGCAGCCATTTGGAGGGTCCAACCCTGCTCTGGTAGCACAACAAGTGCGTTTTCGGCCAGCCGGGAAACTGCTTTCTTCCCTCTTCCGAGACCAGCCGGACCGTGGCTTCGATCTGATTCGGATAGGGATCTCCCTTCTCGACCAGGCTCATGGGCAAGCCGTGCGCGCTGAAAACCAGGTGAATGCTAGAGCTGTCCGCAAATTGCCTCAGGACGGAGCCGATGCGTTGCGCCACCGCATGGATATAGAGCGGATGATCGAAAAACTGGCTGACCGTTCGCTGCGGAGGGCCGGCCTCCGGCTCCCCATAGACGCGGTGCCATTCCTTGAGGCTGCTCAAAGTGGTGGCGTAGGAAAAGTGTGGGTATAGGGGCAAAAGAACGATCTCATCCAGCGGCCCAGCTTTACGGAGCGTCTCGACGGCCTCGGCCGTGAGCGGATGCCAATAACGCATGGCCACAACGGCAACGGGATCGATGTCGTCGGCGAGCGCCTCGACGAGCGAGACTCTCTGCCGTTCCGTCAAGGTTCCAATCGGTGAGCGGCCGCCGATCTCGGCATACTTGCCCCGCACCGGAACGGAGCGACGGGATGAAATAAGTTTTGCCAGCGGGCGCCGCAGGAAACCGAGCGGCCCCATGGGAATAATGTCCGGGTCGAGAAACAGATTCAGAAGAAATGGCTGGACGGCTTCGAGCGAATCCGGACCGCCGAGCTGGAACAACACGATGCCGACTTTTTTCTTCTGTGCCAATTACTTCCCCCGGTTCACAGAACTCTTCAGGCGCTCAAGATCTCCACGAAGCGCCGCTGCCCGGCGGGCAATGGTGACGTAATAAACGAAAAAGATGGCCCAGGCAGCCATATAAGCGGCGAAAACACTATCGAGATTCTTCATGCTACCTCCAATTCCTGCTGCATCGTTTCGAGATCGCCCCTCATGGCCTCCAGCCTGTAACGCTGGCGAATCAGCAGAGTCATCAAAGCAAGCATGGCCAACCACGAGAAGAGCAGAACCTTGTACATTATAGGATCAAGTCCGGCACCCGGCTCGCCCATCACCACAGGCTGCGGGTGCTGGTCGCGCCACCAGCGGATGGAACCAAAGACCAGCGGCACATCAATGAAAGCGAAAATGCCGAACAGGGCGCTGAGCAGCGCACGCCGATCGGGTTCCTCAATGAGCGTCCGCAAAACGACATAAGCAACATAAAGCAGCCACAAAACGAACGTGGAGGTAAGCCGCGGAGACCAGGTCCACCAGATACCCCAGACGGGATGCGCCCAGATGGGACCAGTGACCAGGACTACAGTCGTAAACGCCAAACCGACTTCAGCCGCTGAAACTCCTAGCCAGTCCCAGCGCGGCTGACGGCGCCAAACGTAGAGCAAATTGGCCAGGAAAGAGATAAAGAACGCCGTGAGGCCCGTCCACGCGCTCGGCACGTGGAGAAACAAAATGCGATAGATGAGTCCCTGTTTCACGTCCGTCGGCGCAATAAAAAAGGAAGCATAGACGGCTACCCCGAGGAGCAGAAACACCGCTGCGGCAGCCAAGATATTCTTCATCATGAGGCTTATTCCTCCAGAAGATATTCGCCGAAAAGCCATAGCGCCGTCAAAAAAACCACATCGAAAACGGCCAGGAAGCCGATTCCCTGCCACCGCACGTACGGCGCGCGGTCGAACAGCGCTTTCGTAACTTCCGTGCTGACGATGAGAATGGGCGTCAAGAGCGGAAGCATGAGCACAGGCAACAACAGCTCGCGCATGCGGGCCTGCGCGGAGATGGCGGAGAGCGCCGTTCCCACAATGGAGATGCCCAGACTGCCAAGAAAAAACGCAAGAGCTAGCCAGTGCACCACGCGCACGACGGATACGTTATACATCAACGCGAAAATCGGCAGCAAGAATAGCTCGGTGAGCAGAAGAAACAAGGTGTTCGCGGCAAGCTTGGCCAACAAAATGGCAAAGGGGTCGCTCACGGAAAGCCGCAACGCACTCAGCGTATCGTTGTGCTGCTCGCGTAAAAAGCAATGCTGCAGCATCAGGGACGCCGCAAAGAGAAACGCCAGCCAAAGAAGCCCCGGGCCAATCTGTCGCGATTCGTCGGAGGTAGGCTGAAACGTAATGCTGAACATAAACATCACGATCAAAATGAAGACAACCGTGGTCGTCAGCAATTCGCGCGAGCGAAACTCGGTGCGCAGCTCCTTGCCGAGCAAGACCAACGCGTTGGGAAACAGGCTCATTCAGGCGTCGGCGAAAGTTAGGACGGAGCGAAACGTTGCGCCCGTGCGCGTGTCGGCGACGACCGAGCCCGCGTCCAGACGGATGGCGCGCGTGCCCAGTGAAGAGATTTCTGATTCGCCGTGGAGGCTCATCAGAATGGTGCGGCCCGAATCGCGAAGGCGGCGAATCGCTTCGGCGAGCCAAGCGACGCCTGGGGGATCGAGGCCCGTGGCTGGTTCGTCTAGTAGCAGGACCGCCGGCTCATGCAGCAAGGCCCGAGCGATGGCCACGCGCTGGCGCATCCCGCGGGAAAATGTTCCGACCAGGGAAGCGCGACGATCGGATAGGCCCACTTCCTCGAGCAGAGCCTCAACGCGGCGCTCCGGCCGAGACACCGTTTGGAGCCGCGCGAAGAGTAAAAGATTTTCTTCGGCGGTCAGTTCGTCGTAGACCATCGTGGCGTGAGCCACGAATCCCGGACGAACCGGGCTTTTTTCGTCATCGCAAGAGGAGTTGGAAAAGCTCAGAGACCCTCGCGATGGCCGCACCAATCTCGCGGCAATGCGCAAAAGGGTGGTCTTGCCGGAGCCGTTGCGCCCCGCAAAAACTGCGCATTCTCCCGGAGCGACGGTCAGCGACACGCCCCGCAAGGCCAGGAGTCCGCCATAGCGCTTATCGATATTTTCAAAACGGAGAGCAACGGGAGAAAACGCCGGCGGCGTCACCGGTGGACCTCGTTGCGGGTTAGGGCAGAAAACAGAGTGAGCCAGACAGGAGTGTCTGCCCTACGGGAGGGAAAGATGCACGCAACGTCGGCCGGCGTCACCCTTTAACCTCTCACAAGATCGCGCAAGACTTTCTCCGCACGGGCCCGTTCCCGGGAGTACTCTTCCTCGGAAATCGTTCCTGCTTGGCGGCGCACCTCGAGCCGGAACAAGGTGTCTTTCAGCGCATCCAGGCTGGTGCCAACAGCGGCATCGAGTGGAGCCAGGGTTGCGTTGTGAACCGCCGGTCCGGCAACCGGTGCGGCTGCCGTTTTCTTGGACGGTTTTGCCGGCACCTCTCTGACGCCCTCCGAAGGGCCGCCCGCAACGGCCACCACGGGCCTGCGCGCGAGAAGAACGGCTAGCAGGGCGAACAGGCAGAGGAATCCTCCCAGGATGGGCCATTTCAGGACATCGAGGCGGCCTGGGACGGCTTGAATAGTCCCGGCGGAAGCGGGACCGCTTCCCTGCTGCTCTTCGCGATTCTGCGCACCAGCATCGCTGTCGGAGGCGTTGCTGTTGCTGCTTGGCGGTGGGGCCGTGCCGGAGATGCTGACGGTCAACGTGGAATTGGCTGCGAGACTGTCGCGGCTGTACACGCTCATTCCCTGTTCAAGGCCGCCAGCTTGCAAGCCTTCGCCAGCGATCTGCACGGAGGGAGGCGCAACAACGACGAGGCGCGCGCCGGGATATACGGTGGGCAGCTTTACGGAAGCGGTGTTGCCCGCGTACGGCAACTCGTAGGAGAAACGCACTCCGTTGTCGCCAGGACGAAAGGCGAACGCCACACTGTACCTATTTTTGCCGCGATCGATGGGCGCCTGCACGACGGGCATGCCTGCGGGGCCCTGGGCCGCGATCTGTTTCAGGTTCGCACCGTCCGGGAGGGCGATCTCGAAGTTGCCGTCGGGGCGAAAATAGGCTTGACCGGGCTGGGAATCGTTTTTGATGGCATATTCTTCACCAACCTCGAGAGTCGTGCCGCTCGGCTGGAAAATTACGAAATGCGTTGCGACGGAGATCGTTTTGGGGTCTCGTGATGGTTCGAAAACATCGACTTCCAGTTCACTTCGGCCCGGCGGCAAGGGCTGATGAAAATTGATTCCGCGATAGACCGCGCGCACCAACATCGGTTGTGTTCCGATGGCCGGAAAGTCAAACGTGAACTGGCCCTGCGCGTCCGTTTTGGAGTTCAGCACCGGCTGCATTCCGCCCTGCAATTGGATGAGGATGACCTCGACATTCGCGGCGGGCTTGCCGGTAGTGGCATTTTTCACCGTGCCGTGAACGGTAGCTCCGTAAACAGACGAGAGCGGCACCAACAGAAAAATTCCTAGCGCCGCAGATAGTGTCCACCTGGGCTTCACTGCGCACCTCGTTCGGAAGCGGCGGGCTTCGTCCCGCGAGGACGCCGCACCTGCGACTCCGTAATTTGATCGATTTCCGCGAGCACCACGGCCGCGTCGCTCTCGAGAGAGGTCTTCATCGCTTCGTAGTCAATCTCCGCATATTTTCCGGAACGAAACTCGAAACGCAGGTCGCGCAAATTATCGTAGAGCGCGTCGCGGCGCTCGAGCAATTGATCGAGCTTCGAGCGGTGTGGAGCGAGGTCCGATGCATCAGGCTGGATATAGAAGATGAAGAGTCCGGCAGCGAAAGCCAGCGCCCCGCACGCGCCGACAACGGCCCAATCTGTGGAGGTGATCAGAAAAGCTGCCATAAGTGTGCCAACGGTCAAGGTCAATCCTCAGTATCGCGGGCGGCCTGGGCGCGCGCACGATCGAGCAGTTCACTCGAAATTGGGGCTGCGTGACCCGCTCGAGCCAGAGCGGGCTCGGGCGTCAACTGCTTCCGCCACCGGGAGATGACGATCAAGACCAGCGCGAATCCGCCGATCAGCGCGACCGCCGGAATCCACCAAGCCACCCGGCCGAAGCCGCTGTGCGGCGTCTCCATGAGTACCAGCTGCCCATACTCCTGCACAAAGGATTGCACGATGAGGTCGTCGGAATTTCCCTGGGCGATGCGCTCGTCGATTTTCTTGAGCATCCCCAGAGCGGTACCGCAAGGACCGGAGAACTCCCCTCCCATGTGATAGCAGCCGCCCGCGGATTCGTTGCAGCCGCGGCACATGCATTTCACTTTCATGCCTAACTGATGGGTGTGATCGGGCTGCTGGGCATCCCCGAACGCGGACAACAGCGGCAGCGTCCCCGTAAAACACAACAAGACCGGCAAGATGAGCAAACCGGGGCGGCTAATTCCTCGCATTTTAGTCATGGCCTTCTCTGTAGGTGACCGACGGCGTCATTCCGTGCACCAGCGGCTCTGGCGCGGGTTGTTGTGCGCCCGACAAAACCAAGACCGCTCGACGATTGGGCATCAAAGCCACCAACGTGCCGAACACGACGATCACCCCGCCAAACCATATCCACTTCACCAGCGGGTTCAAGTACGCGTGAATGACTGGCAAGTTCGTGTCCGGATTCTGCCCAGCATAAACGACGTACAGATCTTCGCGAAGCGTCGAGTAGATCGCCACCATCGTTCCGGTTTCGCCATTGGTCTCAAAGATGCGGCGCTCGGGATACAGCATCATCAGGGGTTTATTGTCGACGAAAACTTCCACATTCAAACGCAGACCGGTGTAATTCGCTTCCGGCTTGCTGTCGAAACTTTGCAGAACCAGCTTGTACTTCCCTAGCTGGATCGATGAGCCGGGTTGCATCTCTTTCTGGACGTTTTGATTGAAAGCCACGCCAGCCAAACCGACAAAGACCAGCACCATGCCCATGTGCACGATGTAGCCGCCGTAGCGGCGCGTATTGCGCATGGTCAATTCGATGGCCGAGGTCAGATAGGAAGCGTTCGAGCGCACGCGAATGACTTTTGCGCCGCGATAAAATTCCATGACAATCGTCGTTGTGACGAAGAAACACAGCGAGAAACAGATGAGCGAGTACATTTCTCGGCAGCCCAACGCGAAGATGACTACACCGGCCACCAGGCCGACAATCAGCGGCCAGGCAAAATTTCGCTTTAGACTTTCCAGGGAAGTCTTCCGCCAGGCGAGAAGCGGCCCGACACCAGTAAGGAAAAGCAGAAACAGGCCGATCGGGACGTTGACCTTATTGAAGAACGGAGCGCCCACGTTAATTTTGGAGCCCGAGACCGCTTCCGAGAGGACCGGGAAAAGGGTGCCGGAAAGAACGGCGATGCAGGAAACCAGCAGAATCAAATTGTTGAACAGGAAACTGGATTCGCGCGAGACGATCGCATCCAACTGGCTTTCACTCTTCAAATAGTCGCGGTTCTTGAGATAAGCCACCAGGCACACGGAGAAAATGACGATGAGAAAGCCCACGAACCAGCTGCCGATGCTCGACTGCGCAAAGGCATGAACCGAGCTTACGATTCCGCTGCGCGTCAGGAACGTGCCCGTAATGCATAGAATAAAGGTCGCGAACACCAGCCAGACGTTCCACACTTTCATCATGCCGCGCTTTTCCTGCATCATCACAGAATGCAGGAACGCCGTGCCCGTCAGCCACGGAAGCAGAGAGGCATTTTCGACCGGGTCCCAGCCCCAGTAGCCTCCCCAACCGAGGACCGCGTAAGCCCAGTGCGCGCCGAGCAGGATGCCTGCGGTTTGGAAGCACCACGCGATCATCGTCCATTTGCGCGTGAGATGGATCCACTTCTCGCCGGGATAGCGTGCCAACAGCGCTGCCAGCGCAAAGGCAAACGGTATCGTGAACCCCGTGTAACCGGAATACAGATTCGGCGGATGGATGACCATCTCCGGATACTGCAGCAGCGGAGTCAGCCCGTTACCGTCGGCGCGCGTGACCAGATCCATCGCGCCATTGGCGCCGGGCACGGCCAGCGCCTTGAACGGGCTGGCGACGAAATTATTGAGCGTCAGGAAAAATATCTGGACTCCGGCGAGAATCACTCCCACATAGGGCATCAATTCGCCGTTTTTGTTGCGGTAGGCGATCAGCACCGAGAAAACGTAGATCGAAAGCAGGAAACTCCAGAACAGGAGCGAGCCTTCCTGGCCGGCCCACAGTGCAGCGACTTTATAGAACGTAGCGAGCGCGCGATTGCTGTGGGAGACCACGTAAGCCGCGGAAAAATTGTCCGTGAAGAAGAGATATTCGAGGCTGAATGTAGCGATAAAAATCAGACAGCAGGCTGCGATCCCCGATTGGCGGGTGCTCTTAACGAGAAGTGGATGCCGCGTGATAATCGCGGCAATTCCGCCTCCGAATGCATACACTGCGCAGATAAACGCTAGAAGAAGAGCGAATGAACCAAATACATCCACGGGGCTCCGCCTATCCCCCGGCCAAGCCGGGTCCGTTATTAGGTTACCTTACTTTACTTTGTCGCAGTGGAAGAAGTGGCAACGGTTCCCCCCGGAGCCGCCTCGTATTTGGACGCGCACTTCGCCTGTACTACCTCGGCGACAAAGCGCCCGTCCGTCGGCCGGCCCTCGACCAACGCTTGCGATTTATCCACGAAGGTATCCGGCAGCGGGTCACTGCCCACATAGCTCACCGGGAGGGACTTCCCTTCCCCTTCGAGAACAAAATCAACGCGGCCAGTGAAATGGCGAATGCTGCCCGGCGCCACGGTTCCGCCAACGCGCATGCGGTGGGTAAGCTCAGCGCCCTTTAGAGACTGCAGCTCCGCGATGGTGTGGTAATAAGTCTTGCTTTCGCCGTAGCCAAGCCACGCTAAGCACGCCAGGGCAACCACGATTACGCTGATTCCGACTACAAACTTTGCTTGTTTCTTCACGCCTCGACTCCTACTCAAACGTCACCCTATCCAAGTTTTTGATTCTATCACAGCCAGGAGATTCGCACGCCCGTCGAAGGACAGTTATAAGCCTGTACATAGGGACAGGGGGGCCGGTGCGCCGGGTCACACCCCGGGGGTCGCCAGCCCTAGGGCTTGGCGCAGATGGAGAGCAGCCCCAGAAAAATCGCCAGAGTCCAGACCGAAGGGTTTGCCATGGTCCAGAATCACCGGGCATGCCAATTCGGCGCTCGACAGTCTTGCCGCAAGCGGCGCCAACGAATCGGAGATCAAGACCACGCGCTTGGGCTTTAGCGACCTGCGAATGCGCGTCAATACTTGTGAAACGCGCTCGGCGAGAAGGGCCTGATAGGAAGCCTTTTCGGCCTCGCTGGTTTCAAGCGGACATTCGAGCACGTGCGCCAGAAAGAATCCGGCCCTCTGAAACTCGCCTAAAATGGTTTCGGGGGACTTCCCCGAAGTCGAGATTCCAACTGCTTCTAGCAATCGGCCGGCTTCCCCGTGGAACTTCCCGCTATAGAGGAAGTCTTGCTCCGCCAGTGGGGAGACGCTTCCCAGCAGCAGCGCGCCAATGTGAACGGGCCGGTATCGTGTTGTCCATTCCAGGCGCAGAAGCCGTCGCGCAATATGTTCGGGGGATGCGGATTGACCGCAGCCGTCGCAAGCCAGCAAATCGGTGGGCATAATCTAGGAGAAAGAATCGTAGTCCAGCCGAGCATGGAGTGCAAGAAGGCGCCCTAAGCTGGCCAGCGGAACGAAGCAGCCTGCGGCCAACTACTCACAAATCGACGACGACGGCTGTGCGCCGGGGATGGTTAATTGGGTTTTGGCGTCGCACAACCGCCGTCGCTCGCTGATGCGTGCACCTTCCAGTAGAAACACGGGCTGGAGGTAAAAGTCGCGTTGCGCCAGGACTTTTTTGCGCCATCGATTTCCTGGACTCAGGAGGAAACAGCAGCATCGGCTGGGAGTTTGGACCTCAGGCACCACTTCAGCTCCTGGCTCAACTCGGTAATTTCCATTCCGGGCATGACAATGAACTTACAGCTCAGCATTTCCCGTGGCTCATCGTCATCCGGCAACTGGCACGAAACGCGGCAATACTGGCAATCCTGATTCCAGCAAAAACGGCCATAGGGAATGGTTTCCGGACTGATGAATTGAAAGCATCGCAGAAGCGAATTGCGCTCCGGCACCTGAAACTTCTTGCCCATCACGGTGATATCCACGAGCTTTTCATACGGGCGGAAGGGTTCCGACATGATCAGTCCTGTCTTCCGTGCGCGGGTTGCCGTATAAGCGGCAGAACTTGCCCCGAGACGGATCACTCTGATGGTTGCCCATCCAGAGTAGCCCGCGTCCCGCGAAGCGACAACGATTGGTCTCGCAAGAGTTGCCAATGTGCTAAGGGGTGGACCCAGAACTAGGATTCAGAAGGTGGCGGTTTACTTTCCAAGATCGAAGAATTGACCCATCTTGCGGAACTTCTCGTAGCGGGCTTCCAGCAACTCTTTCGTGGGCTGCTGCGTTAAAGCCACCAGCTCACGGTCCAAGACTTCACCGAGGAGCTGGGCGGCGCCTTCCGGGTCCACGTGCGCCCCTCCTTCCGGTTCGGGCACAATCTCATCGACGATGCCTAGCTCCTTCAGGTCTTTCGCCGTGATTTTCAGCGCGGTAGCAGCGGTCTCCGCCTTGGTGGCGTCTCGCCACATGATCGCGGCGCAGCCTTCCGGCGAAATCACAGAATAAAAACTGTTCTCCAGGATGTTGACGCGATCTCCTATGGCAATTGCCAAGGCTCCGCCGGAGCCGCCTTCGCCGGTCACGGTGACGATAATCGGAACGGGCAAGCGAACCATTTCTCGCAAGTTACGAGCGATGGCTTCGGCTTGTCCGCGTTCCTCGGCGTCGATGCCGGGATAAGCGCCCGGCGTGTCGATTAGCGTGAAAACGGGCCGGCCAAACTTCGCGGCCACTTGCATGACCCGAAGAGCTTTGCGGTAACCCTCGGGCTTGGGCTGGCCGAAATTGCGCAGCAGACGCTGTTTCGTGTCGCGACCCTTTTGATGACCGATGACGGCAATCGGCCGTCCATTAAACTTGGCGAGTCCGGCAATCAAGGCCTTGTCGTCGCCGTAGCCGCGGTCGCCGTGCAACTCCAGGAAGTCCGTGAACAGCATCCCGATATAATCCAGCGTGTACGGCCGATGGGTGTGGCGCGCGATCTGGGCGCGCTGCCAGGGACCGAGATGGCTGTAAAACTCCTTCCGAAGCTCGAGCACTTGCTGGCGGATGCGTTCAAGCTCCGCGTCGGCCTCTTGGTCGCCGGCGAGGTGGCGCAGTTCTTCAACGTCTTTTTCCAGGCGCTCGATCTCGCTTTGACGATTAGGCTGCGCTGCCGGGCTTTTTGCTTTGTCCTTGGACTTCATCACATCACCAAATCGATCGACTGCTCGCCAAATGACTCCCGGATCGCGTTGATTAGTTCCGGGCACGAGCGGACGCGCGGTTCAACCTGAAGCGTGGCCATCGCTCCGCCTGCGCCTGTGAGATCCAGCGATACCACGCTTGATCCTCGGTAGGAGGAGAGAATTTCTTCAAGGCGGTCCAGCAATTCGTCGTTTAACTCTTCCAACTTCATACGGATGCGAAGGCCCGACGCTGGCCGCTCAGCGAGGTCTCCCAGTCGAGCAGCCTCTTGCAAAGAAAGGCGCGTGCCCGCTTCCTCAACTTGCACACGAGCCTTGAGCAACAGCGGCGTCCCGGCCTTGAGAATGGCCTCGAACCGCGCAAAACTTTCCGGAAAGGCCAGCAGTTCCTGAACGCCGGTCATATCCTGGATCGTGTAGATCGCCCAGCGCGCGCCTTTTTTGGAACGCATCGGGCGCGTGCCGACAATGAGTACCGCAACGGTGATCTCCCGACCGTTGCGCTGGCCCTCGATCTGGTCAAGTGAAGTGCATTTCAACTCTAGGAAGCGCGAGGCATATTTTGCAAGCGGGTGTCCGGACACGTAGAAGCCAAGCATGGCGTATTCGCTCGCGAGGCGTTCGGTCTCGCTCCATAGCTCGGCCTCGTGCAATGCAAAGGCTATCGGCGCGGCCGCCGTGGCCGTACCAAACAGCCCGTGCTGCCCGGATTCCCGTACTCGCGAGGCGCGCTGTACGGCCGCCAACGCGTCATCCACCGAGGCCAGCATCGACTCGCGGGCCCCAAGAGAATCCACAGCGCCGGACTTGATCAGGCTTTCAAACACTCTCTTGTTCAGAAAACGCGCCTCGATCCGTTCGCAAAGATCGTACAGAGAGGTGAATACGCCTGTGCTCAGCCGCGAATCGCGGATGGCTTTGGCGGTGGGCTCACCTACGTTCTTGATGGCCGCTAGACCGAAGCGGATGGATTCGCCCACGGGCGTAAAATAAAGATCGCTCTCGTTGATGTCCGGCGGGAGGATAGAAATGCTCATGCCCCGCGCTTCGTTGATGTACTTCACAGCCTTTTCTGCGTTGCCTGTTTCCGAAGTCAGCAGTGCGGCCATGAATTCCACCGGATAGTGGGTCTTCAAATAGGCCGTCTGGTAGGCCAGCAGGGCATACGCGCAGGAGTGCGATTTGTTGAAGCCGTAGCCCGCAAATTCTTCCATCAAATTGAAAATGCGCTCGGCTTTCTTTTCTGGAACCTTGTTCGTGAGGCATCCCGCAATGAATTTCGCACGCTGCGCCGCCATTTCCTCTTTTTTCTTTTTGCCCATGGCACGGCGGAGAAGATCCGCTTCCCCGAGCGAAAAGCTTGCCAGCAGGTTCGCGATCTGCATCACCTGTTCCTGATACAGGATCACGCCGTAGGTTTCCTCGAGAATGCCCTTGAGTTGCGGCAGTTCGTAGCTGACTTTTGTCTTGCCCTGCTTCCGGCTAATGAAGTCGTCGATCATGCCGCCCTGAATCGGCCCGGGACGGTACAGCGCGTTCAGCGCCGTGAGATCTTCAATGCGCGAAGGGTGGTAGCGGCGCAAGATATCGCGCATGCCGTGCGATTCAAACTGGAAGATGGCGGTGGTGTCACCGCGCGCAAAAAGTTTGTAGGTCGGCTCGTCATCCAGACCCAAATTGTCAATGTCGACCTGTACGCCGCGATTCTTTTCAATCATGCGCGCGGTATCTTGCAGGACGGTGAGTGTTGTCAGGCCGAGGAAATCCATCTTCAGCAAGCCGATGCGCTCGAGCGCATTCATGTCGTATTGTGTGGTGATTTCATCCCGGTTGGTCTTATAGACCGGGACCACATCCGTCAGCGGGCGGGGTGAAATAACCACGCCTGCGGCATGCGTCGAAGCATGCCGCGCGAGTCCCTCGAGGCGCAGCGCGACGGCCATCAAATCCTTCAGCTTCTCGTCGCTGTTAATGGCTGATTTGAGCTGCGGTGCCTCCGCGAGAGCGGTTTCCAAGTCGATGCCCAGAGTCGTGGGGATCAGTTTCGCAAGCCGATCCACTTCGCCGTACGGGATGTCCATCGCCCGGCCTACGTCCTTGACCGCCGCTTTGGCCGCCATGGTGCCGAAGGTAATAATCTGCGCGACGTTTTCGCGCCCGTATTTTTGCGTGACGTACTCGATCACCTCGCCGCGTCTGCGCATGCAGAAATCGATGTCGATGTCGGGCAAGGAGACGCGCTCCGGATTCAGAAAGCGCTCGAACAACAAGTTGTACTGCAAGGGGTCCACATCCGTGATGCGCAGCGCGTAGCTGACCAAGCTGCCCGCAGCCGAACCACGTCCCGGCCCAACAGGCACATCCTGCGCGCGTGCGTAGTGAATGAAATCCCAAACGATCAGGAAGTAGCCCTCGTAGCGCATCTTCTTGATCATTTCGATTTCCGACGTCAGCCGCCGCTCGTACTCCACCAGTGGATTGTGCAATACCCCTTGCTCGAGCAGCCGCTCAAGATAGGGCACCCGTGTGGCAAACCCTTCGCGCACCACCTTCTCAAAGTAGCTACCTGCGGTGTGGCCTTCGGGAACCTTAAACTCAGGAAAAGGGTTCGGGATGCGTTCGATCTTGACGTTGCAACGCGCGGCGATATCCACGGTTCTGGCGAGCGCGTCCGGTAGTTCGCCGAACACCTGGGCCATCTCCGCCGCCGTCTTGAAGTAGAACTGGTCGGTTGCAAATTTCATGCGATGAGCGTCGCTCATCGTCTTTCCCGTTTGAATGCACAGCAGGACGTCCTGGGCATGGGCATCGGTGTGATGCAGATAGTGGCAGTCGTTCGTGGCCACCAGCGGAATGCCGGTTTCCTTAGAAAGACGCACGAGTTCGCGATTCACGCCCTGCTCGATCTCCAGACCCTGATCCTGAATCTCCAGAAAAAAATTGCCCTTGCCGAAAACGTCCTGCAGACGGTAAGCGTTTTCGCGGGCCTGGTCGTATTTTTCATCAACAACGGCTTCCGTCACCGCGCCTCGCAGGCAGGCTGACAACGCAATCAAGCCTCTGTGGTGCTTGGCGAGCAAGTCGTAGTCGATCCTGGGCCGGTAGTAGAAGCCCTCAAGAAAACCCGAGGACACCAGCTTGATGAGATTGTGATAGCCCTCCAGTGATTCGCAGAGGAGCACCAGATGGTTGCTCCCGCGCATGCCCGGCTCGGCTTCGCCGCGGTCTGGACCGCCCGTTCCGTTTGTTTTTTCGCCGCGGTCGTGGCGGCTGCCCTTGGCCACATAGACTTCGCACCCGATGATGGGCTTGACGTCACGCTTGCTGGCTTCGTGGAAAAAATTGGCCGCGGCAAAGAGGTTCCCGTGGTCCGTAACGGCCACAGCGGGCATTTTCTGCCGTGAAGCTTCATCGAGCAGCTCGGACGTTTCGCAGGCCCCGTCCAGCAGACTAAAATCTGTATGTACGTGAAGATGAACAAACTGCGGCTGACCCATGGATCTCGATTCTAGAACTCTCGCGCGAGAATTGCGAACCACATTCTCGCGATTTGCACAGGGCTGTTCGTTACCTATTTTCGGCCACTGCTTTTCTTGCCCGCCGCAGCGTGTTTGGCGTGCTTAGCCTGCTCACGTGCGGCTTTATGTTTGGCAGCCTGCTTCAACATGACCGGGTGGTTCTGGTGCAATGGACCGTGCGCCGCCTTTGCCGGGGCGCCTTTTTCCGCTGCCGGTGGGGCCACCGAGGCCGCGGGCTGCTTCTCCGCACTCTTCGCGGGTTTCTTTTCCTTTTCCTTCTTTTTGGGCTGCTCTTTGATCCCAGACAATTTGCGCAGGATCTTCACCCGTTCTTCCGGAGTCTTGCCACGTCCGGTCAGTTGCATCCCGAAAACCTGTTCGACAATGGCGTCAAACTTCGGTCCTCGAGCATAGCCTAGAGCTTCCAGCTCATTGGCCACCATGGGGACCGAGTTCCGGATCGGCCGCCACTTGTGTAGATAGGCCCGAATTTTTGAGAGCGCCGCCGAATTGTTTGATTCCGCAAGCATGTAGCCAATGCGGTCCACGGGAAGCTTTTCCAGGAACTTGTAGGCATCCGCGGGAGCGTTCAATTTGCGACCGATCAATTCCTTCTGGTCCGCAAGCACTTCTTTCTCGAAGTTCAATATAGCGTCAGCTTCCGAAGACCGGAATCCAGCCTTCGAGAGAACGTTGATTTGTTCCCGGTCTTTGAGCCGCCCCAGAACAGCCAGCATCATGGGCGTCGCAAGTTTCGGTCGAACGCCTGCGGTAAAGAGATCCTCGCGAACCTTCATGAGGCGCGCGATGGCCTCGTAATCCGGGTGCCGTTTTGCAAGCACGGGATGTATCGCTTCGAGCAGGTCGTGCGCCTCCCACTCTTTCAGAACCACGGCGGGGCGTTCTTCGCGAGCCGCTGCGCGCAGTTCCGCTCCCGCGTCTTCCGGCGTGATGGTGCGATGCAGATCACGCTCGATAGCCAGGTCAAACCACTCCTGTGTCCGCGCCTCGATTTTGAAGCCCATCCGCGCGGCAAAGCGCAAAACGCGCAACAGGCGCACGGGCTGGTTTGTGAAGCTATGAATGGTAAGTGCGCGCACCTCAGCCCGCTCGATATCCGAAAGTCCGTTGGTGGGGTCCAGAAGTAAGCCGCGCGAAGCCGGATTGAGCGAGATGGCAATCGAGTTCAGGGAGAAATCGCGGCGCCGCAAATCCTCCATGATCGTCGACCAACGGATCTCCGGCCGCGTCCCGGGTCGCACATAGTGGTCGTCGCGCGCCGCCGATATACTGCCGTCGCAGTCTCCCACAAATAGAATCTCTATCTGGCGAAGCTTCTCATCCTCAGAGAGGATTTTGGCGCCGCCTTTCTCCAACTCGCGGGCGATCTTGGATGGATTCCCTTCCACGCTGAAATCGAGATCGCGCAGCGAGGCTCCGGTAACGAGGTCGCGCACCGTTCCGCCAGTCAGGTACACGTTGAACCCCATGGCGGCAGAGAGCTCCTGCACGCGCATCATGGCTGCTCGCTGCTCGGGAGACAGGCGGCTTTCCAACAAAAACATATAATCTGGCATTGCACTCCTTCACGTTCAGGATGCCCGCGCCGACCGCCGCAATGGCAACCGCGATTTTGGCCCGGGACCGCCGCCGCGCATTAAGCGCGTGGGTGATGCGCCTTGTAAATCTGTTTCAACCGCTCTTCCACTACGTGCGTGTAGATTTGGGTTGTGGAAATGTCTGCGTGGCCCAGCATAAGCTGCACCGACCGCAAGTCCGCGCCGCGCTCCAGCAAGTGCGTGGCAAAGCTGTGGCGCAGCATGTGCGGCGTCAGCGCCACGCGCAAACCCGCACGCCGGCCGTACGACGAAAGAATCTTCCACACGCCCACCCTGCTGAGCGATTTGCCCCGCCGGTTCACAAACAGCGCCTGACTCGACACACCCTTTCCCAAAAGCTTTGGCCGTGCAGTCTGAAGGTACTTCTCCACACTGCCCAGGGCCTTCCTGCCAGTCGGCACAATGCGCTCCTTGTCCCCTTTGCCGATGCAGCGAATGCAGCCGACTTTGGCGTCCAAGTCCGTCACGCGAAGCCCAATCAACTCGGAGACGCGCAAACCAGTCGAATAAAGAACTTCCAGCATGGCGCGGTCCCGCAAACCCAGAGCCGTCGTGACGTCCGGTTGAGCCAGCAATCGCTCCACTTCCTCGAGCCGCAGATAGCCTGGCAAGTTGCGCCGGATCTTGGGCGACTCGAGATTTAGTGATGGATCCGTGGTAATGAGTTCCTGAACCTGTAGAAACCGGAAGAAATTCCGCAGCGTAACCAGGTGCCGCGCCACCGTACGGCTTTCGAGCTTTTCCCGGTACATGCCTGCAAGAAAATCCACCAGATCGTCGCGTTTCAGACCTGCAAGCGTGAGTTTGCGTTTTTGAGCGAACCCATTGAATTTCGCCAAATCGCGCTGATACGCCGCCACGGTATTGGCAGAGAGCCCCTTCTCCACCTTCACGTGCGTCAAAAACAGCGCTATGGCCGGCGTCATCTCCATCATGGCTCCGGGTATCCGTCTCCGGCGCCCGCTCGCCGGCGCGTGGCGATACCGTACACCTCTTGGATTTCATGACAACGGAACAGCCATGCTAGGGCCAAATAAAGGGCCGTCGCGCCAACGATCAGCCCTGAAAACACCAGCAGCTGAACAAGGAATCGCGAGTGGATCGTGAAGGTTGTGTAGCGATTTCCGAACCAGCAGGCCACTCCCATGATGCTCGCGCACAAGGAAATCTTGCCAAACGAACGCAAAATCTCCAACGTTCCCATGGCCCCGTAGCGCAGCCGGAAAATAATGAAGAGCGCGAAGAAATCAAAAAAACAAGCGATGGCGGTGGCCAGGGCAGGGCCCCCATTCTGCACGCGCTTGAAGAAAAACTGAAGAAACACAATATTCAGGACGACGTTAATCACCAAAGAGATGGAAGCGACCAGGACCGGCGTTTTCGTGTCCGATGTCGAATAGAACGCAGGCACGACCAGCTTCACGGTGGCCAGCGCCGGCAACCCAATCGCGTAATACAGCAACGCGCGAGCCGTCAAACGCGTCGATTCCGCGACGAACTGCCCATGTTGGAACAACACGCGAATAATCGGCTCGCGCAGAATCATCAGTCCCAGTGCTGCGGGTATGGTAATGAAAGCCACGATGCGCACGGAAAATGCCAAAGTCCTTTTCAGTGATTCATAGTCCTTCGCTGCCGCCTGGTGCGACATCATCGGCAGGATCGCCGTCGCCACGGCAATCGCGTACCCTCCCAGAACAAGCTCCATGACCCGGTCCGCGACGTATAGCGCCGCAAGGCTTCCGGCCGGCATGACACTGGCCGTCGCAAAACGCGTATCAATGAACAGATTGATCTGCCCAATGCCAATTCCAAAGAGCCGGGGAATCATCAGGCGCGCCACGTTCTTGATTCCCGGGTGCCGGAACGAGATCCCAAACTTAAAGTTCATCCCCTTACGCACGAGTTGCGGCACCTGCATCAAAAATTGCAAGACCCCGCCCACAAGGATTCCCACTACGATGGCCGTGGCCGCATCCTTGAAGTGACTTCGAATCACCGCAAACGTAAACAAGATAGTCGCCAAATTTAGGATGACGGGGGTTGCCGCCGGCAGTCCAAAAACGTGAAAACAGTTCAAAATGCCCATGGCCAGGGCTGCCAGCGAAATGAAGAACAGATACGGAAAAACGATGCGGTTCAACTCAATCGCCTGGACCCCGGCAACGTTGTTCCCCGCAAAAAGATGAACCACTGCGGGCGAGAAAACCATTCCGAGAACGGTGATTCCGGCGACGACCAGAGCGAGTGTCCAGAACAGCTTGTTCGCGAAATCCCAGACCTCCTCTCGCGACTTCTCGCTCATGTAGGTGGTAAACACCGGGATGAACGACGCGGTCATGGAACCCTCGGCCACCAATCGCCGGAAAAGGTTTGGAATTCGGTAGGCCAGCACATAAGCGTCGGCGGCGGCGGAGGTTCCGAGAAGGAGGGTAATGCGCTGGTCGCGCACATAGCCGAGAACTCGACTTACGACGGTAACCAGGGAGATGATCGAGGCCGATTTGAGGATATGCTTTTTATCGGTCAACGGCCGGCGCTCCGGGACCTAACCCTAATGAAAACAATAGGTTGACAGGCAAAACGCGCTTAACATAACATACATCCTGATTATTCGCAAATTAGCGTCATTCGTGTCTTTCTGAAACTGATTTCTTTGAAAAACAGAGCCCCAGCCTCTACACACAAGAAAGTCGTCATTGTCCTTGCCGACAAGAAGCCCATCCGCGGGTATCTGAACCCCACGCGGCTCGGCCAAGCGGATCCCATTGACCTGCTGACTCCCGACGGCGAGCATCAGGAGATTCCCATCGCCAAGGTGCGCTCGATTTATTTCGTTCGCGAGTTCTCCGATGACTTCGAGCCCGAGCGCAAAGCCTTCCTCAGCCGCCCCAAGCTCGACGGACTGTGGGTCCGCCTGCGCTACAGTGACGGTGAGACTATTGAAGGGGTCGTTCCCAATGATCTTCTGACCATGCTCGACCACGGTATCCAAATCACCCCGCCCGATTTGAATTCCACCACCGACCGTATCTTTATCCCGCGCTCCGCGCTTACCGAACTAACCGTGCTTGGCGTCGTCGGTATTGCCCGCCGAAAACCCGCCGCCGCTGCGGCCGCAATTCAGCCGCGCCTTTTCAACGAATAAACTGGCCACGGCTCGACTTCCTTCTCTGCGCTGTGCGAGACTCGCACGCAGCAGTCAGGAGCCGCACTGATGCCTATGAACCTCTACGAAATTGCCCAGAAGCTCGGCTGCCGTCTCGACGGCCCCGGTGAAGCCCCCATCCACGGAATCGCCGGTATCGAACTCGCCGAACCGGGTCAGATCACTTTTCTCGCCAATCGGCGTTACTTCCACCTGCTCAAGACCACGCGGGCCTCAGCCGTGCTTGTCGAGGACGGTATCAACATCGAACGCGACCCAAGCATGCCGCGGCTTACGGCGCTGCGCACGGCAAATCCCTACCTCGCCTTCGCCCACGCCATCGAACTCTTCTACCAGGCTCCCCGCTACGCGCCAGGATTCCACCCCACGGCTCTCATCGCGAAGTCTGCCAAAATCGGCACTGGTGCCCACATTGGACCTTACTGCGTCGTCGGAGAAGATGCCCACATCGGCCGCAACGCGGTTCTGCACAGCTTCGTCACCATCTACCAGGGCGCACGTATTGGCGATGAGTTCTTCGCGCACTCCCATGCCGTGGTCCGCGAATTCTGCCACATCGGAGACCGCGTGATCTTGCAAAACGGCGCCATTATCGGCGGCGACGGGCTCGGCTTTGCCAAGCAGAAAGACGGCAGCTGGTACAAGATGCAGCAGTCCGGCCCCGCCGTTCTTGAGGACGACGTCGAAGTTCAAGCAAACGCGTGCGTCGACCGCGCCACGGTCGGAGAAACGCGCATCGGTCGCGGCACCAAGCTGGACGACCTGGTCATCGTCGGCCATGCCTCCCGCGTTGGGGCCCACACCATGCTGTGCGGACAGGTCGGCCTCGCAGGATCCACCAAAGTCGGCGACGGCTGCATTCTCGCAGGCCAGGTAGGCACTGCGGGCCACCTCACCATTGGCGGCGGCTCCGTCATTACCGCCAAGAGCGGCGTCCCCAACGATGTCCCGCCCCGCTCGATGTTCTCCGGATATCCTGCCGTCGACAATCGCCAGTGGCTCAAGACCGTAGCCGCCCTAAATCGCTTGCCGGAGCTTCAAAAGCGGGTGCGCGAATTGGAGGCTGAACTGGAGCGCTTGGGCGGCCGACCTCGTGCCTCCGGATCTCGCTAATCTCTACGCGCTCCCGGGAGAACTGCCAGGGCGTTGGTCCGGAGGCAAACCCGCCGCCATCGCGGAGTTCACTCGCTCAAGCAATGCATCGCGTTCCTCAAGCGTATATTTCGAAGCATCGATCGGCTCCAGAAACTCTACGAGAATCTCCCCAGGGTGAATCTCAAGCGACTGCTTGGCCATCACCCGCTGCGCCCCAGAACAAAGTACCGGAACGACCGGAACACCCGCCTTTATAGCCAGCACAAACGCGCCTTTCTTGAATTCCTGCAATCGTCCGTCAGGGCTGCGGGTGCCTTCCGGATAGATTAGGAACGACTGCCCCTCTCGCATGGCCTCAGCCGCCTTTTCCACACTGGCCATCGCGGATTCCCGATCCTTCCGGTTGACCGGAATAAAGCGCGCTAGCGTAAACGCCTGTCCCACAATCGGCCATTTGAAGAGGGATCCTTTTACCAGTACCGCGATGCGCCTGGGAATGGCCCCGACCACGGCCGGCGCATCCACCGAGCTCGTGTGATTCGCCACAAAAAGGCAAACTCCTTCCGGAATCTTGGTCGTGCCCTCCACGCGAACCCTCACCCCAACCGCCCTCACAAAAAACATGACGCCCTTGATGCCCATCCAATAGAGCGGATCGATGTGTCGCGTGAGCAGCGTGTAGAGCAGTAGAGGTGGGCCGAGTATCAGGATGTACAGGGAAAGGAAAACAGCGATGAAAATCGTGCGGAGCATCGAATAAGCAGAACTCTCTCGAATCCGGCCCCGCAGGTCAAGCAGAGCCTAGTGTTCCCTCGCCACTCCGTCGACCGTCCGAGCTTCGGTGACTCCGTGAAGCAGTCCCTCCCGGATACGCCGGGCTTTCTCACCTGCATGAGAGTCTTCGGCGACTTGATAGAATAGTTCTTTCTCTTCACCCAATCTAAACTCGAGGGTCCGTTCTCGTTCTTCTCGTCGGATGCGCACTTTCACGGTTTCGCCCGGCTGCCGTTCGCGTACCCATCGCTCGAGAGAGCGCGGCACCTCTCCGTCGTTCCAATTCACAATGACATCACCGGTCCGCAAGCCAGCACCCGCAGCAGGACTGCCATCCGCAACCCCGCGCACGGTCACCGTCCCGCTCGATTCACGCTCGGCAGAGAGTCCGAGCGCCGCCCTCTTATGTTCGACTGTCCGCACGTCGAGTCCCGCCAGCCGAAGCATCTGCTGATAAGGGAGTGGCTCGGCCGCCGCTACATAGTCACTAAAAAACTGTTCGAACGACCCGCCCGCCACCTTCTCCGCTTCCAGGCGAATATCCAAGCTATCCCGGTAAGTCTTTCCTTGTTTGGCAAAGTCGGTGTTTAATCCGCGAACAACATCGTCCAGGCTTTTTAGATTGTCGGTGCGGTCGCGAATTAGAATGTCCAGCAAGTCTCCCAATACCTGCCCCTTGGTATAGTAGGAAACGCTGTCTTCCGGCCCGTTGTAGAGCGGATATTTTTCCAGCCACGCATCCAAGCTCGATTGCTCCGCGCTCTGCCAGCGATTCGCCGGCCGCGCTTCCAATTCGCTGATCTGCTCCCCGAGATCCCCGTAAAACCTTTCCTTATTCCAAATCCCGCTGCGCACCAGCGTGTAAGCTCCGTAGGTGCTCGTCACCCCCTCCGCAAACCACAGCGCCCGGGTGTACTGCTCCTTCGTGAAGTCCACCGGCTCCAGCGTCGCTGGCCGAATGCGTTTCACATTCCATAAATGAAAAAACTCGTGCGCCGCCACTCCCGAAAGATACTCATCCGATGGAATGCCGATCGCCGTCGAATTGACATGCTCCATCCCCCCGCCGCCGACTCCCTTTCCAATGTGCAGAATGAAAACGTAACGTTCGAACGGAGCGCCGTCCATGAGCTTGATTTCGTACTGGCAAATCCTCTTCAAATCCTCCTCGACTTGCTTCTTCCGCCACCCATCTCCATGGATCACCACCGTCACGCGCGGTGAAAGGTCTGGCAGGTCAAACTCCTGGAATTTGCCGAGTTCCATGGGCCCATCAACCAGCGAGTCGTAGCTCGGGCTCAGCACCGTAATCACACGGATTCTACCGCTCTGAAAAATGCTCCATGGCGATGCCGACTCAAAGGACCAGTCCAATGGAGCGTCCCCGAAAGACACGTTGACCGCTTCGGCCCGGCGATCCGGCACATAAAGGAGAATCATCGCCGGATTGATGAAAGCGTGCTCGCCATTCAATTGCGTCGCAAAGGGCCCCAGCTCATCCCAATAGGTTGCGTAGCGAACGGTGATCGTTCCTTGGCCTCGAATCCTCCAAGTTTGTTTATCCATTTTTTCTATCGGCGCTTTCCCTGCTCCCGCGGACGCTTCCACTTGCTGAACGTGGCTGCTGAAATCCCGAATCTGATACAGAGCATTCCACGCCGGAATCTCGACCGACACTTCGCCGTTTACGTCCGGAATTGTCATGGTTACGTGGAAAAGGTGCTGCTCCGGATAGCTGATCGACACTTCGTAGCGAATCGTCGCCCAACTGGGACCAGCCCAACCCAACACGCACACCAAAAGCGTGATCCCCGGGAAATCGGCCCGGCCCCGCCACGATCGAGTTTTCACCTGCTATTGGCCTCGGAAGAAACCTGCACCGGCTGACCGAGCTTGGCCAGCAGTTTCTCGCAAAGCCCGTCGAAGCTGCCGTTGGACATCACCAACAGCACATCACCGGGCTCTGCCTCTATCGAGACTTGTTCGGCAATGGCGTCAGCGCTTGGAAACACGCGCGCGCTCTTGCCCAGCTCGCGAACGCTCTCGGCCACCGCTTCCGGCTCTAGACGATTCTCATCGCCAAGTTGCTGTGCGCGAAACACGCCCGCCAAGACAATGCGATCTGCCAACGCCAAAGCCACCGGCAGGGTCTGTTCAAATACCTTCCGCCGCATGGAATTCGATCGCGGCTCGAGAATGGCCCACAGGCGGCGTCCTGGCCAACGCCCGCGCGCCGCTTCCATCGTGGCGCGTACCGCCGTCGGGTGATGCGCAAAATCGTCCACCACCAGCACGCCGCGCACTTCGGCCTTCACATCCATCCGCCGCTTCACGCTTCGAAACATGGCGAGCGCCTTCCCCGAAACATCCGCGCCGATGCCACGCCCGTAGGCCACGGCGATTGCCCCGAGCGCGTTCAAAACATTGTGCCGCCCGCTAGCCGCCAGCGCGAATTCCCCAAAGTTCTCGTCCCGGTACGTCACGCGAAACCGCATTCCTCCGCCGTCAACCGCCAACGCGCTGGCCACCCAATCATTGCTCGAGCGAAATCCATACGTCTCCACCGGGCAAAACGCCTTCTCCGCCGCCCGTCGTAAAGCCGGCCCCGATTCCTCTGTGTCTCCCCAAATCACAACTCTCCCGCGCCGCGGCACGAGATTCACTAACCGCCGAAACGCCAGCTCATACGTTTCGAAGTCCCTATAAATATCCGCGTGGTCGTACTCCAGCGAGGTAACAATCAAATCATCCGGATGGTAATGAAAAAACTTTGGCCCGCGGTCCCAAAACGCCGTCTCGTATTCATCGCCTTCCAGAATAAATTCTTCCCCACCTCCCAAGCCGTAGCTCTTGCCAAAATTCTCAGCCACTCCGCCCACCAGAAAATTCGGCCGCTTCCCGGCTGTTTCGAAAATCCAAGCCAGCATCGCCGTCGTCGTCGTTTTCCCATGCGTGCCGCTAATCACGATGGAGTGCCGTCCGGGCAAAAACACTTCTTCCAAAATCTCCGGCATGGAGCGGTACGGAATCTTCCGGTCCAGCACTTCTTCCAGCTCAGGATTTCCCCGCGCAATAATATTTCCGACCACGACCAACTCTGGCGCCGGCTCCAAATGCGCCGCATCAAACGTATGAAAAAACGAAATCCCCAGGTTTTCTAGCAGCGTGGAAGCCGGCGGATAAACCCCGGAATCTGAGCCTGTCACGCGATACCCCTGCTCGCCGAGCATGCCCGCCAACGGGGCCATCGCCGATCCGCCAATCCCAATCACGTGAACATGTTTCGCGTCACTCATGGCACAACCGCCGGCTCGAGAATCTCCAGCGCCCCTTCCCCGCGCGCTCCGAGAACCGCCTTGACCCCCAACGGCACCGTCAGCATGGGCCGTGGCGTATGCCCGACCGCCGCGCCAAAAACAATCGGCACTCCCAGCTCAGCAAGAATCCGTAGACAAACCTCGCGAACCGTTGGGCTTCCGGTCATCAAAGGACCGCCATCTGGAAATTCTCCCAGGACCACCCCGCGCACACCCTCAAATTTTCCCGCCTGCTTCAGGTGCATCAGCGCTCGATCCACTTGCCACGGCTTCATGCCTCGATCCTCAAGCAACAGAATCGATCCGCGTGTCTCCAATTCCCACGGCGTGCCCACGGTCGTCTCCACCAGCGTCATGCAACCTCCCAGAACTCGCCCTTCGGCTTCCCCGCCAACCAGCGTCTCGCCTCGCAACTTCAACGTCCAGCCACCGTCCGTTTTTCCAATCGCGGAAAGCAGCGACTCTCGGTCATAACCCTTCGCAGCTCCGTCTCCAGCATCCAGTCCGGCAGCCAGCATGGGCCCATAAAATCCGACCCAGGAGTTACGCTTCCAAAGATAAGCCTGCAGCGAGGTCAAATCGCTGTAACCTAAAATCACTTTGGGCGCGTCGAGCGGTTCGACCGCCAGCCCGTCGAGAAGATAGTTCGACCCATACCCTCCGCGAATGGCCACCAGCGCATCCACATCGTCGCGCTGCAGTTCGCTGAGGAATTCATTTCGCCGACCCGATAACGGCCCAGCGAAGTAACCCTCCGCCGTAAGCGGCGTAGCATCCGCCACTTCGAAACCCAGATGGCGCAATTCCTCAGCGCCCGCCAAAACCTTGGCAAAGTCCGCCGGGGATGCCGGCGCAAATGGCACCAGCACGCTTCCGGAATTCAGTCCGCGTGGCTTTCGCACTTCCACGGCCACCGCCGCTACCTCCAGACTGCCAGGCGGAGTGCTCATCCGTTTTGCCGCTCCACGGGCAGCATCTCGCAGCTGACGCCCGGCTTGCAAAGCGCCACAAGAACCTTTTCCTGCTGATGGGTAGTGACTTCCGCATCGAACTGGATCAGGTTTTTCTCTCCCGCCAGGGACACTTGAAAATTATCGATCCCCACCTTGAGCTGCGAA
Organism: Acidobacteriota bacterium; assembly: GCA_013289825.1. Classification (GTDB taxonomy): domain Bacteria; phylum Acidobacteriota; class Terriglobia; order Acidiferrales; family UBA7541; genus Acidiferrum. Next base: position 15,693 of record JABCZF010000018.1, on the reverse strand, counting down.
AAAATTCCATGCACTTCGGAAACCATGTTGTCCGCGCGGTCTACAAAAATGCGGAACAGCATATAGCGCGGCTTCAGGTTGAGCCAGTCCTCGACGTAGAAAAGAAGAACCAGGGCGCCCAACACGAACAAGCAGGCTATCCCGGAAACCGCGTACAACCCGCCGCCCGCCGCCATACCCATCGCCGCCACGGCGAAAATCGTCGCCGCCGTCGTGAGCCCGACCACGCTGCCGCGCTCACGAAGAATCACGCCAGCCCCGAGAAATCCGATGCCCTGCACTATATTGGAAGCAATTCGAGTCGTGCTGCTGTCGCCCGTCCGTCGCGCGATCTCCACGGAAACGATTGTGAAAAGCGCCGCTCCCAACGCAACGCAGAAGCCCGTCCGCATCCCCGCAGGACGCCGTCGAACACTTCGTTCGATGCCGATGATCGAGCCCAGCAGCGCGGCCCACGCGAGTCGCGCGATGATAGTGCTTAGAGGCAGCTGGTTCTCCTGTGTTTCCCAGACTATGGCAGGATTCTACACACTACAATTTGAATTGCGTCAATTTCGCGAAGTGCCGTGCCCTGGCGTGTATCTCGCTCCTCTTCAGCACGCGCAGCCGGTCCAGCCCAAACCGCTCCACCGCAAAACTGCCCAGCACCGAACCATAGACCATGGCCCGGCGCAGCGTCGAGTCGCGCAAATCCTTGGCACCCGCCAAATAGCCCATAAAACCGCCCGCGAAACTGTCTCCCGCACCGGTCGGGTCGTGGGGCTCCTCCAGCGGAAACGCCGGTACGCAAAATACCCCGCGTTTGTCCACCATCATGGCGCCGTATTCGCCGCGCTTCACGACCAGGGTCCTAGGTCCCATACTGAAAATATGCTTTGCCGCACGCAACAGGTTGTGTTCGCTTGAAAGCTGGCGGGTCTCCGAATCGTTGATCATCAGAATATCCACGTGCCGCAACGTCTCTCGCAACTCGCCCGGGGTGCGCTCGATCCAGTAATTCATGGTGTCCAGCGTGGCGAGTTTCGGCCTCACTTTCACTTGTTTCAAAACGTCACGCTGCAAATCCGGCGCGATGTTCGCAAGAAAAACGTACTTTGACGAACGATACTTCTCTGGCAGCCGTGGCTTGAACCCCGCAAAAACATTCAATTCCGTCGCTAGCGTCACTCGCTCATTCAGGTTTTCCGAGTACCGCCCCGCCCAAAAGAACGTCTTTCCGGCCGCCCGCTCCAATCCTTCCGTATCGATATGCCTGCCGCGGAAGATGGCTTCGTCTTGCGCGGTAAAATCCTCGCCCACGATGGCCACCAGACTCACCGGTGCAAAAAAACTCGCGGCAACTGCAAAATAGGTTGCCGCACCTCCGACCGTCCGCTCCACTTTTCCGTACGGACTTTCCAGCGCGTCAAACGCTACCGAGCCCACCACCAGTAAGGACACAGACTCCTCCTAGGAAATGTATTTGCCGATGATCGCGTCCAGCTTTTTCTTCGTGGCTTTGGGCACCAACTTCATGTCTGTCACCAGCGCGTGCTTCAGCGCCGCTCCACACTTGCAATTTCGCTCTTCCGGCATCGCGCGCACCGCCTCGCGCAAAACCCGCTGCGCATTTTCCGCGTTCTCGACAAGCGTCGCGATAATCTCGGAAGCCGTCACCGACTCGTGCTCCGGATGCCAGCAATCAAAGTCCGTGATCATCGCAATCGTCGCGTAACAGATCTCCGCCTCCCGCGCCAGCTTCGCTTCCGTCACATTGGTCATCCCCACCACTTCGAATCGCCACTGCCTATGCATGTTGGCTTCCGCCAAAGTCGAAAACTGCGGCCCTTCGATGCACACATACGTCCCGCGTCTGTGCACCATGACCCCGCAATGCACGCTGGCATCGGCCAGCACGCCGGAAACCTGCCCGCACGTCGGCTTGTCAAATCCCACGTGCGCCACCAGCCCTTCTCCAAAAAATGTCGAAACACGATTCTTCGTGCGGTCCACGAATTGGTCCGGAACCAAAAACTCCCCCGGCTGCAAATCCTCCATCAACGACCCAACCGCGCTAACCGAAACCATCCTCTCGACTCCCAGCAACTTCATGGCATACACATTGGCGCGAAAATTGATCTCGCCCGGAAGTATCCGGTGCCCTCGCCCATGCCGCGCAAGAAACGCCACCCGCTTTCCCTCCAGCATGCCAAGCACGATGGCATCCGAGGGCTCGCCAAACGGCGTCTTCACCTGGACTTCCTTAGTCTTGGTCAGGCCGTTCATGGAATACAACCCACTTCCGCCAATGATCCCAATCTCCGCCTGCGTGTTCGCGCGCTTGGACTTCTCCGCTTTAGCAGCCGCCATTCTTTTTTCTCCGTGAAATTAATTATCTAGGTCAACAGGCTCAGAAACCACTTTCCCGTTCTGCTCGTGCAAAGTCCCCGCGGGCCAATCCGGATCATGCCCAAACACGACCATCCAACCATTCCGCACGATCTCGCCAATCCACTTGCGCTTCGTTTCCAGCGTGGTCAACGGATATAGATCGTAGGCAATGATCCACGGCAGCGGCAAATGATGCCGCGTGGGGATCAGGTCCGCCACCATCATCAACGTCTTTCCGCCACCCTTAATCTGCACGCCTTGCATCTGCAGATTGTGCCCTGGAATTCTTACCACAGAAACTCCCGGCAAAATCTCGCAATCACCATCCACCAACTGCCACTGCCCGGCTTCCGTGACCGCTATAAAATCGTGCGCGTAGTAACTCGCGCGATCTCGTTCCGTTGGCCGCATGGCATGCTCCAACTCCGTCCGCTGCACCACATACTTCGCATTTGGAAATGTCGGCACCAGCCGTCCATCGACCAAGCGTGTGTTCCCCCCAGCATGGTCAAAATGCAGATGCGTATTGATGACCACATCGATCTCTTCCGGTTTCACTCCCGTCTTGGCCAGCGCATCTCCATAAGGATCGCCCTCCGCAAATCCATAAATATTTCGCAACTTCGCATCCCACTTCGTCCCGTTGCCCGTTTCCACTAAAATATTTTTGCCCGCCGCCCGCACCAGCAACGAATTCGCCGCCAGTGGGATCCGGTTCCTATCGTCCGGCGCCATTTTCTTCTCCCAAAGCGGCTTCGGCACCACCCCGAACATGGACCCGCCATCCAGCCAAAAAGTCCCTCCGTGAATGTGCCGCACCTCAAGATCGCCAAAGTGCATTCCTAGCCGCCTCAGACCACGACGCCGCTTTTTGCGAGCATCTCATTCACCGCCGTAAACGGATCCTTCCGCCGCTCGGCAACTTCCTTGGCCATCTCAGCCAGCCGCGCTTCTCCGTCAGCCCCACCTAAAACTCTCTCGACCAGCCGCGATTCGATCAACTCCAAGAGTCGCCGCTTCCAGTGCTCGACATGTTTCCGCTCGCGCTGGCCGCTGGCCTCAAAATGCTTCCGAAATTCTCCAATGGTCTCCGCCAAGGATTCAATCCCTTGGCTCTCGCTCGCTACCGTCCGTACCACCGGCGGATGCCACCCGTCTCGCGGCATCACCAGCGACAGCATGGCCTTCAACTGCTGCTCCAGCCGGCCGGCCCCTTCGCGGTCCGCCTTATTCAGGACAAAAATGTCCGCGATCTCCATCAATCCCGCCTTCATGTTCTGGATGTCGTCGCCCATGCCCGGCACCAGTACCACCAAAACGCAATCCGCCAACCGCACGATGTCGGTCTCATCCTGCCCTACGCCCACGGTCTCGATCAGAACTTCATGCTTCCCCGCCGCATCCAGCAACAACGCCACTTCCGCCGTGGCACGCGCCAATCCTCCCATAAATCCCCGCGTGGCCATCGACCGAATAAACATTCCCTGATCACTGGCGTGACTCTGCATGCGAATGCGGTCCCCAAGAATCGCTCCGCCGGTATAGGGGCTAGTAGGGTCCACGGCAATAACGCCAACGGCTTTCTGGCGCTTCCGGTAATACGCCGCCAGCCGGTCCACCAGAGTGCTTTTGCCCGTCCCCGGCGTTCCGGTCACGCCAGTGAGATACGCGCGACCCGTCTCGGCAAAAAGCCGTCGCAACAACTCTTCCGCTTCCGCCTGATGATTCTCAATTGCGGTTATCGCCCGCGAGATCGCTCGCACATCCCCCGCGCGCACCTGTTCCGCCCACTTCTCAACCGGCACAGACATGGTTTTCCTGTGAGGCTCTCGAACGGGCCAAATGCATTTTCCTATTATTTCTTGCCAAGTAGCTGGCGGGCAATCACCAACCTCTGAATCTCGCTGGTTCCCTCGCCAATGGTGCACAGCTTCACGTCGCGATAATATTTCTCCGCCGGATAGTCCTTGATGAATCCGTACCCCCCATGCACCTGCACACATTCATTCGCCACCCGCACCGCCACCTCGCTAGCAAACAATTTCGCCATGCTCGATTCCCGGGTAAACCGCACATCCCTGCGGTCTGCCAACCAAGCTGCCTGGTACACCAACAGCCGCGCCGCCTCGACCTCCGTAGCCATATCCGCCAACTTAAACTGAATGGCCTGAAACTCGCTAATCGCTTGCCCAAACTGCTTCCGCTGTTTCGCGTAGCTCACCGCCGCCTCCAGCGCCCCCTCGGCCATCCCCAACGCCAAAGCCGCAATCGAAATACGTCCACCATCCAGAATCTTCAAGCTCCCAGTAAAACCCTCACCCTCCGGACCCAATAGATTCTCAGAAGGTACCCGGCAATCCCGAAAAATCACCTCCGACGTATCGCTGGCACGCATCCCCAGCTTGTTTTCTTTCTTTCCCGGTTTGAACCCGGCCATCCCTTTTTCAAGGATAAACGCGCTAATCCCGTGAGAACCCTTGGACTTGTCGGTCACCGCCATGGCCACGCAAAAGTCAGCGTAGTGCCCGTTTGTAGTGAACGTCTTGGCCCCGTTCAACACCCAAGAATTACCGTCGCGTCGCGCCGTAGTCCGCGTCCCACCGGCATCAGATCCCGCCTCTGGCTCCGTTAACGACCACGCCCCAATCTTCTTTCCCTGGGCCAGCGGGGAAAGATACTTCTGCTTCTGCCCAACGGTCCCAAATTTGTAAATGTGATTGCTGCACAGGGAATTGTGCGCCGCCACGATCAATCCCACCGACCCATCCACTCGCGCCAACTCTTCAATCGCAATGACGTACTCGATGTACCCCAGCCCCGCTCCGCCGTATTCCTCGGGGAAAATCACGCCGAGCAACCCCATCTCCCCCAACTTCGGAATAATCTCCATCGGAAAGTGCGACGCTTCGTCCCACTCCATCACATGCGGCGCAATTTCCCCTTTCGCAAACTCCCGCACACTCCGCCGCAACTGCTGCTGTTCCTCAGTAAAAGTAAAGTCCACGGTGTCTCCGGCCCGGCTACATATTTCTCGGCTATGCTCCGCCAAACTTCCGCTTATACCTCTATTTTACACAATGCCCGGCAACCCCTCATCCGATGGTGATGGAAATAGCTCTGCGCGCGGCCCGCTTATCGCGTCACCCGGTGTGGCCGCCCCCAGGAAGTTCGAGGGGCGGGCCTGCCCGGCCCTCCGTTCTTACGCCCGCGCCCTCTGCGGCTGTGTCAAAACTTCCGCCAGCACCGCCAATGCCCGTTCGATGCCCGCGTGATCCACATCGCAGTGCGTCACAAACCGCACCGAGTAAACCGCCGTATCCAGCGCCCATATTCCTTTTTCGCGCAAAACATCACAAAGCTCCACAGCCGTCTTCCCCGTCTCCTGGCAATCAAAAATCACGATGTTGCTGCGCACCTGTGCCGGATCAATCTTCAGTCCCGGCGTTCTGGCGATCCCTTCCGCCAAGCGCCGCGCATTCTCATGATCGACATGCAGCCGCGCCGGCGATTTTTCCAGCGCGATCAGACCCGCCGCCGCAATCACCCCCGCTTGCCGCATTCCTCCCCCAAACATCTTCCGGTAAATCCGCGCTTTCTCGATGAACGCGTCTGACCCCACAAGCATCGACCCCACCGGCGCACCCAACCCTTTCGACAAAGAAAACATCACTGAGTCTACTTTTTTCGTCATCTGCCGAACACTCTCGCCAAGGGCCACCGCTGCATTAAAAATCCGCGCCCCATCCATGTGCACCTTTAGTTTCGCTTCGTGCGCATGCCCGCAAATCTCATCCACCGAAGCCGTCGGATGCACCGTCCCACCCGCCATATTGTGCGTATTCTCAATCGAAATCAGCGCTGTCTGCGAGTCGTAATAAATCTTCGGCCGGATCACTGCTTCAATGAGCTTCCAGGAAAGAATCCCGTCGACGCCCCGTGCAATCCGCGGCATGCATCCCGCAATCGCCGACATCGACGCCAGCTCGTAAAGATTGACGTGACTCCGCTCATCGCAAATCACCTCAACCCCATGATGAGTCCACACCTTAATCGCGATCAAATTCCCCATGCACCCGGTGGGCACAAACAAAGCGGCCTCTTTCTCAAAAATCTCTGCAGCCCGCTTCTCCAACCGGTTCACCGTCGGGTCCTCCCCATACACATCGTCCCCGACCTCGGCCTCCGCCATCGCACGCCGCATCTCCACGGTAGGCCGCGTAACGGTATCGCTCCGCAAATCCACAATATTCCCGAGGCGCGTCGCTCCGTCCCCCTCACTCCGCATCCCGCTCTTTGCAATCGTTCCGCTCACGTTGTCCATTCTCCCCGTGTCTTCTCCGTCGACTGCGTGTGCTCTCGGCACTTGGTGCAAAACTCTTCCTCCAAATCCCCACACACACCCATCCACCCGCAGATCACCTCATCAATTCCACAAACACCTCATTCGAGATGCTTATTTTCCCGGGAGCCAGCCGGAGCAAATTCCCGTCTCTCTCCACAAGTCCAGCCGATTCCAAAGGCTCAATTCGCGCCCCCAACGCCACCCCGTATTCCAGCTCAATCCGCGCCACATCAATCCCATCCAACTGCCGCAATCCCAAAAACAATTCTTCTTCCAAAGCACGCTCCCTGGTTACCTCCTCCCATTGCTCAACCGGTATACGACCGGCCGCAATGGCGCCCACATACTCGGCCGCATCATGGGCATTCGCCCACCTCACGGTCCCCGAAAATGAATGCGCCCCGGCCCCAAATCCCAAATAAGCTTCCCGCCTCCAATACTTCAAATTGTGCCTTGACGGAAATCCCGGCTTCGCCCAATTAGAAATCTCGTAGTGCTGATAGCCGGCCGCTGCCAAGAACGCCGAAGCCGTCTCATAAAACTCCGCCATCTCATCATCGCTGGGCACGGCCCCAGCGCTATACCTTGCCCCGCCCGCCAGCAATTCCTTCCCCAGCCGGCTCCCCTCATCCACTTCCAACAAATAAACCGAAACGTGCTCCGGCTCGAGTCTTGCTAACTCCTCGAGCGATTCCTTCCAACTCGTCTCGGTCTGATACGGCAATCCCGCAATCAAATCAAAACTAATGTTGCGGATACCCGCCTCTCGCAGAATCGGCACCGCCCGGTAGATATCCGCCCGCCGATGCATGCGCCCCGCCGCCGCCAATTCTCTATCCGAAAACGACTGCAACCCAAAGCTAACCCGGTCAATCCCCGCCCGCACCCAAGCCCGAGCCTTGCCGACTTCCACCGTTTCCGGATCAGCCTCCAGCGTCACCTCATGCAACTCCGTCCTAAACGTCTCCCGAATCGCCGTCATCATTCCCAGCAACAGCTCCGGCTCCAGCAAACTAGGCGTCCCGCCGCCGATATAAACGGTATCCACGAGCGCTTCGAATCCCTCTGCCAACCCTACATGCGCCGCTCCATACAACTCCCGGTGTCCACGAATCTCCCGACAGACCGCCTCGACATAAGGCGAAAACCGCGCCGATGACACCACTCCGGTATGAAAATTGCAATACGTACACTTCGTCTGACAAAACGGAACCTGCACGTAAATCCCCAGCCGTGGACTCATCCAAAAACTCTAACACACCATCAAGGGTCTGGCTCTCGCCGCGATCTTCTGCGCTTCCTCTCTGAACTCTGCGCCCCAGCGTTGTATTTTCCCTTTCTCTGTCTTTTCTCACCACACCTACCGCGCATCGCCCATTACCCTTACCCACATCTTCCTCTCCCGAGGCCCATCAAACTCACAAAAAAACACCCCCTGCCACGGCCCCAACAGCAATTTCCCTTGCTCCACAAAAATCATCTGGCTCGTTCCCGTCAAGACAGCCTTGGCATGCGAATCCGAATTCCCTTCGCTATGCCGATACGGCCCCGACCGCGGCACCAACCGATCAAACACACCCTCCAAGTCCGTCCCCACATGCGGATCAAAATGCTCGTTAATCATCACGCCCGCCGTAGTATGCGGCACATACAAGTAGCACAGTCCCGACACCACGCCCGCCGCTGCCACTAGCCGTTCGACTTGTTCCGTCACATCCACCAACTGCGTCCGACGCCCCGTCTTTACCCGCAGAACTTCCATCGTCACGCTCCCAAAACCCTCGAAATTCTAGCACCTGCTCTTGCTCCCGATCGCACTGCAGCCCCCGGTTCACCTCCAGTCCACCGACAGTTCACCTCCAGTGCATTGTCGCTTCTCCTCACCTGAGCGAAAGTGCACATCGTCATCCAACACACGCTTCCTTGGTTCACCACCAAGTAAGCAGAACGACGGCCCTGGCGCTGATCTCAGATCAGGGCCGCCGTTCAAAAAAATCAGGAGGCTGTCGTGCAAACGAAGCTCAAGGACAACGGACGTGTCTGGCTGTGGGGATTCCTGGCAGTCATAGCGCTGGCCCAACTCTACGTCGTGCGTGAACTGCTGGCCGCGTTCGCCCTTTTCGCCCTCGGCTTTGCCGCGCTAGCGTTCGTGGTCGCAAGCCTCTACATGCTGCAAAAATCCTGGGAGCTCGCCGTAGCGCGCCTCGCCGCTCTTCGCCAACCGGTCATCAACATGGCCTCCGTCGCCAACATGGCCTCCGCGGGCAACCTGGCCAATGTCAGCCGCGAGAATCAAAAAGCGGCCTAATGCAAAGCCCTAACGAAACGCTTGCGCGCATTCGAGCACTACCCGTGGACAGCTCTCTTTACCGTGAGGTTGCGGCGCAGCGAATGGAATCAGGTCTTGATCGATTTTACCAGCCGTTAGAATTAGGAGCGCACCAACACCTTAGGTGGGTCGGCCGCCCAGCCTTCTCCCTCTCAACGACGTGCCGCGCTCCGCGGAGGCTGTCTTGCAACTAAAACCGTCTTACTCCCGCCGCGCCCTAACCCGGTTTCGAGCCTCGGAGGACATCTGGGTCTGCTGGCGCTGCAATGGCCGCGAGGACGTCTCCCGCGTCCTCGACATCAGCATCGATGGCCTCTTCGTCGAAACCCTGCGTCTCAAAGTGAAAGAAGGCATGCCCGCCAAACTCGACTTTCTAGTTCAAGAAGGCAGCATCAAAGCCGACGCCGTCGTTCGCCACGTAAAAGACGGCAGCGGACTCGGCCTAAGATTCCTAGCCGTACCCGATGAAGATCGCCAACGCCTCAAAGCCTTGCTCCGAAGGCTCCGCTCCCTCCCAACCGCCCTCCCTCAATACTTCCGCAGTCTCCAGCACGAGTGAGTCTGCCGCACCAGCCAGCGCAGCGCTCTCTCATCGACCTTCTCCCTCTTCGCGCGGGCAGCCCGATCAACTCCGACGCTTCCCCAAGCGTACGTTGTAGCTGAACGGACGCTCGATCGCTTCTTCCACCTTCCATCCTCCCTGGTCACAGAGCGATCGAAATCCTTCGATCGTTCGTGGCCGCGTTAAGAGTCGGCTGGCGATAAGCGAGGCGCGCACCGGTCCGCCGTCCCGCGTCACCGATCCCACAACGACAGCATCCCGCGGCGTCTCCGCGTCCAGCGCCCGTAGGTTCGAGACAATCTCCTCGTCGGATCCATACTCAAACAGTCCTCCCTCTGAAGAAATTCCACACGCCGCATCGCCAGCTTCCAGGTCGCGCAGCAGTTTTCGCAATTGCTCGGCGTCCGACCATTCGTAGCTGAAGTGCCGGAACCCCACCTTGAGGCCACCGAGGGGCCCTCCCGACGCGCACAGCGCCTCAATCGCCCGACCGCCAAACCCAGGCGCACGAGCATCGAGATCCATCACGGTAATCCCGATCTCCCGCCCCACTAGCAACTCCCCCTGCTCAACCTGAAGTCGAATCACCGTATTCCAAGAATCAGACCCCGCCCCACCACCAATATTCACCAGACACACAGGCCGCTCGGGCTCTGCGGCAGCCGCACCCACAAGACCGTCAGCGAGCAATCGCGCCATGTCCTGCAACCGAAGCCTCGCCGTAAACGCCGGAAACGAAGCCGCAATCCTCCGGTCGATCGGACTCGCCTCCACCCCCAAATTTTCTGGCCCCAGTTTTAGGAGATACGTACTCATCCCGTCCAAAAACGTTCCTGTAGCCGCCATCAGCCCCCGCCCCAGCATCGAATTCCGCAACGCCTCCCGAAGCGCCTCCGGGACCTGCTGTTGCTTCCCTGCCTCAAGAATGTATTGCTCAGCCATAGCCGCCAACTCTGCGTCCGTAGCGGTCACTCTAAACGCCGGGTTCGTAACATCAATCACGGCAAGCTCCACGCCCTCTTCCGTCTTCGCATAAACCACGCCTGTCTTCACACAAGCCTCCTAAGTTAAGTCGCGCCCCACAGTAAGGAAATCTGTCCATACCCAACAAACTCCCTTTACTTATTATATCACATTTTCGAGGGTTTTGCCACAGAAATGCGTTGCCAAGGCGGCGGAGCATGGGCCGCAAACCCGAATTCCCGACGACCCGCTCTCCAATCCACACGAATCAGCACGGAAAAACAGCTAGCCGTCCGGTTCATCCCGAGATCATAATGGTCATAGGGATTTCGCTGTGAGTGGTTATTGTGCCAGACCAGTTTTTGCGCCACATTTGAGGTTATGGTCAGACTTGCGCTCACACTCGCAGCCTTCTCCATCCCCGGCCCGGTCTTCTGGCCCTACTTCGCGGGCGTCGCACTCCTCGCCATCGGCCTGCCCATAATCCTCAAGAAGGAAGTTCCCCAAGCTGACGGCCTCGACAAGCTCATGCCCTTCGGCCGTCTGTTTTACGCCGTCCCCCTGGCCGTCTTCGCCGGGGAACACTTCACCATCGCTCAGTTTATGGCCCCTACGGTGCCCTCGTGGATTCCTGCACATCTCTTCTGGATTTATTTCGTCGGCGTCGCGCTGGTCGCCGCCGCCTTGAGCATCGTGGTCAAAAAATATTCGCAGTTGGCTGCAACCCTTTTGGGAATCATGATCCTTCTTTTCGTGGTCTTACTCCATATTCCCAAGGTGGTTGGCAACCCCCACGACAGAATTGCGTGGGCGGTCGCTCTGAGAGACCTTTCCTTCAGCGGCGGCGCATTCGCTTTCGCTGGCGCGCAAATCAAACGCGCATCTCCGGCCAAAACCAACCCGCCCCTTATAACTCTTGCCCGCTACTTCATGGTCATCGCCGCACTCTTCTTCGGCGTCGAGCACTTCCTGCATCCCGACTTCGCCCCCGGCGTGCCCCTCCAAAAAACGACGCCCACCTGGATTCCTTTGCATCTTTTCTGGGCCTATCTCGCCGGCACAGTCCTTCTCGCCACCGGCGCAAGCCTGCTTATCAACAAAAAATCCCGCCTCGCCGCAACCTATCTCGGCCTCACAATTCTGCTCATCGTCCTGGTCATCTACCTGCCCATCCTCATCTCCATCCCCGCCGACATCGGCAACGGCCTCAACTATTTCGCCGATACCCTGCTTTTTAGCGGCACCGCGCTGCTCCTCGCCGACGCTCTGCCCAAAGAAAACCTTCCGCATGCTTGAGAACACTCGACCTCCGATTCTGGCAGCTCCCCTCGAAATGGAGGGTCCCCGAACAAATCCGTCCAAAATCGCCATCAAAGCCGGAGGCAAAATTCTATTTATCGATCCCGCCGAGGTCGGGGCGGTGGAAGCCCAAGGGAATTACGTTTTGCTCCAGCGCATGTCGGGCTCGGCCTTTCTTCTTCGCCAGGCTCTCTGCGTCGTCGCCGAGAAACTCCTACCGTACGGATTTGTCCGCATTCATCGCTCGACTCTGGTCAACGCTGCCTACGTGGAAGAAATCTACCCCTGGACCACAGGTGAATATGTCTTACGTATCCAAGGAGGAAAGGAGTTCCCGGTTTCTCGTACATTCAGACGCAATCTCCATGCCATCACCCCGCTCTGGCTCGGCACGGACGGCTTCCTGCCAGACTGAGAACTCCGCTTCCTAAACCCTTGAGATCCGAAAAAAGCGTAACGGGAAATAAAAAACACCTTGGTGGGTAGCTAACTAGGCCGTGGTATCTGCCACTCTTACGAGCCGCGCCAAGCATGGGCCTTTTTTTTGCCACTCTTACAGAAAACCCCGGAGTCGCGGGAGGCGTCCCCCGACCACAGTGGCGGTACTTCCTCTCAAGGAATCCGCAGAACCTTGTGTTCTTTCTGATTTGCGTTGGCAGACAGCGACTGCAACTCCCTCAGACCGCCCATGCCCCAGCTGGCCAGGAACGGTAGGAAGCACAACTCGCGCGATTGCAACATCTTATGCGGGTAGAGGAGCGATTCGAGAAATTCCTGATGCGCGGCGATCAAACCAGTCTTCAGCGCCTGCGCCTTCCCGGTCTTGCGCTTCAATTTCTCGAGCTGGAACGCGATTTTTCTCTGAGCCGTCTCGACCGCTCCGCCCAGCGACGGATCCAGCCGCACAATCTGTTTTTTCAGGCGCGAAAGCATTCGATCGCTTTCTCCGAGCGTCTTATCGAAGTTCTTCCCAAGCGTCGACGGTACGCTCGACGTTTCCATCCTGCGGCGAAGTTCTTGCGACCCGCGCCACACATCCTCGAGTTTCAATCCGTAGCGCCGCAAAAGCTTCTCCGCTTTTGCGTCCAGGATGGTGTATGCCGCGCGCGGCAAAATCACCGGCATGCGCCCCAGCAACTGCTTGTAGATCACTTCCGCCTGCGCAAAGTAGGCAATCTCCGCCGGTCCTGCGATGTAGGCCGCCGTCGGCAGAAGAAAATCCTGCAACACGGGACGGAGCAGCGCATTGGGACTAAATTTCTCAGGCTCGGCTTCGACCGCCTGGATCAATTCTTCTTTTGTCCAGCTCTGCTCGCCGCAAACAAGTTTTCCACCGCTGACGGCAATCGGCTGCCGCGTGCCCGGTCCTTGTCCCATGCTGAAAATCAACGTGCTCCGCGCCGTCACCTTCACTTGCGCCGCGAAGCCGGCCTTATCCAATTCCTGGCCACGCGCCAACAGGGCCTCGTTCAGTTCCTCACGCTCTTCCACGGCTCTTCGCAGCACTTCTCCTGCAACGCGGTGCAACCGCGCATCCAAGGGATCAAGCAGAATCAGCCCCTGTTCCGCAAACAGCCGCGTAAACAGTTTGCCGAAGGAGCTCCCGTATGTTTCCTGAGCTCCATAACTCTCGCGGAAAATCCCAGCGACAAATTCTCCACCAGCGGCCGTAAGGATTCTCGCGCCTTCATGCACCATCTCCGCAACTTGCGGTCCCAGCGCAATCCGGCCCACGGGCTGCCCCGCATCGCCATTCCCGGGAAGCTCGAATCGTGTCAACCTGTCTTCGTGGAACCATGTGGAGATGCGGACCTCATTCAGATCGTGATCTTCGGTCGCCATCCAAAAGACGGGAACAGCAGCAATCCCCGCTCGCGTCAATTCCTCGGCAATCTGAATCGCGCTCACCGCTTTGTACACTGCGTACGCCGGTCCACCGAACAATCCGACTTGCTGCCCGCTCACAACAGCGACAGCGCCCTTCTCAAGCCTGGCAAGATTCTCTCGGGTGGCCTCACCAGCGCCGAGCGCGGCATTCTGCCCCCGCAGAATTTCTGCCACTTCGGCCCTGCGCTCGCGCGGATACTCGAGTGAGCGCGCTGCCTTTTTTACCGCTTGGATCGTTGGAGGATGCCCATAAAACTGCTTGACGCGAGGAAAATTATCGAGGAATTGAATAAACAACTTCGACTGATGAGGCAATTGGCGAAACGGCAGGGCTCGACATTCCATCGGGAATTAGATGATACCCACGGCCTTTCGTCACAGCAAATCTGAGCGCGTTCGTGGCCCACAAGCGCGTGTCATCGAAGCCCGCGAGGAAGGGGCTATATGCATCCCCGGTTTAGACGGAGACGGCGTCGGAAAGGCGTCGCGGGGCGTGGGCCTCCAATTTGGCCATCAATTCCCGGATGGCCTTTCTCTGCTCCTCCTGCAAGGGCAGCAAGGGCAAACGGGGCAGGCCGCCCCGGTAGCCTGCCTGGTCCATAGCGTACTTTACGCCGGGAATCCCGCACTGCGAGACGATCACTTTCGAGGCTGGCAAAATTGTGGGCTGCAATGCACGGGCTTTCTCTAGATCGCCTTTTCGGACGGCGTCAAAAACGGCAACGCACAGTTCCGGCAGCGGAGAGGCCAGAGCGAGGATGGCGCCGACGGCGCCAAGCACCATAGAAGGAAACATCATACTGGCCGAGCCCACCAAGACTTGGAACGACGGTGGAACAGCGGCAAACATTTCTGCGGCGCGCTGCACGTTTCCCGAGCTTTCCTTGATGCCGATGATATTTGGATGTTGCGCGAGCACACCAACTTCCGGAGCTTCCAGAGCGACACCCGTGAATTGCGGGACGGAATAGAGAATCACGGGAATTGGCGAAGCATCGGCAACGCGGCGAAAATGAGCGATAAATACTTCCGGCTTGTACAGCGGCTTGTAGTAGTAAGGCGTCTTCACCAACGCGAAATGGTAGCCAAGTTCCGCGGCGCGCTTGGTACGTTCGATCGTTTCGGCAGTGGATTCCGCGCCCGTTCCGGCGATGAGCAGCTTTCCCGGCGCGGCGGTTTCCTTCACCGCGACGAGCACCGCCTCCACTTCTTTCCGTGAGAGCAGCACGGATTCGCCGGTCGAGCCAATCGCGACATAACCCGCGAGGCCGGTCGCGTTGTATTTGGTGATGTTGTGCTTGAGGTCCTCGATCGACACAGAGCCGTCAGCGGAAAATGGCGTGGTGAGGGCGGGAAAAACACCGGACAATTTCATGATTTAGGCTCCTGTGCCGGTCGAGCCTGAAGAGGCGACCTGGCCGCGATGCAAATCCTGCAGGGCGGCTACTTCGGTGCCCTGATCGAGCAACGCGCGAATTCCGCGGGCGGCGGCGTGGGCTGCCGCCAGCGTTGTGATGCACGGAATGTTATATCGAATGGCGGCTCGGCGAATCGATTTTTCGTCGTAGAAGGATTCTCTGCCCAGCGGCGTGTTGATGACTAGGTTGATCTTGCCGGTCTTGACCAGATCGACGATATTCGGCCTGCCCTCGTTCACCTTGAAGACCGCTTGTGCTGCAATGCCCGCGGCTTCCAGTGCGGCGGCGGTGCCGCGCGTGGCCAGCAACAGGAAACCGAGATCATGCAGTTCTTTCCCGAGGGAGCCGAGGTGCTTTTTGTCGCGGTCGTTGACACTCAAAAAAATCGTGCCCTTACGCGGAAGCCGCTGCCCGGCAGCGAGCTGCGCTTTCGCGAACGCCAGTCCGTACGAGCTGGAGATGCCCATGACTTCACCGGTGGAGCGCATCTCCGGACCGAGAATTGTATCGACGCCGCGGAATT
>JABCZF010000017.1 GCA_013289825.1 Acidobacteriota bacterium | reverse complement strand
GGCTACTAAGCGCCACTCTAGAAACCTTCCTTGCAGGTCACTCGGGAGCAGTTGTCCCCGCTGCGATTTTCTCCGGACTGATTTTCTCAGGATGCCTGGCTCTGGACTTCTTTGTAACTCGAGTGGATCAAGAGTCGCGCAAATCGTAACAAGTCCGGAATACTGGATATCGCGGCAATGTGGGCAGCCGGAAGAACAATGGAAACGCCCAGATCGAACTGAAACCGTTGGTCCGCTAACCGACCATCTGCGCTGCCGAGCATTTGTCCTGTTGACATCCCACAGGTCTTTCGCGATACTCCTGTGGGCGCACCACAGGGGAACGCATGCCAGGTGGCAAGTCAGAAACGCTCCAGGGCCCTCTCGATTTGATGGTCTTGAAGACCCTCGGAGCCATGGGGCCGTTCGATGGCTGTAGAATTGCCCGCCGCATGGAACAAATCAGTGAAGAATTTTTGCTAGTCAATCAGGGCACTATTTACGCATCCCTAGTTCCTCTCATCGCGAGAGGCTGGATTTCAGGCGCCTGGGGCACGTCAAACAACAACAGAAAAGCGAAACTCTATTCCATTACGAAAACCGGACGTAAGCAGCTGTCTGCCGAAGTGCGGAATGGAGAGCGCGTTTCCACGGTCATGGGCCGCGTACAGCGCATCGCGGAGCGAGGATAAGACAATGTTTGCCTGGGTAAGAAGTCTGGTTTCCCAAACTCGAGTATGGCTTTCGCCCCGCCAGGTAGATCAAGATTTCGCCCAGGAGCTTGAGGTCCATCTCGATTTGCTAACGGAAGAAAGTGTCCGACGAGGCATGTCGCCAGAAGAAGCCAAGCGTGCCGCTCGGATCCGATTGGGAGGGCCCACACAACTCAAAGAAACCAACCGCGAACTCCAGGGCTTACCCGCCATCGAAACCTTTTTGCAGGACACGCGGTACGCGTTCCGCATGCTGCGGAAGAATCCCGGCTTCACGGCCGTCGCGGTCCTCACGCTTGCTCTTGGTATCGGCGCCAACACGGCTATTTTCAGCGTGGTGTATGCCGTGCTCCTGAAGCCGCTGCCTTATACGAATCCCGAACAGTTGTTCACCGCGTTTCAGGCGAACGCGCAACAGGGAACAGCAGAGACGGGCTGTTCGTATCTGAATTTCGAAGAGTGGAGGGCGCAGAATCATGCTTTTAGCGAACTGGCGGGAATCGTAGCGCACCAGCTCACGCTGACGGGCCGCGTCGAGCCTACCGTTGTGAACACGTCCGTCGTGACCCCGGAGTTCTTTGCACTTGTGGATGTTAAACCACTGGCGGGACGCATTTTTTTTCCCCAGGACGGCAAACAGGGTGCGCCGCCCGTGGCTCTCGTAAGCGAAGATCTGTGGCGTGGCCGGTTCGGTGCGGATCCCAACATCATAGGAACTTCGATTAACCTGGACCAACGTCCGTTCACCGTGATTGGAATCATGCCCGGCGCTTTTCGCACCCCTTTTTTCACCAAGCAGGAAGTGTGGATCCCGCTCGTTCAGGACCCTGTCTTTAGTACTTTTATGCCTAACCGCGGATTGCATTTATTACCAGTTATCGGGCGGCTGAAGCCCGGCGTTTCTGTAGCACAGGCTCAGGCGGAAATGGACGCCATCAGCGGGAGGCTGGCAGCGGAATTTCCGGCGGAGAACAACGGTTGGACAGTCCGGCTGGTGCCGCTACAGAAAGAAATTGTGGGAGACGTAAGGACCGCGCTGCTGGTGCTCCTGGGCGCCGTAGGGTTGGTGCTCCTGATCGCTTGCGCCAATATAGCCAACTTGCTTCTTACGCGCGCGACCTCCCGCTCGAAAGAGATTGCTGTTCGGACTGCGCTGGGCGCCGGGCGCGCTCGAATCATCCGCCAGCTACTCAGCGAGACCGCGGTGCTCGGTCTGCTTGGCGGAGCCGTAGGAATAGCTCTCGCTTACTGGGGCGTTAAAGCCTTGAGCTCGCTCCTGCCATCGAGTTTGCCGCAGATGAACCCCATTCGCGTGGACTATTTTGTCTTGGGTTTTGCGCTTCTCCTTTCCGCTATCGCAGGCCTGGCTTTTGGCTTGGTTCCCGCTATGTTCGCGGCCAATGCCGATATACAGAACGCCCTTCGCGAGGGCGCCCGCTCCGGCGAAAGCCGCAACCGCCGCCGCGCGCGCAGTTTCCTGGCTGTCGTGGAAATCTCGCTCGCCATGGTTTTGCTGATGACAGCGGGTTTGCTATTGCGCAGCTTTGCCAGGCTCACTTCGGTCAGTCCGGGGTTTGACGCCCAGCACATCGTAAAGGCGGATATCTCGCTTCCGCAATTTCAGTATTCCACGCCGCAGCAGTGGGCCGCCTTCTCCGAAGAATTGCTGGCGCGAATCCAATCGGACCCTGGATTGCAAGATTCGGCAGTAGTTGTTCCCCGGCCGATCGCTGACCGCAACGTCAATCTGCCGTTCGATATCGTCGGTAACCCACCTTCGTCTGCGAGTGCATCTAGGACTGCGAGCTTTGTTTCTGTTAGTCCGGATTATTTTCGTGTCATGGGGATTCCCTTGCTGGCCGGACGATTCTTCAATCAGCACGACATCTCATCCGCGCCGCGCGTTTCGATTATCAGCGAAGCAATGGCGCGGCTTTATTTCCCAAATCAAAACCCGCTCGGAAAGCAGCTCACCTTTGGTTTTCCTCCGAATGGCGAAGCCATGCGCGAAATCGTCGGAATCGTCGGCAATGTGCGCGACGTTGCCTTAGGGCAGAATCCCGGAGCGATGATGTACGTGCCATTTGCCCAAGCTCCTTTTTGGGGTGCGAATCTGGTGGTAAAGAGCACCTTAAGCACCTCTAGCGTGGCCGCCGCGATTCGCCAGGAAGTACAGAAAATGGATAAAGATATCCCCGTGACCGACGTCGCCAAGATGCCCGACCTTATCGACGCTTCGGTCGCGCAGCCTAGATTTCGCACGTTCTTGCTCGGCCTCTTCGCAGGTATGGCGCTGGTGCTTGCCGCTACCGGAATTTTTGGTGTGATTTCCTATTCGGTCTCGCGCCGGACGAATGAGATCGGCATCCGTGTCGCGCTCGGCGCGTCGCGTAACACAATTCTGAGCATGATCTTGGGCGAGACTCTAGCGCTCACGTTCGCCGGCCTGGCCGTCGGGCTCCCCTGCGCGCTTGCGGCTTCTCACCTCGTCGGCCACATGCTCTTCGATGTCTCGGCCAACGACCCGGCCACGCTCGCCGCAGTGGCATTTTCTCTCGCCGTTGTGGCCGCTCTCGCCGGATATATCCCCGCACGCCGCGCCGTGCGTGTTGATCCTATGGCCGCCCTCCGCTACGAATAGGATCCAGCGGAGGTCGAAGACCGGATGTACGACGGTCAGGCACGGAGCGATTTTTCACTGCCGCGCAGCCAACCTTATCCCAGCAGATTGCTGGCAGGCTCCTAACTAAGTTGAGTTTCGACCTCTTCTTTTCTGAGCCAGCTCTGGTATCGAATGTGAATGGTGTAATTGCTGTCAGGCAAAAAGTGGCTCTCGGTGATTGGCGCGGCGGCTACTGCACGGAGGCGGCTGCCGGCAGGTACTGAAGGAGATTGGCCCGGCCCCTTATGCTCCTAGGATCGTTCGTTGCCATCGTAATCCAAATCAGCGTGTACCATCTGTCCTTCTTCCGCCAAAGCCAAAGAGTGCTGTGGGTAGCATGCCCGCATGCGTCACCGGTTTCCAGCATCCCCACCATAGTTGGAGCGGGCACGCAAAACTCCATTTTCCTCAAGGGTTCCCCTTTCACGATCCACTGATTGTCACTTGCCTTCGAGCCGCCTTCGCGTGCCAACTCCTTTTCCATTTCGTTGCCAAGACGATCGGCCGTGGTGATCAGCGGGAGGTTCGGAACCGCTCCGAAAATCAGGACCATCCAGGGATCGGAAGATTTCATTTGCACGAACGTGGTGGCATTAATTTCCCCTTTTTCCCAGGCGCCAAGGATGCGTAGCTTTACACCTTCGCGGGGATTGACATAGGTGGTGGTGCGGTCGGCAACTTCGTAGACGGCCGTGCTTTGATCGAGGTGGAAATTTTCAATTTGGAATCCGACTGCCAAGGAAATCACGCACATCATTGCTAGCAGCACGGTGTAGCCGTAGCAGGCATAATCCCAGGCGTTTACGGTGCGCGCGTGAATGGCCCAAGAACGTGGCACCGCCGGGTTCTTCTTGCGGGCCAGCCAGTAGGAGTGAACGGCGAAGTAAATGGTAGAGCCTTCCAGTAGTAGCGTAAACAGAATGCTGTTCCAGTGGGTGGCGGCCATGGCGAAGAGGCAGGAATAGAGAAAAGCCGCCAGACCCAGGCGGCGTTCCCGCAGATAGAAGTATCCAAATCCGCGAGTGGCCAGATTGAGCATCGCGGCAAGCCGGGGATTGAAGCGGTCCACGTTGCCGCGGCCCGCGTTTACCGCGCGCGCCGTCGCCAGGGCATCCCAAATGGCGAAGGCGCAAAGGACCAAGGAGACTCGGAAGAGGGGCCCGGTAACCAACAACAGAGTCCCCTGTGGCTTGGGCCGGGCGAGCAGATAGAGAATCAGCACGGAAAGTACGGTCAGCCCAAAGGTCCAAAGCCCAGCACGTTTTTTCCCGCAATAGTACGCACCTGCGCCAGGGAAGAAGAAAGATAGGAGAAAAGCGATCGCTTCGCTTTTGCGTTGAGGTGCTGGCGGCGTCGTGAGAGATGCCGATACGCCCGTTCCGGAAGGGATCGGGTTGGCTGGAGAGTCCATCCAGCGTATCTTGGCGGCCCGATTTGACGGTGGCAATGGTCAACCTCCGCGGACGCGTCGATTCGCTATTGGTGCATGAGCACTCGCTCACTGGACCAGTCCGCTGACGGCAGCCACGGCGCAACCCATCAGGCTGCGGCACCAAAAGGAGGATCGCGCAGGGAGAGCTTTTGCCCTCTGGAGAAAGACCTATCATGGGTGTCGGAACACCGGGCCTCCAGGTGGCAACATCTGATTGCCCGAAAAGCAGGCAAATTGATTTTCAGAGTAAGATCCCGGAAACAGGGATGGCGGCGGCGCTCGGCTACTGGCCGAAATAATAGCCGTCGCGGGCTTGAACGACGAGGTCTTTCGGTTTGGCGACGAGATGAATCTTGTGATAGCCGACCGTGTTGCCCTGGTCTGGGGTGTACGCGAGGCTGTACTGGTTGCGCAAATCTTCTTCGATCTCGGCGTAGATTGCGTCAACCGTCTCCTTTTTGGAGACTTTGAACATGCGCCCGCCTGTTTCCTTGGAAAGTTGCTCGAGGATTTTCTTGCCGTCGGGACGCTGCTCTTGTGGTGGGAATCTGCCGCCGCCGCCGTGCATTCCGCCGTGCTGCCCCATCCCGAACCCGCCGGGGCGGCTGTTTCCTTCGTCCTCGGCAAACAAAATGGAATAGATGATGGTGTCGGCGCGCTGTGCGGTGGCGATGGCCTCCGCCAAAGTCTCCTTGCTGCCGTGATCCACGCCATCCGAAAGGATAATCAGCGCCTTGCGGCCCTGCTGCTTGCTCATGAGTTCGTCGGACGCCAAGAAAACCGCGTCGTAGAGCAGCGTGCCTCCGCCGTGTGAACCTCGGCCACGTCCTCCTCCCCCTCCACCACCATTTCCACCCCCGCCTCCGCTGCTTCTACCTCCACCCCCGTTGTTGTCGGATTGCGGCGTTTCGAGAGCCTGGAGCGAGGCTTGTAGTTTGGGGCGCGACGGCGTGAACTCCTGCAGCAACTCCACTTCCCTGTCGAAATGAATCACAAATGCCAAATCCTTGTCTTGACGAAGCAGGTGATCGAGAAAGCTGTAGCTCGCACTCCGTTCCTGATCGATCAAGCGCCTCTGGCTCAGACTGGTATCCACTAGTAGGCCGAGCCGCAATGGCAAGTCGCTCTCGTGCGCGAAATAGTTGACGGTTTGCGGACGCCCGTCTTCATCCAACTGAAAATCGTCTTTGGTCAGGTTCGGGATAATTTTTCCGTGCTTGTCCCGCACCGTGGCCAGCACGCTGACGGTTTTGACTTCGACGGCTATCTTTGGCTGGCCCACCTGCGGTCGCTTTAGTTCTGGCTGCGATTGCGCTTGTGGCGATTCCGGGGGCTTCTCCTGCGCGCGAAAATCCTGGACCACAAGCGTAAGCATCAAGGATAAAAGTGCAGCTAAGCCCAAGTGCAGGCGAATCGGGCGGGGTTCCGCGCTTGAAGGATTTGTTGAAGACAGTGATCCAAGACGACGAGAAGAGTTCTTCATGATTTTCCGAGCTCAACCACCAACGGCCGGCAGCTTCTAATCACTAGTTCATTCATTTCAGGCAGAAAGTTCCCGCACATGTCCGAATAATAAGACGCTGCCACGCTTGTTTTGGTTTACCCGCATGCGGCCCCCAACCGAAAGCCCCTGGCCAAATTGGTGCTCCTCGAACCAGCCGGTGCGGCGGTACCATGCCCATAGCATGAACCCACAACTAGGCGCAGAAATGATGGTCGCTTCGGTGACCCTCGAAGGCCGCCACGTGCGCCTCGAACCGCTCTCGCAGGCGCATCACGCCGATCTCACCTCCTTCGGGCTCGATGAGCAGCTGTGGCGCTGGATTCCCGTTCCTGTGCGCACGCCAGACGAGATGTTCGCTTACATTGATACCGCACTAGATGAGCAGGCGCGCGGCGTTTCCTTGCCCTTCGCCCTCGTCGAAAAACCCAGCAATCGCGCTATTGGCAGCACACGCTACGGCAACATCGATCGCATCCATCATCGCGTGGAGATTGGCTGGACTTGGGTCGCGCCGGCGTGGCAACGCACCGCCGCGAACACAGAAGCAAAGTATCTTTTGCTGCGGCATGCGTTTGAAACGCTAGGCTGCATTCGCGTGGAATTAAAAACCGATTCCCTAAACGAACGTTCGCGTGCCGCGATCCTGCGCACCGGCGCGCGCGAGGAAGGCACCTTCCGCAATCACATGATCACCGCCAGCGGCCGCATCCGGCACACCGTTTACTTCAGCATCCTCGATTCGGAATGGCCGGACGTGAAATCCCGCCTTCAATCGATGATGCTTCCCTAATCCCACGACGCTTCCCTGAACACACCCATGCCTCCACGAACCGTCCGCCCGGAGAAGCCATTTACCAATGCACGTCAAGAGTCACTCCGGGCAGGTTAGCCGCACTTGCCTTCGGTAGACTAATAAACAGGCATCGAGTGGCTGCTCTTCTCGTGCCAAGTGCGCCGGCCCGACCGCGCTGCCGCCGTACAGGTGTCTTCGGAGACTGCAGGCGCCATAGCCTGATTTTCTTCCAAGGACTCGCAGCGAACGGAGCCCCTTAACGGAGAGTCTTGTGCCCGCTGCCGATCCCAGCAATCGCCGTCGCAGTGCGCGTGTGATGCTGCAGATACCCATCACGGTTGTCGCCGAGACGCGGGACCGCGTCCAGGTCCAGGAACACACACACACGCTCGTCGTTAACGCACATGGCGGCCTGATCAAATTAAAAATGGATCTCCTCGCCGGCCAGCCAATCATTCTGGTGAACCCGCAAACCGGGATGGAGGAAAGCGGCCATGTGGTCCGCATCGATCAACCGAGCCCGGATTACTTCGCCGTAGCCTTCGAGTTTGAGCTCGCATCGCCGAAATTCTGGCCTGTCGTCTTTCCCCCCAAGGATTGGGAAAATCGGAAGACTTGAGGGATTGGCTTTCGATCGGGAAAACAGGCCAACGCGCAACCCTTTTTCCCGCCGCAACTATCCAATGCGTGCGGGGTTCAACAAGGCAGAGGATAGATATGCCTTTGGAGGCTAGTCCAATGCGGAATTTGCATTCAGGTAGCACACCCAAGCGGCTTTTGACCGCTGGCGCTTTTCTTTCTTTGATTTTCGTCGTCGGATGCGATGAATATGTTCAAGTAACCCGCGACCGGGACGTGCGCATCGCGAGAAACGCCACGTGGGCGTGGCGGCCCGCCGTGGAAGAAGCGACTCGCCCGGGCGACAGCCGCCCCGTTATTTCGCGCGACGACATCCGGCGTGATCAACGTGCTCAGCCCGCGAGGCGCGACCCCGATGCCAACGACGAAATCGTTCGCGGGCGCGTGAAGACCGCCATCGAACAGACCCTCACATCGAAGGGTTTCAAGCAAGTTAGCGATCCCGCCGCCGCGGAATTTTTGGTGGACTATAAATTTGCTGTGAATCGGCACAATGCGACTGCGCCCGTGGGCTACCCCGGCGCGTATCCGGGACTGGTTTGCGGGCCGTTTCGCTGCTGGGAATCATGGGGTTATGGCCCGGCGTACCTAGGCTACGAAAACATTCATTTCCGCGAAGGAACCATCGTCTTCGATTGGGTCCAGCAATCAGCCAAGCATTTGGCCTATCGCGCCGTTGGCGAAAAACCGGTGCGCCGCGATGCCTTCTCGCTCACCCAGAGCGATATCAACGACCTCGTTCATCATTTGCTCAAAGATCTGAAGCCTGGCAAGAAATAGCGCGCTTTTTGTTGGCTTCCGGAGATTGGAGGGTGACCGGCAAGAATGCCGGTCACCCTCTTTTTTCTGGCTCGGCGGTACTCACGGCAGCAGACCAAAAACCACGACGCTATTCGGCGTGCCGACGTAAACCTTGCCATTTGCCACCATCGGCGTGACGTACTTGTTGTCGCTGAAATGGTCGCGATTATTTGCCGCCTGATTCGAATTGTAAAGCTCGCTCGTCAAATTTGCCGCGTTGTAAGCGTGCAGCACGCCCGTCGAACTGTTCTCCACCGCCCAAACAATCCCGTTCGACGTGCCGTTCGCCGAAATACTGGGCGTTGTTCCCGGATAAGCGAAACTGTTGGGGCTTTGCGTCGCGGGTGTTGCCGAGAGTTTTGCACTGGTGATCGGAAAGGCCTTCAGCTGGTCGCCAACCGCGCCGTAGTAGACCGTGTTATTGAAGTAGCTGGGCTTCGACCACACCCCGCCAATCTGCCCGCTGATCTGCTGATAGATATTGTCCGCACCGCTGTTGAACTTTCCCATGTTGTCGCGGTCCACAACGTAAATGATGGCGTCCTTGCCCGAGCCGACCGCGAGATGGCGCGTGGTCCCATTGCCGTCGACCAGGTCAGGCAAAAGAAGCGGCCCGCCCGAACCAAAGTCCACGTCGCCACTCGATTCCGAGACGGTGTTCGATGGCGTGAAGTAATCGAGCAGTGTGATGGGTGGGCTGGAAGACAGCCGCACGTAGCATTGTCCGCAATTCGCATTCGCTGGAAAACCGCTTGCATTCAGTGTCGTATCGAAGTCCCCGTTCCCTACCATAAAATAGATGTTGCCGGACGCATCCGCGCCAGGAGCCGTCCCCGCCATCCAAATCCCGCCTTCGCTCCCGTTCGGCACGAGGTTTAGCACACTCGTCTGCGCCAGCGTGTTTGCGTCATAGGACATCACCCAGGAAGTATACGGACGCGCGTCGCAGTGCGAAGACCAGGTCGTGTAAATCGTTCCGCCGATTTGCAAAAGCCCGGGCCGTTCCTTGTACTGTTTCGCTTCAAAAACCACGCTGCCATTCAAACTGCTGTCGCCAGTACCCGGATAGGTAGCTACGACGAGCATTGGCCCGCCGAAGAGCTCCGCTCCCGTGGTCAAATCCAAAGCGTGCAGGCGATGGAAATAATTTCCACTGGCGTCTTTCGACATCGCCACCACATAGATGGCTCCATGGGCCCCTCGTGTGCGATCAATCACCGGCGTAGCCGTCACTCCAATCTCCGGCGTGACCTGCCCGCATCCACGGTCGTCGCTGGAGGTCTCGCCGCTGCCGAGCACAGAAGCCTTCCACAGAAACGCGCTGGTATTTCCGTTGACCGAGTCCGCGTCAAACGCATACACGCTGCCGTGCTCGGTCGCCACATACAAGACATTTTTCGTTCCCACGCTCGGAATCGCCACCGCCGAAAGGTACAACGGCTGCGCGTCCACTAGTCCATCCACGGTGAACGCGCCGAGCTTGCCGAATTTCGTCGAGTTCACATTGGCCGGAGTGAGAATCGTCTCGTTCAGATTTTGTCCGGTGCGCAAATTGTCGTAGTGATAGGTGAGGACATCGATCGTGGAAACAGTGACCGCATTCACTGTCAAGGTGGCCATCGTGCTCGTCTGGTTCCCTACCATATTGCTGACCACCGCATCGAAGTTCGCTCCGCTATCGCCAGCAACAGTCCCGGGTGTCGTGTAACTCGCGGCCGTCGCGCCACTGATGTTCCCGCCGTTCTTCTGCCACTGGTAGGCGAGCGGCGCGGTCCCCGTCGCCGTCACGCTGAATGTCGCTGTCTGTCCCACCGTCACCGTCTGATTCGCCGGCTGAGCCGTAATGGTTGGCCCCACGGGAGCCACGTTCACCGTCAAGGTGGCCATCGTGCTCGTCTGGCTCCCTACCATGTTGCTGACCACCACATCGAAGTTCGCTCCGCTATCGCCAGCAACCGTCGCGGGTGTCGCGTAACCCGCCGCCGTCGCGCCACTGATGTTCCCGCCGTTCTTCTGCCACTGGTAGGTGAGCGGCGCGGTCCCCGTCGCCGTCACGCTGAACGTCGCTGTCTGTCCCAGAGTCACCGTCTGATTCGCCGGCTGCATCGTGATTGTTGGCCCCACCGGAGCCGCGTTCACCGTCAGGGTGGCCATCGTACTCGTCTGACTTCCTACCGTGTTACTGACCACCACATCGAATTTCGCTCCGCTATCGCCAGCAACCGTCGCAAGTGTCGTGTAACTCGCCGCCATCGCGCCACTGATGTTCCCGCCATTCTTCTGCCACTGGTAGGTGAGCGGCGCGGTCCCCGTCGCCGTCACGCTAAACGTCGCCGTTTGTCCGAGGGTCACGGATTGACTTGCTGGCTGAGCCGTGATCGTCGGCGCCACCGGACCCGCATCGACCGTCAGTGTTGCCATCGCGCTCGTGGCACTCCCGGCCGAGTTGCTCACCACCACATCAAATTTCGCTCCGCCATCACCGACAATGGTGGCAGGTGTCGTATAGCTAGCCGCTGTCGCACCACTAATGTTTGCGCTGTTTTTCAACCACTGATAGCTGAATGGCGCGGTTCCCGCCGCCGTCACGCTGAACGTGGCCGTTTGCCCCGCGGTCACCGTCAGACTCGCCGGCTGAGCCACAATCGTCGGCTCGATCGTCTTCGTTCCGCCGTTCGAGTTATTGGATGAGATCAATCCTGCGCACCCCGCGACGGCGAGCGCAGCAGCCACCGCACTTGATTGGATTAGGAAAATTGGCCGACGCACAGGCGCTACCCCCAAAGTCGAAGTCAGCGGCTGGGCTGAGTGGAGGCCGCAGTTTCTGGAAAGGCGGACCGGCCTAAGCCGGAATGCCGCAGCAATGCGTACACGCTCTCTTGCGTTAAGCTTAAACGCCCACGAGGGTAATTGCACCTGGACGGAAGGACAGTTCTCGGCCAGAGGGTTTCATGGCTCCTCTCTGAACCCGCAGTATGAGCTGGCCAAGTAACTTGCCTCTGCAGCGCGCTGCCTCTATTCTCTTCTTCCTATGCTCCTTAGAGACCAAGTCGCTTTGATCACCGGCTCTGGCCGAGGCATTGGCCGCGCCATGGCGCAACTTTTTGCTGGGGAAGGAGCCTCCGTATTCCTAACGGCGCGCACGCAAGCCGAGCTCGTCGCGACCACCGAAGAAATATCCGGTCGCGGCGGACGCGCACACTATGCTCTCGCCGATCTTGCGTTCGAAATGGATTGCACGCGTATTGTCTCGGAAGCGCACGCAAGATTTGGAAAGATCGATATCCTCGTCAACAATGCCGGCCACTACGGCCCCGTCGTTCCCGTCGAAGAGTACCCTCTCGCGGAATTCGACAAGGTCATCGCCGTGCACCTGCGCGCCGCCTTCCTGCTGAGCAAACTCGTCCTCCCGGAAATGTACGCGCGAAGCTGCGGAGTAATTCTCAACATCTCGAGCCTCTCCGCCAAAGCAGCATTTCCCTGGGGTTCCGCCTACGCCGCCGCGAAAGCGGGCATGCTGGGCCTCACGCGCATCACCGCCGCCGAGGCCGCCCGCAAAGGCGTGCGCGTCAACGCCATCTGCCCCGGCCCAGTCACCGAAACGCGCATGTCCAAAGAATTAGGCAACACGCTGGCAACAAAACTAGGCATGAGTCCGAAAGAGCAACTCGCCGGCTTCCTAAGCACGATTTTGCAAGGCCGCGGGCAAACCGCCGAGGAGGTCGCCCGCGCCGCCCTCTTTCTCTGCTCCAACCAATCCAGTGCCATCACCGGTCAATCCATCAACGTGGACGGCGGTGCCGCTTTCTTCTGATGTTTTTTCTCGAATGTGAGCCGGAGGGGTGGTGCTCGCCCGTCCGCATGCTCTCAGCGCGCGGACGCCGGCAAAATCTGAATGGTGCGCAACCAGGTTTCCACCAATTGAGGCCACCCGGTAACAGGGAGCTCAGTCCGGCGAAGTCCATAGCCATGCCCGCCCTGCGCATACAAATGCATCTCCGCCGGAACCTTGGCGTTCTTCAGAGCCAGAAAATAAACGGTCGAATTTTCGACGTGCACCGGATCGTCCTCCGCTTGCACGATGAACGATGGTGGAGTCTGCTCCGTCGGATGGATGTCCGCATTACCCGCAAAGTTTTGCTCCTCAATCGCCAGATAGCCCGGATAAACAATCACCGCAAAATCCGGCCGGCAACTGATCTTGTCAGCAGCGTCGATCGGATCGTAAACGCGTTTATCGAAATGAGTGCTGAGCGCTGCCGCAAGGTGTGCCCCCGCGGAGAAGCCCAGAACACCAATACGCTTTGGATCGATATGCCACTCTGCCGCGTGAGACCGCACCATCCCGAGCGCGCGCTGCGCGTCCTGCAAAGCGGCAGCGGATTTTGGGTACGGCCCGGTATCCGGCACGCGGTACTTGAGCAGCACACACGTGATGCCCGCCGAGTTCAGCCAGTCGCAAACTTCCGTACCTTCGAGATCGATCGCCAGAATGCGATACCCGCCTCCGGGAAAAACTACCACCGCTGCGCCCGTGCTTTTGCCCGTGGGCCTGTAAAGCGTCAGCGTCGGTAGAGAGACATTGCCAATTCGAACGACAGCCCGGCCGGCGACGAGATGGTCCTTGGCCGTCGTCGTGTCGCCTTCGGGAGCCGGAATTGCCGCCGCGCCCGGAGCCCCATGCGGCCACACCTCCAAAGTCGTGTGACCCGGAGCAGGCGGCCACTGCGCAAACAAACTTGTGGACAAGCTGACGACCGCAGCAATTAGAAACAAAAAGTGGCGCACCAGGAAGACCTCAAGTCTAGATTTTGCGGCGCGGATGTTAGCACGCCACATGACAGGCCGGATACCCATCACGCTTGCCATTCCTAAGGATGACCTAGAGGGAGCCGTGTCCTTGTTTCAAGTTCCAAAGAGCATTGACTAGCGCATCGATCTCTTCACACGTGTTGTAGAGAGCCAGCGACGGCCGAACCGTGCTCTCCACTCCGAAGCGCCGAAGAATCGGCTGCGCACAATGATGTCCCGCGCGCACCGCGATGCCCTGGCGGTTCAGCGCTGCGCCGACGTCCTCGGTCCGGAAGCCATCCA
The DNA here is from genome assembly GCA_013289825.1 of Acidobacteriota bacterium. Classification (GTDB taxonomy): domain Bacteria; phylum Acidobacteriota; class Terriglobia; order Acidiferrales; family UBA7541; genus Acidiferrum. The sequence goes on along the minus strand of JABCZF010000017.1, from coordinate 87,040 downwards.
GCACAAACGACAGAACTCCCGCCTTCTCCCTCGCCGTTCCGATCAAACGAAGCCCGGGCACGCGTTGCAGCGCTTCCGTCGCATACACCAAAAGATCATGCTCGTAACGCGCAATGTTATGCATCCCGATCCGCTCGATATAATCAATCGCCGCTCCCAGTCCCACCGCATCCGCGATGTTGCCCGTACCGGCTTCGAATCGCCCGGGCGGGGGCTGATAGGTTGTCTTCTCGAACGTCACATCCTGAATCATATTCCCGCCGCCGTGCCACGGCTGCGTATTCTCCAGAATATCCAGCTTGCCGTAGACCACTCCGATACCGGTTGGCCCGAACATCTTGTGCCCGGAGAAAACATAAAAGTCGCAATCATAGAGCTGCACGTCGGTCCGCATGTGCGAAACAGCCTGCGCGCCATCCAGAAGCACTTTTGCTCCATAACGGTGCGCCATCTCGATCATCTCTTGCACCGGAGTGACCGTCCCAAGCGCATTTGAAACTTGCGCAAACGCGACAAGCCGGGTGCGCGGCCCCAAGAGCTTCTGATATTCGTCGAGCAGCACCTGCCCGCTGTTGTCCACAGGCGCCACGCGCAACCGCGCGCCCTTCTCCGCGCAAAGCATCTGCCACGGGACGATATTGGCGTGGTGTTCCAGCCAGGTGATGACGATCTCGTCGTCCTTCTGAATGTTCTGCCGTCCCCAACTCTGCGCTACCAGATTGATGGCCTCGGTAGTTCCACGAACAAAAATAATTTCGCGCACCGTCGAGGCATTCAGGAATCGTCGCACTTTGTCCCGCGCGGCCTCATACGCATCCGTGGCACGCGCCGCCAACTCGTGCGCGGCCCGATGAATATTCGAATTCTCGCGGGTATAAAAATGGCTCAGACGGTCGATCACACTCTGCGGTTTCTGTGTGGTAGCAGCGTTGTCCAGCCAGATCAAAGGCTTGCCGTGAACACGCTCCTGCAAAATCGGAAAATCGCGGCGTATGGACTGCACGTCAAACGGCCCGGAAGAGATATTCAATCCCGGCAGCAACGCAGAACTGACGCGCAACGGTTCGGCGGCAGGCAACGTTCCCGCGGGAGCAAGTTGCCGAACCTCATCAAGAAAAGCGAAAGAAACCAGCTTGTCCAGCGCGCCAATCTGCGGCGTGGCGGCCGAAACTTGAGGTGCACCAAGGTACGAGCCTGAATCAAGGATCTGCGGAGTCGCCAGAGAAGAAAAATTGTTAGCGAGGGCACGCAGTTCGGTCTCGCCCGGAATCTTCACAGCCGGCATTGGCGGAGCGGCCGCGAGCGGTGAGGCCATGGGATAAGAAAACAGCGGCCTGATTTCGTGGAGAAAAGAAAACGACGGAAGTGCGGAAAGATTCATCGCACCCAGGCCCCCGGGAATTTCCGGCAAAGCTGCAGGCCAAAGCCCCGCAACCAATGACGGCGCCGCAGCTGGGGCCAGGGACGCAGGCAGGGCGCGCAACTCCGCTTCGGTGGGAATACCAGTGGTCGGCAAAGAGGTAAGCGCCGCCGGATTTCCCGATGCAGGCAAGGCTGCGGCCGCTCCCGGAACTGCGGCATTCAGTTGGGGAACAGCGGGCGCGCTCTGTCCTGCCTGCGAAAATTCCGGCAAAGCCGTGAAGAACTCATTGGCCATGCGCGCCAAAACCCCGGGATCTGGAACGCCCGCCGGAACGCCAAAGCTCTCGCCGGGCAGCACCGTTTCGAAGGCCCCACCCGGAAACCGCGGCGCGTTCTCCCCTGAATCACTTGTACTCATGGTAGTGTCCGACTTCGACGTCTTCGAGCGCAGCGATCGCATCGTCAACAAGAATCGCGGCCGAACAATACAGTGAAATCAAATAAGACGCGATCGCCTTGTTGCTGATCCCCATGAACCGCACCGACAGTCCAGGAGTCTGCTCGCCCGGCAACCCCGGCTGAAACAGCCCAATCACTCCCTGCTTTTTTTCTCCGACGCGCAACAAAAGAATGCTGGTCTTTCCCGCTGGCCCCTTGGCCTTCTTGTTCCCATCGATATAAAGCTTGTCGGTAGGAATCAGCGGAACCCCTCGCCAGGTCACAAAGGGCGTGCCAAACAACGTGACCGTCGGCGGTGGCACCCCGCGCCGTGTGCATTCCCGGCCGAAAGCCGCAATCGCACGCGGGTGAGCCAGAAAAAACGAAGGCTCCTTCCAAACTTTCGTGAGCAGTTCATCCAGATCGTCTGGGGTCGGAGCACCCTTGCGGGTCGAAATCCGCTGACTTGCCGAAACATTTTTCAGAAGCCCGTAATCAGGATTATTGACGAGTTCACCCTCCTGATTCTCTTTCACATTTTCAATCGTGAGCCGCAATTGCTCCCGCACCTGGTCATACGGATTACTGTAGAGATCGGAAACGCGCGTATGAACATCAAGTACGGCTGAAATCCCGCATAAAGTGTATTCACGCGGCTTCTCTTCGTATTCGACGTAAGTCTCCGGCAGCGCCTTTTCGTCTTTCTGACCGCACACCACGTCGATCGTTTTGTCGTCCGCCACGCGGTTGACGCGCAACGTCCCCGCCTCCAGCGGCTTCCAATCCAGAAATCGCACCAGCCACCGCGGCGTAATGGCCTCATATTGCGGCGGAGTCTTGGTGACATTCGCAAGTTGAAATGCTGCGCGGTCGCCCAGCGCATGTTGATTCGTAGTTTCGGCCACGGAATCGTCTCCTTTCGGAAAGCAAGCCCCGACTCATTTTGAGGCCAGTCCGCTCACGAACAAAAATCGATCGGACATTCACGACGCAGCTTGGGGGCCGATGCCCCCGCCAACTGCGCAAGAATTGTAACCGCGTCCAGCGGGCGCTGGAAGCGCGAAATCATCCCGAGCCGCGCTTCGAACTGAGAGCGGCAGCAACCGGAGACGAGTGGCTTCGGCCAGCACGCGGGCTAAACTTAAACTTCGGCCCCTTGCCGTTGGCCGCATGCCCACAGGCGTCCGTAATGGCCGTGTCGATACCCCGCAATCGGCCCTCCGTGGCACCACGACCTCCGCGTCAGCAATCTCCTTTTCGGCTTGGGCTAGTTTCCCCTGGGCGAGCAACGAACGCTCCAGGATAGTCCGGACGGCGAGTTCGCTTCCAGAGAACTTTTCCGCTTGTGCCAGCTGGAGGGCCTGCCGCGGGAGCGTTTGCGAGCAGCCTCATCGACGGCGGGAAGAGCCTGGAGCGCAACGTTGCGGGCTTGCTGTTCCTCAAGGGCGCGATACCCCACACCCATGCCGCCTGCGCCGATCTCTTCAACGATGAGATAGCGGTCGAGGATTTGGCCGATCATGCTTGGAAATCCTGTCCTTCGGCATGCATCTTAGGACCGGCTACCAGGCCAGTCAATGCCAGGACGGCAGTGTGAAACATGAGTCGGCTGAGGGCCAGCCGGCAAGCATGCTGTTCCGCATTCTGACTCCGGCGATTCTTGGTAATTCTCCCCGCCTTTGTTATGCTCCTCGAATTCTTTTTCGAAAAAGGAAACGTTCATGCGCTTACTGAGAATCTTCGCTCCAGCCGCGATTCCGATTGCCGGCCTGGCATTCTCGTTGTTCGCCGCGGACAAAGATAAAAAAGAAACGTCGCCAAAAGAAACGGCGCGGCCCTCCTATGAAATGCCGCAGCCGGAAAAAGAATCTCTCGATTTTGCCATGTACCAGAACATCCGCGAGGAAGCTCTCGCGCACTCGCATATCATGGAGTACGCCTCCGGTCTCATGGATGGCATCGGCCCGCGCCTGACCGGTTCTCCGAATCTGAAGCGGGCCAACGAATGGACCCGCGATCAATTCACCGCCATGGGCTGCAGCAACGCGCATCTCGAGGACTGGGGCGAGTTCGGCATGGGCTGGCAGCAACTAAACACCTGGGTGCGTATGACTGCTCCGGACGTGGCCGTCTTCATAGCCCAAGCCGCGCCGTGGTCGCCGGCCACCAAGGGCCCAGTCACAGCCCCCGCGGTTTGGGTCGACCTTAAGACCGAAGCCGACTTCGACAAATACAAAGGCAAGCTAGCGGGAAAAATTATTTTCCTCGGCGAAATGCGCGAAGTGAAGCCCGTCGAGAAACCGCTTTTCACGCGCAACGAAGACGCCGACCTCAAACGCATCCAGGAATATCCCACCAGCCTGGCCAACTCCTTTTCCTTCGCGACATTTCTCAAAACTCTGGCGTTCCGCGAAAAGATCGGCCACTTCCTCGCCTCTGAACAGGCCGTTGCTGTGATTACGCCCAGCCGCGATGGCAAAAACAATGGAGGCTCGGGCGGCACGATCTTCGACGATACCGGCGCCGGCTTCGGCTGGCTCATCTATCAGCGTGACCACGCGAACCCCTTGCCCGTCGCAGTTACCGCCATTGAAAATTTTGGGCGCGTGTACCGCCTTCTGAAAGCCGGCGTTCCCGTGAACATCGAACTGGACATCGACACAAAGTTCAACGGCGACCACGAACACGGCTTCGACACCATCGCCGAAATCCCCGGCACCGACCCCAGGCTGAAAGACGAAATCGTCATGCTCGGCGGCCACCTCGATTCCTGGGCCTCAGCGACCGGCGCAACTGACAACGGAGCGGGCAGCGTAGTGGCCATGGAAGTCATGCGTATCCTGAACGCGCTCGAAGTGAAGCCCCGCCGCACCATTCGCGCCGGCCTGTGGACCGGCGAAGAGCAAGGGGAGTTCGGCTCCTACGGTTACGTGAAGCAACATTTTGGTTTTGTTCCGCGTTCGAATGAGCCGGACCAGCTCGTGGTCACCGAGTACGATCGCGATGCTGCGGGCCCCATCCAGCTCAAGCCCGAGCATCAAAAGCTGTCGGCGTATTTCAATTTGGACAACGGAAGCGGTAGAGTTCGCGGGATTTATTTGCAAGGCAACTCAGCGGTAGCCCCGATTTTCGCGCAATGGATCGAGCCGCTGAAAGATCTGGGCGTCACCACGCTCACGATGCGCGACACCGGCGGCACGGATCACGAAGCGTTCGACGCCGTCGGCCTTCCGGGATTCCAGTTCATCCAGGATCAGCTCGACTACGGCTCACGAACACACCATTCGAACATGGACACCTACGAGCGCCTCGAACCCGAAGACCTGGCCCAAGCTGCGCTCGTCGAAGCCACCTTTGTCTACAACGCCGCCATGCGCGACCAAATGCTCCCGCGCAAGCTGCTCCCGCACCCCGAACTCGAGCCCAAGCGCACGCAGCCTCTGAAAAACATCATGCCCGGCGCGGAAACAAAGAATTAGTTCGCTCGGTTTTTCAGTGGTGTCGATTTACGATTAGTTTGACTACGCAGGAACTGGCCAAGATCCGGTTCCTTCTATAATGGGCTAGCGGGCTTATGGGAGTGCGGCGGCGGCCCAGAGTTTTTCATTTCGTGCACATCCCCGACGAATAGGTCCCGGGCTATTGCGTTGAGGTCAGCTTACCGCGGCGTTGGCGACGGGAGACGATTTCCCGAACTGCAGAAGCCAACCCTTGGTTCCCCGCTTAAACACATCTGTATCATCTTCATCGACGAACTTCGTGGTGTCACGCGTCTGCCGATACTCCTTAATGTAGGTGACAACTGCAGTGTCACCAAATAAATAAACCGCCATATTCTTTTTCTCGATGGTGACCGGATTTGGGCCATTTCCGTGGGATACGAGGTTACTTCTCACGGCTTCCTCAAGCTGCTGTTTTGACATCACCTTCCTGCCGGCAGAAACAAAATCGCTGGCAAACAGCCTCATCATGGATACATCATTTTGCTGCTCACCTTTTGCGGTGGTCGCCTCGATTTGCCGAAGTTCCTGTTCGTCTTGAGTCTCCTTTGCCCGAGGACTACCTGCCGCTCCCACCACCGTCAGGGTGCCGAGCAGTAGTAGAAACACATAGGCCTTTCGCATCGTCCACCTCGCTAACGACTAAGCTATCGACTAGAGAACGAAAAACAACCCGTTTCGCCCGTCGTCAGTTAAACGCCCGGGTGCGGTTCAAGATGACTCTGCATTTGACTCATTCGCGCAGGTGCTGTGCCGGATGCAGCAAAGGAAGCTGAATCGCGACTGGTAAAGGCGGTAACCGGAAACTGACCATTTACCAAGTCTTCCGTTCGCGTGCAATCCGCGCTTCGTTATGTTAGAAGCCCAAGCGGCATGCTTCTGCCCTCTTCCACAAAGGAGATTGGCCTCGCCGCGCGTCGTCGCATTGCGCGGCGCTTGTTACCGTTTCTCTTCGTCCTCTTCGTCATCGCGTTTCTCGACCGTGTGAATGTCAGCTACGCCGCTCTCGAAATGACGCACGATCTGAGCTTCAGCAACCGCGTCTTCGGCTTTGGTTCCGGAATATTTTTCGTTGGCTATCTGCTCTTCGAAATCCCCGGGTGTCTCATCGTCGAGCGCTGGAGCGCCCGCAAATGGTTCGCGCGCATCATGGTTACCTGGGGACTCATCACCGTACTGATGGCGTTCATACGAACGCCCACGCATTTCTACCTCGTTCGAATCCTATTGGGAGCGGCCGAAGCCGGCTTCTTTCCCGGCGTTCTGGTATACCTCACTCACTGGTTTCGCTCCGAAGACCGCGCGAAAGCAGGCGCGATGTTCATGATTGCGATTCCCGTCGCCAACATCGTTGGTTCCCCTCTCGGAGGCTGGTTGCTCGGCGTCCACTGGTTCGGTTTAGGGGGATGGCGCTGGTTGTTTATCGTCGAGGGACTTCCTGCGATTGTGTTTGGCGTCATCACGGTGTTTTATCTCACGGACTTGCCGCGCGAAGCGCGCTGGCTCACACCGCAAGAGCGGGAGTGGATCACCGCCGAATTAGAGCGGGAGGGGTTGGAGAAAAGAGCGGCCCGGTCTTACGGGGTGTGGGAAGCGCTGCGGCAGCCGACGGTCATTCAGTTGACGGTCATTTATTTCTTCGCAGTGAGCAGCATTTACTCGCTGACGATTTGGCTTCCGACATTTCTAAAGCGCGCTTCGGGAATGTCTGATTTCGCCGTGACCATGCTGTCGATTGTTCCCTATGTCGCGGTACTGTTCGCCATGCTCTTCAACGGCTGGCATTCCGACCGCACCAATGAGCGCCGCTGGCACACCGCAATTCCGCTCATGCTGGGTGCCGTAGCGTTCTCCTTGACGATTGTATCCGGATCACATTTTTGGTTTGCGTTTGCATGTCTTACGGTCGCTTCTACTGCGAACGCTTTTCTTCCATCTTTCTGGCCGGTGCCTTCAGCTTTCCTCGGCGAATCCGCGGCGGCGGCTTCCATTGGGCTTATTAATTCGATCGGAAATCTCGGAAGTTTTGTAACGCCTTCGGTGATCGGCTATTTCCTGGACCGCACTCACTCGTTTGCTCCAGGATTCCTTTACGTCATCGTGAGTTTGCTCATAGCCATTTTTCTAATGCTCACGCTGAACATGGGTCCTGCTAACCGGCCTGCGCCGTCGTAGCGATTCTGCCGCCATCTGCATTTTGCAGGCGTTGGCTATTCGTATTTCAGCACGAGGATTGGGTCGATGCGCGTGGCGCGGCGAGCCGGGATGTAGCACGCCACGAAGGCAGCACCTACCAGAACGAGCGCCGCTGCGCTGAACACCAGCGGATCGGTTGCCGGCACGCCGTAAAGCAAGTTCGCCAGTAAACGTGTGAGGGTGAGCGAGACGGCCACGCCGATAGCGATGCCGATCAACGTCACACGCATCCCCTGCCCCACCACGAGCCACAAGATATCTGCTGCTCTCGCGCCCAAAGCTACGCGGATGCCCATCTCTTGTTTGCGCGCAGCCACGCTATAAGCCATCACGCCGTAAATTCCAATCGCAGCAAGCAGCAGCGCGAATCCCGCGAAAACTCCCGTAATTTGCGAGATCAGCCGCGGCTGCGCGAGCGACTCGGACACGACATTCTCCATGCTGCGAATTCCGGAAATCGGTAATGTGGGATCGATCTCCCTAACCTGGCCGCGAATGGCGTCTATCAAGGGTCCAGGCTTCGCGGACGAACGCACTAGCAAAGTCATCGCGGCATAAGGCAACTGCTCGAAGGGCACGTAGAGTTGATCGGCGCTGGCATCGCTCAAGGAGCTGAATTTGGCGTCCGCCACGACGCCGACGACTTCGCGCTGAAACGCATCGCGCGAGCCCGCAATATGTTTGCCAATGGGATTTTCGTTCGGCCAGAAATGTTTGGCGGCCGTTTCGTTGACGATAATCACCGGCGCCGCGCCGGCAATGTCATGTTCGTCGAAAACTCGTCCGCGAAGCGGAGCAGCCCCTAGCGCTTCAAAGTAGCCGGGACTCACCTGCCAGATGGCGATGAGAGGATCCTTGCCAAGACCTTGGCAGATTTGCCCCTCGACGCAGAAATAACTTACCCGGTAACCACCAGAGAGCGGCAGGAAACTCACAAAGCCGGCAGCTTCGACGACCGGAACGGATTTCACGCGCTGCAACGCGAGCCGGAAAAACGCCGCCTGCTGTTCCGCTTGGCTGTAGCGGCTGGAGGGCAGAGCGATCGGGAAGGTCAAAACTCCGCGCGGCACAAACCCCAGATTCACTTTCGTTAACCGCGCGAAACTGTCGATCAGCAGTCCCGCGCCGGTCATGAGCACCAAGGCCACGGAGATTTCCGCAACAACCAGCGCGGCGTGAAATCTTCGGCGACTCCCGCCAACAGTTGATCCGCGCAGTCCTTCTTTAAGCGCGTCGTGCAACTGCTTGCCGGCGGCCTCGAACGCCGGCGCCAAGCCGAATAGAATCGCGGTCACTGCGCACAAGAGCAGTGAGAACAAGAGGACCGCCGGATCGAGATGTACTTCGGCCAGGCGCGGGATGTTTGCTTCCTTTACGGAGCGCAACAAAGGCATGAGCGCGAACGCGAGAATAATTCCCAACGCGCCACCTGAAAAAGCCAGCACGAAACTTTCGCATAGCAATTGTCGAACGAGCCGGCCGTGCGACGCGCCCAGTGCTCTTCGCAGAGCCAGTTCCTTTTCGCGGGCCGCGCCGCGCGCCAACAGCAGATTGGCGACATTGGCGCAAGCAATGAGCAAAACGAACCCGACAGCGGCAAGCAGCACGAGCAGCGAGCGGCGCAAACCGCCGACAAGGTTTTCCTGGAGCGATTCGACCTCGAGATCGTGGTTGGGCCCATCCGCATAGGCGGCGAATTTTTGGGCATAGCCAGCGTTGATGGTACCCAGTTCCGCTTTAGCCTGCGCGATGGTCTGGCCCGAACGCCGACGCGCAATTCCGGACAAATAACCGGCGCCCATATTTACTTGCAACGGCTTCAACAGCGGATGTTCCGATACGCGACTGAGCCACACTTGCGGCTCGGGAGTCTCGAAGGGAAAACGAAAACTGACGGGAAGAACTCCAATGACGGTGACACTGTTTCCGTCAAGAAGCAGAGACTTACCGAGCACATTGTCGTCGGCCGCAAAGTGGCTGTGCCAGAATCCGTCTGTCACAATCGCGACGTCGGCCGCGTCCGGCTGATCCTCTTCGGCAAGAAAAGTGCGCCCGCGAGCGGGCGCGACGCCGAGGACGCGGAAGAAATCCGCGGAAACACGAGCGCCGCTCAAGGCTTCCGGCTCGTGCGGAGTCGCCAGACTCATCCCGCGCAAATAATAGACGGCGACACTTTCGAGTGTGCGGCTTTGTTCTGCGATCTGCTCGAACTTGGGAAACGAGAGCGAAAGTCCTTTGGTATTGGTGCGCGAGTCGCATTGTGAAATCGAAATCAAACGCTCCGCCGCAGGGTAAGGAATCGGTTGTAAGAGAACCGTATGCACGAGGCTAAAGATGGCGGTATTTGCGCCGATTCCCAGCGCCAGGGTGAACAGGGCCACCGCCATGAATCCCGGACTCTTCCTCAGCATGCGAACGGCGAATCTAATGTCCTGCCACAGAGTTTCGACAGGCATGGCGGCCTCTTCTATTCGTAGCGTAGCACGATGATCGGGTCGACGCGCGTGGCGCGCCGAGCCGGAAGATAGCAAGCCAGGAAGGCCACTCCCACGAGCAGGAGCGCGGCCGCGCTGAAAACCAGCGGATCAGTTGCCCGCACTCCAAACAGCAAGCTCGCGAGCAGACGTGTAAGAGCCAGAGAAACAGCAACTCCGAGCGCAACTCCGAGCAGCGTCATGCGCATTCCCTGCCCCACCACGAGACGCAAAATATCGGCTGGTTGCGCGCCGAGAGCTACGCGAATGCCCATCTCCTGTTTCCGCGCAGTCACGGTGTAGGCCATCACGCCATAAATTCCAATCGCGGCCAGCAACAGCGCGAATCCCGCGAAAATTCCGACGAATTGCATCGTCAATTTTGGCTGTGCGACCGAAGCGCCGACGACTTCTTCCATGCTGGAAATTCCGGTGACCGGTAGATTTGGATCGAGTTCCGCAATCTTTGTGCGTACGGCGACGACAAGAGACTGAACGCTGGCTCCCGATCGCACCAGCAGCGTCGTATTGGGCCAGGGAACCTGGGCCATCGGCAGATACATCTCTTCCGTATTGGCGGCGCTCAGAGCACTGAATTTCACATCGGCGACAACGCCGACGATCTCGCGCTGCACCATATCGCGCGAATTGGCAAGATGTTTCCCGAGGGGATTCAGCCCGCCGAAAAAATGCTTGGCCGCCGTCTCGTTAATGACCACGACAGGCGAACCGCCAGCGATGTCCTTCTCTTCGATGGTTCGTCCGCTGAGAAGCGGCGTTCGGATTGTCTCAAAATAGCCTGCACTAACCTGCCGCACGGCACTCGTCGGATCTCTTCCAATCCCTTCGCAAATCCTCCCTTCAGGACAAACGAACACAAAACGAATCGCCCCGGAAAGCGGCAAGTAACTGGTGATGCCCGTGGATTGTACTTCGGGCATCGCTCTTATGTGCTCAAGCAGCTGGCGATAGAACTGCGCCTGAAATTCAGGCTTGGAGTACCGGCTAGGAGGAAGCGTCAACGGAAAAGCCATGAGATTCTTCGGCGAGAATCCAGGGTTGACCTGCATCAAACGGGAAAAACTTTCGATCAAGAGCCCCGCTCCAGTCATAAGCACAAGCGCGATCCCCATCTCCGCCACGACAAGAAGAGCACGGAAACGCCCGCGGCCGCCTCCCTCGGAGGATCCGCGGCCGCCTTCCTTGAGAGTTTCCTGGAGATCTTTTTTGGAAGTTTCGAGAGCGGGAACGAGTCCGAAAACAATTCCGGTGATGACGCAGAGAAGCAGAGAAAAAATCAGAACAAAACCGCCTATTTTCGCTTGGTCCAGACGCGGCACCGTCCCGGGGCTAAGTGTGCGGAACGCAGGCATCAGCGCAGCAGCAAAACAAACGCCGAGAGCGCCGCCACACGCAGAAAGCAGAATGCTTTCGCTCAGCAACTGGCGCACAAGCCGCCCACCCGAAGCCCCCAGCGCCTTGCGCACCGCAATTTCCCGCTCGCGCGCGGTGGCGCGCGCAAGAAGAAGATTCGCGACGTTGGCACACGCAATCAGAAGAACGAAACCAACGGCAGCCAGCAGCACGAGCAGCGAAGGGCGGAGACCGCCCACGAGACTGTCTTCCAGAGTTTGCGCAAAAATTCCGAACTTTGTGGCGTCGACATTGCTCCCGAACTGTTGTTTGTAGCTCGCATTGATGGTGTCGAATTCCGCCCTAGCGCGCTGGAGAGTCTCGCCCTGGCGCAATCGGGCGATTACATTGAAGTAGCTTGCGCCACTGTGAATCTGCGCGGGAGTCAGCAGTATTGTCTCTGAAGGGCGAGGAAGCCAAACATCTGGCTCCGGGAATTGGACCGGAAAACGGAAACTTGGTGGAAGGATTCCCACGATGGTCACGTTTTTTCCGTCAAGAACGAGCGGCTTCCCCAACGTCCGAGGATCACCGGCGAAGTGGCTGTGCCAGAATCCGTCGGAGATTACAGCAACGTCAGCACCTCCGGGTTGTTCTTCTTCGGGGAGAAAACTGCGGCCTTGCAAGGGAGAAATTCCCAAAACGCGGAAAAAATCGAGGGACGCGCGGGCTCCGTTGACAGCTTCCGGTTCCCTCTCGGTAACCAAACTAAGTGTAAGGGGATAGAAGCCAGCGATGCTCGCTAGCGTTTTGTTCTGTTCCACGATTTGTGTGTACTTCGTGTACGACATGAAGCCGCCGCTGACTTGGGTTCTGAGCTCGATTTGCGAGAGGTTGATGATGCGCCCCGGATCTTTGTACGGAAGCGGCTGGAGCAGGACGGTGTTGACGACGCTGAAAATCGCCGTGCTTGCGCCAATTCCCAGCGCCAGTGTAAGCACGGCGACGACCGTGAATCCTGGGTGCTTCCTCAGCATGCGCAAAGCAAATTTCAGGTCCTGCCATAGAGTGTGCATCACCGCTACTCCCGAATACGAAATCCCGAGTGGTTAGACTTCCCCTGGCGCTCGGCGTGAGCGGCCAAATTGCTCCCTTTCGGTATCCGCCTCTACCTGGGCACCTCGTTTTTGTAGACGATGCCGCCTTTCATTACGAATTTCACGCGCTTCAGTTCGGTGATGTCTTGTAGCGGGTCGCCGCTTACGGCCACGATGTCCGCCCACTTGCCTGGTTCAATGACGCCGACCTTGTCGCCCCAGCCGAGAAGCTCCGCTGGAACCACCGTGCCCGCGCGAATGGCCTGCATGGGGGTCATGCCGTAGTTCGCGTAGTAAACAAATTCCTCCGCTTCGTTCAGTTCTTTCCAGTCGAAACCTCCGGCGTCAGTTCCGAGCGCAATTTTTACGTTCTTCTTCAGACCTTTTTGGAAGGCGGTTTTTTCGAGGTCCACCATTTTGATCCAATTGCCGCCGCGGCCCGGAGCAACGTATGCCCCCACGGTGATCGTGGGGACCCAATAAACGCCCTTCTTTACGGCCTCGTCGAGAAGCGCGTCGGTGAAACCGTCGCCATGCTCGATCGTATCGACCCCCGCGCGAAGCGCGGCGGCAATTCCGTCGGAACCGATGCAGTGCGCAGCGACTTTCTTACCAAGCCGGTGCGTTTCGTCGACGATGGCTTTGGCTTCCTCGTCAGTGAAATTCACCATGCTGTAAAGCACGCCGTCGTCCCCAAAGTGATAGCGGCGGTCGGAGTAATATTTGATCCAATCCGCTCCGTACATCACTTGTTCGCGGACAGCCTTGCGCGCGCCTTCGACACCATCAACAGACTGCACCCCCGTGGGAACTTTCAATTCCCAGGAATACCCGAGCAGCGGATACATTCCTGTCGGAGCCATGGCGCGCGTAGCAACTTGCATGCGCGGGCCGGGAACTTCACCTTTAGCGATCGCCGTCTTTACGTCGACATCAGCATACATCGCGCCTTCCGTCTCGACATCGCGAATCGAAGTAAAACCGTTTTCAAGCGCAATGCGTGCGTTGCGCGCCGCAAGAATCGCGCGGTAAGGGATGGACTCCTTCAGCAGTTGCTCGTCGTAGTCTGCCGCTGTGATGTCTCCGTTCAGAAGTACATGCGTGTGCACGTCGATGAATCCGGGAAGCACCGTAGCTTTCGAGAGATCGATGACTTCCGTGCCCGCGGGCGGCGTCCCTCCGGCAGTTACGGAGACAATTTTGTCGCCTTCGATGAGGATCACGGCGTTCGGAATGGGCGTATCGCTCCTGCCGTCGATCAAACGTCCCGCGCGAATCGCGATCTTCTTAGCCGGTACTTTGTCTTTTTCCTGCGCCGGACTTACGGAACAAATCGCGAGCATAAGTGCTACGGCAATGCCCATCAGCTTGGCCAGTTTGGTTCGCCGGGTCATCACCATCTCCTCAGTGGGCTTAGTTCTATACGCTAGCGGCCGCAAAGAGTAGCACAGAAGGGGCACACCCCAAGCGTGATCGAGAGAGTCTGCGTCGAAAGTGGCCAGCTTGACGCCAGAAGAGGGCCCTCCTTCCTGCGGCGTCGGATCCGTCGGAACTTAAGCTCCGAATCGCGTGGCAGCTCGAGCCTTTGCTTTTGCCGCCTCTGCTTCGCGATCCTTGGGCGGCGCGCTGGTCTCGAGGGCGTGGAGAAGACGGGTCGAGACAGCTGCTATTTCATCCACCGCAGCCAAAAACCGCGGTTCGTTTACCTTCGACGGCTTGTGGATTCCACTGATTTTTCGGACGAATTGGAGCGAAGATGCCCGAATCTCGTCCGAGGTAACGGGTGGCTCGAAGTTGAAAAGAGTCTTGATGTTTCTGCACATCGATTAGGACCTTACCTTCCGAAGTTCAAGCCTTGCAAACGGACACGAAAATATGCGGCCACCATCCGGCAGCGGTGTGCCGAGGGGCCCTAGCCAATCCAGGAACGCCAGGTTCACTCGGCGCGGAGGGCCTGGATGACGTCGATGCGCGCGGCGCGCGCGGCCGGAAGTGCAGACGCAATGACGGCGGCGGCCAACAGAATAAGCGCTGAGACCACCGCCACTATGGCGCCGGGCATTTGCATGTCTTGAAAATAGCCGCCTGCCAGACGGGCCAGCGCGTAGCCGCCTGCGGCTCCTACGACAATTCCGGCGACAGCGATTATGGCTCCCTCGGCGATGACACCAGCGAGCAGCTGCCGCGGTTGCGAGCCAATTGCGAGACGGATGCCGAATTCGCGGGTACGCGCACTGACGGAGAACGCCAGTACGCCGGCAACGCCGACCAAGGCAATGGCTAGGGCGACGGCGGCGAAGACGCCGAATACAACGGTGTTGAGACGATCCGGGGTGAGAACTTCGGCCCGCACGTCCTCGAGCGTGGCGGCGCGTTCAACGGGCTGGTCGGCGGACATACCGCGAAGGATGCGAGTGATCGGCGTGACCAGAGAGTACGGATTTGCGCTGGTATGAATGAAAAGGCGGCCGCCAAAGATGGGACCCTCTTCAAAGGGATTGTAGACGGTGAGGCTAGGGCCAGGAACGACGTGTTCGTCGTCAACATCGGCAGTGACGCCGATGATGCGGTGCGGCGCGGCGCTAATCCCGGGGACGAATTTGATCACCGGATCCGTCCAATAGACGTGCCTATTGACGGCATCCTGATTGGGAAACATTCGTTGAGCGAGAGTTTGACTGACGATAACCACCGGATCTTTGCTCTGGCCGTCGAGCTGATTGAAATCGCGGCCGGCGATGATGGGAACGCCGAGCGCGGCAAAAAAGCCGGGAGAGATGGTGCGCAACTGGGCGCGCGGATCTTCTTCGCCGGGCGCACGAACGTGACCGTCCGCAGAAAACTCAAAGCCGGGGCCAAAGCTCCCGGCATCGCGCCAGGGAACGACAATGCCGAAAGCGGTCTTGGTCACACCGGGTAGCGCATCAATGCGGCGAATCGATTCCTTGTAGAAATCGACGATTTGTTCAGGAGTTTTGCCGTAGGCAACAGCGGGGACATTGACGGCCAGGACGTGGCGCGTGTCGAGACCGGTCTGCGCCGCCTGTATCGCGAGAAGCGTTTTAAGCAACATGCTGGCGCCGGCCAGGAGCATGAACGAGGCGGCGATTTGCGTGACGGCAAAGATACGGAGGCGGCGGCTCGTGCTGCCGGTGATGCGGACTCCGCCGCTGGTGAGGCCGGGAGTCTGTGAGGCATTGGCAGTTGGAAGATGCGGAACATAAGCCAGCAGCACAGCGGCGACGACCGCGAGTAAGGCTCCCACCCAAAGCATGCTGAAGTCTACCGTGAGGTCCAGGGCGCGGACGGAGAAGCGAGAGGCGTAGCGGGCAAGCACGGCGAGGAGCGGTCGTGCACTGATTACGCCGAGAGTGGCGCCGGCGACGCAAAGAATGAGACTTTCCGCCAGCAAAGTGCGGCGCAGCGCGCCCGCGCTCGCCCCCAGAGCCGCGCGGATGGCCAGTTCGCCCTCCCGGCGGACGGTGCGCGCGAGGATAAGATTGGCGACGTTCGAGCAAGCGATGATAAACACGAGGCCGGAGGCGGCAAGAAGAACAAGGAGAACGGTTCGCGCACCGGAAGTGACCTGCTCACGGAGGAGTTTGGCGTCGATTTGAAAATGTGCTTGGGGCGAATAGTCCTTGGGATGATCTTTGATCATCGCGCCATAGGCGGTGCGAAGTTCGGCGCGGGCTTGATCAAGAGTGGCGCCGGGCGCCAGGCGGCCGAAGAGTTCGGTCATGCGATGGACTCGGCCGGTGATCATGGTAGCGGAGAGATGGTGCGGGCTGGTGACAATGTTGGCCATAATTTCAGTATCCGCGGGATAGGGGATCGAGGGTTCGAGGACGCCGATGATAGTGGCGGATCTATCGCCAAAGCTGCCGAGGCGAACGGTTTTATCGATGACAGAAGGATCGCTCTTGAAAGTGGTGGACCAGAATCGATAGGTCAGCACCACGACGCCAGCGGCTTTAGGGCCGTCGTCTTGCGGGCCGATGAGACGGCCAAGGACGGGATGGAGACCCATCACGTCAAAATAGGAGCCGTCAACTACGCCGGCGCGAACTTCCCGGGGCTCGCCAAGACCGATCATAGTGAAACCGATGGTAGAGAACTCGCCGAAGGAGTTGAGTGTTTTGACGCTTGCGCGCAGGTCCTGAATTTCCGGCACGGAAAATGGGACGCCCCCGGGCGCCATACCGGGCGCGCTTTGTTGGATGTAAATGAGGCGGTTCTCATCGCGGTTGACGAGCGGCCGAAGAAGGACGCCGCGCACCAAGCTGAAGATGGCTGCGTTGGCGCCGATGCCAAGCGCAAGAGTGAGGACCACCGTGATAGCGAGGCCCTTGGCGCGATACAGCGAGCGCAGGGCAACTTTCAGGTCTTGCAGGAACAGCCCCGGTGTGAAATTCATTGGTGCATCTCCTTAATCCTTAATCCTTCTTTCAAAACATAAGGCCCGTTCCCCAAGCGCAGGCTAGCGCCGGAACGGAATAAGTGCTCGCAGCCGGGCATCACGAAAGAAAAGCCCACCCCAGACGAAAACGCCCAGAAGGACCGTCATGACGTAGGACGGATCGCCGACGCGAACGTTGGTGGCAGTCGCACCGCCAAGATAGGCGGTCATCAAAATAGCGCCGAGAACAGCCGTACTGGGAATCAGATACACGACGCACGAGAGGAGTTCGAGCACTCCGATGGTGACAATCAGGCTCTCAGGATATCCGTATCGCGGGAATCCCTGGATGACGGGAGCGGCCTTAACCAGTTTCATTACCGCGCTGAAGAGCATCAACAGCACAGGTAAGGCGCTCAGGACCCGTCCGATCCACACCATCTTTTTTGATGTAGGAACGGCTGAAGCAGCCGATTGAGCCATTGCTGAACCTTGCGTTACCGAGCTCATGAATTTCCCCCACGCTAAGTTTGCTGTTCACACCGGACCGGGATCCGCGGTTACGAGCATCCTTTAGGTCAAAACGTCAGGCCGCTTGCTCGGCTGCTTGCTCACAATTGAGAATCCAAGGAATGCCAAATTGATCGACCAGCATGCCGAAACGAACCGACCAGAAGGTCTTCTGGATGGGCATCTGCACGGTACCGTTCTGCTCCAGCTCATGGAAGATGCGTTCGGTTTCGGCGGCATCTTTGACAGAGAGCGAGACCGAGAAGCCTTGTGGCTGTCGGTAATGACCATGCGGGGGATCGGAGCCTAGCAGGATCATGCCGTCAATGTTCATGCTAGCGTGCATGACTTTGCTTCCCCATTCCGCTGGCACCTGTTGTGCCATGGGGGATTGTGCAAAGGTCATGATCGCTTCGATTTTGCCGCCGAGACATTTCTCGTAAAATTTGAATGCGGCCTCACATTGGCCGTTGAACAAAAGATACGGACTCAGTTGCACGTTGCCCCTCCTTGGTTGCTTATGACGTTTTATCTCAACTTATGTTTCCACGCTTGTTTCGACTTTCTTTTTAACTTGAGTGCCGGCATACCGGTTCCGGTTAGTTCAGGCCTTGACTCCTCGGCGCAACGCTCGAAGAAATCCGGTGCGCCAGGTGTTTTCGCGGCTTCATGAAGAATCGCGTTAGTCTTTTTTCACCGACCGCTCTTCTCCTCGGCCCGTTCCTTCACGCGGATCAACTGGTGCCGCCAGAATCGTTCAAAGGTAGCGGCCCACTCATATAAAGGCCGGATCCCCGCCGCATTCGTCCGGTAAAACATCTGCCGCCCGTCGCGCCGCGCAAGCACCAACCCAACATCCTTTAAGACGCGCAAATGCTTCGAAACGGAAGGCTGCTCCATCTCCAGAGCATCCACAATCTCCGCCACCGGCCGCTCCTCGAGCGCCAGGTAGTTGAGTATCTCTCTGCGCCGGGGCTCTGCGACAGCGTTGAAAGCATCGGAAGTTGTAGCAGCCCGGGCCATGAACGCACAATACATTCCTATATGGGAATATGTCAAGTTCCTTTTCTTCCCGCCTGGAGCCGTCTGGCAATCTCACTTGCAAGATGCAAGTGAAAATTGCTACGCTAAACTTATGCAAAAAAAGAAAGCGCCGCCCAGGCGCCGTTCCGGATGCCCTTTGAACGCTTCGGTGGAGATGCTGGGGGACCGCTGGTCTCTCTTGATCCTGCGCGACATGATGCTCCGCGGATACCAGACGTTCAAGGAATTTCTGCACTTGGACGAAAAAATCGCCACCAACATTTTGGCGGACCGCCTGCGCCGCCTGGAATGCCACGGAATGATTGAGACCGCACGCGATCCCGCCGACGGTCGAAGACAGATTTACACGCTGACGGCCAAGGGAATCGATCTTGCGCCGGTCCTTACGGAAATGGTGCTGTGGGCCGCCCGGCATGAAGAGACCGGCGACCAAGCGCTGGTCCGCCAAATGCGAACCGATAAACAGCAACTCCTGGCTTCCGTGCGAGAGCGATGGGCCGGGAAACATAGTCCACTCAGTTCTTGACCGAGCCCGAGCCGACCGATTCGGCGAGCCGCTCGAGCGTCTGTTTTCCACCTTCAATTGCTCCGTGTTTTTCCGCCGCGAATTCGCGCTGCGTGGTAGTGGTAAAGCCGCGGGGGCCCCACCAACGGGCCATATGCTTGGGATCGGTCCAAGCCCTGAAAACCAGGCTGCGCGGGGCGCCCAAGATGCGGGTGAGGATGAGTTCCTCCCTGGCTTGTCCTGCGGCAGAGCTACCGGTTGTTTCGGCCATGCTTTTTCTCCTTGGCTTGTAGCCCACTCATATAGTCGTGCAGGCGGTCGAGCCTCTTCTCCCAAGCCATGCGATAGTTCTCGACCCAGTCGGCGACGTTCTTAAGGGCGGCGGGATGGATTCGGCACGGGCGCCACTGGGCGGCCCTGCCGCGGGTGATAAGACCTGCGTTTTCAAGCACTTTGATATGCTTGGAGATGGCCGCCATGCTCATCTCAAAGGGCTCGGCCAGTGCGGTCACGGAGGCTTCGCCGGACATCAACTGAGCGAGAATCGCTCGACGCGTAGGGTCTGCAAGCGCGGCGAAGGTGGAGGTGAGCGGGTCCAGGGAGTCTTCCGAAACGTGTTTGGGAGCCACGTGTATTTAACCGACTGGTTAAATACAACAGCTCGGTTTTGCTGTCAACCGGTTTGTGACGACCCCCCGGAATACGGGCCAGGGACGTCTCATTGAGGGACGGGAGGAAAGGCCATCCGCGTGCTTCGGAAAAGGAAAAAGGCCAGCCGTTCTCTCAGGGCGGCTAGCCTTTTTCCCTTTTACTGCAAAAGATGCTCATCATCCTGAGCGACGCAGGTTGAGCAGCTCCGTGTGTGCGCTGGCAGAAACCACAAACTTAATGGCGGCCTAACGAGCCGCGGCTGAACCCGGGCGGCGCAACGGGCGGCGCGCGAGGTCTTCTACGGCGTTAACTCCACGCCTGGCGATATCGACGACTGGGTGCTGGCTGTCGGCCAACCGCTGAACGCCGACTTCCCAAGCCTTTTGAAGCATATACAGGCTCATGACTACGAAGGCGATGGCCGCGAATCCCAGCGCGAAAAGCGCAAAGGCTGCTAACAGTTCACGTACGAAATAGAGTTGCAGCGCGAGCACAACCGCTAAGAACCACCACATCCATTTCCGCTTGCTGTCTTTGTTCTTCATCTTTCCTCTGTAAGGATCTCGCTCGTCCAACCTCTGAGTGTTTCTCGCTCACTGATTGGCTTGCCTTTTTAGATGCATGCGACCTGCCATTTGGTCCAGGTCGTCTTACCTGTCCCATTTGACACCAGACCTGTCCTAAACGCGATGGTACAGAAGATACATTTTAGGGCCCAAACTAGTTTCCCGGTACTCCCATAACCCAATTTGAAACAGCTTATGCCGTTTAAAATCAGTGTCTTACCTAGACATTGATTTTCGCCACTGTTTTCGCCTCTGTTTCTCTGTACCAGGCGTCGCCAACCTGACCCCGGGTACAGGGGTATTTGACCCAATAGATTGTGATGAATCTGTGCGATTCGTGTCGAAGCTTCGAAGGATTAGGTTGGGTTGAGCGAGGGGAAAAGTGCGGAGAATGGTTCCTGGAGTTACCAAAATACAAAAACGGCGCTTTCGGGGCCGTTGGCCTCCTCGGCGCGATTTGAATGCTTGGGACTGCTTTGAAAACGAAGCGTCAGACTCGTTTGAGGAGTCGCGTGATGCCCACCAGGATGACGGCACCAACGAAAGCGACGATGATCGACCCGAGCATACCTCCGGCCGGCCAAATTCCCAAACGGCCGAAAAGCCAGCCACCCAGGAAGCCGCCGACGATGCCGAGAAGGATGTCCACGATGATGCCGTAACCGCCGCCCTTCATGACAACCCCGGCCAGCCAACCGGCGATAAGACCAACAACGAGCCAATAGATCATGCCTGCCTCCTTGTCTACATGCGCATGTACCAGGTATGGGCCCGCCCTATTTAGAACGCGCCCTTGCCGAATGTCAAGCGCACGCCGGTGGAAAGAATCACGTCGTTCTTCTTAAAGCCGGCGAGGGGGTCGCTCAGGTAGCGATCGCTGTAGGTGACTTGCCAACTGAGCCAGTTTTTCAGCTTGGTGGCGGCGGTGGCGTCGAATTGGAAGCGGTAACTGCCCGTGTCCGAGACGTTAGGGAACAGGCTAAGCTGTTCTGTGAGCGTGGTGCGATTGTTGATCTTGGCGTTGAAGGTTTCGCCGAGGTCGACTTCGCCGTTCTTGCGAGTAACGGCCGCCTTGGCGGGAGTGGTTGCGGTAGCGGCGATGGCTCCGAAGTAATCCTGGTCGTAGTCGCCGCCAGCAAATAGGTCGAAGGTGGTGGCCTTTGTGCTGATGACGTGATACCCGAGGCCGCCGCCGACGACATTGCGCAAGTCAAGGTCCTGGAATTTGTCGTACTCGAAATCCGTGAAGCCGAAAACGAAGAGGTGCTCACTGACGTTGAGATCGCCGCGGACGCCGCCACGGATGGCGTGGGCGGTGGTGGAGTTCAGGCCGTTGACGGTGCTGTTGGCGTAGACCGCGGTGGTGTAGACGGAGATTTTGTCGCGGTCGGTGACGCGGGCAGCTTTGCCCGAGAGCGAATAGGTGACGGACTCGGAATTTCCGCGAGTGAGGCTGAGGCCGGTGTCCAGGAGGCCGCTCCAGAAGTCGGTGAGGTGAGGGTGGCGGAGGCGGTCGATCTGATCGTCGTAGGCCTTTTGCTCGGCATCGTTGCGGACAGAAACGACGGCGTCTTTGGCGGCGGCGACAGGTCCGGTTTCCTTGGTGGCAACTTCAAATTTGCTGTCCGTGGTGGTGACCGTGCCGACAATGGTTTGGCCATCTTTTAGGGCAAGATGGAGCGATTGCGAGGATACGATGGAAGTTACGGCGTCCCACTGGAGGTTGATATCCCCGGCAAAGTCGGTTTTGAGCAAAAGGGTTTTGGCATCGGACTTGACGATGGTTCCGGTTAGCCGGTCGCCATTTTTCAGAGTTAGTTGATCGGCTTCGGCGGCCGTGGCGTAAAGACACAAAAACCCGCCTAGAAGAACAGTTTGACGCACGGTCTTTCTCCTTCTTGACGAACTTTGGTCCGCAATCTGGCAGGGCCTTCTTTTCGTGCGGCAGCTTGCTCGGTCCTGCGTAGCTTCGTTCGGAAGCCCGAGTATATTATTAGAAGTGCAGCAGCAATCCTAATACTGTGTATCCGGATCGTTACGGGTCGCGCCGAGGTTCCGAGCGTTCCGAGCGATACCTGGAGACTCTGCTTTGCGGCTTCCTGTATACTGCCTTGCCGTTCGAGGGGATGGACGCCTAGCAATGGCCCTGAGGTAACCAGGCAGGGTGATGCGTCCAGTGTTTGCGTTCCGATTTTCCGATCCGGTGAGACCTGCACGGCTCTCGCTGAATTTACAAACGCTCAAAGCATTTGGGAGGCTTGATGGCTTTACGCATTCGGCTTTTCGCAATTTTGGTATTCGCAGGGGCCGTTTTCTGCGGGGCTTGCGGCAAGACGCCGGCCGAGAGAGGGGGGCCCGGGCAGGGAGGGTCAGCGGCGCGGCCGACGATTGTGTTTATGACGGACTTCGGCGTGGCTAATGATGCGGTAGCGGTTTGCAAGGCGGTGATTGTGGGGATAGCGCCGGACGCGCGTGTAATGGATATCACCCACCAGGTGACGCCATTCCAGATAGAAGAGGCGGCGCGATTTTTGGCGGGCGTGACGCCTTACTACCCTTCGGGGACGATTTTTCTTGTGGTGGTGGATCCGGGAGTGGGGACGTCACGGAAGGCTGTGATTGTGAAATCGAAGAAGGGGCAGTATTTCGTGCTGCCCGACAATGGATTGATTACGCCGGTGATCGAGCGGGATGGGTTGGAGTCGGCGCGGGAAATTACGAACACGGCATGGATGCTCGAGCCGCAGGTTTCCTCGACGTTTCATGGGCGGGATATTTTTTCGCCGACGGCAGCGCATCTGGCGGAAGGATGGGACTTCACTTTGGCGGGGCCGGTGGTTCCGCAACTTGTGCAGCTTACGTCGAAAGTGTCGCGCACTACGGAGAACGGGATTGAAGGCGACGTTATCGGGCTGGATGATCCTTACGGATCGCTGATCACGGACATACCGGGCGAGGAGTTTAAGAAGCTTGGCTATGGACTGGGGGACAAGATCATTGTGCAGTTGAACAAGAAGCCTTTAAGCGTTCCTTATGAGAAGACATTTATGGACGTGCCGGTGGGGGAGGCGCTGCTGTATATTGACTCGCGCGGCAGGATCGGGTTGGCTTTGAATCAGAGGAATTTTTCGCAGGTGAATAAGGTTGCGGCGCCGGGTACTTTGTTCATTCCGAGGAAGGGCGCGGCGATCAAGAAGTAATGCGGCAGAGGGTTGCGGCTCAGGCGATCGAGACGAAGAGACAGGCGGAAGCCGGTCCCAGTTTTTTGGCTCGGCTGGCGGGTTGCCGGGCAGGGCTTGATGAGGACTTGACCGAGGATCCTTGGCGATCTCCTGTTAAACGCACCGCACATGCCAACCAGAACGATAAGCTGCAATCTCCTCTGAGCTGAGACCTTAGCCAGGGGACCAGCTTTGAAACGAGGCCACCTCTTGGCTCACAACTACTTGTAGCATAATCGGGCCGTGCCGGTGCGGATGGCCGAAACGCCTGGGCTTGTTCGGAGGAAAATTGTCTGACGATGTCGATCGTGGATAGGTGAGATGAGGGCAGAATGCTACCGATTTCGAGGTCAAAAAGGAAATTCCGGGTAGGACGGCTTTCTTGCTTCGTGCCGTTGTGCCTGTTCGTCCTCGCGGCACCATCACAGCAGAGCTTCGCCCAGTTGGGCAACGATCCCCAGCAACTACAGAAAAGCGGCATCGCCAGGATCGATCGTTGGACAGATCATGTTCGTCGCACGGGCGACTCCAAGAGCCAGCTCTCCGAACTCGCTTCGGCGCAGTCTGAACTAAAAGCCAGCTACGACCTGTTTCTCAAGCGGCAGGATTTCGCGGGAGCCTCGTGGAGTGCGTTCAAGATGGGCGACATCCAGCGTTTCCTGAACCAATGGGGCCAGGCCGTGCCCATCTACAAATCCGCGATCGACCTCGCCAAACGTGCCAATCGCACGGACTATCAGACCGAAGCCTTGGCACGACTAGCATATTCAGAGCTAAGGATCGGAGAGGCGGACGCCGCGGAAGGACACCTTCGTGAAGCGCTGCGGCTGGGAGCGAATTGCGGCAACAAGAATTTCTACTTTGAAGCACTCGATGTTGCTAGCCAAGCTGAGCTCAAGCGCGGCAACCTGGCAGCCGCCAGTGAAAACCTGGATCGTGCTCTGGCCATGAGTGCGGAGATAGACAAGAAGCAGCTTTACCTGGGCTACGCCGACCGCGGCGATATCTATTACCAGCTCGCAACGAAATGCGACTACCAGAACAACCCCGATGTTTGCAGCCGCGTACTAGAAATGTGCCGCGCTGACTATGGTAAGGCGATTGCCCTGAGCCGCGAGCTCGGCTATGACTTTATCGCGCAGACGTTTCAAACAACTGTGAACGACCTGGAGGTACAGAAGGCGCAGATACAGAAAATGCAGAGCGGAGATCAGAAGATACTGGAAACGAAGATGTTCAGTCCGCGGGCGCCGAAAGATGTTCTGGTGACGGAACGCTTCGCGTCTGGCGCCCTGGACCCTCAGACGGCGATGCTCCTCGAAAATTTGGTAAAGGACGTGAAGGACTACCAAGCTCGAATGCAACAGCAGGGTGCGCTCGTGATTGACCGCAATCCTGGGGACCTATGTATGGAGGGCCAACTCGAGGAGAACAAAGGCAACGATGAGGCTGCCCTGGCGGCATTTAAGCAGGCCGATGATTTGCTGGAAAAGGACCGGCGGAAGCTGGGTGACGAACAGGCGCGCAGCGCTTTTCTGGAGGACAAAATCGACTGCTATTACCGGCCCGCGCAGCTGTTGCTGGACCGCAAGCAGTACCCGGAGGCCTTCGCGCTTTTCGAACGCTCGCGTTCGCGGGTCATGGCCGACCTGCTCGCCAGCCGTCCGCTGACTCTGGGTACAGCCCAGGAGCGGACGCTTTTCTCGCAACTCCAAACGCTTAGAACCAACATCGCCGCGCAGCAGGAGAAGCTCTTCAACCTTACCAGCAGTAAGAATCGTGACCAGAGTTTGAAACAGATTGTGCAGCTCGAGAGTCAGATCGCTGACCTGCAGCAGCAATATGACCAGCTCGAGGCCCGCATCACAAAACAGGCGCCCAACCTGAAGCAACTCACGGCTGCACAGCCGGTTACGCTCCAGAACGTGCAGCGCTCCGCCGCTGAGGAAGGTTACGACGTTCTTTATTACGTGGTGATGGACACTATGCTCGTGCTGTGGCACATCAATGGCCACGAGGTGCAGGTAAAAGATGTATTTTTGCCCCACGTCCAGCTCATCAAAAAGACAACGGCATTGCGCGACAGCCTAGTCGCCCGGAGAGACGCTCCCGAGGCCAAGTTTGATGAAGAGAGTTCCCGCCAGCTGTTTCTTTGTCTCATCCAGCCGGTTCTCTCCTACATTAAGAGCAATCACCTTATCATCGTGCCGCAAGAGGAGCTGAACTCGATACCGTTCCAGGCGCTCGAGAATCCAGCGACCGGAAAATACCTGGGCGAGACCTTCGCGATTTCTTATGCGCCGAGCGCAACGGTACTTGCGACCCTCGAGAACAAGTCTCCCTTGAAGAGCGGACGGCTGCTAGCCGTAGCCGATCCGGAGATCCACGATGCCCGCGAAGAGGTGGATGCTATCGGAAAGTTCTATCCTGGCCGGAGCAAAGTCGTGGCACAGAGTGCCGTTAACAAGACGGACATCAAGGCATGGGTCGGTGATTACAGCGTCGTTCATCTTTCGGTGCACGGGACGTTTAATGCCAGCGACCCGCTACTTTCGTATCTGCAGTTCAAAGAGACTCCGCCCGACAGCGGGCGCCTCACCGCAGCGGAGATGTTTGGATTGCCGCTTCAGAAGAACAGCCTGGTGGTCTTGAGTGCTTGTGAAACGGGACGCGTCCAAGCCACACATGCCAATGAGGTTCTGGGCATGGTGCGATCGTTGCTCTATGCAGGGGCCGGCAGTCTGGTGCTGTCGTCCTGGGAGGTCAATGCCCAGTCCACGAAGTTGTGGATGGAGAGTTTCTACAAGGCGGGACAAACCGACCCCCCGTCTGAAGCGGCCAGGAAGGCGTTGATTGCGGTGAAGTCGCGCCCAGAGTACAGTCACCCCTTCTTCTGGGCGCCATTTGTGATGACGGGAAAATAAATGGCCGATGTATCGAGCAACTTCGTAGAGAAGCTAGGCGGCGTCGCTACTAAGTGGTCGGCATTCGCAGCACTTGGCTCCTTCCTGCTTTACCTGCTTGGATATTTGACGCTTCGCTTTCAACTGAGCACCTATGGCGTCGCGACCAACCTGGATCTCCTCGATGAGAAGTATTTTTTTGCCGGCTGCCGTTTTCTGGTGTACCTGGTTTCGTCGGTGCCCAACGTACTAATCCTGGTTCTGGTGCTGGCGGCAATTGGTTATGTGCCCTACGCGCTGACGCCGACAGCCGTCAGGGATCGGCTCGGTCATTGGGCGGCAGGGTGGACGACAAAGCCAGCCCGACTGCCGCTTCTGGGTACGATTCTGGCGATTGCGTTTATCCAGTTCGTTTTGCGGAGATGCTTTGCGCTGGGCAATGTACTCTTGCAGAAACAGCTTCCTGATGAGTGGATCAGCTCGGTCCTGCTTTCCGGCGACGGCAGGCTTTCGTTTTATTACAGCGGACTTGTGGCAGGCGCGCTTCTGACCGGCGGCATCTTTTGCTATGTATTGCGCCGTGGAAGTGCTACGACCTCCATGGCCAAGCTGCTCTTGGCTGTACTTGGTTTTCTGGTTGCGGTGGAATTCCTGCTCTTGCCGGTCAACTACGGCGTGCTGATCTCCACGCAGCTACTTCCCCGCGTCTCCGAATTAGGCGGCGATGACAGACTCTTGGATGGAGAGCGTGGCTGGGTGGTGTGGGACAGCAAAGATGCATTTACCTATTTCATTATCGGTTCCGGAGACAAGCGAACGCTGCTCACCATCCCGAGGAAAGACGGGAAGGTAAAGATCATCGCTTATGATGATATCTATTGCGTGCTCTTTAGCGCCGACCATTCAAACAGCCGCCCGTGTGCGAGGTAGGAACTATGAAGAGATCATGCAGCGCGAGCTTCGTCTTAGTTGTGTTGTTAACCAGTTTTGCGACTGGCCAAACCCAGAAAAGTGACACGAGTACTGCGGGCAAGCAAAAGCAAGCAGCAAAGCTTGCAGATAAGCTGCTCAAGTTCTTGGGAATCTCCGACAGTCCAGGCACGTTGAAGGGTCCCAGCGAGCTAAGAAGCGGTCAATTGTGGGTGGCTGAGCTAGGACCGCGAAGCACTCGCGCCATAACGGAGCGTGCCGGCTATCGCTCTCCGATCTTCCTAGCAACAAGCAAGGACATCCTGGCGCTCAAGGAATCCGAGATCTGGCGGTTTCCGGCAGGAGGTTCGCCAGGTAAGAAGCTCTATGCGATTAGCAGCATCACCAAACTTGTCGCCTCCAGCGCTGATGATCCGGACGTGGTACTCGTATTGCAGTCCGATGGATCAAGCGGGCATCCGCGAGTGGGCTTGCTTTCGATAAGCAGTGGCAAGGTTACGCCGGAGCCTTACGACCCAACCGCGAGTGAGGACCTCCAGATGGTTGAGAACCTCGAAAGCTGGGATCGGGTTTATGGCGACAAGCGCGTTTACGTGAAGCGAGAAACAAAGCAGGCCATCTCGGGCCCCATAGAATGGACAGATGTCTTCCAGAAGGTGAACAGTCAGGAGCCGGTCGATGTTAGCCACTGTGACGGTGCGAATTGCGGACAACCATCCATGTCTGCCGACGGGCGGCTAATCGTGTTTGTCAAAGCCGAAATGGAATAATCGGTTGGGATGTTCCTGCACAACAAACTCCTCCACGAATGGTTCGAGCCCCCGGGAATTCGATGCTCCGCAGGAAGCTCCTTTGGCCGGAACCCAATTGCTCGCGCGTGTGCCAGACGGTTTCCGAGTTCGCGGCGAGCTATTTTGTAGGTCGCAGAAAAATGCCTAGTTAGCAGAGAACGGAAAGGAAGGCAAGCCGATTCCCGCTGCCAGCTAGAAGCAGGCAGTCCCCTCGGCCCAAATGCTTATGGCCGGGACTCGTCTGGGATGCGGCGACAAGCCGAATGCACAAAGACCAATTGTGAAGCATGCTCTAGGCATCCATAGCTGGGCCGAGCAATTGTTTCAATGCCTGGACGTATTCAATGAGGGCTTGGCGGCCGGTTTCGGTAATGCGATAGAGGGTTTGCGGCTTGCGCAACACGAATTTCTTTTCGACAGCCACGTACCCGGCTTCCTCGAGCTTGAGCAGTTGCGCGCCCAGGTTGCCGTCTGTGGCCTCCGTCTTGGCGCGGAGCCATGTAAACTCAGCCTCTTCCACGCCGCTGAGCAGCGAAAGCAGAGCCAGTCGCAGCCTGCCGTGAACCACGGGATTGAGCGCGGGCAAATCAGGCATGGAGTGGACCGCGCCGTTTGCGCTCCTGCGTTTCGGCGATCACGCCGTAGATGCCGAACACGATCTGGCAGAGAAAGATGGCGACTAGAAACACGATCATGCTCTGCGCATCGCTGCCAAAGCACGCCGTCACAACCGCCACCCACCACACGACAGCGCACACGAACTGAACCTTCCAGCGAAGAATCAGGGCCGAGGCTCCGTTGGCCATGCCCAGTATGGCCGATATCACGGCCACAAAGAGATGCTGATCGGACAGTCTTCCACTCAGGCCGAGGCCTAGAAAGAGCAGAAACATCGAAATTCCTAAGGCCATCCAGATAGAACCGATGGCCCGGCCCAGGGTGGTCCCCGGAAGATTGCCGACCTTTAAAGATGCAACGACCACGGTAACCATAGCCGCGGTCAACATAGTGACTGGCCAAGCCCACACGCTGTGACCCCACGCGGACCAGGCGATGGCCAGATAATAAACAACGCCCCACAGCACGAACGCCCACCCCCAGCTCTCAGTGTTCCGGCGTCCTTCGGCGATCATGCTCTCGATGAGACTCAGCCTGTCCTTCAGTTCCTGCTGGGTGGTGTGGTCCTGCATGGCAGTTCTCCTTTGACGAAGCTCGAATTACCCCATTATTCTTTGCTTTGCCCGCACGGCCGCGCGCGCACGACGCTTCAAGGCTGATGTTGAAGCTGCATTTCCATGCTCGGATGCGGAGGATTGCTGCCAACGGTCGCCTCGGTGACTTCGTCCCACTCGCCTTTGGCGGTCAGGTGCATGGTGTTTACCATGTGCACCGGCCCGGCCGTAAAGCTCCACGAAAAGCCGTTAGCGGGCACCGAAAGCTCCGTGTCGAGGTAGTGGCCGTCATGGTAGGCCCGGAAACGATAGGTATGGGAGGCATCGTCGTACGCAATCGTGGCTAAGGCGCTGAACAGTACTTTGCCGTCGGCGCTGGTGCTTTTGCCCTCGATGAGCAGGATGAGGCCGTCAAGCTTGTACTCGACATCTTCCGTCTGGGTGAGATGAAGCGCTTCGCCCGGTCCGTGAACGATGCTGACCGGCCCCGACCAGCGACCGGCCAGAAACGAAAGCTTGCGCATGGCCTCGCGCTGCGCGTCGACGCTGTTCGAAACGGGCTGCTGTGCGGCTAGCGAGAGACTGAACGAAATCATGAATGCTGCTGCAAGCAACGTGGTGGAAAGAAAGAGTGGAAGAGTGAAGCTAGAAATCGCGGCTTTCATTGGCGAACTCCTTGAGACAGAAGCCCCATTGCGAGGAAAACCATTCCAGAGTACCTCATGTATGCAGAGTACTCTGAATTACAGAGTATTGTCAATGGCATTTCTAGGCGTGATCCAAAAGCGCCAGAATAGAAAGAGAACGGTAGGTGTGCGAAGGCGCGAGGCAAACAAGCTCGGCGAATACTTCAAGTACAGTCAGAACGCTGTCAGGTCGCTTCCAGAATCGTCGGTTGTAGCCCGTTGACATCCTCCTCGCCATTGATGGCGAGGATTCCGACGGCGAAACCATGAGATTCGCATGGTCGCTTCGGCGGGTTCCTGCTTCACAGGTCAGCCTAACAGCGCCATTTTCGGGTCTAATGCAACCTTAGTTCTTTCCTCAGCCATTCACGACGATCGTAAGGTGACCGGGCATCGTTGAACTCGTGGCTGGTGAAGTACCAGTGTTGCTCCTTCGGGCCACCAACGGCCTGATAGTATTCGTCCGCAGAATGTTCGCTGATGTACATGTCGTGCTGCGCCCATTGGAAATAGATCTTCGCCGGCCCAGTGTTCGCAACGAAGTGCTCCGGATTGTAAGGCTCGATCACTGCTGCATATTTCTGGAACTCATTTCTTGGCGTCGAAGCGCGCTGCAGCTCGGCGTAAAAGCTGTCATCGTCGTAGCTCGTCAGCGACGGCAGGCCACCCATCAGAACGAACATCTTGATCCGCTTCTCCACCGCTGCCAGCGGCCCGCCCCAGGTCGCGCCCAGGGAATGGCCGACATATCCAATGCGCTTGGGGTCGACATCTTTGCGCGCCACCAGCACGTCCACGGCGCGGCGCAGATCCACGACCAACTGGATGTGGCCGTCGCGTTCGGCTTCGGCCCTGTTGCTCGGGGCAGGCGATGGAACGTCTGGACGCCAGTACGGCGCGTCGATCATCAAGCAGACCGCTCCGCGCTTGGCCATTTCCACGCCTTCTGCCAGCCACTCGCCTTTGTTTCCCTGTCCCCAATGCATGTACAGGATCGCAGCGAACGGCCCTTCGCCCGGTGGGACAACCATGTAACCCGGCACGCGCCCGATTTTTGGTGAGTCGTAGGAGATCTCAGCGACTTGCATCATCTCGACCTCTTCGCTCTTGCCCATCTTCAGATTGAGCGGCTTACTGGCGTCGTAAGCAAAGACCTTGGCAGGATCGAGGGCGGGCGGATTCTGCGCAGCAATGGATACCGCGAGAAAGAGAGAGGAGAGTAGTACTCGCATGGATGATCTCCGAACCTCCAAGCAACCGGTGATGGAGCATTAACAGTCTACGCGTCCACTATACTTTCCGAGTAGGCGACCATACCTGGAGGGAACGTACCATGACCGAGAGACGATTTGCAGGAACCGTGGCTCT
This sequence comes from Acidobacteriota bacterium, assembly GCA_013289825.1. Taxonomy (GTDB): domain Bacteria; phylum Acidobacteriota; class Terriglobia; order Acidiferrales; family UBA7541; genus Acidiferrum. The sequence continues at coordinate 55,874 of JABCZF010000017.1, read as the reverse complement.
AATCACCGGCGGCAGTTCGGGCATCGGGCGAGCTGCAGCGCTCGGCTTTGCACGTGAGGGAGCCATGGTGGTCATCGCTAGCAGAGGTGCGGAGCGGGGCGAGTTCGTGCGGCGCGAGCTGGAGGCCCTGGGGGCCGAAGCTGACTTCATTCCGACCGATGTCTCGCAGTCCGGGCAGGTGGAGCAGCTCATAAGCCGCACCATCGCGCGATTCGGGCGGCTAGACTATGCCTTCAATAATGCGGCTGCGGTTGACGTCGGAGTCTTCAAGCTCTCTGCGGACTTCTCAGAGGAGGAATTTGATAGGCACATCGCGATCAACCTCAAGAGCGTTTGGCTGTGCATGAAGCATGAGATCAGACAACTGCTCGATCAAGGTGCCGGTGGCGCGATTGTGAACACCTCCTCGGTTAATGGCCTTGGCGGAGTGCCTCAAAACGCGCTATACGCCGCCTCGAAGGCGGGCGTGCTTGGACTCACAAAGTCCGCCGCCCAGGAATACGCAAAACAGGGAATTCGCATCAACGGGCTGGTGCCTGGCGGTTTTGACACTCCCATGCTACGAGGCGTCTTCGAACGGGTTTCGCCCGAGGATCCCCTGGCTGCGGAAACAGGCCTAATGCAAGCGGTCCCGCTCGGCCGGGTCGGACGGCCGGAAGAAGCCGCTGACGCGGTGCTTTGGTTGTGTTCGAGCGCGGCTTCCTACGTGACTGGTCACTCGTTGATTGTCGACGGTGGGTTGACCGCCGCATTTCGCTAAAGTGCATTTCATTTTCAACAATGCAATGGACATGACGAGGACGACCTCTTCGGCTGCCTCTCGCCAACCCCTGAGAATGCAGCGCATTTTTTGGCTCGCCGGCGCGCTAATCGGAAACTGACCCCCTTAGGAGCGGTTGGTTGATTTGCTTTTCGCGGCTGGTCGCCCAACAATAAGGAGGAAATCGAGTTTCGGAGGTTGCCATGGCTGAACCTGTGATTGTTTCTTCCGTTCGAACACCTGTTGGAAAAGCGTTTAAGGGGTCGTTGCGCGCGACGCGTCCGGATGATTTGGCCGCGTTGGCTATCAGGGAAGCGCTGGCGCGAGTGCCAGGACTAGACGCGAAGGAAATTGATGATGTGATTCTTGGGTGCGCGATGCCGGAGGGGGAACAGGGGATGAACGTGGCGCGCATTGCGGCGCTGCGCGCGGGGCTGCCGATTGAGACCTCGGCAATGACGGTGAACCGGTTTTGTTCTTCGGGGTTGCAGGCGATTGCCATTGCGGCGGAGCGCATTCGCGCGGGGGCGGCGCAGGTGATTGTGGCCGGCGGAACCGAATCGATGACCATGGTGCCCATGGGAGGCAACAAAGTTTCGCCGAACCCGTGGCTGGTGGATCACAATCCGGATACTTATATCAATATGGGCTTGGGGACGGAGAACATTGCGCGGAAGTTTGGGATTACGCGGGAGCAGGCGGACCAGTTTTCTGTCGAGTCGCACAAGAAGGCACTGGCGGCTATTGCGGCGGGACATTTCAAGGAAGAAACCGTTCCGGTGCAGGTGAAGATAACGGCGGTGGCTAACGGGAACGGCAGTTCTTGCGGGAGTGCTTCGGGGAGTGGGACGGCGAAGGCTGCGGCAAAAGCGGCTACGCAAACTTTTACGTTTGAAACTGACGAGGGGCCGCGGGCGGATACTTCGCTGGAGGCTTTGGCTAAGCTGAAGCCAGCGTTTCATGTCAAGGGAACGGTGACCGCGGGGAACAGTTCGCAGATGAGCGATGGAGCGGCGGCGGCCGTGGTGATGAGCGACGAACGTGCGAAAGCGCTGGGGTTGAAACCGCTGGCGCGGTTTGTGGCTTATGCCACCGCTGGCGTTTTGCCGGAAGAGTTTGGGATCGGTCCGGTGGCGGCGATTCCTAAGGCGCTGAAACTGGCGGGGCTGGGCTTGAACGACATCGCGGTGTTCGAATTGAACGAGGCGTTTGCGGCGCAGTCTCTGGCGGTGATTCAGCAGGCCGGGCTTGATCCTGCGCGGGTGAATCCAAATGGGGGCGCCATTGCACTTGGGCATCCGCTGGGGTGCACCGGTGCGAAACTTACGGCGACCATTCTGCGCGAATTGCGGCGGCGCAACGCGCGCTACGGCATGGTGACTATGTGCATCGGCGGGGGGATGGGAGCCGCGGGGATTTTGGAGCGGCTGTAGTCAGAAGTCCGACGGGCGTTTGACACCCCGTTGGTCCTACCTGTAACGTTTCCACGCTGCGAGGCGTTTAACTTAGCAGTACGCTGCCTGCGATCCGAGGATTTGTCGCGATGAAGATTGCCGTGTTGCCCGCACTTGCTGTGGTGTTTGCGCCCGTAGTTGTGGCGCAGACGCCGGCTCCGAGTACTTCGGACGTAAAAAAGGACATCCAGATAGAGGTTCAGAGTCCTATCAAGGCGGCGGGTGCCGTTCCGGTGAAAGCGGAGCCGCATCACGTGCTTTTGTTTCAGAACGACTACGTGCACGTTTACAACGTTACGTTGCCGCCGTTGGATGCCACGCTGCTTCATCAACACGATTTGCCTTACATCTATTTAACTGTGGGGACGACCGACGTTATCAATGCTGTGGTGGGAAAGCCGGAAGCGCATTTGACGCTGGAGGACGGATCGACGCGTTATTCGGCGGGAGGGTTTGCGCATATTGCGCGGACAGATGCAGGCATTCAGTTTCATAACGTTACAGCGGAGCTGGCGCACCCGCAGGGTTCGCCCCGGAATCTTGGGGATAAGAGCGGCGATCGTCCCTTGGGTGGATGCCCGCAGAGCGCTGCTGGCGCAAAACAAAACGACCAGGTGCCGTTCGAACAAATGGTCGCTTGTTTTGAGAGCGATGAAGTTCGCTTGGACATGGTGACCATCGAGGGGGGAAAAGATTATGAGGAGGCCGCGCCACGGGCGGCTACTCTTCTGATTGCGATGAGCAATGCGAACCTGGAGGTTTCACTTGGGGGCGAGCACGCTGCATTTCTGCACGAAGCTGACGTGTTGTGGTTGCCTGCGGGGACTTCGCGCAAGGTGGTGGATTTGCTGGGAACGAAGTCGAAGTTTGTGCTGATCACGTTTAAAGATTCGGGCGGGGCTGCCGCGAAATAACGTGGCTCCTCGGTGGTGGCACATGCGCGGGGAGGTCAGCGTTTTTTTGCGCTTCGACAGTTACTAGCAAGGATTCCGGCGCGTCTCTAGTGGCGATGTACTCCTCGCTGACGAGTTTTCCAGGACTGACAACGCCGGTGACGTTGCGCAGCTTTAGGGTGGTGCCACCGGCTGAGAATTCCGTGCGGTAGACGAGCGCTTCTCCTTCGAACGGGGCCTGCAAATTTCCGGGCGGGCTGGGCGATCAGCACTTCATAGGGAATGCGGTAATCAAACTTGTCGAAGATCCAGGTGATAGTCGCGCCGGGCTCGGCCCGGCCTTCGGCGCGGTCGGGAAACCAGGGGGCAATTTTCTCCGGGCCGGCCCAGGCATCGTAGGCCTGCTCGGGCTTGGCTCTGGTGCGGATCTCGGCTCGTATAATCCGTCCAAGGGGCTCAATCGGCTTGTTTTCCGGTTTGTCGGTCAGGACGCGCTTCCTGGATCGTTCCCGGTATGCGACCGGGGTTCTTGATCCTTCCTTGGGGGAATCGGATAGCAACCGACGACCAATCGAAACGGCCGGCCTTCGGCAGGCGAGCCATCGGCTTTGGCAAAGGGGGAACTGTGCCGAGCGGCCACGTCGACAAGGGTGCGCTGCAATTCCTCGGTGAACACGGCTCGCTGTTCGGGGGACGTAAATCGCAACTCCGTGTTGATCGAAAGTGTTGCGAGATGCTCCCCTGCTGCGGCCGCCAGCTGCACAGAACGCGCCAGTTCAGATTGCAGCTTGGACGCGAGCCCCAGCAGATAATTCGCCGAGAAGGTGTCCGCCACTTGGGCGGGGTCGGCGGCGAGTTTGCCCAGTAATTCCGGAGAAAGCACGTAGCCGCGGGCCGTTGCCACATAGCATTGTTCGAAGAGATGCCGGCAACGACGGCGGCCAGTGCGCACCAGCAGGCGAGCTCGCGCCAGTTCGCGGACATGATAGTTCACGGTCTGCCGGGGCAGTTTCATGCGCCTGGCGACGGCCGTCGCGGAATCGGGCTCGAGGAGGGCGGCGAGAATCTTCAGCCGAAGGGGATGATGGAGCAAGATGGCGGCCTGCGCAGGTTCGCGGACGAGATCGAGACTACAGCTGCCAGTGGCCGCGGAGAGGTTCGGGGGGCGCGTGCTGGGGATTTTCCAATCGCCGCTACGGGTGATGCGCATGCCTTGGAGGAGCCTCTCGCGAAAAACGCGAGCGCAGTTTTGAACAGACCAATTATTTTGTCAAGAACTATTTTGTGGTCTATTCAAGCGCGGACTTTACCGGCACCCTACGGCTGCCGCTGGCGCCCTTACGTGGCCCGGTTAACGGTGTTTACCTCGAACCGTTCGCAGGAGTAAAATGGCTTGTCTCACAAAGCTTCGGACCACCATCCACTGGCATTCGAGACGCCCACGTTTGAGGCGTGTGACCAAAATCCAGGATAGTCGCGCGAGTACGAGAGCAAGCCACAAGGAGACCATGATGGCCACCCTAACGATTACCACCAAACCCGCCGCCAAGGGCGGCAGTTTTCTTCTCGAGACAGCTCTTCCGCAGGAGGTTTTCACGCCCGCGGATCTTACCGATGACCAGAAGCTGATCGGCCAGACCGCGGAGGAATTTGTTGTCAAGGAAGTTCTGCCCCTGGTGAAAGAGCTGGAGAACAAGAAGCCCGGCCTGATGCCCGAGCTAATTAAAAAGGCCGGGGAGGTTGGCTTGCTGAGCGGCGGAATTCCGGAGCAGTATGGCGGTGCGGGCCTCGACAAAATCGCCGCGACCGTGCTCACAGAAAAACTTTCGATTTATGGCGGATTCGCGGTAACCCACGGCGCGCACGCGGGCATCGGAACGCTGCCCATCGTGTATTTCGGAAACGAGGAGCAGAAGAAAAAGTATCTGCCGAAACTGGCGACGGGCGAATGGATCGGCGCTTATTGTCTTTCCGAGCCGCAAGCCGGGTCGGACTCGCAGAACTCCCTGACCCGCGCGGAGTTGAATGCGGAAGGCACGCATTACATCCTGAACGGCCAGAAAATGTGGATCACCAACGGCGGATTCGCAGATGTTTACATCGTGTTCGCGAAGGTCAACGGGGAAAAGTTCACAGCGTTCATCGTTGAGCGGACCTTCCCTGGATTCAAACCGGGGAACGAAGAGCACAAGATGGGCATTCACGGCAGCTCGACGACGCCGATCTTCCTCGAGAATTGCAGGGTGCCCAAGGAAAACGTGCTTCATGACATCGGCCGCGGGCACATCGTGGCGTTCAACATATTGAACGCGGGCAGGTTCACGCTCGGGGCGTCCTGTGTTGGCGGGTCAAAGCATGTGTTGCAGAATTCTTCCAAGTATTCTAAGGAGAGGAAGGCGTTCGGCAAGCAGATCGGCGATTTCGGGTTGATGAAGGAAAAGCTGGCGGAAATGGCCATTCAGATTTTCGGCGTGGAATCGATGGTCTACCGCTCGGCTGGAAACATCGAGGCGGCGATGGTTGCGGCCTCGGGGTCGGGAGACAAAATCCAGAACACCATGAAAGTACTCGAAGAGTACGCCATCGAGAGCTCCATCGCCAAGGTGTATGGAAGCGAGATGTTGGACTATGTCGTCGATGAAGGCGTGCAGATTTTCGGCGGGTATGGCTTTCATGAAGACTACCCGGTGTGCCGCGCGTACCGCGATTCGCGCATCAACCGAATTTTTGAGGGCACCAATGAAATCAACCGCATGCTGATCATCCAGATGCTGATGAAGCGCGCGATGGGCGGGCAGCTTGCGCTGATCCCCGCGGCGATGAAGCTGGCGGACGAAATTCTCGCTGGGCCATCTTTTGAACAAGCGCCAGAAGGCGTGCTAGCGGAGGAAGCCCGCGTGGTGGCCAATGCCAAGAAAATGTTTCTGCAGGCGGCCGGCGGTGCGGTCCAGAAATTCCGCGATAAACTCGGCGAAGAGCAGGAACTCATCGGGGCCCTTTCGAATGTGGTGATGGAAGTTTATGCTATGGAGTCTTGCTTGCTTCGCGCGCAGAAGGCGGCCGCAGCCAAGGGTGAATCCGCATCACAAACCATGATCGACGCCGCTTGTGTTTTTATCGCTGAGGCCGCCGAGCGCGTCGAGCACGAAGCCAAGCGCGCCATCGCGGCGGTTCATGAAGGAGATATGCTAACGACGCAGATGGCGGTTCTGAAGCGTTTCGGCAAGCGTGCACCGGTCGACACCATCGCGTTGCGCCGGAGAGTTGCCGTAGCGGTGCAATCGCAGGACCGTTATCCATTCGAAAACCGCTAAGAAACTGGCGCTTGTGCTGCCGACAGCAGCGCCAATCAAAGATATCGGAATTTTGTACTACCGCAAGAACGCCAGCGGAAATCCACGAAGTGTCTGGTTCAACGGAATTCTGGGGATCGAGGAACTGGATCAGGTCAGCGAGGATTTTTAGTAGCGCGCACTACATCGCGATCTGAACCAGTTCAGGCTTGTCGCCAGTCTGAGGACCGCCGGAGCCCCACCGCGATGGCCCACCTTCGCCGCGGCGCAGACGGTTGACGAGCGAGCCAATGCCGACCGAACCGCCTACAAAGTGTCCGACGCGGAGAGGACCGGCGACCTTGACGGTGCGAATCCAGTGCAAGCCGCTGCTGGCGGCACATCCGCACTCGGCGCAGTTGGGAGAACCGCCGAAGACGCAAGGCTCGACGCGCGTCTCCAAATCGGCGGAATAGTTCGCAGACATTTTGGCAAACAGGCAGTCGGCGGGCTTCTCCGGAGGGTGGAGGAAGGCCCGGGCGACGCCATCGTTCATCAAAAACTTGGGATATTTCCGCGCCAAGGACGGCAAGGTACGGGCTACTTTTTGCCGGTCTTCGGGAGTCAGCTTTTCTGCACTTTCTTCGCCGATCTGAGGCGTGTACAGGCTCACCCAAATGTGATCGACCTCAGGCCGGGCATTCCAAAATGAGACGTATTCTTCCAGATAGCTGGGGCGCTCGAACATCGGACGCGTGATCACCCAGTGGATATTCACTCTGCGGCCATCGATATTTTTTAGCAGGCGCTCGTAGGTAGCGGGTTTGCGGCGGATGTCGTGGTGCTCGGGCAGGCCGTCGACGGAGATGGCCACGCGAACGCGGGGCAGATCCATCCATTCCATGGGAATTGGGATTATGCCGCTGGTTACCACCAGAGAGAAGACCTTCATGGCGCTGAGAGCGGGCAGAATGGCACTCAGTTCACGATGCCGGACGAGCGGCTCGCCACCCACTAGAGAGACGTGCATGGGCTGGTTTTTGCGCACCAAATCGAGCACGCCATGGACCAGGGCGTCGCCGCGAAAATCCTTCAGGTCGGTGAGAAGTTTGCCGCCGCCGAGGTGCGCATCGCCATAGGCGTAGCAGCCGGGACAACTGAGCGGGCATTCGCGCGTGATTTCGATGGAGAGCATGGGCGCTTTGCCGCTTAAGATTTTTCCCCAAGCGCTCAAAATCTCGCGCGGGGTAATACTTGGACTAAGCCGAACGGTGGTCATGTGTTTTAGATGCTCGGGGGGTGCTCCAGGCTGCTTCCTTGCTGAGCGGAACTTCTAACGTTTTTTTCAAAAGATTCAAAATGAACCGCCGGGTGGAGTGCCAGAACTTCTCGGCGAGTCTACCGCAGCCAGACTGCTGAGTAAACCTAGCTTCCCGGCGATTTTCGGGGCTCGTTGGCCCGTTGCATGCCAAGGCACGCACCCCGCAACCTCGCCGCTTCTCTCTATTCATTCGGTTAAACTTGGAATCCAGGATCATCCGGTTTCAACTCTTAGGGAACGAGCAGGAATGTCCAGAAAGCTCCTCATTCTTGCGGCCACGATTGTCGGCGCTCACCTGGCGCAAGCGTTGATTCTAGGGGTGTCGCCCGCCGGCACATTTCTCGCAAATCTGCTCGAAGTATCGGCAAGTGTTCTGGCTGCAGTGATGTGTTTTGGTGCTTCGCGGCGCGGGCGCGGGATGGCTCGGCCGTTCTGGGCGCTGGTGGGCTGCGGCATGGCCGCTTGGGGCGTGGCGAACCTCGGGTGGATGTACTACGAACTCGTACTGCACACCAAACCGGCGGCGGATTCCGCCGTGCGTTTCTTTTTCAGCGTGCAGGGAATCTTCTTTGCGATGGTACTGTTCCTCGATCAAGACAAGGATTCGGCGCGCTTTGAACCCGAGTTTCTCCTGGATTTCGTACAGGTCGCGATTGTTTTCTTCTTTGTGTTTCTTGGGCTCTACTACGTACCGTCGCCGCAGCTCCAGCAACAGAGCATCTCCGCACGTCAGCTTTGGATGGAGTTTGGTGAAGAGCTAGCCATCATTGCACTCGCCTGTATTCAAATTGCCCGGGCGCGAGCTCCCGAGATTCGTAATCTGTATACGGGTTTTGCGCTCTATTTTTCCATCTTTACTGCCAGCTCCGCCTTGTCTGCATACCTTCACTACACCAAGGCGACACCCACCGGAACGCTTGCTGACCTGTGCTGGACGCTACCGTTTCTTTGGGGTGCGTTCTGGGCGGCACGTTGGCAACCACCCGAGGCCAAGCAAACCGCGTGGCCACGCGGCCGGAAAACTTTCAGCGGAGTCATCATGACCAACGCGTTCTTCGTGTTGGCGCCGCTGATTGTTTTGGTGCAGGTGGCGCAATTCCCTTCCGAATGGCGCATTCTGCGGTTTTCGCTCTTGGGAGTTTCCATTCTTTGCTTCGCATTGCGCGTCGGCATCAGCGCATACCGCGAGGTAAAAACCGCCGAGATAGTGCGCCGGCAGGCTCTGGCTATGGATTCCACGGCGGACGGAATCTCCATCATCGGGGAGAGCGGAGAACACGTTTATGTGAACGCGGCGTTTGCCCGCATGATGGGCCACGAAAGTCCAGAGTCCATGCTGGGCGTTCACTGGCAGAAGATTTACGACCCGCGCGATGTCCAGTTGATCCAAGAGCCGGTGAGCAAGACCCTCGAGGCGGAGGGCAAATGGTCCGGGCAAATCAGCCTGCGGCGGCGCGACGGAACGGCCATACCCGTGGAAATGGCGATAACTTCTTTGGCCAACGGGGTTACCGCATGCATCGGCCACGATATCACTGCGCGAAAGGAAGCGGAGCAGGCGCGTGTCGACGCTGAAAACAAATATCGCACGCTTGTGGAACAGGTCGCCGCGATCAGTTATATCGCGGAACTTGGTATCCACGGCCAATGGCACTATGTCAGTCCCCAGGTCGAGGCCATAACGGGCTACTCGCAGGAGGAATGGCTGGTCAGCTCCAGCGACTGGACGCGTCACATTCCACCGGAAGATCTCTCTGTTGTTGAGGCCGCGGAAGCAGCCAGCTTGCGCGGTGAGCGATTTCAGGCGGAATACCGGATTGTGCGCAAAGATGGCGCGGTGATCTGGGTTAGCGACACCGCGGTGGTGGGTTCCGGAAGTTACAGCCATCCGGTGTTGGAAGGCATCATCGTCGACATTACGGAGCGGAAGTTGCTGGAAAATCAATTGCAGCAGTCGCGAAGAATGGAAGCCGTTGGCCGGCTCGCGGGTGGTATCGCGCACGACTTCAACAATCTTTTGACGATCATCAAGGGCTATGCAGAGCTGGCGGTGCAAAGGGCGGGGATTCAGCCGGAGTTGCGGGCGGATGTTCAGCAGATTGAGAATGCGGCGGAACGGGCTTCGATGCTCATCCGCCAATTGCTGGCTTTCAGCCGGCGGCAAGTTCTGCAGCCGAAGGTTATCGATCTGAACGCCATTGTGCTGGGGCTGGACAAACTCTTGGGCCGGTTGATGGGGGAACACATCGAGATGGTGACGCGCTGCGGGGCAAACGTGGGACACGTGAAAGCTGATCCGGCTCAGGTCGAACAAGTGATTATGAATCTTGTGGTGAACGCACGCGACGCCATGCCGAAGGGCGGACGCTTGACGGTGGAAACAGTGAACGTGGATTTGGATACTTTCTATGCGCGCGATCATGTCGCCGTCAAGCCGGGGCCTTATGTCATGCTGGCGGTCTCAGACAGCGGGATGGGCATGGGTCCCGAGACCGTGGCGCATATCTTCGAGCCGTTTTATACGACGAAGGAGAGTGGCCGGGGAACGGGACTTGGCCTGTCGACTGTTTATGGCATCGTGAAGCAGAGCGGGGGATACATCTGGGTGTACAGCGAACCCGGCAGAGGAACTACCTTCAAAGTATATCTGCCGCGCGTCGCAGAGCAAGTGGAGGCCAAGCCGGATGCGGTGGAAATTCCCGCGGCGGGCGCGGGTAGCGAAACTATTTTGCTGGTCGAAGACGAAGAAGCTGTGCGCGAGCTGGCCAGCCGGATTCTTTCCGCGAAAGGCTATTTGGTAGTGGCGGCGAAGAGTACGAAGGAAGCCGAGCAGTTGAGCGAAAAGTACAGAGGGAAAATTCATCTTTTGTTGACGGACATTATTATGCCGGGGACCAGCGGGCGGGAGCTAGCTCGGCGGATTACGGCGCGGAATCCGAGAACGCGGGTGCTGTACATGTCTGGTTACACTGACAACGTACTGGCGCAGGGCGGGGTGCTGGAGGCGGGTTTATCTTTCTTGCAGAAGCCTTTTACGCCGGGCGCGCTGGCGCAAAAAGTCCGCGACGTTCTCGACTGCCGCGTGTACGCGGAATAAGAACCGCACCGATTCGACGATTCCCAGCCGCTGCCGGTGGTCGGCTTTATCCCTCCCTTATTCAACGTGCTTCTCGAAGGTGAACCGTCTGCCCGGTGGCGGCGGATTGGCGCGCGGCGTCCAAAATCTCCGTGACGATCATGTTTGTTTCGAGCGAAGAGAGACCTTGTGGCGGCATTCCATCCTGAATGACTGCTTTGAGGTAGTTCACCGAATCGCTTTCGCGGGGATCGAGGGGCTTGGCGTCGTGCAGTTTTTCGTCTTGCCCCGGTAAGCGGACGCGCACAGCATTGCGCTCCACCGTGATTGCGTATCCGATTTGACCGTAGACTTCCATATCTTTCCGAGAGAACGGCCAGTTCCAGGAAGCCTGGAGAATCGCCTGGGCTTTGGGATAGGTCAGGACGATGGTGGCCTCGTCATCTACCCGGGAATAGATCTCCGGCTTGATGCGCTGCGTGACGGCGGTCACCGTGTCGGGCCTGCGGTTGTCCATGAGCCAGGTCATCAGGTCGGCGCCATAGCAGCCGAAATCGAAGAGGGCCCCCGCGCCGTTTAGCTTCGGATCGGTGAGCCAGGCGAGGAACCAGGATTCCACGCCGATTTCTTTCGGGCCGGAATGTCCATCATGGACGACAACTTTTCGTAGGGCGCCGATGGCCTTTTCATGCACGAGATCGTACGCCGCTCGATTGCTGCGGTACCAGGTCGTTTCGTAGTTCACCAGGACTTGGATCTTTCCCCGCTGAGCCGCGGCTTCGATCGCGCGGGCGTCCTCCATACTCACGGCCAGCGGCTTCTCCATCATCACCGGGACACCATGGCGGGCGCAGGCCTCCACGACGCTGCGATGGTCGTATGTGTTTGTGTAGACGAGCACGGCTTGCGGCTTCGCTTTCTCTAGCATCTCATCGACGTTAGGAAAGAAGATGTTGTGCGCGAGGGCAAACTTCGATTCATAGAACGCGGCGAGTTTGCTGTCTTCCTCGGCGACGCCCACGATTTGAATGTCCGAGCGGTGCTGGTTCTGCTGAAGAAATCCGCCGACGTGGCCGTGGACCAGTCCTACTATTCCGACGCGCAACGCGGCAGAATTCGCGTTATCAACTGGTTTCGTTTGGGCAGAAACACGAGGCTGCGGCGAAGCAACGATGGCCGCGAGTGTCAACAAAAAGATCTTGAAGATGTTTCGTCGCATGGGGGCTCCCAAAACTCCGGGCCCATCCTATCACTCTGGCGCGTGGCTGCCAGTAGATGAGCGGCTGCCGGCAGTTGGGACGCCGCGGGGAGGGAGGTTCTGCGCACTGCTCGAGAATCAGAGCCTCACAAATCCGTGGCAAGTGCGGTTAGAGCTGCGGAGGCGCGGGCGGCGGGTCCTTTGGTTTGGTGGGTGCCACTTCTTCCGCGCCCTTGGGCTTTGCAACGGTGGCCAGAGTCTCGACGTTGAATTTTTTGTAATCGGAATATCGCGTGACGGCGTTGACCTTAAAGCCTTTTACGAGCAACACGCGGACCGCCGCATGAGCTTCTTCGTATGTCGGCAGCCACACTTCGTTGTTGAGGTAGGCCTGTTCGAAAATGAAACTCGTTCCCTTCTGCAAGTTGGCGAGCAAACCGCCAGCAAATTTGAAGTCGCCGACGAAGTAAGCTTCGAGACGTGCCACATCGTGCGCTTTTTCGTCGATCCAAATCACTCCGGCGAGTTTTTGGACGATCTTTTCCACCAGATTGCGCGCTTTATACTCCGGGTTGGGCTCGAAATCGAAGACCAGCACGTCTTGGCCACGGAAGCGCTCGCGCCGGGGATTCACGAACTGGCATGTGCGCAAGAAAGATTCGACGCCGACGTCGTCATCGTTCTTTTCCTTCTTTCCTTCTTCTTTGGCTTTTTCGTCTTTGGCTTCTTTCTTGGATTCGCGCTTCTGGATGTCCTGAATTTCTTTCTCGGTTTTCTCGTTTTCTTTCTTTTGTTCCTCGCCGCTAAGCGCCTTGTTATCTTTCTTGACCAGAGTGGAAATCTCTTGGCCGTTCAAATAGAAAAACGTGTATTCCTTCATTTCCGTTTTTTTGACCTTGCCATCTTTTTCAAAGTCCGTTTCTTCTTCCACGCGCGTGCCTGCATAGTTTTCTTTCAGTTTGTCGATGGCTTTTTGGTTGTCGTCGATCTCCTTGAACAAGGCCTTGAGGTCCGGGAGCTTCACCTGCGATTTCACGGGGAAGTCAAAGACCCGCTCGCCGACCGTCGCGTTGATCGCCGCACGCGTAATAGTGACGGCGTAGACGTCGCTGCCGCGATGCAGCTCGATCTTGTAGGGTAACTTAACGCCGTCGACCGCGCGGTAGTCATCGTAGAAGATTTCTTCCTTCACGCCACCGAGCGGCCCCGCCTCCTTCACGATCAGGTGCGTCTGGGGATCGAAGAACACCTCCCGTTTCATGCCCGTCGGGGCGGTTACTTCGACTTGCAGCGCATCCTTTCCGCCCACTTGGGCGTGACCTACAAACGCCAGCGCCAATTTGTTTTTTTTCGGATTCAAGAAATGCGAGTTGTAATAGCTCGAAGCGGCTTCGAGTTCGAGGCCTTCCTGTCCCAGAAGTGTACCGAGTTCTCCCGCCGCAGTCTGCTGCCACGCCGATTTGCCGTTGTATGCCTCGATTACGTTTTTGTCGCCGACCACCAATTCCGAGTAGTAGCGGTTCGGCAACTTGGTATCGAACGTGTAAGTGCCCGATTTTCCGTCCATGGCGTTGCTGAACGAGCCTTCCAGCGTCATGGTTTGGATCTTGGAGAGGGCTTTGCCTCCGCCGGCCGCTTTTACGTATTGATCGGCGATCTTACCAGGGTCCGGTGCCTGAGCAAAAGCAGACGGGCAGGCCAGGGATAGTGCTAGCAGGCTTCGGTATGTTAGTCGTCGCATAGGGATCTCTCTAATCTCTCTAGACGCGGCTCGGCGTCAAGAATTACAACAAAATGGAGGAAATTTGAAATTAAAGGGGGCGCGGCGACTGCTGGGAGTTCCGAGCGAAAGTGCGGTAGTCTCAGCCCATCAGGCTCCAAACGGAAATAGCAGAGGGAGGACCAATGGCTGGCTTGCAACGAATGGATCCACTGACAAATTTCCCGGTTTCTCGCGGAGATCGATGGAATCAGCAGCCGGCATTCATGGAATGCACCGGACTGGGGTCACTCATCGAGGTTGTGGATTCTCGCGAAGGCTCGGAACCAGTAACGGTCCGGAAAATCCCAGGTAAGGTGTCCTACCGCGATATCGTTCTGAAGTGGGGAGTGACTACCTCGCGAGACCTGTATAACTGGCACCTCGCGGTCATAAACGGTTAGTTGCAGAGAAAATCTGGCTCGGTTGTTTTGCTGGCCGCGGACGGAACGGCAGCCGTGAGATGGAATTTCGCCAATGCTTGGCCCAGCAAATGGGATGGCCCCACGCTAAACGCCATGAGCAATTATCGAATCCCTGACCATCACTAGTGAAAAGCGGGAACGGGCTTAGAAGAAGCAGCGCGCTATTCGTAGCGCAGTGCCACCAAAGGATCGACGAGGGTTGCGCGGCGCGCCGGGAAATAGGATGCCGCGACCGCAACGATCGTGAGGAGCACGGAAACCCCAATAAATGTGAGCGGATCGTAAGCGCTGATGCCGAATAGAAAGCTTCGAAGCAGGCGCGTCAGGGCCAGAGCCGTTACAAGACCGATTCCCACGCCCAGAAGAGCGAGCCGCAACCCTTCGCCAACGATGATGCGAAATACATCTTGCGGTTGCGCACCCATGGTGACGCGAACGCCGATTTCGCTGGTGCGCTGTGTGACGGTGTAGGACATCACGCCATAGACGCCCACAGCGGCGAGCACCAAGGCGAGCAGCGCAAAGACTCCGATAAGCCACGCACGAAAACGCGGCTCCGCCACCGTTGTGGCCATGTTTTCTTCCATGGTGCGGACTTTGACGAGGGGTTCGTCGGGATCGATTTGCGCAAGCGCGCTGCGCAGCGCCACGGTCTGGAGCAAGGGATCGCCTGTCGTGCGCATCACGATAGAAAGCTGAAAGACCGGCAGGAGCTGATCTGCCTGCCGGTACGGAAGGTACATCTCCGCCTGCGGATCGATGCCCAGGCCGGGGCGGACATCGCCCACCACTCCGACGATCTCCATCGTTGGGATGTCTTTTTCCGGGGTGGCGCCGAGCTGCATGTGCTTGCCGAGGGGATTCTCGTTAGGGAAATAGAGGCGGGCCATACTCCCATTGATCACGACAACCGCTGGAGCTTTCTCGGTATCCGCAGCGGCGATCAAGCGGCCCTGGAGCAGAGGGACCCCCAGAGTTTCGAAATAGCTCGGGGTTATGGCGCGGTAACCTGCCGCAGTGAAGTCGCTCGCCGATTTTGGCGGGCGCCCGGTGATGTTGAAATGGATAACCGAGCCGCCGCCACTCACGGGCAAAAACGACGCCGCTCCCGCCGCGCGGACCCCGGGCAGCGTCCGGGCTCCTTCAACCAGGCGGTCGTAGAACTCAAAGCGCTGCTCTGGTTTAGCATAAACGGCCTGAGAGACGGGAATATCGGCAACGAGCAAATGATCAGCTTGGAATCCAGGTGGTACATCTTCTAACCGCGAGAAGCTGCGCAATAGCAGCCCGGCGCCGACAAGGAGCAACATGGCTAAGCCAATTTCCAAGGAGACCAGGGCGTTGCCAAGCCGGTGATGTCCCGGTCCAGCCGTGGATCCCCGTGAACCCTCATTCAAGGACTCCCGCAGATCCAGTTTGGCCGCGCGCAACGCCGGGAAGATGCCAAAGAGAAGTCCGGTGAAAATAGCGATTCCCGCGGTGAAGGCGAGTACCCAGCCGTCCAAACCTACCGCCGCGGTTTGCGGAAGGCTGCCTGCAGAAATTTTCAGGAGTGGCCCGAGAGCGCTCCAGGCCAAGAGCAAACCGAATCCTCCGCCCAGCACCGAAAGAAGAACGCTTTCTGTCATCAGTTGCCGCAGCATGCGCATGCGGCCGGCTCCCATGGCTGTGCGGATGGCAATTTCCCGGGCGCGGGAAGCGGATCGAGCGAGCAGCAGGTTGGCCACGTTCACGCAGGCAATCAGAAGCACGAAACTCACAGCGCCGAGCAGGAGTATTAGCGCGGGCCGCGAGCTCTGGACGAGCTGGTCGTGCGCGAGAATCACGTCCGAGCTGCAGCCCGTGTTATAAACCGGGTATTGCTCCTCAAGCCGCTTGGAAATCGTGCGCATCTCGGTGCGCGCCTGTTCCCTGGTCACCCCAGGTTTCAGCCGCGCGACCGGGAGGATTCCCGGATGCCAGTTGCGATCATCCGGCAGAGTCCTAGCCCATGGATGGAAGGGCAAATACACGTCGGCGAGCTGAAAGAACTGGAAGCCGGGTGGGAGGACACCCACGATGGTGTACGGCTGCGCGTCCACATCAATGGTCTGGCCAAGCACATTCTTGGCCCCCCCAAACCGTCTCTGCCAGAGGGCGTAACTCAGAATCGCCACCGGCGTGCCCCCCGCCCGGTCTTCCTCCAGTGTGAAGTTCCGGCCAATTCGGGGAGAGACGCCGAGCAAAGGGAAAAATCCGGCAGTGACCATGCGCGCGACCAGGCGCTCAGGTTCGCCCTTCCCGGTGAGAGTCATGTTGGTCCCGTAAAAGGCTTCCATGGAGTCAAAGGAACGGCTCTGGTCGCGCCAATCGAGGTAGTTCTCGTACGAGACGGTGATCGTGGGGTACTTGCTTTTTTCGATCACCAAAACCAGCCGGGAGGGGTCCCTAAACGGCAGCGGGCGCAAGAGCACGGCATTGACGACGCTGAAGATGGCAGTATTCGCACCGATGCCAAGCGCCAAGGTGAGCACCGCAATAACCGTGAACATGGGGCTTTTAGCAAGCAGCCGGAAAGTATAGCGAACATCCTGCAACAGATTGAGCATGGACTCCCCCGGAGGCAAACCTATCCTATACGCTCAGACGGCCACTTCGCGCAATGGTTACCGAGGGAAACACAGCTCGCGCAAGGCCAGCGGAGCGGGCAGCAAAGGACGAGCTTCCGAGCGCCATCGTTCCCACACATGATGCTGGACGGCGCGCGATTTATCTTTTATCCGTGAGGCCGGAGCATCAGTTCGCGGCTTTTGGCCGGTTCAAGTACTTCTCGTAGAGCCGCTGGTGCCTGTTGTCCAGGGAGGTACGCTGCCCTTTGATGAAGAGGAACTTGACTTCGGTCGATAATTCGAGAGGGTCGCCGTTGGTGACGATGATGTTAGCGATTTTGCCGGTCTCCAGGGTGCCCAGCTGGTCGGCCACGCCAAAAATCTCCGCCGGATAGACCGTGACGGCCTTAAGGGCTTCGTCGTACGGCAAACCATACGCAACCGCGTTCGCGGCTTGCTGGCCGAGGCGGCGCGCGAACGAATTGTCAAAGCTGCCGAAGGCGAACCTTACACCGGCGGCAGCAAGTTCGGCGGGTTGGGAGAGCAGTCGGTCATAGGCATCGTCTTCGTCAATCGGCAGGCTTAGCGTTGGTCGCAAGATTACAGGAATGCCCTTGGAGCGCAGCAGGTCCTTCACCTTGTAGGCTTCCTCGCCGCCCGCAAGAATCATCTTCAGCTTTTGCTTGTCGCAAAATTCGACGGCGTTGCGGATGTCGCGGACGCGATTTGCAAACACCAGCACAGGCAGCTGCCCGCGGACCACCGGAGCGAGCGCTTCCAGCTTTAAGTCGCGCTGGTAATCGGAGGGGCCGCCGTGCCCCATGGCTTGCGCATAGTGCCGGGCGCGATCCAGATAGTCTGTTAGTTCGTTCACCTGCTTTTCGTAGTCCTGTTTGGCTTCGGTGAATGGTTTTTCCTTTCGCGAAAACGTAGCGAAATCGAATGTACGAGTCTCGATCACGGGCCAAGAGATGACCATGGCCACGCTCTTCTTGATGAGCATGTCGTTAATCGTCCATCCAGAAAGGTGGATCGCGGAGGCCTGGCCGCCGATCACGCCGCGTGCGCCGCTGGAATCAAATCCGCCGCTGTCGGGCACGGCGAGGACTTCGGTAATACCCGCGGCGCGGGTTACCGGAATATGTTCGCTGGACGGAGATACCGCCGTCGCCGCAACCACGTCCGGGTTGTAAGCGCCCGTTTCGGTGGAATCGACGGTGGCGTTCACGGCGGAGACTTCGCTGAGACCCATCTGGGTGATGGGATCGAATAGGCCAGGATAAATTTGCAAGCCTTTAACGTCGATGACTTCCGCGCCTGCGGGAACTTCCACGTTTGCGCCAACGGCGGCGATTTTGCCGTCTTTAATGACCAGCGTGCCGTCTTCGATCGGCGAGCCGGCAAGCGTGAAAATTTTTGCATGCGTTAGAGCGTAGGTGGAAGGCGGTTGCGATTGCCCGTAAGCGCTCAGGCAAAAGCAGCAAGCGGCGGCCATCATTGGCGCGATGCGCAACATCTGTTTGATGCTCTTCACCTAGCACCTCCGGAAACGGCAACCGTTTGCGGCGCCTTGGGCTTGTCTCCAGGATTCTTTTCTTCCGGCTTTTTCTCGTCCGGCCTGGCGCCGGCCTTTTTGCCGCCTTCCCCTGCGGCTCCCGGTTTTTTCTCTTCCGCTTTCTTTTTCTCTTCCGCTTTTTTTTCCTTTTCCATCAGCGCTTTCTTCTCTTTTTCGCGGGCTTCGCGTTCAGAGATATCGCGCTTGCGGTCGAAGTATACCCGGCCGTCGATCAGGGTCTCCTGAACGACAGCATAAGCACTGAGCGGATCGTGGTTGTAGACGACCAGGTCGGCGTCCTTGCCGACGTCGATCGAGCCGACGCGCTTGTCGATGCCCAGCTGTATCGCGGGATTCAGTGTAACCAGCTTGAGGGCTTCTTCGTGGGTGAGGCCGCCATACTTCATGGTCTTGGCCGCTTCCTGATTGAGGTGCGTAGCTTCTTCCGCGTCATCGGAATTGACGGAAACAATGACGCCCCGGCGCGTCATAATCGCTGCGTTGTAAGGAATCGCATCATAGGCTTCCACTTTGTAAGCCCACCAATCGGAAAACGTGGAAGCCCCGGTTCCGGCTGCCGCGATTTCGTCAGCCACTTTGTAGCCTTCCAGCACATGCTGGAGAGTGCGTACTTTGAAGCCAAATTCCTTTGCCACGCGAAGCAACATCAGAATTTCATCTTCACGGTAGCAATGCGCATGGACGTAGCGCTTGCCTTCGAGCACTTCGACGAGTGGGTCGAGACGAAGATCGCGGCGTGGCGGGATCGCGTTCTTATCACCGCCCGAGACGCGCTTATCGTAGTCGTCCCAGGTTTTCTTGTAGTCGCGGGCTTCGGCAAACGCAGTTCGTATCGTCTCTTCGACGCCCATTCGCGTGGTGGGATAGCGCGGGGTCGCGCCGGGAATGCTGAAGTTGGAGCGCTTGGGGTTCTCGCCGAGCGCGAATTTGATGCCGGGGACCGCGCCTTCGAATGGCAGCTTTGATGCGGGTAGGCCCCAGCGGAGCTTGATGACCACGGTCTGGCCGCCGATGGAGTTTGCCGAGCCGTGCAAAACGTTGGCGACGGTGACACCACCGGCGAGATCGCGATAAATATCGATGTCATCGGGATTGAGGACATCCGCGATGTTTACTATCGAGGAGACGGAAACGCTTCCTTCGTTCACACTGCCGTCGACGGCGATGTGTGAATGGCAATCGATGATGCCCGGGATGACGAACTGTCCCGCGGCGTCGAACACCTGGGCATCTTTCGGCGCCTTGATGGACGTCCCGACTTCCGCGATTTTGCCATCCTTAATAAGGATGGAGCCGTGCTCGATGGTGCCGTGCGAAACCGTGAGGATGGTGGCGTTCTGGATCAAAATCACCGGTGGCGCATCGGGCGGAGCGGCGGCGGGTGTCAAACATGGAAGCGCGAACAAGCACAACAGGCAAACCACTGCGGTGCGCCAAGGCTTTAGAATCTCGAAAGATGCAATCCTCATTGTGCACCCCCGGCGACAGACGAATCACTTCTCGCTCGGCCCTCGATGACCGAACCGCTAGTGGCTGCGGCCTGCGAGGATGGCTTGATGCCCTTGAATTCGATGGAGAAGCCCATCACGTCGATATTGCCTTTCAGCGTGCTGCCGTCAAAGGTGCCGGTGAACACAACGTCGGTCGGATTTCCTTCAATCGGAATGTTGATGGTAAAGCTGAATTTGTCGACGCTGAGGTAGCCGCTAATGATGCTGGCGGTGCCGTGCTTGCTGGTCGTGGTTCCCGTGAGGGTGCCGTCGCTCGCCATATCAAGATCCAGCGTGGATTCTTCCGGCCCGTCTGGCGTGGTATAGGCGAGCTTCCACTTCCCGGTCATGTCTCCTTTGGGAGGATCCTTGGGCTTTTCCGGTTCGCGCGACTCGAACCTTTTCCCGTCCACAAAGACCATCTTGATTTTGGTTTTTTCGTCAAAGAGATCGCCGTCTGTCACGACGAGGTTAGCGATCTTTCCCGTCTCGATGGAGCCCATCCGGTCGGCAACACGGTAGATCTCTGCGGGCGTAAGCGTGAGCGCGCGCAACGCGGCCTCAGGCGCAAGACCCGCTTCGATGGATTTCTTCGCGGCTTTGAGAATGTCTTTCGGTGCCGTGATTCCGCCCGAGTAAAACGCAAACGGTATGCCAGCCTTGGCGAGCGCTGCGGGCGAGGAAGGCGCTTTGTCACGAAAGCGCAGGGTCCGGAGCGATGGCTTCTCGTCCGGGTCGGCGTCTTTTTCTCTTTCCGGCCATTTCAGATTGACAAGGACAGGTATTTTCTGTTTCCGTGCGCCGATTTCGCCGGCGACTTCATATCCCATTTGGCCGCCGTAAATCACCGCGTCCACATGGTCGCCGTGGTCCAGCTGCCAGAGATCCATAAGTTCGATGGCGCGCCGGAATTGCACGGAATTATTCGCGGGAATCAGCACCAGCATGTGCTCTTCAACCGCCTGGCCGAGTACGGCTTCCGTGCGGTCGTAGCGCGGCCGCGCTACGCCCCGGGGATTCTTCTCATACGCGGCCTGGGCCCTGGCGCTCCAATCCGTGTCAATCCAAACCTGGTGAGCGTAGGCCAGAGCGCCCATCAGCGAGCCCGGGAAATTTCCAAATCCACCTCTGGGTTCGAAGGACACGGGAAAAGCAACCGGAGTTTTCACGACCATCTCGCTGGCGCGCTCGCCCGCTAGATCGAGAACCGCGGCTTGCCCCGGAAACATTCCTCCTTTGGGAGCAGAAACTACCGTCGTGAAGCCGCCGTTGCGCCACGATTCGATGCGCTTGTCGCTCAGGGTGAGTTCATCGGCGGCGCTCCGCCACGGCGTGGTCCCCGGACGGTCTTCAGGGCCGCGAGAGATTTCCCCAGTAGGAGGGGCCCGACGACCTCCGCCTGCACCTTCGTTGGCGCCGCCGGGAGCGGGGGTTGCGACTGGCAAGCCCACATCCGTGAACGAATCAAACAGCCCAGGATAAACCACTAGCCCCTTGCCCTCGATGATCCAAGCGTCCGGAGGGATGGCGATGTCTTTGCCAATCGCCTTGATAACGCCATGGGCCATAACCACCGTGGCGTTTTCCAGAGGAGGCCCCGATACCGGCACGATTTTGGCTCCGCGAATCGCGAAGTACTGCGGCTCGCCGCCCTGCGCGCCAATTTGGGGCGCGGCACCGAGAAGCGCGAGGAGAGTTACGGCAAACGCGAGTGCCCTGAGGCACTGGCGCGCGAGGACAGAACGCATCGAAGCTCCTTTGTGGGAAACGCTTAGAACCACGAGCCCCAGACCGTCATTTTTCCGGACGCATGAGGCTAGTCAGAAGTTGCAGAAGAGTCAAGAAGGCGAAGGGGAAGGATCTAGGGGAGGATCCAGGGAAAAGGATCAGGAATTAAGGATGTGGCCAGGTTCCCGGGAGAGCAAGAAAATCTTGAAAATTCCGGAAACAAAATGCGGGGCAACCTCGTTTCTTCTATTGCCTTCCCATAGGGCCTGTGGCATCTTTGGTATGGGTTTCCCATAGGAACCAAGAGGAGAGCGATGGGCGATAAGGCGGCCGAAAAAAGGGATGTGTGGCAAGGCACTCTGGCGCTGATGGTGCTGAAGACGCTGCAGGCGATGGGGCCGCTGCATGGCTACGGCATTGCGCGGCGCATAGAACAGACCAGCGGCGATCTGCTGGCCGTGAATTACGGAACTTTGTACCCGGCGTTGCTGAAGCTCGAGCAGGAAGGGTACATCAGCTCCGAATGGGGATTCTCGGACAACAATCGCAAGGCGAAGTACTACAAGCTTACCCGCGCGGGCCGCAAGCAATTGAATAAGGAAGAGCGGGAATGGGAACAGACGACCGCGATTCTAGCGCGCTTCCTGGCGCCCGGGGAAGAGCGGTCGTAGTCGGTATTGCGGAGAAATCTCATGAGGCAGCTGCGAGCATGGCTTTCCAGGGTGGGTGAACTGTTCGGCAAAGGGCGGCGCGAGCAGGAATTCTCTGCCGAGATCGACAGCCACCTTCAACTGCACATCGATGACAATCTGCGCCGAGGCATGTCGCAGACGCAAGCTCGGAGGGAGGCCATCATGAAGCTCGGTGGCGTTGAACAAACGAAGGAAAACTATCGCGAGCGCCGTGGTCTACCCTTGCTCGAAGTCTTCTTCCAGGACTTGCGCTTCGGAGCGCGCCTGCTGCACAAAAATCCGGGATTTACCCTAGTGGCCGTTCTCACCCTCGCCCTGGGGATCGCCGCCAATGCCACAATCTTCAGTTTCGTCAGCGCGATCCTCTACCAGCGCCCACCCGTTTACGATTCCGACCGTGTGCTGGTTGTTTACGGGACCACCGCGGCCCGTGGTCCTGGCGCAAACGTGAATCCGGTGTCCGCGCCGAACTACTTCACCTGGAAGCGCGAGAATCGAGTTTTCTCCGACCTGGCGGCCCTAGAGCCCTACATCAGCGTAAGCCTTACGGGAAAAGACGAGCCGGAGCGCATTAGTGCGAACCGCGCGACCGCGAACTACTTTTCTGTGATCGGTGTCGCTCCGGTACTCGGCCGCGCATTTGCAAATGGCGATGATCAGGCGGGGCATGATCGAGTCGTTCTGTTGGACTACCGCTTTTGGGAACGAAAGTTCGGATCCGATCCCAATGTCGTCGGCAAAACCATTCGCCTCAACGGAGCGGAACATACCG
The DNA here is from genome assembly GCA_013289825.1 of Acidobacteriota bacterium. GTDB lineage: Bacteria > Acidobacteriota > Terriglobia > Acidiferrales > UBA7541 > Acidiferrum. Next base: position 32,870 of record JABCZF010000017.1, on the reverse strand, counting down.
TCATCGGCGTGCTCCCGCGGCGCTTTCAGATCATGTCTTTCCGGTCGCAGGTCTGGCTTCCCCTGGTCCTCGACGAATCTCAGCAGGGTGCGGCAGCAAGGCAAACTCGAACTCTATATCTTTTCGCGCGTAGCAAGCCCGGCGTGACTCTCGATCAAGCGCAGTCCGACCTACGCACTCTCGGCTCTCTCGCCGTTCAGTTGTTCCCGGACACCGAAACCGGCCGGGACACAAGCTGCCTGACTCTCCAGGAGTACATAATCCACGACTTCAATGCCAACGCCGCCTTCGTCATTCTTCTCTCCGCCGTCGGATTCGTTCTCTTGATTGCCTGCGCCAACATCGCGGGCCTTCTTCTTGCTCGCGCCACGAGCCGCGGCAAGGAAATGGCCATCCGCATTGCTATCGGCGCGGGGAGAGCGCGCGTCTTGCGCCAGTTGATGACCGAAGCATTGCTGATTGCCCTGCTCGGAACCATCGCTGGACTGGGACTTGCGCTTGGCGGCACGCAGCTTCTGCACAAGGTCTTGTCGTTTAACGAAGCTATCAAAATGCTGGACATGCAGATTGACTGGCGCGTGCTCTCATACACATCAGCTATCGCCGTGCTGTCCGCTCTTCTCTTTGGGCTCGCGCCCGCCTTGCGCGCTTGGGCCGTGGACGTGTTCCCCACTTTGAAAAACGACAGCACCAAAGTTTCTGCGGGAAAAAAGAAGAGCCGCGGCCGCAGCTTGCTGGTCGCCGCTGAAGTAGCGATGGCCGTCATGCTGCTTACCGGCGCCGGCATCCTCATCAAGGGATTTCTAGAAGGGCTTCATCGAAGTCTCGGCTTCCAGCCTCAACACCTGCTTACCGCGCAGATTACTCTTCCCGAATCGCACTACAAAGAGCCGGCGAAACAAATCGAGTTCTACAGCGAGCTCGCCGCGCGTCTCGAAGCCATGCCGGGCGCAACTTCCGCAGCAATCACTTCCAACTTGCCCGCCGCCGGCGCCGGTTTTATGAGCTTTCTCCTGAAGGGCCAGGAGAATCTCTCTCCTGCCGATCGCCCGCGTGCCCGCTACTACGTCGTAAGCGCTCACTACTTCGAGACCATTCAGGCCTCGGTGATCGCCGGGCGCGTTTTTGCAGAAAGCGACGGCCCAAACTCACAACCTGTCGCGGTTGTTACGGAAAAATTTGTCGCGCGCTTCTTCCCCCAGGGCGATGCGCTTGGAAAACAGATTCGCATCGACTCCAGCGACGCCGTCGCAACGCAATGGCGCCAGATCGTTGGAATCGTTCATGACGTCAAAAGCTGGCCGCTCAATTACGCAGACGATCCAGAAGTCTACGAACCATTTTCGCAGCACCCGGCAGCAGAAATGTCCGTCGTGGTGCGCGCTGTAAACGACGCAAATTCGCTCGCGCCGGGGCTGCGCGAAGCGGTCTGGTCCCTCGACCGAGACCAGCCTATCGGCAGCGTCATCAACATGCCCGACCTTTTGGGGAACGAGACCGCACCCGACCTCATTTTCAGCGAGCTGATGATGGTCTTTGCCGTTCTCGCGCTGGTTCTGGCAGGCATCGGAATCTACGGCCTGGTCGCTTTCACCGTCGGACAACGCAGCCAGGAAATTGGCATTCGCGTGGCGCTGGGAGCGGAAAAGAAAAACATCCTGCGCATGGTTCTTCTCGATGGATTGAGGCTCGCCGCGATCGGAGCCGCCATCGGCATGCTTGGCGCATTCCCGCTTCCGCGCCTATTCGAGGCGGCCCTTTACGATTTTCACGTATTGGGAGGCTGGCTGTTCGTCATCGTGCCGGCTCTGATCGGCGCTGTCGCGCTGCTGGCGTGCTACATTCCAGCACGCCGAGCGTCACGCGTCGATCCGATGGTGGCTTTGCGGTATGAGTAGGAACAGATGCCAGCGGCCAGAAGTTAGAGATTCTCGTTCTTGGCATTAGACCTTTAAGGAAAAGTGCAGTGATGAGAAGGCTGCGCGCCTGGTTCTTACGATTTGCAGGGCTGTTTCTAAGAGCGCCCCGCGAGAGGGAGCTGGCCGATGAACTGGAGAGCCATCTCCAGCTGCACATCGAAGACAATTTGCGCCGAGGCATGTCGCCAGCACAAGCCCGACGGGAGGCCATCATGAAACTCGGCGGTGTCGAACAAACCAAAGAAAACTACCGCGAGCGTCGCGGTCTCCCCATTCTCGAAACGACATTCGAAGACTGCCGCCACGCCTTGCGCTTGCTTCGCAAGAATCCCGGGTTCACTCTTGTCGCGGCCTTAACGCTGGCCCTCGGCATCGGCGGCAACACCGCCGTCTTCAGCGTCATGAACAGCGTTCTTCTTCGCAATCTGCCCCTGCCTCACCCGGAGCAATTGATGTTCTTGCGTCTGCCAAACGACCAGCCGCCTGGCGCAAGCAACACCGGCGACGGCGATACTTCCTTCTCGGATCCGGTCTTCGAACAGCTTCGCAAAGAACATGCGGCCTTTTCGGATTTGATGGCCTACGTGCCTCTCGCGATTGGCAAAGTGGCCGTTCGCGTGGGCGAGGATCCTGAAGAGGCCGAAGCGGATATGGTGAGCGGCAACTTTTTCTCTGGCCTCGGCACGGCCTTCGCCCGCGGCCGCGGCTTCACGCTTGAAGACGAAACCGCACACGCGCCACTCGCGGTGCTCAGCTATTCCTATTGGACCGGGCGCTTCGCCCGCAATCCTGCGGTCCTCGGTCAGACCATTTATGTCAAGGGATTGCCGTTCACGGTTATCGGCGTGACTGCGCAAGGATTTTATGGCGTCGAGCCCGGAGCCTCGACAGACTTCTGGATCCCCTTGCAGAATCGTCCCGAACTGAATGCATGGGGCAATCCGGCGTCGCTGAACACGCTGTACGGCACACCCACGTGGTGGTGTCTGCGATTGATCGGCCGCCTCGCGCCCGAGGTGACCGCCGCCGAAGCTCTTCGGAACTTGGATCCCCTCTTTCAGCGCGCCGCTTTGATCGGACTGGGCACGCCGGATCCCAAAAACCGCAAACCCGTCCTGGAGCTGTCCCCAGCAAAGGGGATTCAGGGTCTTCGCGACCAGTACGAGCAGCCCATCGAGATTCTCATGGCCATGGTCGGATTGGTTTTGGTGATCGCCTGCGCCAACGTAGCCATGCTCCTTGTCGCGCGGAACTCCGCGCGACAGCGCGAATTTACCATGCGCGTGGCGCTGGGTGCCGGGCCCGGCCGCCTTTTGCGCCAGTTGCTCGCGGAGAGTCTCTTGCTCGTAACTGTGGGCGCGGGTCTGGGCTGGATGTTTGCGATTTCCGCGAGCCGCGCTCTGGCCGCTTGGTCGAGCTTGGAAGTTCCTTTCTCGCTCGATTCCAACGTGCTGCTCTTCACTCTGGCAATTTCATTTGCTTGCGCAGTTGTATTCGGTCTCGCCCCGTTGCGCAGCGCGGTCAGCGTCCAAGCCGGTTCAGTCGTCAAGAGTTCCAATGCCGCCGCGCAACGTACCAAAAGAAGTTCATGGGCTGGCAAGTTCGTCGTCGCCGTTCAAATGGCGCTCTGCTTGATCTTGCTGGTGGGTGCTGGGCTCCTGGTTCGTTCTCTTCGTAATTACGAAACTCTGCCACTCGGCCTCCGCACCGACGGACTTCTCGTCTTCGGCACAAGCCCGCTGACCACCCACTCCGACGACGAAAAAGCCCGCTTCTACCATATTCTCCTCGACCGCCTGCGCGTCGTCCCCGGCGTTGAGTCGGCAACCTTGCTGGAGAATCGCCTCGGTTCCGGCTGGAGCAACAACAACGTCTTCGCCATCGATGGGGTCGTTCCCACAGGCGACTTTGCGGATATCGGCATGCGCGCGAACGACGTCGGCCCCGACTATCTCCACACGCTGGGAATTCCGATCCTCGAAGGCCGCGATATCTTGGACTCCGACAGCCGTACCGCGCCGAAAGTCGTGGTCGTCAACGAAACTTTCGTGAAGCGTTTTTTTTCGAAAAGCGACCCGCTGGGTCACTCCGCCGGGGGCGTCAAGCCCGACAGCAGCTTCACAATCGTAGGAGTCGCTGCCGACAGCAAATACACGGGCGTCGATGAAAAACCCCGGCCCATGCTGTACTTCCCGTTTTGGCAACGCAGCTTTGTTTCCGATATGCAGGTCGAGTTGCACACCACCGGAAACCCCGAATCGCTTATATCGAGCGTTCGCGCCGTCCTCCACGACCTCGATCCCAACCTTCCGATGCAGAAGCCCATGACCCAGCGCGCGCAATTCGACGTATCTTTTTCGCAGCCGCGGCTGTTCGCCCGGCTCTCCATGTTCTTCGGTCTGCTCGCCGTGCTCCTGGTGGCCACGGGCCTCTACGGCACACTGGCTTATCGCGTGAGCCGCCGCACATCCGAGATCGGCGTGCGCATGGCGCTCGGAGCCCAGCGGATAGCAGTTCTCTGGATGGTTTTGCGGGAAAGCTTGCTGATCAGCGTGGCGGGCGTTGCCGCTGGCGTTCCCCTGGCCATCGCTGGCGCCCAACTCATGCGCTCGATGCTTTTCGGCGTCATGCCTGGCGATTCCCGGTCGTTCCTAGAGGCATTGTTGGGCGTGACGCTGGTCGCACTCATCGCCAGCGCCATCCCGGCGCGCCGCGCGGCATCCGTCGATCCGATCGTCGCGCTGCGGTATGAATGATTCGATGAAAGGCAATCGGACTTGCAGGATCCCAATATAGATCGTCTCAATTTTGGTCGAAAGGCTCAGTCGTGAGTCGCATAAGCGCATGGTTCGTCCAAATGGCCGAGCTCTTTCAAAAAGAAGCCAGCGACCGTGAGCTTGCCGAGGAAATGGAGAGCCATCTCCAGCTGCACATCGACGACAATGTGCGCTCCGGCATGAGCGCGGAAGAGGCACGGCGCCAAGCACTGATCAAGCTCGGCGGCATAGAACAGACCAAAGAAGCCTGTCGAGATCGAAAGGGCTTGCCGATGCTCGAAACATTTCTCCAGGATGTCCGCTTCGCCGCCCGCATGTTGCGCAAGAATCCCGGCGTCACAGTAGTCGTCGTGCTCACCCTGGCCCTCGGCGTCGGCGCGAATACCGCCATTTTCGGTTTAGTGAATGGCGTCCTCCTCGAGCGTCTGCCCGTGCCTGCGCCGGAACAAATTGCCGCGCTGGTGATCCAAGGGAGCGGCGCCCCACTGGGAGCGCTCGGCTTTTCCTATCCGCAATTCGTGGAGTTCCGCAAGCAGACAGAACCGTTCTGCGAAGTCTTCGGCCAGGCGCTGGGCCGTCCGAACTTCACCGCCGATGGTCACAGCGATACGCTCGCCGTCAGCGGAGTGAGCAGCAACTATTTTTCCGCGCTCGGTCTAAGACCCAGCCTAGGCCGGCTCATCCTCCCCGGAGAGGGCGAAAGACCCGGCGAGCCCGCGATGCTCGTCCTCGGTTATTCCTTCTGGCAGAAAAGATTCGGCGGTGATCCAGGAGTGCTTGGCAAGCAAGTGCGGCTGGGCGGCAAGCCCGCAACGATTGTCGGCGTCGCGCCAAAGGAATTCCGCGGGCAGTTCTCCATTTTTGAAATGGACGCCTACCTCCCTCTCAGCACACTGTACCCCGACCAGTCCGGCAACAGTCTTTGGAACAGCCGGTCCATACACATGATGCTGTCTCTCGGCAGGCTCAAGCCCGGTGTGACTCTCGCGCAAGCGCAAAGCAGGTTCGACGTAATCTCGCACCGCCTCGCCGAGCAATATCCCGCGACGGACAAAGACATCCGCGTGCGGGTGATGGACGAGCGCCTCTCGCGCCCAATCCCCTACGCCAACAATGCCTTCATCATCTTTTCCGGATTGTTTCTGATCCTCGGCGCGCTCGTTCTGTTGCTCGCCTGCACGAACATTGCAAACATTCTCATGGCCCGCGCTTCTGTTCGACAGCGCGAGATGGCCATTCGTGCCGCTCTTGGTGGCGCGCGCTCCCGCCTCGTGCGGCAGATGCTCACGGAAACAATGCTCACCGCTTTGCTTGGCGGTTCGGCAGGTGTGCTGCTCGGCGCATGGCTAAGCCGTCTCGTCGGCTCCATTCACCTCTCAGGCTTCCCTCTTCAACTCGGCTTCGGTTTTGATTGGCGAGTCTTTGCTTACGCGCTCACGGCGGTAGTGTTCACGGCGATTTTCGCCGGCCTGTCGCCTGCACTTCGCGCCACTCGCGCTGATGTGAACAGCGTCTTGCATCAAGGCGGCCGCGCGGATGCGGGCGGCGCCGCTCGTCACAAAGTTCGCGGCGATCTGATGGCCGCGCAAGTCGCCGGCTCTCTGATGTTGTTGATCGTCGCCGGACTCTTTGTCCGCAGCCTGCGCGCCGTCGAGAACATGGATTTAGGCTTCGATCCGAACCGGCTGCTAAACGTCAGGCTGGATCCTTCGATCAACAATTACAGCGAAACGCAGACCACGGAGTTTTATCGTTCCCTCGAAACTAGAATCCGTGCGCTTCCCGGCGTACAATCCGCCAGCCTGGCCTCTTCCGTGCCCATCGGATATATCCGCGGAAAACAATCCGTCTATATCGAAGGGCGCCCCGTGCCGCCGGGCCAGCAGGCGCCGGCGATTCTCTTCAACAGCGTTGATTCAGCTTATTTTGAAACACTGCGGGTTCGACTCCTCCTGGGCCGCGCATTCCTAGAGGCTGACGGTGAAACAGCGCCGCCCGTCGCCATCGTCAACGAAACGATGGCCAAACATTTTTGGCCCGGCGAAAGCCCCATTGGCAAGCGCTTCAGCATGACCGGTGATGCCGGCCCCTTCATCGATGTGGTCGGCGTCGCGCGCGACGGCAAGTACCGCACTCTCGCCGAAGATCCCGAACCGTATTTTTATGTCCCACTGGCGCAAAGCTTCACTGCGGAGCGCGTGCTGCAAATTCGTTCCTCGGTCCCCTCCGAATCGCTCATGCCCTTGGTGCAGCGCGAAATCCTCGCTATCGATGCCCACGCACCCATCGAAGAAATCCAAACGATGAAGGAATCGCTCGGTGGCGCGCTGGGATATTTCCTCTTTCGCCTCGGAGCCTCGCTGGCCGCCGTCATGGGCCTGCTCGGATTGCTTCTCGCCGTCGTCGGCGTCTACGGCGTCGTTTCCTACGCGGCCACGCAGCGCACGCAGGAGCTCGGCATCCGCATGGCTCTTGGGGCCAGCCGGCGGCAGGTTCTGGCTCTCCTCCTCAGGCATGGCGCGCAACTCGTTGCCGCGGGCTTGCTCTTCGGCCTGGCCGGAGCCTGGGGCCTTACGCGGGTCATGTCCAACATGCTGGTCGGCGTGAGTCCCAGCGATCCGCTCACCTATCTCTCGGTAGCCGCGCTGCTCTCCTCCATCACGCTACTCGCGTGCTGGATTCCCGCGCGCCGCGCCATGCGCCTCGACCCCATGGTGGCGCTACGTTATGAATGACTTCTACGAGTTCGAGAATTGGCCTTTAGTCAAGCAGGACGAGGAGCGCCAATGAGGTACCTACGCGCGTTGATCACTCGATTCGCTGAACTCTTCCGCAAGCCGCGCCGCGAACGCGAACTCGTCGCCGAAATGGAAAGTCATCTTCAAATGCACATCGACGACAACCTTCGGTCTGGCATGACTCCGCAAGAAGCCCGCCGCCAGGCGCTCCTCAGACTCGGCGGCATTGAGCAAACCAAAGAAATCTATCGCGACCGCAAAAGCCTGCCCATCATCGAATCACTCTTGCGTGATCTGCGCTACGGCCTGCGCGTCCTGCGCAAAAATCCCGGCTTCACCACCGTCGCCGTTCTGACCCTTGCTATCGGCATTGGTGCGAACACGGCCATCTTCAGCGTTCTCGAATCGCAGCTCTGGCGCCCGCTGCCATTCCCCGATTCCGAGCGCCTGGTCGATGCTCACGTTGTCCTTCGCGAAAATCTGCGGCAGTGGGGCGTCCTCAGCAGCAGCGTATACAAAACCTGGCGCGAGCGCAGTCATTCCTTCACAAATCTCGGTGCTTACGATTATCCGGCGAACCGGAATTTAACCGCCGGAGGCACTTCGGAGCGCGTCCAGGTGATGCCGGTCACGTCCAGCCTCTGGGATACGCTCGAAGTCCCGCTCGAAACCGGCCGCGGTTTTCTCCCCGAGGAAGAAACACCCGGCCGCGACCGCGTCGCCATACTCACCGACGCGCTCTGGCAGACTCGTTTTGCCTCGGACAACTCCGTGATCGGAAAGCCTATCGTCCTCGACGGCCAGCCTTATATCGTCGTCGGCGTCGCTTCTCCAGGTCTTCATTTCGAGTACATCGATGAGCCTGCCATCTTCGTGCCGCTCGCGATGGAGCCGTCTGAGCAAGCGCTCCGCAACACTTATGTCATCGCAAGGCTCGCTCCCGGAGTCAGCCCGGAGCAGGCCCGCGCGGAGCTCGCCGGGATTCTCGAAACAATCCCAAAATCCGGCGGCGGCCAGGCAGAATCCACCGCTTCGGTCACCAACCTACGCGAAACGTGGACGGGCTTCGCCGCGCGCTCACTCTTCTTTTTCGCGGGTGCTGTCCTGCTGGTCCTTTTGATCGCCTGCGTCAACAACGCAGGCCTGCTGCTTGCCCGCGGCCTGGGCCGCCAGCGCGAATTCACTCTCCGCGCAGCTCTCGGCGCGGGACGCGGCACGCTCATTCGTCAATCGCTCGTCGAGAGCCTCATTTTGTCTCTGGCTGGCGGCGCGGCTGGAACTCTCCTTGGCCTCTGGGGTGCGGCAGCCTTCGCCGCCTTCATTCCGCAAGACACGCTTCCGCGTAATTCACACATCGCGCTCGATGCGCGCGTGCTCCTCTTCGCTCTCGCCGTCTCCATTTTCTCCGCGCTCCTCACGGGTGTCGTACCCGCGCTCCTCAGTTCTCGCGTGGATCTCAACAACGCCCTTCGTCAAGGCGCCAGCGCCCTCTCCTCCGGGCGCAGCCAGAACAGAACTCGCAGCAGCCTGGTTATCATCGAAGTAGCCCTCGCGCTCGTGCTGCTCTTTGGCGCGGGACTGTTTCTCAGAAGCTTTGTCCGTCTCGAACAGGCGCCTCGCGGTTTCGACGCTCCCGGCGCGCTTTCCTTCCGCGTATCCCTGCGTGGAGAAAGCTACGCCCAGCCCGAGCAACAGCACCGTTATTTCCGCAGCTTGACGGATCAACTCGGCACACTTCCCGGCGTGCAAGCCGTCACTGTTGGCACCGGTATTCCGCTCGACGGCCACACGCTCTCGGCATCCCTGAACGTAGCCGGACGGCCGCCTCGCCGCAAGCACGGCACCGGCGTGCTTACGTACGCAGTGGCCCCAAACTTCTTCGGCTTCCTGCACATGCATCTTCTCGCCGGCCGGGCCTTCGCGCCTCAAGACAGCGGGACTTCTCCGCGCGTCGCCATTATTAGTCGCAACACCGCGCACACGCTGTTCGGCTCCGAGGATCCGCTCGGAAAAGTTCTCGAGTTTGTTCCCGACGAGCGCCGCGGCGTTCCGGCCGAGGCGCCGTCCCAGATCGTCGGCGTCTCGGAAAACGCACAAGTATTCGGTGCCAACGAGGTCCCATTCGACGTCATTTATTTCCCCTTCTCCCAACATCCGTCGTCCGCGGCTGACATTGTCATTTCATCCAACCTTCCACGCGGTGCCCTGCTCGGAGCGATTCGCGAAACAGCCTACGCTCTCGACAAGGATCAGCCCGTTTTCGACGTGCATACCATGGATGATCTCATTAGCTCCTCCCTCGGCGGCGCTCGATTCGATTTGCTGTTAGTAGCGTGTCTCGCAATCGTTGGCTTAACACTGGTCTCCGTCGGAATTTTTGGCACCGTCGCCTACTTCGTTCAGCAGCGTACGCGGGAATTCGGCATTCGCCTCGTTCTTGGCGCCACTCCGGCCGGCATCTTGCGTCACGCTCTCAAGCGCTCCTTCGTCATGGGCTTCGTCGGTTTGCTTTCTGGCGTCGTTGTGTCCCTCGCCCTCGGCCGTGTCCTGCGCGGCGTTCTGTATCTCGTGCCGGGCGAACACACAGGTATGTTATACGGCGTCAAAATCTACGACCCGCTATCGATGTCCTTCGCTTGTATTCTGCTTTTCGCCGTCCTCACGCTAGCCAGCTATATTCCCGCCGTTCGCGCTGCCCGCGTCGAGCCCACAGTGGCTTTGCGCTATGAATAATCCAGCACTACCCAAGAGCCGCGGCTACTCCTCGCAAGCGAGGTCCACGAACTAGTCGGAAACCTGCAGCGCGGCTCTTGCCTACATAGCATTCCTTTCCTCGCTGCACCCTTCCCCCGGTAAAAAGCTCTTGACACCAAAATTCAACTACACTATTTTACTCTAGGCCTTGCAGTACATAGCCTTCCAAGAACCCTGGAGCCCGCCTTGAAAAAACCCGAACAACGCGACCTCTTCCCTGGCGCCCTCGAAATGATGATTCTCCGCACGCTCAAGCGGCAACCGCTCCACGGCTATGCCCTGGTCCAGCACATCAAGCGAACCTCCAACGATCTCCTGCAAATCGAAGAAGGCTCCCTCTATCCCGCTCTGCAGCGCCTCCTCAAGGAAGACCTGGTCAAAGCCGAATGGAGCATCTCCTCCACCAACCGCCGCGTTCGCATTTACAAATTGACAGCCGCGGGCGCCAGACATCTCGAGCGCCAAGTTTCGAGTTTCGAAAAGATGCTGGAAGGCATCACCCGAGTCTTGGCCCGAGGTGAATCATGAACTGGCTAAAGCCATGGTTCTCGCGTCGCCACCTCTATCACGCCCTCTCCGAGGAGCTGCAGCAACACCTCGGGGAAAAGATTGAAGAACTCGTCGCCGCCGGCATGTCCAAGGAAGACGCCACCGCCGCCGCCCGCCGGGATTTTGGAAATGTCACTCTCATCGAAGAAGACAGCCGCGAAGTCTGGCAGTGGCCCTCCCTCGAAAGTTTCTTCGCCGACGTTCGCTACGCCCTCCGTATCCTCCGGAAAAATCCAGGCTTCACATTCATCGCCGTCTTAACACTTGCCCTCGGCATCGGGGCTAACACTGCCATTTTCAGCATCGTGAACGCGGTGATTCTGCGCCCGCTGCCATATAAAGACTCATCGCGCATTCTGACGTTGCATACCAAAACGGCGATGTTTCCAAACTTTACGCTCGGCCTTTCCTGGCCGGCTTTTCAGGCGATTCGCGCGGCTGGCTCCATCGAAGAGGCGGCTGCATGTTGGGAAACAGATCGCACGCTGACCGGAACCAATCAACCCGCGATGCTGAGCGCAGCGGGAGTCTCCAGCGGATTCTTTGAGGAGTTAGGCGGTCGTGCAGAGCTGGGGCGCCTGTTGTCCGACCAAGACCAAAAGGCGGCAGAGGATCGCGTGGCGGTCATCAGCCAAGCACTCTGGCGCACGCACTTTGCAAAAGATCCGGCCGTGGTTGGGCGCCGGTTGATTCTGGATAATAAGGTCTACACCGTGGTCGGTGTGGCGGCCAAAGGATTCGCATATCCAGAACGCGCCGACGTGTGGGTGCCCATCTCTCTGACTTCGGATATAGAACAGAACCCCACGTTCTTTACTTTTGACGTGCTGGCAAAACTGCGAAAGGAAGCGAGGCTGGCAACGCTGCGAGCCGAGCTCGCTACCACCGTTCCGCGGTTAGAGCAGCAGCTCGCCAAGGATAGACCCGATCTCGCCGGCGACTACAAGATCACCGCCGAAACGCTCCTCGACAACCGAGTGCAAGATGCTCGCCAGAGTTACGTGGTTCTGCTGGCAGCAGCAACCCTGGTGCTGCTCATCGCTTGCGCGAACCTAACGAGTTTGCTGCTCGCGCGTGGCTGGGCCAGACACCGCGAGATGGCCATGCGTGCCGCTCTGGGCGCCTCGCCTGGAAGACTGCGGCGGCAAGTACTGGTGGAGAGTTGCCTACTGGCAGTGCTGGGGGGCTTGGCCGGAATGGGGCTGGCAGTAGGCGGCGTACAAATTTTTTGCGCCATCGCGCCCCCAGACACAGTGCGCCTGAATGAAGTCTCCTTGGACTGGACGCTGCTTTGGTTCGCGCTCGCCAGCTCTCTGCTTTCGGGCTTGATCGTCGGTTTGGCGCCTGCGCGGCGCGCCGCGCGCATGTCGCCCAACGAACTCTTCAAACAAGGCACAGGCGCAGGCGCCCGAAGACCATCGCGTTTCGGGAGTGCGCTCGTCGTCATCGAGGTCGCTCTGGCCTTTATTCTGCTTGCTGGCTCAACCCTCATGGTCCAGACGCTGGCGCATTTGCTCTACCAAAATCCCGGCTTCCGCACCGACCATCTATTGACCCTTGATTTGCCTCAACCACCAAACTGGGATGAAAAAGACGCGGATCGACACGCGGCTAGCCAGATCGCCGGCATGAAACAGATTATGGCCGACGTGCGCCGCTTGCCCGGCGTGCAGGATGTGGCCGCATCCGACCACGGCGTCCTCAACGGTCTGGAGTTTTCCCATGCCGGTATCAAGCTCGAAGGCGTGTCTTCTGAGAAAGCCGAGATCTCGGAAGGAATCGTCTCTCGCTATCTTTCGCCCGGATATTTCCGCATGCTCGGAATTTCTCTCCTGCGCGGGCGGGAGTTTGAGGAACACGACGCGCGTCAGTCACACAAAGTCGCCCTCGTAAATGAAGCAATGGCCCAAAAATTCTGGGACACGCTGGACGTCGTCGGAAAACGAATCAGCATTTCCAAAGACGAAAAGGCAAATCCGGAATGGAATGAAATTGTCGGCGTGGTGTCCAACGTGCGCGATCTGGACATTCAGCAAGAAGCGCAACCGGAATATTTTCTCGCGCTATTCCAATGGGGCGTCGGTTCGCATCACCTCGTCGTTCGGACGCGTACGAATCCCGATGCACTGGCGGACACCATCAGCCGCCAAATCTGGGCTAGCTTTCCCGATCAGCCTTTGACGCACGTGATGACGCTGACGCGAACCATCGCCGACTCCGTGGGCGACCAGCGCCTGCACACGGCCCTGCTGGGAGTCTTTGCCACTGTAGGTTTGGCGGTCGCGCTGCTGGGAGTCTACGGCGTTGTCTCGTACTCCGTGGCCCGCCGCACGCAGGAAATTGGCGTGCGCATGGCGCTGGGCGCTGCGCGCCCCGATATCCTGCGGATGGTCCTGCGGCAGGGGCTGACTCTTGTCGCATTGGGCGCTGCGATCGGAACGGCCGGGGCGCTCGGAGCAACCCGCGCCATCGCCAGCGAACTGTACGGCGTAACTCCCACCGATCCCGCAACCTTCGCCGCTGCTATCGCACTGATGCTATTGGTCGGCTGCCTGGCGTGCTGGATTCCCGCGCGCCGCGCCGTGCGCGTCGACCCCCTGATGGCCCTAAGGTACGAATGACACCGATGAACGAATCCTCCAAAGCGATGGAATGCCTTTTAGCACCGGGTGACTCATGAACTGGCTGAAACAACTCTTCTCGCGTGGCCGTCTGTACAGCGACGTCTCCGACGAAATTGAGCAACACCTCAAGGAAAAGATCGAGGAATTGGTCGCGGGCGGTATGTCCAGCAAAGAAGCAGCGTATGCCGCTCGCCGCGAATTCGGCAACGTATCTCTGATCGAAAACGACAGCCACGCGGTCTGGCGCTGGCCGACCATGGAAGGGTTCCTCGCCGATGTTCGCTACACCCTGCGCACCCTCCGGAAAGCTCCTGTCTTCGCGGCCACCGCCATTGTCACCCTGGGCCTCGGCGTCGGCGCCAACACCGCCATCTTCATGTTGCTCGACGCCATTCGCTTACGCAGCCTGCCTGTAGAAGACCCACAGGAACTCGCCGAAGTCCGCATTTCGGACTCCGGCCACCAGGGCATGGGCCTCAATCAGCAATTTGGAGAATTGACGCGTCCCCTGTGGCAGCAAATCCGCGACCAGCAGCACTCTTTTTCCGGCGTGTTTGCTTGGAGCGTCAACCTGCGATATGTGGGCCGCGGCAGCGAGATGCGCCACTTCCACGAGCTTCGCGTGACTGGCGATTTCTTTCGCGTTTTGGGGCTCCGTCCCTTCCGCGGCCGGTTGTTGCTTCCAGAAGATGAAGGTCCGTGTCCGATGACCCGCGCCGTAGTCAGTTACCCCTATTGGCTCAGCGAACTGGGCGGCCGCGACCTTTCCTCCACCACCAAACTCGTAGTCGATAACGAACTTGTTGAAATCGTCGGCGTCACTCCGCCCGGTTTCTTTGGAATGGTGGTAGGCGAGACCTTTGATATCGCCATTCCATATTGCCAGCCAAAAGAAGAGTTAAGGCGAGACGTCTTCGAAGTCTCGGTGATGGGCCGTCTCAAGCCCGGCGAAACAGTCCAACACGCCTCTCGAGAAATGGACGCTCTTAGCCCCGGTATTTTCGAACAGACTGCTCCCCAAGGCCGCGACCCACACAGCACCGAAACTTACAAACACTTCCGCCTCGCGGCCTTCCCTGCTTCGACCGGTGTCAGTTCCCTGCGCGAATATAGCCGTTCCCTTTTGCTTCTGCTCGGCATCGCGGGACTCGTGCTGCTCATCGCTTGCACCAACCTCGCAAACCTGATGCTCGCTCGCGCCAGCATTCGCCAGCGCGAGATGGCCGTTCGGCGCGCTCTGGGAGCCTCGCGCAGCCGTCTCCTGCAGCAATTGCTGACGGAAAGCCTGCTGCTGGCCGCAAGCGGCGCCACGCTCGGCATCGCTCTCGCTCAGTTCCTCAGTCGATTGCTCGTTTGGTCTTTTTCGACCGAAGGCGCTGAAGCTAATTTGCAAACCGTGATGGATTGGCGTGTGCTGCTCTTCGCGGCTGGCATCGCCGCGACGACCTGCGTGCTCTTCGGAGTCGCGCCCGCACTGCGCGCCACTCGCGTCGAGCCCATCTCCGCAATGAAGTCGGGTGGCCGCGGCACAATTGGGGGCCGCGAGCGTTTCTCCCTGCAACGCGTGCTCGTCGTGACGCAAGTCTCCGTCTCCCTCGTTCTGCTCGTAGGCGCGCTCCTTTTCATACGCAGCTTTCGCAACCTGATGACTTTCGATCCAGGCATGCGCGAAAGCGGCATCACCTGTGCGTTCTTCGGATTCTGGCAATCGAATCTGCCCCGCGATCGTTGGTCGGATTTCCAGCGCGAATTGCTCGCTGAAGTGCAATCCGTGCCTGGAGTTCTGAACGCCGCCACCATCACGAATGTCCCCTTGCTCGGAAGCAGTTGGGAGCACGGCATTCACGTCGGCCCTACCGAAGGCTCGTCGAAATTCGCCTGGGCTAGTCCGGGCTACTTCGAAACCATGGGCATTCCAATTATCAGGGGCCGCAACTTCACCCCGCAAGACACGGCAACTTCCGAGCGCGTGGCTCTTGTGAACGAGACCTTCGTTCGCCGCTATTTATCCGGGGCCAACCCTATCGGCCAGTCTCTTCGCACCAGCCCCGAGCCAGACTATCCCTCCACCATTTACGAAATCGTCGGCGTTATCCCCGATACTCGCTATAACGATCTGCGCGGCCAGACCCCGCCCATGACCTTCGCCCCGGCTTCGCAATTCCCGAATCAGGGCCCGTGGACCAGCGTCATGATTCACTCGAATCTCAATTCCGCAGCGGTGGCTGCCGCCGCCAAGCGCCTGATCGCCGAAAAACACCCGGACGTCATCACGGAATTCTCTGATTTTCAGAAAGAGATCCGCGACGGCCTGGTGCAGGAGCGTCTGATAGCCATGCTATCCGGGTTCTTCGGCCTGCTCGCCGTGCTCCTCGCGGTTGTCGGACTCTACGGCATCATTTCCTACATCGTGGCAATGCGCCGCAATGAAATCGGCATTCGAATGGCTCTCGGCGCCATCCCCCGAAATGTTGTAGCCATCATCGTGCGTCAGACTCTCGTGCTCCTGGCGCTGGGCGCCGCCGTAGGCATCGTGCTAGCCCTGGCCGCCGTTCAAACCGCCAGTTCTCTTCTCTTTGGCCTCGAACCGAACGACCCGCTCACTTTCGCCGGAGCCACCGTCCTGTTGGTAGCCATCGCGCTGATAGCCAGTTTTTTACCGGCCCGCCGCGCTTCACGTGTCGATCCAATGGTGGCACTGAGGTACGAATGACATCTCTACCTGCATGTCTCGAGGTCCTGCACCAGTTTTAACGCGGAGTGAATCATGATCTGGCTACAACAACTTCTCTCGCGTCGCCGCCTCTACAACGACCTCTCGGACGAGATGCACCAACACCTCGAAGAGAAGATCGAAGAACTCGTCGCGAGCGGCATGTCGAGGAAAGAAGCAGGACATGCCGCTCTTCGAGAGTTCGGCAACATCACGCTGATCGAAGAGGACAGCCACGCCGTCTGGCGCTGGCCCTCCCTTGAGGGCCTTTTCT
This sequence comes from Acidobacteriota bacterium, assembly GCA_013289825.1. GTDB lineage: Bacteria > Acidobacteriota > Terriglobia > Acidiferrales > UBA7541 > Acidiferrum. The sequence goes on along the minus strand of JABCZF010000017.1, from coordinate 16,522 downwards.
CGGATATTCGTTACGGTGTCCGCGTCTTGCGCAAGAATCCCGGATTCACTTCGGTAGCGGTCCTAACCCTCGCCCTTGGCATCGCCGTGAACACCACCGTGTTCACGGCCTTCGACGCTCTTTTCTTGCGACCTCGCCCGGTGAAGGACCCTGACAGTCTGGCATCCGTCTTTCGCACGACTCCCGGCGAACCTCGTGGAAGGTTTTCTTATCCCGATTACGTCTATTATCGCGACAACAGCAGATCCTTCTCTGATCTCTCCCTGTTTGCCACGGGCATGGCTGTGACTTCTTCTGACCTATCTGCGACGAGTCTGGAAGCCGCGCCCCGCATCGCCGGAGCCGTCGGCTTCCAACTCCCACAATTGCTTCAGGGCAGCGCTCGGCCCATCATGTGCTTTTTTGTTTCCGGCAACTACTTCTCAATGCTGGGCGCAACTCCTGTTTTGGGCCGGATCCTCTTGCCTGAAGACGACCGACTTAACTCCCCGCTGGTTGCCTTGATGAGCGGAAATGTCTGGCAGCGTCAATTTCACTCCGACCCCAAAATCGTAGGTTCGGTCCTGCATCTCAATGGCGTCCCCTTTACGGTCATCGGTGTTACACCCGTCGATTACCTTGCTACGGCTTCCTTTGTTCCCGATCTTTGGGTACCCATCCCGGCAGAAATTGTGTTGGGCGCAGCGACCCGCGAAGACTTAGAAAACCGCCTCGTGATTGCCGGCTTTCCCATAGGACGTTTGAAACCAGGAGCTACGCTGTCGGATGCGCAGGCGGAATTCGGCGTTCTCGCGGGACAATTGAGCACTCGGTACCCCGAAGCTGAACGCAACATGACTGTGAGCGTTGTGTCCGGTCGCAACAACCTCGCCGCGCTTGATTCTGATGCGTGGCCCGTGGTCATCGCCGCCCTGTCGGCTGTCGCTTTGCTGCTCATCATCGCTTGCGCCAACGTCGCAAGCCTGTTGCTTGCGCGCGCTGTCGTACGCCGCAAAGAAATTGCCGTTCGGCTGGCGCTCGGAGCGGGTAGACCGCGATTACTTCGCCAGTTGCTGACCGAAAGCATCCTTCTCGGAATTCTCGCCGGAGCCCTTGCACTGCCTCTGGCAGGCTGGGCGCTCCATCTTTTGGTCATCGAGATTGCTGCGGCTCTCCCGTCGTTCGGGGGCACCATCGCCCTCGAGGTCACTCCCGACATTCGCATTTTCGCCTTTACCCTGTTTGTTTCCTGCGCGGCTGGAATTGCCTTTGGCCTTGCTCCCGCTTTCGAGGCCTCCAAGGCCGACGTTAACTCTGCTCTCAAAGAAGCGGGCAGTGCCTTCGGACACCATCTAAGCCGCTCGCGACTACGCGGCCTACTCATCGCCGGACAGATAGCAGCTTGCCTGGTCCTGCTGATTACTTCCGCTCTGCTGCTCCGCGGCTCGGAACGCGCTCTGAAGATCGACCCGGGTTACGATGCGCAGAGTGTGGCCTTGCTCGAGATGTACAATCCAAAGAACTTGCACTACTCGCAGTCGCGGTTGCTCCAGCTCAATCGCGACCTCATCCAACGTATCGCCACCCTTCCCGGCGTGCGCTCGGTCTCGCAGGCTTCTCGCGGCCCTATCGGCGGCGGCATTCGCTGGGTGCCTGTTGCGCGCGCGGGCCCAACGTCTCTCCCTCCCACTACTGGAGTCAGTGAAACACCCACCGCCGGCTATAGTTACGTCACGCCAAATTATTTTGACACTCTCGGCATTCCCATCGTTCGCGGCCGCACCTTCACGCCTCGCGAGGCCGATGGACAGGCGCCTCTCGTCGTGATCAGCGAGGCTACGGCTCGTCGTTTCTGGCCCGGCGAAGATCCGATCGGCAAACTCCTTAGCATCGGCTCGGAAAAAGGAGGCACGTCCTTCCCCGGCGAGAGCGATCCATTCGTAGCGAGCAGCGAGGTGATCGGCATCGCGCGGGATGTTCGTAGCATGGATCTGCGCAAGCTCGATGAATCGTATCTCTACCTTCCGCTCTCCCAATCTCGCCAATGGACCAGCACTCTGCTGGTGCGCGCGGATGGAAATCCAACGGCACTGCTTCCGGCGATCGGGCGTGAGTTTCGCAGCGTGGACGCCAATCTTCCGGTCCTGGCTGCCCCGTTACACACGATGGTTTCCATGGATCCCTACTTCGTGGTATCCCGCATCGGCGGTGTTCTTGCGAGTATTGTCGGCGCGCTAGGCCTGCTGCTGGCGTGCCTCGGCGTCTACGGTATGGTCAGCTACAGCGTGGCTCAGCGAACTCGGGAAATCGGCGTCCGCATGGCTCTCGGCGCGCAAACTGTCCAAGTATTGCGCCTCGTAATGAGCGAAGGTTTCCGGCCCATTCTCTCTGGCGTTGTGATCGGGATTGTCGTTTCGGCTGGCATCTCGCGCGCGCTTTCGGCCACGCTCTTCGGACTCAGTCCCCTGGACCCCGTCTCATTCGCCGGCGTCTCTCTCTTGCTGATCGCCATCGCGTTGCTTGCTACCTGGCTCCCCGCGCGCCGCGCGACAGAGGTCGATCCGATGGTGGCGTTGCGCTACGAATGAAAGGTATGACCGAATGCTCGAACGCATGGCCCGCCCCTTAATGCAGGTCAAATCATGAACCGGCTGAAACAATTGTTCTTGCGGCGCCGCCTCTACAACGACCTCTCCGACGAGATCCGCGAACACCTCGAAGAAAAAATCGAGGAACTCGTCGCCAACGGGATCCCCAGAAGAGAAGCCACGGCCGCCGCCCGCCGCGAGTTTGGCAACGTCACGCTCGTTGAACGCGACAGCCGCGAAGCCTGGCGCTGGCCTTCCATCGAGAGCTTTTTCGCGGACCTTCGCTTCGCCGCTAGAATATTGCGCAAGAGTCCTGGCTTCACTTGCGTTGTCGTCCTAACGCTGGCCCTCGGCATCGGTGTCAACACGGCCATCTTCAGCGTATTAAACGGCTGGCTGCTTCGCCCGTTGCCGGTGCCAGACCCTGAGCAAATAATGATTCTGGCCGCGCAGCAAAAAAACGACGCCACTGCTTCCAATTTTTCCTATCCCGATTTTCTCGATTTCCAGAAGCAAGCAAATTCTTTTTCGGAGCTCTTTGCCTATGAGCTCGGCATAGGGGGGCTTAGCGTCAAAGACAAAGCCAATGAATTTGCTTACGCCGCCGTAACGGACAATTATTTTTCCGCTCTTCGTATTCATCCGTTCATCGGCCGACTGCTAATCTCGGGCGAAGGCGATAAACCAGGCGATCCCCTCATGGTCGTCCTCGGGTACTCATATTGGCAAAAGAATTTCGCCGGCGATCAAGGTTGTGTGGGTAAGCAAGTTCTCGTTAATGGCCGACCCGCAACCGTCGTAGGCGTCACGCCCAAGGACTTTCATGGCACGCTCTTTGCTTTCGATCTCGATGGCTATTTGCCGCTGGGCGCGCTGAAGACCGGCGCTTCCAATACCTTTTGGACGGACCGTCGCGAGCGTGAACTCACCTTGCTTGGGAGGTTTCGGCCCGGAGTCAGTGTCGCAAAAGCTCAAAGTCTCATAGACCTGGTTACCGCTCGCCTCGCCGTACAATATCCTGATAGCGCCAATGGACTCCGCGTTCGAGTGATTCGGGAGAAATTCGCTCGCCCCGCGCCCTTCGTTGCTAGCTTCGTGCCTTCCATCGTCGGATTGTTTCTCGGGCTGCCAGCTCTTGTGCTCGTGATTGCCTGCCTGAATGTGGCGAATCTCCTTCTCGTGCGTGGGGCCTCGCGCCAGCGTGAAATGGCAATTAGAATTGCCTTGGGCGGAAGTCCATCGCGCCTCATCCGCCAGGTGCTAAGTGAAAGTCTGCTGCTCGCTTTTCTCGGCGGGGCCGCGGGAATGCTCATGGGCATCTGCGCCCTCCGCGTGAGTGGCTCTCTGCTTCGTTCCGTCACATCGACGGCGAATTTTGCCTATAGGCTGGATTCGCGTTTTGACTGGAGAGTGTTCCTCTGCACGTTGACGGCAGTATTTCTCACGGCAGTTTTCGTGGGCCTCTGGCCTGCTATGGCCTCCGGCCGTACCGACCCCAGCGCCGCTCTCCGTGCTTCCTCACCAAAGGATTCTCTTCTCGCAGGTCGCCAGGGAGCCCGCGGCGTTTTCGTCGTATTGCAAGTTGCCGGTTCGCTCGTGTTGCTGATCATTGCCAGCCTTCTCCTCGGCAGCCTACGCTATGCCGAGCATATGAATCTCGGCTTTGAACCCGATGGGGTCCTCAATGTAATGCTCGATCCTCACCAAATCGGTTACGACGAAAATCGCACGAACCTCTTCTATCGGGAGCTTCAGAACCGCGTCCGCTCCCTTCCCGGAATTGAGTCAGCCAGCCTGGGTTTCGCGGTCCCACTGATGTTTCCCGGCCATACTGCTCATCTTTATGTCCAAGGCCATCCTCTTCCCCGCCCCCAGCAGCCTCGGGACACTGCTTTCAACCTCGTCGACCCTTCTTACTTCGAAACTATGCGTATCCCTCTTTTACAAGGCCGTCTCTTTGCCGACGCAGACAGCGACACCGCGCCGCCCGTGGCAATTGTCAATCAGACTCTGGCCAACACACTGTGGCCCGGCGAAAACCCCCTTGGCCAGCGCTTCAGTTTCACGAGTTCTACCGGCCCCTATATCTCGGTCGTGGGCGTCGCTCGAGATGGTCAGTATTTCTTTCTCAGCCCGGATCCGCAACCCTACTTCTATCTGCCACTCTCCCAGAACTTCACCTCTTTCCGTTCGCTTCAGGTGCGGTCCTCCCTGCCTGTGGAGTCCCTCGGTAATACTGTGAACGAACAACTCCGCGCCATCGATCCCCACATGCCCGTTATTGATTCGCGCACCATGCGCCAAGTTGTCGACGGGCTCGGCGGAACATTTGTCTTTCGTCTGGCGGCCTCTCTGGCAGGCGTGCTGGGAATCGTGGGACTCGCACTTGCCCTAGTGGGTGTATATGGTGTGGTTTCTTTCCTAGTCTGCCTGCGGACCCATGAGGTCGGGATTCGCATGGCCATCGGCGCCGGGCGAAGCGACATCCTCAAGTTGATTTCCGGACAAAGCTTGAGACCGGTCCTCGCCGGTCTGTTCGTCGGTATTGTCCTCGCGATCTTACTTGCCCGTGCGATGGCCAAATTGTTGCTCGGTCTTGCTCGAACCGACCCGCTCACTTACGCCGTGGTCACAATCCTATTAGCAGCTGTGGCGCTTCTTGCCAGCTACATTCCAACGCGGCGAGCGATGCGCGTTGATCCGATGGAGGCACTCCGGTACGAGTGAGTTCTGGACGATGGCCTCCTAAGGTGAGAAATTGTTCGCACAGGAGTGGCCATGGGAATTGGCGGGGCGCTGGCTGCGGCTCGGCTTATCGCCAGCTTGCTCTTCGGCGTTAGCGCATCTGACCCTCTGACATTTGCGGCCGTCGCTATTTTGATGACCCTCGTGGCTCTCGCGGCGTGCTGGATTCCCGCGCGGCGGGCGATGCGCGTCGACCCCATAGAGGCGCTGCGCTATGAATTCCAAACGAACACTCGGGCCACCGCGGCCACCTACTGTGGTGGTTTTTTCTTTTTGAAGAGGCCGCCGAGGCTGTTGATGGCATCGGCTGGAGCTTTGCCGACGTCTTTTCCGGCGCCAGAGCCGAGACCAGCGGCACAGCCTAGCTGCGATTTGAGCATGCCGGCGGCTAGTCCGCCGACATCCGGGATGAATTTCGGGTCCGTGGTTGTGCCGTGAATCAGGAAGGGAACCGTTGTCCCGGTCTTACAGCCGCCTCCTCCCCCCGTCGCTTTGCCAAGAAGTCCACTAACGTCAGAAACAGGGCTTCCCACGTCGCCGAGAGTGCTCGTGAGCATGGCGGCCATTTTGAAATCAAGATTGTTCTTGGAGTCGACTGTGCCTGCCCCGGAAAGATTGCCGACCGAAGGAAGAACGGCGACGAAATTTTCTGCCTTCAGACCATCGGGAGCCATGCGGAGATTGGTAGTGAGTTTTTGAATGTCCAGATCCTTGCCGCTCTTGATACCCGCGAGCGAGGCGATCGAGCTCATCCTCGAGCCGAGATCGAAGCCCGCGAGCTTTCCGTTGAAGAGACCGACGTCGCCGGTCGTAACTAGCTTGCTCAGAGGGCCAGTGAGATTCAGATCCGCATTGAGCGTGCCCGCCTGAAGTGAAGTTCCTTTTGGAAGAATGATGCCGAGCGCAGGGAGAAAAGCTTCGAGATCTTTCGCGGGCATATCCTTGGCGTCGAGTTTGATGTTTACGACCGTGGCTTCCCCGGCGGTTTCATACGTGCCGTTGAGATGCGCGGCGGCACTGCCTATCTTGAGCGTCGAGGGATCGAGCACACCGGTGCTCTTGCGGAGATTGTATTTGGTATTGAAATCTACGGTGACAGGAACGCCAGCCGAGGAGCCACCGGCAATGAAAAGAGCCTTGGAGATTTTCGCGTTGCCCTTGGTTTCTGCTTCGCCATTTTGCGAAGAGAGATTGGCGCTGAGATCGAGAAGGCCGCCGAGACCGGCGCTCGAATCGACAAAGCCGGTAGAGGCGAGATCGAGAGCGGTGACTTCGAGCTTGGCATCGATGGGAGTGAGGGAAGCGTCCGTCTGGTCGATGGCGCCGGCGGTTCCGTCGAGCTTGAATTTCCCGCCGGCAGGAAGGTCGGCAGTGACAGTGACGGGAAACTTGGAGGTCATGGAAAAGTTGGAGGCCACGACGTTCACGTGATCGTAGGTGCTGCGTTTTTGGCCGGCCGTGGAACCGACGACAATGCGGCCATCCTTGAGCGAAAATTTCTGGACGGAAAGATCGGCGGGTGAAGTGGATGCCTGGCTTTGTTGAGACTTGGCAGCAGCGCCGCCGAGAGTGGAATAGTTCCACTGGCCGGCGGGATTGTGAAGAAGAACGACTTGGGGACTCTCGACGGTGATGCCGGTGACGTTGAGAGTCTTGCTGAAGATGAGAGGCATGATCTCGACGCCGACTTTCAGGGATTTGGCGGTGAGGAACGGTGATGAGCTGAACTTGGGATCGTCGCCAATAGAAATACTTTCGGCGGAGAGCGAGCCGCTGATGAGAGAAAGACTAAGGTTGCCGAGCTCAACCTTGCGACCAAGCGCTTGCGATGCTTTTTCCTCGATGCTGGGGCGGAACTTGTCGACGGGAATCAGAAAAGGAACGATGACCACAAGAACGATCAAAACCACGACTACGATAGCAACGATGCGAAGGGTGCGTTTCATGACAGTCTCCAATTCGGCAGGGCTGGGTGACGGAGTGTGAGTGATGATAGCACGGCGGAAGGCGGCCGAGGATTCTGTGCTAAGGGATCGCGTGTGAGTCGGTGCTGACTCGCTGGAGTCAAGATGAGCGGGATGCAATATAATCCAGGCGGTTGACCGCCAGAGGAAAGGAAGCAACAAATGGAGAAGAAATTCGTTGGCCCTTCTTTGCTTATTGTTACCGTGATGGGATGTCTCCTTTTGACGCGAGACGCCCGAACGGCACCCAGCTACCCTCAGGCACCCACGCCCGTTTCCGAGTCTTACGTTCAAGTCACTTCGGTCACAATCGAGCCATCCACGATCAATAGGACGCAAAACCCCAACACGGCAACCGTAATCACCCAGATCCTGCTCGGGGGACAGGCCCCTCTGAACCCAGAAGCCATAATCGAAGTGGGGACATATTCATCTGATCCTCCAAACGATGAATTGAAATACGAAAAGCCGACCCGGACCGTGTCACTGGAAAGAGGCGTGACTGTTGTCAGATTCAAGGCCGAAACTACTCCCAAGAGTTTCCAAGGGAAAATTAAAGTCGCGGTCACCCTCGGCGGAGCGACTAAGGGCATAAGCATAAAAGACTCAGAGCCGAAAGATTACATTGCGGAACTGGCGGTAATCGACCCATAACAGGCTGACTGGATGACGGCGTCGGCTCCTTCGACCGAGTAGATCTGGTTGCCGATGAATCTAGCTGCGTAGAAACGCGAGGGAAGTTTTGACGAACAAGGGTGCGGCGTCGAGGAAGGCGGGTCCGTGTCCGCCTTTGGGCACAACCCAAAGGGCGGACTGGGGAATGGCGCGATACATATCGACCGCGATTTCAACGGGATAGAGGAAATCGCGATCGCCGTACACGATTAAGGTGGAGGCCGTAATTCTGGACAGGGCGGGTGGTGTGAAATTCATGTCATCGTGGCTGTCGGCCATTCCGCGCAGCCATTCCCAAATGGCCATGATCTGCCCGTCGCCGTGTTTGTGACGCTTGCGCATGGTGTCCCATTCCTTTGGCGGCTGGTCGTCAATGGGAACCTGGCGCATGATGGCGCGCGCTTGTTCCGGAAAATACATGGTGGCGCTGACGACCACCATAGCTTCGATGCGGTCGGGCTGAAGCGTAGCCATGTGGAGAAGGATATTGCCGCCCATGCTCAGGCCGATGGCCTTGCATTTGCGAATCCCGAGATGGTCGAGCAGGGCCAACGTGTCGAGGGCGCATTGGCGGTGGGTGATAGCCTTGGTGGGATTTGTCGAGCGGCCGTGACCGCGAGCGTCCGGCATGATGAGAGTATATTCGCGCGAGAACTCATCGCGCCCGGCGTAGACCCAATCCTCGTGCGAGCCGCTGCCGCCATGCAAGAGCAGGAGCGGTTCTCCGGCGCCCTGCGTCTCGTAATAGAGTTCAACCCCATTCACTTGCAGGGTGTTCGCGGTGTTTTCATTTGGCAGTGTTAACACGTGGAGCATCCTCGCGTTATTGGGATTTTTCCGGGGGAGAGGAACAGTGAGAGGATACCACCTCTGCATTTTGACTGTGGATTGATGGAAATGAGCGCCGCTGCGTCGCTGCGAAATGCTGGGTCGGCTACTGCGGCTAAGCCGCCGTCACCAGGTGCGGCCGGAGACTGCAGAAAGGATTGCCGCCCATGAAGTGCCTTGGGGACTGAAGCGTCGCCTTCCGCCTCGTTGGTCAAGGCAGTGTTCCTTTTTGTACAGCCTGCTCTCGGAGGCTGTTGGTAGCCTACTGCGGTGATGATGTTTGCACTCCCATTCCAGTACAGGACCTGGCCGTTCGAGCTAGGGCGAAAATCGTCGACGACGAAAACCTGAAGACGCTAAGGATCGGGCGGCCGCAGGCTAATCAAATGTCCCTGAACTATTTGCACCCACCCGACAGATAGGGCTGGACTGGCTGGATGATGAAAAGAATCTTTTCGTCAACTTAAATCGCGTTTCGATCATCTACATCCACCGGAGGCCTCAAGCCATGCAGAAGAGACTCAAGAACATGAACATTTTTGCGCGCGCCGCAGGGTTTTGCAGGCCTCGATGGGCTAAGCGGATTTTGGTTTCCGGGTTGTCATTCGGAGTGTTGTTCGCGAATGGGCCTGGGAACCTGGCGGCCTACCAAGATGCGCAAGCGCCGCCGCAGGCTCAGATCCAGTCGGAGGACACACAGGCGCCGCAACATACGCCACAGACACCCGAGCAGATACAGCAGTTGGTAGCGCCGATCGCGCTCTATCCGGATTCGCTAGTGGCGCAGATTTTGGCGGCATCCACGTTTCCTGAGCAGGTTGTGGAGGCCGACCGATGGGTGCAAGCGCATCTTGACTTGAAGGGCGAAGCGTTGGGGCAAGAAGTAGACCAACAGCCATGGGACGCGAGCGTGAAGGCGCTCGCGGCATTTCCATCGGTGCTTGGAAATATGGACAAGAACCTGTCGTGGACCTCGTCTCTGGGCGATGCCTATTACAACCAGCAACAGGATGTGATGGATGCGGTTCAGGTAATGCGCCGGCGAGCGCAACAGGCGGGCAATCTTAAGAGTACGCCGCAGCAAACCGTAACTGCGCAAGACTCGACGGTCGAGATTCAGCCTGCTCAGCCGGACGTCGTTTATGTCCCCGCGTATGATCCCTGGCTGGTTTACGGAGGTCCCCTAGGGCCGTGGCCGGGGTGGTACCAATATCCCGGGATTTGGTATGGCGGGCCGTATCTTTCGTTTGGACTGGGATTCGGAATCGGTTTTTACGGCGGGTATGGATGGGGTTGGAACAATTGGGGATTTAATTGGCGGGGTGGATACGCGATGTATAACCGCGGCAGATACTATTCTCGGAGCAATACGTTTTACAACAGGAGCAATTTCTACCGAGGAGGGACTCGCGGGGGAGCAAACGGCGGCCGCGGCGGATTTAATGGCGAGCGTGGTGGAAATCGTGCGAGCGCAAACGCGGGAAACAGACCTGCCAACGCCGGGCGCGGCGCAGTGAACAACCATTCTGGAGCAACGGCCAGGGCTTTCAACGGAAACAGTCAAGCGGCACGCGGATACGCGCAACCACGCGGCCAGAGTGGGACGCGTTCGAGCGCCTTCAGCGGCTACAACCGTGGCGGACAATCGCGCAGCTATTCGTCGCGCGGAAGCGCCAGCGTGGGCGGCGGAGGAGCGCGCGGCGGAGGCGGATCTCACGGTGGCGGTGGCGGAAGGCCTCACTAGTACAAGATATGTTGTGTTCAAAGATCGTTTTGGCAAGCCGTAAAATTTAGAATTGGAGAAAAGGGATATGCAACAGACAAAGCTAAACTTTGGCAGGTCCCATTGGGCCGCACCTCTTAAATTGGCAGCAGTCGCCGTCCTTCTGACGGCGTGTTTACCCGCGCGCTCCATGGCGCAGCAACAGGGTCAGAAAACCTTTCCATCGGCGGAGGGCGCGAGCAGCGCACTTTTCGCGGCGGTCCGCAGCGGCAACGAAAAAGCGATGCTAGAGATCCTCGGGCCAGACGGAAAGCAAATCGTCTCGTCGGGAGACGAAACCGAAGACGCCGAGAGCCGCGCGAATTTCGCGCGGAAATATGAGGAAATGCACCGTCTGGTGAAAGAACCGGACGGAACGACTTCGCTGTATATCGGCCCGGAGAATTGGCCCACGCCGATACCGCTGGTGAACCGGGGCCACGCGTGGTACTTCGACACCGAGGCAGGCAAGCAGGAAATTTTGTTCCGGAGAATTGGTGAGAATGAGATATCAACAATTCGTGTTTGCGAGGAGCTGGTGGCAGTGGAAAAGGAATATCACTCGACGCAGCACGGCGAGTACGCGGTGAAAATCTACAGCGATGAGGGGCAACACAATGGGCTGTACTGGAAAGCTGGCGAGGGCGAGCCCCAGAGCCCCATCGGGCCGCTGCTGGCTTCGGCGGTTGTTGATGGCGATGGCAGAAGACGAGAGGGCCCTCCGACTCCTTTTCGCGGTTACTATTTTCATATACTAGCTCTGCAGGGGAAAAATGGGCCAGGCGGCGCGAAGAACTACATCACCGGCGGCAAAATGACCGAGGGGTTCGCTTTCGTGGCGTACCCCGCGGAATACGGCTCGTCGGGCGTGATGACATTTATGGTTGGCGAGGATGGAGAAGTGTATCAGAAGGATCTCGGGAAGAAGACCGAGGTGCTCGCCAAAGGTATGAAAATATACGACCCCAACGCCAGCTGGCACAAGGCTGAAGAGCTACAGGAAGAAGCAGCTACCGAGCCGAAAACCAATAATTAAAAGGCGTTCGTGGCGCCAGAGTGACTGCGGCGGACTTACGACCATTAGCTAAGATATTTTGACACCCTCCTCGCCCTAAAGGGACCAAAACCCGGCTCCGTAGGAATCCTCGCCCTTGAGGTACCGCCCTACTTCAGCGAAGGAGCTTTACTCTTGGGCTGCCCGCCCATAGGTCCTTTTTCGGGACGAGCAGGTTTATGACAGAACCGCAGGAAAAGCAAAATGAGAGCCTTATATCCCCGGCCCAAAAACGCCCAGGCTTTACGGTTAAGAACGGCAAAATCTAGAGCTTTAGAGTCCCTATCTCGCGCCCCAAAGAGGCCAGCGTGAAGGCTGGCGGCGCAAAGCAATCCGAAACTAAGAGAAAGCGCCCTAGTCGAGTGCCCGTCGTCGGGCGTTCGAAGAACTACGGAGACGCCCGGACCAAAAAATAGATGTGGCGATTGAGTTGGAGACGAGCATCAGAAGACACATGATAAGATGGGCTCGATGATCAAACAAATCCAGGTTTTGATGGCAGTAGCGGCGTTCCTATTGATCGGCCGGGCGACGGTGGCGCAGGACAACCGCGCGAATCTGCCTGATGCGCCAGCCCCGAAGCAGGATCAGACCGGCGCGGCCCAGAAGCAGGATCAGACCGGCGCGGCCCAGAAGCCTGACAAAAACACCTGGCAGACCCCGATGGGTCTGATCACGAAGAAATCGTTTTTTTATCCAGAGTTGGCGACCACGCCAGGATCGCTTAGTTCGCTTCAGAAATTTGAGCTGTTCCTGGACAAAAGCATATCGCCTCCGCAAATTCTGAGTTCCGCAGCCGCAGCAGGAATCAGCGAGGCGCGCGGCACCCTAGCGGGTTATGGACAGGGCGGTGAGGGATTCGGAAAGCGATTCGGGTCGTCGATGGCCAGCGGGTCTTCGAGCCATTTTTTTGGCACGTTTTTGCTGCCGGCGGTACTGCACGAAGATCCGCGATACTTTGTGAAATTGAACGGAGGGTTTCGAGCGCGAGCCGGGTACGCGCTGCGCCGCGCGGTAGTGATTCGAACGGATGGGGGAAAGGAAGCGTTTAACTGGCCGGGAACCTTGGGGCCTTTGGCGGCCGAGGGACTGGCGAATACCTATCTTCCGGATTCGGAACGTACGGCGGGAAAAACGTTTGAGCGCTACGGCATTCGAATCGCATTCAGCGCAGGGAACAACCTGTTGAAGGAATACTGGCCGACGATTTTCAAGAGGTTGCGGATCGGCAAGGTCGCTCCGGGATTGGGACCGGATACAACGCAGCCTGCGCCGCCTGGCGGCTCGCCGAATTAGTCTCCTTTGGCGGCGACCTGGAGTTGGCTTCTCAGCTGGGCGTCATCACCATCGGAGCAGGTGAACTAAAATACGGAGAATCAACAGCTTGCTAGGGAAATGCGGCATAAGCTGGCGGAGCTGTACCCATTTAGGGTTAGTTGGGTACAAAATTGGGTACAGTTTATGGGTACAATGTTTTAAGTGGGGCTGTAGCTCAGATGGATAGAGCGTAGGTTTCCTAAACCTCTATCAAGAATCAAGCACACAAATACTTTGTATGGATCGAGAGATGGATTGGGGACTTGGCGAGTGACCATCGTGGGCTTAACTTCCCACTGGCCAGTCTGTTGATTGAACGAGCGGCTGTAGTGTCCATAGTTGGCGTCGTTCATCGGCGCCGCGAGATCAGTCGGCGGAGCGTTCTCGTTCCGGACGCGCTCGAGGGCACCCGCCTGCGTTACCGCCAACGCCTATCGCTGTGCGGGTGTTTGATAGTTGTCGATTTGTTTCTGCGTCAACTGCCGCGTCAAATCCTGATTCTGAAGTTGAGGTTGCGAGTCAGCGAGAGAGAGCGCGCTGTGCCTCGGAGCCTATGTGCGGGCATCACTGCAAGTCGCTGAGAATGTTGCCGACCTAACCCAACGGCGGGCGGACATCGTCAAGGACTTGAAAGGCAGCGATCAATTCCCGTGTGTCATTGAGGTGACGCCTGGTCAAGACGAGTCGGCCATCGTTCGCGTGAACTGATTAGCTTCACCCTTGCACCAGTCCGTGTCGAGTGAACGTGGCGGCGGGAAATCACTCCCCTTGGATGGCATCAATCGCGACGAGCTTCCGGTCTACGTGTGGTTCTGTGCGCGGAGAACCTGAATGCAGCACGCAACGTTCCCCGGCAGCGACACCACACGTGGGACAGGGGACGGAGACCACCTGTTCCGGCGTGAGTTCCTTCTTTTTCACTCTGGCACGCTACTCCAACCCATGTCGCAAAAACTGTCCAATATCGGACAACTTCAGATAAGTCTATCCCGATGACCCGCACCGTGAGACTGTTACCACTAGGGTTCTTAGTTCCCTTGGCAGTCTGCGCGCCCACAGGTCAAGCGGGTTTGTACCAAAGATAAGGCTATAGTGAAAGAACATCTAGCACGTTGCGCTGAGCAGCTTCGCAGGGCAGTTCGTTATTTGGCCAACAGTTCCTGCGCACCCCGAGAGAAGTTGAGGGGGGTGTACGACACTGAGTTCGGAAGCATTTGGCACGACGATTTTCCGGACGGCTCTTTGAAAGACGACTACCTAACCATCATAAGCTCGATAGTCAAGACTGATGAGCCTAAAGCTGCCGTAAACATCGCGGCTATGTCCGATGAACAAGCGCGGACGGTCATACTGCAAATCTGTTCGCTTTCGCAGGCCACTGCCTACGCGCTGGGCCGACAGAGCAATTCCGAGCGGTAGCAGGGAGAACGTGAACATTGCCTAACAGCCGACTGCGCTCAAGGACCGCCGTCTACGCCAAGGCTGCATCTAGCTTTAGTGCCAATGAACGAAAAACAGGAAAATATGGCCATCGAAGTTCTTCTGGTAGAAGATAGCGCGGGGGACGTACGATTGATGCGGGAAGTCTTGCTTGGCGTCAATGATTCCATCCATTTGCTTGTCGTTTCCGACGGTGTGGAGGCCATGGCCTTTCTAAACCGTGAGGGAAACTACGTCGGCTCTCCTCGTCCAGACCTCATCTTGCTAGACCTAAACCTGCCAAAAATGGATGGACGGGAAGTCCTGGCTTGCATCAAGGCAGATGCCAAACTGAAAACGATTCCGGTAATTGTATTGACTGTTTCAGACTTTGAAGCGGATATCGTTAAGAGCTATCAACTTCAAGCGAACTGCTATCTGTGCAAGCCAGTGCAACTGAGCGAGTTCGAGACGCTGATGAGGACCATCAACCGCTTCTGGATGACTGCGGTCAGGGTACCTAAGCAGACGCAAATTCAATGAGCAGAGAAACGTCAGAGGCAGGAAATTTTTTCGCTTCAATTGCATCAGCCGCTCACGCTGCCTCCATTGCGGACGAAGAAGCCAAAGCAACAACAAAGAAAAGCGGGCCGCGAGCCGGGCGCGGTCTCTTGTGAAATCATCCCAGTCTGACTCGCAATGGAACGTTGCCCACTGTCGGCGGACCGGCAGTGACGGGTGCGCCGCGTACGTGATGCTGCTCGAGCGCTTGGATGAATGCCTTGGTGAATTGGGCGCGGCCGCTAAAGAAATTCAGCTCAGCGAACTAGCTTTGACAAATCAGGACGCCGCATTGCTCGAATCGATGGGCGTCGAGGCCCCTTAGAAAGTACTGGGCGACTTCAGGGGGCGCTCGCTGCGGCGTGCCGTTTCATTGACGGCATTTATTTCTTGATTCTGCGTGATGGCAGAACTGTGTGCGAAGGAGGCTGTACCTCGGGGCTGGTGAGAGTTACTTGCCATTTTTTTTGCGTTCAACCAACTGTCTGAAATCTCTCTCCGCTTCCGTTGGGCTTTGATATTGGCCGTTCTCATAGCTCTTCTTAATAACGTCCAAAATCCGTTCGATGGCGCGGCGGGAAGCAGGGTCCTTGCCAATTTTGAGTTGGCTCGCTAATCGGTCAAGGAATTCTGTGCTCAAACTAATCACTTAATGTAAAAGGTCCGCCAACAACAGGGCCGGGCGCGATTGCGACGAACGTTTTGTTACAGCCTAACATTGAACCGAGTTCTTACTGGTGTCGGTCGTTGACCCGACATTCACAGTCATTTTCGTCCGGCAGTATGGACACGCAACCTGCATACAAGTGCGCGGCTCAGTACCAACGGACTCCAAACTTGCCCCAGACATAGAATCCTCCAAGGGCTGTGCTTCTGAAGATGCCCCTGCCGGCTAGAGGGATCCACTCGCTATTTCAATCAGCTATATCAACCAGCCGACTGTTCGCCCTTCTGCTTAGCCCATACCCACAGGGCGAGACTGGTGGGCGATGGTTGGGGCCGGGAGGAGTTAACCCCTTAGCCCGGGCTCATTCTTACCCTGCTTGCCTTCCCCTCGCCTTGGTGGAATAATCCCCGGCATGGTCATAGGCGACAGACTCCGAGAACTTCGCGAACAAAAGAACCTCTCCCAGGGCGACATTGAAAAGCGTACCGGCTTACTTCGTTGCTACATCTCCCGCGTCGAGAATGGGCACACTGTTCCCGCCATCGAGACGTTGGAAAAGCTGGCGCGTGCCCTTGAAATTCCCATGTACCAACTCTTCTACGACGGCGGGCAGCCGCCCAAAGTGCCCAATCTTCTCACCCGGAAGTCCTCCGACGACATTGCGTGGGGTAGTTCAGGCAAGGACGAGAAGTTTCTGAACAAGCTTCGCCGTCTGTTGGGCAAAGCGAACGAGCAAGACCGCAAGCTTATTCTGTACACTCTTCAGAAAATGGCGCGTTAGCTTCAGCGCCGTTGAAACAACCCACCGGCACCGCCGCAATGGCTACACTGCCGAGAACCCTGGTATCCGCAAGCCTCACAAGATGGACACTCGGTACAATCCTTGTCAACGATGGCACTCTGATTCGTTCCTTTGCATCTCTTCGAGTTCACAATCATCAAGGGGCCATGCTAGTCCCTTAA
>JABCZF010000016.1 GCA_013289825.1 Acidobacteriota bacterium | reverse complement strand
CTGCTGAAGACTTGGGCGACGTTGCCGAAGGTTTCTACGCGGCTGACGATGGGCTTTTCAAAGAAGCCGTTCTTTAGGAAATAGTTGCCGCCGAGGCGGACGTAGTCTTCGACGCTGCTCGGGCGAATACGGACTGCGCCATCGGGAGTTTTTTCCGCGGAGGTGAGGCGGGCGTTGGGCATGAAGAGAGAACGGAAGCGGTTCCAATCGCGTTCGCCGGCGGGGCCGGAGATGACGTCATAGAGCGCGGCTAGAAGGCTATCGACGGACTTTACGTCGTCGGGCTTTGCAGCGGGGACACCTCGAAACGGATCGGGGGCGGATGGCGGGGGAGTGGCGGGCTGTTGGGCTGGGGCGCTATTCGAAGCGGACTGGGCGTCAGCGAATGGTGTGGCGGCCAGTGCAGCGGTCAGAGCGAGAAGCGCGAGCTTCATGGCGAGTTCTCCAGTGTGTTGCCAGTGATCCAGCCCGGGTTTGCTTCAGGCTGAGCCCAGGAAACTATATATCAGGTGCGGCACGCGCACGGCGAGAATTGGGAGTGACTAGCGGCGGAAGTGGGAGAAGAGCCAAAAGAGTAGAGAAAGTCCGAGGCTGAGGACGAGGCAGGTGACGATGGGGAAATAGAAGGTCGTGTGTTCTCCGCGGTGGATGATGTCGCCGGGGAGTTTACCGAAACGGAAGGGGAGTCTGGCGCCGAAGTACAGGAGAGCGCCTACTAGGGCGAGGACGGCGCCGAGTAGGAGGAGGGTGCGGCCAAGTTCGCGGAGAGGGTCCATCGCCCAAGTCTAGGACAAACCGATCGACCGGAGTAAACAACCAATAGAATAGGCTTGGAAGGGGCCGACAGGACGGCAGGCGTGAATGAGAAGCCAAAGAGGCGCGGCGCGATTGTCTGGGTTCTGCTCTTGGGAACGATTCTGACGATAGCCGTCTTTCTGTTCACACTTCTGCTCACACCAGGCCTCGAACGGGGCTGCCGTTCTTTATTGGAGCAACGTGATGCGCCGGTGTTCCTGCCGACGGATTGCACGCTTACGGAGCGAGCGCCCAGCGGGGATGCCTTGGGGAGATTGGTGGCAGAAAGGAGCAAGCGCGGCCTAAGCCATCAAAGCTGGATCGCATGCGCGTCGCCTGTGGGCGCGCAGGAATGGGTGCGGGCGATGGAGGCAGATCGTCGATGGCTTCCGAGCTACGTACCGGGCACCTACCAATGGCGCAGGACTATCGTTGTGTTGGGTGGCCGTTCCCAAGTCTCGGTAGAGCCCCAGGTCATCGCCGAGGTTTGCGTAATGCCGAGGTGGCGATACATCCGGCAAATCCGCGGAGAATGCGACGGAAAGTTCGCGGTCTGGAAGTGAATCCAAAACGCAGGGCGCCCCGCTCGGCCCCGGATACACAGACGGAAGTCTCGGCCCCTTAAATGAGTTCGAGGCCGGAGAAGAAATAGCTGATTTCAAAGGCGGCGGTATCGGGAGCGTCGGAGCCGTGGGTGCAATTGTTGCCGATGCTGGTGCCGAGGTCGTGGCGGATGGTGCCGGGGGCGGCTTTTTTGGGGTCGGTGGCGCCCATGGTGTCGCGCCATTTTAGGATGGCGCCTTCGGCTTCTAGGACCAGGGCAAAGATTTTGCCGGAGCTCATGAAATCGGTTAGTTCGCCGAAGAAGGGGCGGGCTTTGTGGACGGCGTAGAAGCCGCCGGCTTCTTCTTTGGTTAGGCGCATGGATTTGATGGCGATGATTTGGAAGCCGGCTTGGTGAATGCGGGAGAGAATTTCTCCTGGTTGTCCACGTAGGACGGCGTCCGGTTTGATGATTGCAAAGGTGCGTTCGAGTGCCACGAATGATTCCTCCAGAAGCTTGCACTAAAAATATTTGCTCGAGGCAAAAAACGGGCGGGGCCGGCCCGCCCCTACAAATCTAGATGCTGCGCGCGCGCCATGGACATCATTTTAGTGCGGCAGCAATGGTGGAGCCGAGGTCCGCGGGAGTTTCCACGCAGCGGATGCCTGCGGCGGCCATGGCGGCGTATTTGTCTTTGGCGGTGCCCTGACCGCCGCTGATAATGGCGCCGGCGTGGCCCATGCGGCGGCCCGGCGGGGCGGTTTGCCCGGCGATGAAGCCTACAACTGGCTTTTTTACGTTGGCTTTTATCCATTGCGCGGCGGTTTCTTCGGCATTGCCGCCGATTTCGCCGATCAGGATGACGGCCTGCGTGTCGGGGTCGTCGTGGAAGAGGCGCATGGCATCTAGGAACGAAGTGCCGATGATGGGATCGCCGCCGATCCCTATGCAGGTGGATTGGCCGATGCCGAGGCGGGTCAACTGATCGACGGCTTCGTAGGTAAGCGTGCCGCTACGGCTGACGACGCCGACGTTACCCTGTTTGTGAATGCGGCCGGGCATGATTCCGATTTTGCATTTGCCGGGGGAGATGACGCCGGGACAGTTGGGACCGATGAGGCGCGTCTTGTTGAAGTCCACGGTGGCGGCGGCGCGAACCATGTCGATGACGGGAATGCCTTCGGTGATGCAGACGACTAGCGGAAGTTCAGCGTCGGCGGCTTCGAGGATGGCGTCGGCCGCGTAGGGCGGAGGGACAAAGATGACGCTGGCATTCGCACCCGTGGCCTTCACCGCCTCGCTAACCGTGTCGAACACGGGTCGTTCGAGGTGCTTGGTGCCACCTTTACCGGGAGTCACGCCACCTACAACGTTGGTGCCGTATTCGATCATTTGCTGGGCGTGAAAAGTGCCTTCGCGGCCGGTGAAGCCTTGGACGATCAGGCGCGTTTTTTCGCTTACGAGAACGCTCATCGCGCGCCTCCTGCGAGAGCCACGACCTTTTGGGCGCCGTCTTTCATGCCGTTGGCGATGGTGAAGTTGAGGCCGCTGTCGCGTAGGATTTGTTGGCCGAGTTCGACGTTGGTTCCTTCCATGCGGACGACGACCGGGACTTTTACTTGTAAATCCTTAGCTGCGGCTACCACGCCGGTAGCTAGAACATCGCAGCGCAAGATTCCGCCGAAAATATTGATAAAGACGGCTTTCACTCCGGGATCGCCGATCAAAATGCGGAAAGCGTTTTTCACCTGATCGGAAGAGGCACCGCCGCCAACGTCTAAGAAGTTGGCAGGGGAACCGCCGGCGTACTTGATGATGTCCATGGTGGCCATGGCGAGGCCGGCACCGTTGACCATGCAGGCGACGGTGCCGTCAAGCTTGATGTAATTCAAGCCGTACTTGGAGGCTTCGACCTCGAGCGGGTCTTCTTCGTCGAGGTCGCGCAACTCACGCAGTTCTTTGTGGCGGAACAGGCCGTTGTCGTCGAACGTCATCTTGGCATCTAGCGCGACGAGGCGGCCGTCGGCGGTGACCACGGCCGGATTGATTTCGAGCATGGAAGAGTCGGTGTCCACAAAAGCGCGATGCAGGGCTTGGAGAAATGGGCCGGCTTTCATGGCCACGTCACCGGATAGGCCCAGGCCGAAGACCAGCTTGCGCGCTTGATAAGATTGCAGGCCGACGGCGGGATGAATGGTTTCGCGCATGATGGCCTCGGGATGGGTCTTGGCGACTTCCTCGATGTCCATGCCGCCCGAGGCGCTGGCCATGAAGACGACTTTGCCGACGCTGCGATCGACGAGGATGCTGAGATAAAGTTCGCGCTTGATGTCCAGACCTTCTTCGATCAGAACGCGTTTTACGGTGCGGCCAGCGGGGCCGGTCTGCGCCGTAACGAGATGGACGCCGAGCATGTGCGAAGCGATTTCCGCGGCTTCGTCGGGAGAGTGCGCGAGCTTGACGCCGCCGGCTTTGCCACGGCCGCCAGCGTGAATCTGCGCTTTGACAACGACCACGTTGGATTTGAGTCTGGCCGCGCCTTCGCGGGCTTCTTCCTTCGAAAAAGCCACTTCGCCGCGTGGAATGGTGACACCGTAACGCGCGAGAATGGCCTTGGCCTGATACTCATGAATCTTCATCGGGGTTCCGTAGTGTTAGAATTTTGGTGTCGTCCGAAACATTAGAGTGTACTCGGAAAGTGTAAAACGGAGCAAGGTTAGAGCGAAATTGCGGCCGAATGGAGATGACAAAATTTCTAATTGATGGCGCCGTATCCGGGCACACTTTCTCGCGGGGGGAAGCGGAGGCGCTGATGGAAGAGCTGCTGGCCGGCCAAGTCGCGACGGCTGATATCGTGCGGCTGCTTATGGCGATGAATGCGCGGCCGGTACGCGTCGAGGAGTTGGCAGGTTTCGCAAGCGTGATGCGGCGGCAAGCTGCGCGGGTGTTTCCGGACGGCGAGCCCCGCGTGGAACATCTTGTGGACACCTGCGGAACCGGCGGCAAGGGATTTGCGTCGTTCAACATCTCCACGGCGGCGGCGATTGTGGCGGCGGCGGCGGGCGCGCGGGTGGCAAAGCACGGCAACCGCGCTTCGCACTCCGGCAGCGGTTCCGCGGACGTGATGGAGGCCCTCGGTGTGCGGATCGATTTGCCGGTGGAGCATTTCGGCAGGGCCATTCGTGAAATTGGCATGGGCTTCTTCTTTGCCCGGACCGCGCACTCCGCGGCACGTCATGCCGCGCCAGCACGCAAGGAGATTGGCGTGCGCACGGTTTTCAATCTTCTCGGGCCCTTGACGAATCCCGCCGGTGCACAAGCCCAGGTCGTCGGCGTTCCATCCCCAGAGCTGATCGATTTGGTTGCGGAGACACTCGCCGAACTTGGCGTGCAGCACGCGTTTGTGGTTCATGGAGCGGGGGGGCTGGACGAAATCTCCCTTGCCGGAGAGACTCTCGTCGCCGAAATAAAGGGTGGAGGAGTCGAGCGTTTCACGGTTACGCCCGAGGATTTCGGCGTTTCGCGGGCCTCCATCGATTCCGTCCGTGGAGGAACCGCTTTGGAAAATGCCGCGACCATCCGTGACATTCTCGCCGGCAGAGGAGGCCCGCCGCGCGATATCGTCGTCGCAAATGCTGCGGCTGCACTGGTCGCAGCGAATGTGGCAACCAATTTTCTCGAAGGCGCGCGACGGGCCGCCGCTGTACTCACCTCGGGCGCAGCCAAGGAAAAACTCGCGGCGCTTGTCGATTTCACTCAACAGCCTTAGTGAAATACTTCTAATTGACAGTTTTTTTTCTGGGGCTGGCTTACGGACGGTCGGGGCTTTCGAGGCCTTTGTGGACGCTCCAAATCAAAATTCCCCCTACGATGGCGGCGGGAAGCAGGAAGAAACGGCTCTGTCCAACGGGAAGGGCGGGATGCGTCAGGGCCGCGCCACAGGCGCCCTTGCGCACCACGCGGTAGGTTTTTCCTTCTTCGAGAATCTTGGTTTCTTTGCCGGCGGAGACTTCCAGAGATTGTGTGCGGGCGGTTACTAGAACGTCGCAGTCTTGGAGCGTCACTTCGCCGACCGTGAGTGCGGGAGAATGTGGCCGCACGCGCACATCGTCGGCCTTAATCTCGACTTCCGTTCCGGTGTCAGCACGAAACGTTACCGTGCCACGCTGAAGGGTGGGAGCGAGAATCAGATTTTCGTGGTTCATCCAAACGGTGCTTTGTTCTGGGAGAGTCAGCTGCACCTGGCCGGAGCGGACGCTCAGTGCGCCTTTCTCTTCGGTCTCCATGCGGTCGCCATCAAAGATCGTGGTTCCAACAGCGGCGTCCGCAGCATTCAAACGCGCGCTGGAGGATTGCAGGACGACGCCGGTGGGAGCGGTTTGCGCCGGCAGAGAAACGCCTAAGAGCAGCGAGGACAGGGCCACGGCCAAGATACGACTACTCATGATCGTCGGAAACCTCCGGGGGATAGCCAATTCTTAGTGTTGGTCATTGCAACGAGCGCCGCACTAGTACTTTGCGCAATCCACTGTTACCCAGTTCCGCACAAGACAAACGGCGACCTGCCCGAAAGGACAGCTGTCCGTTAGTACAGGTAAGGTGAGAACATGGATGCGCCGCTCTGGCGGCATCCACGCGCCTGGGATTGCCGAGCAGTGAAGCCGCTACGAAAATACAGGAGAAAATCTATTGAGATCCATTGCGGTTACCTTGGTTGCCGCCGTTTACATGTGTCCGGCGATGGGGCAGAAGCCGGCTCCTATCGCGTCGGCGCAAGTGGTTCAAGAAGTGCGCGACTATCGGACGGACCATGAAGATCGCATCGTGCGGGAGCTCGCGGAGTTCCTCGCCATTCCGAATGTTGCGAGCGACACGCCGAACATCCAGAGAAACGCGGAGCATTTAGTGGAAATGCTGGAGGCGCGCGGGATTGAAACACATCTGCTCCCGATTACCGGGCGCGGGCCGGTGGTGTTTGGCAAGTTGATCGCGCCCGAGGCTTCACGCACCGTAATTTTCTACGCGCATTACGATGGCCAGCCGGTCGACGCGGCCGCGTGGACCGACGGCACGCCTTTCGAACCGGTCTTGCGAAGCGATGCGATTGAAGTCGGCGGTAAGCGCATCCCATTCCTGGAAAATAGCGCGAAGCACACGGCGGTCTACCAGGACGATTGGCGTATTTATGCGCGGTCCGCTTCCGATGACAAGTCTCCGATCGTGGGGCTGCTTGCCGCGCTCGACGCCATGCGCGCGAAACAGATTCCGCTGCAGGTGAATTTGAAAGTCATTTTTGAGGGCGAAGAAGAAGCGGGATCCACAAACCTTGCGCACACTTTGGAGCTGCACAAAAACCTGCTCGCGGGTGATCTGCTGATCACCGCGGACGGGCCGGTACATCAATCGGGGCGGCAACTCGTTTTCTTCGGGAATCGCGGCGACATCGGGCTGGACGTCACCGTGTATGGACCGGTGCGAGCGCTGCACAGCGGCCATTATGGAAATTGGGCGCCGAATCCCGCGATGGAGCTCTCTCGGCTGCTGGCATCGATGAAGGATGCGGATGGGCGCATTTTGATCGACGGCTATTACGACGACGTAACGCCCCTGAGCGATCTCGAACGGAAAGCGCTCGCCGAGATGCCGGTGAATGACGCCGATTTGGAGCGAGAGCTGGGCATCGCGAAGCCCGAAGGAGCGGGGAAGAAATTAGTCGAATTGCTCGAGGAGCCCTCGCTCAATATCCGCGGCTTGTCGAGCGCTTACGTTGGCGAGCATGCCCAAAACGTCGTACCGGACAAAGCCGAGGCTTCGATCGACGCACGGCTGGTGAAAGGCGAAAATCCGCATAAGAAATTCGAGCAGATCGCGGCGTTCATCAAGAAGCAGGGATATTTTGTAATGGACCGCGAACCAACGATGGAAGAGCGGCGTACGCATGCGCTCATCGCGAAAGTCATTGACCAAGGCGGCTATCGCGCTTCGCGCACAGCGATGGATTTGCCGGTTTCCAAGGCACTCGTCAAAGTGGTCGAAGAGGCCACGGGCGACGATACGGTCATTGCGCCTACGCTGGGCGGAAGCGTGCCCATGTATATTTTTGAGGATTTGGGATTGCCGTGGATCGGCGTGCCCATCGTGAATTACGACAATCACCAGCATAGTTCGGACGAAAACTTGCGGTTGGGGCATTTGTGGCGGGGGATGGAGATTTATGCCGCGATTTTGGCGGATTTGAATTGGTAGGGGGAAAAGTCTTTCGACAGAGCTCGCAGCGGACATCAGAGGAAAGAAAAAACAGGCGGCAATCCTCGGGACTTGGGGCACGGCATGCTGGGCCCTACAAAGAGTGAGGAATCGAGACTCGGCGTCAGACTACTTTGAGGGCGCGCTCGAGTTGGCCTAGGAGGACGTCGGCGAAGATAGCGAGGAGGGCGGCGGGGACGGCGCCGGCTAGGATGACGGCGTCGCTGACCATGGCCACGCCGCGGAAGATGAAAGTGCCCAGGCCGCCGGCGCCGATGGCGGCGGCGATGGTGGCGACGCCGATGGTGATGACCGTGGCGGTGCGGATGCCGGCCAGGATGACGCTCAGGCCGAGTGGCAAGCGGACGCGGAGCAGGATTTGCGTGGTGGTCATGCCCATGGCTTCGGCGGCTTCTAGGATTGCGGGGTCGACACCGCTCAGGCCGACATAGGTGTTCCGGAGGATGGGGAGTTGCGCGTAGAGAACTAGGGCGACGATCGCCGTGCGGCGGCCGATTCCACCGAT
This sequence comes from Acidobacteriota bacterium, assembly GCA_013289825.1. Classification (GTDB taxonomy): domain Bacteria; phylum Acidobacteriota; class Terriglobia; order Acidiferrales; family UBA7541; genus Acidiferrum. Next base: position 93,475 of record JABCZF010000016.1, on the reverse strand, counting down.
GAAGGGAATGGGGATTAGGAAACCGAAGAGGGCCAGGCTGGGGATGGTTTGAAAGACGCTGGCGATGCCTAGAGCGATGGTGCGAAGGCGGCGATGTTGGACGATTAGCATGCCGAGAGGGACGGCGATGGCGATGGCCAAGGCCATGGCGATGACCACTAGGGTGAGGTGATCAAGCGTGGCGTAGAAGATTTCGGAACGGTGACTTTGAAAGAAATTCCAGGGCGTCATGACGCAACTCCGTCGGATGAGTCAAGGCAGGCGGTGAAGGCCTGGACTTCGCGCTGGTCGAGGTGGAGAAAGTCGTCGGGGGCCGCGAGAGCCACAAGGTGGCCGGCCTGGAGAAGAGCTATGCGTTGGCCGAGGAGGAGAGCTTCGCGAATATCGTGGGTGACGAAGACGATGGTTCTGCCGAGACGGCGAGTTAGGGCGCTGAATTCGCGCTGAAGTTCGGCGCGGGTTACCGGATCGAGGGCCCCGAAAGGCTCGTCCATGAGAAGAATCGGAGGATCGGCGGCTAGAGCGCGGGCGACGCCAACGCGCTGGCGCTGGCCGCCAGAGAGTTCACGCGGGTAGCGGGTGGAAAATTCAGCGGGATCGAGACTTACCAGGCGCAATAGTTCATCAACCCGGGCGGCGATTCGGACGGAGTCCCATTTTTCAAGAGTGGGGACGAGGGCGATGTTTTCCGCGATCGTGAAATGCGGAAAAAGGCCGGCCTCTTGAATGACGTAGCCGATGCCGCGACGGAGACGGATGGGATTGCACTCGGTGGTAGGGCGGCCTTCGACAAAAACTTGCCCTTCTGAGGGGACCAGCATGCGATTGATGAGCTTGAGCAGGGTGGTCTTGCCACTGCCGCTGCGCCCGAGGAGCACCAGCGTTTCGCCGCGCGAGATGGTTAGAGAGACGCCCGAGACGATGGGACGGGCAGGAATATCGTTTATGTAGTAGGTCACGCCGCGAAATTCGATGGCGAAGTCCAGACGCGCTGCGGTTTTCGCATTCATTTCGATTGACAGCCTCACAACGTGTGGGGGAACATCGTACCCTACTAAGCCCCCTTGCGCCTGGTTCTGGCGCATCCTTCTCGCGGAAGGCGCATCCAAGGTAGGGGGGAGAATGCCATGGGAGCTATCGCCACTGCTGTCCGCATAAGGCACGACCTTCACACCCGGATGTTAGATGCTCGCGCGCAATCGGATGCGTTGTTTGGCATTGTCGACCACGAGGCGATCTACGACCGACCTATCCCTGAGCGACACCGCATCATTTTCTACCTCGGACACGTTGAAGCGTTCGACTGGAACCTGCTGGCGCAACGCGCATTTGGGTTGCAGACCAAGCAACGAACGTTCGACGACCTATTTGCGTTCGGAATCGACCCCGTGGCAGGTGCATTGCCGAGCGACAGACCAAGCGATTGGCCCAAGCGCGACGAGGTAGAACATTACAACCGTCGATTGCGGAATGAATTGGACCAGGCTATCGAACACGCGCTGGCGCGACCAGCCGAGGGGCATCCGCAACTGATTGCCATGCTGGAAGTGGCTATTGAGCACCGCTTAATGCACGCAGAGACGCTGGCGTACATGTTGCACCGACTGCCAACGGAGAGAAAAATTCGCGGGCCGATTGCGCCGGGGTCCGGAACCACGCGATGGAAGTCGCGGCTGGTGGAGATACCAGCGGGGCGAGTTACGTTGGGGCTGAAGCACGCCACGGGGGATGAATTCGGCTGGGACAACGAATTGGAAGCGCAGGAGGTGGACGTCGCGGAATTTGCGATCGAGAGCGGCAACGTCACGAACCGGGATTTTTTGCGGTTTATGCAAGCGGGCGGGTACGAAGATGCTGGGCTGTGGAGCGCGGAAGCCTGGGCGTGGAAGGAAAAAGCAGGCGTGCAGCATCCGGCATTTTGGAGGAGAGACGGAAATCTGTGGATGTACCGGGCGATGTTCGGCGAGGTCCGTTTGCCGCTGGATTGGCCCGTGTATGTGAGCCACGCAGAAGCCACCGCGTACGCCAGGTGGCTTGGGCACGCGCTGCCGAGTGAAGAACAGTTTCACCGGGCTGCCTACGGAACGCGCGAGGGTTGGGGCGAGCGAGCTTATCCGTGGGGCGAGGACGCGCCGAGCGCACGCCATGGAAATTTTGATTTTCACCAGTGGGATCCGGCACCGGCAGGCGCGCATCCGGAGGGGGCCAGCGCGTTTGGAGTTCACGATTTGGTGGGTAATGGCTGGGAATGGACGCGGACGAAATTCGCGCCGTTCCCTGGATTTGCGCCGATGCCCTTCTACCCCGGCTATTCCGCGAGTTTCTTCGATGGCAAACACTACGTGATGAAGGGAGGGTCGCCGCGAACGGCCGCGTGCATGTTGCGGCGATCCTTTCGGAATTGGTTCCAGCCGCACTATCCGTACGTCTACGCGACATTCCGTTGCGTGGAAGACTAGCAAGAAATCCCGGGCCTTAGGAGACGACATGCTGATAGAAACCCTTGCGTCGAGACATGTGTCGGAGTTCGCAGCCGATGTGCGTGCCGGCCTGACGAAGAGCGGGCAGAGAGAATTGCCTTCAAAGTATTTGTATGACGAGGTGGGTTCGGCGTTGTTTGAGGCCATCAGCGTCTTGCCTGAATACGGCCTGACGCGTGCAGATGCCCGGCTGCTCGAGAAACATGCACGCCAAATCGTTGGGCTGTTACCATCGCCGATACACGTCGCAGAGCTCGGGAGCGGAAGCGGAAAAAAGACGCGCTGGATTTTGGAAGCGCTTTCGCGGCGACAGAAGACTTATTACTTCCCTATTGAGATTTCGCCTTCGGCGCTGGCGGCGTGCGAGAAGGAATTGGCGCAGATCGATCTGGTGAGCATCGTCGGGCATGAACAGCCGTACCTGGAAGGCTTGCGGACAGTGGCGGACGGACGCGCCGACGGCGATCATTTACTGGTGTTGTTTCTCGGGAGCACGATCGGGAATTTCGATCGCGATGCTGGAGAGGAGTTCTTGCGGAACGTGCGTATCACCTTGCGCCCGGGCGACGCTTTGCTCTTGGGGACGGACCTCGAGAAAAACGTAGTGGATCAAATCCTGGCCTATGACGATCCGGCTGGGGTAACAGCGGCGTTCAATATGAATTTGCTGGCGAGGATTAACCGGGAGCTCGGCGGGGACTTCGATTTGGCATGTTTCCGGCACGAAGCGCGGTGGAACGCGAGGGAGCGGCGGATGGAGATGCACTTGCGATCGACATGCCGGCAGCGCGTGGAGATTCCGGCGGCGGGGCTACGCGTTTCGCTGCATGAAGATGAAACGATTTGGACGGAGAGCTCGCACAAATACAGAATTGGCGAAGCTGCGGAAATGGCGCAGCGGACCGGGTTTCGATGCGAAGGCCAGTGGGTGGATCAGGAGTGGCCCTTCGCGCAGAATCTGTTGATCGTGGAATGATTTGAAGTTGGGGCTGGAAAAGCTGTTGTTAACAGAAGCTAGCGTGTCCGGGGCGGGCAAGCTCCGCCCCTACAGATTCTCTACCTTCGACCGTATAGGTCTCCCTGGTAGCTGCTCGTTCATTTTCTTTCGGATCGAACGCTAGAAAGATTCGATGCGCCAGACGAGGCGAGCGAACCATGGCTCTTCGGGCGCCAGGGGCGGATGCCAGATGGCGAGGATTTGAGAGCCCTGGTAGACACGTTCGAAACCCTCCTCGGATTCGGAAACCGTTTCAATGGGAGCCACCCAAAATTCCTTTGCGCCGGGCGCGTGCAGAGTGATGCGGAAGCGCTGCCAGCCGTCTTCCATGCGGAGCAGCGGACCCGGCAGGATGCCGCTGAAGCGAAGATTTTGGGGTCCCCCGGACGTTTCAAAAAAACGGTCGGGTTCGGCGGGAGCGAGCAGATTGATGACCGATTCGAGGCCGACGGCGAGGGGCTTGGGGAGGGGCTGCTTGAGCTTTAGACCGATCTCGCAGCCGACTTCGCAACCGTTCGGGGCGGGGCCGAAAGAGAATCGTTTAGCAAGGGAGAGCCTCGGGGCGGCAAACTCACCTTTCGCAGCGACCCTCAGTTCGTCTTCGTAAATCAGCTGCGCATCGTTGGCGGAGGAGGATTTGACGTGAAAGGCGCCGCCGGCAAATCCCGGATCTTCCTGTAGTTCGAGCATCTGATATTCGGCCTGCGTGCGAGCGGGGTCGTAGAGCAAAACCCGGAACGCGTGGCGAGGCCAGCGGTCGTAGCGGAGAAAACGTTCAAGACCCGGCTCTTTGACGAGCGTCTGCTCGTGAATGGAGGCGACCGCGCCGGGCACGGCCGTTTTCGCGGCTTCGCGCAGGCGGGCGTGGTAAGCCTCGGGTCTGCGCTGAATGGAATTGATAAGGGTCGCGGCAGCGGGGCGAAAATCGAAAGCGGCGAGCGTGCCGCCATCCGTCGGTTTGAGCAAAGCCTGGTATTCGGTCGCGGTGAAGAGATGCTCATGAGCGCCGTCGGCGTCGTAGTCCAGCAATTCGACGCGCGGATAGAGGGCGCCGGCGGTCTGCCGGTCGGCAATAGCTTCGGCGCGAATCAAATTGCGCCAAAGCTCGGTGCGAAGATGCGGGGCATACAGGCCGCCGAAGATGCCGTGCCAGTAGGCGTCGTTGCATTGCGCACGGTGCAAGAGATCGCGGGCGTGGATCAGCTCATCGGTTGCTTTTGAGCTGCCGTGTCGCGCGGGAGTCGCCGCGATGCGGGCGGAGACGCGCAGCATTTTCTTGTGGAGCAGGTTGGATTCGGCGTACTTGCGGAAGAAACCGCGCCATGAGCCGCCGCGGAGGAACGAGAGGATCTCGGGGCGCGCGGCGAACTCTTTTTGGACCGCATGGTAACGCTGACGGACACGCGTGGGCAAAACCCACTCCATCATTTCGGTATAAGAGGCGGTGGGAAGATCGGCACGTCCCAAAGGCGAGTGATCGGCGAGGTATTCACTGGGGGTGGAGACGCGCAGCCAGGAGGAGTTTTTCTCGAGGGCGGTGAAGAAATCTTCGAGCCAGCCGTCTTGGTAGCAATGAGCGTTGGTGCCGGGCCAGACGCCGAATTTTTCCATGTCATCGCCCATGGCGGCAACTCCACCGGGATAGCGAGCCGCGGCGTCGCGCAGGTAGGTGAGCACCTCTTCGACCTTGCCAAACGGGATAAAATACCGGAGGGCTTTTTGGCCGGGAAAGAGCCAGACGCTTTGGCCGCGGTCTTCGGCGATGTAGGCGCCGAAGAGTTCCTCGGGCTCGAAGCCGGCGGAAAGGAAATGGATGTCGTCGACGAGAGTGTAGCTGACTGCAGCAGCGCCTAGCGCGGAGGGCAGCTGTGGCTCCCAAACGCGCTCTGCGATCCAGGCGCCCGTCGGGCGACGGCCAAAATGTTTTTCAAGATAGGTGGCTAGGCGCGTGATTTGCTCGCGCTGATCCTCGGGCGGGATGGAGATAAGGATCGGTTCGTAGAAGCCGCCGCCGATCAGTTCGACCTGTCCAGAGCTGACCAGAGCTTTCAGCCGGGTGAAATACTCGGGACGGTGCTCTTCGATCCAGGTGAGTAGCGGGCCGGAATAATGAAGGCCCATGTGGACGCCCGGATGTTTCTCGAGGAGTTCGACGAAAGGCAGATAGGAGTCTTTGAAGGCCTTTTCGAGCACGTGGCCGAAATTGCCACATGGCTGGTGGGCATGAATCAGGAGGACAAGATGAAAGCGCTCTGGCATGGCGACAATTTTGCTCCGAAACATCATACCGTGCGGCGCAACATTTCCGATTCAAGAGATGAGAAAATTGCGCTGAAGGCTTGAAGGCCTGGGGCCCTGACGCAGGGTGGTCTCGTCCCTGGGACGGCCCTGGCGGCCTGAGCCGGCAGCGGAGATTGACACACCTTCGCGCGTGTGAAAGGCTAGCCAAGGAATAGAGTGCACGATGCGAGTTACAGCAAAGGGCGAATACGCCACCCAAGCGGTGCTGCACCTGAGCCTTCAGTATCCTGAAGTGGTAACCATCCACGAGATTGCCGAGCGGCATCACATTCCCCTGAAGTACCTGGAGCAAATTCTGCTGGAATTGAAGCGCGGCGGCATTCTAGAGAGCCGGCGAGGCGTGCGCGGCGGCTATACGCTGGCGCGGGCGCCCGAGGAGATTTCCGTGGGGGCGGTGTTGCGAGTGGTTGATGGGGCCTTCGCGGAATCCAGTTGCGTGCACAACGAAGCAATGGGCGGGGTATGCGTAGAGGGAGAAAGCTGTGGACTGAAACAGATTTGGAAGGATGTTCAGGGGGCGGTGGAGCAAATTCTGTTTGCGACTTCGTTCGGGGAGGTGCGCAAGCGGACCTTGAATGGCGCGGTGCGGCGGACGGAAACCGTGCGGCTGCAAGCCGAGCCAAAATGAAACGGCACGCCTCGGCGTGCCGCGGTGGGCTTTTAATTCGTGACAATGGGTCGGGTTATTTCGCCGTGTAGAAGTCTGCGTTGACCGGCGTGAAGCTATGCCACTTCTCCGGCAGGTCTTCCAAAGCGAAGATCGCGGTTACGGGGCAGACCGGGACGCAGGCGCCACAGTCGATGCATTCCGTGGGATTGATATAGAGCTGTGTGACCTTTTCATGCTCCGGCTCATCCTTGCGGGGGTGGATGCAATCAACGGGACAGACGTCCACGCAGGCGGTGTCTTTTGTGCCGATGCAGGGCTCAGCGATTACGTAAGCCATTCAAATCTCCTTTGCTCGGACAACGGGCCGAGGTCTTCCGGGGAATGGAAGCGCCCGGTGGAATTTTCTTATACCACGCCCCTGCCGGGGCCAACAAGCGACTGCATTGATTGTACTGTGCGAGGGGAGGATTCTCAACCTGCGCACATGAAGCTAGAATGGTTGGGGAAGGTACACCGATGAAGATACGGACTGCCATAGCCGCAATGATGTTGTTGGCCGCTGGGACCGCGCTTGCGGCGCCCGAAGCCAAAGCGCCGCGCGATCCTGAAATGATCGATATACAGGGGTTCCAAAAGATCCTGGAACAAAACCACGGGAAAGCGCTGCTGGTGAACTTCTGGGCGACATATTGTGAGCCCTGCCGCGATGAATACCCCATGCTGAATGAACTGGCGAAACAGTATGCGGCAAAGGGACTGCAGGTCGTGGGCGTAAGCATGGATGACGACGGGGACCTGATTTTGATGCGGCGGTTCCTGGCACGGTACAAACCAGTTTTCCCGAACTACCGCAAGATTCCCGGAGCGGAGGCCGAATTTAGACAATCCGTGCTGGCGGGGTGGACTGGGACGATGCCGGTGTCCGTCTTTTATGCCAAGGATGGCCGGCAAGTGGGACATTTTATTGGCGAGAAGGGCCGGGAACAGTATGAAGAGGCGATCCGCGGACTGCTGGCGGGCCGTGGCTCCGCAGCCTCGCTGGAAAAGTAGCCCTTCGGTTCAAAGGGAAACGAAAATAGGGGGGAGATCTGATGCTCGATTTGCAGGGCCATCGAATTACCTACTTTGGGCATAGCACGTTTTCGCTGACGACGCCGTCGGGGCAAGTGGCGATCATCGATCCGTGGGTGATGACCAATCCGGTGTGCCCGGCAGCGTTGAAAAGCGTACCGCGCCTGGATGTAATTTTCCTTACGCATGCGCACGGGGACCACTTGGGCGACCTGCTGGCGCTCGCGAAGCAGCACAAGCCGAAGATTGTGGCGATCTTCGAGACGTGCCTGTGGATCGAAAGCAAGGGATTTAGAGAGGAAACCTGCCCGATGGGAAAAGGTGGTTCGCAAAAGGCTGGCGAGTTTGAAGTGACCATGACGCATGCGTTTCACTCGAATTCTATCGATGAAAACGGCGTACGCTATTATGGCGGTGAGCCGGCAGGCTACGTGATTCGGATGCCGGGAGGATTCACGATTTATCATGCGGGAGACACGGCATTGTTCGGAGACATGAAGCTTATCGCGGAGCTATACAAGCCCGCACTGGCGATGCTGCCCATCGGCGATCGCTTCACGATGGGACCGCGCGAGGCGGCCTATGCCATCCGCTTGCTCGGGGTGAAGCACGTTATCCCCATGCACTATGCCACATTCCCGTTTCTAACCGGCACCGTGGATGGACTGAGGCGGGAAACACCGGAAATTGCGGGGCTGGAGATTCATGCGCTCAAACCGGGAGAAAGCCTATGATTCGCGCGGCGAACTTGCGCAGTGACTACATCCAGGATGACGTCGAGCAGTATCTGTACGAATTGCTGCCGGAGCGGGACGCGGTCGTCAGCGAAATGGAGCAGTATGCCGAAGAGCACCGCGTGCCGATCATAGGGCCAGCGGTGGCGCGCTTGCTGGCGTTGTTCGTCGAAGTTTCCGGCGCCAAACGCATTTTTGAGATGGGCTCAGCGATCGGCTATTCGACAATATGGCTGGCGCGCGCGACCGGACCAAAAGGAAAAGTGCACTACACCGACGGAGATCCCGCGAACGCGCAGCGGGCGCGCGAGTATTTCCGGCGGGCGGGAGTGGCGAAGCGCATTGATGTTCAGGTGGGCGACGCGCTCGAATTGCTCAAGAAAACTTCTGGAAAGTTTGACCTGATCTTCAACGACGTCGACAAGCACCAATACCCTGATGCGTTACGAGCGGCCCTGCCGAAGCTGCGGCGGGGAGGATTGTTCATCACGGACAATACCCTGTGGTCAGGCAAAGCGGCGCGGCCGGCCTCCGCCGATGATGCTCGGACCCTGGGCGTGCAGGAATTCAACCGGCTGGTGTATGCCTCTCGAGAATTGTATTCGGTGCTGATCCCGCTACGCGATGGCGTGACCGTTTGCCGCAAGCAGTGAGGCACGGTGAGCGCTACGAATGCAAAAAGCTCCGGATAAAGAAACCGAGGTTGGCGGGGCGCTCGGCAAGGCGGCGCATGAAATACGGGAACCAGTCGTTGCCGTAGGGGATGTAGATACGCAGGCGATAGCCATCTTTCACAAGCATGCGCTGCAAGTCGGTGCGCACGCCGTACAGCATCTGAAACTCGAAATCGTCTTTGGAAATCTGCCTGGCGGCTGCCCAGCGAATGGTTTCCGCGATCATGCGCGGGTCGTGCGTGGCGATTCCGTGGTAAAAGCCGCTGGCCAAAAGAATTTTCATCAAACGGATGTAGTTGAAATCCGTGTCTCTTTTGCGAGGGTAGGCGAGGTCCGAGGATTCTTTATAGGCGCCCTTGCATAGACGGATCCGGCAACCGTAGGCCAGCAGATCCTGGACGTCGGTTTCGCTGCGATAAAGATAGGTTTGAATCACGGTGCCCACTGCGGGCGTGCTTGAACGCGCGCGCTTGACGAGTTCGACGGTGCGCTGCGTGTAGACCGAGCTTTCCATATCAACACGCAGAAAATTGTCATAAGCGGCAGCGCGTTCCGCGATGGAAAGCACCAGGCCCTCGCAAAACTCGACATTCAGGTCCAAGCCGAGTTGCGTCAATTTGCATGAAACGTTGGCGTGGATCTTTTCGCGGTCAATGCGTTCGAATATTCCGAGGTAAGCGTCGCGAGCGCGCTGGGCGTCCGCGGTGGTCGAACAGTTTTCTCCCAGATAATCCAGGCTGGCGAGCATTCCGGCGCTGTTGCAGGCGCGGGCGGCGGTGATGGCTTCGTCGAGCGTCTCGCCAGCCACGAAGCGGCGCGCCATGCGGCGCGTGGTGCCATTGGAGGTAACCCATTTGGCGAAGCGGGGACTTTCAGAGAGCTTGAGAAGCGTCGCTCGGAGCATCGAATATGATTATGCCCGTGTAAATCCTTTCGGACTAGTCCGTGTGTCCTTCCAGGAACTTTTCCGCGTCCAAGGCGGCCATACAGCCGGAGCCTGCGGCGGTGACAGCCTGACGATAACGATGGTCCTGCACATCTCCGGCGACGAATACGCCGGGAACGGAGGTCAGGCTGCCGTGGTTGGAAATGAGGTAGCCATTGCTGTCCATCTCCAGCTGGCCCTTGAAAACGGTCGAGTTGGGATCGTGCCCGATGGCCACGAATACTCCGTCGAGGGCAATTTCCGTACTTTCTTGTCCTTCCGGATTGCGCACGCGCACGCCGGTGACGTGACCGTTCGGAGCGTGAATTTCCTCAACAATCGCAGGAATGACAACTTCGACCTTGGGGTTGGCTCGAACGCGATCAATCATGATTTTGGAGGCACGAAATTCTTTGCGCCGGTGGATGAGGTAGACCTTGCTGGCGTAGCGTGTCAGAAAATTGGCCTCTTCCATCGCGGAGTCACCCCCGCCGACCACCGCGATGGCCTTCTCGCGAAAGAAGTAGCCATCACAGGTCGCGCAGGTCGAAAGGCCACGGCCGATCAAGTCGTGTTCGCCTGCCAGTCCCAACAAACGTGCGGTGGCGCCGGCGGCAACGATCAGCGCCTTGGCCTCGTAGGTGTCTTTGCCAGCGGTGATCTTGAACGGACGATGCGTAAGGTCCACCTCGTTCACGGCTCCTGCTTTGAATTCCGCGCCGAATCTCTGCGCCTGCTTGCGCATATTCTCGATGAGCTCTGGCCCCAGGATGCCGTCGGGAAAGCCGGGATAGTTCTCGACGTGCGTGGTGAGAGCCAGCTGGCCGCCCTGTTCACGGCCGTCAATCACCAAGGGCTTCAGATTCGCGCGCGCAGCGTAGATCGCGGCGGTGAGGCCGGCGCAGCCACTGCCGATAATCACTACATTGTGCATTCCGATGGTCTCCAGCTATTAGATTCAGCAGCGCGCCCGTCCGATACAAGTGTTCGCTGCGGCCCGGAGTTCGGTATTGTAGCATCCCCTTCCTCGCGGACCGGACGGCGAAGCGTCCAAATTGGAAAGTTACTTTTATCGCGTCGCGTTGACCACTCGAGACGGCCGAGGCTATAGTTCCAATCATCAGCGAACGGAAGATCGAGGTTGCCCAAGGAGAGAATCACATGGATCCACGCTATCCCATTGGAAAATTCGCGTTGCCCGCCGAAGTGACGCCGGAACGACGCCAAGAGGCCATCAACGAGCTGGCCTCACTGCCCGCCAAATTGCGCGGGGCCGTCGAGGGACTGGATGATGCGCAACTGGATACGCCCTATCGCGAGAGCGGATGGACCGTGCGCCAGGTCGTCCATCACGTCCCAGACAGCCATGTGAATGCCTATGTGCGTCTGAAACTCGCCCTCACGGAGGACAAGCCGACCATCAAGCCTTATGACGAAGCTGCTTGGGCCGAGCTTGCGGATTCCAAGGCGGCGCCCATCGAGAGTTCACAGACTCTTCTCGATTCGGTGCACGCCCGCTGGAACCGTTTGTGGCGGTCTCTCGAGCCGGAGCATTTCGCGCGTGTTCTGGTGCATCCGGAGCATGGCGAACGAACCGTCGATTGGCTCCTTTTCCTCTATGAATGGCACGGAAAACACCACACTGCGCACATCACCGAATTGCGAAAACAGAAAGGTTGGTAGCGGGCGCCAGTGGCGCACTGCGCTGCAGCTCGTGTAGGATGATTCAGAACGCGAGGAGAGTCGATGAGCCGACCACCAGGGACTTACGCCATTTTCGAGACCACACAGGGGAATATTGTGGTGCGGCTTCTCGAGAAGGAAGCGCCGAAAACCGTTGAGAATTTCGTCGGACTGGCCGAGGGCACGAAAGAATTTACCGACGAAAGCACTGGACGGAAGACAAAGAAGAATTTCTATGATGGACTCGCATTTCATCGCGTGATTCCGCAGTTCATGATTCAAGGGGGCTGCCCGCAAGGCACCGGCCGCGGCGGTCCGGGCTATAAGTTCGCGGACGAATTTCATCCTTCCTTGAATCATTCGAAAGCTGGCAAGCTTTCCATGGCCAATGCCGGGCCGGGCACGAACGGCAGCCAATTCTTCATCACCGTGGCCGCAACGCCGTGGCTCGATAACAAACATACCATCTTTGGAGAAGTGCTTGAAGGGCAGGACGTGGCAAATAAAATTTCCAATTTGCCGCGCGATTCAAACGACCGGCCAAAAACTCCAGTGATGCTCGAGAAAGTGCGCATCGAGCGCGTCCCCTAAACGCGCCGTGACGATGCTGACACCCCAGCGCGCTCTGCGGCTCATGATCGAAGTGATCTTTGTGCTGTTGGGCGTGCTGGTCGTTTGGCTGGCGCTGGCCGGCCGGATTTCTGATGAGCAACGCCACAACGTCTCCTGGCTCATGCTGAGCGGCGCCCTGGTCCTTTGGGGGCTGCGGGCGCTCTATGGACCCAACAAGTGGTGGGCACGCTGGGAAAACTGGACGCGCGGGCTTTCGCTGACGCTTCTCGGCGTGGTGATGCTGGCCATTTCGCGGGTGCCGTTTCCCTGGGTCGCGCCGCTGTTGGCGACCGCCGGTGTATTGATGCTCGTGCGTGGAATCCTCGCAGCGGCGATGGTCTTCCGGCCGCGTTGATCCTCGATTGCCGCTTTCACAACTTAGTTTTCTCCTCGTTTCAGATATAATCCACACAACGAACAGCCCTCTCTGCTTCTGCAATTGCGCAGGGGCGATCGTTTAGCTCACGCCATAAGATAAAAGGAGACGCATCATGCTGAAGGAATTCAAAGAGTTCGCGATGCGCGGCAACGTGCTGGACATGGCTGTCGGTATCATCATCGGCGCGGCCTTCGGAAAAATCGTCACATCTTTCGTTGAGGACATCCTGATGCCTCCGCTCGGTAAGCTCGTGGGACCCGTCGATTTCTCGAGTCGGTTCATCAGCCTCTCTAGCAAACACTATGAGGACATCGCCGCGGCCAAGTTGGACAAAGTGGCGACGCTGAACTACGGCCTGTTCTTGAACACGGTCATCAACTTCCTGATTGTCGCGCTCGCCGTGTTTCTTCTTGTGCGCATGGTGAATCGCTGGACCACCAAACCGGCCGCTCCGCCCGCGCCCACGACGAAGGATTGTCCGCAGTGCGCCATGAGCATTCCGATCCAGGCCAAACGCTGTGGTCACTGCACGACGCAACTAGCGTAGCATCAGCCCTCGCTATTCTATTGAAACGAAATCTCCAAGTGGCCGGCGGCCGCTTCAAGACGATGGTGGTTTCTTCGATTGGTTGCCTTCGAGATGGGCGCGCAAGCGCTTGACGACTTCATCTTCCTGCCCTTCTTCGATCTCTTTCTTAACCTCCTCGAGAGCGAAGTGCACGACATCGTGATGATGCAGCTCCTGGGGCGCCAGAACGTCGCTAAAGCGCAGCCACAAACGGTGCAGAAGATTTACTTCGTTGGACGTCAGGTTAGGGGCGTGCGGCCCGAGGACCTTGTAGATCTTGTCGCCGTTGGGCAAATGAATTTCGAGGTTGAACTGCGGCTTGATATCGCCGAGTTTTTCCCAGGCTTCGCCGATTTGGCGGGCCTGCTCTTCGGTGTTATCCTTCGCCGAACGACCGATAACAATGGTGCTGGACCGAAGCGAAGCACCCGCACGAAGTATGCCTTCCCAAAGGTCGTTCGAAGCAACCACCGCTAGCCGAATCGACTTGCCCCGCTTTTCAGCCATGGAAAGAGCCTGTGAAAACAAATGTTGCTCGATGCTGCCGAAGAGCTGATCGGCGTCCAATTCGTTTTCCCCGGAAGCGGAGCGGCGCAACAAGCGGACGTGCAAAACAACCACATCGCGGCGGCCAGGCTTGAGGCGATCGAGAACGTTGCCAAGATGATAGAGATTGAAGTGGTTGCTCACCGGCACAAGGATGTTGCCAGCCCGCGCGCCAACTGCTTCCGGGGTCAGCTCGGACTCCAGCTCCAGGTTGAACTGGTCCATCTCCATGTGCGCCGCGCCACCTCGGTGGGCGCGGCGCTCGGAAATCGAGAAAACGATGAAGAGCAGAACGGAAAAGGTTCCGCCCGCCATGGTGGCCACTGGCTTGGTAAAAAGATTGACGACGGCGATGAGAAACAGCGTCAGCGTGATCAGGCTGAGTCCGACAGGAATCTGCACCCCGCGAATATAGAAATTAAATGGCACCTGGAATTCGCGCACCCCAGGCCGGGTGTATCGAAGCACGAGCACGGCCAGGCCGTTCATCGTGAAGCTCCAGATGACCCCGAACGCGTAGAGGTTGGCAAGAAAAGTGACGTCGCCGCGGCTGATAAAAATGGTGATAATTTGCAGCAGGACGACGATATTGATGATGCGGTAGCTGGTGCCGAATCTTGGATGCGGCTGCCGGAACCAGGCGCTTAGAACGCCATCCTCGGAAACGCGGTTTAGCACACCGTTCGAACCGACGATGGCGGTATTGACGGCACCGGCGAGAATGAGCGTGCCCACCACGACCACGAAGGCATGAAAGATCAGCCGCGCAATGAGCGGGCCGTGCAAACTCATCGCTAACCCGCCGATAAGGTTCTCGAGGTAGTTCTGGCGAACACTGTCGGGAATGATCATCACCGCAAAGAAGGAAACCAGGGAGGTGAAGACCAAACTGTAGACGAAGATGACGAGTCCGGCTTTTTTTAGATTCGGGAGTTTGGGGCTTTCAATCTCGCGATAAACCTGCGCGAGAGATTCCTCTCCGCTCATCGCCAGGACCGAGTGTCCTAGCGCGATGAAAATCGCGATGATTCCGAACATATGCGGAAGCGGACTGCCGGCAAGCCAGCCGAGCGCGCTGGCATTCAAACGAAGATTGCGCGGGTGCGGCCAGGGCGGAAGGGGCGAATGCCTCAAGACCGCCGTGTAGATACACCAAGCGATCAAAAGCACCACCATCACCGTCACCAGCTTCATGATGACGAGCGCTTTTTCGCTGGACTCTGGAATGCCCTTGGTGTTCTCCCACCAGAAATAAACGGTGACGAGAACCGCAAAACCAGCGGCGATGGAGTTCACTTCGCCAGGTGTGAGCGGGTTTCCGAGCCGCGAATATTGCAGCACCTCGCTGATCAGCCCGGCCAGGTACTGGCCGGCGGCAACACCGCTGATCGGCCCCGTCAAAATGTAGTCGAACATCAGCGCGGAAACGCTGAATTTTGCGAGCGTTCCGCCCAAGGACTGCTTCACAGCGCGGTACACCCCGCCGCGTACGAACATGCTACAGCTCTCGACGTAGACCGCCCGCACCGCGTAGGAAAACAGCATGATGGCCAGGATGAACCAGGGCGCGGTTTTGCCGATGTAGCCTTCCGCCTCACCGCCTGCGTAATAGGCCGAAGAGGCCAGATCGTTCAAAACAATAGCGGCTGCGCGCCAGAACGAAATGAAGGTCAGGAGAGCCGTCGTGGCAATAATGACGCGCGGAACGGCGTTGCCTCGGCTGCCTGCGGCAGCAGGGCTGTCGGAAGAGCTGCTCATGTACGGGTGATCTCGATCAGCGGATTAAAATGCTCGCACTTTTCCGGCGCGAAGTCTAGCCGAAGGTCCTTTCTCTTAGGGCTGAAACGATTTAGGGGGCAGCCGTGCGGAACGCCTTGGCGCACTCGGCGCAGGGGCAAATCGTTCGCAAATGGTCGTAGCTGAAGATGCCAGTGGAGTGGCCATCCGTGAAGCTGATTTGCACGGCGTAGTTGCCGACGACCGTGGCGGCTTCGGCGCGCGGCTTGGGCTTAAACATCGGCAAGACCGGAAATGCGGAACTCCCCGGGGCAGCTGTTGCGGCGAAGGCTTCTTTTTTCCCACGCTCATCGTTGCACGTGGCGCAAGGACATTCTTCGCGCAAATAATGAAAATCGTAGTGGCTGACGTGGCCGTCGGCCCAGGTGACGTCAACGCCAGCGCCGCTTTTTACGTGCACTTTCACGGCGGTTGGTTTCTTCCGAGAATCCAGTGGTATAGGCATGAATGCAAGTCTATCTGGGTCGGGCTTTTAGTTCTCTGGCGAATACATGGCCAGCTAGCTGGGCTCCCAGGAAGGGTCAAACGGGCGCTCCTCTGGACCGAGACTGCCCAGATCGATAGTGACCGCACCTCCTGATTCGTCTTCGAGTTCGCCACAATCCATGACCAGGGCCATGGAAACTATTACGACAGGATTGGCGCCGTCGTTCATGCGAATCTCATAATGGTCGATTCTGCCTATTTTGACTCTGTTCTTTCTGAATGCGGCGATCTGAGAACCGTTTTGAAAGATCGAATAGTTGAGCCGTTTGTGTTGATAAAGACGAAAAGACTCTTCACTGTTCTCGCAAACAAAAACGCCCTTCCAAAACTTCTCGCACCAAAAATGGTACACCTTGCCGTCCGCAAGATTGATGTCGTACTTGGGACGAAAATAGAAATGACCCCTGATCGTTGCTAGGAGCCGGGAACGAGGCGCGAAGAGCCTGATTTTGTCGCGCCGAAAGAAGGATTTCTTTTTGGCCGAATAGATACATGCAGGCGTTTCGATTTCGTATTCGGAGCTGAAGGCGAACACGCGCTGTTGGACAGCAATATTCATCGCAGAGTTCTGCACTTCATGAGTCAAGACTTGAGTTTGCCGTTGCAGCAATCGCCCGGGGGAATGGGATTGCCGTGCGGACACGTCTTCGGATGGCCGAGAAACGTGCAGATGCGCTGATCGAGCTCCGGGCTGATGATGTGCTCGAACTTGCAGGCTTGCGTATGCACTTCGGATTCGTCGATGGAAAAAGTATCCTTGAAGAGGCGCTCCGCGAGGCGATGACGCCGGACAACGTCTCGCGCGCGCCGGCTTCCCACCGGAGTGAGCTGCGCTTCCCCATTCTGAAAGTCGACAAGATGCAGGTCCGTCATGCGGCCCAGAATCTTCGTGGCTGGCTCTTCCGAACGAAGCGGGAGACTTCCCGCAGTCCCGGTCGAGTGGAGGCTGGTTACTTTGGCTGGCTTCCCTTCCTCTCCGCAGATCCAGATTTGCTCGAGGAGATGATCGAAGCGAATCTCGTCATCGGTGGTAACAGGAGTGCAGCAATCGGCGGTGTTGGCGAGCGGGCACGCCAGCGGATGGCCCGGGCCGTGCTGGGCAGTATCAAAGTGGAGGCGGCCGTGGGCGAGCTCAATGCGCCGATCGGCTTGCCGCGCGATGTCCGGGTCGTGCGTGACCATCAAAATCGTGTGGCCTGCGTGGTGCAGCTGACGAAAGATTTTCAGAACGATTTCTTCATTCGCTTCATCGAGGTTGCCCGTGGGCTCGTCGGCCAGGATGATTTTCGGCTGATTGATCAGCGCGCGCGCGATGGCCACGCGCTGCTGTTCGCCGCCGGAGAGCTGCGCCGGGAGATGCGTCATGCGCTCCCCCAGGCCGACGCGGCGCAAGGCCTCTTCGGCCTGCTTCTCATCCGTCACACTGTGAAAGTATTGCGCCAGCATCACGTTCTCGACCGCGCTTAGATATGGAACGAGATGAAATTGCTGGAAGACAAAGCCGACTTTTTCGGCGCGGTAGCGAACCATCTCGTTTTCGCTGAGGTTTGATAGGTCGATACCGCCCACGACGACGCGGCCCGAGTTGAGTTTATCGAGCCCGCCAAGAATGTTGATGAGCGTGGTCTTGCCCGAGCCGGATGGACCCATAAGCGCTACCCATTCGGCGGCCTCCACGTCGAAGCTGAGGTCATCGAGAGCGCGCAGTGCTCCGTATTTCTTGACCAGGTTTGCGATCACAACTTGCGGCGTCGCCGTCTTCCGCTCAGGCAGAATCTGGATAGGAACGCTCAAGCCTCACCTCGAAAAACCGACGCGGGGCGAATGCTGGCTAGCCGCCGAAGCGGATACGCGCCGAGAATCGCCACAATCATCGTGAGAGCCACAGCTACAGGATACACAATCAATCGCGGCTGCGCCGCCACTCCAAATACTTGTTTGCCAAGCCAGATCGAAAGAAAAATTCCCGCTGCGGCACCAATCAGGCCGCCCGCCAACCCCAGCAGCGCCGCCTCCGCCAGGAAAAGATGCAACACGCGCCGCGTCGCGCCGCCGATGGCTTTCATCAGCCCGACATCGTTCCTGCGCTCCATGGCTACGTTGGTCATCGCCGCCATTACACATAGGCTCGTGAGCAGCAGCACAGTCACCACCGTGGCCGTCAGCAAACCACTAATGCGGCTGTATATCTTCGCTTCGCCTTCCGTGAACTGGCGGATGGGGCGCACCTCAACGCCAGGAAGACGCTGCTCGAGACGAGCGACCTGTTCTTGAATCTGCTGAGGCGGGCCTGAGAGGCGGAGTTGAATCAGGCTGATGCGACCGGGCTGCTCAAACAGAGCTTGGGCAGCTGGGAGCTCCAAGAAGACTTGACTATCTTCCGGCCCCCCCACCGCCGACAGCTCATAGACTTGGCAAGCGTCCTTCCGTTTTCCGCTGGTGAGACCAATTTCGTCCCCGGTGCGAAGCTCGAGGATCGTAGCTACCTTTTGCCCGACTTCGCAACGACGGGCGTTCGAGGGCCTCACTTTCTCTTCGGCATCCACAAGAGCCGCGGGAACGACACTTGAGAGACCCAGCGGCGCATGAAAAAATCCAGCCAGAATTACGCTTGTGGTTTTCGCCGGTCGCTGGTCTCGCTCGCGGGGCGGAGTGGCGATATCAACGACGCCGTAAAGATACGCGGCATAAGCCAAAGGAGCACCCTCATTCCGGTCGGGCAACTGTTTGAGCATCGATTCGTCGAGGAAGTGCGGCGACCCGTCAGAATCGACCGCATCGCGAGGGCCGATAACCACGTTGGGGCCGAAGGCGCGGAATTCAGTGGTGAGGCGGCGCTTGGCATCGACCTGGAGATTGAGGAGTGCCGCCGTGATGGCCGCGCCCGCGCCGAGGGCGAGCAGAATCACAAACAGGCGCCCGCGATTGGCGCCGAGCAGACGACGAACAATGCGCCAGAACATCTGCCCGTTGTCCCTCGGAGGCTCCGGCATCATTCACCTCGCAGGATGGGCGCCGGCTGGTAGTGCGAAGCGCGGCGCAGGGGAATGGCGCTTCCGAGAAGCGTAACTCCAGCGGCGAGCGCAAGAACGGCAACAAGCACTAGCAGTGACGGGGCGGGAGCAATGCCGAAAATCCTTTGACCAACGAGCCGCGCAAGGATCGTGCCGAGCGAATAGCCAATGCCTCCGCCGACAAACGCAAGCAAAAGCTGTTCCGCGGCCAGGAGGAAACCGACGGTGCCTGAGCCTGCCCCCAAAGCCTTCATCAAGCCAATTTCCGTGCGCCGTTCGATCACCGACGCTGCCGAAGAAGCGCCCACAGCCAGCGCCGCGGCTAACAACGCCGCAAACGTCACCACCCAGAGCAATGCGCGAACGCGTGTGAGAATGCTTCCTTCGCCCTCGGCCACCCGCCGAATCACGCGCACGTCCGACCCAGGCAACACCTCTTTTAGGGAATAGGCAATCGAAGAAACATACGGGCTGCACGACCAGCGCTCGAATTCGTCACTTTTCATCGTCTTAGGGTCGCGCCGCGCAAAATCGTCTTCAGGCTTGGTCAGTGCGCTCACCAGTAGCTTGCGGTATTGCCCGGGCTTCTGGAGATATTGCTGAACGATGCGAAGCGGGGCGACCACGCCATCGTCTTCTGCGCCGCCGCTCGAAAATACTCCGGTGACCGTGAGTGCCAGCCCTTGACCAGGAATACGCCCTTCGAGATAGACGGGGCTGCCAATTACGACCGCATTCTTTTTTGCGAAATTCCTTCCAACCATACATTCGGCTTTGGCGTCGTCAAACCAACTGCCCGCTACGCTCCACCAAGGACTCGTTTGCTTCAGCCCGGTCACAAAGGATCCTCCGTCAGGCAAGCGGACCTCGTGATTCGACCATGCTCCAATCAAAACCTCGTGGCCGTGCGCTTCCGGCTTCACGAAAGCCGCGGAAGAGGGTGAAAACTGCGGCGTCCGGGATTCGACTGGCACTTCGAGAGTCGGAGAGAAGGCGATGATGTTGTTGTGCCAGAAGATCGTTTTGAGTTTGGGAAGGTCCGCTTCGGGAAGATACGCCCCGCGATTGACGGGGCGGTAGTCCACGCCTCGAATCTCGAGCGGCAGCGAATCCGCCTGCGGCGTAACCAGCAAGTTCGCACCGAGGCTGCGGAACTCGCTCGCGAGGCGGTCGCCAACGTCGAGCGAAACGCTTAGCGCCGCCGTTACGACCGCCATGCCCAGCGACAGCGCCGCGGCGGTCAGCACCTTGCGGCGCGGACGGCGTGTAAACGAATCGGCTACCAGGCGTAGAAACATGGCGTCGGAAACCGCACCAGACGGGCACGAAGTGTCGTGCCTCTACCGCGGAATCTCCTTGGTCGCTAGGACCAGTGAAGAAATGTCCAGGACTAGATCAGAACCGTCAACGCGCGACGGCACGCCGATCGGATTGCAGCCGCCTGCCTCACCGATCGTCGGCACATAAATCGCCGAGCCGCAGTGCCTGCAAACAACATTCTGCCCATCCTGACGATAACCCTCGGCGCCACAGATGCGACAGGCATCCAGCGCCGTGCCGTAGCCATTCGGCTTTTTAACGATCATGAAGCGCAGCGACTGCCCACCCGCGTTGACGGTAAACAGATGCATTTTGCCGTCCTGCACCTCGTTCACGGGAATGCGCACTGCGCTCCCCGCGGCAGCGATGGCCCTCGCAGAAGGCGGTGCGGAATTCGCGCGCGTGTAAACAAAGTCTGCCGTCAACACCAGAATCACCGAAAGGCATCCGGTAGCCGCCGCGATCATCCAACGACGCTGGCGTCGACTCTGCGCTTGGAGCAACCGTTTCTCCGCTTCACCGTCAGTTTCTTTCTCCGCGCGCACGTACGACACCGATTGCCATTCACGGAGGACCAGCAGCGCAGCAGCGCCAAAAATGAGCACGAAGAAAAACAGCTCATTCCGCACCACCGGTCCGATGACCGCCATCTCCGCCTTGCTCGAAGGCAGCCATTGCGCCTCGCTCAACTCATGCAGACCTGTCAGTGCCAGCTGAAATGCAACCAGCATCAAGATGACGCTGGTAACGGCAAAAAACCGGTGCAGCGGAACGCGCAGCGTCCCCTTGAAAAAGAACAACCCCACGGCCACGGCCGCGCCAATTCCCGCTGCCGTCCCAATCCAGGTTTCGAAGCCTTCACTGGAAATCTCCACGGCCCGCAGAATCACCGCCAGCTCTACTCCCTCACGCAAAACCATAAGAAAAACGAAGAAGAAGATGCCCCAACCCGCGGCGGCTCCCGCCCTCCCCACGTAACTCGCAATCTTCTGCTCGATCTCTTTTTTCAAATGGCGCGCAACGCGATTCATCCATAGGATCATCGTAATAACGAAAGCGGCCGCGACCAGGTACATGACCCCCTCGAACCCGTCTTCGTTGATCCGCCAGCGCTCCAGGGCAATCGCCACGGCCAGGCTCAGCGCCGCGGCGGCAGCTACGCCATACCAAACAAAACGCGCCAGTTGCGAGCGGCCCGTACGCGAGAGATAGACCAGGATGATGCCGACAACGAGGGAGGCCTCGACACCTTCACGGAGGGCGATGAGAAAAGCAGAAAGCAAGGAATCTCCAGTTGTTAACGACTTGCAACTACATTCAAAGTCTACGCTTTGTATGAATTTCCGTCAACCGGACCAATCCGGTCCGGTTTCTTCCCTAAACATACGGTAAAATGCAGAGCCGCCTGAATTCAATGATTGTCTCCCGCCATTTCCGCCAAGCCCTCACCGTCCTGCTGGCGCTGCTTCTATGCGGCGTGGAGTCCCCGGCGCAATCCTCCGCACCAGCCCAGTCCTCCCCGCCCGAGACGGCTCCCAACGAAGCGCAGCTCCAGATGGCTCCCCGCCCCAATCCCAAATACGCGAAGAAACTCTCGGAACTGGCGGACAAAGAACTCGCCGATGGGCGTTTTGATGAAGCCCTCAACTATTACCAGCAAGCCGCGCGCTACGCGCCGCAGGACACCGCCCTCATCGAGCGCATTGCTTCCATGCGTTCCAAGCTCGTCCGCGACCATGTAGAGGCCGCCGAGCGTGACGCCTTGGCCGGCCACGCCGATGTGGCTACGGAGGAATTGGCCAAGGCGCTGCTCATAGATCCCGGCAACACCATCGTCGCGGAGCGCTTGAACCAGATGAACGCGATGAAGGACGAGCCTCTCGCGAAGCCTGACAGGAAAATCGAGGGCTTGCCGGAGCTCAAGCCGCTTAGCCGCAAACAAGATCTCAACCTGCGCGGAGACACCAAGACCGTCTATGAGCAATTGGGGCAGTTGTTCGGGATAAATATCGTCTTCGATCCAGAACTCGCCGCGCGCACCGTCCGGCTGCATGCGGCGAACGTCGACTTCACCACCGCGCTAAAAGTCCTCAGCGCGGAGACTGGCACTTTTTCGCGCCCGCTAACTTCCACCCTGCTGTTCGTGGCCCAGGACACACAGGAAAAGCGTCGCCAATATGCCGCAGAAGCCGAGCAAACGTTCCTCTTGCCGGACTCGGTGGGAACGGAAGAAATGACCGAACTGGTGCGCGTTCTGCGGGAGATGACCGGAGCCACGCGCGTCCAGCTTGCTTCCCAGAGCCACGCCCTGAGCATCCGCGACACCCCAGAAAGACTGGCGCTTGCCGGAGAAATCATTCGTCAATCAGAAAAAGCTCGCGGGGAAATACTCCTGGAGATTGAGATCCTGGAGGTCGATCGCAACAAGGCACGTAATCTCGGTCTTCTCCCGCCTGCCTCTGCGGAATTGATTTCTCTCACTCCAAGCCTCATCTCCCAATTGCAACAGGCAAAAGACATCAGCACCCTGGTCACCCTGCTGGCGAGCATTTTCGGAAACGGATCAAACTCAGGCAGTGCCGGGAGCTCCCTGAACCTCAGTTCTCTAATCCCTCCACTGACCGTCGTTGGCGGCGGCAAGACGACATTTCTCTTGACCCTTCCCGCGATAGCCGCGCAGTTTTCCGATGCGCTAACACTTGTTCATAGCGGCCGCCAGGTTCTGTTGCGCGCGCAGGACGGCAAACCGGCCTCCTTCTTTGTCGGTGACCGCTTTCCGATCACCCTTTCGCTGCTTTCCGGAAGCCTCGGCGCCTCTTCGTTTGTTCCCGGGCCCACCAACAGTATCCTGCCCAGCACTTCTTATAACGTCGGCGTCGGCCCCATAGCACTTACCGCCGCGGACTTCCGCAACGTGGGCCAGTTGGATATCGCAGTCGTCAACGAAATCGACAACTCCTTTACGATTCTGGTGAACCAGGGCGCGGGAACTTTTCTCGCCTCGGCAGGTTCCCCCATCTCGCTTGGTACAGCCAGAACGAGCGCACCCGCGATTGCTCCGTCCATTGCATCCGCCATTCTTACCACCAGCGGTTTTCACGATCTACTGGTGACCGACCCGGTCACCAATACCGTTCAAGTGCTCCTCAGCAATGGTGATGACACGTTCAAGCAGGCCGCGGGTTCACCTATCGCTGTCGGCCAGCAGCCCAGCGCCATCGTCACGGGCGATTTCAATGCCGATGGCAACTTGGATTTTGTGGTAACGAATTTTACGGACAACACATTTTCTCTTTTTCTGGGGAACGGTGACGGAACCTTCAAACAGGCCACAGGTTCTCCCTTGGCCCTGCCGAGCGCAGTGGCCGGCCCCATTGCCATGACGGCGGTCGACTTTAACTCCGATGGAAAACTGGATTTGGCGATCGTGAATCAGACCACGAGCAACGTGGCCATTCTTCTCGGCAACGGCGACGCCACGTTTACCCAAGCTA
Organism: Acidobacteriota bacterium; assembly: GCA_013289825.1. Taxonomy (GTDB): domain Bacteria; phylum Acidobacteriota; class Terriglobia; order Acidiferrales; family UBA7541; genus Acidiferrum. The sequence goes on along the minus strand of JABCZF010000016.1, from coordinate 69,784 downwards.
CCGGCACGGCACCTACTGGCTCTCCGATTGCCGTGGGCAAATCGCCGGTGGCCATTGCCACAGGCGACCTCAACAACGATTCCCACCCCGACCTCGTGGTCGTCAACCAAGCGGACAATTCCGTCAGCGTGTTATTAGGCAACGGCGACGGCACGTTTACCGCCGCGACAAACTCGCCGCTCTCGACGGGACAGGCCCCAACGGCGGTGGCCATCTCCGACTTCAACGCGGACGGCAATCTAGACATTGCCGTGACCGACCCGCAAACCGACAGCGTGTCGGTCTTCCTCGGCGTTGGCCAGGGATTATTCGCGCCGGCCTTCGAACTTCCCGTCGGCTCAAATCCCACGGCCATCTTGTCAGCCGCGCTCAGCGGCGCATCCTTGCCGGACGTAGCCGTCGCCGACGATCCCTCAGGCGCCACAGGTCAGGTCACAGTCATCCTCAGTCCGGCCAGCCTGTTTTCAAATTCGGGGGCGGGCATAGCGCAGCAGCCCTATCCCGGCGCGCAATACGAAGATCTCGGCGTAAAGATCAAAGCCACTCCCACCCTCCATGCAAACGAGGAAGTGACGCTGCAGTTGGAGTTCGAGATTCGCGCCCTTGCCGGATCAAGCGTCAACGGCATACCCATCATCACCAACCGCACGCTTTCCCAAACCGTGCGTATCAGAGAAGATGAACCCACCATCATCGGCGGGCTACTCGACAATGAAGAGACCCGCACGCTCACCGGCCTCCCCGGCTTCGCAAATCTTCCAGGCCCGGCGGGCTATTTCTTCGGGCAAAGAAACACCACCGCACAGGACAGCGAGATGGTGATTCTGATTACTCCGCACAAATTGCGACTCCAGGACCGCGTCTCCCGCTCTATTTACGTCGGGCACGACACGAGCACGGGTCGCGGCTCCACAGCCGTTCCTTTGCCTCCGCAGCGGCAACCCAACTAAAACTACAATAGCGGGCGCAGGCGGCAGGCTCGGCTGCTCAATCACCTACGCAAATTATGCGAGTGGTTCGAAAACGACGATAGGCTGATAGGTACGCGGGACCAGCGCTTCGGCGATGGCTACAAGCTTGTCTTGCTGGCTGAACACGCGCAAGCGCGGCGGCTTTGCTTCTCCCGCATCGAGCTCCAAGGTCGCCCCGGGAGGCAACTCCACCCGGCCGGGCTGGATTTGCGAGACCTGCACGTTGAACTTCGTGCCGTGCCGCACACGCTTCTCGATAACTGGCAACACGTTCACCCGCGGAAAATTCGGCAGCAGATTTTCCAGACGAATCATGCAGTCGGCAAATTTTCCTGCGCGCGACGCTTCCGCAAGTTCTTCGAGCTTGATGGCCTGCTCCAGCGAGAATTCTCCGACCGCCGTGCGCGTGATCTCCGAAAGGTGCGCCCCGCAACCGAGCTTTTGCCCCATTTCATGCGCCAGCGAGCGGATATACGTGCCCGACGAGCACTCCATGACAAAGCGCGCTACGGGCCCTTCGATGCCTGTCAACCTGTATTCGAAAAGTTCCACTTCGACCGGCTTAAGCTCAACGGGCTGCTTTTTGCGCGCCAATTCGTAGGCGGGACGGCCTTTCACTTTTTTTGCAGAGAAGATCGGCGGCATTTGCTCAAATCGGCCCACACCCTCCCCCGCCAGCTTTTCTAGAAGCGCCCGGTCGAGTGCCGGTGCCGTGTCCGGTCCTTGTGCTTCCCCGTCCGAGTCGTACGTGTCGGTCTCGAAGCCGAACCGGAAGCCCGCCGAGTAGCGCTTCCTGCGGCCACTGTAAAACTGCACCAGCCTGGTGGCTCGGCCCAGGAGCAGGACCAACACACCTGTCGCCAGCGGATCAAGCGTGCCAAGATGCCCAATCTGCCGGAATCCTGCAAGGTGACGCACCGCATCGACGACATCGTGGGAAGTCTTTCCCCGCGGCTTATCGATCACGAGCGCGCCGTCAAACGGTGCGGGCTGAGGTTGGCGTGGCATTCAGGGAGTGGTCGGTCGGAAACTTTCCGTTCGAAACGCCGAGCCCCTAAGACGCGGCCGGCTTGTCCTTCTTCATCTCTTTCAAAAGCTGATCGATTCGCTCGGTGTATTCCTGCGAGTGGTCCAGCGCGAAGTGAAGCTCAGGCAATCGTCGAAGCTGCAGCCGCTCGATCAGCTCGCGCCGGATAAATCCGGAAGCGTGCTCCAGCGCCTTGATCGCATCGCTCTGCTCTTTGCCCGATCCCGCGAAATTGATGAACACGCGCGCGTGTTTCATGTCCGGCTGCACGCGCACCTCGCTGACCACCACCATGCCTTCCAGCCGAGGATCTTTCAGCTCTCCCGCCAGCATGGCGTTGATTTCGTGAGCGATTTCCTCACCCACACGTTCATGACGGTGATTGGCTGGACTCATTTACGTCCCCGCGAAACTTTCTAGATAATTTCGATCGCCTGGTTGATCAAAAACGAGCCAAGTATGCGGTCCGCTTCATCCAGGACTTTTTGCAGCACTTCTTTCAGATGCTTCTCTTCATTCGAAAGCGTCACCACGCCGACCACCGATCGCTGCCACACATCGTGATGGTCCAACTCCGCCACCGCAACATTAAACTGCCTCCGCAGCTTATCCTTCAAGCTGCGCAGCACTTGCCGCTTGTCCTTCAACGATTGCGCGTCTGGGATGTGCAGCTCAAGGGTAAGCAGGCCAACCGGCATGAGCGCTCCGGGGGGATTATTTCTTTACTTGCGGCCGGCGGTCCCAACGGTCTGGCCCGCCGCTTCCGCCGCGCTCAGTTTCTGAACGCTGAAGCATTCCAAAATGTCGCCGACCTTCACGTCGTTGAAATTCGCAATGCCCGCGCCGCATTCAAATCCCGTGCGCACCTCGCTGGCATCGTCCTTGAACCGCTTCAGCGAGCTGAGCTTTGACGTATAGACGACCACGCCGTCGCGCACCACGCGAATCTGCGCGTCGCGCTTAAGCACGCCTTCGACAACGTAGCATCCGGCAACGGTGCCTGAGCCCTTGACCCGGAACGTGTTCCGCACTTCTGCACGGCCCAGATGCGTTTCCTGAATGACCGGCTCAAGCAGGCCTTCCATGGCCTTCTTCAGTTCGTCGGACACTTCGTAAATGATCGTGTGCGACCGGATGTCCACGTGTTCCTGCTGCGCGAGTTCCATGGCCTTGCGGTCTGGCCGGATGCCGAAAGCGATAACAATCGCTCCCGAGGCCGATGCCAGCAGCACGTCGTTTTCCGTCACCGCTCCAACGCCCGAGCCGATAATCTTCAGCTTCACCTGGTCGGTCGAGAGCTTGGGCAGCATTTCGCTCAACACTTCCACCGAACCTTGCACGTCCGCCTTGATGACGATGCCCAATTCCTTCACGTCGCCAGCCTTGAGCTGTTCGTGCAACTGGTCGAGCGTGATGCGCGCTCCGCTCGATCGCGCCATTTGCGCGTCGCGCTGTTTCCCTTGCCGGTATTCGACGATGTGCCGCGCTTTGGCTTCCTCGGTTACTTGAAAATGATCGCCAGCGTCGGGCACGCCCTGCAAACCCAGCACTTCGACCGGCGTCGATGGCGGGGCATCCTTGATGGTCCTCCCGCGATCATCGAACATGGCGCGTACTTTACCGAACACCGATCCGCAGATGAAAAAGTCCCCGGAGTTGAGCGTTCCGTTTTGCACGAGCACAGTCGCAACGGGCCCGCGTCCCTTGTCTACGCGAGATTCCAGCACTGTGCCGCTGGCCGGCGCGTCCGGATTGGCCTTCAATTCGCGCAAATCGGCCACCAGCAAAATGGTCTCAAGCAGCTTATCGATGCCCTTCTTCTGTCTCGCGGAAACTTCCACAAACTCGGTGTCGCCGCCCCATTCGGAGGGAACCAGGTTCACGTCCGAAAGCTGCCGTTTCACGCGCTCCACTTGCGCTTCGGGCTTATCGATCTTGTTGATGGCCACGATAATCGGCACCTTCGCGGCCTTCGCGTGATCGATCGCTTCCTTCGTCTGTGGCATGACGCCATCATCGGCAGCCACGACCAACACCACGATGTCCGTGACCTTCGCGCCGCGCGAGCGCATGCGCGTAAACGCTTCGTGGCCCGGCGTGTCCACAAAAACCACGCTGCGGTCGTTGACCACAACTTTGTAAGCGCCGATATGCTGCGTGATCCCGCCCGCTTCCCCGCCCGCCACGTCTGCCTCGCGAATCGCGTCGAGCAGGCTGGTCTTCCCGTGGTCCACGTGGCCCATGACCGTAACGACGGGCGGCCGTGGCTTCAAACTTTCCTTGGTCTCTTCTTTGGCGACTTCCAGCACCATCTCTTCTTCCAGCGATACAACGCTTACGACGCCGCTGAATGCTTCCGCAAGCGTCGTCGCCGTTGGCACATCCAGCGCCTGGTTGATGCTGGCAAACACTCCTCGATCGAGGAGCGTCTTCAAAAGATCTTTCGCGCGCACATCGAGCTTTTCGGCAAGTTCCCGGATGGTGATGCCTTCCGTAATCGTGACTTCGCGCGGCGGGCGCGGTTCCGGCGGCGCAATAACAGCCGCGGCAGATCGCCGGTCGCCCGAGCCTGGACGCTGGCGCGTGGGGTGCAGCTTGCGCTCACCCTCCTGCTCCCGCTTGTCCATGACCGGCCGCTGCCTCTGCGGGGGCTTACGCGTATAGAGCGGCTTGCCAGGTTCGGCCTTCGGCGGCGCTTTGTCCGGCGGCAGTGCGGGCAGCATTCCGGGACGTCCGGGAGCACGAGGCCCCGGACGAGTGCCAGTGGGCATCGCTCCACGCCGTTGCTCAAAAGGTCGATTCGCAGGCGAGCTTCCAATTCCACCCGGGCCACCGGGCCGCGGCGTATATTGTCTTCCCTGACCACCGGGCTGCATCGGGCGCATCGGCTGGCCGGGACGTGGTCCCCCGCCAGAGCGCTGCCCGCTTCCCGGTGTCGTTCCGGGAACGGGTCCGCGATTCCCGGTCGGCATGGGCCGAGACGGCACGGCAGGACGCGCTCCGGCCGCCGCTGGTGCCGCAGCCGCCGGCCGCGCGGATGAAGGTTGAGGTCCCGGCGGAACCCCCGGCCGCGCTGCTGGCCGAGGTGCACTGGGCGCAGCGGCAGGCTGTCCCGTGGATGAGGGCGGACGAATCGGTATAGGCGCCGGGGGTTTCGTCGCCGGCGCGGGCGGCGCAACGGGCTTTGCAGCGGGCGGAACAACCGCCGGCGCCCCCACGGGAGCGGTCACCGGCGCTTTCGGTATAACAGGCGCAATAGTTGGCGCAGTCGATACCGGTGCAGGCGGAGCAGCAGCAGGAGTCACTGGTCGGGCAGCTGGCGCAACCGAAACCGCAACTGGCGTGAGAGTGCTGCTCGGCGCGACCGTCGACACCGGAGGTTTTACCGCCACGCCAGCACTGGGCGCCGCAGCAACCGGTGCCGCAGGAGCCGCGGGCCGCATCCGCGCAGATCTGGCGGCAGCCTCCTTGGCAGCGGCTTCCGCCTTTGCAGCAGTTTCCGCAGCGGCCTCAGCTTCTGCCTGTCCCAAAAGTTTCTTGCGAACTTTCTCCGCGACGTCCTCGGGGATCGAGCTCGAGTGCGTCTTCTTCTCCGTGACTCCATACCCCGGCAAAAGATCAATAATCGCCTTGGCCTTGACTTCGAGTTCGCGGGCCAACTCGTTGATTCGGACTTGGTTTGCTTCGCTCATGCGTCCTATGGACCGTTCCACGGTCAAAAAACTCAGTCGGCTGTTCTTCGGCCGAGCTATCTGTTATTTACGGCCTCGGCTCTCCCTCAGCCTTTACCTCGCCTTCAGAATGTTGCGCTGTAGGTGTTTCTTCCACTGCTACCACCTCCGCTGCTGTTTCACCTTCCGCCACAGTCTCCACCGGAGCTTCCTCTGCCGCCGCACCCTCTCGAGACTCCGCGCTGACTTCGGCACTCTCAGCGGCCGCTTCACCTTCAGGAGGCGTTGCTTCGCCCTCCACCGCTACGTCGTCCGTGTTTTCCCCGGCCGGCGCAGCCGCCGCAGCCTCTACCCCGCCTTCGTAGAACCGGTTCACCGCCTGATAAATCTTGTCCACCATCTTCTCGCCGATTCCCGGAATCTCCATCAATTGCTCCGGGGTCATCCCCGCGAGCTTCTCGACGTTGGTAATCCCCGCAGCTTCAATTTTTTCAATGGTCTTCGCGCCCACGCCCGCCAGCGCCGTCAACGGCGTAGTCGGCGCTGTCAAAGCGGTCATTTGCTCTTCAATCTCTTGGCGCTTCTCTTCCTCGCTCTTGATATCGATGTCCCAGCCGATCAACTTGCTGGCCAGCCGGACGTTCTGCCCTTTTTTCCCGATCGCCAAGGAAAGCTGCGAATCCTCTACGATCACTTCCAGCTTCCGATTCTCCGGGTCGGTGATCTGGACCCGCGTCACTTTAGCCGGGCTTAAAGCCTTCTGGGCAAACGCCACGGTTTCCTCGCTGTAAGGAATAATGTCAATCTTCTCGCCGCGCAATTCGCGAATAATCGACTGCACGCGCATACCCTTCATTCCCACGCAAGCGCCCACCGGATCGACATCTTTATCCCGGCTAGCCACTGCCACTTTGGTCCGCTCTCCAGCCTCGCGCGCCGCATGCCGTATCTGCACGGTCCCATCGTAAATTTCCGGCACTTCCATCTCAAACAGTCGCTGCACCAGGCTGGCATCCGCGCGCGAAACGATCACCTGCGGCCCCTTCGCCGCGCGATCCACCATCTTGATCACCACGCGCAAACGCTCCCCAATGTTGTACGTCTCTAGCTTCGACTGCTCGCGCTTCGGCAACCGCGCTTCCGTCCGCCCCATGTCCACAATCAAATCCGGGCCTTCGGCGCGCTTCACAATCACCGTCACCAGCTCGCCCACGCGCGTGTGGTACTCGTTGTAAATCGTGTCGCGCTCCGCCTCGCGCACCTTCTGCAGAATCACCTGCTTGGCCGTCTGCGCCGCAATCCGCCCCAACACGTCAGTGGGCTTCGCCGCGGTAATCTCCGTGCCAATCTCCGCCGCCGGATTCTTTTTCTTGGCCTCCGCCAGGCTCACTTCCTTCTTGGGGTCGGTCACTTCCTCCACGACTACATGCACCGAGTACACATCCACTTGTCCGGTTTCCGGATTGAACTTCGCGCGCAAATCCTCTTCCGTCTTGTAGTACTTCCGCGCCGCCACCACCATCGCGTCTTCAATCGCAGACACCACAACGGTCGCCTCGATATGCTTCTCGCGGCTCAACATCTCAATTTGCTGATAGAGCAGATTCGCCATGTAAGTTCCCGATCGTCTTCCTAAAATCCCTGAAATCTCTTGCGACCTCAAATCTCCTGTGGTCTCGCTTCTCCGTGTCCTTTGCGTAATTCTTTTCCTTCTTTTTTTGCTGTCGACTGCTGGCTGCCAGCTCCCTAAAACTCCACCATCAAATTCGCCTTCCGTATCTTCTCGAGCGGCAACTCCACCGTCCGCGCTACCTTCCCCTGCAACTCCAACCGCACCTTCCCATCAGCAAATCCCGCCAAGCGTCCCTCAAAGTACTTCCCATCCTCCACAGGCTCGCTGGTAGAAATCTTGGCCATTCGTCCGCGAAATCTCTCGTACTCCCCAGGCATCCGCAAAGCCCGGTCCATCCCCGGCGAACTCACCTCCAGGATGTACCCCGGCCCGGGAATCAACTCCTCCACATCCAAAATCACACTCAGCTGCTGGCTAACGCGCTGGCAATCCGCATGGCTAACACCCAGCTGCCCGCCCTCGCGCACCTCCGCCGGCGCCAAAACCAACCCCGCTCCGTCCGTCATCGCCGCCCCAGCTTTCGGCACCCGGTCGATGATCACCCGCAAGAAGCGCTGCTTCCCCACCTTCCACTGAACATCATATATTTCCAGCCCTTCCGACCGCGCCACGCGCTCGGCGGCTTCCCGAATTTTTTCCAAATCCAACCGAAGACTCCCCAAGCAATGCCGGTGTCCACTGCCCTCCAACCGGCCCAACAAAAAAGTGGGCTTGCGCCCACCCATCCGTGCGACCCGCTTCAGAGCGAAAATAGAGTATATTCTGCCAGTAAGGTAAAAGCAAGATACCCCAGAATCCAGAATCGCCAGAGTCGCCAGAGTCGCGGCCAATCCCAGAAATGCCCCGACCGCCGCGCGACGTAGCCAACGTCAGGCCGTTCCCCTAGTGCCCGAGACTTCGAGTCACCGAAAAACGCCCGCGATCCCGCGAATCCTTCGCGGAACTTTTTCGACTCAGCTGCTGACCGATCACCGAGCGGTCGCTAAAGCTAGAACTCCAGGCGAAGCGAGAGCTGCAAGTTGCGCTCGCCTGACCCGGAGCTACCGCTGCCCTTCGAAAGTACTTTGCCGAAAGTCGCGGCGTTGGTGGGGTTAAGGCCAATATTGGTTGTGCCGCTGCAACCGCTGTTGCCGCACCAATTCGGATGATTCCACACATTGTAAGCTTCGGCGCGGAACTGGAAGCGAAGGCGTTCGTTGACGGGAATGGTCTTGAACAAGCCCATGTTCCAGTTCTGGTATCCGGGTTGGTAGATAAGGTCGCGAACGCGCTGGGTGTTGAATGTCCCGGCCGCGGGCGCGGTGAAGATCGCAGAGCCATCGGGGTTGGTGGTGGCGAACCACTGGCCACTCGGACCAAATGTGCCGATGATCTTGGGATTACCGTTGACAACCCAATATTGGCCGTTCACACCGCATCCGAAATTCGAGTCCAGGCCCACGCCAGCGTAGTCATTGGCGGCTGCCACGCTGCAGGGTAGGCCGGTTTGGAATTGCGTGATGCCGCTAATTTGCCAACCACCGAGGGCCTTACCGGCGAAGCCCGATTGTTTGCGGAAGAGAGGCAGTTGGTAGAGGTAGTTGATGATGACGATATGGCGGGCATCGAACTCGGACGGTCCCCACAACATGCTCGTGTTGTAGGTATCGGGAACGACGTCGCGCTGGTTGGAGCCGTTATCCATGCTCTTGGACAGGGTGTAAGAGACACCGAACTGAAGAGTGTTGCTGAATCGGCGGTTCCAAGCTATCTGAAGTGCATTGTACATGGAGTTAGCGACGTTATCGGTTTCGCGGATGGAACCGAAGCCTTTGTATGGCCTTATGGCGTTGATATTGACGCCGGGGTTGGCCGCCGCCACAGCGAGGGTCGGCTGATTGATGTCGGACTCTCTTTGCAAATGCACGCCACGGCGGGCGACGTAACCGACGCTGAGGAGCGACTTCCAGAACAGCTCGCGCTCGACGGTGAAATTCCAGGCCCAGGCTTCGGGGTTCTTAAAGGCTTTGCTCTGCGTGGTTACCACCAACGGAACGTCGTTGGTTCCCGTGCCTCCCGGATTGTCCGCGGAACCAAACGAAACGCTGGCGTTGGGCTGGAAAGGCGGATTCCCGCCGAGGAAGACAGAGTCGCTGACGCCTAGGCGAGTGAAGAAGCGGCCTCCGCCCGCTCGGAGCACGGTCTTGTTATTTAGCTGGTAGGCGACGCCCAAGCGCGGCTGGATGTCGCCCCACTGGATGTCGGAGTAGCGATTGGGAAGGTTGCGAAACAGGCCGTTATATAGACCCGAGCTGGCCGCGGGAACGCGGCCCATGGCGGAAGCCGGGAAACCGCTCCCAGGAATAACCATTCCATTGTAAAGCTGAGCGATCGTAGGCGTGCCGGTGATGAGACCCGTCTTGGGGTCCACGGTTACGGCGTTCCCCGGATCGTAGAGGCTCGGATCGAAAACGATCATGTTGTTCCAAATGGCATGGTAGGGAACGATGACCGAGTATCGGAGACCGTAGGTGATGGTCAGGTTTTGACGGGCCTTCCAGGAATCCTGCCCAAATCCCTCCCACATGCTTCCGCGGAATACCGTATATGCCCGCGGGCCAATTTCCGAATACGAATCGAACAGTCCTAGTGCCGCGTTGGCGGCCGCGACGCCGGTAGAAGCCAGGACAAATCCAGGCCTCACAAATTTGCCCCCGTTGTCGCTAAACAGGAATTGACCGTTCTGGTTGTTCGTGCAGGTGTTGCATGCTTGCACGTTAATCTCATCGTTGTCGTTCTCGCCGTCATATTCGTACAGGCCACCGAACTTAAAAGTGTGATTTCCCTTGATCCACGTAAAGCTGTCCGACATGTTGATGATGGGGCCAGCGGAATGCGAGGGATACGGTCCACCGCTCAACCCGGAAAAGGCAGACATGTTCACGCTGGGAATGCGGTTCTGGATCTCCTTGCCAGTGGGAAAGATGTAGGGATAGTTGAGACCGACAGTGGTGCGGTCGAGGAAATGCGCTTGGTCAACCGGGATGTGGACATTGTCCTTGCTCGCGGTCAGTAAAACCTCATTCACTTTGGTGGGGCTGATGGTCCACACGTAGTCGATAGAATTTGTTTGGTTGGGACGGTTGAAGTACTTTGGCGTTTCGTTGGTGCCGCCGTCCAGCGGCTGATACTCCCAAAAGGTAAAGTACACGCGGCGCAGGCGGAGCCTCTGGTTCTCGGAAAGGTTTATGTCCACAGCTACAGTGTCCTTCCGCTGGTATTGGGGGTGCTGGGCCGAAAAGAACCAATTTTGGTTTCCGTTGATTGGAGTGGTCAGATTCGGCGCGGGATAAGCCTTCAGAATACCGAGGCCATTGGCGCTGGCTACCGACCCTGTCGAAGAGGAGCCCGGCGACGGAATGATGTTGCCGGGAAATGGAAGACCCGTCTTCGGGTCCATGATGACTACGGCCTTGTGGTAAAAGACATTGTTGGGATCCAGCAGTTCGCTGAAGTCGCCATTCCGCATCTTGAGCGTCGGAACCGTTAGGCTGCTCGTATCTGTAAAGATGTATCTCACCCATTCCTCTCCCCAGTACCAAAACACTTTGGTCTTGTCGGTATTGAAGTGGTTAGGAATGTAGAACGGGCCGCCGATGTTGTATCCGAATTGATTGTAGTGAATGGGGGCGGTGACGCCAGTTGTCGCCGGGACCGCATTGCGCTGCCACGGGTTGGCATCAAAGATGGTATTGCGAACGTATTCGTAGGCGGCGCCGTGGAAGACTTGCGATCCGCTTTTCGAGGTGATGCGAATCTGGCCCCCGGAGGACCGGCCGTATTCAGGCGCGTAGTCCGCAGTTAGAATCTGAATTTCCTCGGTGGAGTCCAGGTCCGCAGCCCCTATGCTGGTGCCGTTGGAGCGCGTGCGAACGGCGGGAGCGCCGTCGTAGGTGATCAGACTCTCCGGCGTGCGCGCGCCGTTGATGTTCGATGGACCCTGCGTGAAATTGAAGGCGAGATTCGCAAGCGTGCCGCCGCGGGTGCCGGGCACGAGATTGGCCATGAAGATGGGATTGCGGCCGTTAATCTCGAGCGCGTCAATCTGCTCGCGGGTGACGAGTTTTTGCACGGATGCCGATTCCGTCTGGAGCTGAACCGCCGAGGCCGAAACCTCGACTATTTGCGAGGAGCTGCCGACGCTCAGGGTCGCGTCAACCACGAGGTTCGCGCTTGGATCGAGCTTATCCTCGTTGGATTGAAACCTCTTAAAACCGGACACATCGACGCTCACGGTATACAGACCGGGGGGAACATTGGTGATGGTGTAATAGCCGGATTCGTTGGTAGTGGCCTGGCGTTCGACGCCACTCTTGTTTTGGATCGTGACCTTGGCTCCTGCAATCGTCCCGCCCGACGGGTCTTTGACAAAGCCCGAAATCGTCCCAAGGTCCGACTGCGCAAACAGTGCTCCCGAGATCAACAGGCACGCGGAAAGCACTAAAACCGCCTTAACCCGTCGGGTATTCATGGTGCGCTCCTTATTCTGAAGTCGTGGTTCGGCAGGTCCATGGTCTGTCATGCGCACGGTAGGGCGCTTTTCCGGACGGCGCAAGTGTTTACCCGACCCGCATCAGGTGTATACACCTGTCTTTGCACGCTTATAAGGTATTGATAAAATACGGCTTGCACGTTTCATAAATTTTCGATAAATGTGATGGCGTTCGGTTGCCGCCGCCTACATTCATCGTTCGTTTACCGGAGCCCCGTATTCTTATGGCGACGAGTCCGTTAGCGCTCAGACGCTCACTTGGAGACGACCGCTATGGAACATCCCTCAGCTACTCGCACCAACCAGAAAGTGCCGCTTATCCACGAATGGCCGGATTGCCTGGAAGGTGATCCGCGTTTGAGTTTGTCGCGGCGTGTTGTCGCCGGTCGGCATTTTGCGAAATCTCCCTTGCTGTCGAAGTTCTTTCTGTATGTCGTGACGGAAACACTCGCGGGCCGGCAGGCTGAGATTACCGAGCATCAGATCGGTGTGCAGGTATTTGGCCGATCTCCGGGGTATCTTACCGTCGAGGACAACATCGTTCGCAACTACGCACGCCAGTTGCGCAGGCGCTTAGCCGAGCACTTCGCGGACGAGGGCAGCTCGGAAGCGCTGCGGGTCGAGATTCCTCACGGCGGTTACATACCGGTCTTTACACGCGCCTCTGACGTCAGTCCCGCTGGAGGTCCGCGCAATGGCCCGATGCCAGGCAACGCCGGGACGCATTTGGCAAGCGGCTCTCCACCCTCTTCCGGCGCGTCCATTGCCCCCCGACGGAACTGGCAACCCTTACTGTTGCGTGCCTCGGTGCTGGCTGCTTCGGCGGCGGTTCTGATTTCCCTGACGTGGTTCGCTGCGGCCCGTACCCACGCTCCGCGCCAGGCTCCCGAACCGGCTCAGCCGCTCTGGGCGGCGCTCTTTGCTGGTCCGGCCAACAGCTATATCGTTCCTGCCGATGCCGGCTTCAATCTTTTGCAAGACCTGTCGCGCCGTCCACTGCCGCTTGCAGACTATATCAAGGGCGGATACCTGGAACTGCCGCTTGCCGAAATCGATGCGCACAGCGCTCAAGATCTGCGCTCGCAACAGTTCACCAGCTTCGTCGACCTCCAGATTGTTACTGCGCTCGCGCGGCTGTCGGAGTTCAATCCGCAGCGAGTCATCCTGCGCTTTCCGCGCGACCTGCGGCTTGATGATCTGAAAAACGCCAATGCGGTGATCATCGGCTCGGTTGGAAGCAACCCATGGGCCGCCATCGCAGGGGACAGCACCAACTTCCGCATTGTCTACCGCGAAGACATGCAGGGCGCAACCCTGGTTAACATGAAGCCGCAATCCGGCGAAGCACCATCTTATGTAAGCCACTGGAACGAGCCGGCGCATGAGACCTTCGCCGTGATCTCTTTCCTTCCTAACCTTAGCGGCAATGGGCATCTGCTGCTTCTCGAAGGGCTGGATGTTGCCGGAACGCAGGCGGCGGCCGAGGTACTCTTCCGTCAGGATGCCTTAGCTCCTGTTCTTCGCCGTGCGAGCCGTCCGGACGGCTCGCTTCGCTTCTTTGAAGTATTACTGCGTTCCACCAGCATCCAGTCAAGCGCCGCAGGAACACAGGTAATTGCCTTCAGGATTCACTGACCCTCCGCATCCCGCAAATGTGGCCTGTGAATATTCTTCTTACGGCGTAGTTTTGCCTCCAACCGTCGGCCGCGAACTCAATCTGCCCCGCTCCACCTGGCACCCGACGGTCACCGAATGTTGGGAGTGCTTGATTGACGCTTCATATTGCGCCTCTCCATTGCCTGGACGGCTCCTTTATTTGGGTTTCGACGAAGCCGTTGAGGGATCGGGTTCCAGGGCAATGTTCAGATGCAAGGTTTCGCCCGGGCCCAGACGGAGCGGACTACGCCCTGAGGTGATAGCTCCTCCAACGAAGTACCATGTTTTGTAGCCGTCTGCAGACACTTCAATGTAAATGGCCGTGTCTGGGGGCAAAAGAACCTTGTAGTCCGCGAACTGACCGGTCAAATAAGTTTCGGACGGAGAATCTGGTTTGCGAGACAGCGTAAAGGTTGTTTGCAAAGGGGCTCCCGTTGTCGCATCAGTGACTCGACCAGCAAGCAGAGCGGCCTTCCAGGCAAACTGGATTTGCACCTTTGCGACGGGCTCATGCGGAGTTAAGGTTACGTGGGGAAGTGCGCTCGTAACATACAGCTTATTCAGTTGGTATGGGTAACGATCCTCTTTCTTCATTGCCCCCACGACGTATTCACCCCAGCCCAACTGGTCGATAGAGAAGTGTCCGTTCTCGTTGGTTTCCTCAAAGCGATATAAAGTTGATTGAGGGTGGGCACCAATCAAGTCCGCGTGTACCTTGGCTTTGAAGACTGGCTTACCCATTTCGTTTGTAACCGTGCCCTCAATCACCCCTTTATCTCTGTCCTGTGCCCAGGTGGGCGTGGAGATCAATACTAGGACCAGTGGGCAACCCCACAGCAAAGCAAGCCGACATTTTCTCATTGCAGCCTCTCTGATTGAGTGCAGGTTGGGGGATTGGATTTGCGTATTGGGTGGGTGGGTCCCAGCTCTTCAAATAGAAATTGGTTTCGATCGTTAATGGCGTGTGCACGGATTCGACCCCTTCGTCGCCAATCCGAGATTGTGTTTGTCGAGGAAACAGACTCTCTGCTCGCCGCCGTATTCTTTCCATACCAGAGCTTCAAGCTCGCGGCCAGAGAGCGAATGAAAGTGATGGGTGATCCGAGACTTCTCAGGTTGTGTTCGACGAGCGGGTGTAGTCCGACGCCGCTCTCTTCCGGACTGCCCACTTACTCACGATTCACTATTCACTTCCCGCTCTACTAGTCAAACAAATCCGGCTGCTCGCGCGAGATGCGGTCCCACAGCGGCTGGAATTGGAACCACCCGACCATGGGCATGCCAACCTGCGAATGTGTCAGCTTGGCCGTTTCGTGAGGAATTTTGCGCGGCTCGCCCGCGGCCTCCGCCAGCAATTGCGCCTGGCAGGAACGGTCCATGGTGATGAACCACCACGCCGCTTCGTCCACGGTTTGCCCAACCGTCAGCAACCCGTGATTGCATAAGATGCCGGCTTTCTTGTCACCCAGCGTCTTGGCAATGCGGTCGCCTTCGTCGGTTTCGTAGACCACGCCGGTGAAATCGTCAAACACGACGTGATCTTCATAGAACGCGCAGGCATCCTGGGTCAACGGATCCAGCAGCCGCCCCAGCGAAGACCAGGTCTTGCCGTTCAGCGAATGAGCATGCGCGGCCGCAATCACGTCGGGACGCGCTTTGTGAATCCGCGAGTGAATCGCAAACGCCGCGGCGTTTACTTCACGGTCGCCTTCTACGACTTCGCCGTGATCGTTGACCAGCAAAAGATCCGACACACGTATTTGGCTGAAGTGTATCCCGAAGGGATTCACCCAAAAATGGTCCAGCCGCTCCGGATCGCGCGCGGTGATGTGTCCCGTCACGCCCTCATCGAAACCACACTTCGAAAACAGCCGAAACGCTCCCGCGAGCCTTTCTTTCCGATGGCGGCGCTCCTCGGCAGGCGTGGCAAAAACCGGCGGGCGCGGCATTCGTTCCATTCGCGATCTCACTTGCGGCATAAAATCCTCCTTGCCCTGTTTCGCCTACTATACCGAAATCCGGCCAAATGTGACGATCGTTTCTGAAACCTTGGCAACGCCCGCGTCTCTCGCTTCGGCGGGAAGGCCCCGGCGCCAGCTTACTGCGCGACGATTTGCTTGACCACCCGCCAGCGTCTTCGTTACTGTTTCAGCAGACTTCGGCTGCTCAAGCACAGGTTCGATGGTTCCTCGGCCCATTCCGATCGCACGCCGTTTCGTGGGCGTTTTGGCTTCCTGCGCCTGGCTTTTTCTTGCGCTGCCGATTCGCGCGCAACGTCCAACCGGTGGAACATCGGCGGCGCCTGTCGGACAACGGTCCAGCAGTCCTTCCTCGCTTACTTCGAATAATGCGCCGGTGGATGTCCTGGTTAGCGTGCGAGAGCCGACCGGCATGCCCCTCGCTGGGCATGCCATCGTCAAACTGTCTTCCGAGAAAGGCGTGCATCTAACGGTCTCGACGCGCGACAACTCGACAGCCACATTTCCGCAAATGTTGCCCGGTGAATACGATATCGAGGTAACCGCCCTGGGTTACAAGACCACCATGGAGCACGCTTCTGTTTTCACGGGCGGTACAACCTGCAGCGTTTATGTCTATCTGCGGAACGAGAGCGAAGGTTCGCCGGAAGATAGGGTGCCTGGCGGAACCATCATGACGCCGCGGCTGCAAGGAGAGATTGACAAGGGCTTGGAAAAAATGCGGCGGCATCAATATGACGCGGCTCGTGCGCAATTCGAAAAGGCTCGAAAGCTCGCCCCTAGCAATCCGGATATTCAATACTTGCTCGGCATGGTGGAATACACGCAGGAACATTTCGATGCCGCACGCGTGAAATTTCAAGTGGCTCTTTCCATTTACCCTTCTCATGAACGCTCGCTGTTGTCGCTTGGAGAACTTCAGCTGCGAACGGGAGACGCCGCAGCAGCGGCCGAGACTCTGGAGAAGGCCTACCAACTGAATGGCGCTGACTGGCGTACGCACTGGCTGCTCGCCAATGCGTACGTTCAAGACAAGAATTACGAAAAGGCGCTGCCGCACGCAACGCGTGCGGCGGAACTGGGAAAAGAGCATGCCGCGCCCGCATGGGTGCTTTTGGGCCAAATTATGGTCCACGAGGAAAAACGAGAGGAAGCGAAGAAAGCGTTTGAAACCGTGGTCAGGAGTTTTCCCAACGATCCCGCCGTGCCAGAAGCAAAATGGCAGCTTGCCGCGCTAGACCGGGGTGTGGTTACCCGGGTCTCTAGTGCGCTGCCGCCGCCTCCGCCAGCACCGCCACCTCCTCCGCGCTCTGCGCCGGTGGCCCTACGTCCGTGGGCGCCTCCGGACATCGACAGCAAGGAGTATCCGGCTGTCAAGGATGTGGCCTGCTCGGAAAACGATTTGGTTCAGAGAACGCAGGCCAAAATGATGCGTCTGCTCGGGAACTTCGAGAGATTTTTGGCTACCGAACACATCGAGCATCAAGAAGTGGACGCCAACGGCATTCCCGGGACCGCGCGGGAGAAGGACTTCAACTATCTCATTTTCGTGCAACACCCCAGTCCCGGGATGTCCTTTCTCGAAGAGAAGCGCGATGGCGGGGACAACCTCGGATCTTTTCCGACCTCACTGGCCACGCAGGGCTTGGCGGCTCTGGCACTGAGCGTTTTCGACCCTAACTATCAAGGAGATCTGATCTACAAGTGCGAGGGGCTCGGGACCTGGCGCGGGCAAGCGGTTTGGCGGCTGCGTTTCGAACAGCGGAGAGGCGTTCCGTCTCGTATTCGCATGTGGAGAAATAACCGCGGCACATACGCAATACCGTTGAAGGGCCGCGTGTGGATAGCGGCGAGCAGCTACGACGTGCTGCACATAGAGACGGATGTTCGTGAACCGGTGAAAGAACTTGAGCTTACGCGCGATCACCTGCAGATCGACTACGGTCCCGTGAAGTTTGAACGCAGCGGGACAACCCTGTGGCTCCCGTGGGATGCCGAGATGTTCATGGAGTTGCGGGGAAAGCGGTACCACCATACACACACGCTGAGGAACTACATGTTATTTTCGGTGGACACCGGTAATACCATCGCGAAACCGAAGCAAGATCCCGAGCAAGAACAGCACTAGCTCGAAAACTCTCCCAGCTCTCCAGGTTGTCAACCGCGCCGCTTGAAAAAGAGCGCGGCAACAGGAGGCAGTCTTGTTCTCGAAAGAAAACGCCCCCGCGCTTGCCGGAGGCGTTTTGACAATAGAAAGTATTGTAGCCTGGCCTTCGAGCGAATTACTGCTGAGGCGGCTTCGTAGCTGGCGGAGGAGTGGCTGGTTTGGGTGTAGCGGGCTTGGCCGCCGCCGGCGCCGCGCCCGTCTTAACGGGGTACTGCTGATCATAGAGGCGGATGATGTCCTGCGTAACATCGACCTGATTTGAGGCGTAGAGGATTGGCGAATTCTGGCCGGAGGTATCCAGAACCACGCTGAAACCGTTCTCGCGGGCGTAGCGGTCAAGAACGTCTACCATCTTGCGGCCGATGCGCTCGAGCACTTCCTGTTGCGCAGCGGTGGCGTCCTCCTGAAAATCATTGCGGCGGCGATCAAGGCGCTGCGTGAGACGTTGGCCTTCGGCCGTGAGGCGCGTTTCTTCCTCTTGGCTCAGCTTTCCCTGACCGGCCTGGAGCTTTTGCTGCAGATCATTGATCTGCTTCGTCATCGCGTCGATCTCAGAAGAGCGCGGAGCGAACTGCGACTGCAATTCGGCGGATGCCTGCTTACCCTCGGCGGTGCTCCCAATGGCGCCTCGCAGATTGATGATGCCCACGGACTTGACCGGTGCGGCGGCCGCGGCGGCGGCGGGCGCGGCCTGTGCCCAAGTTGCTGCTGTGCCGAGCAGACATGCTGCGGCGAGAGCAGCGGATCTCAAAACAATTCTCAAAGTCACTTTATTCTCCTTGTTTTCGGGTGGTCCCGATGAAATCGAGACCAACCGGAACCAATCTTTGATTGGCTTGAAACTTTTTCCGCTTGCCTGCGCCATCCGCGGGCACTACACAAACCTTGGAGTATAGCCGAGCCGCTCGTGCTGCTGCAATCAGAAAGCGCGCGTCGCCGGCTGCGGCGCATTCGCTGTTCAGGTTCCCACGGCAACCTAGTTCGGCATCGGGAAGATCAGCAGCCGGTTGTTGGCTTGATCCACGATGACGGCGAGATTCGTAAATTGGTCAATGGCCACGCCGAACTGACCGGAGCCCGGAAGACCAATGGTCTTGACGGTCTTCAAAGGACTCGAGGTGGTATCGACGAAAGATGTCGTTTTGCCCGCAAGGTTCGTGGTTAAGATTGCTCCGGTCTCTGGATTCAGCGCCAGAGCGGTCGGATTGATGCCGACATTTACGCTGTTGATCTGGTTTGGGTTGTCCGGGTTGAAGGACGAGATCAGGTTGCCGCCGCTGGAACTGGCATAGAACACGCCGTTGTTGGCTGTCCCGGTGAACACCGTGGGGTCAAAGACAATACCAGTCGCCGGCGCAGTCACACTGCCGGGCGACACAATGGTGCTAAGAATGGGAGTGGCCAAGCCAATGTCCACGACTTGCAGTTCCCCTTGGGTTGGCGCCCCGGGGGCGAGCCCCAACGCAGTGACCACGGCGATGCCTTGATTGTTCGTGCCGCGATCCGGATCGATGGCCACGGCCGTGGGCTGTTGGAAGCCGCCGGCGCTCACGGGCGTAAGCGTTGTTGCCGGCGTGGCTCCGAAAAGCAGACCCAGGTTTATCTCAGAGATGGTATTCGAGCCGGTGTTGGCGACGATGGCCGCACCCGTCGCATCGTTAATGGCCACTCCTGCCGGGCTAGTCCCGGTGGCAACAGAAGGAACAGCAAGCGAATTCGTCAGCAGATTGACGATGGAAACCGTGCCATCGCCATTATTTGCCACCACGGCAAGGCCAAAGGGCTGGCTCACGGCCACCCCTTGCGGAGTTTGGCCTACGGCAATGGTGTTGAGAATCTTGCCGAAGCTGGGGTTTTGCGACGTGGACCCGTTCGCGGTCACCGTCGGATTGATATCGATCACCGAGATGTTATTGCAGCCACTGTTGCTGACCACGGCGATGGGGGAGAACGGTCCGTTGGCGAGCTGGTCGGCGATGGCCACGGAGCTGGGGTGTTGAGTGTTTGGCACGGCCGGAGTGCAGACGGAGGTCATGTCAACGGCTTGAATCACGAAAAAGTCCGTTGCGTTGGATTGCGGGCTCCCGCTGACCGTGTCGGGAGTAACCACGTCGAGCGCGTAGCGGTGGGGGAACGATAGATTCGCAGCCGGAATCGTGACCGTTAGCTGCCTGCTGCTAACTAATTGAACGTTGGCGACGGGAATGGCCGTGCCGTCCAACCGGACCTGGGTCGAGGCATCAAAACCCGAACCAAAGATTTGGACGCCAGTCAAATCGGTTGTCGAGGTGAGCGTTCCCTGCGGAACGGTCGCATTGGGAATACCCCCAATAACGCCAGGTCCAGGATTAGGGCTAGGCACTAGAATCTCGGTTATCTGCACCGCCTTCAGCTGATTCGTGGGCGACGGGCCGAGATTGATGATGTCGATCTGGCTGCTTCCGGACATCACGACGAAGGCTTGGTTCGAGGCGGGATCGACCGCAATGCCGCCGAAAAGAGTGAGTGAGTTGGTGGTGCCATTGGTGACAGCAAGTTTGGCCGTGCCTGTTCCCGCTAAGGTGGTTTGGCCGTTGAAGATGGTTTGGTGCGCCGGGTCTTGCGGGTTTACCAGGCAAGCCGAAGGCGCGGCATTACAAACAAAAGCGTAACGCCTGGCGCTGACGGGATCGGAAACGGAAACCTGGTTGATACCGGGGTTATAGGAAACGATGGCGTTGGAGTACGGCTGCCAAGCTACGTCTGCCGTGCCCAGCAGCTCGGCGGAATTGACGCACGGGAGCGTGCTGGTATAAAACGTGCACGTAGCAAAAAAGGATATTGAGCTGACGGTCTGATCTAGGTTATTGATCAAATTGATCTGCGGCCCATTGGAGCCGGTGGCATTGGCATCGGCAAGCGCGGCGGTGTTGGTGACGGGATTGATGGCGATGCCCTGCGTAAACGGTGAAAGGCCCCCAAAAATCAAATTCGGAGTGCTAAAGAACACCGTGGCTCCGGTATTCCCGTTGGTGTCAGGAGTGAGAGTCACGGTGCCGCTGGCCGTCGAGCCCACGAAATAAGTGAAGCTGGTGTCACTGACAGCGGCGACGGTGAAGACGCCGTTGAAGTTCACGGTGGTGCTATTGCCCGGCATTCCGGGCCCGGGCACACCAGTGATCAGGACTGTGCCGGAATTTCCCGGCACTAAACCATTCGCTTTGGTGGTAGTCGCCGTCACGATTCCGGCGGCGATCGTGAGCGTTTGAATTTGGGCCGAACTTGAAGCTTTAGTCACATCCACGCCTTGCAAAATACCTGAACCCCCCGGGGTTACGAATGCGAGGTGGCCGTGAGGCGCCATGGCCACTTGTGGATAGGCGCCCGTGTTTAGAGTGACCTGCGCCGAGACGCATGGGCCAGGGTTCTTGTTGGCCGTCGTATCATTAATGCATCCAAATGGCGGCGCGCTGCCAGTATTCAAATTGAGGAGGAAGCCGAGATTCGCTGCTGAAGAGGCCGAGGTCGAGGAATAGGCCACCACCGCCATATTCGTGTCAGGATCCACGCCAATCGCGTATGGCAACGGTGCCGGGGAGACCTGGCCCCCGAGCACACCGGAAATATCGAGAGTGAACGGAGTACCAGGAGCCTGAACGAGCGCCCCGGGGATGGGGAGAACGGTCACGCTTTGATCCTGGTAGTTGACCACCGCAACAGTGTGGTTGGTGCGATTCACGGAGAGACCCGTGGGAACCTTGCCCACGGCCACCGGACCGCCTATTGGCGTCAGCGTACCGGTCCCAATACTGTAGAACTGCACGGCATTTGAACCCGTCTCGGCGACCACCACCACTCCCAGCGTGGAATCAATATCTATGGCGCTTGGATTGGTGCCCACACCCATAACAGTACCTGCCAGCACGGGCGGAGCCACCGAATAGTTCGGGAACACGGCCAAATCCGTGACAGCGGGGTTAGCTGCAAACGGAGCTGGCAGCGAGTCACTTGAGACAGAAAGAGAATAGAGTCCGGGGAGCCCAGAGTTAATTGGACCGACGGGCAACTGTACCTGCAGTTGCCGAGCGGTTGACAGAGGCTGCCCCTGGCCGTTGGTCGTGGCGGGAATGGTGTTGTCAAAAAATACGTTGGCAAGCTGGCCGCCCGGTCCGAAGTAACCTCCGTCAATCGTCACAGGGATAGTGCCTGAAGACACGGCCCCCTGGACGATGTCATTCGGAGATGAAGCCAAAGTCGTCAGGCGTACCGGCAAGATGTTGTAGGTGAAGACCCCTCCGGCAGTTGTCGTGACCGGTTCGCCGGGGTCGGTCACAGAGACCGTGACCGGGCCCGCCACAGCCAGATTATTCGAGAAGAGGCGCACACGGGCGCCTGTCGAGGGCGGATTTGTGACGGTCCCGGTTGGAATCGGAAACAGCACTTTGATCTGGCTGGTTGCCGAGTTGAGTATCGTTGTACCGTTATGCGCGTCTGTCAGCGTGATCGTGGAAGCCGAAGATACGCCGGGCGCGTTCAAATAAATGTCCCAATACGCGGCGCCTTGCGGAGCGATGGTGGGACTGATTCCGTTAAAGGTGATGGGCCCGCCGGCCGTGATGGTGATGGTGCCGGTGGCGAAGCGCGTGGGGTCCTCGACAGAGGTCGCGACAATAGTGACGTTGGTAGGCGTGGTGCTGGCGTTCGCAGGCACGCTGGCAGTAGGCACAGCGGTAGGAGCACTGTAGATTCCGTTCGTATCAATCGAGCCGCATCCGGTGGCATTACCGGTCACGGTGCAGGTGGGAAGCCCCGCAAATATGTTGGGGGTCGTGGGGGTGGTGTTGCTGGGAGTCGTCTGTGTGAGCGTCCAGGTCACGCCCTGGGTTTTAAGGTCGTTTGTCAGGATGGCAAAAAAGGGCTGCTTTTCGTTCGTGGGCACGGCTGCAGTTGCAGGTACGAGACTGACCGCGATGCCCGAGTCGATGTGCAGCGTGATGGTCTGGGTGCCGTGCTTGCTGGAGTCCCCCACGGCCTGCACGGTGATGATGATAGCGAGCAAGGGAAACTTAGTTGGATCCGGGAGCACCAACGGGGCGGTGAATGTCGCGGTGGGGGTGGGGCCGGCAGTCTGTTCGTTCGATAGCGTGCCGAAGGAACCGTCCGTAGGACAAGCTTTGGCTGTGGCCACTACGGGTGAGCCCGAAGAATTGGTGGTGGTGGTCGTATAGGTGCAACCCACCCAGGTAACATCCGTGTTGCTCGGTCCTGTAACCGCGGCGGTGAGGGTCGTCGACTGCCCCAAAATGAGTACGTCGCTTACCACGGATGAGTTAAGCGAAACGGTAGTTACGATGGCGCCGTTGCTGCTGCCCCCGCATCCGCTAAGGAGCATGCAGGGCGCCAAGACTGCCAGCGTCAGATAACTCGAAATCTTCCACAACTTCATTTCCCTTGCCTCCCAAGTTCACGTGCGCCGCGAAGGTTGCGGCCGCGCCGACCAGATTTTTCCCAGACGATTCGAATTTCTGCGCCGCTCCGCGCGGCTAAAAGGTTTTTCCTACGGTGAAACGAAATGTCGTTTTCGGCTCGAAATAGTTCAGCCGCCCGGGATTGTTCAAGAACACAAGTTGAGGCGCGATTTCGGTCTCCCAGATATTCGGAGTTATGGCGTCGAGCGTGTTCTTCCAGTTCGCGAGCGTGGTTTGGTTAACGAATGGAAGTGGGGCGGCGATTTGCGAGTGCAGTCTGTTCAGATTATAGGCGTAATAAATGCGGAAAGGCGCCTGCACGATCGGAAGATTGACGCCAAACTCGATACCCGCGGAGTCTCGGATGCGGAAGTTTGTTCCGGGAAAAATGCCGAGGGTCTTGGTAAGGGGCGCGCTTGGAAACGTGGATTTTATATTCTCTATGCCGGTGGGGTCCAGGTGTAAGGCACTGGTTTTGAAAATTCCATCCGTGCCGGCGTCGGCGAACAGAGACATGGTAACAGGACCGGCAATGGGGATGCGATATTCGATGTTACCTGAGGTTTGATAGTCGCCGCCTGGCAAAGTCGCGGTGTACACCAGGACGGGCAGACTGATCGATCGCGTCAGCCCGGCGGAAGTGGGATCGTGATAGGAAAGGGTTTGCGCGGTCACCGTGGGAATGAAGACCACCGGCGAAATAGAGCGAATGTCGAAACCGCGAACATCGTTTTCGCCGCCCATGTAGAAACGGCTGAAGGGGGGTACTTCTCCGCCGCCGAATCCGGTGATATAGGCGGTCGTGAAGTGCAGGCCGACGGCGTTGCGGCGCTTGTTAATCGGATGGAAATACTTGATGTCGAACACATTGCTGATCGTTTTTACGTTGCCCCCCAAAGGCCCGCCCACAAAGGACACCGAATAAAAGAAACTCTTACCCTTCGTCGCGTTAATCGGATTATCAATGGTGTTGTAACTGATGGAGGGAGTAATGGTGCTCGAGACGATTCCGTTGAGCGCGCTGGGACCGGCGATGGCGCGGAACTGCAATTGTTCGAATAACAGGGTGGAGGCCGCATTGAACGCAGTGATATTCGTGCGCGTCAGGCCATAGGAAAGGCCGAGCCTGGCGAAAGAAAACCGTTTCAGCGGATAACTTGCGAAAGACGTAAATCCTGTGCTGTTCTGATCGTAATTCTGGATGAATTGCGGATTGACGCTGACCTGCTGGCCAGTGAACTGGGCTTCCTGCTGGGCCTGGTTGAAATTGTACTTGCTCGAGAAGACCGTGAATCCAGTCGAAATGGGGCGGTCAAAGAGATAAGGTTCCGTGAAGCCGAATTGCAAGGTGCGCTGGTAAGCGCCAAATTGCGCTGACAGCGTGAGCGTTTCGCCTAAGCCGAGGAAGTTGTTGGTCTGATACGTGAGGCCGATAAAGCCCCCCGCCAAGCCGCTGACGCCGCCTTGCAGACCGATGGACTGTTTGCCTTTTTCCTTGAGCTTAAGATTAATGTCCACGGTGCCGTCTTTGCTGTTCTTCTGCAGTTCGACGGCCTTGTCGGCTTCGATTTTGTCGAAATAGTTGAGCTGGTTCAGGCGCAGAATACTGATGTCCCAATAGCGCTTGTTGAAGAGCTGGCCTTCGTCGATCAGCAGCTCACGGCGGATGACTTTGTCGCGCGTGGTGGTGTTGCCGCTGAAATTGATGCGGCGAACGTAGTACTGCTTTTGTTCGTCGAAGTGCAGCGTAAGATTGATCTTTCGTGCGGCATCGTCAATGTCGAAATCCGGCTCGGCGGTAAAATCGATGAAACCGTACTGCCCGTAAGCATCGGTGTAGTTCTTCAGCGCTTTGCGGAGCTTGTCCACATTGAGGACATCGCCTTCTTTCATCGGGAAGAGAGCCTTCAGTGGCTCGACCTTGAGCGAAAGGGCTTTGTCCGGGTCCGAGCTGACGATCTTGAGGGTTCCCATCCGGTACTGCTCGCCTTCTTCGATCTTGATGGTGATGTTGACAGCCTTACCGATGTGGGGCTTCAGTCCGGGCAGCGGAACACCCTTGTGCGGAACATCCATGTTCTCTAAGACCGGTCCGTTGGGGGCCACCACGACACGGAAGTAACCGTTGTCCTGGTACAGGCCGCGGACGCCGACTTCCAGATCCTCGTTGAGTTTTTCGCGGTCGTAGGTCTTGGTCAAAACGGGGATGTCCATGAAGTACAGGGGAATTCCGTAGGGCCGGTCGTGTTTCATAGCGCGGATCAGCTTGCGGTCGCTAAATGCGTGGTTCCCCACAAACTTGATTGAGCCGACTTTAACTTTGGGGCCCTCGTCAATCTTGAAGACCAGGATTACTGCGTTGCTCGAAGCGATGCGTTCGTACTGCGGCGTAATCTTCGCAAATTGGCGGCCGTGTTCCCCGAGCAATTCCTTCAGCACCACTTCGGCTTTTTTGATTTTCGTGGGGTCGAACGGGCTTTCGACCGATAGGCCGACTTTGCGCTCTTTAAAACGGTCGAGAATATCCGATTCCGAAATCGAATGATTGCCGTCGTAGCGGATGCGCCGGATTTGCGGGCGCTCTTTCACATCGAAAATGATGATCTTGCCGTCGGCGCGGTCCGGTGAATCTTCCACGCGCAGCTTTACGTCCTCGAAGAACTGCGTGTTCCAGAGGGCCTGAAAATCGCGGCGCAGAGTCTCTTCATTGTAGGGATCGCCTTCGCGGCTGAAGATGCGCGCTTTCAGCGTGTCGCTGCGGATTCTGCGGTTGCCATAGAATTCGATGCGTTCGATAACACCTTGCGGCTGGCCGTTGGCAGCTTGCGGCGCGCCTGATTGGGCCGTTGCCGGCTCGCCGGTTGTAGCGAAATCGGTTTTCCTCGAATCAGAATCGGAGCCTCGGGACAACCGTCGCGGGTCCGCGGATGCAGACGGCTCCGCGAGGAGGTTTTTTTGCGTTGCTGCTGGTGAGCTGGATGCGAGCGACAGAAAGAAGGCCGCGATCCAGGTGACCCGAAACGCCAAAACTCCGAACGGCAAACAGACTCTCCTATGAGCGGCCGTTGAGGTCGTCAAGGCCGCGCCCCAAAACACAATTTGTTTTTCTCCCGCCGGATCCGGTGTGGCCCGGTCGTGCGTTCACCCCGACCTGGTCGAGGCTTCCCGTGCGTTGTGTCAGATTCGCTAGTGGATAACCGGGGTTGCCTCAACCACAGGGCGGAAGGCCAAAGCTTCTCCCGCAACGTAAATTTGGAGCGTCGCCGGCCTTTGGATGCCCCCCTGGATGAGCGCCTCCGAGAGCGGGTCTTCCACATACTTCTGAAGCGCCCTGCGCAACGGCCGCGCCCCATAGTTCCGGTCCGCACACGTTTTCTCGAGGATCCACTGGCGTGCTTCCGGCGACACCACGATCTGCACCTGCCGGTGGATCAGGGTGTCGTTCAGCTGGCCCACCAGCAAATCGATGATGCGCAGCAAGTCTTCGTCGGCGAGCGCATTGAAAATAATCACTTCGTCCAGACGGTTGAGAAACTCCGGATTGAACGCGCGCTTTACTTCGTTCATCACCATTTCTTCGATGGACTTCTGGCTGGCTTCATCGGCGCCCGACTGGAAACCTATCGAAGTGCGCCTCTGCAAGTGCCGCGCGCCGAGGTTCGAAGTCATGATGATGATGGTGTTACGAAAATCCACGGTGTTGCCGAGACCATCGGTCAATTGCCCGTCTTCGAACACTTGCAGCAAGATGTTGAAGACGTCCGGATGAGCCTTCTCGATTTCATCCAGCAGGATGACCGAGTAGGGCGTTCGGCGGACCCGCTCCGTCAACTGCCCGCCTTCTTCGTAGCCCACATACCCCGGAGGCGCGCCGATGAGCTTGGAAACGGAGTGTTTTTCCATGAACTCCGACATGTCAAAGCGCACCAACGACTTCTCCGAACCAAACAGGAATTCCGCAAGGCGCCGTGCGACTTCCGTTTTTCCGACGCCCGTAGGCCCAAGGAAGAAGAAGCAACCCACCGGACGCAGCGGAGACTTGAGGCCCGCTCGGCTGCGGCGAATCGCACGCGCCAAGGCGGTGATGGCTTTGTCTTGGCTGATCACGCGCTTATGAAGCTCCGGCTCGATACGCAGCAGCTTCTGCTGTTCGTCTTCTTTAATGGAGGTCACGCCGATGCCCGTCCAGCGCGAGACCACTTCCTCGATGTCTTCGCGGGACACGATACCGGTGGAGGCGTCGTCGAGCTTGTAGCGTTCGCGAAGCGTGCGCAGGTTTTCTTTTTCCTTGCGTTCTTCCTCGGAATAAAAACGCGCCTTTTCGAATTCGTGGTTGGCAATCGCTGTTTCCATGCGGTGGGTGATGAATTTTACGCGCTTCTGCACTTCGCCGACTTCCTCGGGGACGGTGGCCTGGCGGAGCTTTACGCGGGCGCCAGCTTCGTCAATCAGGTCGATAGCTTTGTCCGGTAGGAAACGGTCCGGGATGTAGCGATTTGAAAGATAAACGGAATAGCGCAGCGCTTCATCGGTGTAGCTGACGGCATGGAATTTTTCGTAGCGTTCGCGGACACCCTGGATGACTTGAACGGCTTCTTCTTCATTCGGCGCGGGAACTTTTACGGCCTGGAAGCGGCGCTCAAGCGAACGGTCTTTTTCCACCGATTTGCGGTACTCGCCGGGAGTCGTCGCGCCGATGCACTGAATCTCTCCGCGCGAGAGAGCCGGCTTCAGGATGTTCGCGGCATCCAATGAGCCTTCCGCGGAACCCGCGCCCACCAGCGTGTGCAATTCGTCGATAAAAACGATGGAGTTCTGGCTCTCCATCAATTCTTTCATGATGGTTTTGAGGCGCTCTTCAAATTGTCCGCGATATTTTGTCCCCGCGACGATCAAGGAAAGGTCCAGAGAGAGGATGCGCTTGTCCGCCAGGAACGGCGGGACGTCGCCATCGGAAATGCGCTGCGCCAGCCCTTCGACGATGGCCGTCTTGCCGACGCCGGGTTCCCCGATGAGAACCGGGTTGTTTTTTGTCCGGCGGCAAAGGATTTGGATCACGCGCTCGACTTCAGCTTCACGACCAACGAGCGGGTCCAGCGAGCCTTCGCCGGCAGCCTGCGTTAGGTCCCGGCTGAATTCCGCCAGCAGCGATGTTTCCTTCGGCCGGGCCGCCGTGGTCTTCTCGCCCGACGTGCGCGCTAATTCCTCACGCAACGTCGAGAGACGTAGCCCGCGCTCCATTAAAATTTCCGCGCCAAAACATTTTTCTTCCCGCAGAATCCCGAGCAACAGATGTTCGGTCCCCACGTGCTTGTGCCCGAGCCGTTCGGCTTCTTCCGCCGACATGTTCAGGATGCGCTTGCACTCGGCGCTGAGGGGCACTTCGACCGACGTCGAGATGCGCTCGCGAATGGTGATGCGCGCCTCGATCTCTTTGCGGATCGATTCGATCGATCCTTGCTGTCGCAAGAAACGGTTCGCCAGCGCTTTGTCCTCGCGCATCAATCCGAGCAGCAAATGCTCGGTCTCGATGTACGGGCTGCCGTACTGGCTGGCTTCGTATCGTGCGAAAAAAATGACTCGTCGCGCTTTTTCTGTGTAGCGTTCGAACACGTTAGCTCGCTTCTCCCCCGGGGGCCCCGCTCGCCGAAGCCGCAGCCCCGCGAGTTCCGAGAACGCCATGTTCAAGTCCGAGTATCCGGTCGCACCGCGCAGCAAGAGCCAGATTGTGCGTCGCGATGAGCGACGTCAACCCGTGCATGCGGTGTAACCGTTCCAGTAACTCAAACACGGCCCAAGCATTCTGCTCGTCCAAATCTCCGGTAGGTTCATCTGCCAGCAGCACGGTCGGCCCAGTGACGAGCGC
This sequence comes from Acidobacteriota bacterium, assembly GCA_013289825.1. GTDB lineage: Bacteria > Acidobacteriota > Terriglobia > Acidiferrales > UBA7541 > Acidiferrum. Next base: position 40,836 of record JABCZF010000016.1, on the reverse strand, counting down.
CCGGGCGATCGCGACGCGCTGCTGTTCCCCTCCGGAGAGTTCCCCTGCGCGGTGGTCCGCCCGATTTTCCAGGCCAACCTCCGCAAGCCACTTCCGCGCCATCCCCAGCGCTCGAGTGAAATCTTCGCCGCGCAAGAGCAGCGGCATGGCTACATTTTCTGCAGCCGTAAAATCAGGCAACAACTGGTGGCGCTGCCAGAGAAAACCCACCGCGCGGTTTCGAAACTCCGCAAGCGCCGCGTCATCATCATTCGTTTCAATGGCTTTATTGGCGAAGTATACTGTACCGCTTGTTGGCGTGTCTAGCGCGGCGAGCAAATGCAAGAGCGTGCTCTTGCCCGCCCCGGATGGCGCGACGATGGCAACCATCTCTCCTTGCCGCAAACTCAGGCTGGCATCCGACAAAACCAACAGACTTTTCTCGCCGCTGCCGTAGATTTTCTTCAGGCTTCGCGCTTCCATGACCAAGAGAGTGGTGTCTCGCGCGCTCGCTCGAACTGCCTGGCTCGTGCTGTCTTGTGGCTGGATCATTCTGCTCTCGAGCCGGCTCCTTAGGAGCCAAGAAGTACCAAGCTGCTTCTCTTTACTTAGATGCTACCCAAGCCGCTAGAGTGTTCCTCGGTCGTGGCTTGCTTAGGCCCAGCAATGGCCCAAGAGTTTCCTATTTCTGCCAAACCACTGCCGGTCCAAAAGTGGTCCGGCCAAGGTCAAATTTCGACGACTCTTAAGCCGCTTTTTTTCACTAACTTGCAGTAGACTTACGGTTGTTCGGGAGGGCCCCGGGGCACCCCCATCTGGACCGTTGCCTCTCGAGCAGTTATAGGAGCAAACTACGCGCCAATCCTTGCGATAGAGCAACCCTCAGATTCCGTTCTCCCGCCGCGCCCTTTTATTCATAGCGGAGAATCTCAACCGGCAGCAGCCGCGCCGCCGCCCGTGCCGGCAGGATCGTCGCTCCTAGGGAAATCCCCATCGCCGCCAGCGTGATCCACACGCCATCGAGCGCGCTCGGATGGAACGGCACATAGGATACCGCATAGATTTGGGGATCGAGCGGAATCAGATGGTAGGTTCCCGCTATCAGCGCAAAGGCATAGCCAACCGACAGCCCGATCAGCGTTCCGGCAGACCCGATGGCCATTCCCTGCCACAGAAAAATCTTTCGAATCTGTTCGCGGCGCGTTCCCATGGACATCAATACCGCGATATCGCGCGCTTTGTCCGTCACCATCATCGAAAGCACCACCAGAATGTTCAAGCCCGCAACAAATGTAATCAACCCGATGAAAATCGCGGTGACCAGTTTTTCCAGGCGCAACGCCCGGAAAAGGGCGAAGTTTTGTTCCATCCAGGTGGTGGCCAAATAGCCCTGCCCTGGGATGTGTTCAGCCTTTTGGGCTATCTCTCCCGCGCGCTCCGGATTGTCGAGCCGGAATTCCAGCGCGTTTACCACATCGGTCGTCCCCGCCAGGGACTGCGCCGCGTGCAACGTCAAGAAGCACCAGTTTTCATCGTAATCGTAGAAGCCAGAATCGAAAACCCCCGCCACCCGAAAACGCCTTGTCCGCGGGATCAAACCAAACGGCGTCAACCGCCCCTGCGGACTCGTGATGGTCACATAGTCGCCTGGCGCCATTTTCCATTCGTCGGCCAGCTGCTTGCCTACGATCAGTGCTTCAATGCCGTCGGCGTCGAGCGTAAAATCAAGACTTCCGGCAACAATCTTCTGCAGCGCTTGGTCTCCGCGCTGCTCGCGTTCCGGTTCGACCCCTTTCGCAACCACGCCGCGGGCCTGACCACCGAACGACAACAGCACGGTCTGGTAAGAAGCGGGCGTCACCGAGCGCACTCCGGGAATCGTTGCGAGTTTCGCGGCCAGCGCTTCGTAGTCATGGATCACGGAACCAGGACGCGTCAAGGAAACATGGGCGGTGACCTCCAGCAATCGGTCCTGCAATGTCTCTCGGAATCCCGTGTTCATCGCCAGCGCAATCACCAGCGTCGCCACCCCTGCCGCCACGCCGAGAATTGAAAATAACGTTACCAGCCGCAGCACCGCGGGCCGGTAAGGCGACCGCAAATACCGCCGCGCCACGAACCATTCAAATCGCATGGGTGAATCGCATTAGAGAAAGGATCCTTTAAGCGCCCTGCGCTCCGGCAGCGGAGTCTTGCCGCGGTTCTGGTCGCAGCAGCGGGAATAGAATCACGTCGCGTATGGACGGAGAGTCCGTTAGCAGCATCGTGAGCCGGTCGATGCCGATGCCCTCGCCCGCCGTGGGGGGCATGCCGTGGCACAACGCGCGAATGTAGTCCACGTCAAGCTGCTTAGGAACTTCTTCCCCGCCTTGCGCCATTTGCGCAAGGAAGCGCCGCTCTTGCTCTGCGGGATCATTGAGTTCCGAGAAGCCGTTGGCCACTTCCATGCCCGCCACGTAGATCTCGAATCGCTCCGTCAAGGAGGGATCCTCCGGCTTTTGCTTCGAGAGCGGCGAAATGTCCGTGGGAAAATCGTGAAGAATCGTCGGCTGAATCAGTTTGTCTTCGGCGATCGTTTCAAACAGCAACCCCGTCCACTCGCCATCTTTCAAAACGCCTTTCGAGGCGGCGTAAGGCGCGTTCGTCTCTTTCGCCCACTGGTTATAGCGCTCCACCGCCGCGCGCGGCCCACCAGCAGCTCGCAGCTCACCTTCGGTGGGCACGGCTCCGGCCCCCGCAGGCCAGTATTTCGCGATCGCTTCGCGCATCGTGAGGCGCTCGATCTTTGAAAAATCCAGCTCGTGCTCGCCGTACTTCACTAAGGTCGACCCGCTAACGCTCATGGCCAGGAGCCGAAACAGCTCCTCGTTCATGTCCATCAGGTCTCGATAATTGCTGTAAGCCTCGTAGAATTCGAGCATCGTGAACTCCGGGTTGTGCTGCGTTGAGATTCCTTCATTGCGAAAGTTCCGGTTGATCTCATAGACGCGGTCAAAACCGCCGACCGTCAGCCGCTTCAAGTACAGCTCAGGCGCGATCCGCAGATACAGGTCGATATCCAATGCATTGTGGTGCGTGACGAAAGGCCGCGCGGCTGCGCCTCCTGGGATGGAATGCATCATCGGCGTTTCCACCTCTATATATCCGCGCGAATCAAAAAACCGCCGCAGCTCTTGAATAATCCGCGCCCGCGCGACAAACACTTGCCGGGAATCGTCGTTGGCAATCAGGTCCAGGTAGCGCTGCCGGTAGCGCAGCTCGACATCGGTTAAGCCATGCCACTTTTCCGGAAGCGGGAGCAGCGCTTTCGCCAGAAACGTCAGTTCCTCAACCCAGATGGAAAGTTCGTTGCTTTTCGTTCGGAAGAGATGTCCGCGAACGCCGATTAAATCACCAAGATCGAGCAGATGAAACAGCTTGAACCCTCGCTCTCCGACAACGTCTTTCTTTACATAGATTTGTATGCGCTTGCCGGAACCTTGGAGATGCGCGAAAGCAACCTTACCCATCGGCCTGAGCGAAACGAGCCGACCAGCCGCGCGCACTTCCTGCTTTTCCGCTTCCAGCTCTGCGGCTGGTTTTTCGCCATGTTTTTCCACAAGGGCTCGAGGCGTGTCCGTCCAGCGAAATTCCCGCGGATACGCCTCATAGCCAAGTGCCTGAATCTGTTCAAGTTTCTTTTGCCGCTGTTGAAACTGGTCGCGAGGTTCAAATTGCAAGGCAGATCCTTTCGGCGCAATCGCAGCCGAGTATAGCGGTCGCCCCCTGTTTTGGGCAACCGCTTGGCGAACTCGGCCTCATCTTCCCGTGGCCGGGCCTCGCTCCGTGTGGAGTAGCACCGGCACAGCAGTAAGAAAATCGCTCTTTCAGAATTAGAATTTGTTATACTCCCCATCCTGTTCTTTGGAGACCCTTTTGAGATACCGTGAGCGCCTTCCTTCAGCCCGCGGCATGACCGTTAAAGACGACTGGCGAGCCTGGTTACCGGAAGAAAAGGATCTGGTGTTTCGCTCCCATGTCCGGCAGTTGGAAATCTCGTACAACATGTTAAGCGTCTCTTTAGATGAAGCGCTCGCGTTCCGTCAAGGAGGACGCTTGGCGAAGGCCAGCCTGGCGGTCTGCGTAACACCCGATCTCTGTAACCGCTTCGCCCATCCTCTGGCCGCGCTGCTTTGGTCGCTCGGCGAGCACGCCAAACATTACGGTACCATCCCCAACGCCGTCCCACTCAACCCCGCCAATTTCCAGGGTGCCAGGGGACAGCGCGTAGCGCTCCTCAACAGCTTGTTCTGCCGCGTCCTGCTCAGCGAGCGCTCCCAGTTTCTCTACAAGATCAGCACCCTCGGCGAGATGGTGGATGATCTCAATCACGATTTTTGTGCCGCCGCCACCGAGATTGCGGGCTGTACCTGCTTGGACGCCCAGGCCGAATGGCAAGCCGTTGACGCTGCTCATTACGACCTGAATACTTGTCTTCGGGAATCCATCGTCCTGTTGAAATCTTTCCTCATGGCTCTCCCTGACGACGAGCTAGAACCCTTCCAGGCCACGGTATGTACCCAGATGGGCGTTTTCAAACCCAGAAGGCTGACCTTTGCCCAGCGATTGATCCGGCATAGACGTATGGCCTCAATCGGGGGAGAATAAACTAGTCCAGCCTCGAGGCCGGTCACTAAGCTCAAAAGCTTGGGAATAAGATAGTGTCCGCGCGTGTCTGGTTGAGAACAGCCAGCATTTGCGAGGACAACTCCAGGAGGTATTCGGTGCATCCGAAACGTTGGATGCGCCGCAATTGGACCGTTGGCCCGGAACCGACCAAGCGAGCCCAGTGTGTCGACTGCTCTACCGTCGCCTAATAGGGTGAATGGCGCACCGTCACCTAAATCAGCGACGGAAGCGGAAGCCATCCGTCTTGCCCAGTCAGGGGATGCCGCGGCTTTTGAGCATTTGTATCAGCTCCACGGTCGACGCGTTTATGCCTTGTGCTTGCGAATGGTAGGCAACCCGTCCGACGCAGAAGACCTTATGCAGGAGGCGTTCCTGCAGCTCTTCCGCAAGATCGGAACCTTCCGTGGCGAGTCGGCTTTTTCCACCTGGCTGCACCGGATGACCGTCAATGTGGTCCTGATGCGCTTGCGCAAGAAGACGCTCCCGGCGGCTTCTCTGGAAGAGACGACGGAACCCGATGAAGAGACTGGCGGCCCCAGAAAGGACATCGGAGCGCCGGACTTGCGGCTCAGCGGAGCAGTGGACCGCGTCAACCTGGAACGCTCCATCGAAAAGCTTCCGCCCGGATATCGGACCGTATTTGTCTTGCATGATGTACAGGGATTCGAACACAACGAGATCGCGGGCATCATGGGATGTTCGGTAGGTAATTCGAAGTCGCAATTGCACAAGGCGAGGACGCGTCTGCGCGAGTTGCTTCAAGAAGATTTGCGCGACCAGGCTCGAACAGTGCGTCAGGCTGCAAAAACGCAAGCGGGGCTCGGCGATTGAGCTAGAATCTAGCCAACCGTCTGACCCGCGGAAGCGTCTTATCAGGTAACGAGCAGTCGAGCGGGAAGGCTACCCAGGTCCTTTTTAGCCGCGGAGCGAAGTACCATGCAGTGCAACGACATAGAACTTGTCCTGGAGCAGGAAGGGCTGGAGCCGCTTCGCGAAGAAGCGCGCGCGCATCTGGCCGAATGCCGCGATTGCCGCAATTACATTGCGGATCTCACCAGTCTCGTCGACGCGGCGAAAAAACTGCCCTCGGAAATCACTCCCCCGGATCGCGTGTGGATTGCTCTTCAAGCCCAACTGGAAGCAGAAGGAATTATTCGGACACCGGCGGACATGGTTCCCGCCGAATCGGCTTCCTGGTGGCAATCGATCAGCGCCTTCTTCCGCAACCGTGTGGTGGCTACCGCCATGGTTGCCATCCTCATCGCCGCTGCTGCCGTTTTCCAGATTCGCAGCGACAGAGTCACGCCTGCGTCAGACGCTAGAAAGTCTGTCGAGGCGGCGCCTGCGCATGTCCTCCAGGAAGTTCCTTCCGGAGAGTTTGCCGGCACCGCCCAGGCGCTGAATGATCAAGAACCGGTTGCCACCGGCATGATCTTCGCAAGCAACTCCCCCGTCGACGCCTCCTTGCGCGACAATCTGAAAAAAGTGAACGAATTTATTGCTGACTGTGAGCGTCACCTCAAGGAACAGCCTCAGGACGAACTGACGCGCGAATACTTGTCCGCCGCTTATCAGCAAAAAGCCGAATTACTGTCCGCGATGATTGAACGCGGAAGGAGCATAAACTGACATGTGCCTTCGAATGATGGAGATGACCCCGGCTCGGCCGGGTACCTGGACAAAGCGAAATATTTTGCCGGTTCTGGGCGCCGGACTTTTTCTCTGGAGCGCAGCGCCTGCCCGCGGTGCCGGTACCGGACAAAACGTTGAAAAACAATTCAAAATCACCGGACGCCCGGTCGTAGTGATCCACAACGTGGCCAATGGGCGCATCGAGGTCAAATCCTGGAAGAATTCCGAAGTGGATGTCGTCGGTACGCAATCTTCCAATAAGGTCGGTTTCGATATCGAACAAGTGGGAGATCGCATCGACGTTACCGCCACAATCCTGGACCCATCCGCGCAACCTTTGGAACTCGAAGCCGATTTGCAACTCACCGTTCCGGAAGAAACCGAACTCCAGCTCAAGACTGAGACTGGTCTGATTTACGTCGAGCAAGTCATGGGCGACATGAAACTGGAAAGTTACGCCGGGGACGTGCACCTGAAAGAAGTTTCAGGCTATATCATCGTCAAGACCACCGGCGGCTCCCTGGTTTGCACGCAATGCGCCGGCAAGCTCGATTTCAGCTCCATCGGGGGAAATGCGCAGATTCTTCAGCCTCAGCTGAATAACGTCAATCTCATGACCACCACCGGAAACATTCTCTTCGATGGAGACTTCGTCCGCACCGGTCTGTACTCCATGAAGAGCGGCAAAGGCCTCGTGGAAGTGCGCTTCTCCAGTACCGATTCTTTTGACTTGAAGGCGCAAACCGCAACCGGCACCGTCGACAATCAAGCCTCGGCGTTTCTCAAGCCCGATTCCCACGGCGTGAAGCACATGGCTTCCAAGTTCACGCATGGGCTCTTCGGCACTGTCGGCATGGGCCTCGCGAAAGTCGAACTGTCCTCCTACAGTGGTACAATCCGCATCATGAAGCGCGATTGATTTCTTCGTGCTCCGGATTATCTGGCCCTTCGTGGCCGCGCTCTACACAGAACAGTGACTCAACCGCCTCCTTTGCGTGGCCCGTCTCTACGCGCCCAGGTTCTTTGCCTTGCGGGTTTCATGGGTTCCGGCAAGACCACCGTCGGAACGCTTCTCGCGCGGCAACTGGCGTGGCGATTCGTCGATTTGGATGAACGCATCGAGCAGTCCGCCGGCCTCGCCATCCCTCAGATTTTCGAGCGCTTCGGCGAACCGGCGTTTCGCCAAATCGAAGCGGATCAGTTGCGCGCGGCCCTCGGCCGCGCTGGGGAACTCAAAGAGGCCACCGTCCTCGCGCTCGGCGGCGGCACCTACGCCCAGCCCGGCTGCCCTGAATTCCTCCGCAATGCTGGTGCTCCCGTTCTGTGGCTTGATTCGCCCATCGAGCTCTTACTCTCTCGCTGCATGACCATGACTGGCCGTCCGCTCTTTCGCGATGAAGCCAGCTTTCGCGCTCTCCACGCCCAGCGTCTTCCTTCTTATCAGCTTGCTGACTTTCGTATGGACAGCTCTGGCGATCCCACTCAGGTCGTCGCGGAAATCCTCCGCCGGGGCATTGTCGGGACAGGTAGCAGCGAAGCACACCTCGTCGTCGAAAAACCAAATTCCTGATTACCATTCGCTAGAATAGGCATTGGAGATTTTTTCTCCGCAAACTTCCCGTCCTGCTTCGCAGGCGGATGCCAAGGGGGGAGTCCATGGCAATAAAACTGTCCGGGTCTTGGCCCAAACATTCTTTCTTCCCGACCGTCGTCGCGATTTTCGCTTGCGCTGTCGCCGGTATTGCCGCTCAAAAAAAGAATGCCGCAGCGCCCAGCGCCTCGGTGTTCACCGAGGACAAGGGAAAACTCACCATTAAGCTTGAGGGCAAGACCGTTGGTCATGAAGAGTTCGAGATCACGCCCTCCGGCAGCGGCTGGCTGGCCAAGGGCAACGCGGACATCAAGCCAACACCAAGCGCAGCCAGCAAGGTCAGCGGCGCGCTCACGCTTCAGCCCGACGGCGCTCCGGTCAGTTACGAATGGACCTCGCAAGCGGAAAAAACCAACAGCGCCCATCTCCTGTTCGTCAACGGTATCGCAAAAATGACGCTCGAAATGCAGGGCGCACATCCCTTTGATCAGACTTTCACCTTCGGCACTCCGCTCATTGCGGTCCTCGACAACAACCTTTACCACCAGTACGGCGTTCTCGCCCGCCTCTACAATTGGTCCAAGGGTGGTCCGCAAACCTTCCCCGTGCTCATTCCGCAAGAACTGATGCCCGGCACCATCACCGCCGAATCCACCGGTTCCGCCACCATCGAAGGAAAATCCTACCAAGGCTTTCGCGTCAACACCGCCGACCTCGAAGTCGACCTGTACCTCGATTCGACTCACCGCCTGATGCGCCTCGAAGTTCCGGCCGCAAAAGTTTCCGTAGTCCGAGACTAATCCGGAAACCGGTCGGACCGGCCATGCTAGGCTCGCTGCCAGACAAACGCCTCCCTCGCCCAATTTCGCGCCACCACAAAAAAAGCGCGGTGTGACTCTCACTGTCACACCGCGCCAATTTGTGCTCTCGACTACAGACGAATGACTTAGCGTGCTAACGGGCGTTGAAACGCGGGCCCCGTCGCTGGCCGCCGCAGCACATAACCCTGCGGCTGCCCATGGGCATGGGTCATGGCATGCCCATTCGAATGGCCGGCGCCGATATGTCCGTCGTGCCCGTTGCCATTCACCGGCGCGGGCTGCGGCATCCGCGCCGGATTACCGATAGGGCGTAGAGTAACCGGTGCTGCATGGACGTGATCGCTGATCGCCTGCAACCTCTTGAGAATAGACTGCCACTGTTCCCAATCTAGTTGCCGCAGGAACGGTCGCAATCCCTGGATGAACGGATCCTCGAGCAGCGCTTCGCCGTCGGATTCCGGAATAAAGAACCGGTTCAGGCCCACATTCAGTGCCTCGGAGATTTTCTCCAGAGTGCCGAGGCTCGGCGTCATCTGGCCGCTCTCGATGCGGGACAAGTAGGAGCGCGAAACCTTCGAGCGCGACTGTAGCTGGCTCTGGGTCATGGTGCGCGATTCGCGCAACTGGCGAATGCGCTGGCCGATATTCTCGACCGTCTCTTGGTTGGCAAACGTCTCGGACGTGGGTTCAGCGGCTGCTTCCTCCGGAGGGGCCGGTGGAGGAATCAGGAATTCCAAACGCTGAGGCAAGGCGCGCACACAACGGCGGCAGTTTCCCGTGCGCGTCCGGTATTGGACCAGACCACAAGTCTTACAGCGAATGACTTCCCTGTCCATCTCGAACGAATGCATTGTTTCCTTCTCTGTTATTTGTGCAGACACCGGTACTCCTCGCTGACTTTGCCCGGCGTGCGGATATAGGAAGGAACGTCGGAACGTTCTTCTGGGGAAGACAGAAACTAGGCGCATCCGGAGTATCGTGCCGAGAGACGTTTTCTGTCAAGGGTGTTTTTGAACTATTTTTGCATATGCAGTTTTCTTCGCCCCGTCTCTACGAGAAATTTTCGCCTGTCCTTAAGACCAGTCTCCGCCACTTTCGTCAGCGCTCCCACAATCCCTTGTGCTCTCACCCACAAATCACCACCCCACTTGTGCCGCCATTGCTCTCGCTGGCAAAGAGACTCACTCTTGCCCGAGCGCTCGGGGAGGCCAGCCAGAAGCCCGAGCAGCAAAGCCCAATTGCCATTCCATACCTAATGCCTGACAACGGTCGTCGCCAGTGCCCGATATTAATCGGAGGTGGCTACAAGTCAGAGTCCTTCTTCCGTTGGCTTCCGTTGCTGCTTCCGTTTCTCTCTACCAGCCGCCTGTGTCACAATTAAGCATGGCTACGGCTAGCGAAACCCGTGACATCCAAAAACACGTCCTCGGCAACGGCCTGGTGGTGATCACCGAGACCATGTCTCACGTCCGTTCTGTCTCGGTAGGCGTGTGGATCCGCAACGGTTCACGCCGTGAAGCCGCTGAAGAAAACGGCCTGGCCCATTTCATCGAGCACATGGTCTTCAAAGGCACTGAGCGTCGCTCCGCCGAAGCCATCGCCCGAGAAATGGATTCCGTTGGCGGCATGCTCGATGCCTTCACCTCGAAAGAGCAAATCTGCTTCAACGCCAAAGTCTTAGACGAACATCTCCCCATCGCCTTTGACGTCATCGCCGATCTCGTTCTGCGGCCCAAGTTCGATTCCGACGACGTAAAAAAAGAGCGCCAGGTGGTCCTGGAAGAAATCAAGATGGACCTGGACAATCCCGAATATCAGCTTCACGACATCTTCACCCGCGGCTTCTGGCCCGAGCACCCTCTGGGCCGCCCCATTCTCGGCACTCCGGAAACCGTCCGCGGCTTCAACCGCGATCATCTCGTCGAGCGCTTCCGCGACTGGTTTGCGCCCGATCATCTCGTCATTACCGCCGCGGGTAACGTCCCGCACGAAAAAGTTTTGGATCTCGTCGAGCGCGAATTCGGCCATCTCCGTCCCGCGCGCCTGCTCGAAGACCACACCGCACCCTCGACGAAAGCGCCCATTCATCTTGAAACCAAGCGTGACCTCGAACAAGTTCATCTCTGCATTGGCGTCCCTGCGCTTCCTCTCGGCCACGAAGCGCGCTTCGCCGCCGCGGTCCTCAACAATCTTCTCGGAGGGGGCATGTCCTCGCGCCTCTTTCAAAACATTCGCGAAAAAGAAGGCCTGGCCTACGCCGTCTTCAGCGAGCTCACACCCTACTCCGACGCCGGCATGTTCACGGTGTACGCCGGCACCGCCAAGGAAACCGTCGGCCAGGTCGTGGACCTCACCATCAAGGAATTTCGCGCCATGAAGGAATCGCCCGTCAGCGATGAAGAGCTTACTCGCGCAAAAAACCATCTCAAGGGATCGCTCATGCTCTCTCTCGAATCCACAACGTCCCGCATGTCGAATTTGGCCCGTCAGGAACTCTATTTTGGCCGCTTCTATTCCCTCGACGAAATCCTCGCCTCCATCGAAACCGTCACGCTCGCCGAGGTGCAGTCCCTGGCCCACGATTTCTTCCGCCCCGACCAAATCGCCGTCACCGTATTGGGCCCCCTAAACGGGTTCACCCTCGACCGCGCCCGCTTGTCTTGCTGAGCCGCACATGTAGCTCCGCGATTTTCACGGATGGATCGACCCGAATGGCAGGTGTGTTTTCTGACTTGGGAATATTCGCGGCTGCTTGAGCGGAGCGGAAGGGCAGCAAGGAAAGCACTAGAAAAGTCCAAAAAAGAGAACATGCGAGCTTTCTCTTACACGACCTCCGGCGTAAGCCCCTGGTCAAAGACCACGGAAGCCGCGTACTCCATGTGCAGGACGCGGCTCGGAACATTCGATTGCGATTTCGATGACCAGTGTACTACCAGCGGCCGCCTCGCGAGAATTCCACCGCGAGGCACGGTGCCATCGATAGCCTCAATTTGTGTCGACAGATCGCGAAGCGCTTCGTCACTCAAAACGCCGAGGGAGTGCGTTCCGGGGAGCACACGCAGAGGTCCGTTTTCGGCAATGGAATCGTCAAGATGCAGCCGAAGCGCCAACACCCGTTCAAGCGCGCTGGCTGGAGCGTGCGCATAGTTCACTCCATGTTTAATGGACCACGGTCCCCAGCCGGGAACTTCTCGCCGCTCGGGAGAGTGGCAATGCCGTGTCCTGATGCCACCTCACAAGCCAGTTTGAGGTTGGCGACTTGTCGAACAGCGTCGCGCGAAAGGGAAGTGCAGCCCTTCCTAGAACTTCTTGCGCCATCGCCATCAACCTCGAATCGCGCGCAAGCGCAGCGACTCTCGGGTTTCTCATCACGTGGCGCATTCCGGCTCGGCTTCGTGGAAGTTCCGACCGATCGAGCATGGATTTGAGGTCGGCTATTTCACATTCGGAAACGACCTCAGGAATTACGGCGAATCCATCGCTTGAGACTCGTTCTTGCGGTGACCTCGATTTGTCGGCAACTCTCATGGCACGAATATTCTAGTCCGCTTTCGCGTTGACGGGCGGGAATCGAAATGCCATCATTCTGAAAATTCGTTTGTGAGATACTTTGTACTGCAATCGAGGGCAAAGCGATCGGCTTGCGGGTTTCCATTCTGGCGTCAGGCAGCTCGGGCAACATCACCCTGCTCGAGACGCAGAGCACCCGACTCCTTGTGGACTGTGGCCTCGGCAAACGCGAAACTCTTGCGCGTCTCGCGGCCATCGAATTGAGCGTCGACCGTATCGACGGCATCCTCATCACTCACGAGCATGCCGACCACTGCAACGGCCTGCCGCAAATGCTCGGTCTGTGGAAGGCGCCACTTTACGTCACCGAACCCACCATGGACGCGCTGCACCGCGCCTTGCCTGACCGGCTCGCGAAGCGTTTGCGTGGCCTCGAAACTATTCAATCCGGCCAGCACTTCTCCATCGGCGATATTGATGTCCATGCGTTTCAAATTCCTCACGATGCTGCCGATCCGATAGGCTTCACCTTTCGCACCAATGGCACGAAGATGGCTCTCGTGACCGATCTTGGCTACATGCCCCAGCTTGTCAAAGTTCATTTACGCGACGCCGATTGTTTGCTGCTGGAGTCCAATCACGATCTGGATATGCTCAAGGTTGGACCGTATCCGTGGGTCGTCAAGCAGCGCGTGCTCTCTCGCACCGGGCATCTCTCAAATCATGCGGTCAGCGAATATCTTTCCGACCCGGAAGGTTTTGACGCCCGCGCGCGGTACCTTGTCCTTGCGCATCTTTCGCAGGAAAACAACAATCCCGACCTCGCGCGCCTTTCAGCAGAAGAAGCGCTCGATCGTCGCCCCGCCGAGTGTGCTTTTCATGGCGAAGTGCTGATCGCCACGCAAGACCAGGCCCTCAGGCCTCTCGAGCTCTAGACCTTTCAACAGGGCCTTTCAAATTCCACTCGCTTTTTCTCCCGTGCTCCTCTAGACTTAACTTGTTCTTGGTAGAGGTGCGGAGGCCATGAGTAGCCCGGCGAGTGATTCCGATCAGCTTCGGACACCGTGGCAAAAGGGGCCAGGTTGTTGTACTCCGCCGAAATCGCAGCGGTAGCTGTTGCCGCGGCGGTTGGGGAACAGGTCTAAGGCCTGTCCACTGTCATCCGCTTAGGTGGCTGCATGGCAGCCAGTGCTAAAGCCGGATGGAGCGCTATCGAGAGGCAGCAGCCTCGAGCAGTTCCTCGCGGTTCCTTCCTTTCCTGTCGCTCCTTCCAGAAATAACCGGACCGCATGAATCCTTTCGAACTTACGCGCGCGCTCGTCGATATCGAATCGACGACCAACCGCGAGCAGGCGGTGGCGGACTTTTTGTTCGCGCAATTGTCGTTTCTTGCCGCGCGTAGTTCAGGACGGCTCGAACGCATCGCGGTTGAGCCGAATCGCGACAATGTTTTTGCGTGCTGGGGCCAACCCATTGTCACGCTTTCGACGCACATGGATACCGTCCCGCCTTTCTTCCCATCTCTTGAAGATGCGGATTTCATTTGGGGGCGCGGCTCCTGCGACGCCAAAGGCATCATCGCCGCGATGATAGCCGCCGTGGAAAAACTCCTCGACTCTGGCGTGACAAATGTTGGGTTGCTGTTTGTCGTCGGAGAAGAGCGCAACAGCGCGGGCGCGAGAGTTGCTGCCGTCAATCCGCGCGGAGCCCGCTTTCTGATTAACGGCGAGCCCACGGAAAATCAGCTCGCGCTCGGTTCGAAGGGAGCGCTTCGCTTCGAAATCACCGCGCATGGAAAGCTCGCGCACTCCGCTTACCCGGAGCTTGGCCACTCCGCGATCCATTCGCTGCTCGATGTTTTGCGGGCTATCCGCTTGATTGCGCTGCCCGAAGATCCGCTGCTCGGCCCTTCTAGCCTGAATATCGGGACGGTCGCAGGCGGCCGCGCGCCGAATGTCGTTGCGGATCACGCGGAAGCAGAAATCATGTTCCGCACGGTCGGCGATCCAGCGGAAATTCGGCAGGCCGTCCTGGCTGCCGCTGCTGGACGAGCGGAAGTTCGCGAAGTTTTGCACACGCCTGCGATGCGCCTTTCGGCCTTCGACGGACTTCCCACTACGGTGGTCGCTTTTGCCACGGACATTCCGACCTTCAACGGCGCTTGGGGCCAACCGTTTCTCATTGGCCCGGGCAGCATTCATTTGGCGCACACCGCCGAAGAGCGCATTCCGAAACAACAGTTGTCGGATGCGGTCGATATTTACGCGCGCATGGTCCGGCAACTTCTTGCGACAGGAGGCCCCGCAGCATGAGCCAGGGCCTCGCCATTGTCGGCTACGGGAAAATGGGCAGGCTCATCGAGCGGCTTGCGCCGGAATATGGTTTCGAGGTGCGCGCAAGGTTTTCGGGAGGAGACAACCCAGGCGGTCGAGGACTTTCTCATGAGACCCTTCGCGGGATCGATGTCGCGGTGGAATTCACCACGCCCCAAGCCGCGCCGGTTAATATTCGCCATCTCGCTGTTCTGGGCGTGAACTCGGTGGTCGGCACGACCGGCTGGTTCGAACAGCTTCCCATTGCGCGCGAAGTTGTCCTACACGCGAAGACTGGTGTTGTTTGGGCCGCGAATTTTTCCGTGGGCGTGAATCTTTTTTTGCAGAGCGTTCGGCAAGCGGCCGCTCTTTTCGGAAAACATGCGGAGTACGAAGCGTGGGGCTGGGAGATTCATCATTCTGCGAAAAAAGATGCGCCCAGCGGCACACTCAAAAAGCTTGCAGAAGAGATGCGTGACGCGGGTTTCACGCGGTCCGTCAACCTCAGCTCGAGTCGTGCCGGCGCGATTCCCGGCACGCATGAAATCGGTTTCGACTCCCCTGCGGACACCATTACGCTGCGCCACACGGCCCGCAGCCGCGAAGGCTTTGCGCACGGAGCGCTGCAAGCGGCGCGCTGGATCGCAGGCAAAAAAGGCTTCTACGAATTTAGGGAGATCCTCGCGGACTTGAGTTGAAGAATCTCCATAGCGGCGGCCTTTGGGCCGGCGTCTGGGGTTTTGGAATGGCGGCCCCTGGCCGCCATCCAGATTTCGGCAGTTCGACGTTTAAACAAAGAAGGGAGAAACACCATGTTTACCGGAACAGGCACTGCGCTCGTCACTCCATTTCGCCGTGATGGTTCGCTCGACGAACCCACGCTCGGCGCGTTGATCGAGCGCCAGATCGATGCAGGCATTGATTTTCTAGTGCCGTGCGGCACGACAGGAGAAAGCCCCACGCTCACGCACGAGGAGCATCTGCGCGTCTGTCAGATCGCCGTGGAACTAGCGAAGGGACGCGTGCCTGTTCTTGCCGGCGCAGGCGGTTACCACACCGCCGAAGTCATCGCGCTCGCGCAGAAGCTTGCCGCCATCGGCGTGGACGGCATTCTTTCCGTCACGCCCTATTACAACAAGCCGACACAGGAAGGCCTTTTTCAACATTACAAAGCCATTGCCGAGGCGGTTCGACTCCCCATCGTTGTCTATAGCGTGCAAGGGCGCACGGGCGTGAACGTCGAGCCGGCTACGGTGCGGCGGCTCGCGGCGATTGAGAACATCGTCGGCATCAAGGAAGCTTCGGGAAACATTTCGCAAATGGCCGCGATTCTAAACGTGGTTCCGGAGGATTTCATCGTGCTCAGCGGCGACGACGCCATCACCTTGCCGCTCATCGCGCTTGGCGGACGCGGGGTGATCTCTGTTGTCTCGAACGAAATTCCTCGGGACATGGCGCGGCTCACGCGGCTCGCGCTCGACGGCGATTTTCCGGCCGCACGACAGATTCACCGCCGAGTGCATCCGCTGATGGAGGTAAACTTCGTCGAATCGAATCCCATGCCGGTGAAGGCGGCCATGGCGCAAATGGGTTTGCTGGAACCGGTTTGGCGTTTGCCGCTCGTTGCGCCGAAAGCGGAAAATGAAGCGCGCATTCGCGCCGTCCTGGAATCGCTGGAGCTGCTCCATACAGCCGAGCTACCCTATGCTGCAGCTCACGCTGCCGCATGAGCGAGTTCATGCTGCCGCAGGACATCGAGCGTCTCTTTGACGAGCCTCCGGCTCAATACAGCGAAGAGCATAACCGGCTCTTCCGCGAATTCAAGGAGGCCGTAAATCGCGGCAAAGTTCGCGCGGCAGAGCCGGACGCTGCCTCGCCGACGGGCTGGCGCGTCAACGCCTGGGTGAAAAAAGGAATCCTGCTCGGCTTTCGCATGGGCGTGATCGTCGACATGTCTATCGATCTGGCGCGCCAGCCGTTCATCGACAAGTCCACGTATCCCGTTCGCGCCATCACGTCCGCGGACAGCATCCGCATCGTGCCCGGCGGCTCGAGCATTCGCGACGGCTCATACATCGGGCGCGGGGTCGTTTGCATGCCGCCGATGTTTGTTAATGTGGGCGCCTATGTCGGCGATGGCACGATGATCGATTCGCATGCCCTGGTCGGCAGTTGCGCGCAAATCGGCCGCAACTGCCACATTTCCGCGGGCTCGCAGATCGGTGGCGTGCTCGAACCGGTGGGAGCAATGCCGGTGATCATTGAAGACGAAGTGCTTGTGGGGGGCAATTCCGGTGTGTATGAGGGAACCATCGTGAAGCATCGCGCGGTGGTGGGCACCGGCTCGATTCTTAATCGCTCGATCCCGGTCTACGATCTCGTGCGCGACGCAGTGTACACCGCCGGCGAAACGTCGCCGCTCATCATTCCCGCTGAAGCCATCGTCGTTCCCGGCTCGCGGGCGGTCACCCATCCGGTCGGCCGAAAACACGGCCTCAGCTTACAATGCGCCGTCATCGTCAAATATCGCGACGCCAAAACCGACTCCCGCATCCAGCTCGAAGATCTTCTCCGTTGACACTCTTCCCTCCCTTAAAGGGTGTAGAGCGGCACGACCGAGCGAACTGCCGCTTGTTCGCATTACCTGTCCATTTGGTCTTCGTTACGAAATATCGCGGCGTGGCAAGGACTGATTCTCCGGCTATGCTTTTCGAGTATCCGTTTTCAGCGCGCCAGCACCTGCTCAAAAAACTCCAGCGCGCGCGGATCGTTTGATTGGCCCAGCCAGAACATCGCTTGCTTGCGCACTTCGCGGTTGCGGTTGGTCTTGGCCACCTCGATGAGCTTCGGCACGCCCTCATCCTTCGGCATTTGGCTCAGCGCGAAGACTGCTTTCTTCTTCACGTCCGTGTCGGGATCGTTTTCGATGGCGCCTGTGATTGCGCCCATGGCTTTTTGGCCTGCTTTTTGCGCCAGCCAGAAGAGCCCTTGGCCACGCACGTGCGCGCTCTCGTCTTCTTTGGCCAATCGAATCATTTCATTCAGCGCTTCTGGTTCGTGGCTCACGGACAGCGCAAACGCCACTTGCGAACGCACCTCGGAGCTGGGGTCGCTCTTGGCCATTTTCTGAAGCATTAGAAAACCCGCTTTGCCACGCGCTGCTCCTAGCCAGAAGGACGCATGCTTGCGAAGTTGCTCGGGCTGATCCGCGGCGACGAACGATGCGAACGCGCGATCGGCCGATGGGTCGGCGTGCAGCGCAATCGCGGACAACGCGCCCTGGCCAAGCTCATGCTCGCCGTGCCCTTCGAAAGTTGCTTGGTGCACGAAATCCGCGAGCAGCGCCACGCTCTCCGCCGGCTTCACGCCTGTCAGCCAGAGGAACGGCAGCCCGCCCGCATCTAGTGTGCAGTTTTCGCTGGCTTCTCGAATGCGCATCACCTGTTTCGCTTCCAGCCGGAAGAGAACCACCAGTCGGCGCGAGCCTTCCAGTTCCACAGTTCCATCTTTTTCGTCTTTTTGTGGAGTTCTGCTGGTTACGCCATTTTCTTTTTCGAGCCTGCACGTTCCACACCCGCCGTATCCATCGTTGAAGTTTCCGCAGCAGACCGTGCGGTCGCCAGCGATTTCCGCGACGCTGTATCCCAGCCACTCCGCCTTATCTGCTTGCGCCTCGATGCCGCGGAGAGTCTCCGCAAGGGCTCCACTCACGACGCGCGTTTCGATCTGCGCATCGACCACCTGCGGCGCTTCCGCCCCCGCCTGTCGAGGGGCGGGGCTTTCGCGGCCCGCTGCTCCATGGGGGATCCCCCGCACCGCTGCCGCGAAAAACAGCACCACACCGAGTACTCCGAGGCCCGTCGAAATTCGCTGTATCGTCGCCATTCGCCACCTCACTCGTGTTTCCTGTCTGGCCATCACTCACCATTCCCTTTCCCTACTTTTGCAAAATCTCCATCAAGTAGTCGTTGCCTTCTTTCGAATTCATCAGCGCCAGCTTGGATACCGCAGTCTTCTTCAGCTCTGGATCTTTCTCGCCTCGCGCAATGGTCACCAGCGCGTGCGCGTTTCCTTGAATGAACAGAGCATTGAGCACCGCTTCTTTGTTCTCGCGATCGGTCTCTTTCGCATAAATCGCCAGCAGCGCTTCTTTGGCATCGGCCGAACCGACCAGGCCCAGGTTACGGATGGCAGAACGGCGAACCTCGGCGTCCTTCTCTCCCTGCGCTGCTTCCGCGAGGAATTTGGCGTCGCCGGAAAGGAAGAACGCCTGCAGGATGTCTTTTTTCACTTCCGGCGAAGTCTCCGTCTTGTAGAGTTGCCGCAATTCCTCAGGTGCATGAACGATTCCTAGCTGCTTGATGGCCTCGGCGCGCAGGGACGTATCTTTTTCACCCTTGGCCGCTGCCAGCAGGTGCTCCTTGTCGCCGCCGATCATGTAGCTTTTGAGAATCGCGCGTTTGACTGACTCGTCGCCCGTCGAGGCATAAATCTCCGCAAGCGTTTGCCGCGCCTGTTGGCCGCCGAATAATCCCAGATATTCGACAGCTTTCTTTTGAAGGTCCGGATTGCTCTGCCCTCTCGCGATCCGTCCGAGAATCTCGCGCGATTCGGCCGAGCCGTTCTGCGCCAGCACGAAAAGCGCTTTTGACTTTTCTTTCGGTGTGCCAGGGCCGTTCAATACTTTTTCGAGTAGCGGCATGGCGCGTTGGGGGTCGCTGTTCATTAGGCCGGTGATCGCCAGCATTTTCAGCTCTTCATCGGGCTGTGTTTCAGGGTGCGCGGGTTGCCCGCTTGACTGCTGCACTTCGATCTTCAGTGCCCTCGCATCTTTTATCCAGCGGCTTTGCGCAAATCTCTTCTCCAAGTCCGCGATTGTTGTCAGCGCGGAATCTCTCTGGCCCAGCTTGTTTTCTGAGTAGGCCTTCCAATAAAGCGCCGCATCCGTCTGCGGCCCATTCATATCGGCAAGCTCTCGGAATTTTCCGGCTGCCTGGTCGTAGCGGTCTTCGTCCAGCGCCTCGCGCCCGTCGCTGTAAAGCTCATCGAGGCGTTCCAAGCGCTCTTGTTCGCGATCGCGTTTTTCCTGTTCCCGGTCTAGCTTTTCTTGTTCACGGTCACGTTTCTCTTGCTCCCGATCACGTTTCTCCTGCTCGCGATCCTGGGCATCCTGGTCCTGCCAGGATGCCCAGGACGTCCCTGCGTTGTCGTGGGCGGCGGAGGGTCGTGCCATCTGCGGCACGACCAGCAACGTCGCCGCAGTCATCCAAATTCTTGCCGCCCTGCTTGTGCGTTCTCCCATGCTCATGCCTTGTTCCTCTCTCTTACTTTCGAATCCGTCGCCGCTGGCGCGGAGTTCGTTGTCTTCTGCTTTTCTTGTAATTCCTTGCCGACCACTCGAACTTTGAACAGAATGCCGTGTGCCTCGATTCGCTTCTGAAGTGATTCCAGTTTCGCGGGCGTAATTTCCTCTGGGCTGTGGGCCACGTCCATCAGCACGCGTTCGAGGTCATCCAAAACGCTGGCTAATGCCGCATCGCCATCTTGCTGGGCCGTTTCGCGATACAGCCGGTTGGCATCCAGTAAGTCTTCCGCTCGCTTTTGCTCCGCGGAGATATTGATTTGCTTTGGTCCGGACACAGGCAGGGTGGCGTTCGCCAGCTCCATCAGCACCATTTCCGATTTTCCCAGGTGCTCGCCAACGGCCACGACCAGCACTCGCTCTTTAACTTGCGCCACGCTAGCCGCCGGCGTACCGGCGTCAAGCTTCTTCGTCCAGCGACCCGCGACGAACGCCCCAATCACAACGGCCACCATCGCTCCGATGGCCACCCAACGGCGCGGTTCGAGCCACGCACGCCATCCACGGCCTGCTTTTTCCGGCAACTGCGGCGCAATCTTTTGCCAAACAGCGCGACCGTACTCCGGGCCGCGCTCGGGAACCGGCAAGTTGTCTAGCGCGCTGAGCACCGCTTCGATACGCTCGAGCTCCGTGCGGCAGGCCGTGCAACTCGTCAAATGCTCGGCGATAGCTTCGCGTTGCGTAATCTCCCCCTCGCGATAACCGACCAATTCTTCTTCCGTCAGATGTTTCATAGTTCGGTTCCCCTGGGTTCCGGCGCTGCTCCTGCCGCTTTCGCTTGCAGCGCGCCTCGCGCTCCCACGTACGGCTCCAAAGCACGCCGTAATTTCTGGACCGATCGAAAAACGGTGTTCTTCGCCGCGCTTGTCGTCGATTCGAGCACCGCGGCGATCTCTTCGATCGCGCAGCCTTCCCAATGGCGCATCACAAACGCTGTTCGTTCCGAGGAGCTCAACTCCTTCAGTGCCTCTTCCATCTTTTTTCTCAACTCGCTGTTGCCCGCGAGACGGTCCGGCGTTGGCCTGTCGTCAGCCACCAAATCCAGAGGATCCTGCTCTTCAGCTAAGCTGCTCGGCGTGCTGCGCCGCGCGTCCTCGGTGCGTTTCTGGCGCATCCGGTCGATCGCGTAGTTCGCTGCAATGCGGTAAGCCCAAGTGCCGAAGTTCGCTCGCGAACCGAATTGCCCGAGGTTCCGGTAGGCTCGCAAAAAAGCCTCTTGAACCACTTCTTCCGCGTCGTGCTCATTTCCGGTCATGCGGTACGCCAGGCGAAATAGCTGCTGGCTGTGGCGCTCGACCAGCACGCGGAAAGCGTCGCGCTCGCCCGCCAGCGTGCGCTCTACGGCGAGGGCATCGCTCTCTCGGGCCGCGCTCTGGAGTGCTTCGCGGTCTGGGGTGCTACCGGCGCTTTCGCTCATCCGAGTCATTAGACAGGAAAAAGGGCTCGCGGTTAGGCGGGCTTACGGGCAAGGCCAACGACGTGGCCAGACGGCACAGGCCAGAAGGCATCCGTAAGTCCTCTAATATCATCGCACTCCGGAGCGCGTTGTCGGAGTGCGCTTTCAAATAGTTTGTTTTTTTGGATCACTCGAGCGCGGTTTATCGTGAACTGGGCGCCGGCTGGTCACCCGATGCCGTGACGAATTCTTCTGCCCTCTGTCCTTACTGGGCTATTCCTCTTCACTCATATCTCAGTGCGACCGTCGGATCTACGGAGGAGGCCCTTCGCGCAGGTACGAAGCATGACAAGCCGGAAGTGGCGACTAGCAGCAGAATCACACCGACAAGGATGAGCGCATCGAGCGAACTGCCCTGAATCCAGCGCGTGAACACGCGATGGAGCGAAATCGTCAGCATTACTCCCGCTAGAACTCCGGCAGCCACACTCATGGCCGCCGAGCGAAACACTATCAGCAGGACATCTTTGCGCATTGCTCCCAGTGCCATACGTATTCCGAATTCGCCGGTTCGTTGAGCCACCGTGTAGGAAATCACGCTGTAAAGTCCAGTGGCGGCGAGCACCAGCGCTAGGATTCCAAATCCTGCAAACAAGGTTGCCACCAGGTGCCCCTGCTCCCATTCCGGCTCATGTTTAATCCAGCCATCGAGATCGCGAACATCTCGGTCAGACTGCTGATCGGAATCAACAGTGTGAACCTGTTCGCGGACAGCGTGGAGCACCGTGAGCGGCGGGACGCTGGTTCGGACGAGGATCTGCGTGAAAACCGGCATCATGATGGTGTATGGCACATACACGGAGGGCATGATGGGATTGCGCAGGCCGTCATTGCGGGCATCGCCGACGATGCCAACTACCTGAAACCAGGTGTCGCTTCCGGCCGCTGACAGATCCAGTGGTGGCTCGCCTTTCAGTGCGGGCACCCGAATCTCGCTGCCAATGGCACCACCATTAGGAAAATATTGGCGAGCCAACGCTTGATTGATCAGTGCGAGCTTCGCGCCGTGCATGGCCTCGTCCTCGTACCAGATTCTTCCTTGCAACAGCGGGATGCGAAGCACTACGAAGTACCCAGCACTGACAAAGTTGAGACGCGCTCGCTGTTCTTCCGCTGCTGGCTGGCCGGAAATCTCGAAGCGCTCGTCCCATCCGTTGTTCGGTGGGGTGGCATTTGTTGAGAGCCCGACGGAAACAGCCTCCGGCATCTCGCTGACCTTCCCCAGGAGCTGATGGAAGTATGTTCCCCTGGCCTCCCACGTTGTGTAGGTGTCGTCGTGGACCGGAATGCCAACCGACATGGTGTTGTGCGGATCATAGCCGAGATTCACGCGCATCATGCCCACGAAGCCTTGCATTGCAACTCCGGCTCCGGCCAGCAACAGAAGTGTCAGGGCAATCTGGCCCGCGATCAGGATGCTGTGAGTCCTTCGGCCACGGACTCCAGCCGTAGTCTTGCGCGTATTCGCTTGCATCACCTGAGCCAGATCCGGCCGCGCGGATCGAAGAGCGGGTGAGATGCCGAACACGATGCCAGTCAGCAGCGCGAGATCGACGCTGAAGAACAGGACGGGCAGATTGATGCTGATAGCGGCTTCGTGTGGAAATGAGAATTCCGGAAGCCAGTCTACGATGAGCTTCACCAAGCCATTCGCCAGTGCCACTCCAATGGCGGCCCCGCCGAGCGACAGCATCAGCGCTTCCGTGAGCAACTGGCGAACGATGCGAGACCGCCCGGCGCCGAGCGCCGAGCGGACAGCCAGCTCGTGCTGACGCGCCGGGCCCCGGGCCAACAGCAAAATCGAGACGTTTCCGCAGCCGATCAACAGCAACAAAGCCACGGCAGCCAGCAGGAGGTACAGTGTCCCTCCGATCCGCTGTACGAAGTGGTCGTTCAATCCTGCTAGCGTCACATGGAAATGCTCTGGGAAGTGGCTGGGGGTTTGCTTTGCGAATTGTTCGAGCAGCGACTGAAGCTCTGCGTTTGCTGCCGCACGGGTTACGCCGGGCTTCAGCCGAGTCATAGGAAAATATGTGCGCGCCGGATCGGCCGTGAGCTTGAGCGGCAGATAGACTTCGCCGTCGCCCCAGGTAAAGCGCGGCCGGGCCACTCCTATGATCTCGTAGCTCTTATGGACTAACTGGATTTTCTTGCCGACGATGTTCGGATCTCCGTTGTAGTGCCTCTTCCAGAACTGATAACCCAGCACGGCCACATTCTCGGGATCCTGACCTTCGGGCGCATCCGATGGCAGAAGTCCACGGCCAAGCAGGGTCGGCACGCCCAAATAGATGAATGAATTCGACGTGAGATACGCAGCCCGGACGTCTTCGGGAAGATCCCCTTCGGTCGTGGTGAGATTCCACCCTTGCATGGCCGCAACGCTCTCTACCGATCCAGCCTGCCGAAGCTGTTGCAATTGTGGTCCGTTGAGGTTGATAAAGAGGGGTTACCCCTAGTTTGCTGAACGGTCAAATGCACCATGCGATCTGAATTGGCGTATGGATAGGGATTCACCAGGACGCCGTAAACCACGCTGAACATCGCTGTTGTTGCGCCGATGCCGAGCGCGAGCGACAGAATGACCACGATCGTGAACCCCGGATTCTTCAGCAGCATCCTCGTTCCGTAACGGGCATCTTCAGCGACGTCTCTCAACCATCTCGAGCCCCATACATCCCGTGTCACCTCCCTCACCAGGCCTACGTTTCCGAATTCGCGCCGCGCTTCGGCTTGCGCTTCGCGGAAGGTTGCGCCCCGTTCCTTGCGGTCTGACGCGGCCATCTGTAAATGGTGCTGGATTTCCTTCTCCAGTTCCTTTTCCCGCTTTCGCCACAACCACCAGAGTTTCATGATGCACTCTCTTTTTTTCCTGGGTTCAGGACGCCGCCAATGGCATCCGAAATCTGCTCCCAGCGCGAGCGCTCCCTCATGAGTTGCTTTCTTCCCGCGGCTGTAAGCCGGTACACTTTCACTTCCTGTTTGTTCTCCGAAATTTTCCAGTCGGCGCAAATCCACTTTTGCTTTTCGAGCCGGTGCAGCGCTGGATACAAGGACCCGGCATCCACCTGGAGCAAGTCGCCGGAATTGGCGCGAATCGCCTGGCTGATGCCGTAGCCGTGCTGCCGACCCCAGAGAAGGGTTTGCAAAATAAGGAGATCGAGCGTGCCCTGCAACAGCTCGATCCGGTTGCGATACCGTTCGTTCATGCCACCTCTCCGCCGACCAGGCTATAGACAGGCTATATCCTACCCTATAGACGTTCTGCTACCCTTTTTGGTTTTGCACTTTTCTTTCTCTGCGGGCGTTCCACCCACCCTTCTACGGCAAACGTTGGCCGTGAGTCGTGGTAGCCCCGGAGCATATGAAACTGGCCGTTTTCGCGCCGTCGTCCCACAATCGCACACCTGGCTAATCCGGTCGGGACTTGGGCGCGCACTTCGGCGGGCACCTCGAGGCCCTCCACACTTCCCCTTGCTTATTGACAGGAGTCCTTGCATAATCCCTGTCAGTAACTAAGGGGAAGCCCCGATGACCAAGCCCACCGACCTCGTCCAGGGCACTCTGGACCTCTTGATCCTCAAGACCATCGCCCTCGAGCCCATGCATGGCTGGGCTATTGCGCAGCGCATTCGCCGGGTCTCAAACAACGTTTTGCAGGTGAATCAAGGCGCACTCTATCCCGCCCTGCATCGCCTCGAACAGCAGGCCTGGATCCAATCCAAATGGGGCGAATCGGAAAATAATCGCCGCGCGAAATATTATTCGCTTACAAAAGCCGGACAGAAATATCTCCAGGCAGAAGAATCGAATTGGGAACGCCTCTCGTCAGCGATTGGGCTGGTCCTGAAGACCGTCTGAGGAGCGATGCGCCATGCGCCGGGTCCGCAGTATCTCTAACTGGCTCCGCTCGTTGTTTCGAAGAAGCACTGTCGATCAGGAGCTTCGAGCGGAGCTGGGTTTTCATATCGAACGTCAGGTCGAAGAGAACCTCGCCGCGGGAATGACCGAGCGAGAGGCGCGCCGCGCGGCGCGACGCGAATTTGGCGGCGTCGAGCAAGTCAAGGAAGAATGCCGCGACACCCGCCGGGTACGCTTGATGGACACTTTGCTCGAAGATCTGCGCTATGGTGCGCGCATGCTGCGAAAAAATCCCGGCTTCACGGCCGTGGCCGTATTGACACTTGCGCTTGGAATTGGCGCCAACACGGCGATTTTCAGCATGGTGAACGCCCTTCTCCTACATCCCTACGACTTCCACGGTCTGGATTCACTGGTCCGCGTTTGGGAAATCCGGGGCATGGAGGAGGGCTACGACGCGAGGTGGGTCGCACCTGCCGATGCCGCCGACTTGCTCTCCGGCACTGGCGTCTTAGAGAGTGTAACGACCTATCGGGATCAAAGCTTTACCTTAGCCGCCGAAGGCAGTGTCGAATCCGTCTTGGGCTCGAGCGTTTCTGCGAGTTTCTTCGATGTGCTCGGCAAAGGCCCCGCTCTCGGACGAGGTTTCGCCCACAACGAAGAGCAGCCCGGGTTCGAACGGGTTGTGATTTTAGGTCACGGGCTGTGGCAAAGGCGCTTCGGCGGCGACCCGGGGCTGCTCGGAAGAACAATCCAGCTAAGCGGCCGTAGCTACACCGTGGTGGGAATCATGCCGGAGAAGTTCAGTTATCCGGTGCCCTCGGAATTGTGGGTGCCTCTGGCTTTAACTTCTGCGGAAAAAGCAGACCGCACGCAACTTACAACCATGGCGCTCGCGCGCCTGAAACCCGGTGTAACGCCCGATAAGGCCAATGCCGCGCTAGCCTCTTATGCGCTCCGGCTGGCACAGGAATACCCGAAAACCAATCGAGGCAGATCGGCCACGGCCCTGCCGCTTCAGAAGGAGCTGTATCTTTACACTCTGCCTCTTTTTCTGTTGCTACAGGTCGCCGCGGTGTTCGTTCTGCTTCTCGCCAGCGCCAATCTCCTGAACCTGATGTTCACTCGCATGATCGGCCGGCAAAAAGAAATCGCCATGCGCACCACACTAGGTGCGAGCCCCGGGCGCTTGGCGCAACTCTTCATCTCCGAAACGCTGTTGCTTTCGCTTCTGGCAGGGACTGCGGCAGTCAGCGTGTCTTTTTGGAGCGTGCGCCTTCTCCGCACAAGCATTTCCGTGGAGTGGACGAAATGGGTGCCGGGCTGGGATGGAATTCAAGTGAATACCGTGGTGATGGCGACCACCATTCTGCTCGCTGTCGCTCTGGGATTCTTGTTCGGCTACGCCGCAGTGCTCTATACCGGCAGAGTAAACCTGGGCAAGGCCTTGAAGGAATCAGGCCTTGGATCCCTCACGCGCAGCCGGGCAAGATTGCGCAGCACCCTGGTTGTAGCACAAGTGGTCTTCGCGCTGGTCTTGCTCGTCTCGGCCGGACTGACGATCGAAGGATTTGTGCGTCTCGCCGCGGTGTACAAAGGTTTCGAGCCCGACGGCGTTTTGAAAGCGGAACTCAGTCTTCCGGAAAGCTCGTATTCCGACGCAACAAAAATCACCGCTTTCTACCGGCAACTCCTTGGTTCCGCGGCCGCCATGCCCGGGGTGAAGAAAGCCGCATTGGCCACCAATCTTCCTGCGAGCAACGTGGACAATGAAATGATTCTCTTCACGATCGAAGGCCGCCCGCCGGCTAAGCCAAATGAGACGCTCTCCGCGGATTTGCTGACCGCCAGCCCGGATTATTTCGCGGCCCTGCGCATCCCGCTGATGGCCGGACGTCTGTTCTCTGACTCCGACAACGGGTCGGTCGAACGAGTCGCGGTCATCACCCGCAGCATGGCGGATCGTTTCTGGCTCGGCGAGGAGGCCCTCGGTAAGCGAATCAAATTGGGTGCCCCGGACTCAAATGATTCCTGGCTAAAAATTGTCGGGATCGTAGGAGACATTCGCCAGAACTGGTGGAATCCCTCGGCCCGGCCGGCCATCTATACAGCTTTCTCGCAGTCGCCTCGCCAGGCCATGACCATGGTCCTCCGCGTCAATCGGAATCCGGCAAGCTATGCCGCTCCGTTGCGCGACGCCATCCGCCAAATGGACGCAGGTCTCGCACTCACCGGGATCAACACGCTCGAGACGGAGGTGGTGGATTCCATTGGAATCATTCGCATCCTCGGTATCTTGATGGCAGTGTTCGGCCTGGTCGCATTGCTGCTTTCCTCCGTCGGTGTTTATGGCGTTCTGTCAGAGAGCGTTGCGCAGCGAACCCGCGAACTCGGCATCCGGCTGGCTCTCGGAGCGCATCCTCGAGATTTGATGAAACTGGTTCTGGGTCACGCGCTGAAACTGACGGGCATCGGGCTGGCCATTGCGGTGCCCATTTCCTTTGCGGTCGGCCGCGTCCTGGCCAATGTTATTTTCGGGGTGGTAAGCGCGGATTCCATGGCCATCGCGGGCTTCACGCTCTTGCTGATCGCCGTCGCGCTCGTCGCGGGATATTTTCCGGCGCGTCGGGCCCTGCGCATCGATCCCATGATCGCACTTCGTTACGAATGAAGGGCGCTCACGGCGGGAGGCTTTGCTATGCGTTTCGTCCAGAGCTTTTCTAACCGGCTCCGCTCCTTGTTCCGCAGGAATGCCGCCGAGCAGGAACTCGGCTCGGAGCTGCGCTTTCACATCGAGCGTCAAGAGGAAGAAAATCTCGTCGCGGGAATGAGTCCCGACGAGGCACGCCGCGCAGCACTCGGCGAATTCGGCGGCCTCGAGCAAGTCAAGGAAGAGTGCCGCGACAGCTATCGTGCGAATTACCTGGAAAACCTGGCGAAAGACATTCGCTACGGGCTGCGCATGCTTCAGAAGAGCCCCAGCTTTACCTTTTTCGCCGTAGCCGTGCTCGCCTTGGGCATCGCAGCGAACTCCGCCATCTTCAGCATTGCCGACAACATCCTGGTGCGCCCGCTCCCCTACCGTGATTCAAATCGCCTGGTAATGGTCTGGGAAGACTCCTCCGCTTACGGATTCCCTCGGGACACGCCCGCACCCGGCAATTTCGCCGATTGGAAATCACGAAATCGGGTCTTTGAAGACCTGGCCGCGATTTCGGATGCTTCCCTCAATCTCACCGGGAGCGGCAACCCCGAAGATCTCCTGGGAAAATGGGCCACCGCGAATCTATTCTCGACTCTTGGCGTGATCCCCGCTCTTGGCCGAGACTTTCGGCCAGAGGACGATATTCCCGGCGCGCCACACGTAGCGATTCTCAGTCATGGCCTGTGGTTGCGCAGATTCGGCGGCGACCCACAAATCATCGGGAAAGAAATCTCGCTGAACTACGAGAACTACATGGTCATCGGCGTGATGAAACGCGGCATGCAATTTCCGGATCGCGAAACGGAGCTGTGGGCTCCTTCCCGCTTTACCACCCAACAGTTAACCAACCATAGCAATCATTTTCTGCGGGTAGTCGCCAGGCTTAAGCCCGGGGTCTCGCTCAAAACTGCGAATGCCAATCTCGCCACCATCGCTTCCCAGCTTGAAAAAGAGAATCCGGACTCGAACGCCAAAGTTGGCGCCTTCGCTGTCCCTCTTCGCGAAGAGCTTCTAGGAAATGTTCGCCCCGCCATTCTGATGCTCGTCGGAGCCGTATGTTTTGTTCTGCTGATCGCC
The DNA here is from genome assembly GCA_013289825.1 of Acidobacteriota bacterium. Taxonomy (GTDB): domain Bacteria; phylum Acidobacteriota; class Terriglobia; order Acidiferrales; family UBA7541; genus Acidiferrum. The sequence goes on along the minus strand of JABCZF010000016.1, from coordinate 11,863 downwards.
TGCGCTAATGTTGCAAATCTTCTACTCTCTCGCGCCACCGCCCGCCGCCGGGAGATGGCTCTGCGTCTCGCCTTGGGCGCCACTCGTGGCCGCGTGATTCAGCAGATGCTGACGGAAAGCATCCTGCTGTCCTTGTTTGCTGGAGCCACGGGCCTGCTTCTTTCTATCTGGGGAACGAAATTCCTCGCTGCCCTGATTCCGGCAGGCCTGGCGCCCATGACCGGACGAGGCGTGGACGGCCGCGTACTTCTCTTCACGCTCATGGTTTCTGTCTCGACGGGAATTCTGTTCGGCATCCTTCCCGCTTCGCGCGTTTCGCAATTCCAGCTGACGTTTTCGCTGAAACAAGGTGGCGGTCAAAGCGGTGTCGGCTCGGGCGGCCAACGGCTACGCGACGCTCTGGTCGTTTCGGAAGTTGCTCTCGCGATTGTTCTGCTCGCCGGCGCCGCGCTGCTGATTCGAAGTCTCGCAAACCTCTATCATCTTGACCCCGGCTTTCGGGCCGATCACGTTCTGGTAATGCGCACGCCGCTTCCGCGTCAAAAGTATGGGGCGTTCGCTCCCAGGGTGGCTTTCTACGATCAAGTGCTCGCCAGGGTGGAAGCTCTTCCCGGCGTTGTCGCCGCGGGTTACACAACGTGGGTTCCGCTGACGAATACGGGAGGCGCGACCGGAATCACTATCGAAGGCCAACCAGAACCCGCGCCGGGAAATATTCTCATTCCCAATACGCGGATAGTCAGCCTCAACTACATGAAAACGCTTCGCATGAAGCTCATCGCAGGCCGCGCCATCGAAGCAGGCGACGCCGCCGCAAAACTTCCCGTGGCGCTAGTCAACCAAACCATGGCGAAGAACTACTGGCTCGGAGAAAACCCCATCGGTAAACAATTCAAAGTTGGCGCCTACAAAGCAAAAACTCCGTGGATTACGGTGGTTGGAATCGTCGGCGACGTTCACCAGGCTGGTCTCGACGTCCCCGCCCGGGCGGAGATGTATCTGCCGTATCAGCAGCAGGATTTTGGATACCAGCCGGAATATCTCGCCGTTCGAACCACCGGAGATCCCCTGGCGCTTGCAGAACTCGTGCGGCAACAAATCTGGACGGTGGACAAAGAGCAGCCTGTCGCTGGCGTGATGCCGCTGGAAGATCTCGTGGACGACAATCTCGCCTCGCGGCGAATGCAAGCTTCTCTGCTCAGCGGCTTTGCTGCACTGGCACTGCTGCTCGTCACGCTGGGAATTTATGCCGTGCTGTCGTTCGCGGTCACCCAACGCACACAGGAAATTGGCGTGCGCGTCGCGCTTGGCGCGCAGCCGCGCGACGTCTTGCGAATGATTTTTTCCCTGGGTTGCAAGTTATTTCTCACCGGCGCCGCGATCGGATTGGCGGCTTCGCTGGCTCTTTCGCGAGCTCTCGTGCACTTGCTTTTCGGCGTGAGCGCGTATGATCCCGCGTCCTTCGCCGGCGTGACGATTCTTTTGGCGGCGGTCGCGCTGCTGGCTTGCTACCTTCCGGCGCGGCGCGCTATGCGCGTCGATCCGCTGATCGCGCTGCGCTACGAGTGAGGGCAAATAAGCGCAAATCAGTATTTCCACGAAACTAGGAACCGGCGGCTTCGGCGCGCACGGTCCCGCGAAGGCCGAGAGCGTCCGCTTCCTCGCGCATCGCGGAAATGCAAAAGCCGATGTGCTCTTCGAGCGGCAGGCCCAGCTCTTCGGCGCCTTTGCGCACGTCCTCGCGGCTCACCCCCTTGGCAAAAGCCTTGTCTTTCAGGCGGCGCTTCACGGAGTCGACCTCGAGATCGAGAATGCTCTTCGACGGTCGAACGTAAGAACAAGCCGTGAGAAATCCGGCGAGCTCGTCGCAGGCAAAAAGCGTGTGCTCCAGCGGCGATTGGCGCGCGACTCCAGAATAATCGGCGTGGGAAAGGATCGCGCGGATGGCTTCCTCCGAGTAGCCGCGCTCGCGCAGAATTTTCGCGCCTTCCGCCGGATGACCTGCGCCGGCAGCGTGCTCGTTGTTGGGCCAGCGCTCGTAATCGAAATCGTGAAGCAGCGCGGTGATGCCCCAGAGCTGTTCATCGGCGCCTTGCTTGCGCGCGTAGGCGCGGACGCAGGCTTCGACGGCCAGCATGTGTTTGCGCAGGCTCTCCGATTCGGTAAATTCGCACAGCAGCTTCCAGGCATCGTCGCGTGTGGGCATGCGCTTCTCCGGGTTCAGAAGCCAGTAGTGTAACGCAGGAAGAGCGGACCCGCCCAGGGAGGGGCGGAGGAAGGTTGGCATAGCGGAATGTTCCCCACAGGCGCTCGAAAGTAGCGTCTGGCGGCGCCGAGGGCAGTCCGCGTTCCGATTCATTTGGAGTCCGGGAACGAGCCAAGAAGAGCAGTTGGCGGTTACGGCTTGGGACAACCAGTGGATAGTTGGGGCGCGGACATCACGAAATCGAGGCAACGCGCACTAGCAAGCTTGGCATCGCAACCATGGACGTAGGGCACACCAAAAAGACAACGCGATGGCAGGTTTTTCGGTGGGTAGATGCGCCAGAGAATCCTGAAGGGTGCTGGTGTCGTTTGGCCTGAGCCTGCGACGGGTTGGCCTCGAGGAGAGAGACTATGAAAACGACGAGATGGCTTCGAGCGTGCGTTGTGTCGATGCTGGTTGGGGCCATGGCGCTCGGATGGGGCACGGCGGCGTTATGGGCGCAGAGTAAGCCGGCCAATGGCCTGGAAGCGGGAGTGAAAGTTGCGGCGATTAACATGCGCGCAGCGATTGCCAACACCGCAGAAGGCAAACAGGCGGCCACACAGATCGAGGCCGAGTTTCTTCGGCGGCGAAAGGAACTGGAAGATCTAAACAAAAAGCTCAACGATCTACAGCAACGGCTGACGGCGGGGGCGAATACGCTTAGCGACGAAGAAAAGCAAAGGTTGACGCTCGAAGGTCAGCGCCTCACGCGACAGCTGGAACGCCGGCAAAACGAATTTCAGGAAGACTTGAACGACGCACAGAGCGACATGATCTCGCGAATCGGCCGAAGAATGGTCGAAGTCCTGGGAAAGTACGCGCCGGGCAACGGGTACGGCGCGGTACTGGACAACTCGTCGCAGAGCACGCCGGTGATGTATGCGTCGGCGGACATCACTCGAGAGATAGTCCGGTTGTATGACCAGACGTATCCGGTGAAGAGCGCGGTTGGGGCAGTGGATGGGAAGGCCGGGACGACCAAGCCGTCGGATCGATAGAAGGCGTGGCGGCCGGCGGATGAGGCCGACTACGGCTCTTAGCAATCGTAGTTGCGCTGGGAAACAATTTTGCCGTCCTTGAATTCGAGGAATGCAGCAAAGTGGGCCCGCATTTGCCCCCCTTTTGGAATGGTTTGAAAAGGCACGGCCAGGGCGCCCCTCCAATGGATTTCGAGAGCGACCTTATCGCCGCTGGCCACCTCGTTTCTGATTTCCTACTTCTGGCTCGTCATCACTTTTTGGCCGCGCTCGGCCGCGGCAGAAATCCCCGGCTAAGTCATCGCGACTGCCGTTCGGAAAGAATTTGCTGGGAAAGATTTCTACAACAACTTCTGGCGCGAAAAACTGGCCAAGGTGGTGGCCGGTCGGTCCCCATTCGAGTGCTTTGAGATACCGCCTTGCGAGTGCAAGGTTCTCCGCAGGTCCGGCCATGTGGTTTTCTCCTGCCCTACAGAACAGTTTAAGCGCGAGGAGAAATTCTACGCTAGGCGACAGGAGGGAGAGGGGCGCCTTTTGAAGATTGGTCGCGGCATGAAGCAGACTATTTGGGTTTGGAAATGAGAAGTTCGAGCTCATCGAGGGAGCGCGGCCAGTCTTCGCGGAGCAGGCGGGAGAGGGCGCGGTCGGCGAGGAGTTTGCCCCGAGTTTGGCACGTAGGGCAATAGTTGGTTTCGTTCGCGGCGTAGCGGATGCGCTGGATTTTTGAGCTGCAGCGCGGGCAAGGTTGTTTGTAGCGGCCGTGAACGGCCATGCCTTCGCGGAAGGCAGTGACTTTTTCTGGGAAGTTTCCGGCGGCTTCAACGCGGAGATGATCGGTCCAGCGCACCAGGCTAGAGCGGATGGCTTCGAAGAGGCGCTTGATTTCGGGAACGGATAATTTTTGCGTGAGCGCCAGCGGAGAGAGTTTGGCTTCGAAGAGAATTTCGTCCGAGTAGGCGTTGCCGATGCCGCTGAAAAGGCGCGGATCGGTGAGGGCGCGTTTGAGAGTGTGGTTGGCGGAGAGAAGTCTAGCAGTGAAGTGCTGCAGGTCAGCGTCGAGGACTTCTAAGCCTCCAGGATCCAGAGAGCTTAGGCCGGCTTCGCCTGCGACGACGTGGAGAGAAGCGCGCTTTTTGGATCCGGCTTCGGTCCAGAGAAGAGAGCCATTGGGAAAATCGAAAGCAGCCAGGCCGCGAGGCGGGGAGATTTTGGGCCGGGCGGCGTGGGTCGAAACAGGACGCCAGTGCAGGCGGCCGGCGATCATTAGATGGAGGACTAGCCAGAGTTCGTCTTCTAGGCCGACGCAGATGCGTTTACCGAGGCGGCGAAGCTGGATTACTTTTTTGCCGGACGCGCTGGCGAGCGGAGGGTTTGCGGTGCGGAGGAGGAAGGGGCTCACGATGCGCACCGCTTCCAGGGTTTGGCCTAGGATGCGGGTTTCCAGGGCTTCGAGGTACACGACGATGTCTGGGTGTTCGGGCATAGGGCTTTGTGGAGATGGCCACGCTCGGGCGCAGGGAACATCGTACAACGCCCGGCGTGGTATTGGGGGTGGGTGCCAGGTCGGCAGCGGAAGAGCGTCGCCGCGAGGGCCTGTGCTACAGGAGCTTTTCGCCGGGGTGGAGCTTGCCGTATTCGCTGGTGTAGTGAAGGGGGACGTCGCCGTAGGTGCCTTTTTCGCGGGTGTAGACTTCGCAGGTGTCGAAGGGCTTGGAATAGATGTGGATGCTTACGGCGCGCTGGTTGAATTCGGGTAGGTTCAGGACTTGGTGGACGGGCTCCAGGGGGTTGACGTAGGCGGGATGGGCTCCGTCCATTTCATAGATTTCAGTGGCAACGATTTTGCAGGTGCCGCAGGCTGCGTCTTTTTGTTCGACGCGGAAATTTTGGACTTTCAGGCGGCCGATGGGAGCGGACATCCAACAGTTCTGGTCGCGATGATTGTGGATGCGGCTGTGCTGGCCGACTTCCCAGCAGATGGTCATGCACTCGAAGACCGCGTTCTTGAAAATGAGATTGCGGGTGTAATTGCCTTTGGAAAAGAAGAGGTATTTTTCGAGCGTTTCGGGACGGACGGCATGGTGGAGGATATAGTCCTGGACGGCTTCGAGAGTGAAGTCGCGCTCAGGAAGGGCGGAGAGGCCTCTGACCCAGTCGGCGATGGCGAGTTGCTCGACGGCGAGTTGTTCTGGCATGGTAGGAAAATTATAACGCCGAAAAGAAGCAGATAAACAGGCAAAGAAGAAATTCGTCGGGGAAACACGATATTCTGTAGGGTGATTGCGGTGGAACGGAGTAAAGACGGGGTCGCGGGAATCTTCCATGGAATTACTTGGAAAATCGAAAGACGAGCTTCGCGAGATGTGCGTGGCGATGGGGGAGCCTGGGTATCGCGGCGGGCAGATATACCACGCCTTGTATGCCGAGAGAAAATTTGAGGTGGGGCAGATTACGAATTTGCCGGCGGGTTTGCGCACCCGTTTGGCTGCGGAAGCGACAATTACCGTGCCCGTCGTGAAACAACGTTTCGAGTCTCGCGATGGATCGGTGCGCTATTTGTTTGAGTTGGCCGGAAAAGAAAAAGATGGAATTGACCAAGGGGGCGCGGAGGGCCGAGAGAAGAGAAGAACCTTGAGGCCTGCATCCGTGGAGGCTGTGTTTATGCCTAGCGAGGGGCGGCAAACCATTTGTGTGTCCACACAGGCGGGGTGTGCGGTGGATTGCCAGTTTTGCATGACGGCGCAGCTGGGATTGATTCGGAATTTGACGGCGGGAGAGATCGTGGCGCAGGTGCTGCTGCCGCTGGAGGAGCACAAGGAGCGGCTGGCGCCGAGAACAAATATCGTGTTGATGGGACAAGGAGAACCACTACTTAACTATGAGGCGGTGATGGCGGCATTACGCATTCTGCTGGACAACGCGGGAGTGAGAATTGCGCCCCGGCACGCGACACTCTCGACGAGCGGGATCGTGCCAGGAATCGAGCGGCTGGCAGCGGAAGAACTGCGCCCCAAGCTGGCGATTTCTTTGAATGCTTCGTGCGATGAGCAGCGCGATCGGCTGATGCCGATCAACAAGAAATATCCGTTGTCAGTCTTGTTGGAGGCGTGCAAGAAATTTCCGAGAGGCGCGCGGGAGTATGTGACGTTTGAGTATGTGCTGCTCGGCGGAGTAAACGATTCTCCGGAGGATGCGCGGCGCGTGGCGAAAATGATGACAGACCTGGGACGCGTAAAAGTGAATTTGATTCCGTGGAACCCGGGGGCGCTGCCGTACGCGGAACCGACAGCAGAGCGGGTGAATGCGTTTCATAAGATTTTGCTGGAGAAGGGCGTGCCGGCGTTCACCAGGTATTCGCGAGGGCGAGACGTGATGGCGGCATGCGGGCAGTTGGCCTTGCTGCAGATCGAGAATGCCCCGCCATCGGTAGATGATTCCCGGTAAAGAAGAGAAAAAACCAGAGACACGCCATCCCAGTGCTTTCCCTAAGAAGCAGCAAGCAAAGGACTTAGACTGCGAGAACAGTCTAGGGAATCAAAAAAACGCCACCAAGGATGCCGGCGCTACGCGGAATAAGGCACCACAGGTAGATGCCAACAACGGCACGGAAGGCAGGTCCTTGGGCTAGGCAAAGAAGCTTGGGGGGTCTTGAGAACGTTATAGGAAAGGGTTTTGGATGCGCAGGTTGTCGAGTTTTTGGCCGTGTTGCAGATCTTCTGAGTACAGGATACGGCAGTCACTTTCCATGGCGGCCGCGACGATCAACGAGTCGTACCAAGAGATGGAATTGCTGCGGGTCAGCTCGAGCGCCTGCCCATAGAGAGAATAGGAAGAGTGAACGGCGAGGAGCGGACGAAATGTCAGGGCGAGAGCCTGTTCGGCCTCGGCTGGTGACATCGGTGGAGTGAAGCGCCTAAAGGCGACACTGAAGAACTCCTGGACAACTTGAAAGCTGACGATTCCCTTTCCGGATTCGATGGCCTCATCAACAAGGCGGCCGGCGGTAAGGCGCTTTGCAGGAACGCTTCTGCTCAAGGCGTAGACGAAAATATTGGTATCGAGAAAGAATCTATCGCTCATTCATTTCATCGCGCGTGTAGGGGCCGCCGGCATCGATGTGCTGCAGACGCGCCATCAAAGCACGGTACGCCGCGACGTCACCCCGGCGGCGGGTGTAGAACTCTAGCCATTCGCGGAAGGCGGCGTTCAGGGTCTTGCGCTCGGACTTGGCGACCTGGCGAGCCTTTTCGATGAGATCGCCGTCGGCACTGAGGGTGATATTTTTCACGAAAACAGTGTACACGGGTCTCGTGTAATTTGCAATAGAATTAGGCTCGCGGTAACGTCTAGACCAAAGGGTTCCTCACGTGACTGCCATGCCTGGAGTCATCACGCACCGCTATGATCCGGCTCGGGGCGCGTGTCTCAACATATGCGCTCTCCCTGATTTAGAGGCTTCTCGAATCCTTGATTGCCTGCGGCGCGAGTCTCGACCGACTCTGAAAGCCAACTATCTGGCCCGGCGACGTTGTACGGAGGAGTGGCTAGCACAAGCCGCGAGTAAGGTTCTGGGTCGCGCAATCCATCAGCAACCGGCGTACTTCTTCCTCGGTGATTTCTCCTACATCGTGGATCTGTCTCGGCCAGCTGCCCTCGTGATTCCGCTCTCAAGTCTGGCGCCCGAGGCAATGACGTTCACTCTCGGTGACAGCATGAGCGTCGCGGAGGAGCCGGGGCGCCGGGTCTACAAACTCCAAGAGATGGCGGCGCTTTTTCATCAGGGAGAAGCTGTTGCAGGGTTCGGTCTATCCGATAAGGCTGGCTTCGAGACTCGCTTTGTCGAGGTGCAGGTGTGGGACAGCTCCTCGGTTTCATTACCGAGGTCTTAAGAGCGGATGCCTATTAGGGACATTAGGCGGCCGGATCTGGGGCCTTCTTTGCGGTAGGAGAAGAGTAGGTCGGGACGGCAGGCAGTGCAGAGGTCGCTGACGTGGATGTTTTGGGGGCGGAGGCCGGCGGCAAGCAGTTGGGAGCGATTGGCTTTACGGAGGTCGAGGAGGACGCCTTTCGGCGGAGGCTGGTGGCCGGGAGGCATCATATTGAGCCACTGGATGGGGTTGGGCTCGTCACCCGTGCGGAATTCGTCGAAGTAGTCTGGGGCATCTGAGAATTGGGAGAGGAATTGGGTGGCTACTTCGGTGCCTACCTCGTAGCAACAGCCGCCGATGGCGGGGCCCACGGCGGCTAGGACGTCGGTGGGTTTGGTGCCGAAGTGCATTTGCATTCTGCCGATGGTTTTGGCGGCGATGCGGGCCAAGGTGCCGCGCCAGCCGGCGTGTATGGCGGCGATGGTGCGTTTTTTCGCATCCACGAGGAGGATGGGGACGCAGTCGGCGGTTTGGATGGCGAGCAGAAGGCCAGAGCGGTTGGTGGTGCTGGCGTCGCCTCGGCAGGGATCGGCGGGGGCGTCATCGACGACCTGGACTAGGTCGGAGTGGAATTGTTTTAGCGTGACGAGAGGGAGATCGTGGGCGCCGGCGGCGATTTGGAAGCGGAGGCGGTTTTCCTGGACGTTTTCGCGCCTGTCCCAGTCGGTGAAGCCTAGATTGAGGACTTTTTCGTTGGCGAGGGGGCTGACGCCGCCGGGACGGGTGCTGAAAGCGTGAATAAGCCAGGGGAGTTTGGAGAAGACGGGGACTTCGAGAATAGAAAGCCCCAGGGAGCAGCGACTGGACCAAGAGGCGCGTCGTCGCCCAGGAGGATCTTCGGGTGCGGAGCGATTTGGCGGACGCGGTTTGGTGGAAGGCATGAAGGTATAAGTATAATCGCGGCCGAAGAAAGAAGTAACGGAGCGGGCCGTGGAGTCAATTGAATGGCAATTAGCAACAGGTTCCGACTCGGCTCGGGGTAGTCTTCCAGTTACACCTCCAGACGACCATGTGAATGTTGTTTTCGGGAGAGGAACCGCGAGGGCGCCTGGGATTTGTTTCCGAGGCAGGCTATTCTTCGCGCAGGGCTACAACGGGATCGACGCGAGTAGTTCGCCAAGCGGGAATGATGGTGGCCTCGAATGCGACCGCGGCCAGCAGCGCGGGCAAGGCGGCGAAAGTCCCAGCGTCGGTTGTGCTAACGCCGAAGAGCAGGCTGGCCATCACACGAGTCAAGACAGCCGCGCCAGCGAGGCCTGCAGCGATGCCGATTGCGGCAAGTTCCATCCCCTGGCGCAATACCAGCTTAACGACATCACTGGACCGCGCGCCAAGCGCCATCAGCACCCCAATATCGTGAGTGCTTTGGGTTACCAGATAAGACATCACGCCGTAAAGGCCCACAGCAGCCAGCAGCATCGCAAAGGCCGCGAATGCAGCCAGCATGGTGCTCGAAAACCGCTGGCGGGCCAGCGAATCGTACAAGCGGTCCTGCATGGTCCGAATGTCGTAGACCACGACGGATGGATCGATAGAATGGATTTCGCTAACGATGGCAGAGGAGAGCGCGGCGGTATCCGACGACGCGCGTGCCACGAGGTAGGCGTCGTTGTCGGCGTCTTGCTGCTGCGGGAAATAGGTCGCGATCTTGCCATCCGTCTCGAGGCCGTACTGTTTGACGACTCCCACGACGCCCACAATCGTGAAGGGTTTCTTGGGATCGAACCAGAGATGCTTTCCGACGGCATCACCGTGCGACCAAAAGCGCTGCGCGAATTTTTGATCAATGATGACAACCCGGGGCATGTCAGCCGTATCACGGTCGGAGAAAAACCGGCCTGCGACGAGTGGAATCTTCATGGCGCGAAAGTAGTCGGTGCTCGCGATACGCTGGTCTACTTGCAACTCCTGCCCCGGCGGCGGCGTGTAGCCTTCCACTTCGATGCCTCCCCAACCGACTGCCCCCGTCAACGGTAGCGCCGAAACCACGCCTTCCGCCATCACGCCCGGCAAGTGGGCGACATGGCTTTCCATTTCCCTGTAGAAATTGACTACCGCCTTATCGTCGCGGTACTTCTGGTCATTGGCGGCAATCTGCATGGTGAGGACGCCGTCAGTGGAAAAGCCTGGGGCCACACTTTGCAGTCGCACGAAACTGCGAACCAGCAGCCCGGCTCCGATCAAGAGCATCAGCGAGAAGGATAGTTCAGAAATGACCAATAAGCCTCGCAAACGGTGACGCCGCAGATGCAGACCACCTTCGCTCTGGCCGCTGCGCCCGCCGGCCTTGAGAGATGTGTTCGGATCGACCTTGATAGCACGCCACACGGGAGCCACGCCGAACAGGATGCCTGTTCCGAGGGATAGGCCGAAGGTGAATGCCAGAACGGACCCGTTGATGGCGATATCTTCGAGCCGGGGAATATTGCCCGGATTCATTGTGCGGACCACGTAAAGGCTCGCTCGAGCGACCAGGAGGCCCGCGGCCCCTCCGAGGAGTCCCAACAGAATACTCTCGGTTAGTAGTTGCCGCGCGAGACGCTGCCACCCTGCGCCCAAAGCGGTGCGGATGGCCAGTTCCTTCTCGCGCCCCGCGGCACGGGTGAGCAGGAGGTTGGCAACGTTGGCGCAGGCGATCAGCAGGACGAGCGCCACGGACCCCAGCAGCACGAGCAGCGCACGGCGAACGTCTCCGACGACCTGCTCTTCGAGCCCCACCACGTGCATGCCGAAGCTGCGGTCGCGCTTGTCCTTTTCGCGAATGCGGTTGGCAATCACGTCGATGTCGGCCTGCGCCTGTTGCCCGGAAACGCCAGGCTTCAGCCGCACGAGGATGTTGTAGTTTTCATCGCCTCTTTTGCTCACGGCATCGGCTCCCAGTGGCAACGGCAGAAAAACGTCCACCTTGTCCATGGGCCCTTCTGACGGCATCACTTCGGCGTTGAGCATGAATCCGCTCTCGAGGACGCCGGCCACCGCGTAGGGTTTTCCGTCGAGCGTGATGCTCCTGCCTACGATTTCGGGATCGGAGCTGAAGGAGCGTTTCCAAAGGCGGTCGCTGAGGATGGCCACGGCGGGCTTGCCGGGTTTGTCCTCCTCCGGCAATAACAGGCGGCCAAGCAGAGTCTTGGCACCGAGCATCTCAAGCAAGCTGGCTTGGGTCCGCATTCCACCGACGCGCTCAGGCTGTTCGCGTCCGGTTAGCGTGAAAGTGCGGCTCTGGGCAAGGGCCATTTGCGCGAAGGAATGGTTCTCGTTCTGGATGTCAATGTACTGGCCTGGCGAGGGCCAGTCGCGGAGAATGCCGATTGCGGGAGAATGTAGCCATACGGCAGCCAGGCGGTCCGGCTGCGGATAGGGTAGCGGACGCAGCAACAACGCATCCACTACGCTGAAGATGGCCGAATTGGCGCCGATTCCGACGGCCAGGGAGGCCAAAATCACCACCGTCGACAAGGCGTTCTTGCGAAGCATGCGGCAGGCGAAGCGAAAGTCCTGGAACCAGATCTGCATGATTCCTCCGGCGTTTGCAGGGACGATAGTATGACGTGCGCGAAGATAGCCGGCCAGTGAGAAATTTCGACCCCGATCCGTCGATAACGAGGACGTGTGGCAGCTCGGTGGTTGGCGAAGAGGGTGTTAGAGCACATGGATAGGCTTTAAAACCACAACGACAAGAGAAGGCGTGTACTCAGGAATTGGCACCTGCA
>JABCZF010000015.1 GCA_013289825.1 Acidobacteriota bacterium | reverse complement strand
CTGCCGAACGCCACCCCCGGTTCTTTCATTCTGGTGACCGGGCCCTGCACGGAAAATGTGTCGATCAGCGGCACGAACGCGCTAAACCTGGGTGCCTATTATGGGCTGACGGCAACGCTTAACGGCTCGATTTCCATCAGCAATTCGGAAAATGTGATGCTCTACGGGCTCAACGTGACGAACACCGCAGGGAACGGTATTTCGGTTTCCAACAGCAGAGGAATTTCGCTGAACGTTTGCTCAAGCAGCGGAAATGCCGGAATGGGCTTGAGCGTAAGTGGCATGTCGGACGTGACCGTGGGAGCGAGCGGAGCTTTCGACCGTAACGGCAACGGCGGGATCAATATCAACGGCAATTCGCTTGTCGCGCTGGTCGCCTGGGCCGGACCCGTTGACATCAGCAACAATACTGGACCGGGAGTTTGGGAGTCCGCAAGCAGCGTGTTTTCGACCCTTGGCCCAACGACCATAACGAACAATGTTTCCGGAGTGGGGACGAATCCTGGATACGGAATCGAACTCCTTGGCGGGGCGAGGGCGCAAATAGGTAGCTTGTATGGTCCGAATACAATCGCCGACAACCAAGCAGGCGGCGCCTTTCTACAAGAGAACTCGGAGATCTCCTTCTTCAGTCTCGGGCAGGCCAATGTGATTCAGGGCAACGGGCCCGTAGGGGTCTCGGTCGGTCTGGGAAGTCAAGTCACCTTCTATGACATCAGCGGGCCTGTTAACGCGCAAATTACGGGCCATACCAGCGCCGGCGTGGATATCTACTCCAATAGCCAAGCGTACTTCAACGGTTCAAACCAGATCCTGCAAAACGGGACGGTTTCGGACGCGCGCAGCGCGGGCATTCGTGTGGATGGAAACTCGGAGGTTTTCCTTCGCGGCGGCCAGGTGACACAGAACAACGGACCGGGAATACTGGCGTTAGTCAATTCCAGTGCGGATTTTACGGGAGTGACTTTTGCCGGAAATGTGCGGGGAGAAATCATCACCTGCGATTCGAGTTCCTGGATGGTCAGTGACCTTACGAAACCGACCAGTTCGTTTCTACCGGCAGGAGTGACCTGCAGAACGCCTCATGCTCTCGGCAATCGCGTTGTATCTAAAGCGGTGCCGACAACGCCGGACTGGAGCGCGTTTAGGGCTCTCTTCGATAAGTATGCCAAGCTGGCGGTTAAACAGTAATTCAGTGACTTCTCCGTCGCATAAATGCGACGGCTTCTCAGGACACGCATGAGTCGAGAACCTCTACGTTACGTCCTGAACCGCAGCTGGGCGCGGCTTCCCGGCGCGATGCTTGCTAGATCTGGCAAAAGAAGGGACTTCAGATCTAAAGTTCGGGTTCGTTCGCGTAACCGGAAACGGACCCGCTACTTGATTTAGGCTGTGACTCGTTTCCGTCGGGTCTAGAGAATGAGAGTCTGGCTAATCGGTGGCAGGCGCAGGAGAGAGCGTGGTCAGCTGAATTTCGCGTTCGACGGGCGCTGTTTCCCCGGTCGTAATGGTCCACAGGGAGGGGTCCGCAAGCAGCCGGCTGACCAGCTGCGTGTGGAGCGCATGGCCTGCCTTATAGGCCTCGACGCGTGCCAGCAACGGCAAACCCGCCAAAGCCAAATCGCCAATCAAATCCAGCGCCTTGTGCCGACCAAATTCATCCGGAAAGCGCAGCGGTCCGTTCATTACGCCGTCGTTCGTCAAGACGATCGCGTTTTCCAGCGATCCACCGCGAATCAAGCCCATCGAGCGCAGCGGCTCAATGTCCCGCTCGAAACAAAACGTGCGGGCCCGCGCCAGGAGCTGCCGGAAGGTATCCGGACTGACCACCATCTCGACTTCCTGCTGACCCACAAGTGGATGCGGGAAATCCACGTAGCAACGCACACGAAATTCGTCCGCAGGATATATGCCGATGCGGCGGTCTCCTTCTTCCACTTCCAAAGGCTCCAGCACTTTCAAATAGCGGCGCTTGCGGCGCAGCTTGCGAACGCCGGCATGCTCAAGCATCTGCATGAAAGGCTCCGCCGAACCGTCTAGAATGGGAATCTCGATCGAATCGATGTCGATGTAGATGTTGTCGATGCCGCAGGAATAGATCGCCGCGAGGAGATGCTCGGTGGTCGAGAGCAAGACGCCCTGCTTCATCAAGCTGGTGGCATAGCTGACGCGCGCAACGTTGTGGCCCTGGGCCTCGATGGGAAAATTGTCCAGGTCCGTGCGGCGAAACACGATGCCCGTGTCGGCGGGAGCAGGCAGCAGGCGGACGTGTCCGAACACCCCGGTGTGAAGACCCACACCTGCAGCGGACGCCTCTCTAGCTATGGTGGATTGAAACATAGAGTCGTTGTTAAGATAGCATGTTGTTGGCCAGGGTTTCACCTCTTTGTCCATATTTTTCAGTAGCTTATAGGAACACTGAAGCCTTGATTTTGTCTTGGTGTGTCTATTACGCATCATTCTGCCTGCTAGACGTGTCTTTATACCCAAGCAAGCCTGAGCGCCCTTAACCCGCATTCGTTTTCTTAGGCTTCCTTTCTCATTCGGGCCGCGTCCCATCTTCTGAGAGTGCTATAATGGGGGTCTCGGTTTTTGTGGCAAGGTTCGCGTGGATTCTAAAAGGGCACAGGTGAGGCATGAATCGAGCGGCTCGCATGGGGGTTCTTTGCGTATCGGTGGTTATCTTTTGTTACGCCGGGCTGGGTCACGTCCTCGGCCGCACGCCAGATGACAAAGCGTATAAGTCGCTCACGGTCTACAGCGAAGTGCTGCAAAAAATTCAGCAGGACTACGTCGACGAGCCCAATCTTCATTTGGTGACGTCGGGCTCGCTGCACGGCCTGCTGGAATCTCTGGACGCCCAGTCGAGCTACCTGACCGCGCGGGAGTACGCGGAATACAAGCAAAAGCAGGCCGCGAATGTGAGCGGCGATGCCGGCCTCACCCTGAGCAAGCGTTTCGGCTACATCATTGTGGTTTCTGTTTTGCCGGATAGTCCTGGCGAAAAAGCCGGCATCCATAGCGGCGACATTTTTGAATCCGTCGCAGGCTTCACGACACGCGACATGTCCGTTGGCCAAGCCACGAATTTTCTGCGCGGCCAGCCCGGCACGGGAGTGAAAGTTGGCGTCATCCGCCGCGGCAAGGCGGACCCGGATGAAGTTGACCTGGTGCGCGACAAACTCGGCGTCGCGAAGATCGTGAGCGCAAAAGTTGATCCGGACATTCTCGTCCTTCGCCTGCCTTCGCTTGATCCGGGACGCGCCGACGAAATTCGCACGCGGCTCCTGGACGCAGAAAAGCAGGGCGTTCACAAAGTGATTTTGGATGTTCGCGCATGCGGCCGCGGACCGGTTTCGGAAGCCATTGCGGTCGCAAAACTTTTTGTTTCTTCCGGGACGTTATCGACGCTGCGCGGCCAAACCGTTACCACGCAAGTTTTCTCCGCCGATCCGGGCAAGGTGGTCTGGAAGGCGCCTGTTTCCCTGCTCATCGACCCAACGACCTCCGGCGCCGCGGAAGTGCTGGCGTCCGCAATGGTTGCCAGCCATCGCGGCGATGTGGTTGGCGAGCGCACTTTTGGCCTGGCCTCGGAGCAAAAGCTGATCTCGCTCGATGATGGAGCCGCGCTCTTTCTGACCGTCGCCAATTATTACAACGGAGACGGAAAGTCCATTCTCGAAGAAGGCGTGGTGCCCTCCGAGGTTGTGCGTGCTGCGGCCGAGGATGACACGGACACCGCCGATGAAGAAAACGGTTCGGCCGATGCGCAGAAAGAACCTGTGCCGCCTCGCCCGTTGAGCCCCGAGGATCCCATCTTCCGCAAAGCCCTCGAACTCTTGAAGGCTCCACAGAAAAAAGCCGCCTAGCATTCTGTGATCGTTCGGCGCGAGGCAACCACGCAAATCTCGGCCTGCCAAGGCGAGCACCCCGGGCGCCGCCTCACGGCCTTTCCACTCGCTTTGCTCTTTATGGCGGCTCTTCTTTCCTGGGGCTGCAAGAGCGAGCAAACAAAACCTCTGTCACCTGCCAGGGTCCACGGTATCACTCGCGAAATGATGCGCGCCTCCGCGGGATTCGGCAAACAACCCGGAGACCTGGCCTCGCGCTTACAGTTTGATGGCACACATGCCGACCGCGTGGATCACCTATTTGTCGTACTGCCTGCTGGCGCCTCCGAACAAACCCAGCGCGAATCGGTAGCCCGCCTCATCCAGTCGCTGGACCGCATCGCCACGTCGAACCATCTGACGCGCGACCAAGGGACAAGTTCCGGAGCGCTGCTGCGGCTCGATTATCGCAGCGCCGGCGCGATTACCAATTCGGTCCACATCATCGTTCCAAGGGCGGCCCACGCTGCTTCTAGGGACACTCCGCGCCAGGGCGAGAAAAACGGAACAGCGCGCCTGGCCATCATCCTGGATGACCTGGGCAGCGATCGCGCTGCCGCCGACGCGATATTTGCTTTGCCTTATCCCCTGACCATCTCGGTCCTGCCCAATCAAGCGCATTCCGTCGAGATCGCGGAACAAGCGCATCGCCGCGGCTACGAAGTCCTATTGCATCTCCCCATGCAATCGGTCGGAAACGAAACGCCCGAGGCTCAGGAACTGCATCCCGGCATGCCCGCCGACGACATTCCCGTGCTCTTCGAGCAGATGATAGAGAGTGTTCCCAACGCCACCGGCGTCAATAATCATCAAGGCTCAGAAGCCACTGCCGATCCCGCGCTCATGGAAGAACTGATGCCCGTCCTTCAGAAATGGAATCTCTTTTATGTCGACAGCCGAACGACTGCCGCGACCGTGGCCTACGACACCGCGCAGCGCCTGGGGGTGCGCTCCGCATTCCGCAATGTTCCCTTCCTTGACGATGTCCGAGAAGTTTCCGCGGTGCGCAAACAGATCGAGCTTGCTCTCGGCGGCGCCAAGGAAAAGAGAGAAGCCATCGCTATCGGTCATCCCCACCCGGCTACGCTCGAAGCGCTAAGCGAGGTTTTGCCGCAGGCAGAAGCGCGCGGCGTGCACCTCGTTTACGCCTCCGACCTCGTCCACTGATTTTTTTACCGGATGGTTGGGGCCTTTCTGAATGCTGGGCTTCGAGGATACCAGCGGTTAAAAACGAAAAAGAAAACAGCGAGGATTAGAAAATCGAACACACTTCCTTCCGGTCCGGGTGTGCCTCCGGTCAGCCAGTTCGGTCCATGCAGCGTGGCGTTCGAAAGATGGCCCGGGAAAATCATCCCACTGTCCGGAACAGAAAAGAGGAAAGTTTCCCCAAAATCGAACGTCGCGTGCATCCCGAGCGCAAACCACAAGCTTCCCGTGCGCTTCAGCGTGAAACTCCAGAACAGCCCCACGAAAACCACGCCAACCACGCCGACCCAGCCCTCGCCTGAATTTTGCAGGTGGACAGCGCCAAAGGAAACGGAGAGGAGAACGGCTGCCGGCCAAAAGCCGATGCCTTTCGCCAAAGTGTAAAGCGAGTAGCCGCGGAAGAAAAATTCCTCGAACAGACCAACGACCACAAAAAAAACGCCCCAGAACAAGGCCCACTTGGCGATCCCTACGCCGTGTTCCGCCAGGCTTCCGAAGGAATAGCCGCCCAGCGCCGCAATCAGTCCCATCAGAGCAACAATCTCCAAGAAGCCAAAGAGGCAGCCGAGCCAAAACGGTTTCCCGAACGCGCCGCGCGCGGGCAGCCCGTAGACGCCGGTCGGCCGCTGTTCGATCTGGGACATTATCCAAGCCGCGAGAAATGCAGCGAGAAAGCTTGCCAATTCGCCAAAGAATTGAAATCTGGGAGAAAAAACGCCGCGCGTCGGCCGGAAGAACAGCCCGAGAAGGAAAATGGAAACGGTCCACAATACAAAGAAAATCGCAATGTAGATCAGGAGCCGCCAGCCCGCGCGCAAGCCCGCTTCATTCAAGAACAGACTGCGAAATCCGCTCGTGGGCGGAGGTGAAGTTCCGTCGACCTCGCACGGGGCGCCATAGTTGTCCTCATGCATTCATCGCTCCAAGAAAACCCCGCCAGCCGCTCCACCTTTCTGACGTCTCGCCGAGCGCGCCGTGAGCAGGCCTACGCGCCGATCGGAAGCGCACGCGGCGGTCTGAAAGGAAACTTCTCTCCTACATGCGAATTCAAAATAGCACAGACTTAGGCGGGGGTTCGCGCTTCTCTTTCTGGTCGTCTAAATTGCTGCTCGTTTCTTTATTCTTTAGCGCGACGGCATATCTTACTGCGTTACCTTAACCGCGGCGGCTCCCAGAATGCGCCGGTTCTTTCTTTCTTGCACAAAAACGACGACGCGCAAATTCTCTAAATTCCATCGGGCATCCAGTTTCACGGCAGGTTGCGCTTGGAATCCTTCCTCGCCGTTCTTCCCCATAACGCCGATCACTCGCAATTCCCGAACCACAGGCGCA
This sequence comes from Acidobacteriota bacterium, assembly GCA_013289825.1. Lineage (GTDB taxonomy): Bacteria > Acidobacteriota > Terriglobia > Acidiferrales > UBA7541 > Acidiferrum. The sequence goes on along the minus strand of JABCZF010000015.1, from coordinate 95,167 downwards.
TGGTGCAGCTCCGCGCCTGAATTTTCCCCGGCTTTTACGGCGGAGTGCAGCCCGCTCTCGGTGATCGCCAGAACGACTTCCGCCGTGTCTCGAGGCGCGATGCTCGAGAGCCGCTCGACGCTCACCTTGCAAGCCAGCGATCGGTTCTGTAGCGGCGAAATATCGCTGACCTCAATTCTAGTTTTCTTGATGGCCGCTGCTTTCTCGATCGCCTGGCGGGCCACCGCTCCACGGCTGCCAACGAATCCTGCCATCCCGTCTACCACCATTTCTGGGGTGTAGGGACTGCCGCTGTGCAGCTTCCCGGAGTATTCATATTGCCGGGCAGTCCAGGCGGAGGAGGAAAAGGGGTCTCGCCAGCCCTGCTGATCCCAGTAATCCACGTGCTCCTCAAGGGCGATGACCTCCGCTGATCCTAGCGGTTGCCGGCTAGCAAGCTCTGCCAGAAGGCCGTCTGCAGGAGGACAACTAGAGCAACCTTCTGAGGTGAAGAGTTCCACAATCACGGGCACGCGGGCAGCGGCGCCCAGGTTAGTTTGGGTCTCGACGGCGGAACTTGCCCGCAATCCCCAAACCGAGAACCCCGCTAGCAATGCCGCACCAACGGTAGCCATCCATCTCATAAGAACCAGCTCCCCAGGCCATCTGATGCCGGAGAGCGTGCAAGGAATCTTCGCCGCGGCAAAAAAACTGGCGTGACAAAGTGTAACCGTACTGTTACATTTAACCGGTTATTGCGCCATTGTTTTTCCGAAATCCGCTACTAACCGGTATACGGAGGTGAGCCCCGTGCCCCACTCTTCCCTGGATCTCATCGGTGGCAGGCTTTGCCTCGATTTCGTAAACGAACTCGGCACTTCTTCTGACTTCTCCTGGGAAGAACTCCTCCATTTTCTTCTGGTTACAAAGATCATTTCCTCAGAGCGCAGTGCCCAGCTCCTGGCACTCCCGCAAAATGACCCGCAAAGCGCCGGGACACTGCTCGGCAAAGCACAAAGGCTACACGCTTCCCTACATCTGGCCTTCCGCGCGATTCTTCAGAAAGAAACCCTGTTGCGCGATTGGGTCGAGCCGATCAATGACGTTTTGCGCGTCACCGAAGGCCACGACGAGATCCTCCCGCGGAACGGCAAATGGGGCTTGGAATTCGTCGCCCGCGAAGGTGGCCTGGACTGGCTTCTCGCGGCCATGGCTCGTTCGGCAGCGGAGCTGATCGCAGAAGGCGCCAGTGTCCGCCTGCGCGTCTGCTCGAACCCGGAGTGCGGGCTGCTTTTCTATGATACCTCACGCACGCGCCGCCGCCGCTGGTGCTCCATGTCCCGTTGCGGCAATCGCCACAAAGTCCGAGCCTTTTCCCGCCGCCATTCCGCGGGCCGCCGGTAGCAAGGACAACCCGTCGGCGACAAATCGCGCAGGACTACTTTACGTATTTGGGCGCTTCGCCCTTCGACCACGGATCGTAGCTGTGCGCGAAAACCAGCCGCTCGCCTAGCGGTGGATGCGAATACAGCCAGAAGGTAATAAATTCCGGCGGATTTGGATCTGCCAGGTCAACTTCTCCCAATACCTGGAAGGATTGCGCAGCGACCTCCGAGGAATCGGGAATAATCCCGTGCGTAACCTCCAGGCCATAGACATCGGCGGCATGCTCCTCGATCCGCGAGAAACCGTTCTCCACCGGCGCCGCAAGAAACATTCCCATCTCTACCAGCAGCAGCAACACAACGAAGGAGGCCCAATCTTCGGGGCCGTAGATTCTCCAAATCCCGCTCCAGCGGCCCAGAGTCCAGTGCAACGCGCGAAACAACGCGTAAAACCCAAATAACATCAGTGCCGCAGCAAACAAAAATCCTTTCCAAATGTGCCCCAGAACATAGTGTCCCAGCTCATGCCCCACAATGAAGAGCGTTTCGTTGGCGGTAGCCTTCTGAATCGTGGTGTCCCAAATCACCACGCGCTTCGAGGCTCCCAATCCGGTCACATAGGCATTGACTTCGTTGGTTTTTTCGCTGGCTCGCATCAGGAACATGCGCTCCGCGGGAATCGGTACACCCGCATGTCTGGTCAGGTTTTCAATGGCCGCGACAAGCTCCCGGTGTTCCGCTTGCAAGGGCGCGAACTTATTGAAAAGCGGATCGACAAGCCAAGGGCTGATGAAGACAAAGAAAAGCACGACAGGCAGCGCAGCAAGCCATAAATACAGCCACCAGCGCCGCGGGCTCCGACGCATGATCGCGGACAGCATCAGCGCGAAGATCAACGCAAATCCCACCATCAGCAACTGCTCCTTGGTCCAATCCAGGAGCCAGGAGCCCCATCTTTCTACCGACATTTCATAGCGCAGCGAGAGCACATGTCCATACAATCGAAGCGGCAGGGCAACGACATTCACTGTCAAAACCAGCAGCGGGACGAAAATCATCGCCTGTATCCACCTCTTATCGTTGACGCTCTCGGCCCAATCCCGAAACTTCGCGGCAATCCCTAGCCGCAAAAGAATCACGAGCGCCAGGATGTTGAGGCCCACCGAAACGAAATACATGGTGTAGGCTGCGCGCGAATAGGTGACCGCCTTTTCATAGCGGTCCGACGAGAGCACATATTCCCCACTTTTTGGCGGTTGCGGTGCCGCAGGCGGGGCGGATGGCGCTTCCCTAGGAGCCCGAGGCGCCGGCAAGGTCTGCGCGGAGAAGGGCCGGGCATTCGCCAAGACTGCGGCCCGCGTGCGTCCGCAAATCCCCGTAGCGAGCGACAAGCTCAGACAAAGCAGCACCCCGAAACGGTGAAAACAGACACACCGCTCCATCCAGACCTCCTCGCAAACCACCCAACCGAGCCACCGTGCGCTACCGACCAAGGCCGCACGGGGCGCGAGTATGCCGCACGAAGCGCCAGCACGCAAGACTGCATGTCTTGGGACTCGGGATTGCTAACGCGAACGGGCCTCGCAAAGCGCCGAGGCCCTCTAATGCGCACCAGGAGTTGCAGCAAAGTGTGGCGTCTTCAGACAATAATTTCGCGCAGCACCCGTGGTAGCCAACCCAAGGTGTACGATCGATGTCCATCTCTCCAGCTTGTGGTGCCCGTAGCGATGAAATAGGTACGCCGCTCCTATGGAGACGCCGGTCGCCGACGCTTCGATCGCCGCGAACGCCGCATGATTATCGACGGCATCATTGTTCAGAAAAATCTCCTGCAGGCCGCGCCGCCGCATGTTCAACGTCGAAAAATAATCGAGCGTCCGCGACGCTCCGACTCCCGCGAACAGCCAGTCGTTCTCCCGGTCCCAGAACCGATGCGCTTCGCGAACCGCAGCCTTTTCCTGGTTTCTTGAAGGGGACGGCCGAACACCAACCGGCGCGCCCTGCTCCTGGGCATAGGAAGTGATCGGTACACAGTTTATCAAGCCGCTTGCCGCCAGTAGCAGCACTCCGAGCCCGCGCATGCCCGCATTCCTTCTCATCGTCAGTCTTTTTGCGTCCGTTTCTACTTCATTACCCAAACGAGTATAATCCGGTGGTCGCCTTCCTTGGCAGGAGTCATGAATGACGCGTTGGCTTTTCTCACTGGCCACCATCCTGGCCGCCTCAATCTACGCCGTCCGCGTTGCCGACCATGGTCCTGCGGTACGTGCCGATTCCGCCCCGGCCATGCCCTCGCGCGCCTTCGAATTCACCTATCAAGTGCACTTCCCGGCGACGGAACACCCTGGCGGCCCGGTGCGCTTGTGGATTCCGCTGCCGCAAGCCGACGGCTATCAGGATGTGACCACGTTGCACATCGACAGCCCCGCTGCGTACTCGCAAGGTCGCGATTCCGAATACAAAAACAGATTTGCCATGTTTAAGCCCACGGCCAAACAATATGCAAGCGGTTTTGACGTTACGCTCCGCTTCACGGCAACGCGCCGCGAGCACAAGGTCGCTTTGGATGGCATGCTGAAGAACGCCGCGGTTAGCTCCACGGCAGGCCCTCCGCTTCGTCGCTATCTCGAGCCCGACGAACTGGTTCCCCTGAACGGCGCCATCGCCGAACTCGCCAGGGAGCACACCGCCGGCGACACCACGCAAATCGAAAAAGCGCGCCACATTTACGAGTACGTCGTTTCCACCATGCGCTACGACAAAACCGGCGATGGCTGGGGCCGCGGAGACGCTGTCTGGGCTTCGACCGCCAAGCGCGGCAACTGCACCGACTTCCATTCTCTGTTCATCGGCATGATGCGTTCCTCCGGCATTCCCGCGCGCTTCGAAATGGGTTTCTCGCTGCCCGAAGGCAAAACCGAAGGCGACATCGCCGGCTACCACTGCTGGGCCGAGTTTTATCTCAACGGTCCTGGATGGGTTCCCGTAGACGCCTCGGAAGCCTGGGAAAATCCCGCCAAGCACGATTATTTCTTCGGCGCCCACGACGTTAACCGTGTTTTCTTTACCTACGGTCGCGACATCCGCCTCTCCTCCGATCAAAAAGGCGACCCGCTCAACTATTTCATCTACCCCTACGCGGAAATCAACGGGCAACAAGTGAAAAACCTCGAAACTCACTTTTCTTTCCGCGACGTAGCCCGAACGCCAGAAGCCGCTGCCTTGCTTCGTGCGATCCCAGAAGCGGACTGAGACTGCCACAAAGCACTGACTCGGAACCCTCCAGCACACATGCCGTAACTCTCTCCTGATCCGCACTGCGAGTTGCCACATTCGCAGCACCTGAAACCCCCGGAATTGCCGGCAGCCAAGCGAGGAGGTATGCTTGAAGTTGAGCCTGCCCATAGCCCAAGAGGTATAAAACTATGTCACGACGCATCTCTTTGCGCTTGGCCATTGCCGCCATCTTCGCCGCTGCCCTCCATCCTTTGGCAACGCTCGCCCAATCGCAAGACTCACCCACGCAATCCGTGGCCGAAGCCGCCCGTCGCGCTCGCGAGCAAAAGAAAGCCGCTGCCAAGCAGCCAGCTCCGGTTATTACGGATGACACTCTGAAGCCGGCCGCTGCGGCACAGGCCGCCAACGCTTCCGCTCCCGCGCAATCTCCGGAAGCGGCTTCGGCGCCTCCAGCACCTGCCGCCCAGCCGGCTGCGGATTCTTCCGGCACACCAGATACTAACGCAGCTCCTGCTCCGGCCGGGCCACCCGCGCCCGCCGCAAATGCCGGGGATACAGACCAAAAGGCAAAGGACTCCGCCGAACTGGCCGCGCTGAAGCAGCAGGTGGCCGATGCGCAAAAGGGTCTCGAACTTCTCCAGCGCGAACTCGCGTTGCAGCAAGACACCTATTTATCCAATCCCGATCACTCCCACGACCTTGCTGGAAAGGCCAAGATCGACGCGATGCTCGAGCAAATCACCGGCAAGCAGCAGGCGGTCGACGCTCTGAAAACGCAACTCGCGGCTCTCCAAGCGTCGTCAGGCACCACGGCTCCGCCGGCGCCAACAGCTCCGCCACAGATTTAAGACTTCCACGGCCTGACGTCCGGGCCAACAACTCTAAACCCATCTCCGACTGAGCATCGTCTCGCCTCCGCACCTTCCAGAAACGGTTTCTTCAAGAGTCTATCCCTAGCCCAAGCGCTGCGCTCTCTTCGCACCACTCTCCTCTTCGCCGCAACCCCACCACAATCTGTTGTATTCATTTCTCTTGACACCACAGCACCGTGACGGCAGAATTCACGCTAACAATTCTGCCCGGGCCGCCCATGGGAGCTTCTCCTACACGAGCCGTACCGTGTCGCCGCGAAGCTGGCTGGCCACTGAGAGAGTCTGCATGCAATATCTGCCCGGCTTCACCGTGCAATGCATCAATCCCTCGTGCGACCTACGCGGCCACTGGCTCCGCGCCGACGCCACCGGCCCCATCGCCGACGACGGTCGCTGCCCCTACTGCGGCGATTTCCTCCGCAACGTCCCCCCGCCGCTAGGCCCGCGCTTCCGCATGCGCCCGCGGTCCCTGACTGCCCGCCCGCCTCTCCGCCCGCGTCCCCGCTAGCTGCGGGTTCATCGGCCACGGCTGGAGCCACTAGCGTGAGTCCTTGTTAGCCACTCCCAATACTTGCCAAACCCACCATGCCATTACAACATGCGACCGTGCGTGGTCCTCTCCACTCGTTTTTGTTACTCTCGCTAGCACTTTTTCATCTGGCTGCCTCGTCTTCATATGCCCAGATACCCGCCCCCGCGCAAACTCCCGAGGTTCTCGACTCATGCGTGTCCTGAGAAGCCGTCGCATTTATGCGACGGAGAAGTCACTCGAGGTTCTAACCAGACTTACGCTGCCCCATTCGCTGGGCGCGCGGTCGCACGTAGTGGAACCGGATTAAATAAATATTCTCGCCTCGACCATGTTTGGCGACCTTGAGCAGGTCCACAACGCCAAGGAATCCAGACTCGCGCGCCAGTTCAGGAGTAATATCTGGAAACCCTATCGGTTGAATCGAATCGACTTGAATCTCGCCTTCCTCCATACGGTATCGCGCACCTACTCTGACGCGGGGACGCATCCAGATTCGCACGCTGCAAGTGACTTCTCCGCGACGTATTCCCTCGCGAAGCCGTTTAGTGAACGTCATGCTTCATGTCCTTGCGCACTCTTTCAAGAATGTTGGAGTTTGTTGGAGTAAGTCTTTTGGTGCAGCGACTTTGGCACTCTTTCTGAAAAAACCGGGGTGGGCGAAGCACTGCTAAGAGCAAAAGACAAAAGCCGGAGGGCAGCATCACACTCCGGCTTAGGTCGCTTCTTCCGGGCCTGCTGTTTAGCTCTCGACGAGTCCTTTTTCGAGCATCTCCTCGTCGCTGAGCCACAGATCGGGGATATTGGCTGAGCCGAGCCGAAGAATATCTTCCAGAGCGCCCCGGACTTCTTTGAGCCGGAAGTCCACGCCAATGCGCTCGAGCAGTTCGATCAACGCCTGTGCGCCCTCGGCGAGGGCTGGCTTCCGATGTGCGCCTACTCTGTCGAGGCCGCTGGCAAGTCGATGATAAGTAACGACATAAATGGCGCTGGGTCCTCCGCCGTGGCGCACGATGTGCAAAAAGCCGCGGGCCTTCGGCTTTTCCGGAGCCAGTCTTGCGGCCAGCCCTGAAGCGGAGGAGAGAGCGCTCATCGTGTCGTGTCCCGCGGCCTAGCGACGGTGCTCAACTGCAGCCGCTCGTGCTGCCGCAGTTCCCGCATTTATAGCACGCCCCGTTCGGCACCATGAGCATGCCGCACTCGGAGCAGGTGGGTGCGCCCTCATGGGCGTCGCGCAGTTTGGACGAGGTGCCAGCCGCCGGCTCCAAAGCCATCGCGGCGTCCATCATTGTTTGAAGTGGCTGAACAGGAGCAACCCTCACGGCCTGATCGGTGTTCAGCTTCAGATAGTCGGAGGAGATGAATCGCCCGCCCAGCCACCGCGCGAGATAATCCAGCACGGAAGAAACGAAACGGATATTCGGATTCCCCGAGATGCCCGACGGTTCAAACCTTGTATTCACCAGCTTGTCCACGAACACCTTGAGCGGCACGCCATATTGCAAGCCCAGTGACACGGTTAGCGCCAGGCCGTCCATCACACCGGAAAGCGTCGAGCCTTCTTTCGACATCTTGATAAAGATTTCGCCGGGCCGTCCGTCCGGGTACATGCCGACGGTGATGTAGCCTTCGTTCGCACCCACGCTGAACTTGTGCGTCACCGATGGGCGCTCCACCGGCATCTTCTCGCGCACCGCGCGTGCGAACAGTTCGCGCTGCATCGGCTCTACTGCCGCTACTGGTGCAGATTCGGTTTTCTTCTCTTCCTTCGATCCGCCCGCGTTCAGCGGCTGCGAACGCTTGGAGTTGTCCCGGTAGATGGCTACGGACTTCAAGCCTAACTTCCAGGACTCGATGTAAGCTTCCCCGATGTCTTCGATCGAGGATTCCTCGGGCATGTTGATGGTCTTCGAGATCGCGCCAGAAAGGAACGGCTGTGCCGCCGCCATCATTTTTACGTGCCCGGTCCACGCGATGGACCGTCCGCCACCCAAGGGCGCCAGCGAGCAATCGAAAACCGGCAGGTGTTCCGCCTTCAAGTACGGCGCGCCTTCGATCTTTCCCTGCTTGTCGATGTAGGAAACGATCTCGCTGGTCTGCTCCGGCGTATATTTCAGCCTCATCAGCGCTTGCGGCACGGTGTTGTTCACGATCTTGATGAGACCGCCGCCGACCAGTTTTTTGTGTTTGACCAGCGCGAGATCCGGCTCGATTCCCGTGGTGTCGCAGTCCATCATGAAGCCGATCGTGCCCGTCGGCGCCAGCACGGTTACCTGCGAATTCTTGTAGCCCAACTTTTCGCCGTGGGCCAGCGCGGTGTCCCACGATTCCTGCGCTGCCAGGAACAATTCCGTCTGCACGTGCTCGGGCTTGATTCCGCGCATCGCCTCGCGGTGCATGCGCATCACGTCCAGCATCGGCTCGCGGTTCACTTCGTAGCCGGGAAACGTGCCCATTCTTTCCGCGATGCGCGCGGATTGCGCGTACGCCTCGCCGCACATCAGCGCGGTGATCGCTCCGCCCATGTCGCGACCTTCGTCGGAGTCGTAAGGCAGCGCCAGAGACATCAGCAGGGCGCCGAGATTGGCGTAGCCCAAGCCCAGCGGCCGGAAGTTGTGGGAATTCTCGGCAATTCGCGGTGTCGGGTAACTCGCGTTGTCCACCAGAATTTCCTGCGCCGTGATGGTCACGTCCACCGCATGCTTGAACGCGGTCACATCAAACTGCCCGTTCGATCCGAGAAACTTCATCAGGTTCAGCGAAGCAAGATTGCACGCCGTGTCGTCGAGAAACATGTACTCCGAGCAGGGATTTGAGGCATTGATGCGCGCCGTGTTTTTCGAAGTATGCCACCGGTTGATGGTGGTGTCGTACTGCATGCCCGGATCGCCGCAGCGCCACGTGGAATCCGCAATTTTGTAAAGCAGGTCACGCGCCCGCATCTTTTCCGCGGGCTGCCCGTCCGTTACGTTGCGTGTCCACCAGTCGCGGTCTTGTTCCGCCGCGCGCATGAAATCGTCCGTCACGCGCACCGAGTGGTTCGCGTTCTGGAAGAAAATCGAAGCATAAGCATCGCCATCAATTCCGGCGTCATAACCCTGTTCGATCAGCACATGCGCCTTGCGCTCTTCCTTGGTCTTGCATTCGATGAATTCGACGATGTCCGGATGATCGATGTTCAGGATGACCATCTTGGCGGCGCGCCGCGTCTTGCCGCCGCTCTTGATCACCCCCGCGAACGCGTCGAAGCCCTTCATGAAGCTCACCGGCCCCGAGGCGATGCCGCCTCCTGAAAGTGTTTCCTTGCTGCCGCGCAGCGAGGAGAAATTCGTGCCGGTTCCGGAGCCCCACTTGAACAACATCCCTTCGGTCCGCGTCAGGCCCATGATCGATTCCATGTTGTCCTCGACGGAATTGATAAAGCACGCCGAGCACTGCGGCTTCGGCTGCACGCCGACGTTGAACCACACCGGCGAATTGAAAGCCATCTTTTGTTCGACGAGCAGGTGCGTCAGCTCGTCGCGGAACGCATCGCGCGAGGCATCCGAGGCGAAGTAGCCGCTCGCCTGGCCCCAGCCGTCAATGGTATTCACCACACGGCTGATCAATTGCCGCACCGAGCCTTCGCGCTCTCGCGAACCCGGCTTGCCGTGAAAGTATTTGCTGGCGACGATGTTGGTGGCCGTCTGCGACCAGTTCTTGGGCACCTCGACGTCTTCCTGGCGGAAGATGGTCACGCCCTTTTCGTTCCCGATCAGCGCGGTGCGCTTCTCCCATTCAACGGCTTCAAATGGAGAAATCTTTCCGTCTGTAAAATATCTTTCAAAAGAGAGGCCTTGCTGTGTTCCCGCTCCCGTATTCTCCAGAGTTGTCTCCGTGATCGGGGAATTCCCAGTCCATGCTTGTTTCACCGTTGCCATGCCGCCCTCCGCGACCTCAAGCCCCCTATTAGCGGGCCATCCCTTATTTTACTCCACCGCTAGCCCCAGGGTGCTGGGAGGGCCCTGAAGATCACCACCGTTCGAAACCCAGTATTCGTCCACCCGGCCGGAGAAAAAGGCCACCGTTCGGCAGAGGACTTTTCCATCGACCGACTCGCGGTCACCATCAAAACCATTCGAAACGCCAACGCTCTGCCGCTGGCTGGTGGGTCTTACACAGCCTCACAGCAAATTCCGCGCCTGAAATGCGGGCGCGGAGCAGCTACTTCGCGCTCGATTTTTTGGTTTAGAACTAGGGCCGGCTTCGTGGAATCACTACGGACCTACTGCACAACCTCGACTTGGCCCGCATGGCGCTACCACATTCCCCCGAATCTGGAATCGAAGTATCAACGGCTGTGAAGGTCCTGTCAAGAGGAAATCGCAAAATGTGGTTGACGTTTTGGTATCACGTCTATCTGTAGTGGTGCCCTTTCTGGACCACGGGGCGGGCCTGCCGTCCTTGGCGCGCTGGCATCGGGCGCCAGACGAACAGCATCCAATCCCCTATGGGCCGCGCCGCTCTCCTTTTCTCGCTGGTTTTCGCTGGCGCGTTTTCTTCGCGTCTCGTGGCTCGCAAGCAAGCGCCGTCATCCACGCCCTCCTCCATGCACTCCGCATACGGCGAAAAACTGCGAATTGCGGGCGTCCCCAATTCTGGAAAGATCAATGATCGTTTGTATCGCGGCGCGCAGCCCAGAGATCCGGGACTGCTCGAGCTGAAAAAACTGGGCATCACCACGATCGTCAATCTTCGTGACGAAGACCCGTCCAAAATCAGCTGGGAAGAAAAAAGATCGGAATCATTGGGGATTCGCTTCGTGCACATCGCGGTCAACGAATGGTCTGCTCCGACAAACGAGCAGGTGGCGCAGTTCCTCTCCCTGTTCCGCGACCATCCGCAGGAAAAAGTCTTCGTGCATTGCCACTATGGAGAAGATCGCACCGGCGTTTTTGTCGCCAGCTACCGCATGGCTTTTGAAAAACTGCCGCCGGATCAAGCCCTGAAAGAAATGCAGTATTTTGGGTACAACGGTCTCTGGCATCCCTCGATGACGGCTTTCGTGCGGGACTTTCCCGCGCGCCTGACCACGGCCCCGACTCTCGTTCCGTTCAAAAGGACGGAATGATCCTCGGCCCTGGTGTTCCGCCCCGCTCCCTGAGGCTTCCTGTCTCGCAGCCTGCTTATTTCAATCTTTCGCACTAGTACCTCCGTACTCTTCCCAGTAGCACGCTTGCTTCATTTAATGAGACCACTCCTTTCGATACTCTCTACACAGTTTCGGCAGCATCAGCCTGAGGGAAAGGCCACCATGCAAGTAGGCCGCTATGAGGTTATTGACGTAATCGGTGCCGGCGCAAACAGCAAGGTCGTGCGCGCGCACGATCCCATGATCGGGCGCATCGTCGCCGTCAAGCTCTTTTCGCCTGCGCTGGCGCAGGGCGCGGGGCGCGACCGCTTCCTGCAAGAGGCGCGCGTGGTCGGCCAGCTTTCGCATCCCTGCGTGGTCACGCTGCACGATATGGGCATTGACGAACCCACGCAAACGCCGTATCTGGTGATGGAGTTCCTGGAAGGGTTGCCTCTCGACAAGGTTCTGGCCAAGGGAAGTGTTCCTCTGCCGCGCGCTTGTGCGTGGGTCGGAGAGATCGCCTCGGCTTTGCACCTAGCCCATCGCCGTGGAGTCATTCACGGCGACATCAAGCCTGCTAATATTTTGATTCTCGATGACGGCCGCGTGAAGCTGACGGACTTCGGCATGGCGCGCCTGGCCAGCCACGATAAGAAGGACACGCCGCTGCTCGGCACTCCGGCTTATTGGTGCCCCGAACAGATTCTAGGCCGGCCGCAGGACGCGCGCTCCGATATTTTTTCACTTGGTGTAGTGCTGTATGAGATGGTTACCGGCAAGCGACCCTTCGATTCCGATTCGCTGCAGGGAATTTGCACGCGGGTTCTTTCCTCCAAGCCGCTTCCGGTCTCTCAGGCAAATCCTTCCGTTCCGAAGCCCTTCGACGCGATTATTGCCAAGACTCTGGAAAAAGACCCAGCGCACCGTTATCAGTCCGTGGATCTGCTGGCTACCGAATTGTATCCATTTGCCCGCCGCAAGGCGGCGGCCCCGGTCGAGACCGCGCACACCAGTTTTCGCGAGCGTGCCACTCGATTGTTGCGTTCCGCATGAGCCCAGTTCTTAAGACCGGCCGCTACGAAATTCTCGAAACTCTCGGATGCGGCGCAGCTTGCCGCGTGGACAAGGCACGCGACACCGTCATCGGCCGCACCGTGGCGCTGAAAACGTTTCTTCAGGGCTTCGGCAAGAACAGCGAGGCGCAGTTCTTGCAAGAAGCGCAAACCGTCGGGCGACTTTCCCACCCTGCGATCGCGCAGCTCTATGACCTCGGCAACGACGGCAGCGGCACTCCTTTTCTGGTGATGGAATTTGTTTCAGGAAAAAATCTCGAGCAGCTGCTGGCGCAATCTCGGATTCCGTTTGCCAGCGCGGCCGTGTGGACCGCCGATCTGGCCTCGGCACTCGCCTACGCCCACCGGGCGGGCATCATTCATGGTGACGTGAAGCCCAGCAACATTCGCGTCACCGAAGACCACAAAGTGAAGCTCATCGATTTCGGTGTCGCGCGATTTGCTTCGCAAGTCTCCCGCGCGGACCGCGTTTTGGGCACACCTGCTTACCTATCGCCCGAACAGATTGCAGGACAGAAGCAGGACGGCCGCTCCGATCTTTTTTCGCTCGGCATCGTGCTGTACGAGATGATCACCGGCGTCCGGCCGTTCGCCGGTAATTCGCTCGGAGAAGTCTGCGCGCAGATTCTGACGGCAAACCCCATTCCCCCGTCCAAGCTTCATCCAACGCTTCCTGCGGCCTTCGATCGAATCCTCGCGCGATGTCTTGCAAAGAACCCGGATAACCGCTACCAGACGGGCCATGATCTGGGACGCGCGCTTTATCTGCTGGCTCGCTGCCGGGACAAGCTTTCTCGGCAGCCGAATCGCCCCTATTGGTTCATGCGCCCGGCGCATCCACGCGATCTCTTAGCCATTGCTTCGGCAGTTTTGCTGCTCGCCAGCGCAGTGACCGCGGCGAGCTCTCTCGGCCACTGGGTTCGGAGGCGGCCCACGCCGGCAGTCGCCGCAGTACCCAGTGGAAGCGCACAAGATCTTGCCTTATCTCGGTACACGCGGACTGGCACGATTCCCGCCGCTGCCGTCCCGGTCGAAAGCGGCCATGCGAAATCCGTTCCAAAAACTTCGGCCGGTAAGCGCAACTCCGAGACGCCCGGGCCACCGGCGCGCGAGGTTTCGCCTAACGCTTCTTTTGCGGATCCCTCGCCGCTTCCCTAGTTCGATGGTCTGGTTTTTCGGGATTCCAAGAACGCTTGGATGCTTTGGGGGAACCACTGGCCCTCGGCCCTATTCGTAACGCAGGGCTTCGACGGGGTCCAGTTTGGCCGCTTTCATCGCCGGCCACACCCCAAAGATCAAGCCGATACTCACGCTGACGATGATGCCAGTCGCAGCGGCCCAGATCGGCACGCTGCCAGGCCACTTCAGTCCCAGGCGCACCAGAATCACCAAGCCGTTCACCAATACCAGCGCAATGACGCCGCCGGCTCCCGTAAGCGTCATGGCCTCAAGCAGGAATTGCCAGGTGATGTCGCCGCTTTTGGCGCCGATGGCTTTGCGGATGCCGATCTCGCGCGTCCGCTCGGTCACGCTAACGAGCATGATGTTCATCACCCCCACGCCGCCGATGAGCAGACCTATGCCGCTGAGCACGACGGTGGCGAGAGCGACCATGCCTAGGATGCTATGGAACTGCTCGATCTCCTGTTGCGAGGTGTTGATCGAAAAATTGTTTTTGCCGTCGTAGGGAACGTTGCGGCGCCGACGGAGCACTTCCGTCGCTTGATCCACGGCCTGATCCAGCTGGTTCGCGTAGGCTTGAAAGCGAATTTGGTTTTCGTAAGCGCTGGGATAAATCTTCTGAAAAGTGTTGTAGGGAATCAGCACGCGTTTGTCTTCATCGTCCGCGCCGAACATGCCTTTTGGCTTTTCCACGACGCCAATCACGCGAAACGGGGAGCCATCGATCATTACATCTTTTCCGACAGGCGAACCCTCGGGAAAGAGCACTGGCGCGGCGTTTTCTCCGAGCATCACGACTTTTTCGCGATGCAGGTCATCGCCTTCGCTGATGAAACGGCCTTCCAGCGTCGAAGCGTTGGCATAAACCTGGCCGAAATTCGGTTGCACGCCGCGGTAATCGATGGAGGTCACTTCGCCGGACTTGGTGCGGACCTTGTGCTCTTGCTCCCACCATGTCAAAAAGACGGTAACGTCCTTCACGGCAGGGCAACGTTCTTGAATGGCCACGGCATCGGCGAGCGTTAGAGGCTTGCGTTCACGCTCGTCCTTGGGACGGCGGCCGTTGTGCGGGCCTTGTTCAAAGCGCGAGACAAAGGCGGTATCCGCGCCGAACTGCTTGATGTTGTCCTGGACTTGCGCGTCGAAGCCGGTGATCAGAGCGGCTACCAGCATGATCACACTGACGCCGAGCACTACGCCGAACACCGTCAGGAAGCTGCGCAATTTGTGCGCGCGGAGCGTGTCCATTGCTTGCTTTAGATTTTCACCATGTTGTTGCGCCATTTTTGTTTTGTGTGACCCGGTCCCCATCGGCCGGAGTCAACGCTCCTCAGCCTTCTGCCCGCAGTGCTTCGATAGGATCGAGTTTCGCGGCGCGCATGGCGGGGTAAATTCCAAAGAAGAGGCCGACTCCGGTTGAAACGGACAGCGAGAGAATCACCGCGCTCATGGACGTGCGCATGGGAATCGATGTCGCTGCGCGCGCGGCCGCAACCAGGACATAGGCCAAACCTATGCCCATCAGCCCGCCGGTGGCCGCGAGCACCGCAGACTCGGTCACAAATTGCAGGATAATGTGTTTCTTTCTGGCGCCCAGAGAGCGCCGCAAACCAATCTCCCGCGTGCGTTCGGTCACGCTGGCCAGCATGATATTCATGATGACGATTCCGCCGACCACCAGGAAAACGGCAGTCAGGCCAACGGCGACCATGAAGATGTTTCCCGTCAACTGTTTCCACAGACCCATGATGGAGTCCGAGCCGATGATTCCGAAACTATCAGCCGAGTCCCAGGGTTGATGGCGCCAGGCGCGCAAGAGCATGCGCGCTTCGTCCTCGGAGGAGGCCATCATCTCGGCATTGCCTGCCTGCATGAAAAGCGTGAGTGAATCCCGCTGGTTGCCCCATTCCTTGGAGTACGTGCCGAGAGGAATGTACAAGAAGCGGTCTTGCGATTGACCGAAAGCGCTTCCGATGACGGCGGCTACGCCAATGACTTCGTAACTGTGGGAGCCTGCACGGATGGTTTTGCCGATGGGGTCCACGTTGTAGAAGAATTTTCTGACCAAGTCCGCGCCGATGAAGCAGACCGGCGAGTGATGCGTTTCATCCGCTTCGGTCAGGAATCTGCCCGAAGCCACGTTCACATTGCGCACCAGAGAATAGTTCGAGGTGACCCCATCGACGTTCACGTCTTCCAGAAGTTCGTTTCCCGAGCGCACGTCCGAGGCGGTGCCGAGAATGGCGGCGATCTGGCTGGTGGTGTGCATTCCTCCCTTCAGGCTCGTGAACTCTTCCTTGGTGATGAGGGGGCGTTTTTGGGCTTTGATCCACTCGTCGTTGCTGGTGATGATGCCGAAACGGGTTAGAACGTAGACGTTGGCACCGAGGTTGGCGACCTTGTCCGCGACGTAGAAATTGAGCCCGGCAACCACGCTCATGACCACCACAAGGGTCAGTACGGCCAGGATGACACCCAGTAATGTCAAGAAACTACGCAGCTTATGGGCGCGGAGGGCGTCCAGAGAGAGCTTGAAGGTCTCAACCATGGTGACGGCCGCGGTGCGGAAGCGGGCCCAAGTAAACCGAACTCTGGCCGTTCGCGGGACCAGCCCCCCGATGCCGCGCAATCCTTCGATAGGTACTACTCCCAAACAGACACCTCCGGGTGCATTTGGTAATACGGGAATAACGATCGATTCGTTCCCGCTATATAGACGGTCGAGAGACCCCTTTGCTTTCCTTAAATCTAGGTGTACGGTACGTGGGGCTCCCCTTGCAGGATTTGCTGTGCCCTTGCTGGGAGTGGGAACCCATGGCGAACACTGCCAGGAGCACTCATGCGTCCCATCTCTGTTTATTTTCTAGAACTTACCATCCTTGCGATGGCGTTTGGCTGGAACGCTGGCGCCCAAGACCAGCCCGGAGAGAAAGCCGCGGCAGCCCCTGCGACGGTGGCTAGCGGACCCAAGGCCGAATTCCTAGTAGAGACAGCATACTACGAACAACGGTATGTGCGCCTCGCGGAGTCCGTGCCCGCTGAAAAATACGCATGGAGGCCGGTCGAGGGAGTGCGCTCGATCGGCGAGGTGTACACGCACATCATAGCCGCTAATTACGGGGTGGCCCGGTCGCTCGGGACCCCGCCACCTGCGGGCTTCGATTTCAACTCCATCACGGCGCTGTCCACCGACAAGGCCAAGACCGTCGAAGCCTTGAAGGATTCGTTTCGGCATTTCCGGCAGGCTATTCAGGCGCTCAGCGACGCGGACGCCGATAAACCGCAAAAGATGTTTGGGCGCCAGACCACCCTGCGGGGCTCCTTCATCCTGATCACGGGACACTTCGGCGAACACCTGGGCCAGTCCATCGCCTATGCGCGGATGAACGGCGTAGTGCCGCCTTGGACCGAAGAACAACAGCAGCAACAAAAACAAGCCGAGAAACCAAAATCATAGCGGCTCGGCGCTAAATTCCGGGGCGCTCGGCAGGCGCGCGTGACAAGTATTATTGCTCAATTGAAAAGCAACAATTGCCCCGGCTCGAGAATCAAAATTAATATATGGGTTGGCGGTCCTGGGCCGCTTACGACGATGCGCGCGCGATCCCTCATTCTCGTGGCAGGACTCTTCCCGGCGTTTGCTGCCACCTCTCTGGCACAGGAGGCCGCCGTGCCCGTCCCCGTACCGCCTCGAGAGACGGAAGCCGAAAAAACGGCCCTGCTCGACCTGGTATTGGCGAATCAGAAGAAGAACGACCAGGCCTTGAGCCTGTACGAACGGGTCGAGCGCGTCGAAATGCGAAAGAACGCCGTTGATAAGCAGACGGGCGAAATCAAGGTTTCGCGCGTTGTTCCGGCAGGCACTGGTGTCGATCATATTCCGATTGGCCCGGACGGAAAGCCGACCGACCCGGACGCTTATCACGCGGAACTGGTGAAGCTGGAGCGTGCTCTCTCCTGGGCGGCCGACGATGGGCACGCGCAACATGACGCCTACGAGAAAATGGCTAAAAGGCAGAAGGAGCGTGACGATCTGATTGACGCCACGCGCATCGCTTTCCTTTACAGCCTCGTTTCCAGTGAAACTCGCGCTGGCCGGGTGCTTTACAAATACAAGATGGAACCAAATCCGGCCTACAAGTCCACCTCGCGAGCGACTTCTATTTTTGCCAAGGTGCGCGGGTTTGTGTGGATTGATCGGGAGGCGGGGCAAATCGCGCGCGTGGAAGGGGAAGTCACCGGGGACATCACGGTCGGGTTGTTTCTTGCCAAGGTCTATAAAGGCAGCCACTTTATGCAGGAGAGGTATGAGACGCTCCCGGGACTGTGGATGCCTTCGTTTTCTCAATACGACTTCGATGGTCGAAGACTCTTTAGCTCTATTTCCATCCACGAACGAACTTTTTACGGTCAGTACCGCCGCATTGGACCTCCCAAGGAAGCCCTGGCTATGATTCGTGCTGAGTTGGGCAAGCCCGACGGCGCCACCCGAAACCCCTGAAACTTTGTCCGCTATACTGGGTTTAAGGTACTAGAACTAGCCTCGCCCTCAAAGTAATCGGAGGCTTTATGACCCGGTCGTTCCTCTATTGGAGTGCTTTCGCTTTTTGCGGGGCGCTGAGCTGTCCCGCGTGTTTCGCCGGAAGTCCTGCTCCGGCCTCCCCCCAGAGCGCGAGCCCCGCCCCGGCAACTTCTCCGGCCCGGCCGGCGAACCCCAAGGCTCTGGCGCCAACCGATGCCAAGAAAACCAAGAAAGTCTGGACGAATGACGACGTCAGCGGATTGAGCGGACCTGTTTCGGTGGTGGGGAATTCGAAGAATCTGGGAACAGGTGACCCGGACGCAAAAGCCGATGGGCAGTACATCGCGAATACGCGCAAGGAACTCCGGAAGCTCGAGTCGCAGTTGGATGACACCAACAAGCAACTTAGGGACCTCCAGGACTTCAGCGAAGGGAAAACGCCCGCCACCTCCGGCGGCTATCCGATCAATAAGGGGTACAATCGCGTGCCGGTGGACCAGCAAATCACGAGCCTCGAGGACCAGACGAAACAGCTTCGAGCGAAGATCGATGCGCTGGTCGATGAGGCACGAAAGAAGGGTGTGGAGCCCGGCGACCTTCGTTAACGGCGTTGGGGTTCTGGCATCGCGCAGGCCGTCTTCTGGCATCTTCTCTAATCTCTTCGACAAGGGTTCATGGGCGCTGTAAAATTCGTAAGCCCCAGGGGTGCGGGCACGTATGGGCCGCCGTTGGCATACCATTCGAGTCGTTCGCCTGCTTCTGCTTCTGGTTGTAATCTTTGCGGCGGGGCTGGCTTGGTTCGCTTGCACTTCTCTTGGCGCCCAAAACACTGCTTTCGATCTCGCGGGAAATCCTGTGGACCCGCTCAAATCCGGCAGCAGGAAAATTGTCGTGCTGATATTTGTACGGACGGATTGCCCGGTTGCGAATCGCTACGCGCCGACAATCCAGAAACTAAGTGAAGAGCATGCGGCGAAAGCGGCGTTCTGGCTGGTTTATCCGAGTAAGGCGGAATCCGCGGAAGTGATCCGCAAGCACGAGCGCGAGTACGGTTACAAAATTCCGGCGCTGCGCGATCCGCAACATGTTCTTGTAAAAGAGAGTCAGGTCGAGATTACGCCGGAAGTTGCCGTATTCAGCGCCGACCGGCGTCTCGTCTATCACGGCAGGATCGACAATCTTTACGAGGATGTTGGCCGCACCCGCAGCGTGGCAACAACACATGAGTTGGAGGACGCGATTTCCGCCGCGCTCGGCGGCAAGAGCCTCGATGTCGACGCGACTCATGGCGTGGGATGCTACATTTCGGATCTGGAATGAGGCACGCTTCAGAAACCCTTTCTGGATTTTTCATGGTACTCGCTCTCGCGTCTGCGGGGATTACGGCCCGTCACGCCGCGGCCGCGCGAAAATCAGCACGGAAACCCGCGGCGGCCGAGGCGCCAGTGACGTTTGACCGCGATATTGCGCCGATTGTGTTTCGGAATTGCGCGCAGTGCCATCATCCCGGCGAAGCCGGGCCTTTCCCCCTGCTTACCTACGCCGACGTAAAGACACACGGGCGGCAGATTGCGTTCGTTACGCGGAAACGCATCATGCCCCCGTGGCTACCGGAGCCTGGCGAGCTGAAATTCGCGGACGAGGTTCGCTTGTCTGACGAGGAGATCCGGACGATTCAATCGTGGGTGGACCAAGGGGAAATCGAAGGGAATCCCGCCGATCTTCCTCGGCAACCAGCATTTCCCACGGGCTGGCAGTTGGGCAAGCCCGATGTGACTGTCCGCGCCGCGAAGCCCTACCTGCTTCTCGCGGGTGGCAGCGATTCATATTGGAATTTTGTGTTTCGAACGCCCGTCGATCGCTCACAATGGTTGAGAGCCATTGAAATCAGGCCCGGCGATAAACGGCTCGTGCATCATGCCAACGTTTTGGTGGACCGGGAAGAGTCCGGGCGCAGGCTTGAGAAAGAACCCGGGGCGGGTTTCGGCGGAATGGAACTGGTTATTGAATCAGAAGCTTTCGATCCGGACAGCCATTTTCTTTTCTGGAAACCGGGCTCTCCGCCGTATGTGGAGCCCGACGGCATGGCCTTGCGCCTGGATAAAAACACCGACCTGGTTTTGAACACACATTTTCAGCCTTCGGGAAAGCCGGAACTGATTCAGCCGACTCTCGGACTGTACTTCACAGACAAGCCAGGAACGCGGCATCCCATCCTGTTGCAGCTGGACAACGACCGCATGCTGGACATACCGCCTGGCGAGCGGAATTTTCTGGTTTCCGACGATTTCACCTTGCCGGTGGACGCCAGCGTTTTGGCCATCTATCCGCACGCGCATTACCTCGGACGAGATTTACAGGCGCTTGCGACTCTGCCCGACGGAACCAAGAAGACCTTGATTCATATTGGCAACTGGGATTTGAACTGGCAGGCCGTCTATCGTTATGAACAACCCGTGGACCTTCCTGCGGGAACGACAATCTCCATGCGTTTTATCTACGACAACTCGGCGGAGAACACTCGAAATCCCAACCAGCCTCCAAAACGCGTGGTGGCGGGCAACCGTGCGAGCGACGAGATGGCGCATTTGTGGTTGCAGGTGCTTCCGCACGAATCCGGGGACGCCACGATCGATCCGCGAGTGCCGATTCAGGAAGCGCTGGCTTTGCACCACCTTCAAAACAACCCCGAGGATTTCGAAGCGCACTACAATCTTGCGGCTCTCTTCGAGATGAAAGGCGAGCTTTCCGGAGCGGTCCGGCAATTTACGGAAGCCGTTCGCATTCGCCCGGACGATCCCACCGCCAACAACGCCCTGGGCGCCGTGCTTCTGGCTGGCGGACAGATTGCCGGAGCCATCCCGCATCTAAACACCGCGCTGAAGGGCCGACCCGATTATTTCGATGCGCACTACAATCTCGGGAATGCACTCGCGGCACAGGGCGACTTCGCGGGAGCGCTTACACACTTTCAGACCGCGGTTCGCTTGCATCCGCAGGATGCAAACGCGGAGGCCAACCTGGGCAGCGCGCTGGCGGAGACGGGAAACCTAAAAGGGGCGCGGCTGCACTTTGAACGCGCCCTCGGAATCGATCCAAAGAATGAACTGGCCCGCGAAAACCTGGAGCAACTGAATCGCGACTCGCACGACCATCCGAACTAGCAGGGTCTTGCCAGGGGTACACTGGCCTTCGGTCCATACAGGCGAGCCCGCTCTTTTCCCGATTCTCCCCGTCGAAGCGTCCATGCTGTTATTATCTGCGGGCGCTTGCGGCATTTGTCGCGCCGGTCAGGCAACCTTTTCTATTCAATAGTGTTTCGGATAAACGTCCAAGGCCGAAATCATGAAATACGTTTCGCCCAGCTTCCGACGGCGCTCGATTCTCGCAGTACTCCTCGTCTGTCGGGTCCTGGCAATGACCGCGAGCGGAACTTCGCGTGGCCTTTTGCCGAAAGAGCGCGAGCAAGTATTTGAAAAACTCTGGAAAGATATCGATGAGCGTTACTACGATCCGGAATTCGGCGGCGTGAACTGGCAGGGCATTCACGAGCGTTACTTGCCGCTGGTAGAGACTGCAAAAGACGACCAGGACTTCTATTCCATCCTGGACCGCATGACGGCGGAACTGCACGACGCGCACACGCGGTTTAGCTCGCCGGAGCAATGGGAAAATCGCAAGAAGCACCAGGGCGTGAGCATCGGTTTCCGGGCCGGCTATGTCGAGAGCAAGGTCGTGGTTCTGGATGTATTCCCCGACAGCAACGCGGCGCACGCGGGCATCGAGCCGGGCATGATCGTGACAGCGCTGGACGGACAGCCCATTGCCGATCGACTCGCCGAATCGGCACACAAAGTCTTGCCTTCTTCGACCGAACGCGTCACGAAACTCCGCGTCCTCAGTACGGTGTTTGCCGGTCCCATCGAAACTCCCTTCGCCGCGAGTTTCGAGCGCGCCGATGGCTCGGCCCTTGAGGTCAAATTTGCGCGGCAAACACTTTCTACGGCTCCCCGCGTTAGCTCCGCAAAGTTGTCGTCCGGTCTCGGATACATACGCTTCGATGAGTTTCATCCTTCCCTGGTCAAGGACTTCAAGAGCGCCGTTCGGAATCTGCGCTCGACGCCGGGACTGATTGTGGATCTTCGCAGGAACCGCGGAGGCGTAGGTGCTACTTTGGAAGCCATGGCGGGCCTGTTCTTCGACAGCAAAACGCTGTTCGAACGGCGCATGAGCAGAAAACAGGTTACCGCTTCCGAACGCCACGGCCACCGGGCGGAGGAGCGGCAGGTTTTTGTGGGCAAAAACGGATCGCAAATCTATGCCGCACCTGTGGTCATCCTGGTGAGTGAATATTCTGCCAGCGCTGCGGAGGTTTTTTCCGCGGGCATGCAGGACTCTGAACGCGCCACGCTGGTGGGCAGCCCATCGTGCGGCTGCGTCCTGGGCATCACCCATGACCGAGTCATGAAGGGCGGCGGTGTGCTGGAAATCAGCGAGATTCTCTGGTTTTCACCGAAGGACCGCAAACTCGAGGGCCAGGGTGTGATTCCGGATAGAGCTGCCGTGCCGACCATTGCCTCGTTAGGAGAAAAGCGTGACCTGGTTCTCGAGGAAGGCCAGAAAATACTGCTGCAGCTGGCCGCCCGAAAGCGGCCTGCCCCGCCGCGCTGAGCGAGGCTGGCCGATACTCCGGTGGCAAAACGCTACTCGACGCGCAAAGCGCGCATGGGATCGATGGAAGCAGCGCGCCACGCCGGCAAGACGCAAGCGACTCCGGCAACCAGCACGAGGAGCGCAGCAGCCGCCAGCAGCGTGACAGGATCGCGCGAGCTTCCTCCGGCCCACGAAGCGACCACCCGGTTTAAAATCACGCTCAGGAGCAATCCTACGGCCACGCCTGCGCCAAGCATGGCAGCGGTCGAGCCCAGCACCAGTTGCACCACGGTGCCGCGCCGCGCGCCCAGGGCCATGCGAATGCCCAGCTCCTGGGTACGCTGCGTCACGGCAAAAGAGACCACACTGTACAGCCCCGTGGCCGCCAGCACCAGCGCAAGAACTGCAAAGAGGCCGAAAATTGTGGCGATAAAACGCTCGCGCCCCCAGCCGTCGGTATCGAGCCACCAGGCTAGCGTGTGGTCGCGTCCCACCACAAACTCGACGTTGACTTCGCGCAGGCGCTCTTTCACGGAACGGATAGTCGTCTGCGGATCGCCGCTTGCGCGCACGATGAACCTTTCCTCCGGCGGCAGTAGAAAACTGTAGGGCAGAAAAATCGCCGGCTTCACGGGATGTTCCAAGCCATCGTTTTTGGCATCGCCGACGACGCCGACGACTTCGAGCCAGTCGTCTGGAGATGGCGCGGGCAGCAGAGTCGGCTGATCGATCTTGAGCATCGGGCTCCGGACACTTTGCCCGAGGGGATCGAGGTCGCCGAGATATTGCCGCACGAAGGCCTGATTGACCATCGCCAGATGCGCGCCGCGTCGCGACTCGGCATCGTCGAAAATTCTGCCGCGCAAGAGCGGCATGCGCAGCGCCGAAAGCAATTGCGGACTGATGAGGGTCAGAACGGCTTCCGAATCCGTCAATGTCGGTCTGCTTTGAATTTCAATCTTGGCGTTGAATCCACCGAATCCCGGAAACCACGATGCGGAAACGCCTGCTTCGGCAACGCCCGGAGCTTGCGCCACGGCTTGCCGCACCATTTCGTTCTGATTGATGCGTTCCTGCCAGGTGGAGGTCGCGCCTTTCGGCATGGCCACGTTCATCGCGAAGACATGGTCCGGGTCGAAACCCAGAGGCGTGTGCACCTTCGCGAGGAACGCTTTCATGGCTCCACCGGCTCCGGCAAGGAGGAGCAGCGTCAGGGCCACCTGCCCAGCGATCAGCAGCCGGTGCGTGTGCCGGCTGCGTGAACTGCCCGTGAGCTTTACGCTGTTGGCTTGAATCAGCGCACTCAATTGCGGACGGGAAAGCTGATAGGCCGGCGAGATGCCGAAGAGAATACCGGTGAACAAGGCAATCGCGGCGCTGAAGATTAACACCATGCCGTTGACGTGAATCGCGGCTTCATGGGGAAAGGAGTAGTACGGCAGCATGGTGGAGAGCGCTTTCACTCCCCAGTAGGCGGCCAGAACGCCCGCGGCCGCGCCCGTCACGGAAAGAAGCACGGATTCCGTGAGGAGTTGGCGGATCAACCGCCCGCGCCCCGCGCCCATCGAGGTGCGTACCGCGAGTTCGTGCTGACGCGCCGTTCCGCGTGCCAGCAAAAGGATGGAAACGTTTGCGCAGCCGATGATCAGAAGGATTACCACGGCGCCGAACAAAAAGACGATTGTTCCCGCGAAGCGGCCCAAGACCTCTTCATTGAGGGTGACAATCTTGGCGCGCATGTCCTGCGGGTAATTCTTGGGGTCTTGCTTTGCAAAGCGGTCCGCCAAGACTTGCATCTCCGCCTGAGCGGCGGGATATTTCGTGCCCGGCTTAAGTTTAATGAAGGAGAGCCAGTAATAGTGCGGATCGGCAGAGGGCCAGGCGGGGAGATACACGTCGGAATCGCCCCAGGTGAAACGTGGCGGCACGACGCCGATAACGGTATAGGGCGTGTGGTCCAGCTCGATGGACTTCCCAATTACATCGCGGCTGGCTCCGTATTGCCGCTGCCAGAACAGGTAGCTCAGGACAGCGACCGGAGCGGGATTGCCGCCGGGAGCGTCGGCAGGCGTGAATTCGCGCCCGAGCAGCGGCGGCACGCCCATGTAATCGAACATGTTTGGGGAATACAGGCCGACGTTTACGGAGACGGGAAATTTCTCGCCGGTGAGATTTTCCCGCTTTTCGTCTTGCAGAAAGACATCATCGACCGAGGAGGCCTTCCGAACCTCCCCGGCTTGGGTGCCGTTGACGATGAGCAGGGGTCCACGGCCATTTTTGTCGCGGAGCTCGACGTGCACCATGCGCTTGGCGTCCTTGTAGGGATACGGATCGAGGAGCAGGCCATAGACTACGCTGAAGATGGCCGTGGTTGCGCCAATCCCGAGCATTAGGGAAAGGACGGCACTCGCGGCAAATCCTGGCGATTTCAGGAACTGCCGAAATGCATAGCGTATATCCTGCAGCAAGATCCTCATACCCGGCCTCCGGACGGAGATATAACCATAAAGACGTTGCTAAAGCGGTTTGGTTCCCTGGGCAGGAGTTAATTATGGGAGGTTTTTGGTTCAGTTCGTGCGTGCGACCTCGTAGAGAAATTCGACGTGGGAGCGGACGGCGTCGTCCATGCCCGCGACTTTGGGGTTTTTCGATTCGATTAGGTAATACTCATCGGGCGCGTGGGCGCCGTTGCCGTGGCCCATGCCGAAATGACCTGCCGGAAGGACCAGAGGGGCGCCGGTGAAGACATAGCCGGGCCACGAGCCGGCGAGACGGGGAAGTAGTACGGGATCGATTCCGTTTTTCTTATAAACCGCGATGGACGCCCGAATGATCGAGGAGTCGGCGGGTGTGCTTGTCGGATCGTACCCGCCGCTCATGTTTACTTCGATATCGCCGAAGCCTTTTTTGGCCAGGTGGGCCTTTAACGCGGCGAGAGCTTCTGCCGCGGTCATGTCCGGCACGAGACGCATGTCGATCTTCGCGACGGCCCTCCCCGGCAAGATGGTTTTGCCTCCCGGGCCGGTGTAGCCGCCGACCAGGCCTTCGATATTCACCGTCGGACGCGAGCACAGCAGCTCGAGCGATTCTTGCCAGCTCACATCGTGCACCCAGTGGTCCACACCCATCTGTTTTTTCGCGTCCGCTTCGCTGAGGCGACGGGCAGCCTCTCGGATCATTTTTTTGTCGGAGTCCGAGAGCGGACGCGCTTTGCCGGCGAAACCCTCGATCACTGGATCGTTTCCATCCGGTGAAACGAGCGAAGCCAGAGCTTCGACCAGATGCCAGGCGGGACTGTCCACGCGAGCCTTGTTGCTGGAGTGCAAGTCTTT
This sequence comes from Acidobacteriota bacterium, assembly GCA_013289825.1. Taxonomy (GTDB): domain Bacteria; phylum Acidobacteriota; class Terriglobia; order Acidiferrales; family UBA7541; genus Acidiferrum. Next base: position 69,290 of record JABCZF010000015.1, on the reverse strand, counting down.
CTTGGGACCGCGGCCCCACCGCGCGCCGCTGGAAACCAGCTCGAGTTCGACAACGCCCTTCGCGCCAAGGGTCATGGTCACTTCGCCGTTCAAGCCCTGCGCCGCATAGGGCATGAACACCGAGGTACATTTTCTCAACGCCGCTGCTACTTCGGGCTTGCGCACAACCTGAGGAAAATGCGGCGAGCCAATTTCTTCTTCGCCTTCTGCAACGAACACAAAATTCACCGGCATTTTCTTTCCCGCGCCGCGCATGGCATGCAGCGCGGCCAGGAACGTGGCTTCAGGTCCTTTCTGGTTGACGGCCCCGCGACCGACGACCACTTTGCCGAGCCCGGGCTTGTCCACCAGCGCGGCTTCGAATGGCGGCGAACTCCACTCCGCGGGATCCGCCTGCTTCACGTCATACATGAAATAGAGGCCGACGGTGCGCGGCGCGCCCGCATCCAGCGTGGCAAAAATTCCAGGTTGCCCGTCCGTGGGAACTTTGGTGACCTGCTCGAAGCCCGCGTCCCCGAGCATGTGCATGGTCAGTTCGCAGCCTTCCTTCATGCCGCGGTTTTCCGCGGCGATGGAGGGCTGCTGGATCCAGTGCTGCAAACGCGTGACGGCTTCGTCGTGGCGCTTCTCGATTTCCGCGCGAATCCCTTCCATATCATCGGCGGATGCAGCTGGAACCGCCGCCGGGTGCGCCCAGTTCGGCAAGGCCAGCGCCGCGGCGCTGGCCACCGCGCCCTCTAAGAACGTCCGCCGGTCGGCTATGACGTCACTACCCCAAGCGGCGGCGCGCTGCTCCCCCTTGCTGTTCTCCGCTTGGCAGCGCTGCCTGTCTAGGCCTTGGCATCCAGATTCGGTCCCCATGATTCCCTCCCGCCAAACAGTTGTTCCCCCAAGCGACTAGCCCATCGAGACACAGTGGTTTTAGGCGTTAGCCTGCTGCACTTGTTCGGTGGCCTCGGGCAGCCAAAGCCGCAGGATTTCTCCGGACTCTGGCGGAACCTCGCGAAACTTCATGCCCATACCCAGGAACGCTTGAGAATACACCACGGTGGCGGGCGCTTCGAACGAATGAGTCTCGGTAAAGATTCTCAAGTGCACGAGCGTGCCATCCGGCAACGGATTGACGGTGTCGACGTAGCACCCGTTCAAACTCAAGTCGCTGATACGCGAGTTCATCCGCGCCCCGGAATTTTCTTCCAAAAGCTCCGCCGAGGCGATGAAGGGATAGCGTGGCGCACGCCTTTGGGTCTCTTCCATGATTTCGCACCTCGAGAAAGCAGGCGCGTATTCTATCCCCAATTGATGGCTGTCGCTCCCTCAAAAAAACTCTTGGCCACGGCATGCCGCCACCTAGGCACGGGACTGCGTATTTTTGTCAAACGGATACCTCGTGCGACAACACAGAAGAAGCGACCACAGGCGAAATTGCACGAACAGATCGGCTATCCTTTGAGGTCGTCTTTCGAGCACCATCCGGAAACGCAAAGCGAGATACTTGGACTTGCCGGTCACCAAGATGATGAAGCTGCGGTACCGAAATTCAGGGACGTTGGGCCCGCTCGAGGCCAGCCACAGTGTCGTTTGTTTCATCGTTTTCGTGAGCCTCTTGTCCGGTTTGGAAGCGGACACTTCATCGGGCTGGCAGCTTCTTTCCCCAGGAATGGAACTCCAGTACCTGGCCGTCACGCGGCCCAAAATAACCCCGGGAGCGACACTCACTGTTTTGCGTATCGACCCACATCTTTGGGAGCTCGAAATAATGGGCACCAGCCGGACCGGCGAAACGGCAGGCCACACCGCTCGCGAGTGGTGTGAAACACACAAGCTCACGGCGGCGATTAATGCGGGTATGTTCAAAACAGATGGAAAGACCCACGTGGGGTTCATGCGTTTCCGCGAACACCTCAACAACGGGCGAGCGAACAGCTACCAATCCGTCGCGGCATTTGATGCTCGCGACCCCCACGCGCTTGCCCCATTCCGCATCTTCGACCTCGATAGTCCGGGAGTGACTCTGGGATCTATCCTCAAGGATTACCGCTCTGCCGTGCAAAACCTAAGACTCATCAAGCGCCCCGGCGCGAATCAGTGGGGCCAGCAGGATAGGATGTGGAGCGAGGCTGCTCTCGGTGAAGATTCCTCTGGCCGCGTGCTCTTCCTATTCTCTCGCGCGCCGTTTTCGATGCATGATTTGAATCAGCAACTGCTGTCCGCGGGGATCGGCCTGGTCGCCGCGCAACACCTGGAAGGCGGACCTGAGGCGCAACTTTATTTACGGGTTGGCGAAATGCAGCTGGAATCGTTCGGCAGCTATGAAACCTCTTTCCAGGAAACTGATTCGAACGCCAAACCTTGGCCCGTCCCGAACGTTCTGGGCGTCCGCCCGCGGCCTTCAGCAACCCGCTAGCAGCCGCCAAGCGCGGTCACCAATAGACCCCCAGCTGGTATTCGGAAAGCGGATGGACCATTACCGGTGCTGGTGGAAAGAGTCGCATGCCATGGCGACCTGCCCTTGCGGACAGTCTCTTTTCCACCACCCTGCACCACGACGTTCCTGTCTTTCCGCCGAAGCCATCTCATACTTGTAGCCAGATTCGTTCACTCGTTTTTCACCTCTTGGAGGAAATTATGAACCGCAGGCTCGCTTCCCTCGCTGCCTCGGCTGTTGTCGGAGTGTTTTTTGCCGTCCATTCGGCGGCGCAGAATCCTTCTCCCGCTGCGCCACCTGTGACGCCCGTTAGTTCCGTCACGAAAGTGGATGCGAGCGCGACACCTCTCCCCAGCACCAAGGATCTGCTGGAGAAGTTTGAAATGGTCAGCGGAGGCCGCGGCGTGTGGGCCGGTTTCACCACGCGTTATTTGAAAGGCATTTATCAGACCGAGGACGCTTCTGGTTTTGCGGCCATTGAAATTTTCAGCAAATCGCCGAACAAAACTCTGTTCAAGATTACGTTTTCGAACGGCGTGGTGCTGCGCGAAGTGTGCGACGGACGAACCGCGTGGATCGAGGATCCCTCCGGCGGCACGCATTTCATCACCGGTGCGGCCCTGGAGAGCCGCATCCTCCAGTCAGACTTCAACGACCGCAGCGATGCTCTCTTGATGGCCGTAACCGGCAAGGTTCTAGGCACGGAGAAAGTCGGCGCGCACACGGCCTACGTGGTGGAATTTTCTCCACAGAAGAAGCTTACTTCGAGGATTTATTTTGACACCCAGAGTGGCTTCCCGGTTCGCACCGACGACACGCTGCACAACGGGGATAGCGAATACAAAGTGGAGACCTACCTGGACGACTATCGGGCCGTTGACGGGGCGTACTTCGCCTTCCGCATGCGCCACGTCGAAAAAGGAAATGTGTTTACCCTCCGGCTGACGCAGATCAAGAACAATGTTGCGGTCGATGATGCCATGTTCTTGAAGCCGGCATCCGCGCGGAAATAGGATCGCGGCGCTAGATAGGCAGAATTCAGTTTCGGAGGCAGATAAAGCCAAACGGGGCGCAAAAGATTGCGCCCCGTTCTGTTTTTTAACAGCTTTTTCCCGGACGCTATCTTCTGCGGGTCCGGTTTTTCGCCGGCGGTGGGTGCCTTATTTCGTAGCCGCGGCCGAGATTTCTTTCTCGATCGGCGCGCCAATCAAGTTACCCCACTCGGTCCAGGACCCGTCGTAGTTGCGCACGTTCTTAATGCCCATGAGGTACTTCAGGACAAACCAGGTGTGCGAGCTGCGCTCACCGATGCGGCAGTAGGCGATGACTTCGCGGTCGCCGCTGATGCCCTTCGCCGCGTAGAGCTGCTTCAGCGCGTCGCCGCTCTTAAAGGTGCCGTCCTCGTTGACGGCCTGCGCCCAAGGGATATTGGCCGCTCCGGGAATGTGCCCCCCGCGCTGCGCCGTTTCGGTCATTCCGGGAGGCGCGATGATCTTTCCAGTGAATTCATCGACGGAGCGCACATCGACCAGCTGCGCGCCGGATTTTTTCTCGACGGCGGCGAAAACATCGTCGCGCTTCGCGCGAATCGCAGCGTTGGCTGGCTTCACTTTGTAGGATGTTGCAGAAACCGACGGCTTATCGGTAGCCAGCGGGCGCTTTTCCTCCAACCATTTCTTGCGGCCGCCATTCATGATCAACACTTTTTCGTGGCCGTAGTATTTCAATTGCCAGAAAGCCCAAGCCGCGAACCAGTTGTTATTGTCGCCGTAGAGAACAATCGTCGTTTCCGGAGAGATGCCCGCTTTGCCGAGCAATTCCTCAAACGCCGTGGGCGCCGCAAGATCGCGGCGAATGGCGTCTTGCAGCTCGGTTTGCCAGTTCCAGGAGATGGCTCCGTCGACGTGGCCTTGATCGAAGGCCGTGGTGTCGACGTCCACTTCGACGACGCGGAGGCCTGAGTCTTTCGAGTGAGCCGCCACCCATTCGGTGGTGACGAGTACTTCTGGATGCGCATAGTCAGACATGGTGTTCCCCTTCATCTTAGACGTAGGAAGTAAAGATTAGCGCAGGTTGGGCGCTAAATCACCCTCTTTTTTATCGACATTCTGCAAGCGGTTCCACGGAAGACCCATTTATTAAGCAACCTGTTCATTTACAATTATTTACAGAAAGACTACTTCAAGCGATCTCCAGCTTGCCATCCCGCATCTCCCACTCAATCCGAATGATCCAATCGAAATGCATGCCTTCGGTTTTAAGCCATGCTTCGAGCGTCTCGCGGGACTCTGAACGGAACTCGGCAAACATTTTTCCTTCGACCATGTTGACCAGAACGCGCTCGGCGGAGGCGGGTCCGCCGCCTTGCATGCGTCGCGCCAGGGTCTCCGCGCCTTGACGCGTGAGACAGGCAAGCGTGTGTTGTGAGAGGTAGCGTGGCATCAGAACTCCCCAAAGTGAGTAGGAGTCCAAGTATTCCACAAAAAGGAATTGACAGATAGCCAGGCTCCTCGGCGCCAGCGAAACGAAAAAGTTTTTTTGCTTCGTGAAACTATTTTGTGCGCAGGGCATACAACTCGCTTTTTGCTGCGGGCATCTCGGTAATTACATACGTCATTCGCTCGGGGCAGGGGTGGTCCATGAAGCGAGCTTTACTAGTACTGTGTCTATCTTTCCTGTTTTGCAATTCAAATGCAGCACAAGCGAAAAACACCGCGACACCGCCAAGCACCGCTGCGGCCAATGAGCGAAGGGAATCCTCGCCGAACGGTTCCGAGGAATCGGCGGCCAAACTGCCGGTGCGGCGCGTGGTGCTGTACAAAAATGGCGTGGGTTACTTCGAGCATCTCGGGCGCGTGCGCGGGAGCCAGGATGTGCACATCGATTTTACCAGCGCGCAGTTGAACGACGTTCTGAAGTCGCTCACCGTTCTCGACCTCGCGGGCGGGCGGATCACCGGCGTCGATTACAACTCCGAAGCGCCACTGGCGCGCAGGTTGGCTACGCTGCGGCTGGCGCTGGGAGAGCGGCCCAGCGTGTCGGAATTTCTCGCAGCCTTGCGCGGTGCGCGGCTTGAGGTGCGCAGCGCAGCGGGCCCCGTGCTGACCGGAAGACTGCTGAGCGTAGAGCGAAAAACCCGTTCCGCCACGAACTGGACCGTTGAAACGGATGAGATTTCCTTGATCACCGATACCGGCGAAGTTCACAGCGTAGATTTGAATCCGACGACCAGCGTGCGTATCGCGGAAAAGGACCTGCAGGTCGAGGTGGGGCGCTATCTAAACCTGATTGCGTCATCGCGCGATCAGGACGTCCGGCGGATGACGATTGCGACGACCGGAAATGGCGAGCGAAATCTGTATGTGAGCTATATCAGTGAAGTACCCATCTGGAAGACGACCTACCGCATCGTTCTGCCCACGAAGGCTGAGAAAAAGCCACTGTTGCAGGGCTGGGCGATTGTGGACAACACCGTCGGAGAAGACTGGAACGAAGTGGAACTGTCACTGGTAGCCGGCGCGCCGCACTCCTTTATTCAACAGCTTTCAGAACCTTTTTATGGACGACGTCCCGTGGTGCCTCTGCCGGAGAGTGTGCAGCTTTCGCCGCAGACGCACGCGGCCACTCTTTCCGGCGGCAATGGCCGGCTGAGCGGAGCTGTCACGGATGCCTCAGGAGCGGTGATTGCGGGCGCCAACGTGAAATTGATGGACGAAAATAACGCGATCGTGGCGCAAACAACGACGGACAGCAGCGGAAATTATTCCTTCTCCGCGCTCGCACCCGGAAACTATCGCGTGCAAACCGAGCGCCCGGGATTCAAAACAAGTTTGCTGACGCAGCTGAATGTCGCGCCGGGAGAAAACCAGGCAAACGCGAGCCTAGGCGTGGGCGCGTCCGCCGAAACGGTGGAAGTGACGGCCCAATCTGCCACATTGAATACTTCGACGGTAATGTTAGGAGAGGCTGGCAAGCTGAGCGGCGTAGCGAACCGGCCGCACGCCGGCGTGGGTAGCGGCACGGGAGCAGGTCTCGGCGGGGGACTCATGGCGCCTCCGCCGCCTCCGCCGCCGTCAGTCGCAAACATCGAGGAGGCGCGCGCCATGGGAGAGGCCGCGGCGAGCGGGCAAGAACTCGGGGACTTGTTCGAGTACAAGCTGAAAGACCGGGTGACGCTGAAGAAAAACCAATCGGCGCTGGTGCCCATTGCGCAGACGGAGATCGAAGCAGAGAAAGTTTCGCTGTGGAGCGGGACGAGCGGTTCGGGCCGGCCGCTGCGCGGGCTTTGGCTGAAGAACACCAGCCCGCTGACCTTCGATGGCGGCAGCTTTAGTGTGCTGGAAAACGAGGTGTTCGCGGGCGAAGGACTGACCGACCCCATCAAACCGGGCGAGCGGCGGCTGCTCTCGTATGCCACGGACCTGGGCCTGCTGGTGGAGGCGCAAACGAACAGCCGGCCGCAACACGTGACCGTGGTCAAAATTTCCAAAGGGATTCTCACGCAAGTGAGCCGCCTCGAAGAACGCACGCTCTACACGGTGCGCAACCAGGACACCGCGGCACGCACGTTGGTGGTCGAACACGCGTCGCGCATGGGATGGTCGCTGGCCAAGGGCGCGAAGGAACCGGAAGAGAAGGCTAGAGGCACATACCGCTTCCGGCTGGAAGTCCCGGCGAAGGCCACCGCGTCTCTTCCCGTGGAAGAGATGCGCACACTCGATGTCACCTATTCCATCTCCGCTCTCAACTCGGATCAGATTGGTCTCTTCGTGAAGAACAAGACCATCACTCCGGAGATGGCCGAGGCGTTGGAGAAAATCATGGACCAGAAAGCGGTGGTGGCCAAGCTCGAAGAGGAAATGGAAAACCGGCAGAAGGACATCGACCGCATCGTTGAAGACCAGGGCCGGCTGCGCGAAAACATGAAAGCCCTGCGCGGAAGCGCCGAAGAAAAAACGCTGCTGCAGCGTTACACCAAGCAACTCGATGAGCAAGAAACGCAACTCGAATCGCTGCGCAAAACTATCCGCGATACCGAAGCGCAACGCGACAAGGCCAACGGCCAGCTCGAAAAAATGATCGATGAGCTTGCGATTGATGCGACGCTGTAACCACAGCCACGAGCTTCTCCAAGCGCGCGCCGTGCCATTCAGGTGGGAATCACTGCCGCCGGGAGTGTTAGAGTCCCGATGTGCTCGATTTTTACGCGGCCGCAGACGTCGTCAGCCCCAGCCGAGTCTCCGACTGTATTCACGACGCTCTCGATGGCCTTGTTCTTCGTGAGGATGAGCAGAAGGGCGAGAAAGGAGGGGTGCGATCATGTTTCTTTACGAATCGTTCGTAACGTTGATCCTCGCGGTGGCGCTTGTAGGGAGCCAGCCGATCTTACAAAGCAATGAGGGGCAGGGGCCGCTGCCAACATTCGGTGAGCTCTTGAAGCGCCACAATATTCAATTAACACAGCCCGCCTTGGTTGACGCTCTGAGGAACACTGACCCGGAGGTAAGAGATTTAGCGGCGAACAAACTTGCGGAAGACAAAGCAGTCGAAACAATACCAGCTATCAAGGACGCCCTAGCGTCAGAGAAGGTGCCATGGACACGAATGAATATCGCATTAGCGCTGGCAGAGATGGGTGAGTCCATTGGCTTCGACACTTTGGAGGATAACTGTAAGAACAAAGATACGAGCGGAAATGTTCGGTTATGTTCTGCAGAATATCTGCTCAGATTCAATCGCGACAGTACGACGTGTCTGGGCGGTGTTCTTGATCTGTTGAAAGGCGGGAGTAACGGAGACAGGATGGCGGCCGCGGAACTCTCACCAAGATATCACAACCTTTCCCAGGAAGACTCGGAGAAGGTCTTTACGGGACTCGCAGAGGCTTTGCATGCTCCGGACCCCTCGGTGCGAATGGCCGCTGGCCGGGCTCTCGCTGATTTGCGAGACACACGTGGCATTGCGGAATTGGGGCGTGCGATCGGAAGTGAACAAGACCAATTCGTACGTTCACGACTGGAGGAAGATCTGGGGATACTAAGGAACAAGATTCGTTAGTCAGTAGGCACCACACGATCTTGAGAACTTGCGAAAAGCTCCCGACGGAATGAAGGAATCTGAGACCGCGATCTGGATTCACCGGACGGGTAATGGTGCAGTTTTTGGTGTTCCCTCGGGATGCGTTCCGTTTTACTCCCTGCTCTTGGCCTCTTCCACGGAGTCAATCCGGATCAGCCCTTCCTCGCAATTCGCGTAATGCGACCAACTACTCCACGGCCACGCTTCGGATGGCCGCCTCGTCAAATATCAATACAGCAGCTTCTCGCTGATTAACCTACGTTGAGCGGGTGACTTTTCTCACTATCGTCATTCCCCCAAGAATTGATGAAAGTTATCCCGTCGCGGCCCTATTTTTTGTTCTGGCCACAACAGCTCTTCGCGTGGACTCGAGTGTGAAAAGCAGTGTTTCCTTCGGGATGCTGGTGACGAACGGGCCGACCAACCAACCAAGACCAGTGGGAATATCGCGTGTGAGTGAGGCGACTTCGCTCTGCACGTAAACGCCGCCGTCGCTTTCTTCCATCCGCCACCAGGTTTCCATACGCCACAAATAGCCACCGTCCTGGCCCGGTTGCTTTTCGCGCTCGTCGCTCCTTCCGGGATTTTCGACTTCAGCGATACGCATCGCCGAGCTGCGGCTATGGGCACGTCCCGGAGCGTCGCGAAAGTAATGCACGTCATGTTCGGTGTTGAGCACCACGGTGATCACCTTGCGCCGCCGGAAGCGCAGGAACACGCGGAAGTGTTCGCCCTCACGCGACTCGATTTTCGAGCGTTCCACATCGGGGGCGTAGTAGGTTGACTGGCGATCGTAGTCCTCTAGGACGCCGAGCACATCGTCCAGCTTTGCGCCAGGTATGAAAACCACGCCCACCCAATGATGAATCAACCCTCCGGGGCAACCCATGGGCTTGCCGTTGTCAAGGGTGTTGAGCTGATGGATCTCGATCTCGCTGCGCTTTAGGGCGGCGTGGGCCAACGTGCGCTGAGATTCCGGAAGCGCATCGACCCACAAGAGAGCCGACCCGCGCTGCAGTTCCGTATCGTTGCGCTCTTCCGTCAAGCGCAGGTAGCGGTCAAACGCCCGAACGGTTTCAGACCGCAATTTGGCAGGAGCCGGATTGGCGGCGGGGGCGGATTGCGCGGAGGAGACGGATCCCACGAGCAGGGCCGCGAAGAGGAAACTCGATGTTAGCCGTGTGTCCGCCAATGGCCTCACCTGTCTCCGGAACCGTTCACGCAAGGCCAGAGACCGTCCCAGAAGTCTATGATGGCGCAACTCTTCTCGAATAGAAGCAAGAAACGGCGCCACGGGGTGCACGAAGGATGCCCATCTGTTAGGCAAAGTTTGGGCTCCTCGGCGAGTTGCTCGAGTGCCCGACCCTGGGGAGGTTGACTAAAGTTAGCTTGAGGATGAGGGTCCGCGGAGTCTATCACTGCCGGAAGAAGCGGGGTAGCGAGAAGGAGAGGAGAGAAGGCGGGTTGGGTAGCTCGCACACGGCCCCTTGCGGAGCCGTTGTCCCCGCGCGGCTCCCAACCCGTCCTTAAAAGATTACGCGACCGATGTGCAGCCCTCAATGGGCCGTCAGACTCACTCGGCGGAGTACTCTGGTTGTGGTACTAGGACAAAATTCCGATTTTTGTCGTATTTGGCAAACATGTCTTTTACTTACAATATGTTGCGCACCGCAAACGGCTCTGGAATCAGGCCAAAAAGTACTAGCTGGGGCCGTTTACACCGCTGAGAAACCCGCCAAGATGCCCGGTCAGCCCAACGATCAGCAGGGCCGCTGTTTCCAGCACCAGACGAAAGACCGGCAGCCCTTTTGGCCAATGTCGTCTGGTACGCACATGCAGTGCCCAAGCCACCCAGATTGAGGATCGTCGACGTCGAACCCAGCACCACATACATAAGCAAAATGCCTTTGCGTTTTTGCCCCTCGAGCTGCAACTGCCAGGCGAGGATCCCGGTAACGACTGCCGGCAGGGCGAAAATCGCCGCGCCCGGCAAATTGTAATAAGCCGCCTCCAGGAGGCCGCGCTTCTTGGTTTTCTGCGCGAGAAAATCAAACACCACCCCGGCAATAAACAGCGCGAGGGGAAGTGCATCAGCACCACGTGTTGCGCGTGCCTGGCAAGCAATGCGGCCTGGATGTCAAAAGGGTTCCCGTGCCGTCCTCCGTTTGCTGGCGATCACTGCACGACAACTTTTCCGGTCATCTTGGGGTGGATCGAGCAAAAGTAGGGATACTCGCCGGCCTTCGTAAAGGTGTAGGAAAACTTCTCGTCGGTATCGAGCACTTTGGACTTGAACACCTTTTCCGTGCTGACTACGGTATGCGGGATATCGTCGCGATTGATCCACGTGACGGTTGTTCCCACGGGGACGGTGATGGCCGCCGGGCCAAAAACAAAATTGTCGATTTTCACCTCGCTCGTCGAGGCAGCCGTTTCCTGCGCGCTGGCCACGAAGCTGCTATGCTCCGCAACGATTCCGCCCAGGCCCATCACTGCCATCACCAGCAAACTTGCTAGGAACACACTGCTTCTCATGATATTTCTTCCTTGTTTTTTGATTTTGAAAATGAACCTTCCGGTTGGTCTTCGCGTTCTCTTTGCGATCAGGCCAGCGTCGAGTCCACAACGGCCAACGCATGCTGACCGCTCACGTAGTTCACATCGGTGATGCCCAACACGCTGCGCAACTGCTCGGCGGGCACTTTCATCGGCCCCGGTGAAGGCGCCTCCCCCGGTTTAGGCTGCGGGAAGGCCGTGGAGCAAGCGGTGTGAAAGGTAACGTTGCCCTCGACCTTTTGCATAATCTGATGAATATGTCCGTTCAGAACCGTCACGGAGCCAAACTTCTTCAAATACGCGAGAGCCTGGGCGCTGTCCTCGGTTCCCCAACCCCATTCCGGGTACACTGCCCAAAGTGGAATGTGCGCGAAGACCACGATCGGGGTGCTGGACTTGAGGTGCTGCACATCTTTTTCCAGCCACTCCAGCTGCTCGTGCCCCAGCGTGCCCAGCCCGCCCGCTTTCAAGTTCATGACGTTGACCAAGCCCACGAAGTGCACGCCTTTCTTCTCGAAGCTATACCACCCACCCTCTTGAGCCCCTTTGGCGAAACGCTCGTGGTATTGTTTACCGTCGTCATTCAGAACGTCGTGCTCTCCCGGGACATAGAAGACATCCTTCGCCGACGCGCTCTTCAGGATCTGCTCGACCGTGTCGAATTCCTCGGGCTTCGAAAGATGGCTAATATCCCCCGTATGCAGCAAAAACTCCGGCGGCCGAGACAGCGCGTTGATCTTATCCACGGCCGCCTGCAAGGTGGCCGCCACATCCGGATTCGCCGGTTTATTGAAACCCATGTGGCTGTCGCTGATCTGCACGAAGCTCAACTCGCCCTTCATGTCCGCGGGATTCATCTCCGAGGGTCGGCTCATGCTGTACGACTTCAGCACTCCGCCCTGCATGACGCACAAGGCGCCCGTTCCCGCCCAGGCCATGCACTTCAAAAAGCCGCGGCGATCGATTCCATCATGATTGTGATCGTGCAAGATTTCGTCTTTTGTGTTGCGCGCCATGTTTATCCTCCGTTGAACACGTCTCCCCAACGCATACGCCTGTATGCACCCCCCCGCTGCTGCGCTTATTTGGCAGGAGCGGCGCGGGTAGAGAGAGCCAGGGTGCCCCGCGCCGCTATGGGACGTGTTTCATTTGTGCAGACCGTGGAGGGCCGCGCCTTATTCCAATTCCTTGCGCTCACGCCGGCAAAATTAGTTCGTCATAAGAATTAGATATTTGGGAATAAAATCAACCGTAGGGCGGTTTTCATTCATGAGTACGACGGGCCAGGGGAAGGGTTGGGACGTGTTGGATTCGCAGGACCGGGCTCGCTTCGAGCAGGTCGTGTTGCCACATCTGGATGCCGCTTTCAATCTTTCGCGTTGGCTGCTGCGAAGCCGGGCCGATTCGGAAGACGTCGCGCAGGAAGCCCTGCTGCGTGCGTTTCGCTTTTTCCGCGGCTTCAACGGCGGAGACGCCCGGGCCTGGCTGCTGCAGATCGTCCGCAATACGTGTTATACGTGGCTGGAGAAGAACCGCCAAGTGGAACTCATGACTGAATTCGACGAGGACCTGCACCAACAATCTTCCACGACGCCGGAAGCGCTGGCCATCGCCGGCGACAATCGCGAGCGGCTGGCTCGCGCTCTCGAAACGCTCCCCGTGCGCTTCCGCGAAGTCATCATATTGCGTGAACTCGAAGGCTGTTCGTACAAGGAGATTGCCGCCATTACCAGCGTTCCCATCGGCACGGTCATGTCCGCGCTCGCCCGCGCTCGCCAACGCTTGCAGCGCGCCCTCACGCAGCCTGCCCAGCAGGAGGCGCCCCATGAGCTGTGATTTTTCAGGCACCCTTCTACATGCCTATCTCGACAGCGAACTCGACGCCGTGCGCGCCGCCGAATTCGAACGACACCTCGAGAACTGCCGCGAATGCACGGCCACTCTTGGTGCCGTGGAGTCGTTGCGCGCTTCGCTCCAGCGGGCGCAGCTTTACGAGACGGCCCCGCCGGAATTGCGCAAAAAAATTCGCTCGAAACTCAAAATCTCCGCGGCCGGTGTGAGCCGTTCGCCGGCGGCCGCCTGGCGCTGGCTCGCCGTAGCCGCTGCGATCCTGCTGGTGACCGGAGTGGCCTGGTTCGCCGTACCTCACTTGCGCCCCGACGGCCCTGAATCGGTCACCTCTGCGGAAGTCATCGACGCCCACATTCGCTCGCTGCAAGCCGGGCATCTCACCGACGTAACTTCCACGGATCAGCACACCGTGAAGCCCTGGTTCGATGGCAAACTGGATTTCATTCCGCCGGTTCACGATTTCATGGACGAAGGTTTTCCGTTAATTGGCGGCCGCCTGGATGTTCTGGGCGAACGTAACGTCGCCGCACTCGTCTATGGACGCCGCAAGCATTTCATCAATGTCTTTGTCTGGCCCACGAAGGACCCGGACACGCCCATTCACCCGCCCGGCTCGCGGCAAGGCTATCAATGGGTTCATTGGCGGCATCAGGGGATGGAATTCTGCGCCGTGTCCGATGTGTCGGCACAGGATCTACATGAGCTGGCGCAGCTCTTCATTCAATAGTGAAAGCGGACTTCTGCGCTTCGCCAAGCCTGGGCAGGGGCCGGGATGCCGCCCCGGATCTGGGGCGCCGAGGGGAGACTTATTGTTTCGGTTTGGTCTTCGAAACAGGCTTGGGCATTTCCTTGGCGTAGATTAGCCGCAACTCCACAGACCGCACTTGCCCCTTGCGCAGTGGGATATTCTTTTGCCAGTCGGAAAAAATGCCCTTCGCGGAAGCCCGAATGTCATAACTATCGGCCTTCAGCTGCGAAATTGTGAAGCGGCCATGGGCATCCGCACGCGCGGCATGAGGAGCGCTTCCGTCCGAAGACTGATACGAGACGGCGGCGTGCGGGGCGGGCTTGTCGTCCGGTCCGATGACCACGCCGCTGAGCGTCGAACTTCCCTTGGATTGCGGCACGGCCAGAACGCCTCGTGCCCCGAGCAGCGCCAGCAATAGTGCCGCGAAGAGAATAAGCGTGCGTTTCATGATCTCCGTCTCCTGGCACGGGTGGGCTCGTTTCTTGAAGTCCCCGAGAAAACCGAGGTGGCTTTCCACACCGTGTTCCTTACAGCCAGTGTAGACCGGCGTGCTTCTGACTCAGAGTGAGTTTCCTTCTGTGTGACCGACGGCGTACCTGCCTTTAGGGACAGGTCAGGAGCAGGCCTGATCGTAAACCCGCGCGTGAGCCTCGAGCATGCGGCGGAAGTCGCAGAATTCAAGAGCGCGCTGCCGGGCGCGCTGGGCAAGCTGAGTCGCGAGAGCAGGATCATCGAGGAGTCGCGCAAGCTCCCGAGCGAGTTCCGCGGCATCGCCGGTGCGAAACAGGAGGCCGCCATCACCGAGCACCTCGACGAAGGCGCCGAGATCGGAGGCGATCACCGGAAGGCCTCGCAACATATTTTCGGCCACCACCAGGCCGAAAACTTCCCCGGCCAAGGACGGAACGACAACGACAGACGTGCGCGCGAACGCGGCATCGAGTTCTGCTCCGGAAAGGCGTCCCGCAAAACAAACGTGCCCAGCAAGGGGCGCGTCCAGCGAGAGGCGCTCCAGAGAAGCGCGCTCAGGCCCATCGCCGATGACCAGGAGTTCGAACTCGCGGTTACGCGCGAGCAGGATGCGCACGGCCTCGAACAAGATACCAACGCCCTTGGTACTGACCAGGCGGCCCTGGAAGGCGATAACCGGCGAACGCGAAGGCGGTGCCGGATACCCCACCGGCGCGGCAATGAATTCCAAGCCGTGCGGGATCGCGGCAACTCGCGGAAGCTGGACCAGTCCGCCGAGCCACCTGGTGGGTGTGATGTTGCTTGAAACACGGCGGCACAGAAAACGGCGCACGAAGGTCAGCAACCAAAGCTTGCGCGCGGCAAACCAACCTTGGCCTCGATTGCAGCGCAGGCATTCCCCGTGACGCCCGGCCATGAAGTGACCGGGGCAAGGCGTTCCGGCGGGCTCGATCAGAAGTTGGCCGTTCGGACAAATCGTCTGAAAGCCGTGATGCTCAACGACGACGGGCTGGCGCGCAAGGAGGCCGAGGATAAGGGGGGCCAAGGCCGGCCCGGCAACATGAACGACATGGCAGGCGCGTATCAAATCCCACAATTGGAAGAGACTTGGCTGGCGGACCACACGAAAAGGAAGCGACAGATCATCAAATTTACCCGCGTGCGTTTGCGTGACGAGTGTAATTTCGAATTCGGAAGCGCCGCTTGCTGCGCCAAGCCCGGCGAGGCCGCGAGCCAGGGACAGCACGAGTGTTTCAACGCCGCCGATGCTCGGCGCAAAAAAATGAGAATAGATGAGCAGCTTCATTCGCGGAATTTTTGCGAAGCGGGAGGCGAAGTGTGAGCGGCAGAAGAATCAGCAACGGCTACCTTCGGCCGCCGGCCTCTGCGGGCGACTGCGATTTCCATGGCCGCGAACGTCGCGGCGATATTTCTCTCCGGCGACCACGTACGCATGTGCGCGACGGCAGTACTCCCGAGCGAGGCGAGGCGCACGCGATCGCCAAGCGCATCCCTCAACAGAATGGCCAGTGCGGCCACATCGCCGCAGCGAAAAACAAATTCCTTCCGGACCGGCGCAACGAGATCGCGAGCCGCGCCAACGTGGTCGCTGGCCGCCACCGGACAACCGCAACACATCGCTTCGTTCACAACCACGGCGAACGGTTCATATTCCGAGGGAAGCACCATCAGATCGGCGGAAGTATACACGGCGGGAAGCTGCGATTGATTCACGAAGCCGAGAAAGCGGACGCGCGACGCAATGCCCAAAGCGGCAGCCTGCGAGCGAAGCTCAGAGCGAAGAGGTCCTTCGCCGGCAATGACCAGCAGTGCGTCCCGAAGATTAGCCTCCGCGAAGGCGCGAAGAAGATCACCGGGCCGCTTCCAAGGCTGCAGCTTCGCACAAAAGAGCACTACGGCGTCCGAAGTCGCGGCTCCCCAGGAAGCTCGCACGGCGGAACGGTCCACCGCCGCGGATTGCCTCATCCACCAATCGTTATCCACGCTGTAAGGCGTGAGCGTGACGCGTTCCGCAGGCAGGCCAAGAGACACCATGAGGTCCCGCGCCCCGGAGGACGGAACAATCACCTGATCGGCAAGACGGAAAAGCCGCGGCCACAGAATTTTCTTGACCGTGCTCTTCCACCTGCGGCCGTCGCGCGGAGCAAGCGTGTTTGTGTCCGTGCCAAAAAGAAAGGCGGTGTTTGAAGACTTGGCGGCGCGGCAAGCTATCCAAAACGTAGCGCGAACGTATCCGACGAAACAAAGCACGGCGTCGTAATGCCCCTCGCGAATCAGCTTAGACAGTCCCGGATTGCGCAGCCCAAAGAACGATTCCTCTCCCGAGCCGCGGTTCGGCACATGCGTCCACGAATAGCCATCCAGCAGAGGAACATCCCACGCGACGGTGGCCGCAAACTCCGGGTCATGCGCAGCTTCCGCCCCGCGAAGGCTGCAGTAGGCGACGTGCAAATCAAACCCAGAATGAGCGGCCATCCGCCGCAAAATCGGCGCCATGTATTGGACCGGGTGGGCGGCCACAGCCAGGACGCGGTAACGGCGCTCAGCCATGGCAGGACCGTACCGTTTGGACGCAGAACTCGGCGAAACTAGGCAAACGGTTCCAGCGCAAAGAGGTGCCCCGGCAGCGAGTATACCCGGTTTCGCGCACGCGAAGGCTGTGCTAAACTGGCGCAGTTCCGCAGGGGTTTGCGGTATACCCTAAGTCTCCGCACAGTAAAGCCCCGCCTTGCGGGGTCGCGTCGCCTAACCGCCACTTACGTGGCGCGCGGTCGCACGAAATTTCACTCAACGTGGATCCCGCCGGGCCGGGAGCACGCAAAAAAGAGGATCTGTCATGTCTGGGCATTCAAAATGGGCCACCATTAAACACAAGAAGGCGGCCACCGACGCGAAGCGCGGTCGCGTCTTCACTCGAGTGATCCGCGAAATCACCATCGCCGCCCGAATCGGCGGCGGCGATCCCAACTCGAACCCCCGTTTGCGCACCGCCATCCTCGCCGGCAAAAACGAAAATATGCCGAACGAAAATATCGAGCGCGCCATCCTGCGAGGCACGGGACAGCTCGAAGGCGAACAATATGAAGAAGTCACTTTCGAAGGCTACGGCCCGGGCGGCGTCGGTATGCTGATCTCAGCCGTTACCACGAACCGCAACCGCATCGTCGGCGAATTTCGCCACCTGATCAGTAAGAACGGCGGAAACCTCGCTGAGACGGGCGCGGTAGGCTGGATGTTCCACCGCAAGGGCGAAATCGTGGTACCAAAGGAAGCCGCTACCGAAGACAAAATGATGGACATTGTTCTCGAGGCAGGCGCGGATGATTTAAAGGATGATGGCTCCGGCTGGTACGTCGTGACGCCACCAGAAGCTCTCGAAAAAGTAAAAGAAGCACTGGTCAAAGCAGGCATTACGCCAACTTCGGCGGAAATCAGCATGGTGCCGCAGAATTACATCAAGCTCACCGGCCCGCAGGCCACGCAAATGGTCCGGCTCATTGAAGCGCTCGAAGAACACGACGACGTTCAGCACGTATACGCAAATTTTGACATCGATGAGTCGGAGATTCAGGCGGCGGTTGGAGCGAATTAACGGTTGGAGCTGGTTTAAAATGGAAAGAGACAGACAGCCATGTCTGGCTCACTTTGTGATCACTCTGTGACGGTCATTCCGGCGTATCGGGATGGCCGTTTTCCTTTTGCCAGGAAACCCGCCGACAAAGCTCTGGCAGGGACACAGCGAACGCCGTAGACTTAGGTCGATGAAAGCTCGAAGCCCAGCCGCAAGCCCTACCGCCAGGAACGGCTGTTTCCGTGTGCTGGGCGTGGACCCGGCATCGGCAGGCCCCACCGGCTATGGAATCATCGAGAGCGACGGCCGCCGCTGCCGTATGCTTCATTATGGTGCACTGAAAGTCGCACCCAAACGACAGAAAGAGTGCCTCGGCGCCGTGCTTCAGGATGTCCACGCGCTGCTTTGCAGACTAATGGACGAGTTTTCACCGGACGCCCTCGCCGTGGAATCGGTCTTCACTGCTCTGAATATGAGAACCGCCTTGCGGCTCGCGGAGGTCCGCGGCGTGGTGCTCTTGGCGGCGGCGCAGCGTGGCGTCGCGGTTCACAGTTATTCGCCGCGCGAAGTGAAAGCCTCTGTGACCGGTTATGGCCAGGCGGACAAAAAGCAAATGCAATTGATGGTCCGCGCACTCTTGCAGATGACCGAAACTCCGGAACCTGCTGACGCCGCGGATGCGTTAGCCGTGGCTTTGTGCCATCTGCAGGGCCAACAAGCTCGCCAGCGCTTTGGACTTCCGGACATGTCCGCCTCTAGCAAGTTGCAAGCTCAGCCCCGCGCGGCAAGGGCGCCAGTCCCACGCGGCGGCGCAACTCACAACATGCGCCGCGCATCGTAACCTCACGATGAAGACTCTTCTTCAGCGGTTCGTTCTGTGGGCATCGCTCGCCAGCATGCTCCTCGGTTCGCCCGCAGCAGCAGCCGCGTCTCGAACAGCGCCGTCTCCAGCCGCGGCCCACGCAAAGCTCTCCTATCGCCGCATTTTCAAATCCAGCTCGCCGGAATTCATCGAGATCATCGTCCACGACGATTCCGATGCTGCCACCTTCGAAATCCGCCAGCTTGAAGAAGACCCCGGAGCCGTGCCCTTTGAAGTAGGCACCCCATTGCGCGAAAAAATGTTCGAACTGGCCGCCCAGCTGAAGAATTTTCAGGGGCAGGATCTGGACGTCCACCGCAGGATCGCCAATCTAGGCGAAAAGTCCTTCCGCTGGGAAAAAGGCTCGGAGAGCCACGAAACAAAATTCAACTACACGTTGAATTCAGCGGCAACTCAGTTGATGCAAATCTTCGAAGGCTTGGCCCGCCAGCAGGAATTGGTCACCCTGCTGGAGCGCCGCATGAAGTACGACCGCCTCGGCATCAACGACGCTCTCTTGCAATTCGAAACCGATCTGAACCACAAACTTCTGCCCGAACCGCAGCGCGCCCTGCCCACGCTCGACCAAATCGCCAGCGATTCCCGCTTCGTCGAGATTGGCCGCCAACGCGCCCGGGCACTGGCCGAACGCATTCGCCACCCGAGCTGAAGGTCCAAAGCTAGCTGACCAGGTTCCACTGCCGCGGCCCGCGAACGGAAGCAAGCTCTTGGGATTCCGCAAGCAATTTCAGCGGCAGCAAAGCCGTTTTGCCATAGTGCTCGCCCTCCAAAACTCGCGCGTGGCAGCGCGCATGCGCCTGCTGAACCTCGATAATCCTCACCGGCGTCCCTGCCGGCAACATGATCAGCCGCTGCGAAGCAATCAAGAGCGACAGCCCTACATCATCATTTGCGGCATCGAGTCTTTGTCTTTCCGCAGCGGCCGATTCATCAATGGCCACCACGGAGAAGGAAACTCCGTGCTCGCAGCAAATCTCTGCCACGCGCCCCACCCACCTAGACGCAGCTGCTTCCTTGGCACTGGCGGGCGCAGCAACCGGTGTCTCCCGGGCGGCGGAGCCCGCCGCGGGCCTTTTCACGGCAACCAGAAACCTGTACCCACGCTTAGGCAGGGTCTCCACAAAACGCGGCTTCTTCTTGTCATCGCACAGGGCCTGGCGCAGTTTCTTGATCGCGGTATTCAGGCTATGATCGAAATCCACAAAGGTGTCCGCCGGCCACAAACGTTTCTGCAACTCCTCCCGCGTAACAACTTCCCCAGGCCGCTCGAGCAAGATGGCCAGCACATGAAACGGCTGGACTTGTAACTTTATCTTGCGCCCAGCCTTATACAGTTCCTCGGCGCGCAAATCCACCTCAAACACATCAAACCGCGTAACATGCGCCGAGCGAGCAGCCTTAGGCATCTCGAAATTTCCCCGTGACCCCGAGACTATACCACTCCTTTTGCGAATCGCGACCGCGTCAGTCCGCGCTTAACTCCCCTATTTCCGCTCACTTACTTGTTCACCCACAGTGGCCCTGGAGTTCACACCCCGTGCATTGTGCTGCGCCGAGGATTGCGCGAAAGTGCACACCATGTTCGGAAGCTGACCCGCTAACGAACCAAGCGGCAAGCAGTTCGGCTTGGACGCCGTCAGCGAACAAGAAATAAGGAGTGTCCCATGAAAAAGCGAGCTTTGGTTATGGCCGCCTTGATGGCCCTGACCGCTATGGCATCCACCCGCGTGGCACAGGCGCAGGAGCTGTTGGTCGTCAATATCCCCTTCGACTTCCTGGCCGGCAATAGGAAGCTTCCCGCCGGCGAGTATTCGATCAAAGTTGCGGGTCCCGAGCGAACCCTGCTCTTACTTGACCGCCAAGATGCTGCCGCGTCGGCGTTTATGAACACCAACTCAGTTGCCAAGACCGAGATGCAGACCGAATCAAAAATGATTTTCAACCGCTACGGCGATCGCTATTTCCTCTCCGAAGTCTGGACCGCAGGTAATTCCCGCGGACGGCGACTCTTGAAGTCCGCACGAGAAAACGAAATGGCGCAGATCGCGAGTGAGCCGAGTCAAGTCACGCTAGTCGCAGGCCTTCCCCGTACCAACCGCTGATCCATACCCCGCCTTAACCCTCGAACCCCCCCGGGAATCCGGAACCCACTCCGGATTCCCGACCCTCTTTTTAGCCCCCTTTCTTCGACTCCCTCCTTTGCGGCCCTTTATCGACACCCTTTTTTTACCTTGGCTCGAAGGCCCCGGTGACCGATACTTAACCAGCTCCCCGCACGTATACTAAGACAAGACCCCCGATGGCCCCAGCGACTACAATGAACTTCAAGGAAGCCGTGGCTATTGCCGCGGGCAGCCTCTGGGCGCACAAGTTGCGCAGTGTCCTGACGCTCATAGGAGTCGTCATCGGTGTAGCCGCGGTGATCGCCGTCGTTAGCCTAATTAATGGCGCCAACCAGTACGTTGCTACCCGGGTCTTCCGTCTCGGCGCGGATGTCTTTGGAGTAGCCAAAACGCCCTCCATCATCACCAATGTCGACGACTACCTCGAATTTCAAAAGCGCAAGCGCATCACTTACGACGACTACCAATCCGTCCGCGAACTCTGCAAATCCTGCAAGGAAATCGGGGCCTCCCTGGGCGGCCGTCTGGAGGTCAAGAGCGGCCTGAATTCTCTGAAAGACACCAACCTCCGCGCCTGGACGCCCCAGATGCCCGAGCTCTACGACGTCGATCTGGTCGCCGGCCGCCACATAACCGAGACAGACCTCCAGCAAGCCGCCCCGGTATGCGTCATCGGCAATGACCTCGTCGAAAACCTGCTGCCCGGCATGGACCCTATCGGAAAAGAAGTGCGCTGGCGCAATATCCCCTGCCAAGTCATCGGCGTCGGCAAAAAAGAAGGCTCCGCCCTGGGCACCTCGCTCGACAATTGGATCATCCTTCCGCTAACCACCTATAATAAAGAATACGGCACGCAAAACGACTCGCTGCGCATCACCTCCCGCGCAGGATCAGCCACTACCATTCAGGAAAGCGTCGACGAAGTGCGCCAAATCATGCGTGGCCGGCGTCATCTCGGCTACGGCACGAAAGACGACTTCGCCATTGAAACCAGCGACTCCTTCTTATCTCTCTGGAAGGACATTAGCAGCAGCTTCTTTCTGGTAACCATCGCGATTGCCTCGATTTCGCTTCTCGTCGGCGGCATCGTTATCATGAATATCATGCTAGTCTCGGTAACGGAGCGCACCCGCGAAATCGGCTTGCGCAAAGCTCTGGGCGCCCGCAGCGGAGACATCCTGCGCCAATTCCTAATCGAATCCTCCACCATCTCGCTCTTCGGCGGCGCGCTAGGCGTCCTCTTCGGCGTGCTTACCGCGCAACTTGTGTCGATCGTCTCGCCGCTGCCCAGCGCTGTCCAACTCTGGTCCGTAATCGGCGGCCTGCTGGTGGCATTGAGTGTCGGCTTATTTTTCGGAACCTATCCCGCGTCGAAAGCCGCGCGACTGGATCCGGTTGTAGCGTTAAGATCGGAATGATAAAAGAGGTTTGCCCCAGCCCGCTGGGCTGAAGCAAAAGTGGCATAGATATGATGGCAACGCTAGGAAAAGCACTACCGCGCACGCATACACCCGTGCTACCCCTGCGCTTGTTAGGCGGCAAGCAAACCGCGCTGAAATTCCGCGACGAAATCTTGCTAGCCCTCGACACCCTCCGTAAAAACTCCCTACGCTCGGCCCTAACAATCCTCGGCATCGTCATCGGCATCACCACGGTTATCACGGTCACCGCCGTAATCAACGGCCTCAATGACAACGTCCTCGGCGGCATCCGCGAACTGGGCTCCGACACCATCATCGCCTACCGCTTCCCCTGGGCTTCTCTCTCTCGCCCGCCCAGCGAATGGTTCACCCGCAAAGAACTCCAGCCGGAATGGGCGGAGGACATCGCCAGACTTCCCCATATCAAAGCCGCCTCCGCCTCCATGCGCATTTTTCAACCAGAATTCGGCTCTGGCACCGCGGACGTTCGCCACGGCGTGTACCGCGCGAAAAACGTGATCTTGCAAGGCAACCAGCCATCCATCGGCGAAATCTTCGATCTGAAAATCGAGCAAGGCCGCTTTTTCAACGACACCGACGCGGAGCATCGCGCCCCGGTAGTCCTCCTCGGCTACGACACCGCGCGCACGCTCTTCCCCGAATCCGTCACCGATAGCATCGGCCAGGAAGTCACTATCGACGGCCAGCTTTTCACGGTAATCGGCACCCTCCAAAAACAACGCCAAGGCATCTCCGGCGGCTCCAACCCTGAAGACAATTCCGCCTACATGCCGGTAACCACCCTGCGCAAGCTCTATCCCAACAAGAAGGACTACGTCATCTTCGCGAAAGCCGCCGATCCCAACAACGTCACGCAAGCCGTCGACGAAATGCGCGACCTGCTCCGCCGCAAGCGCCGCCTGCCCAATGACAAGCCCGACGATTTCGCGATCTTCACTCCCGACTATTTTCTCGATCTCTGGCAAAAAATCAGTGGCCTGATTTTTATCCTGATGTTCGCAGTAGCTTCCGTCGGCCTGATCGTCGGCGGCATCGGCGTAATGAACATCATGCTGGTTTCCGTAACCGAGCGAACCCGCGAAATCGGCGTCCGCAAGGCCATCGGCGCAAAGCGCAGCAACATCCTCATCCAATTCCTTATCGAAGCCGTAACCCTAAGCGCCATCGGCGGCGTGATCGGCGTCACCTTCGGCTCAGGAATCAGCCTGCTCCTCCACTACGGCGCTCACTTCCCCGCCGCCCTCTCTCTCTTCTGGATCATCACCGCGCTTGTCCTTTGCGCCCTAATCGGCATTGTCTTCGGCGTCTACCCCGCCTGGAAGGCTGCCCGCCTCGATCCCGTCGAAGCTCTCCGCTATGAGTAGTTGATGGCTCACGGAGGGGAGCCCAGCGCCGGTCATGGCGGTAGCCCATGCACTGTGGAGAATGCCTGTCACCTGCTGAAGCGTAAGCGAGACTACCGGGAATTCGCTGCGGACCACTTTGACATATCGACGTGAACCGAATGGGCTCATCCTTGGTCAGGCGGCGGCCCACAAAGCGACCTCGGAGCCGCTGGCTCTGAGGATGGACGAGAACTTGATCGACAAATGGGCGGGAGTGGAGAAACGGAGCGGACGGGCGGAATGGCCGGGCCACCATCGGGCCAAGCGCCATCAAGAATGGGCTATGGTGGCCAGCTGTCGATGGTTCTCGGAGTTCATCAAGAGTGGGGAGGTAATCTGTGATCGTAAGGCATCGTACAGGGCGAAGAACGCGGCTTCCACTTCGCCGAGCCTTCGCCATTTGGGCTCTGCACGCCGTGGGCTCTCTCCCAATAGCCAGGCCCTCGCCCGTGTGTACAAAACTTTCGCTTGCAGAATCTCGTCCGGCACGATTGCGGCGCGCGGGTCGAGGACACGGCGGTTTCGGGCCCATTCCGCCGTCTGCTTGATTAAAACCAGCAAGTCCGGCAAGCGCATGCCTTCCAGACCGCCGATAGGTGCTGTTGCCATCGCTAGTCCTCCGTTCGGAAAGGAAGCGCACCTTGCGCCACTGCGCCGAAGTACTCTCCTCACAACAAGAAAGCGCTAGTCCCTGCGCCAACGGGAGTCTCTCCAGCGCTTGACTCCCCCGAGAGGAGTCGGCTTACTTTGCTCGAAGGCCCATCTTATGAAAAACGGAGGCGGATATCTGTTCACATCGATACACCTTCGCGTTTTGTTCGGACAAGTGGTCGGCCGTTGCCAGCGTAGCGTGGAACGGAGTGTTTCCCGAACACCACGATCCGAAATGGACAAGCCCCGGATCGGGAGTACGCGCTCCCGCTGAAGATCGTTTCCAAGTGTCGCGAACCGTCAAGACGGGTGTACTATGGCGCCGCTTAGGAAATCGAAAGGAAATCCCCAGCCAGCCATGAATAAACGCACCTTTCTCAAGCTCTCCTCCGCCACGATTGCCAGCCCCGCGGTCTTACACCTCCTGGCTTGGGCCGGAACTGACAAACTGACCAATTGGGCCGGCAATCTCGAATACGGCACAGACCGCCTGTACGCCGCCAAGTCGTTCGACGAGGTTCAGGATTTCGTCAAGAAACAAGCCAAACTGAAAGTCCTGGGCACGCGCCACTGTTTCAACAACATTGCCGATAGCAAAGACAGTTTTCTGTCCTTGAAGCCGTTGGACGACGTCGTCTCTCTCGATCCCCAGGCGCGCTCCGTCACCGTGGACGCCGGCATCACCTACGGTCAATTGTCCCCGCTGCTCCACAATAAAGGCTTCGCGCTCGGCAATCTCGCCTCGTTGCCGCACATCTCTGTCGCTGGCGCCTGCAGCACCGCAACACACGGCTCCGGCGAAAA
Source organism: Acidobacteriota bacterium (assembly GCA_013289825.1). Lineage (GTDB taxonomy): Bacteria > Acidobacteriota > Terriglobia > Acidiferrales > UBA7541 > Acidiferrum. The sequence goes on along the minus strand of JABCZF010000015.1, from coordinate 44,278 downwards.
AAACGGCAATCTCGCCACCGCGGTTTCCGCTTTGGAATTCGTGACCGCCGGCGGGGACGTAGTTAAACTCTCGCGCCGGCAAGACACCCAGTTTTTCAAGGGAGCGGTCGTCGGACTAGGCGCTCTCGGGGTAATCACAAAAATCACGCTCGATATCCAGCCCACCTACCAGATGCGCCAGTATGTCTACGAAAATCTCTCCTTCAGCGCGATGAAAAATCACTTCGACGCCATCCAGGCCAGCGCCTACAGCGTCAGCCTCTTCACCGACTGGCAAAACCAGCGTTTCAGCGAAGTTTGGCTAAAAAGTCGCGTTGAAAAAGGCCAAGCCTTTGACGCCACGCCAGAATTCTTCGGCGCCAAACTGGCCACCAAAAATCTCCACCCCATTGCGGAACTCTCCGCCGAAAACTGCACCGAGCAAATGGGCGTCCCCGGCCCTTGGTACGAACGCCTTCCGCACTTCCGCATGGGCTTCACACCCAGCGCCGGCAAGGAGTTGCAATCAGAGTACTTCGTCCCGCGTCAGCACGCCGTCGAAGCCATCCTCGCCGTGGAGCGCCTCCGCGACCAGGTCACCCCACACCTGCTGATCACAGAAATCCGCGCCATCGCCGCCGATGACCTATGGATGAGTCCGTGTTACCAGCAACCTTGCGTCACGATTCACTTCACCTGGAAACAAGACTGGCCGGCCGTCAGCAAACTCTTGCCGGTCATCGAAAAAGAACTCGCCCCCTTCGGAGCCCGCCCGCACTGGGGCAAGCTGTTCACCATGTCTCCCCAGCAACTCCACTCCAGCTACAGCAAACTGCCCCAATTCATCGCCCTAACCAAAAAGTTCGACCCCCAAGGCAAATTCCGCAACGAATTCCTGAACACGAATATCTTCAGCTAGTCACCGTTGTTGCGGGACCGATGCCGTCGTCTTCCCGTAGATCGAGGACCAGAGCGTGTGGGCTATCGGTTGCGAACCCCTTCGGCTAAGTACTACGTAGCAACCGGAAAAGCGGGGCTGGTCCTGTTGGTCAGATCAGCGAGACTCACCGGTCGATGTATTCAGCTTCAGAAAGAGCCAACCGCGCGTTGCCTGTCAAAGGCGGGTACCGAGAATATCGGTAATCACGAGCTTCACTAGCGCGGGAAGTTCACCGAATCCCGGACTCGTTCGGCCTGCAGCAGATGACGGCGTTCATGGCCGGTAATAATCTCCAATGCAGTCCCAACCGTGAATCGGACTCCGGGGACAAAAGGATTCCAAAACCGAATGCGGTTTATGTTCTTGCCACGAGTTCGGACGATGAGTTCGCGGCCCGATTTGTTGCCGGATAGGAATCGCTCGAGAACAGCAAGATCGACGCGCGCTGCCGGTCTGATTTTGGACGGAGCGGAAACCCGCTTACTGTTCGGCGAGGGCTCGATGAAACTGCGGATAAACCAGCGCCCGAACCATCCGGGAGTGATCTGCTCCACCGGAGAATCCGGCTGGTCTTTGAGCGCGGCGGAAATCGACGTTAGATAGGCTTCGTTCGTTCTGCACAGATGTTCCAGACACTGTCCTACACTCCACGAGCCCAGCGCCGGTTGCCAATTGAGCTGTTCCTCGGTGAGTCCTCCAGCCAGCGCTTGCGCGGTCAGGTCATTTGCGCTTAGCTCAAAGGCAAGCCGGACGGACCAAGCCGGTGCGAGGGTTTGCTGTGGTCGAGACATAGGGTGACGGCAAGGGATTATAGACTAGTACGGTTGGCCAAGTGGCGTCGGCAACGCTGGTCATCTGCACCTGCCCTTCGACCGGGATTCTCAACCTCCACTTCCAAAAGATTGCTATCCAGAATGCCATCGACGTCAGCGAAGAAATCGCAAACACCAAGAAGGGACCTCCACCCCACATCCACGTTGCAAGCTGGAAATATTTGTCCGTAAAGGAAGGTAAAACACGGCGATCGACGGACGACCAAACGGTGGCTTGGCCAAGACAGTATTCGAGATAACGAAAATCGAGAATGCGGCGAGACACGTTGCGCCGATGGCGATTCCCGGCAGGCGTTTCATGGTATGTGGCCATCCCGGCTGTCCGGTAATGACCCATGAAAAACGGGTCCTTAGCACTTACCTGCTCATGGGACCAGCCTCTGATTTGGATTGTTGGCACACAAGTGCGAATGGAACGAATCAGCGTCTGGCACGTCGCCCTGAAGCGTGGAACAGAGACGCCTTGCCAGCTTCCGCCTTCGTGCATAGACTCCTCCGGGCATGCACCCGCACCTGCTCTGAACTGTGGATGACCAGCGAGAAATGAGCAACGACAAATCAAAACAGGGCGGTGATCGCTTTCCGCTGACGCGATGGTCGGTGATTGGCGCGGCCCGCAGCAGCAACCCAGCGGAGCGGGATCGCGCGATGGATACGCTGTGCGCGGCGTACTGGAAACCAGTCTACAAATACGTGCGCTTGCGCTGGAATCGCCCGACCGAAGACGCCCAGGACATGACCCAGGGTTTTTTTGTGCAGGTGATCGAACGCCGGCTGCTCGACAAATTCGACCCGGCCAAGAGCCGCCTGCGCACCTACCTGCGCTTGTGCGTGGACAGTTTCGTGATGAACGAGGAGAAAGCCGCGAAGCGTCAGAAACGCGGCGGCAACGTCTTGCATGTGGCTCTTGATTTTGCAGGAGCGGAAGAAGAATTGGGAGGCGGCGCGATGGATCCCGCGGCGATCCCTTCTCCCGAATCGCTCGAAGACTTTTTCGAGAAAGAGTGGGTGCGAGGGCTGTTCGAGCTGGCCGTCGAAGATTTGCGGAAGTATTGCGAAGCGAACGAACGGGAAAGAACATTTCGCCTTTTCGAGGAATACGACCTCTCGGGCGACGAAACGATTTCGTACCAGAAGCTGGCGGCCGAATACGGAATCCCAGTCACAGACGTAACGAACGCTCTGGCCTGGGCCCGGCGGGAATTTCGGCGCGGCGCGCTGGAGCGGCTCGGTGATGTCTGCGGCAGTGAGGAAGAATTCCAGCGTGAAGCGCGGTCTGTGTTTGGCTGGGGAGCAAGATGAAATCGCTCTCGGACAAAGTCATCGAGCGCCTCCGCGCAGGCGCCGAAGAACCGGATCTTACGGGCACGCGCTACCGTTTGCTCGAACGCGTGGCTCGCGGCGGCATGGGCGTCGTGTACGCGGCGGAAGACGAGAAATTAGAGCGCCGCGTCGCTCTGAAAGTGCTGGACGTGCCTGGCACGGACGGTGATTTGGCGAACCGGCTGATGCGCGAAGCCCGCGTGCTCGCAAGGCTGGAACACCCGGGAATCGTCCCGGTGCATGACGTAGGCACGCTCGCGGATGGACGCGTGTTCTACACCATGAAATTCGTCGAAGGCCAACGCCTCGACAAATTCATCGAGGGTGTGGAGTCGGTGCAGGATCGCTTGCGGCTGTTCTTGCGCATTTGCGAGGCCGTCGCTTTCGCTCATGCGCGCGGCGTCCTGCACCGCGACCTGAAACCCGCGAACATCATGGTGGGGCCGTTCGGCGAGGTGCTGGTGATGGATTGGGGCTTGGCGAAAATTCTGCGCGGCGAGCAACCCGGCGTTCCGCTTGCCGCCGATCCGGAAGCCACGATTCTCGAGAGGGCCAAACAGCCCGGCGAAGCGAGCGACTCGACCAAGAGTTCTGTTATCACCGGCCATGGCACGGTGATGGGCACCCCGGGCTACATGTCCCCGGAACAAGCGCGCGGAGAAGTTGAGGTGCTGGACGCGCGCAGCGACATTTTCTCACTCGGCGCACTGCTGCGGTTCATGCTCACGCAAAAAACTCCTGGATTCACTCCGCGACTCGACCGTTCGCTCGAAGCGATTGGCCGAAAGGCCACCGCGGAGCGGCCCGCATCGCGCTATCCCGCAGTGCAGGAACTCGGCCAGGATGTTTCCCGTTACCTTGATGGTTTGTCAGTCGAAGCGCATCCGGAGAGCATCTTCGAGAAGTTGACCCGCTTCTACCGCCGCTACCGCTTCTTTATCTTGCTGATTCTGGCCTACTTGGTGATGCGGGTGATCCTGCTGCTGGTTTTGAAGAGATAAACCTAAAGGAAATCCAGGCCACGTTGTAAAGAAGATCAGAGAACGAAAAGGAGAGGCGGACAAATGAACAAGATCCTGATCGGATTGCTCTTGGGTGCTCTGCTGGGCGCTATCGACGGGGCCACGGCGTGGTTCACACCCGCAGTACGAGCCCAGCTCGCGGGCATCATCATCGGATCCACGGTAAAGGGCCTCATCGCCGGAGTCGCTGCGGGAATCTTCGCGCGCAAAGTGAATTCGGTTCCTCTGGGGGTCCTGTTTGGTTTGGCGGTTGGTTTTGTGCTGGCTTTCCTGGTCGCTTACCTGCAACACGGCTATTATCTCGCAATCATTCTTCCCGGCAGCATCGTCGGAATGATCGTAGGTTTTGCAACGCAGCGCTACGGAGCAACGCCGGCCACCACGCCGGCTATGCGCTGAGCAACGCGGAAAGAAATGTCAAAAGTTTCGCTCGTAAATTCAAGGAGGGAGAACTATGTCTCGAGTCATTCATTTTGAAATACCCGCGGCGGAACCGGACCGCGCTGCGGCTTTCTACGGACAGGTGTTCGGCTGGAAGTTCGATAAGTGGGCCGGTCCCACCGAGTACTGGATGGTGACAACCGGAACGGAAGGAACACCGGGCATAAACGGCGGAATGATGAAAAAGCCGGGCGGCATTGCCTCGACCACCAACACCATCGGCGTTGAGTCGGTGGACCGAGCGGTGAACGAAGCGGTCGCGGCCGGCGGACGAAACGTCATGCCGAAAACTCCGATTCCTGGCGTGGGCTACTTCGCATATTGCGAAGACACGGAGGGCAATCTTTTCGGCGTGATGCAGATGGATCCAAATGCGAAGTGAAGTGGCCCGGAAAGACCTAGCGGTCGAAGAAGGCCCGCTGAAACAAACGGCGCGCACCCCGGGGAACGCCATGAGTTTGACGAAACCGATGTTGGGACTGGCGGTAGGAGGCACGCTCGGGCTGCTGGACGGCCTCAGCGGATTCCTCGAGCCGTCCCTCGCGCCGGTGATGACCGGGGTCATCACTTCCTCACTGCTGAAGGGTGTCGTGGCCGGGGTCGTGATCGGGTACGTCAGCCAAAAATTGCGTTCGATGGCTCTGGGCCTGCTCGCCGGAGCGGCGATTGGTGCCCTGCTCAGTCTGTTGGTGATTCTGTGGGCGGGGATGGCCTCGTTCTGGGACATCATGCTGCCTGGCATGTTGCTGGGCGTCATCGTCGGATTTTCGACGCAGAAATTTGGAACTCAGGTGGAGGCACCACGGGTTGCACGATGAACTTAAAGTGGCAGTGTTTCTAGTGGTTCAGTTCGTCCATAAACTGAAAAGGAGGTTTCAAGAACATGAGAACGACAACGAAAGTTTTGGCAGCTGGCGCGGCAATGGTGTTTGCGTTTGCGATCGGGCCAGCCCGCGCCGGAGACAACGGCACGGCGGCTTTCGAGCAACTGAAGTCGCTGGCCGGCCACTGGGAGACAGGGAAGTCCAGCACGGAGAAGGCTACCCTGGACCTCGAGCTGACGGCCGGCGGAACGGCGGTGATCGAAAGGGCGCACGTCACAAACGGGGGTAAAGCGGTGGAGATGATTACGCTCTACTACCTGGATGCCGGACAACTGAAGATGACGCACTACTGCATGGCGGGCAACCAGCCCACCATGCACGGAAATTATGCGCCGGACACCAAGACGCTGACGTTCGAGTTCGAGGGCGCGACGAACCTGAAGAGCCCGAACGACGGACACATGCATCATGCCGTGTACACCTTCATCGACAACGATCATTTCAGAACCACCTGGACCTTCCGCAAGGATCAAAAGGACGCCTTCACGGAAGACGTGACCTACGCCCGCGCGAAGTAAGCCGGGCCACAAGAGCAGTTTGGAGGAAACAGAACGACGCCAGCGGCGCTGAAGAAAGCCAGGCGGGGTAACCACCAGGGCGGCCAGAGTAATGCCGGAAAAAGCGAATTGCGTTACGAGAAAGGGCCGGCTCCCAGCGAGCTTGCCCTTTCTGCTAGTACCGCATTTAAGATGGCGTGCATCGAAAGGTCAGGAGCGACGCCATGGGATTTGCAGCATTTCGCGACCACAAATATATCAGTCTTGAGACGTTCAAAAAGAGCGGTGAGGGTGTGAAGACGCCGATATGGTTCGCCGCGGATCCAGCCAGCGATCTCGCCGGAGACCACGCGCAACTCTACGTGTACACAATCGGAAACACCGGAAAAGTAAAACGCATTCGCAACAATCCGCGCGTGAAAATCGCGCCTTGTACGATAAAGGGCGTGCCCCTCGGCGAGTGGGCCGACGCGAGCGTCGAGATTGTGACCGGGGACGAATCCGCGCGGGCCATGGGGCTTCTGAATAAGAAATATTTCCCTTGGAAGCAGATCCTTGGCTTCTTCGCGCTTTTCAGCCGGCGTGAAAGAATCGTCATGGCCATCCGGCCAGCCTGACGCATCGAAAGCGCTCCCGTCACTCGTGCCGCAATTGCCAATGGTCGTTCCGCGGTTCTCCTCCGAGCACACCAAGGGCACCGGATCGAAACGATTCAAACGCATGGCACGTCTTTTGATTTAGAGAGCGGCCAAGTCATGGTCGTGGCTGGAGGATGCCGTGCGAAAGGTAACTTCTTGGAAACTGTTTTTGTTTGTAGGCGCCGCGCTTTTCTGCGCCGTCGAAGCAGGCGCGCAAGTACCTGCTCCTGCTGTGCCGTTGGCACCGGTGCCGCCGGCGCTTCTCCATGCGAAAACCGTCTTCATCTCCAATGCCGGCGCCGACAGCGGGCTTTTTCCGCATCCGTTCAGCGGCGATCCAGACCGAGCGTATAACGAATTTTATGCGGGCATTCAGAGTTGGGGGAGATACCAGCTTGTTGCGGATCCATCGGAAGCGGACGTTGTTTTTGAGCTGCAACTGATCGCGCCTTACGGTCCTTCAGCTCCAAATAAGCAGAATGGCGCGTCAGACCCGCTGCCAATGTTCCGGCTCGTGATCTTCGACCGGAAAACGCATTATGTGCTGTGGGCGCTGACGGAGTCCATCACCGTGGCGCTCTTGCAGAAAACCCATGACAATAACTTCGACCTGGCGTTGACGGCTCTCACGCTCGATTTAAGGAGACTTGCGAGCGCACCCACGTCGGCGGCCGCGAATCATTAAGCTGAAATGATTTGCGTTTGGTTCTCGCGCAACTTCGCTGTTCGAACAGCATTGCGGCAAGGTAGTGGGCAGCAGCGGGGTCATTCAAATGGGATGCCCGTTTGCCTGGAAATCGTGCGCAAGTCTTCGACGATAGGCATGATAAGCGGCACACCGCTTTTGCGGCGTTCGCGTTCCGCTTCGCGTTCGGGATCGCCGGGAATGAGCGGGCCGTTGGTACCGGGAGCCGGCTTTGTGGCGCGGAAGACGCGGATATAGTCGTCGATCTGGCGCTTGAAAGCGTCGGCTTCAATGAAGCCGTCGATGCGCATAGCGCCGAAGAAGTGGCCGATGCCTTTGCCTACGCTGCGCACCGGAATTTCCTGGCGCAACGCGAAGGGCGGAGCAAACGGGCCCCAGTTCGCTCCGCTGAGCACGCCGCACAACACATCCACCATGACCGCCAGACCGTAGCCTTTGTGTCCGCCGCGTTCGCGATCGGAACCGAGCGGAAGGAGACAGCCACCGTTCACGGGGTCGTCGGGATTTGTGGTGTTGCGACCCTGGTTATCGATTCCCCAGCCGATGGGGATAGTTTCGCCTTTGCGGCGGGCCATCTCGATTTTTCCGTAGGCGGCAGCACAGGTGGCCATATCAATCACGATGGGCGGTTCTTCTTTGCCGGGGAAGGCGATGGCTATGGGATTAGTGCCGAGCATGCGTTCCATGCCCCACAGCGGCGTGACGAGCTTGCTGGAATTGGTCATGGCCCAGCCGATCATGTCGCGCCCCAGAGCTTCGAGGACGTAGTAGCCGGCGATGCCGAAATGATTGGTGTTCGAGACGCTGACCCAGCCGGAGCCGGCTTTTTCCGCCAAGTCCATGGCGATGCGATTCGCTTGGGGGCCGACGACGAGACCGAGGCCGTTATCTCCATCGATTGTTGCGGTGCTCATCGTGGAGCGGACCGTTGTAATTTTCGGCTTGGGATTGATGTGGCCTTCGCTGAGCATTCCCACGTAGCTATAGAGGCGGGCCACGCCGTGCGAATCGATGCCGCGAAGGTCCGCCGAGGCCAGAACGTCAGCTGCCTGGACAGCATCTTCTTTGGGGACACCGAAATGAAGGAAGATGCGAGTGCTGAATTCGCGGAGGGCATCGATGTGAAAAACTTTGGCCTCGACGGCGGGCATGTGCGACCTTTCTAGAAAACGAACGTCAGGGCACAAACATCATTTTGCGCGCACGCAATGCGCTGCGAATGCGACTTTAGCTGCAGGCAACCATAGGCCAGGCACTGAGTGCCGTCAAGAGAGCAGAGGATCGGCCTTGCTGGGCAGCGTGGCCACGGAAAGATCCGAGACCGGGAGCAGACCGGCGTGCTGGTTGCCTCGGGTGGGACGGTCGGGTAGGATTCGGGAACCGCGTTCTCTGAAAATAGCGAACCCAGGTGAGGCCATGACGACACGCTCGAAAGGCTGCGTTTACCGATTTGTGCTGAGGAACCGTTATACTCGCGCCATGGAAAACCGCGTTCCTGGCCTTCGAATTTTTGCTTTTCCGCTCCTATTTGTCCTGTTCCTTTCTGCCCTGGCACCGGCTCTCTTGGCGCAGGATGCGGCCGAGACGGTGCCATTGCCGAACGGCAAATTGCTTGGAGAAGTTCCGGGCAAGCCGCGGCCCATCAACAATTTGCCGACGGCGATGGCCATTTCTCCCGATGGACGGTTCGCAGTGCTGCTGCATAGCGGGTACGGCGCTTACAGCTCGGGGGAGAAGCAGTCTCTCTCGGTGCTGAATCTTGAGACCGATGAACTCACGGACTTGCCGGACGACCGGCTGGGGAGCAAAGCCCGGCAAACGTATTTTCTCGGGCTAGCGTTCAGCCTGGACGGCCAACACCTATTTGCGAGCATAGCCTCGCTCACCGATCCGCTGGGAAAGAAGAAAGGGAGCACCGGGAACGGCATTGCGGTTTACGGGTTTCTGAGCGGACGCGTGCTGGCAGAACGATTCTTATCGCTGGGGCCGCGAACTAAGATACCTGCGGGGAAAAAACGCCGCGCTGAACTTAAAGATGTCACCTACCCGGCAGGGCTGAGCGTGGGCGGGAGCGCGGGCCAAGAGCGTTTGCTGGTCGCCAGCAACCATTCCGACGAAGCCGTTCTGCTCAATACGGCGGACGGCAAAATCATTTATCGCTTCGATCTTTCGACGTTCAAGCAAATACCGGCGTCGCTGCCCTACACGACGGTGATGACCAAAGACGGGAAGCGCGGATTCGTTTCCCTGTGGAATGCTTCTTCGGTCGCGGAGCTCGACCTGGAGAACGGACGCTTGCTGCGCATGATACCGCTAGGCAAGCCAGAGACACCGCTGGCAGGAGGGTCGCATCCCACGGCGCTGCTGTTCAATCGAGACGAATCACGGCTGTACGTGGCGCTGACCAACCGTGACGAAATCGCGGTGCTCGACGCGCGGTCCGGAAAAGTTTTGTTTTACCTCTCGACCAAACTTCCGGGACAAAAATACGGGGGCAGCGATCCGGAATATCTGGCGCTTTCGCCGGACGAAAAGACGCTCTTTTCCGCAAATTCCATTTCGGATTCCGTGGCGGTTTTTGATCTTACAAAAGAGAGCGCGGGTCAGCCTGCCGAAGCCGCGGGGTTTATTCCTACGGAGTGGTATCCGACCGTTGTCGCGGCAAGCGGGAAGGATCTTCTCATCGGGAGCGCCAAGGGAAAGGGTTCCGGGCCCAATCCGAAACCGATCGGCAAGAGAGACGACGGACGGACGCGCTACCCTTACGGGCCCGCGATGATCCATGGTTCGCTGGCGCGCCTTCCCCTTGCGGACGTGACGGCGAATTTGCCTGCCTACACAAAACAGGTTGTTGAAACCAACGCGTTGCGCGGCAACGGCGACCGCGTGCCGTTCGCTGGCGGTGAAAACAAAATCCATCACGTGATTTACATTATTAAGGAAAACCGGACCTACGATCAGGTGTTCGGTGATCTTGCGGGGGGCAACGGCGATTCTTCTTTGACGATGTACGGCGAGGAGGTCACCCCCAATCAGCACAAGCTGGCGCGCCAGTTCGGGATTCTCGACAATTTTTACGACAGCGGAGATGTTTCTGGGGACGGACATGTGTGGTCGAATTCCGCGTCCATCTCGGACTACATCGCGAAGACCTGGCCGATCGGCTATCGCAGCAGCGAGCATACCTACGATTCGGAGGGCACTTTGCTAGGCGGCGTTTCCGTCGAGGATGAGGTTCCGGATGCGGGCGAGCCCACCGGCGGTTATCTATGGAAGAATTTTGCCAGCCATGGAGTTTCCTACCGGCACTATGGCGAGTATATCGTCAGCCGCTGGTGCAACGAAAAGAGTGGCGAGGGAGAACCGGTCAACGGACCGCCGAAAGCAGCGGGCAAGAATTGCGCGCGGGCGGTGATCAACAAAGGCCAGCCTCTTGAGAAAAATGTCGGCGAGCCGCGAGGCGGGCCCAGCCCTTATCCGTGGGCCATTCCAGTTCTGGCAAAGAATGTGGCGAGCGAAGCGGAATTGCGCGGGCACTTCGATCCGTTGTTTCCGGATTTTGAAGTGGCGTATCCGGATCAGTTGCGTGCGGATGAATTCTTGAATGAGTTCGGCCAGTTTGTGGCTTCGCGCAATACGGGCAAGGACACCATGCCGCAGTTCATTCTTTTGCGGCTACCGGACGATCACACGGCGGGCGGTACGAAAGGCAAACCGCGGCCGGTTGCCTCAGTGGCCGACAATGACCTGGCGATCGGACGGGTTGTGGACGCGGTCTCGCACAGTTCGTATTGGGGCGATACGGCGTTTCTGATTTTGGAGGACGACGCGCAGGACGGCCCGGATCACGTGGATTCTCACCGGAGCATCGCGCTGGTCATCAGCCGGTACGCGCCCGAGGCTCGAGCGCCGGAGGACCAGAGCAGGCCGTTCGTCGACCATTCGTTCTACACGACGATCAACGTGGTGCGCACGATTGAAGCGCTGCTTGGAGTTCCACCGATGAATGCGAACGACTCGCGTGCGGCAGTGATGGCGCCGCTTTTTAGCGGGACCGGGCAGCAGCCGGCTTTTGCGGCCGATTTTCGCAACCGCGACAATGGTTTGATCTATGAGATGAACACCAAGGAATGGAAAGAGGGGAAAAACCTGGATTTCAGCCACGCCGACGCGGTGGATACGGCACTGCTGAACAAGTTTCTCTGGCAGGATTCGATGGGAGACCTTCCCATGCCGCCACCGCAGCACAGTGTTTTTCCGGCAAGCGCGCCGAACCGGGTTGCTAAAAAAGATTTGGACTGAACATGCCGAACTATTATGCCATTCGAGACAACCCTGGGTATTGCGAGTGACGTTTTCACATCTTCCGTATAACTGCCCGGCGGGAGCCGGCGAGGGGACGGTTTCGACTAACTGCCGGTCGAAGGGGCAGCGGAGGCCAGTTGCGCGGACTGCGCTAGGGCGCGGAGTGCATCGGTGTACGGGGCGCGCGCTACGCCGCGTTCGGTGAAGATGGCGGCGATGTAGCGGGCGGGCGTGACGTCGAAGGCGGGATGCGCGGCGTGAACATCAGGGGCTATGCGAACCCCTTGCAGGTGGGTGACCTCACGGGCGGAGCGTTCTTCGATGGGAATGTGGTCGCCATCGGGGAGCGCAAGATCGAAGGTGGATACGGGAGCGGCGATGTAAAAGGGCACTTTGTTTTCTTTGGCTAGAACGGCGATCTGGTAGGTGCCGATTTTGTTGGCGGTATCGCCGTTGGCAGCGATACGGTCGGCTCCCGTGACGATGGCGGCAACTTTGCCGGTCTTTAGAAAGTGGCCGACCATGTTGTCGGTAATGAGGGTGAGGGGAATGCCACCTTTATGGAGTTCCCAGGCGGTTAGGCGCGCACCTTGCAGATACGGGCGCGTTTCGGGAACGAGCACATGGATTTTCTTTCCCTGTTGGAAGGCCACGCGAATCACGCCTAGTGCGGTGCCGATTCCGCCGGTTGCTAGGGCGCCGGCATTGCATTGCGTCATGACCTGGCCTTCGGTGGGCATGAACTCGGCGCCAAAGCCGCCGATAGCCTCGTCGGTGGCTTTTTTTTCTAGATGAACTTGGCGGGCTTCTGCGACCATTCCTTGGCGGATTTGCGAGAGCTCAGAATGATGGGCCGAGAGTTCGGCGAAGCGGCGTTTCATGCGCTCGATGGCCCAGAACAGGTCCACAGCGGTTGGGCGAGTTTTCGCGAGCGTGTCGCAGATTTCTGTGCATTCTGAGCGCAAGGATTCGACGGAATTTGCTGAGGAATGAAGAACGCCCAGCGCGACTCCCATGGCGGCGGCAACACCGATCGCCGGGGCGCCTCGAATGACCATGTCGCGAATGGCTTTGGCGACGTCGCGGTAATCGGTGTAGGTGTAGCTGACTTCCTCGGCGGGAAGAAGGCGCTGGTCTAGCATCACCACGCCGCGGTCGGTCCATTCGATGGGTTGCGCTACGTACATTTTAGTGGAATCCCGGAACAAAACATTGTAGCGAACGAGAGCGAAGAAGACGAATCGTTCAGTGGGTGGTGGGCATTTTGGTGAAGCCTTGCGTTGCCAGGACGCTGACCAGGGCGATTGTAGAGTTGTAGCCCAGGTGCAGCAAAAAACTAGCGAAGACGGAGCCGGTGCGGGCGCGAACGAAGGTGAAGATAACACCGACCGCGATGAGCACCAAGACTAGGCCCCAGGTCCAGCCCAGCTGGGCGCCGTGCATCAATCCGAAGAGGACGCCGGTGACGATCACACTGGTGGCTACGCCGAAGTATTTTGCAAACAGCGGGTAGAGATAACCGCGAAAGACGGTTTCTTCGACGAGCGGGGCCACCAGAACGGCCATGGCCATAAAAAGCATGGCAGTGTTTTTGTAATGGAAAAGCTCCTCGATCGGCACATCCTCGCGCGGTTGCATTTTGGCTGTGACCACGAAAACCACGACGCTCAGACCGCAGCCTGCAAAGAAGAAGAGCCAGGGACTGCGCGGGCGGCCGCCGTTGGGCCGCTTGATTTTTCTCCAGCCGAGAGTTCGCCAGAAGGGAAAGCCGCGAAGGACCGCCAGGGTGACGTAGAGAAAAAGGAAAATCAGGGCGTACCAGAGAACCATGCTGCCGATGGCGAACTGGGGCTTGGACAAAACGAACCGCTCGAAGTCTTTTTCGTTCGAAAAATGCCGGGTGGGGGCGTAGTAAAGCAAGAAGCCGCCCTGAACAATAAACAAGCTGGCGAATCCAAAAAAAAGAAAAAGGACCAGGTGCACCCAGGACCAGGAGATGCGCAAGTCCTCGGGCACAGGCGGTTTGTGGGAAAGGACTACGGAGGGGAGGGTGGCGGCGAGGGTGATGGGATCGCCGGCAAGCGGGAGATCGGCGGTGGACGGAGTCGCCTGACTCGCGCTGGGTGCGGGTTCCGCGGGAGATTCTGAAGACCCTGCCTGATCCGGCGGAAGCGGTGGAAGAAGGGAGTTTTCGTCAAAGAGGGTCATGGTTTGCCTTGAAGCGGCTTCTTTGGCCAGCCCGCTGCCAGCGCAGCGGCGACCAGCGGCATGAGCAGTTCGTGATGGCCGGTGATGGCGTAGCCGCGCGATTTCGGTTTGCGGCCTCCGCGTTCGGATACGGTGGGACGCTTCACCACATTTTGCAAAGCACGATAGTGCTGGATAAAGTCGAAGTTCGCGGTGGTGATTGGCTCGAAGGGCACGCCGAGATTGCGCACGACGCTCACGGCTTTCAGAAAAACTTCGGGAAGAAGCACGGCGGAGCCCCAGTTCAAGTACACACCGCCGGGGTGCATTTGTTTCACGAGAGCGCAGAACAGGCGGAAATCTAGGAACGTGGCCGCGCCGAGACATGGGCCGTCGGCGGCGGGATGCATGTGAGGGATGTCGGTGCCGATGGCGAGATGAATGGTGACGGGGATGCGCTGCTTGTAAGCGCCGACGAGGACGCTGGAGGCGGCGTGTTTTACGTTAAGGATGCCGCTGGTGAGGAACTGGCCGGCGGCTTCGCCGTAGCCGATGTGCAGGCGAGAAGCTAGTTTTGAGAATTCGTTAACGTATTCACCGGTTTCCCCGGCCATGCCGAACTGGCCGGCGCCGAGGCCGGCTTGGACGTCTTCGGAGGTGTTGCCAGCTAGAGCGATTTCGAAATCGTGGATGAGCGCGGCGCCGTTCATGGCAATGGAGGAGACGAAGCCGCGCTTCATCAGATCGATGAGCACCGGTCCGAGGCCGACTTTGATGACGTGGCCACCGATGCCCCAGAGGATGGGGGCGCGCTGTTTGCGCGCGCGGTGGATGGAGCCGAGCAGATGGCGCAAATCGTGCGCAGCGAGAAAATTGGGAAGCGAATCTAGAAAGTTCGTGAGGGAGGCTCGAGCGGCGAGAGGCTTGGCGAATTCGCGGACGCTTACTTTACTTTTGCGAGTAGCAAGCGGGTAGGTTTTTACGCCGCCGAGGGTTAGAGGAGAGATGGCGTAGATGGACATGGCCGAGCAATTACTGTACCGGGAAACGATAAAACGGAGCAAGGAAAGCGGCGGAGCGTTCAACACAGGAATCGGCCCGTGGGAACGGGACCATCAAACGCCGCGATGAAGGGAATATCCGCCACACAGGAGATGACGATCCCGCCGAGCCGCCAGAGGCGGTCGCGATTGCCATTGCCCAGGAACCAATGCGGCACGCCGAGCAAACCGGGGGTTAGCAGAGCGGCCATGATGGTCCACTCGATCCAGCGAACGGGAACATAAGCGCCTAAATAGGTGAGGATGTTTTGCGGCAAGCCGGTTCCGAACGTGTGGCCCCAAAAAGCAGCAAGAAAAAAAATGACCAGGCCGAAGAACAAACCGAGGAAGAGACGGATGACTCCGAAACGCAGCGCCTCTAGGATAGGCTGCGTTTGTTGCGGGCGAAAAAGACGCAGGCCGAGGTAACACCAAAGACCATAGGCGGTCAGTTTGATCAGCAGATAGAGGCCGGGGTTCACCAGATTTTTCCTCTTCGAGACGAAATCAGCCGCCGGAGCCGTTGCCACTGATGGCATTTGTGCTCGAAACGGAAAGGACGCGAGCGAGAGCCTGGCCAGTATAGGATTTTTTGATGCGCGCGACGAGTTCGGGCGGGCCCTGGGCCACGATGCGGCCGCCGCCCTCGCCGCCTTCGGGGCCGAGGTCGATGATCCAGTCGGCTTGTTTGATGACGTCGAGGTGATGCTCAATGATGAGGACGGTGTTGCCAAGACCGACTAGGCGCTGGAGAACGTCGAGG
This sequence comes from Acidobacteriota bacterium, assembly GCA_013289825.1. Taxonomy (GTDB): domain Bacteria; phylum Acidobacteriota; class Terriglobia; order Acidiferrales; family UBA7541; genus Acidiferrum. The sequence continues at coordinate 28,720 of JABCZF010000015.1, read as the reverse complement.
AGTTTGCGAACGTCGTCAAAGTGCAGGCCGGTGGTGGGTTCATCGAGGATGTACAGAGTGCGGCCGGTCTGGCGCTTGGATAGTTCGCGGGCCAGCTTGATGCGCTGGGCTTCGCCGCCAGAGAGAGTGGTGGCAGACTGGCCTAGGGTGACGTAGCCAAGTCCGACCTCGACTAGCGTCGAAAGCTTTTGCTGAATCTGGGGGATGTTTTCTAGAAGCTTCAGGGCGTCGGACGAGGGCAGGTTTAGAACATCGCTGATGGTGTGGCCTTTGTAGCGGACGGCTAGCGTTTCTGAATTGTAGCGCTTGCCGCGGCAGACTTCGCACATGACGTAGACATCGGGCAGGAAATTCATTTCGATGCGCCGGAGCCCGTCGCCCTGGCAGGCTTCGCAGCGGCCGCCTTTGACGTTAAAGCTGAAGCGGCCGGGACGGTAGCCGCGCTCGCGCGATTCCGGGAGCATGGCAAAAAGCTCACGGATGGGAGCGAAGACGCCGGTGTAGGTCGCGGGATTCGAGCGCGGAGTGCGGCCAATGGGGGCTTGATCGATCTCGATGACCTTGTCGATTTGGTCGGCGCCGAGGAGCTCGCGGTGCGCGCCGGGCGGCTCCATGGAACGATATAGTTTCTGCGCGAGGGCACGGTACAGAATGTCGTTGACGAGCGTGGATTTGCCCGAGCCGGAGACGCCGGTGACCACAGTGAGCAGCCCGAGCGGTAACGTCACATCGACATCTTTAAGATTGTTGGCGCTGGCACCGAGGATTTGGATGGATTTGCCATTGGGACTGCGGCGCTTTTCCGGAACGGCGATGCGCAAGACGCCGCTGAGATAGCGGCCCGTTAGTGATTCGGCGCTGGCGGCGATTTGCTCGGGCTTGCCTTGCGCGACGAGATAGCCTCCCGCGTTGCCCGCGCCCGGGCCGAGATCAACGACAAAATCGGCGCGGCGAATGGTGTCTTCGTCATGCTCGACGACGAGTACCGTGTTGCCGAGGTTGCGGAGCTGTTCAAGGGACCCCAGGAGGCGATCGTTGTCGCGGGCGTGAAGGCCGATGGACGGCTCATCGAGAACATAGAGAACACCGCGGAGGCGCGAGCCGATTTGCGTGGCCAGGCGAATGCGCTGGGCCTCGCCGCCGGAGAGCGTAGCGGCGGAGCGGTCCAAGCTGAGATAGCCGAGACCAACGGCCAGGAGAAAATCTATTCGTTCGGCGACCTCCTCGAGCGGGCGGCCGGCAATCTCGCGCTGGCGAGAAGTGAGTTGCGAGAGGATTCTGTCTACGCCCGGTCGCGAGGCGGCTAGCGAGAGCGCCGTGAAGTCAGCGATGGCGTAGCCGGCCAGTTTGACGGCGAGCGATTCCGGGCGGAGGCGCTGGCCGTGGCAAACGTTGCAAAGGGTGGCTGACATGTATTGGGTCATCCACTCGCGGTACGAATCGGAATTGGATTCGGTGAAGTTGCGATCCAGAAATTTCAGGATGCCGGGAAAACGGAAAGCCTTTTCGCTCGGAGACTTCTTGCCGGCCAGCTCTTTTTGCTCGGGACCGCCGCGGCCGCTGGAAGGGGGGTAGCCGTAGAGAAGCAAGTTCTGGATCCGGGGAGTAAGTTTTTCAAAGGGCGTCTCCAAATCGATGTGATAGGCATAGGCGGCGAGTTCGAGCGTGCGCTTGAGGATTGCCGAGCTGGAGCCCGGACCGAGGCCGCCGTCGAACAGCGGACGAGTCCAGTCGGTGATGATTCTGGCGGGATCGAAATCGTATTTGGAGCCCAGGCCATTACAGGCGGGGCATGCGCCATACGGGGAATTGAAGCTGAAGGAACGCGGCTCGAGTTGCGGAACGGAAATACCGCAGTCGGGGCAAGCCAGCTTTTCCGAGAAGACATGCTCTTTGCCGCCGACCACGGCGACCGTGACGAGGCCTCCGGCGAGCTTCAGTGCCGTGGCGATCGACTGCTCGAGGCGAGCGGCGATGCCCTGTTTAACGAGCAGACGATCCACGACGACTTCGATGGTGTGGTTCTTGCGCTTGTCGAGGCTCGGAGGAACGTCTAGGGGGAAGAGTTCGCCGTTGACGCGCACGCGGACGTAGCCGTCTTGCGCGAGTTTTTCAAACTCTTTGCGGTAGGCACCTTTCCGCCCGCGAACGATGGGCGCCAAGATCATGATGCGATCGTCGGGCTGGCACAGCTCGCCGTTGAGGATGGCCTGGACGATCTGCTCGCTGGACTGGCGTGCGATGGGTTTCGCGCATTTGGGGCAGTGGGGCACGCCGATCGAAGCGTAGATGACGCGGAGATAATCGTAGATTTCCGTGATGGTGCCCACCGTGGAACGCGGGGAGCGCGTGGTGGTTTTCTGCTCGATGGCAATCGAAGGGGATAGGCCCTCGATCACGTCGACTTCCGGGCGCTCCATTTGATCGAGGAACTGCCGGGCGTAGGCGGAAAGCGATTCCACGTAGCGGCGCTGGCCTTCGGCGTAGATGGTGTCGAAGGCCAGGGATGATTTGCCGGAGCCGGAAAGTCCGGTGATGACCGTTAGGGTGTTCCGGGGGATTTCGAGGCTGATGTTTTTCAGGTTGTGCTGGCGCGCGCCCCGAATGACGAGTTTGGTCAGGCCCATGAGACTTGAACGCTCCCTCCACAGGAGCTCTGGCGCACAGTGGGTAGACTGCGGCCAGAATAACTCTTCACAATAGCAGGGAGAATTCGGCCGGGTCAAGAATGGGTCGAAAGGATCCCAGGGGAGCGAAGGGGTGGTTGGGGCCAGAGACGATCCTGGCGCAAAGATGATCCTGGCGACCTGGCGATAGGTACAATACAGAGTACAAGAATCGCACCGCCAAGAGTGCCCGGGGGCGGGAGGGAAGCGTGCGGGTAAATTTTCGCGGGGGTAGAGCATTTTTACCCGGCCATCGAGCGACAAGAAAATGAAAACAAAGGAATTAGTCTTGGCTTCTGGGATGCAGTAATAAAGGCAGTGGGGGAGGCGAGCCGAGGATCCCTTTAGGGGATTGAGGGCTGGGCCGGTTCGTTTCTCCCCCCTATTACCCTCGCCGGACATCTACAGACCGGATCTCGCTCCGAACCGTCAGCAATCTTCCAAATTGACATCTTCCTGGCCCTAAAGGGCACCCTAAAGGGCGAGGATTCCTAGGGAGCCGGGTTTTGGTCCGGTCTCTTCGATGGGTTCTCTCGCAACCGCCCTACATCAGCGGAGGACAACCAAGAGGCTTTACCTTTGGGCTGCCCGCCCAAAGGTCCTTTTCGGGGACGATGTTTATGACAGAACCCCCAGGAAAAGCAAAAAGAGGGGCCTGATCTTCCCGGCCCTAAAGACGCCGAGGCTTTACGGCTAACAACGGTAAGATGGCCGAGCAAACCCGAACGAGCCGCAAGTGTGTCTGCTTGGAGACAGAGAGGCTTACGCGGGGCGGCTTCGGTCGCAAGCTACTTCGAATCCCAGAAAGGCGAGTTCTCGAAACGCTAGTGGACATCCCAGGAGCGGCTGGCGTAGTCGCCAAGAGTCAGCGAAAGCATGATCGCGAGCCAGAAGACGCCGGCGACGATAATAAGCTGGGTGCGTTTGGAACTGTAATACGCGTGCATGAAGAACAGCACCACGAGAAGGGCTTTGCAGGCGGCGATCACCAGGGCCACGATGACGTTCAGGCCCCGGTAGTAATGGTTGAGGTCCACGGTGGCGGCGTAGACGGTGGTGCCCGTGAGCACCATAAGCGCGAGGAAAATCAAAAGATAGAGTTTCGGCGAAACGATATGTTCGGACACGCGTGCCTCTCCTCGGTGGCGCTGCTAATGCCGGTCAATCAGATATAACAACGGGAAAAGATAAATCCACACAATATCGACGAAGTGCCAATAGAGACCCACATTTTCGACGGGGGTGTTGTACTGCGGGGTGAAACGGCCCGCCATGGATTGCTTGATCAGCCATACGAGCAGCCCGGCGCCGATGACCATGTGCAGGGCATGCAGGCCCGTCATTCCGAAATAAAGCGAAAAGAAGAGCTGGGCGTGGGCGTTGGTAGCCTGATCGGCATTTTTTTCAAACTGGAAATTCAGGCCGGGGACGTGATTTTCATCGAATTTCTGTTTGTATTCGATGGCTTTGACGCCGAGGAAGACGCAGCCCAGAAGCAGAGTGAGGATAAGGAAGAGGGTAACAAGCTTTTTCTTTCCCACCTGAGCGGACCACACGGCCATCGCCATGGTCAAGCTGCTGCCGATGAGCACGACGGTATTGAATCCGCCGAGTTTCAAATCCAGAGTGCGGCTGGCTTCGGCGAACATCGACGCGTACGTGTGGCGGTTGATGGTGTAGGTAAGGAAGAGGCCGCCGAAGAACAAGATTTCGGTGGCCAGAAAGATCCACATGCCGAGCGTGGCGGAATCCTTCTGCTGCTCGAGCGTTTGAAATTGCCCAGATAGTTCTCCGGTGCGGTGCACTCGGTACTCCCCTTTGCTTCAGTTCGCGCCACGCTGAGTGCCGCGGCGAGTTGTCGCCAAGTTCAGATTCGAAAAAGCCCAAAAAATTTTAAACGCGACCGCTAGTCGTCTCCGTGAGCCGGCGCCAGCGTCGGTGCAGTGGGAGTTGCGAGCCCGAGATCGGGGCGGTTCTTATAGTCGTACGGCTCCCAATTCACTACCGGTGTCACCTCAAAATTTTCCGTCGGCGGCGGAGAGGGGGTGCGCCACTCGAGACCGGTGGCAGGCCAGGGGTTGGGCCCGGCGACTTTGCCGTAGCGCATGGACCAGGTTAGATAAAGCATGGGCAGAAGATAACCCAGCGCAAGAATTGAAGCTCCGGCAGTGGACATCACGTTGAGCACCTGGAACTCCGGAGGATAATCGTGATAGCGGCGGGGCATTCCGAGATAGCCGAGAATGAATTGCGGGAAAAAGGTCAGATTGAAGCCGATGAACAGAATCACGGCGGCGAGCCGCGCCAGAAATTCCGGATAGATCTTTCCGGTGATCTTCGGCCACCAGAAATGCAATCCACCGACGTAGCCCATGACTGCGCCGCCGACCATGATGTAGTGGAAATGGGCGACCACGAAGTAGGTGTCGTGGATGTGAATATCGAGGCCCAGGCAGGCCAGGAACAGGCCGGTGAGACCGCCGATCAGGAACAGGCCGATGAAACCGAGGGCGTAAAGCATGGGCGTGTCGTAGGAGATCGAACCCTTGTAGAGGGTGGAAGTCCAGTTGAAAACTTTGACGGCGGAGGGAATGGCCACCAGGTAGCTGAGCAGGGAGAAAGCCAGCGCCGCGTAGGTGGACTCGCCGGTGAGGAACATGTGGTGGGCCCAGACAAAGAAACCGATGACGGCGATGGCGATGCTCGAGGCCGCGATGAAGGTGTAGCCGAAGATGGGTTTACGCGCGAAGGTGGGAATGATTTCACTGACGACGCCCATGGCCGGGAGAATCATGATGTAGACGGCAGGATGCGAGTAGAACCAGAAGAGGTGCTGGAAAAGAATGGGGTCGCCGCCAAGAGCGGGGTTGAAAAAGCCGAGGTGGAACATGCGTTCGAGGCCGGCGAGGAGCAGCGTGATGGCGATGACCGGAGTGCCGAGGATAAAGATGATGCTGGTGGAGTACTGCGCCCAGACGAAGAGCGGTAGGCGGAACCAGGTCATGCCGGGAGCACGCATGGTGTGGATGGTGACGACGAAATTCAGGCCGGTGAGGATGGAAGAAAAACCGTTGATGAATATTCCCAGGATGGCGGGCGTAACCGCAGAATTGGAGTACACGCTGCTGAGGGGTGTGTAAAAGGTCCAACCGGTATCCAGACCGCCGGTGGCGAAGGAATAGAGCACGAAGCAGCCGCCGGTGATATAGATGTACCAACTGAGGAGATTGAGCTTGGGAAAGGCGACGTCCTTGGCGCCAATCATCAAGGGGATGAGAAAGTTGCCGAGGACGGCGGGGATGGAGGGAATGAGAAAGAAGAAAATCATGGCCACGCCGTGCATGGTGAAGAGCTTGTTGTAGGTCTCTGGCGTAACCAGGTAGCCCTGAGGGGTAAGCAGGTGAATACGGATCATGGTGGCGAAGATGCCGCCAACGAAAAAGAAGAAGGTGACCGAAGCGAGATAGAGGAGCGCGATGCGCTTATGATCGGTGGTCAGCAGCCAGGAGCGGATGCCGTAGGTGGCATTGAGGTAATGCTCTTTCGGCAGCTGATAGCCCGGCGATTGTGGTGGTGTCGTGCTCATGGTCGCGCTCATGGCCTATCTCTTCCCCGGAACCGTCACGCCCGCACCGGTGGCCGGCACGGGCTGCGACTGCAATGACTTGATGTAGGCGGTCAGGCTCATAATCTGTTCTTCCGTCAACTGCCCTTGAAACGCTGGCATCAATGGCTGGTAACCGGCGACGATCTTCGCCGGGGGGTCGAGAATGGATTCGCGAATATAGGCGTCATCCGCGGTGACCGTCGAGCCATCGGCCAGGCGCACGGTGCCCCCATAGACTCCGTTGAGAGAAGGGGCGCGACCGGTGCCGTTGCTCAAATGGCAGGTGCTGCACGCTTTCTCGGCAAACAATTTTTCTCCCGCGACGACAGGATTGACATCTTCACCGGTGGAACCGGAGAGCCACGCGGCATAATCGGAGGGCTCCATGACGGTAACCCAGCCGCCCATCACGGCGTGGTTTGTGCCGCAATACTGCGAGCAGAAGAAATGGTAGTGGCCAGCTTTGGTGGGACGGAACCACATGGTGTTGTAGTGGCCGGGTACGACGTCCATCTTCACGCGGAACGCCGGCACGAAAAAGTCGTGGATGACGTCTTCGCTGGCGAGCACCAGCTTAACGTCGCGACCGACAGGAACATGCATTTCGTTGATTTCCCTGCGGCCGTTGGGCTGTTGAATTTTCCACATCCACTGCTTGCCGATGACGTAGAGGTCCAGAGTGTCCTGAGGCGGATGACGATAGTCGACGTAGACCACCGCGCCCCAGCCGAACATGGCCAGCGCCAAAAAGGCGGGAAACACAATCCACGAAATTTCCAGGCGCATGTCGCCGTGAATGGGGACGCCAATTTCGTTTTTGCTCTTGCGGTGGAATTTGAAGAAGAAAATCACGATCGCGGCGGTGATGGCTGCGGAAAAAAAGACGGAGACGAGGATCAGGAAGGTCATCAGCGAGTCCACGCTGGGAGCGAAGTTGGAGGCTTGCTCCGGATAAAATGGCAGTTGCGACTGCACGGCTTAGTGGGCTCCTTGGAATTTCGTTCGCGCGACGGCGATATCGCGCCGGCGGAAAATCAGTATCCCCGCGACCAGGGCTAGTATCGTCAGAACTCCGCCGAAACGGATGATTCTGAGAATGGAAGCGCTGTAGCGCGCCGACGTGGGATCGTACTGGTAACAAAAAAGCAGTGCGCGATCGATGGGCGTGCCGATTTTTCCGGCAGAGGCATCCACGAGGCCGAGACGAATGTCGCGGGCGGGGTATTCAACGCCATAAAAATAGCGGGAAATGCGGCCATCGGGAGTCAGCAGCATGATGCCGCTGGCGTGCGCGAAGAGGTTGGACTTCGCGTCGAACGAATATCGGAAATCGGCGCCCTTGGTGAGCGCGTCGATCGATTCTTTCCTGCCGGTGAGGAAATGCCAGCCGCTGGCTGTTTCCGGGCGGCGAAAATGAGTCATAGCCGATTCTTTTTTCTGGGCGGCCATGTCCGGAGACTCGCGGGGATCGAAGCTGACGAAGACCACTTCGTAGTCGCGGCCGGGACGGAAGGAAAGCATGCGCAGGGCCCCGACTACGCCTTGCTCGGTTTGATTGCAGAGCATGGGGCAGCCGTAATAGACGAGCGCGAGGAGCACCGGCTTCTGCGTGAAATATTCGCGGAGCTGGACATTGCGGCCAGCCTCATCGCGGAAAGCAAGGTCGAGTGGCAAATGCGCGTTGAGCTGCGGCCGGAAGCCGACATTTTCGAGCACCGAGGGCCTGTTCGCGGCCGCTGGCCCTATGCCGCTGGGCACAGCCTGGGCACTTGCTGCGCTGGCGCCGAGCAGCAGGGCAAAAATTCCGGAGATGGAATGCTTCCAAGGCATAGTCTTATTTTTTCTTCTCCGCCGGCGCTGGCACAGACGGCAACCCTTTTGAGACGATGATCTTCATCGCTTCGTCCACGGGAATTTGTGCGATACCGCCTGGCTTGTTGATCCAGTCGAGTTTTTCGTTGGCCGCTTCGTCTTTTTCACGTTTGTCCCGCATGTCCAGCTGCGGGTCGGTGGTGTGACCAGGGATGCCCTGAAGCATGGGCTCAGGCGGCATGGTCGGTGCGACACCCTGGTGAACGGGAGCCATGGGGGTATCGGAATTAGCAGCCATCTTGGACGTGAAATTGAATATAAAAACGCTGACGATGAAGGCGGCGGCGACGGACAGCGCCAGGTAGAGCAGATACGACAGAATCGTACGCGTGTCGATGTCTGAGGACTCGAACGCGACGTCTGCGTTTGTCGGCGGCTGATCGTCCGGCTGGCCCGTGTTGTGATGCTCAGTACTCATGAACTTCAATAGCCTCTTCAAGTTTAGGATCGCCCAGCGGCAATAGCGGCTGGGTCTTCAAATTTCTGGCAAAGACCGCGAACCAGATTCCGGCCAGCGCCAGGATGGCAGCAACGTCCATCAAACCGGGAACGGCGCTCGAGGTGAACTCCGGGCGCGTCAGCCAAAAGAGATCGACCAGGCGCATGAAAATGAGCCAGACCGCGATTTTGGGCAGCATTTGGGCGCTGCGCTTGAGATCGCGAGAGAGAAGCGAAAAAAACGGCACAAAAAAGTGGAAAATCAAGACGAAAACAGCAACGACACCCCAGCCTCCATAGAGCCGGGTGCGATAGAAACTGATTTCCTCGGGTAGATTGCCGGACCAAATGATGAGGAGCTGAGAGAAACCGAAATAGGCCCAGAGCATGACGAAAGCGAGGAGAAGTTTGCCGAGGTCGTGCAGGTGTCGCCTTTGGATCACGCCTTCCATGGGGGCGGTTCGCGAGAGCAGCACGAGGACGGCGATCATCAGGGACATCGAGGAGATCATCTGCCCGATGACGAAGAGGAAACCGTAGATCGTCGAGGCCCAGTGCGGAGAAAGCGACATAACCCAGTCGATGGCGGCGAAAGTCATGACAAAGACATAGAGAATGATGCCGGGACCCGCAAGCATTTGCATCCGGCGGCGAAGCGCCCGGTCTTCGCGGTTCACATCCTGCTCTTTCGACCAACGATTAAATATGAAGACCAGAACAAGCCAGACCACAAAATAAATCACCGCGCGAATCAGAAACCCGCTGCTGGTGAGGTAGGACTTTTGAAGGTCCGAAAGAGATCCCTCGCCCTTAGCAGGCGCATTGAGCCACTCTCCATAGAGATGCTTCATCCCGAAAATGGCAATGGGGAGGAAAAACACGGCGACCACCGGGAGGACGCGCGTAGCGGACTCCAGAGGCCGGCGCGTCATGATGCCCCAGTGGCCACCCGTAAGATGCTGCAGCATCAGCAAGCCCAGCGATCCAAGCGACAATCCGAGGACGAACATGAAAGCAATGAGATAGGAGTGGAAAAAACGGTCGGCGAATTGGTCCCGGTATAGGAAGAAACAGATGCCGCAGGCCAGCACGCCGGCGATGCCCGCCCCGAGTGCGCGCTGCTCGAAGCGGCCGACGCTTTCAGGCGCCATGTAGTCCGGCGCGGTCATTTCGCCGACCCTTCTCTGTTCAATTTCTCCCGCAGAGCGGGCGGAAGTTCGGAAACCGGAGCGTTGCGGCTGAGTTGCAGCGCGCGGACATAAGCGACGATGGCCCAGCGATCGGCGGGCGGAATCTGGGCGGAATAGCTGAGCATGCCGCCGAATCCGTTGGTGATCACGTCGTAGATGTAGCCGTTAGGAACCGCCAGGAGGCGGGCATCGTGATAGCTCGGCGGATGTTTCATCCCGCGCAAAGAGACCATGCCGTTGCCGTCGCCCTGAATTCCATGACAAGGGGTGCAAAAGATTTTGTAGCGCTCTTGGCCGCGCTTGAGCAGTTCGGGCGTCAACGGAAGCGGAAAGGCATTCGATTCCTTGGGAACGAACAGATCGTCTTCTGCGATGGAGCCGCGCGCCACGGTATTTTCAAGCAAAGGACGCTCGGAGCGGCCATCGGCGAAGAACGGGCTGGGCGAAAGCGGCCTGTTCTTCGGCTGGTCGGCCATGTCCTGGCGAATCTGGCAGCCGCCCGTCAAAACCGCGAGCATCGCGGCGCACACGCCGAGGTGCATACGCGAGATGCTAATCATCATGCACCTCGGAAACGTGATGCGCGCTGAGCCCTTGCAGAAAGCGCGCGGTATCGGCGAGCTGAAACTTTTTGTCGCGGGCCTGGATGCAAACAAAAAACCGGTCTGCCGATGCATGCGTGAAGCGATGCGCGTTGAAAATCGGATGATGAGGCTGCGGCAGCCCGTTGAGGGCCAGCATCCCGAGCACGGCAGAAAGCGCAGCACAGAGAATGGTCAGCTCAAACGTGACGGGAATGAAGGCCGGCCAGCTATTGAGCGGGCGCCCGGCGATGTTCATGGGATAACTATAGACGTTCGCCCAGTATTGGAAGCCGAAGCCGCCAAGCCCGCCGACGAGGCCGCCGAGGAGCGTAATCAGCGGCACCATATTGCGCCGCATGCCCATGGCTTCGGGAAGACCTTCCACGGGAAACGGAGTGTAGGATTCGTAGTAACGGTAGCCCGCCTCGCGAATTTTCACGGCGGCGTGAACGAGCTGCTCCGGCTTTTCAAACTCGCCAATCACGCCGTAGATGTGGGAGCGCCGCGCTATCATTTGTGTTCCTCAGATGTTTCCGTGACCAATTCGCGCATTTCCGCGATGGAGATCGCCGGCAAAACGCGAACGAAGAGGAAAATCAACATGACGAACATGCCCATGGTGCCGATGAACGTGGCCCAATCCCAAATCGTGGGAGAGTAACGGCCCCAGGCGGAGGGCATGAAATCGCGCGTCAAACTGATGACAATAATAACGAACCGTTCCAGCCACATGCCCACGTTTACGACAATGGACATGAGAAAAAGCACCACCACGTTCGTGCGCATCTTCTGGAACCAGAGCAACTGCGGAATCAGGATGTTGCAGAGGATCAACGCGTAGTAGAACGGAGCATACGGGCCGTGCAGGCGCTGATGGACCAGGAAAACGTCAAACTTATTGCCGCTATAAAGCGACATGAAAAACTCGAAGAAGTATCCGTAAGCGACGATCAAGCCGGTGGCCAGCATCACCTTGGCCATGTTCTCGAGATGGCGCATGGTGATGAAATCTTCAAGACCGTAGGCCTTTCTCAAGGGAATCGCAATCGTGATAACCATCGCAAAACCGGAATAGATCGCGCCGGCCACGAAGTACGGTGGAAAAATCGTGGTGTGCCAGCCGGGTACGATGGCGATCGAGAAATCGAAGCTCACCACCGTGTGAACGGAAAGGACCAGCGGCGTAGCGAGACCCGCGAGAAGCAGATACGCGGACTGATAGCGGTGCCAGTGGCGCGCGGAGCCACGCCAGCCCATGGCCAGCATTCCGTAAATGATCTGTTTCGCCTTGGTCGTGGAGCGGTCGCGCAGCGTGGCGAGGTCAGGAATCAATCCCACAAACCAGAAGAGCAGGGAGACCGTGCCGTAGGTCGACACGGCAAAAACGTCCCAGATGAGCGGGCTACGGAATTGCGGCCAGATTCCCATCACGCTGGGATACGGGAACATCCAGAACGCATACCAGGGGCGGCCGGTGTGAATGAGAGGAAATATGCCGGCGCAGGCCACCGCGAACAGCGTCATGGCTTCCGCAAAACGGTTGATCGAGGTGCGCCACTTCTGGTTGAGCAAAAAGAGAATAGCGGAGATGAGCGTCCCGGCGTGGCCAATACCGATCCACCAGACAAAGTTAACGATGGCAAAACCCCAGCCGATGGGGATGTTGATGCCCCAGATGCCCACGCCCTTCATGATCAGCCAACCAATGGCGATGTTCAGCACGCCGAAGACGCTGAACGCAAGCAGGAAGCCGATGTACCACCCAAGCGAAGTGGGGCGCGTAAGAACGATTGCGCTGATCTTGTCCGTTACGGAGCTGTAGGTATGCCCCGGTCCGAGCACCGGCGTGAGACGGCTGATCTCCGGAGAATCAAATGGCGGCTGTCCGGCGCTCATGCCTTCTCCAATTCAGGATTCGGATTGCGAACGGCCGCGAGATAGGTCGTGCGCGGGCGGGTGTTCAGCTCACCGAGAATCGCATAGCTGCGGGCCTGCGCTTTCAGTTTGGCTACGCGGCTGGTGGCGTCGTTGGCGTTGCCAAAAACGATGGCTTGGGCAGGGCAGGCGGATTCGCAAGCCGTAACAATCTCGCCGTCTGCGATGGGGCGGTTCTGCTTTTCCGCTTCTATGCGCCCGTTGTTGATGCGCTGCACGCAGTAGGTGCATTTCTCCATGACCCCGCGGCTGCGCACCGTGACTTCCGGATTGCGCAGAAGCTTGAGCGAAGGCGTCTCCCAGTCCTGGAAGCGGAGAAAATTAAAGCGGCGCACTTTGTACGGACAGTTGTTGGAACAATACCGCGTGCCGACGCAGCGGTTGTAAACCATGTCATTCAGGCCTTCAGCGCTGTGCGCCGTCGCGCCGACGGGGCAAACCTGCTCGCAAGGCGCGTTTTCGCACTGCTGGCAGGGCACGGGCTGGAAAAATGTTTCGGGATTGTCGAGCGCGTCGCCCTCGGTGGTGGAAGGATCATTGGTGGGCGTTTGTGCCGAGTAATAGCGGTCGATGCGGATCCAGTGCATCTCGCGGCCGCGCATGACCTGATCTTTGCCGACGACTGCAATATTATTTTCCGACTGGCAGGCGACAACGCAAGCGTTGCAGCCATTGCAACTGTTCAAATCGATGGCCATGCCCCAGGCATAACCGGGGTAGGCGAATTCCTTGTACAGCGACATTTCCTTGGGCGGTTGTTCATCGCCTTCGTGCGCGAACTTGGGATTCTTCTGGTATTCCGCGAGCGTCCCGGTGGCCAGAATTTTCCGGCCTTCCATGTTGAAGTGATATTGCGTGCAAGCCAGCGGGTACTCGTGGCCGGTTTTCTTGATGGCCTCCGTTCCCGCGGTGACCGTCCATAAAGCCGTGGAGGCCCGCACTACGTAGGCGCTGAATCCTTTGTTCGTGCCCGTGAATCCGGCGTTTTTGCGGCCATATCCCAGCGGAAGCACCACCACGTCGTCGGCTTGCCCCGGCAGGATCCAAGCAGCGGCGGTGACGTTGCTGCTGGAAATCGAGATATCAATGACGTTGCTGACGATCTGGCCGTGCTCGCCTCCGCGGGCCGCGGCGCGTTGCGTAAGTGCAAGCTTTTCTGCCAGCCGCGGGCTGACTAGCGCGGCGTTATCCCAGGTAATCTTGGTGACGGGACGCGCCAGCTCCTGCAGCCAGCCATTGTTCGCGTAGCGGCCGTCGTGAACGTTTGCGTCCGGGCGAAAAATAAATTCGAGCTGTCCCGCGGGAACCGCTTTTGCGGTTGGCAAGTTTGCGGCGCTAAATTTCGGCGCAACAGAAATCGGCGCATAAGCGGAATCTCGGACGACACCGTCGTTCAGCGTTTTGCGCCAGAATTTCTCCGCATCGGCTGCAGGTGCGGAGCTCTTCAGGCGGTCGCGAACCGCATCATAGGCCGTCAAACCGGGCTTGTCGGTGAAGGCCGCCAGAACCTCGAAGGCAGACCGCGAGTGATAGAGCGGCGCGATAAGCGGCTGAATCACGCTGACCGTGCCATCAAAGGCACGCCCATCACCCCAGGTTTCCAGGTAATGCGATTCCGCGACGTGCCACTTGCAATATTCGGCAGTCTCATCGAAATGAGTGCTGACCAGCACGGAAGTCGCGACTTTTTGCAGCTTCGATGTGAAATCAAAGTCGTGCGGCGCGTCGTAAACTGGGTTCGACCCAAAAATCAGCAGCGTAGAGACTTTGCCCGCGTCCATATCGGCGCATAGCCCGGTGAACGACTCCAGTTGATTGAGCGGATTGGCTTCGACGGGCTCCGTGTAATAAAGCGTCGTTCCGACGTTCCCCAGCGCTGCGTTGATGGCGTGTGCGAGGGCATGCACTTCCGCAGGCTGGAACTCTCCGGCAACGACGAGAGATTTGCCGCGATTCTTTTCGAGGTCGCCGGCGGCGGCATCGAGCCACTTTTCCGCGGCTGGCGATAGCGTTCCGCTGCCGCCCAAGCCCAGTTTTGAAGCCAGAGCGCGAGCGAACTGCCCGACATCCGACGAGCGCAGCGGCAAACGATGATCCGCGCTGGAGCCAGTGACGGAAGGCGTTGGTTCGACGACATACAGCCGGTTCATGGTGTCGCTCGGCTCGCTCAGTTTGCGGCGGCGGTAAAACTGCTTCATGTAGGCAATATGCCCAGGGCCGCTGGCCAGAAAATCAGAATCCAGCGAAAGAATGATGTCGGCCTTTTCCGGACGGTACACGGTGTTGACATAGCGGCCGAAGGCCAGCTTACTGCCCTCACGCGGCCCGTCGCTCCCGGCAGGCTCCCACTGGTGCCACTTGGCGCCGGGTATCTGTTTCAGGACATTCTGGATTTGCGCGGCGAGCGTTGGTGAAGCGACCGTGCCGGTCAAGATCCGGAAGCTAGCTCCGCCCTGAGCCTTAGCCGTCGCAACCAGCGCCTCCGCTTCTTTCAGGAAGTCCGACCAGGTGCGGATTTCGCCGAGATTTGTGACCGTCTGCGCGCGGTCGGGATCGTACAGGTTGAGTACCGAGGCCTGCGTAATCACGTCCGTGCTGCCGAGGCTCGACGGATGGTCGGGATTCCCGGCGATGTGCGTGGGCCGGCCTTCGTGGCTCTCGACCAACACCCCGACAGCGTCCGCGCCGAACGCCATGGCCGTAGCGTAAAACTGCGGCTTGCCGAGAATCATTCCGTCGGGCTGCTTCACATAGGGAACAATCAGCTGCTCTGGCTTGCGGCAACCGGAAATCCCAGCGAAAGCAAGCGAGGCTGCGGCGAGCTTCAGGAAATTGCGCCGGTCGACCGTTTCATCCCACTCCGATGCCTGCCGCGGAAACTCGCGGTGCAACAGATCTTCAAAATGCGGATCGCCGGCCAGCTCTTCCAGGGTGCGCCAATAGTGCTTGCCGCTCGTCTCTCTCAGTTTCGCGCGTACCGCTGCTAGATCCAGGCTGTGCTCGTCGACTGTCGAGTCCAGAGCGGGTTCATCCGAATGATTGTCTGCGTGCGAGGTCGCCTCGTGCGCTTCGGGATGGTGCCTGTGGCCGTCGATAGGGTCGTTTTCGCGCATATCGTCCATTAGCGATGACAGGTAGAACAGCTGGTCAGTTCGGCGGTGCTGCGAATCTTGCGTTCCGCAGCCAGTTGCTTGCCGAGTTCCGCCTGATTGTCAGGCGCTTTCCAATTCATGTCGAAAACGTCGTCCTTCGTGGCGCGTAAAGCCCTCTCGGGATTGCGGTGGCAATCCAGGCACCATTCCATCAGCAAGGGAGAAGCCTGAAACACCAGCGGCATCTGGTTGATGGAGCCATGGCACGTGGAGCAACCGACGCCTTTGTTGATGTGAATGCTGTGATTGAAATAGACAAAATCGGGAAGGCGGTGGACTTTCACCCACTGGATCGATTGGTTGGTGCGGTAGCTCTCGCGAATGGGTTCGAGGTAGGGGGCGTCGGCGTACAACACGGAATGGCAATTCATGCAGGTCTTCGTCGGTGGGATGCCCGCGACGGCGGAAGTCTCAACGGAGGTATGACAGTAGCGGCAGTCGAGCCCGTCATCGCCGACGTGATGTTTGTGGCTGAACTGCACGGGTTGCGCGCGCGAAACGTTTTGGTTCGTGGAATACGGTGAACGCGCCAGCCCTAGAACGCCGACGAGCCCCAGACCAGCCAGAAAAACAGCCGAGAACAGACTGAATCTGGAGATGAAGTTTGTGCTGCGATGAAAAATCTGGGCCATGTCAACGTTGCACTTTTGCGGAGACCTCCCCGGAAGGAGCAAAAATCTGGAGGCTCCGCGGTGTCATGGCCGGGAAGTGCCCACCCGGCTCGTAATTGACCGCATAGTTTCCGACAAAACTTTATGGAATGCAACCGTCGCGCACGGTTTTCTTCAAAAGACTCTTTTGCGCGTTGCTTTCCCCAAACAGAACAACACCTTCGAACAGTTTGAAACAACCGCAATAACCCTGATGTTGTCCCCACCCTCACGACTTTTGATTCATACCGGGCTCGGCGGATACATCTTTTTTTCGGGAACTATCCTCCGAGAACATGCAGCCGTGTTATCTTAGAAGCACACTTTGCCGTGGATTGCGTGTGCGGCGGAGCCTACCTCGTCGGCTGCTGGGGCGTGGTCCAATCGGTAGGACACCTCACTGTTAATGAGGACGGTGGAGGTTCGAATCCTCCCGCCCCAGCCAATTTGCTCCCCTAGAATCGCTGCGAAATTGGCGTCGGCTGATGCTCACGAGCGCATATCGATCAGGAACGGGCGAACTTGAGAAGCAGCTGGATGTCTCCATTATCCGCCGCTTTGATCGCTTCCAGATATTTCATACGTGCCTCACCCTCTTTGATCAAATTGGCGGAACCCCAAGTAAATAGGGGGCGGCCAAGCTTCGTTGCGAGTAGATCTGCGACCAGGCGGGCATGTCTACCGTTGCCGTTCGGAAATGGATGAATGTATACAAGCCGATGGTGAAAGCGAACAGCTATTTCGTCGGGGGAGTACGTGCTGTTCTCGATCCAATACCGAACGTCACCGCACAATGCCATGAATCTGTCTCGAATTTCATGGACTGGAACCCCAATGTTTCTCTCGGTGCGTCGGTACTCACCCGCCCACTTCCATGTTTGGTCGAACATTTTTGTGTGCAACTTCCGCACGTATTCGTCGGAAGCGATATCAACCGGACTCGTGCGAGCTGCGGTAGCCCACTCCCTCCCCAGCAGTATGTTTTCGCGCTCCCATTCGTTTAGCTCCTCCTTCGTTGCCAGACTTGGAATGAGGTTCGCAAGCTCCTCCGGCGAAAGGGGGGTATTGCCGTCGCTAGTTGTTCCAAGTGTCGTCATTTTTTCTCGTCACGCTTCAGAATTCGTCTCGTTTCTTCCTCAATCTTGTTGTCGATTCCGCCGACAGCTTGATCTTCTAAGGCCATGCTGTGCTCAACGGCGCGTACATTTTCTGCTGCCTTCGCTCTCGCACGTCGTTCCGCAAGGTCTTGAATGCTTCCGCTCTTTGGCACGAGTGCGTAGACAAGCTGGCACCCGAGTGCATCCGCCGCGGCGCGAAGGCTTCCTAAGGTGATGCGATATTCAGCTTCAGATTTTTCAAGGTTCACAACTAGAGTAGGGGCCTTCCCTAGACGAGTTGCCATCTGTCGTACGGTGATCCCGGTCGCTTCTCTGATGGCACGGAGCCAACCCTTCTGCGGACGCGGCGAGTCCTTAGCCGCAATGAATGGCTGCAACGCTCTCTCAAGCTGCTTGATCCGTAACTTTCTGAATAAAGGGCGCATGGCTCACTCCCGCCTCGGTCGCTTTAACCTATACATGTATATAATCGAAATTATGTTCATGTTTAGATGTACAGATGTGGTCTAGACGTACACCCATAGATTAACATAGTTTGGCAAATTGTGCATGCATAGGTGTACACAACAGGCTTAACGAAGATGGAGCGCCTCGGGTTGACTTTTCGTCCGCTTGAGTAGCGGCGGGGACTTAGAGCCCGCCAGCGTCTTGCCAGCAGCCGTTTCGTACTACCCTTTTTAATACCGATTGGGGTATAAGAACGCTTAAAGGCGCTTCCTGTCGCTTAAAGCGCGGGGCGTGCTAAGTTGTTGGGAACACTGAAAAGCAGCGATTGTAGGGCCTATTCGAGCATACCGGGTTCATTTTCGAATCCTCCCGCCCCAGCCAATTCCCCTCTAAAAATAATGGTATTGCGCGCTCGATCCATACACCCGCCGACGATCCTAGGACCTGAGGATCCCTCTGAACGCCAGAGGGCAGCTACTGGAGGTGCTGGCGCGCGGCGATTGAACGGGTATGACGAGCGGCGTGCTTCGCTCTCCTCAACCAGGCCCCACGACAAGACAAAACGGACACGCCCCCAGGTCTGGTGCAACGGGAAGAAACGCGCGCCCAAAAAAGGCGCAGTAGCGAACTCGGGGAATCGCCGGGGCAGTGATCATGCATTGCGGTTATCTGCTGCCTTCTCACTCATAACGCAGGGCGACCAGGGGATCGACATGCATCGCCCTCCGCGCCGGTGCCCACGACGCGGCAAGCACGACACTCGTCAGCAGCGCGGCCGCCGATATATAGGTGAGGCTGTCCGTTCGCGAAACGCCGTAGAGAAAAATTCCCGATCCGCTCCAGCCGATATCCGCAGTCGGGAAAAGGCGCGTCATTGCAAAGGCAGCGAACGTACCCACCGCCAAGCCAGCCAACGTGACCCCCAGTGATTCACGCAAGACCAGTCCGGCGATTTCGCGGCGAGCCGCCCCGAGCGCGACGCGAATGCCGATTTCTCGCGTGCGCTCGGCGACCGAGTACGACGTCACTCCGAAGACGCCGACGATGACTAGTATCAGCGCCAAGCCGCCGAAAGAAGCCAAAAGCGTAATAATAGGCCGGCGCAACGTCAGTGACTCAGAGTCGTGGATTTGCGCCTGCATGTTGCCCAGCCCCCAATTGAGCTGCGGGTCCACTGGCCGGAGCCAATCGCTGATGCGCGCGGCGACACTCGCAATGTCACTCGCCGCCCGAACCCGGATCGCGATACTCCATCGTGGCGGCACAGTTTGTGCGGCCGGGAAGTACGCAAGCGGCCTCAAGTCCTCTTCCGGATTGCGCTGCCGGAAATCGCCGACTACGCCCACTATCTCTCTCCAAGTCGTGGGGGCATCTGCAAACGCTAGATGGTAGCCGATAGGATTCGTACCCGGAAAATATTGCGTAGCGAAAGTTTGATTGACGATCGCAACCGGGCTGCCCTCGTGACTGTCCGTTTCCCGGAAAGAACGCCCGGCAAGCATAGGTATCTTCAAAGTTGAAAAATAATCTGGGCCTACCGAGACGAACCATATTTCATCTTCAGCAAGTGTGGTTTTTGGAGCAGGTATTTCTATTCTGAGGCGGACAGCATCCGCGCCCTCCATCGGGAGGGAATCCGCAATGCCCGCCGACTCCACGCCTGGCATCAAGCGTATGCGCTCTACGGCGTCGCGCATCAGGCGAGCTCGATCCGACGGGGCCGTATAACGCGTAGCTGGCAACCGGATCGTGGCGGTCACAACGTTGCGAGGTTCATACCCCATGCGTGAGGATTCCACGTGCAAAAAACTACGCAGCAATAACCCGAAGCCTACTAGCAGTACCATGCCGAGCGCAACCTGACCTCCAACCAAAGCGTTTCGCAACCGCCGCGAGTGCGAGCCGCCAACCATGTTTGGAGCCGCGTCCTTCAAATTCTCATTTGGATTCACGCGTGTTACCTGCAACGCCGGAATCATCCCAAAAGCGAGCGCGCTGAGAAGAGAAACTCCCAAACTGACCGTGAACACACGCGCATCGACCTGTAAATATGCGCCCGGAACTATTCCTGACACCGCTTTTGTGATGATCGCCGCACACCATCGTGTCACGATTATTGCGACAGCTCCGCCACAAGAGAACAGCAGCGTGCTCTCGGTTAGAAGTTGCCGAATCATTCGTCCGCGCGAGCAGCCCAGCGCCGCGCGCACTGCGACTTCCCTATGACGCTTGATGCCTCGGGCCAGAAGCAAACTCGCAACGTTTGCGCACGCGATCAAGAGCACAACCCCCGCCGCGACCGCTGTCATCCACAAGCCGCGACGGGCATTTTGCATCGTCGGCCCAGCGTGCCGGAGCATTTCGGCAAAGTCTTCAACCACCAGGCGGTCGCTCCGATCAGCTGGAGCATCCGGCTTTCTAAGCCGCCCTGCGATGACTTCCGCTTCCGAACGCGCTTGGCCCAGCGTCACTCCGTGCTTCAAGCGCGCCATTATTTGGACTCTCATTTTCCCCGCTCTTACGTTTCCTTGGCCTGCGTAAGATTCCATAACGAGCGGAGCAAAGATTTCGAGTTCTTGGTAATAAGGTCCCAACGACTGAGGCAATACGCCGATAACCGTAACCGGACGATGATTCAGAACAACCTGTTTTCCTGCGATGTGCGGGTCTGCGTGGAATCGCGTGTGCCAACAGTCGTAGGAAAGCATCACGACTCCGTCTTGTCCGGCGATCTGTTCGTCCTCTCGGAAGTTGCGGCCCAGCAAAGGCCGAACACCGAGCGTGGGTAGCCAATTCGGAGTTACCAGAAACCCTGGCAAGTCTTGTGAGATGGAGCCATCGGCATCGTAAAAATATTCCGCCCATCCGGCCGCCGCGATTTGCTCAAACGACTTACTGTCTTGTCGGACTGCCTGATACTCCGCCGGAGTAGGCGTGTGGACGTCCCCGTCGGCCTCAATCGTCCAGATATGAACCAGGCGCTCAGGCTCGCTGAAAGGTAAGCCGCGCAAGAATACCGAGTCCACCAAACCGAAGATCGCGGCGTTCGCCCCTATGCCAAGCGCGAGGGTGAGAACCGCTACAACAGTAAAGCCCGGATTTCTGCCGAGCGTACGCAGGCCGAAGCGCAAATCCTGGATGAGGCTCTCGACAAGGTTAACGCCGCGGGCGTCGCGGCATTCCTCTTTCATTAGCGCGATTCCACCAAACTCGATGCGTGCTCGCCGCATCGCTTCCGAGTGGGGCACGCCGCTGCGGATCAAATCCTCGGCACACGCCCCGATGTGGAATCGCAGTTCTGCATCCATCTCGCTCTCCATCCGAGAGCGCCAGAGCATCGCCCCTATCCACGAACAAATGCGCCTCCACAGCCTCATACTTCCTCCGTGCTCTTTCCCAATAATCCCGCGACAAAAACACGCCGTCATCCGTACCTTAGCGCCACCACGGGATCTACGCGTAAGGCCCGCCGCGCCGGGATATAACATGCCAGCAGAGCAACTAAGACAAGAACCAGCAACCCGACCGCGTTAGCTACGATGCTTGTCGCAGGAACTCCATAGAGCAAGCCACTCAGAAACCGCATCTATCCGAGCGCAGCCGAGACGCCGATGGCGATTCCAATCAGCGCAACAAGCAATCCTTGTCCGACAACAAGCCGCAGAGCCTGACGCGGTTTCGCGCCCAACGCCATGCGCACTCCGATCTCATAAGCTCGCTGATTCACGAACGTGCTCAGCACGCCGAAGATGCCCACCGACCGAAGCCCGAGCGAGACGGCCTTGAGGATCAGCACGTCCAGCGTGCTCTGCAGAAGTTCGAGTTGCTGGTCCACCGAAGCGGTTTCTCCTAGAGACGCTAGGAATATAATCCCAGTCTCCTAGGCCGTCAAGGAGAGTCATTTTGAAATGACTGGCTGGCGAGAAACGAGGCGAGTCCTCCGGGCTTGCCTGCCAACATCAAGTAGGGAATAGTCATGAAGTAAGTCATGGGGGTGTTGCCCGCTGTTCTGGCCGAGTGCGTGTTGGTATGGGAGTCTTTCTATGAGCAACCACGTGGAGATATCGCGTCGGCGCTGGGCACCCTCATCTCCAGCCCGGGTGTCGAGATCTACGAGACGGCGATTCATCTCGACACCTTGGACCGCTATCGAAAAACGAACGTTCATTTCGTGGACTGCCTGATCGCCGCAACCGCTTCGGCTGAAAACAAGCCAGTGTCCACCTTCGATCAGGACTTCCGGAAATTCGTCGACGGGCGCGTAGAAACCCGAGAGTTTTCTTTTCGAGCAGCCGCTCTTGATCCTGGTGAGGCCAGCGGTCACCGAACAGGAGTTGTTTTTGTGAAAGGCGGGAAAGAGAACAAGACCACGATGGCCCGGCTTAATCAGCGGTTAGCGGAAGCAACATCAAAACCGCGATCAATACGTTGACGGGCGCCGAAGAACCAGATCAATGCTCAAGCGGACAAGCACATCACCACTTCCTCCAATGATCGCGGGCCTGGCGTGCCATGCCGCGACCGTGCCGTTGACCGCTATGCAGGGCCTGGTCGACCAGCCGATTTGCAGCAACTTTGCTCGTGGGTCGCTAGTCCCGGACAGTCGGCAACCCGCCTTCGGTCCAGGCTCTCCAGCCGCCGTCCATCGACTCCACGTTGGTGTAACCCATTTTTTGTAAATTGTCGGCAACCAGAGCGGAACGGAAACCACCCCCACAATAGAGAACAAGTTTGGCCCCAGTATCGGGGACTTGCTGCTCGATGTCGCGCTCGATGACGCCTTTGCCCAGGTGTAGTGCGCCGGGGAGGTGTCCTTTGGCCCATTCGTTGTCTTCGCGAACGTCCACGAGGATCAATTTCTCGCCCGCGTCGATGCGCCGTTTGACATCGGGAACATTCGTTTCCTGGACACGTTGTTTCGCGTCCTGGACAAGCTTCAAGAATTGCGGTGCATGCGCCATGAGTTCCTCCGAAATGCGTTCTGGCGAAAAAGCGTAACACACTCGAAGAGTGTCGTGGCAAGCTGCAGGAGTGAGAACGATACGCGGGATGGACTTTCGCTTTGCCGACAGCGTGGCGTCCCGAGTGAGTATTCCGCTTTTCAGGAAGCTGCTACTCGCCCGCGTCTTTCTTGGAGTAAGATCGCACCAGACTGACCATATTCCAGCGCACCGTTTCCGACACGCGATCGCCCTCTCCCATCATCTTTCCCTTGCCCTTGGTGATGATGTAGAACAGCTCGCCATCGGTCTTGCCCTCGAGCGAGGCAGGTTCGCGCCAATCGTGCATGGTCAGCTTCATCGAATCCACAATGTCCCCTTTACCATCTCCCTTGGGGCCGTGACACATGGCGCAATCATAGCCATAGATCTTGCGCGCTGCCGCCAGGCCTTCAGGCGTCGCTTTCACCGGGTTTTTCTTGTCGACATCTTCCGGGGATATCTTGTATTCGCCTGCAGCAGCTTGAGAATCCTTCGGTTTCTCCTGGGCGGCGCTCTGCTTCACCCGCGCCATCCCTAGGCTTGCGACCACTAGAGCGCCAAGAACGAACCAAACTTTGCGCATAAGTTCCTCCTGACTGGAAGGGCCGACCGACGAGAGGAATCGGCAAGGTTCTTTGGAGGAATTCTACGCCCGGAGAACAGACAATGATAGGACATTTACCGCGGAACACCGGGGAAGCAACTTATCGGCAAGAGATTTCCGTCGCGGGCCAGTTCCTGCAAAGTGCGGAAGAGATATCCGGGGAAAGAGAAGGCCGGTCCTAGTCGTTTGTCTTTTTGTATTGGACCATGGGGGCCGAGCCAGGCGCCGCGTTTTTCGGCGTCGGGACAGAACACCCGCGCTCCGGCCGCAGCCCATCCAAGCCAGCGTGGAAACGGCTGGATTCACGCACTCGCGTGCGCACGCCTGCGATCACCGGAGGAATCGAGTCGTGCGCCGCACCACGAATGAGGAAGATCATGAGCGCTGCTTCCCCAGGCGAATCCACGCTGGACGCAACGCCAAATCCCTGCACGCCAGGTCGCTTCATCCATGCGGCAACATTCGCGCTGTGCGCGGCCTTGGCGCGAACAATTTCCGCCGCCGGAAGGCTGGTCACCGCAAAGACAGGCTGTTCGGGCGCGAAAGACTGCGTATCCTCCGAGTTCAATATTCCTCGCGCGGATTCACTGGTGGTCTCCACAATCCGCGTACGTACTCCTTCGAGTTGTACTGGGAGAGTCGCGTGTGCCGTCCCGGGGGTAACAAAAATCACTACGGCGGCCTTTCCCCTATAGTCAAGACTCGGCCCCACACCCACTCCGCGAACGCCGGCAATCGCGAGCAGCTTGTCAGCATGGGTATCGCGGGCCGCCATTGCGCTTTGCGTTTCTGTATCACTTACAGACACAGACGATACTGTTTTCTGGGCACTACTCGGTCCTGGCAAGGTGCAGCCAATTACCTGATGGGCCGCTCCTCCGGTAATCGTCGGCACGTGATTGCTCTGATCCGCCATGGCCAGCAGAACGTCTTGAATCGGATTGCCTACCGTATCCGTGTCTGAACCGGCGAAGAGCAGCGCCACCGGATCTGCAGTATTTTGCGTGACAATCAACGCACCGGAATCCCCTTCTTGGCTGAAATCTCCTCCAGAAACGCCGACTTGGTTCGTATACATCACGGTAAAGCTGGTACTCCCGCCGCAGGTCTTTGCATAATTCACAGAGAACGTGGCGGGCGTGGTTTCAATGGTCGAACACGTGAGTCCAGAACTGCGGCCGCTCTTCGCCACCAGCGTCCCCACATTCGCAATGACGCCCGACCCGGCATGGGGCGCTCCCGACACCGGGACTCCGTTGGCATCCGCCGTAGCGCCCAAGAGCAAAATGCTTCCGCTCGTGTCCACCTGGCCTGAGACAATCTGTGCGATGGCCGCGTCAACGGGACTCGGCGGATTGCCTTCCAACGTGAAAAACTGCGAAAGATTCGCAACTGTCGTGGTCCCCGTGCTCTGGCAGGTCGGATTGATCGCTGGGTTGTCGATTAATCCTGGCTGAATAATGGCATCGCCGACCGCGCCGGAGTCGCTGTTCGCGAGGACATGGTTGTTGCTGAGGATATAATTTGCGCCGTTGCGGACGACCAGCGAACCAAGCGTACCTCCGCAACACGAAATGGTGTTGCCGCTGGTGCTGGAAGCGTGCAGGTTACTTCCGGAAGTGCCCAGCTCGATCGCCCCCGTCTGCGCCGCTTGGCCCTGGGTCAAAAGCGTGATGGTCGCCGTGCCGGAAGCCGCCGGGTTCGCTTCTGAAATCGCTGTGATCGTCACGGTCACTGGCTTGCTTGTGTCCGCGGGTAGGATCGATCCGGAAATGGAATGTGGCGCACTATAGGCCCCCGAACTGGAAATCGTGCCGGTCGCAACGCTTCCCCCGGTCACGCGGTTCACCTGCCAGGTGACCGCGGTATTGGTCGTCCCGGTTACCGTCTGTGTAAACGCCTGTTTTCCGAACGTAGTTAACGTGACGGTCGCGGGAGCTACACTGACCGTGACGTTTTGCTGGTTGACGTTGGTCTTTACTGGACCACTACATGTGGCCAGCATGGGAACAAGGGCGATCGACAGCAGAAACAGTTGCCAGCGGCGCATAGGAACCCCCCGTTATCAGTTGCATCTCTCAAGTTAGCACAGCGCAAATCAAGGCCGGGCGCGTGGCTTCCTGCTCGTAACCAAAACGCGTGTACAGCTCTTCAGGGAGGGCAGGCTCAATAGTCTTTCGTGATCGTTGGATGTGCCTTGCCGGCTCTGGGTTTTCTTGCGGATCTAGACAATCCAGAATCGAACTGATGGTGACACAAACAATCGTTGTTCACTCCAGGTCCCGCCAATTGGAACCAGAGCAGATCTCCACGACCAGCGGCACGGCCAGCTGGTATACGCCTTCCATCTCTTCGCGCACCAGTTTTTCGAGTTTGCTCTTCTCTTTTGGCGGAGCTTCAAAGAGCAGTTCATCGTGGACCTGCAGAATCATTTTGGCTTCGAACTTTTCCGCAGACAGTCGCCGGTCAATGCTGATCATGGCCAGCTTGATCAGGTCCGCCGCTGTCCCTTGCAGCGGCGAATTCAAAGCGGTGCGTTCGGCAAAGCTGCGAAGTTGCGCCTGAGGAGAACTGATTTCCGGAATCGGGCGAATTCTTCCGAAGAGCGTTTTTGCTACGCCCGTTTTGCGCGTTTCCGCGAGAGTCCTTTCCAAGAACTCCTTCACTCCCCGATACCGAGTGAAATACGCGTTGATGAATTGCGCGGCTTCCTTCTGGCCGATGCCCAGCTGCTGCGCCAGTCCGAACGGCGAAAGTCCGTAAATGATGCCGAAATTGATAGCCTTGGCCGCGCGCCGGTGTTCCGCATTTTGCGCCATCGGGCCTACCCCGAACACCTCCTGCGCGGTGCGTGCGTGAATGTCTTCTCCATTGCGGAAGGCATCCATCAGCACGGGATCGCCCGAAAAGTGCGCCATGACCCGCAACTCAATCTGCGAATAATCCGCCGAGAGAAGAATTTTGCCCTGCTCCGCGACAAACGCCGCACGAATTTCGCGCCCCAACTCCGTGCGAATCGGAATGTTTTGCAAATTCGGATCGCTCGAACTGAGCCGGCCGGTCGCCGCCGTGGTCTGCGAAAAGCTCGTGTGCAGGCGCCCGGTTTCCGGATGAATCAGTTTCGGCAGCGCGTCCACGTACGTTGATTTAAGTTTCGAAATCTCACGGTACTCGATGATTTTTGCAGGCAGCGGATGCTGCGCAGCCATCTCCTCCAGAATGTCCGCGGCGGTCGACCGCACCTTTCCTTTTCCGCGGCGCATGGGCGGCTGCAAGTTCAATTTGTCGAACAAGATCTCGGCAAGCTGCGCCGGCGAGTTGATGTTGAATTCATTGCCGGCAAGTTTCCAAATCTCTTTTTCGAGGCGCCGGACTTCTTTCTCCATGGACTTGGACATCTTCTCAAGTTCTTTGGGATCCACGCGGATGCCGATGCGTTCCATGTCCGCAAGCACGGGAGCGAGCGGCAAGTCAATTTTTTCATAAACTCCGGCAAGCCCTTGGTCGTCAATCTGAGTGCGCAAGACGGGCGCCATCCGTTGCAGGTAATCGGCACGTTCCCCCGGACCGCCGCCGAGCATGACGTTGAACTGGCGCATCACGACATCGGCGAAATTGTGATTCGCGATCGTTGGCCGCAGCAAATACGCGTAGAGTTGCGTCGCGTGATTCACATTCGCGGCGCGCCCCGCCAAAAGTTGAAAAAGTTTCGGATCGTGAACGATTTTCGCCCGCTTGGTATCCGCGAGAACCGCAGCCAGCGCTTTCAGCGCTTCTCCTCTTTCATCGAGCCAAACAGAACGCCCCTCGCCCGCTCTGGAGGAAACCTCAATCGACGCGATGCGCGTGCCAAAGCCCTCCGATTCCCGCTCGCCAAGTTCCAAGTTCAGCCAAACCGCCAGCGGCTGCTTCGCAGCTATTTTCCCTAGATAAGCGCGAAACTCGGCGACGTCTCCGAACGCACCGTAGTCTGCCTTCAAGCCGGGTTCCGCGTTCGCGGGCGCGGACGAGGCCAGCTCCTCGGCGCTCAATTCCTTCAACAGCGAATTAAAACCAAGCTCGCGATACAGCGTCCCAAGCGCCGCGACATCCGCATCGCGTCGCTCCAGCGCATGCAAATCCAGCTGCAGCGGCAGGTCCGTCCGAATCGTGGCCAACTGCTTCGACATCATCACCTGCTCGCGTTGTTGCTGCAGCGCCTCGCGGTAACGCTTGTTCGGTACTTCATCGGCGTGGTCCAGCGCCTTCTCGACGCTGCCATACTTCTTGATCAGCTCCGCCGCGCCTTTTTCGCCAATGCCCTTCGCGCCGGGAATGTTGTCGATGTTGTCGCCCAGCAGCGCCATGTAGTCCACCACTTGTTCCGGAGGCACGCCTAAAATCTCTTCCACTTTCTTGGCGTCGACAATAATGTCAGCCTTGGCACCGCCGGATCCCGTGCGCAGCGTTCGAACATTCTTCCCCACCAGCTGCATCATGTCTTTATCGTTCGAAATCACCAGCACATCCAAATTCTCTTTCGCGGCTTGCACCGCCATCGCGCCGATCACGTCGTCCGCTTCGTATCCCTGCACCTCCAAAATCGGCAGCCTCATGGCCTCGCACAATCGCCGCACAAACGGCAATTGCACGCGCATTTCCTCCGGCATGGGCTGCCGCTGCGCCTTATATTTTTCAAACAGCTTGTCGCGAAATGTCGCACCCGGAGGATCGAACACGATGCCGATGTAGTCCGGCTGGTAATCCTTGATCAGCCTTCGAACAATATTGCCGAACAGGAACGGCACGTTGGTTGGCATGCCTCCCGGGCCGACCAGCCGCTGCGGCATGGGCGCAAAGAAGGCGCGGTAGATGTGCGCCATGGCGTCCACCAGGAACAATTTTTTCGCTGCCGCAGGCATGCCGGCGAGTATAGCAAAGCGGCCCCCGGTAGGTTTTAGATCGCCCGGCCAGGTGGCCAATTTGGCCA
Source organism: Acidobacteriota bacterium (assembly GCA_013289825.1). Taxonomy (GTDB): domain Bacteria; phylum Acidobacteriota; class Terriglobia; order Acidiferrales; family UBA7541; genus Acidiferrum. The sequence goes on along the minus strand of JABCZF010000015.1, from coordinate 506 downwards.
GGCGGGCGAATTCTGCGATCGGGTACTACTCGGAAACCAGCAGCATTCTTATGCCGCTCAGAAGGTGAACGCTTTTTCCGGAGGACGTGACGAGGGAACCCTCTGTCGCGCTGCTGGCATCCGTCGACAAGTGCAATCCTTCGAGTCCCCAGACGCCGTAGCTACTCGATGTAAGCTGCCCGGCGGAGTCCAGTCCTCCTGCGGTGCCACTCCCGGTGTTCGTTGATTTCTCCGCACCGCTGGCGGTCCTGGACGCAGCTTCCACTGGAGAGGTATGGGACGGTTTCATCGGTGAACCCTCGGCTGCCGCGCCCCCGTTGTTGATCGATGCCGTGTCCGGGCCCGGGCCCGGATCGGCTGTAAATCTCGGAGCCGCAGCCATAATCTGCGGCGCGAGGGGACCGTCTGCTTTAGCTGACGGGGGGAATCGCGCTTTCTTTACTGAATTAGATGCTTGACAGACATCAAATAACGTGACATCGTCAAGTCATGGTTGATTATCGGTA
>JABCZF010000014.1 GCA_013289825.1 Acidobacteriota bacterium | reverse complement strand
TCCATAGGGCCCGCGTCCGCCGCAAACCGGGCGACCACGTTCAAACGGCTTAATCGAACGCGCGCAGAGCACCGTGCCACTCTTCACGTATTCGTGAAAACGCGCGTCCGATTAAGCACTAGCGTTTGCCAGGTGTGAGGCCTAGAATCCGCGCGCGGCGCAGAAATTGCGGACAGCATAACCAGCAGTAGCTAAGTAGCAACGCGCATTGACACTCCAACAGAAACTCTCTAGCGGCGCGCCAGGAATACAGAAATCAATATTTTCCGCCTGCATCATCCAACGATCTTCACGTACATAATCTAGGAAGCCATGGGCGACCGATGTCTATTTGTTTTGCTACTTCGTTATTCTTGCATTCATATCGTAGCGAGTATATTGTCCGGTAGTTTCTTAGCTTTGAAGTTTTTAGGAGAAAATTAATGCGAAACCCCCTACGGCTTGCGCCCCTGTTTTTGGCATCGGTTCTGTCAGGCGGCTTTGCTACCTACGCGGCTGGTCAGACCGCAAAGAGTGAAGCCTCACCAACCCCGGCCCAAGACACTCCAGGCTACGCAAAGGCTTTGCCTATCGCCTTGGGCTCCACGCCGGCAGCAAATTCTGCGGCTTCGGGACGTACCCTGATGTTCCCGCCGAACGCAATCACTTCCAGGGAGATCTTTCTGACCAGCAATAGCGTCGCGGGCGGGAACGCCGCGGGCACCAACGCTCGAAATAGCGCGGCGGGAAACAACCGCAACAACTCCGGGGGCATTCCCCACCGCCCGGGCGGAAATATTCCCGGCCTCCTCACGGTACCCACATTTGCAGGAGCCTTTGCCGCTCAAGGAGGCCCTTCTGCCGGCCGCGTCTTCCCTTACATCATGATCGGAAATGATCCTGTGCTCGGTGGCACGACGGAAATTCCGGCGAACATCACAACGGTTTCGCTCAATCTTCTCGACGTACCTACGGTACCTGCGGGCCTTTTCGCAAGCGTGCCATTTAGTTTCGAGGATGTCTTCACGGATTCTCCGAACTTTGAGGAAGCAGATTACACCTCAGGCCACCACATTCAGTTCGGCGACGCGGTTCAGCGCGCGGAATTCTTCAACACCATGGGAGAACACTGGCACACGGTACTGGAACCGAGTGTCGTTAACCGCGTCACGATCGATATACCGCGACACGTCCAGGTGCAGTTGCCGGATGGAAGCATCGTGACCGTCCAATCGTACTATGTCGGTCAGGCGCCTGACGGCACGGAGTTCATTGAATTGCTGGACCTGTTGTTCAACGCCCTGTATTTCAACCAGGCCGTGAATGACATCAACGCCAACAATTACACGACGGATGCCTTCAACATGCAGGCATGGCCCAATACCTTTTTGTTTTCGATCGACCAGTTTGGGAACAAGGCTCCCGGCCTTGTGCTCGGTTTCCATACCTATATTTTCGATCCCACCGTGACGCCTGAACCACGTTGGATTTTCGCTTTTTCTAGCTGGATCTCCCCGGGACTCTTTAAAGGCTTCCAGGATGTTACCGCGCTTTCGCATGAAACTTCGGAAGCCCTCAACGATCCCTTTGGAAACACAGCGGTGCCCCGTTGGCAGTTCCCCGGCCAGCCACCGACTTCAAAGGTTTGCCAAGGGAACCTGGAAACGGGCGATCCCGTGGAGGTACTGCCGAACGCCACGGTGAGCATAAATCTTAGGGAGCGGAATGAAGTCTTTCTTTATCACCCGCAGACCGAAGCCCTGTTGCAGTGGTTTGAAATGGGGACAACCTCGGATGCCATCAGCGGCGCGTTCAGCTATCCGAACACGACCGCGCTACCGCAGTCCGCGGTGCCCTGTCCACAGTAGCTTGCCGTGAAGTCTGTTGCCGAGAGCAGGCACCGCCATTTCCGGTGCCTGCTCCTTTTACGGCCACTCAACAAAATGATGCGGGGCACCCACGGACTATAGGTAGGTGGCGCGCAGAGCGCGTTGCCTCGCGGAGCCAGCGGTGATTTCGGGAAAGGCAGTCGCGTTGCTGACACCACCGTCTCGGGAAAGTGCGGCGAGCCGGGTAGCCCCCATGCGCAAGGGTTTTCCGCACTAAGGGGCGTCCCCCTCGGGGGAATGTTCATTTATCGAAGAACAACTCAATCTGGAATTTCCGTGCGTGGAGCAAAGCGGGATTAGCTCGGAGCTTTGGTTTTTCGAGAAGGCTCGATTAGAATTCCTGGGACGGCAAGGCTTTGCTTTGCTCAGAACGCGGATCGTTGCAGGAGATTTTTTTCTTGGTGAGATTGGCGATGGCCGAAGACCTGTCTAAATACCATCAACCGGTGGGGAAGCAGTTTCAGCGGACGTGCGCGGCGGAGGACTGGCAGCGCTATCGGCTGAGCGAGGAGCAGGTCGAGTTTTTCCGCGAGAACGGCTATTTGAAGGGCGTGCGGATACTGACGGATGAGCAGGTGGAGGCACTGCGCGGGGAGCTGGAGCAGTTGATGGATCCGGCGCATGCCGGGCGGGAGCTCTTCCACGAATATCATTCGAACGAGTCGACCGATCCGAACCGGGTAGTGTTTCACGCGCTGGGGGCGTGGCGCGTCATGCCTGGGTTTCACGATCTGCTATGGAACCCGGCGTTTCTTGTGCCGGCGTCGCAGTTGCTCGGCGGAGCGGTGCGATTCTGGCACGACCAGCTTTTCTCGAAGCCGGCGCGGCACGGCGGAGTGGTGGCGTGGCACCAGGACTATTCGTATTGGACACGCACGACGCCGCTGGCTCATCTGACGTGCTGGATCGGGCTGGACGATTCCACGCGCGAGAACGGCTGCCTGAATTACGTGCCGGGAAGCCACAAGTGGCCGGACTTGCCGAAACCGGTGCTGACGGGGGACATGGACGGCATCCGCAGCAGCCTGCCGCGCGAATTGCAAGACCAGTTCGAGCCGGTGGCGATTGAGCTGAAAAAGGGTGAGAGCGCGTTTCATCATGCGCGGACGATGCACGGCTCGGGCCCGAACGATACGCCTCGGCCGCGGCGGGCGACGGTGATCAACGTGTTTCGTGATGGCGTGATGTCCAACGCCGATGAACCGTTGCTTGCCGGTGTTCCGGTGATTCCTCGCGGGAACAAGATGGCGGGGCAGTTCTTTCCGTTGTTGTTCGAGCCGGAGGCCGGGTCGAAGTGATTGAGGAAGACTGGGCTGGACTTTCTGGACGCCGGGAAGAGAAAAGCAGATCCCTCGCTCCGCTCAGGACGACAGCGCGCCGACAAAAAAGGGCAGGGGCGGCACTCCGCAACCCGTCGGCAGTCGCCTGTTGACTCTTTCTGCGTGGTCAACGACTATAAACCCCAATTTGGCCTATCATGGGCGCTCGCAGGAGAGCGCTTCTCTATGGAAGAACAACTTAGCCTGGAATTTCTGCGCGTGGTGGAAAATGGCGCGGTTGCTGCGGCGCGCACCATGGGTTTTGGCGATCGGCACAAGGCCGACGAAGTGGCTGTGGAAGCGATGCGCAAGACCATGGATGCCGTGCAGATGGACGGCACGATTGTCATTGGCGAAGGCGAACGTGATGAAGCGCCCATGTTGTACATTGGCGAAAAAGTGGGTTTGGCGACGCACGCGCCTAAAGCGCTTTTTCCGGAAGTGGATATCGCCGTCGATCCGCTGGAAGGGACGAACCTTTGCGCGACGGGCGCTGGTAATTCGATCGCGGTGCTAGCCGCGAGCGAGCGGGGCGGGCTGCTGCACGCGCCGGATTTGTACATGGAAAAGATTGTTGTCGGACCGTCGTGCAAGGGCGCGGTCGATCTGGACGCTCCGGTTACGGATAACTTGAAATCTATCGCCAAGCGGCTGGACCGCGATGTGGAAGACCTTGTGGTTATCGTGCTCGACCGGCCGCGACACGAAAAGCTGATCGAAGAGATTCGCAGAGCCGGGGCGCGGATACGGCTGATCGGGGACGGCGATTTGTCAGCGGGAATCTCGGCAGCGGTGGTCGGGACGGGAGTGCACGCGGTGATGGGTATCGGGGGCGCGCCGGAAGGGGTGCTGACGGCCGCCGCGCTGCGCTGCTTGAACGGGCAGATCCTGGCGCGGCTGATGATTGGCAAACCGGAAGATCAGATACGGCTTGAAAAAATGGGTGTGAAAGATCCCAAGAGAATTTACGACACGGAAGATTTGGCGCCGGGGAAGAAAATGATTTTTGCGTGTACCGGTGTGACGGACGGGAACCTTTTGAAGGGTGTGCGGTTTTTTGGCGAAGGCGTGCGAACTTCTTCGATGATTCTTACCTTGGATGACCGGCAGGTGCGGTTTGTGGATTCCGTGCACCTTGATAAGCGGCCGGATATCAAGGTGCGCTTCAACTAGCCCAGGAGGGCGGGCCCGGCAACGGCACCACAGGGCGGGCAAGCCCCGCTCCTGCCTCTTACATGCCGTAGAAAACATTCAGATCAGAGCTATTCCGAGACAGAACATCGATGCAACTCTTACCTTGCCGCTGAAAATATGGCCTGAACCTAGGAACAGGAACGCTTAGAGCACATCTGGACGGCATTCCTGCTGCCAAGGGCGGCACATCTGCCAGACTTGAAGCTGGGCGAATGGTGCCCATGTGGGAGAAACCGGTTATGGCAGAAGGTTCATCCGGCAATTCGTCTTCCTCCAAGTCGCTCATGTGGATGATGATTGGTCTGTTTACAGGCCTGGGCATCCTGCTGGCCAGTGGCTTGTTCGTCGCGAGCCGGGTGGTTGGCTCGATGGGGCTTTCGGCAGCTAGCGCCAAAGATACGGTGCGCACTCCCGGGGGCAGCTTCCGGCTGCAAAAAGAAACAGAAGTTGGTCCGGGCTTGCCGGTCTATCCGCGGTCTTCGCTGATCGTGCCGGACGAAGCGGCGGCGGTCGCCGCCGTCAAACAAGCGCAAAGCGGGATCGAGACTGCCACCTATCACACGAACGAGACGCGGGATTTTGTGGATGAGTGGTACAGCAAACATTTGAGTTCGGAGTTTACGCGCCGAGACGCGGGCGAGAAGCCCGTGCCGGCGATTTTCAGCGAAGTGCGGGTTTCCGATAACGATATCGCGTTTGTAGCCGAGCGCGGACAGATGGTTCGTATCGTGGCGCTTTCGGTCGATTCCGGCGGCACAAGAATTTCTCTCATTCGGTTTAGTAAATCCTCGCCCACCTCGACAGAATCACCTGCGGCGCCATAGCCTGCTCCTTCACAACCGACCGCCACGCCATAGCGGGAACGCCCTGCGCTCGAACGACAGTCTGCCGCCTCCTGTTTCTTTTTGCTCTGAGGTGTTCAGGCCTTATCGCTGGTTCTTGGTGAGGGCCAGAAAAACGCCGTCGTCAACCGCCACGGAGTGCGTAAACAGCGTTGCCGTGCTGCCACCGGCAAGAGCAACGTGATTGGCGCTGCCGCTGATCGCTGGACCCGCCGGCTTGCTTGTCCCCGTTCCTGGGCCGTTGCCGGGTTCGAGAGAGATGCGCGTCGTCCTGGGCATGCAACTCGCCGTGCCAAGACAAGTATCCCGAACGAAAACCTGGCGGAAGGCGTTGTTGGAAGCGCTCGCGCCGGACTTGTCCACGGACGCGGCTGAAGAATAGGTCGCCGTGACGGCCAGGAAAGCGACGAACCGGCCTGAGGCGCTGACGGATGGCAAGATGGCTTCCGTTCCCACCAGAGCCCCGTCGGGGTCAGTGGAGATAAGTTGAGTCGAAGCCGTGCATGCGGCGCTTACTCCAAAACATGTATCGCGAACATACACTTGGCGGCCTGCCGTCGACTCTGCGACCAGATTTGTCGCCGCCGAGCTAAACGCTACATAGCGGCCATCGGAACTCATGGAAGGCGCGTGGCTCTCGTCACTCGCGGCGCTGCCATCCAGCGCGGAGGAAACCAGAAGGGTGCGCGGCTGGCAGGCCGGGTCCGCGCCTTGACAAGTATCGCGGGCGAAAACCTGTGAGTGACCGTTCTGTGCAGCGGTGTAAGCCACATAGCGGCCATCCAAGCTGACGGCAGGCGTTTCTTCCTCGACCATGGCGTTGCTTGCACTCGCAGCATTTCCTCCCGCTGCGGTGATGGTAAACGTCGATCCGTTGCTTGCGCCGCCGCCTCCAAAACCGCTGCAGTTAACCGCGCAAGGCGGGGAGGGAAGCGGTGGCACTGGTGGATTGTAGACGGTTACCGTGGCAGTGCCGGCGCTGGCGAGCTGTGCTGCGGGCACGGTCGCTTGGATTTGTGTGGCAGTGATGTTCGTTACCGAAAGATTCGTTTGCGTCGTGGCGTTCCAGAGTACCTGGGAGCCGCCCGAAGGGTCCGAGGTCAGGAGAAATTTTGTACCCGTAATGGTCAAGGTCGCGGCCGCACTGCCTGCCGTGGCCGTGTTGGGACTGACGCTCGAGACGATAGGAACGGGATTAGGAGGAGGAAAAACTTCAAAAGCCACAGGATTGGAAAGGCCGTTGGTACCAGCACCCGAATGAGGTTGCACGGTCTGGATGAAGTGCGTGCCGCTCTTGGCAGTCAGCGCGGCAGGGACCACCGCGGTCACTGAAACGACGCTTCCCGTATCATTCGGCGGGGCGCATATGTTCGCCGCGGTAGTGGTCACGACGCATGTTTTGATATTCTTCTGGTCCCAGGTCACGGTGGTTTGCACCACAAAGGCGCTGCCATTCCCAGCCGTCAACGTGATGGTCAGATCAGGTCCGCCGGCGGTCACGTTGGCAGGCGAAATAAACTGCAGAAATATGCCGGTGTTGCCTTGAAAGGTGTTGCCGTAATCGTTGCAACCTGTTGCAGCGAAAATCGCCGCAGACGCGACAGCTAGAGCTGTCCAAGACCGCATCATCGAGACTCCTTCGTCGTCACTGGTTGCCCGACTCGATCGGGTTCAACCGGACTGGTCAAACGGCGGGGAACCCCCGGTGCCAGTGTGCTTTTCGGGTGAGATGCGCAATTCGCGCGGCGCGTTGACCCCAGCCTGGCCGGGATTACGCAATCCTTGTCCGGCTCTTGCGGCGCTCTTCTACCGCCGCATGCCCTGTCGCTTCGTTCCGAAGCCGGTCAACCCAACATGATTACCATTGTCCTTGAAGAAGGGTCAAGGCGCAATCCTTCGCCATTCTTGCCTGGACAGGAGCACGAGGGCCGGGCAACCCTCCCATTTTCAGTGTGTCGCGGAATGACTGGCCAGTCCTTGGGCGGCCAGCGAGGCGCGCACAAGCTCTTGGATACGCGCGCGGCACTCGGCGTCCTGCACTGCGAGGGAGGCGGCCGCCCGATAGCAGGCCACGGCCCGTTCTTTGCGGCCTAGTTTGGCGTACAGATCACCGCGGGCCAGCTGAAACAGAGGATTGGAGGGATATTGTTCGACCAATGGACCGATAACGCCCAGCGCTTTTTCATACAGCTGGTCGTAACGGTGCAGGTTGAGCGCTAGATAAAACCGCGCGGCGGCCGGGGTGAGGACGCCTTGGGCAATGTCCTGCTCCAGCTGACGGATGCCCTCTTGCTTGTTACCGCCGGGAATGCCCATAAAGAAGCTGAGTAGCTTCGTCAGGGCACTTAGCGTGTCCGCATAATAATTGTAGAGGCCAAGTCCAAACTCGGCATCCGCGAGTTCCGGATCCAGTTTCAAAGCGCGCAGAAAATGCTCCCGCGCGCGGACTCCGGCTCGGGCGCCGGCGCGATTCTCAGAGCGAAGTCCGAAAAACCGTGCGGCAAACGCATCCCCCAGGCCTGCATAAAACTGCATTTCCGCGGTTTCGTGACTTTTGAGCTGCGTTAGGGCCAGCGACGAAGCCTTGGCAGCCAGCTCCAGGTAGTGCTGGTCCGCGGCAAGTTTGGGCCGGTGGCGGGCATCGGTCAGGCCGTACTTGAATTCCGCCGACGTACAGAAAATTTTCCACCACAGCGATTCCGCTTCGAGCAAGTACCCCAGCGGGTGGTCCGGCTGTTCTTTCTCGAGGCGCTGCGCATCCGCGATCGCTCCATCCGTATCGAAAGAATAGATCTTCTCGAGCGCGGCAGATGTTCCGGGAGGCAAGGCCAGCTTTTCCGCGTGCGCCTCGGCTCCGAAAAAGGATGCGGGCAAGGCCAGGGCACAGACCATGGCCGAGAGAAGTGTCGCGCCCCGTCGTAAGGTACGGATAAGATCCATGCCAGCACCCGACCAATGTCTCGAAGAGCCCGACAAGACATAGACGCGCGGGCGGGCTCTAGGCCGACGAGTTTATGCCGTTCGACGATGGTTGCAAACTGAAATGGCATGGACGCCCCATGAAAAACGTGGAACAGCTTCTAAAATTGCACGTTAGCTGTAGCGCGGCGCATTTGCTATTCTCGGCGGCGTGCTGACCACGCCCGACAACGCTGCTCCCGAGGAAACCGAGGGCATTCCGCCGGAGCACCCCTCGGGGTTGGAACGCGGCCTGGGCCTGAAAGAGGCCGTCGCGCTCAACATGATCGAGATTGTAGGCATCGGTCCGTTTGTCGTCACGTCGCTAGTGATCAAAGCGATGGGCGGGCCGCAGGCGCTGATCGCCTGGGTGGGGGGAGCTGTACTGGCAACGCTCGATGCGTTTGTATGGTCTGAGCTTGGGGCGGCCATGCCACGCGCCGGAGGAACCTACGTTTTTCTGCGCGAAGCGTACGGGCCGGGACGCTGGGGTCGTTTAATGTCGTTCTTGTTTGTCTGGCAGACATTCGTTCAGGCGCCGCTTTCGATCGCATCCGCCTCGATAGGATTCGCTCGGTATGCCGGATACTTGCATCCGCTTTCGACGCTCGAAGCCAAGACGGTTTCCGGCGGACTAGTTGTTTTCCTCGTGGTTCTGCTCTACCGGCGCATTACTACCATCGGGAAAATTTCTGTTCTGCTGTGGATTGGCGTGGTCGGTACTCTACTCTGGCTGATATGGGGAGGAGCAAGCCATTTCAATCGGAAGATGGCGTTCGATTTTCCTCCTGGAGCGTTTTCACTTTCCTGGGTGTGGTTTGCAGGCCTGGGTGCGGCCATGGTAAACACGATTTACAGTTATTGGGGTTACTACAACATCTGCCACCTGGGTGGAGAGATTCGCGATCCCGAACGCAATATTCCGCGCGGCATTTTTCTCTCTATTCTCGGCATCACGGTGCTGTACCTGGCCATGCAAATCAGCATTCTGGGAGTGGTGCCCTGGCGGGAAGCGCAGAACTCGAAATTTATTGTGAGCACGTTCGTCGAGAGGTTATACGGTGCGCACGCGGCGCAAGCGGCCACCTGGATGGTCCTGTGGGTGGCGCTGGCCTCGGTGTTCTCGGTTTTGCTGGGATATTCGCGCGTGCCGTATTCCGCTGCGGTGGACGGAAATTTCTTCCCAATCTTCGGACGCCTGCATCCCAGTAAACACTTTCCGCACATATCGCTGCTGGTCCTTGGCGGGCTCGCTTTCCTTTTCAGTGTAACTTTGAAGCTGGAGACCGCCATCGCCGGCATTCTGGCGATGCGCCTGCTCGTTCAGTTCATCGGTCAGGCGGTGGGAGTGATATTGCTGCGGCGGCGTTGGGGATCAGCGCGATTGCCGTTCAAGATGTGGCTTTATCCGTTGCCCGCGGTGCTGACCATATTCGGGTGGGCTTGGCTCTTCTGGCAAACCGGTACGGCAAGAAAATGGGGATTGGCGGAGATCGCGCTGGGTGCGCTCGCATTTCTTATCTGGTCCCGTAAAATGCGACAATGGCCGTTTGCAAAAGAGGTTGTTCTGAAAAGTGAATGAACCGGAGGCTGCGTGAATCGTCTATTCCAGAGGTCGCTCGGATCACTTATCTTTGGTATCGCGCTCGCATCGCTTGCGGCACAACTGGCAGCCCCGCAATTTCCTCCCGCTCCGGGAACCGGCCCCGGGCTCCCGGAAACCATTGAGGCCATCGACAGCGCCCGCGTCACCACGCGGATCCTCTACATCACCGCGCATCCCGACGACGAATCCGCGACTTTGCTCACCTATCTCGCACGCGGCCTGCACGCGGACGTCGCGCTTCTCACTCTCACTCGCGGCGAAGGTGGACAAAATGACCTCGGCCCGGAGCAAGCGCCGCAACTTGGATTAATCCGCACGCAAGAGCTTCTCGCCGCAACGCGCGGCTACGGCATTAAACTCTTTTTTGGAAGCGCGCCGGATTTTGGCTTCTCGAAAACCCCCGAGGAAACGGAAAGAGTGTGGGGCGACGCAGTCCTGGGAGAAATGGTGCGCGTGGTCCGCACTTATCGCCCCAACATCGTAATCAACGGCTGGGGCGGCGTGCATGGCGGCCATGGGCATCATCAGACATCGGGGTTGTGGACCCCGCGCGCCGTGGAGTTGGCCGCCGATCCCAAAGCATTTCCCGAGCTAATTCGCGAAGGCCTGCATCCCTGGGGCGGCTCCTCGAACCCCGTCGAACTCCTCGATACGGAACGTGGCGGAGCAAGCGCCGGTCCCACCGGCGCTTCGCTTCCCGTGGATGAACTATCGCCGCTTTGGGGCAAAAGCTGGCGGGAAATCGGGCTGGATGCTTTCGCCAACCACCGCTCACAAGGCATTACTGGTTTTCTCGGTTCGCCCTTTCTGCGGCGGCCGCTGGTTCTCATTCCGGAAACTGGGGGCAAGTTTGACGCTGCCAGCCTCGCCGTGAATCTGGAGCAGTGGTCTGCCACCGTCGCTCGCGCCATGTGTGGTGGGGCCCCGAAGGGCGACTGCAAAGTGCTGGCATTGGCCGATGTGGACAAGAAGATGGCCGCGGCACGGACGGCTGCGCTCTCTCTGGACTGGAAAAATGCCATGCGGCAATTGGCCGAGGCCGGGAACCTTCTTAGCGGGATCACTCCGGCCGACTTTCGGGACTCGCTCTTGGGTTACACACGTGACCAAGCGCTCGATCTCCGGGAAACGAAGGAGCGCCTCGAACGCGCCCTCGCGCTAGTCGCGGGACTTGAAGTCAAGGCCGAGGCAGACCGCAGCACGCTAGTCGTGGGGGAATCCTTTGGACTGCGCGCGGAAGCGCATTGCCGTCGAGAGGACGGATGCGATCTCGGCAGCCTGAAGTTAAGCCTTACCGACGGATTCAAGGAGACCAAGCGCGAAGGGGATGCGGAGAAAGGTTTTCAATTCACGGTGGCCGTGACCCGGCCTGCACCTCCCCTGACCGCGTGGGACAAGGTTCTGCCCGAACCGCCGCCGCTTCTATTCGCGGAGCAAGAAGTGACCATCGACGGCTACAAATCCAGCGTCGAAGTTCCGGTGACGCACATTGAGGCAAATTCCACGCGACTGGACCGTGTGCCTCTGCGCATTGTTCCGGCATACACACTTGCGGTGGACCCCAGGCAGGCCATTGCCCTCCTTGGAAAACGCGAGAAGCCGTTCGATGTGTTGCTGCGCGTGCATTCCTATGCGACGCAGGCGGCCAAGCTCACCGTCGGACTGGACTTGCCGGGGGGATTCTCGGCCAGCGCTCCCGAGGAAATTTCTTTCGATGGCACGGGTGACCGCTATGCGAAACTGACGGTAACGGCACCAAACAGTTTGGCACCCGGAAATTACCCGATCACTGCTTACGCGAAACGCGGTGACGAAAGATTCTCAACTTCACTCGAGCCGCTGCCCACTTTGCCGACGCAACTCTGGAGCGAGCCGGCCGAATGCCTGGTATACGCCCTGGCCATTACCATTCCGGAGAATCTGCGCGTCGGCTACATCACCGCGGAGCGCGAACCAATCCCGCAGGCGCTCGAATTGCTCGGCATCCAGGTCGAAACATTGGATGCCCAGGCGCTGGCCTTCGGCGATCTCTCTAAATTCAATGCCATTGTGGTCGGCGTTCGAGCCTACGAGCTTCGCCCGGAGCTTCCCGGCGCCAACCAGCGGCTGCTCGACTACGCCTCGAAGGGCGGCACACTCGTCGTGCAATACAACCGGGACTTCGCGTGGAACAAGGAGCAGTATGCTCCTTATCCCGCAAAAATCGTGACGGCGCAAGGCGGACCGCTGCCGCGCATCACCGACGAGGATTCGCCTGTCAAATTCCTCAAGCCCGACGACCCGCTGCTGAATCGTCCGAACAAAATCACGCTGGACGACTTCAAAGGCTGGGTGCAAGAGCGCGGCCTCTACTACTGGACTCAGTTTGATCCAAAATACACAGCTGTCCTGGCCATGCACGATCCCGGCGAGCCTGACCTCAACGGCGCGATCGTCTACACGCCCTATGGCAAGGGCCTGTACATTTATACCGGCATCGCTTTCTTCCGTCAGATTCCCGACGGTGTCTCCGGCGCATACCGGCTGTTCGTAAACCTAATAAGCGCCACACAAGCAAACTGAGCTGGGGGCAACCGCAGCGCCTGCGGTGTTCCAGCGAAGCCGCACCACCCTTATTGAAATCAACTGGACACACCGCCGCCGCGCGCAAACCACCGTGCTATCCTCTTTCACCAGGGGTCGAAGACGCATGAAGAATTATCTCTCCACGCAGGTTGCCGCCCGGACGGCACGCACGGCCGTCTGGCTCTTTCTGGGGGCCGCTCTTTTCCTCGCGTGCGCCGCCCCGGCTGGGGCGCAGAAGAAAAAGAAAAACGAACAGCCGTCTACGGACAACAAGCCTGTCACTCTCATGGGCGATGAACAGCAGATCGACTACTTGATTTCGGAAATGCTGGGAGCCTGGCAGCTCGGCGACATCGAAAAGCTGCGCAAGGACTATGCCGACGACGTCTCGATCGTCAACGGCATGTGGGCGCCGCCGGTTTTCACCTGGACGAACTTTCTCGCCGTCTTCCAGCAACAGCACGCCCGCATGCAACAAGTGCGCATGGACCGGTCCAACACCTATATCAAGCTGAGCGGTAATTTCGGGTGGGCCTGCTACCAATGGGATTTTTCAGCCGTGGTGGATGGACAGCCTTCCGCAGCTCGCGGGCAAACCACTCTGATCGTAGAAAAAAGAAATGACCACTGGGTGATCGTGCACAACCACACTTCGCTGGCGCCAACCGCTCAACCCATCCCGCCCGCGAACACACCCCAAATCGCTCAGCCTCAGCCAAATAATTCATCGGCGTACTAAGAATCAGGCCGCCGCGCCGGTTCTCTCGAACGGGTCAGATGTTTCTTAGCCCGTTGTACAGCCACAAACCGGCAAGAACCAGAAGGAGCGCTCCTGAAGCGATGCCGCTGGTCATAAGCGGCCGCGAGAGTGCATCTATCTTCGCGACGATCTCCCTCTGTTCTCGCGCCATGTGTTCCTGCGCGGCATCGAGAAAGATTTGATCATCTTCATGGCTGGCAAGAAGGCTCCGCCGAATCAACAACAACATGAATACAGCGGTAACAATCCCCCAGGCAATCAGAACGTAAAGGATGGGCCCTGTCGTTAGGGTTTCCATGGTGACCTCCCCCGGGAACCGTAGCGGTCTCTGCTCGAAATGCCCGGAAGGTGTGAGACCGCGTTCTGAGGGGGGAGTATAGCACTAACCATTTGAATTTCAACTGCTTGCCATAAGTCCAATGGATAGAGTAAGGGCCTTCCGCGTACCCTATTTGTGGAGTGAAAAAGTGGTGGCTTGGGGATCGAAACCCTGTGTTTAGTTGGGTTTCGACGAGCGGCAGCCCGGAGTCACCGAGTCACTTGGCCGCTCCATTCCCTCCCCTTCCAAGTTTGGGCTAAGCCTAACGGAACCTCACCGAACTCACGGTCCTTTCGTTGACAAAGCGGGAAGTGGCGGGCACAATGAAAAAGCCTCGTTGGATCTGTAACCCCGGCTTGGCTGGGGTTTCACCCACAGCACTCGTGCCCGAGTGGCGGAACTGGCAGACGCGCTAGCTTCAGGAGCTAGTGATCGCAAGGTCGTGGAGGTTCGAGTCCTCTCTCGGGCACCATCAAAATATCCCGTGTCGCGAACCGGTTCGCGTCTGGTTGCTCTTTTGCAAGGCTGCCCGAGGCCCATCCGCTGGAAATAGTCAGAATTGCGCATCGCGACCCCCCGGAGCAAAAGTTCGCCTTCCCCGCAACCTTCCTCAAAACCTCGGCCATGATCTCCGGCAGAGGCTCGGGAAAGAAATCACTCCGACTTGAGCGCGCGTATGGGATCCAGGAGCGCCGCCCTTCGGGAGGGGATCAGCGCGAAGACCAGATTCATCAATATCGCAAATCCCGCAACGAGTGCCGCAGTTGTCCAATCAAAGAAAAACGGCAGGTCGGCTCGCTCGGCGATGCTTTCCGTACCTCGCCAGCCGGCCATCAGCCCGGCGAAACATCCCAGGACGCTGATCACCACGGCCTCAAACAAAAATTGCAGGAAGATGTCCGATTTCGTCGCTCCGAGCGCCCTGCGGATTCCTATTTCGACGACTCTTTCCCCGACGGCAATCCAGCAGATTGCGAGGATGCCTAGACCCGATACCACCAGTCCGCTCAACCCCACCCAGCGCACAAGAAATGTCAGGCGATAGGAGGACGCCATCTCGGTATCGATCAGCGCTTTCTGGTTTTGCACCTGAAAGTCCTCAGGCAAATGGCCCGGAGTGCGATGCCTCTTGCTGAGGACCCGATGGATCGCTTCCGTCGTTTCGTCCATGCCGTCCCATCTTGTCACCGCGAAAAGAATCGCGCTGAAATAATCGACGTTTGCCAGGCGGCGCATGGCTGTGCTCAACGGAACATAAACCTGATTGTCTTCGTTGGCCGCGTCCAGTCCCTGGCCTCGCTCCTCGAGAACACCCATCACTTCGAACGGCACTCGGTTTATGAACAGCCGCTTGCCAATCGGCGACTCGCTTCCGAAGAGGTCGCGCCTCACCGCAGAACCCAGGACCGCCACGCGCGCCGACCGCCTCATTTCCGCCATCCCGTAGAACTCGCCCTCGGTGGTTTGCCAGTGCCGGATGCGCGCGAAGGCGGGTTCGGTTCCCAGCACCAGGCAATTGCTCTTTGAAAGATCTCCCGCCTTGACCAGAAAAGAGGTGGTTACCGTCGCGGAGGATTTCTCGATCTCGGGAATCTCCCGCAATATCTCGGCATAATCCGCTGCGACGAGCGTCGTCACGAGCGTTCCCGTCTTCCGGCGCCCGCCCACGGCGCGGCTCAGCTGCGGAGTAACCACGAGCACATTTGTCCCTAACCGTTGTATGCGCTTCAGAACTTTCAACCGCCCTTCCGCCGCGTAGTTGATCGCAGAAATAACTCCGCCGACTCCCAGCGAGGCGCTCAAAAGTATGAGCCCGGAACGCAACCGGAATCGCCAGATCAACCTCAGCGATCCCGCCATCAAGAAAAGTGTCTTGCCGATGCCCATGAATTTTCCGAGAGCCTCGAGCAACCGGCGTCAGGTCCGCAAGGCTTCGACGGGATCTACTTGCGCCGCTCTCCACGCCGGATAGATGCCGAACACCAAACCAAGTCCCACGGAAAGCCCGGCCGTAGATTCCAAAGCCTGGAACGCAAAGATCGGCGGCAAGTGCTCGAGGCCCGCGACCAAATTCGTCCCGCCCAAGCCGAGCACAATTCCGATAAGCCCTCCAAAACTCGACACCAACGACGCCTCCAAAATGAATTGCAGCAAGATGTCCCGCCGGCTCGCACCGACAGACCGCCGCAGCCCAATCTCTTTCCTCCTGTCGGACACGCTGATCAGCATCAAGCTCATGATCACCGCTCCGCCGATAAACATCGCGATCGTGGCAATCCCTTTTAGAATGGTCGAGAGCGTGGAACCCATCTCGGTCACTTGGGCCATCACCGCCTGGGGACTCGTAAGAGTGAAATCGTCGAGCGCCGACGCCGCGATGTGGTGCCGCTGCCGCAGCAGCGCCCTAATTCTGGCCACCGCCGCATCGCTTTTTTCCGGATCTCGAAGTTCGACGATCAGCATCGTCAGAAAATCGCGGTTGAACAGTCGCTTCGACGCCGTGGTCACCGGAACGAGGATCAAGTTATCGAGACTTCCTCCGCCCGGCCCCGCGCCTCGGGACGCCAGCACTCCTTTCACCTCAAACGGAACATCGCCGATGCGAATGGCCTTCCCGATGGCGTCTCCTTCCGGAAATAGAACGGAGAGCACGTCTCGGCCGAGAATGGCCACTCGCGCAAGGGATTGCATGTCCTCCCCGCTTATAAAATCACCCGCGGCCACTTGGTCTCCGCGCAAGTCGAGCCAGTTCGCGGATACGCCAAAGATGGCGGGACTCACGTTCTTGTCCTTATATTTCACATCGATATCGAAAGCGTTTTGCAGCAGAGCGACTTGTTTCACTTCTGGAAGTTCCGTGGCAATGGCTGCCGCGTCCTCAAACTTCAGCGTGGGAGGAACATTCGTCAGCGACACCATGCCTCGCGTTTTCCCCGCCCCGGGGCGAATGATGACCGTGTCGAATGTCCCGATCATGTTCTTGAAGCGCTTCATGGTCTCCCGCTTGGTGTTCTCGCCGACGGAATCCAGAATCGTAAGCGAACAGATCCCAATCATTACCCCCGCCATCATAAAGAATGTCCGCAGCCGGTTTCGCGACATGCTGCGCCACGCAATTCCGATCCCTGAATTGATTCGCATTGTTTATTCTCCAAGCCGCCGCCAAAATCAGTCGGTCGCGAGCACGGCTATCTTTCGATCCGACGCCAGCATTCCGTCCTTGAACAATATCTCGCGTTCCGCATACGCCGCGACCGCGTCGTCGTGCGTCACCAGCACCACGGTCCGCCCTTCTTGATGCAGAGAACGCAGCATGCCCATGACGTCCGCTCCCGCCGCCGAATCCAGATTCCCCGTGGGCTCATCGGCGAGAATGAGCGGAGGATCGTTGATCAGCGCGCGCGCAATGGCCACGCGCTGTTGTTCACCGCCGGAAAGCTCCGTCCCGTAGTGCAGCGCGCGTTTCCCCAGCCCCACGCGCTCCAGCGCCGCAATCGCTCTCTTCCGATCGACGCGTCCCGGCCCGTAAATCATCGGAATTTCCACGTTTTCCAGGGCCGTTGTCCGCGGCATCAAATGGAACGACTGAAACACAAACCCAATTTTCCACGCGCGCACCCGGGAAAGCTGCCTGTCGGAATACCCCGACAACTCCTCTCCTTTCAGCCGGTACGTCCCGGAAGTCGGCTGGTCCAGACACCCAACGATATTCAGCAGCGAAGACTTTCCCGAACCCGAAGGCCCGCGAATGGTCACAAACTCCCCTGGCTCGATAAGAAACGAAATGTCTTTCAATGCCTCAACCGGGGTCCCATCGCCTCGCCGGTAGGTTTTCGCAAGATGCTTCACTTCAATCATGGTTGGTCGCCCTTTCTCTCTGAATCCGCCGCGCGATTGACCAACACCACGTCGCTCGCGCTCAATCCCTTCTTAATCTCGGTGAATGCTGCATCGCGCGTTCCAATCGTCACCGTCCTCTTCTCCTGCCGTCCATCTCGAATCAGAAAAACGCAGCGCTCCTCTCCGTCGCGCAGAATTGCGCCGTTCGGCACAACCAAGGCTTTGCGCTCTGCCGTCTTAATGGTGATATTTGCCGTCATATCGGGTTTAAGCAGCCGTCCATCCCTTTCTATCGTCGCCGTCACCGGATAATTCACCACGCCCGAAATGATCGTGGCCACCGGGTCGATGCGCTTCACGATCGCCGGCATTTCTCGCGACGGATAGGCCTCCACGGTAAAGTTCACGGTGTCGCCCGGCTGCACGCTGGCGATGTCCGTCTCGTCCACCATGGCTACAAGTTCCAGCGCGTTATCCTCAATGATCGTGACGAAGGTCGGCGCTGCGAACGACGCCGCTACGGTTTCCCCTTCTTGTGTAGAGACCGACGCCACCGTTCCCGAAATAGGCGCGCGAATTACGGCATACGACAGATCAATTTCCACCGCGGCCAGATCGCTCTTCGATTTCTCCAGCTTGGCCTGGGCACTTTTCAACTGCCATTCCAGATCCTCTTTCTGTTGCGCTGGCAAAACTCCCTCCGCGAACAACTGCTGCCCGCGCTTCAAGTCCCGCTCTGCTTTCCCGACGCCCACTTCGTCCATGGCCGCTTGCGTGCGCGCCTGCTCCACGCGCGCCTCTAACGGAAGCGGATCAATTTCCGCAATGATGTCGCCTTTCTGAATATGAGAGCCGACGGTCACGTTCAACTTCCGCACAATCCCCGACACTTGGGAACCGACGCGCACTTCCGCGCCGGTCTTCAGCCGTACAGTTCCGCTGGTTGTGACGGTCGAATCGATCTCCCTTATTTCAGGAGAAATCCTGGAAGCATCCGCGCGGTTCCCTGCCTCGCGCGGCTGCCTTTGGAACCAGTAGGCCGCCACCGTGCCTCCGACCAGCACGAGCAAGATGATCAGCCCCAGCCACACCCGTCTCCCCGCTCGGCCAGCCTCGCGGCCGCGCACCCTTCCCTCTAAAGGTAGGGCCTCGTGCACGTCCATCACTTCCGATCGAACACCATGACCATGGGCTCCTTGCCAGCCCGCGCCGATTCCAGAAACAGAGTCTTTCCGTCATCGGACAAATGCCGCGTCTCCGTCCGAACCACTTTCGTCCCCGCAACCGCGCCATCCGACTCCCAGCTGGTCACCAATTTATTCCCCGACCAGTGGCTGCTCGTCTGGCTCTTATCCCCCATCGGCGAATCGTTCGGAACGGTCGCGCCCGTCAGGTCGTAGCGCGTCTCGTGGGTTTGCCTTTGTCCGCTGAAAACGGTGGTATCGCTTACCGTCAGCACTTTCTCCGTTTGCGTTATCGTTGAAGTGTATTCAGCGCTGGCCATCATCCCGATATTCTTGCTTTTCCCGGCATTGAATACCCACGTGCCGGAAAGATCCGGCGGATTCGCAGCCGCCGTGGCAAAGGCCACCGCGAAAAAAAGGACAGCAATTCTTCGCATCATTCCTGTTTTCTCCCTTCGATCAATTCGTTCGAGTAAGCTCGGAACTCAGCTGAGAAGTGTTCTGAACTGCGTGTTTTCCAGTCTCAGCTAGGTTCTTTCTTGGAGTGTCGAGTCTGTACCGAGGTATAGAGTCAAGCGGATTTTTTACGGGGATGAGAAGCCCCAGGGCTGTTACTCCGGAGGTGTTCCTCGGCCGGCTTCCCGCCCGGCCGTACGATCAGCGAAGCAGGGCATACCATGGCCTTCTCCCTACCAGGTTGCTCAAGAACAGCCGCAAGCGGCCTCTTCAAAAGTGTAAGGAATGCGATCTTCTGGTTGATCAACTCCAGCCGTTCCCTGGCGATTCGAAAGGCCTTTTCCCATTCCTTCGACTTCGTCTGCGGAGGGCCCGCAAACGTTTTTGCGGATTCATGAATCTGCAAAAGTTCCTTGATCTCCTTCAGCGAAAAGCCCAACTGTTGCGAGTCCTTGATAAACCACACTCGCTCGAGGTCGGCCTCTTCGAACGTGCGGTACCCAGACGCCGTCCTCAGCGGTTTTCGCAGCAGCTTCTCCCGCTCGTAAAACCGGATGGTCTGAACATTCACGCCGGCTTTCGCCGATAACTCCCCAATGCGCATGCCATTATTCTGAACCCTATACCCAGGTATAGGGTCAAGTTTTTGCGCCCCGCGAAGCAGCTCCGCACCTCTACTCCGCGCGCAGCATCGAGACGGGCTCGATTCGAATCGCTTGTATCACCGGCCGCAGCGCCGCTAAGAACGCTCCCAGAAGAATTGCCAGAGAAGGAAGCGCCAGCATTTGCAAGTCGGTGGCCTTCACCTGGTAGAACAGCGACTCAACATATCGCACCGACAACATGCCCAGGCCCACGCCCGCGACTGCGCCCAAAAGCACCATCGCAAACACATCCATCGTCACCAATCGCGCGATGCCCCCGGCCTGCGCGCCCAGCGAGATTCGGATGCCGATTTCGCGCCGCCGCTGCAACACGGAGTAATGCAGCACGCCATAGAGGCCCACGCCCGCCAGCAACAGCGCCACAATCGCGAAGAACAACGCCAGGGTAGCCAGCAAGCGCTCGCGCACCGTGTGCGACTGATTGATTTCCATCTGCGTGCGAATGCGGCTCACGCGAAATTCCGGACGTGCCCGCGGCACTACCTGCCGCAGCACCGCCGCCAGCGCGCGCACATTCAATCCGGACGTGCGCACGAGCAAAACTCCATCGCCTCTCTTGCCCGCGGCCCCGCTCGCGTCAATGGAATCAAACGGAACATAGAGCTGGGGCAAGATCGGCTCACGCAAATCCTTGTACCGCACATCTCCTACCAAACCCACGATCTGGTACCGCCAGCGCAGGCCTTCGACCAAACTTAGGTCCATCGTCTTTCCCACCGGATCGACGCCGTCGAAATACGTCTTTGCGAAAGTTTCGTTAACCATCGCCGACCCGGGTTGCACGTCGCTCGGGCGGAAGTCTCTGCCGTCGATCAGTGGGATCTTCATGGTGTCCAGCCAGTCCGGCGAAACACTTCGCATGTAAGCCAGATTCCCGTTCGGCGGCGCGCCATTGACCGATATAAAGTTATTCCAACTGCTGCCACCTAGCAGGGGAGCATCCGTCAGCGCGACCATCTCGACTCCTGGCACTCCTCGCAGATGGTCGGCCAGCTGGTCCCAGAACTCGATCAGCTGAGGCTGCTTTGCCACGGTATCGAGAACGAGCAGCCGGTTCGCGGAAAAGCCGGTAGGCTCCTGGGACAAGCGTTTGAACGTCGTGACGAAAAGCCCCGCGACGAAAAGCACAAGAAAACAGAACGCCACCTGCACCGCGATCAGGACATGCATCAAGCGCCGTTTCGAATGCGGATCCTCTCCGCCCTTTAGCGCGCTAACCGGGTTCACGGAGGAAGCCCGCAGCGCGGGCGCCAACCCAAAAAGCAAAGTCACGCCAAGCGCCACCGCCAAACCGAAACCCCAAACTCGCCAATCCGCGGGAAGCACCAGCCGCGCCGGACTGTCCGGCGGATTGATCATGCTCACAACCAACGGCCCCGACCACCACGCAAACAATCCTCCGATGGCCGCCGCCAGCAGCGCGAGCCACGCGCTCTGCACCAGCACCAACTGGATTAGACGCCATCGCCCGCCGCCGATCGAAACGCGCACGGCCATTTCGCGCGCTCGCGCGGAAGCTTGCGCCGTCATCAGGTTCGCCACATTTGCACAAGCGATCAGCAACACCAATCCCACCAGCACGCCGAGCACCGCGAGCGGCCGTCGCGTTTCGGATTGCAGTTCGGAAACTCCCGTGGCCGCCGGCTCGAGCAAAACCCTCTGGTTCAAAAAACTGTCGATCTCTTCCTTTGACACTCCCATGAAACTCTTGGCTCGCTCCTCTTCGAAAGCTCGCGAAGTTGCCGTCAGCTTCTGGGCCATGGGTTCGAACGCCGCCCCTGGCTTCACCACGGCCAAAGTCCTGTGCCAGGTCCAGTCTTTGCGCGTGACCCCGGGATGCATCATCGTCGGAACAAAAATATCCACCATGGTCCCGGGCTCGGTGCCGGTAAACGGCGCCTCGGCAACACCCGCAATCTGGTAAAGCTCGTTCCCCATCCGAAATGTCCGCCCGATCACATGCGGATCCTGACCAAACCGGTGCGTCCAATAGTCGTAAGCGAGCACGGCATAGGGATGCCCGCCCGGCTTCAAATCGTCGTTTTCCGTAAACACCCGCCCCAAAGCCGGCGGCAATCCCAGCGTCGGAAACATCCAACCGGAAACGTACTGCAAGTACGCTTTCTCCATCTCTTCGTCCGAGCTGTAAGTCAAGTCCACGGGTTCGGCGTAGGAAACCGCGAACAACTCGGCTTGATCCGCTACCGCGGCTCGCATCAATTGAAAATCCGGATATGCCCAGCCATCAAATGTCTGGGGCTTGCCCTCCGGTCCCATACCCTGCCGGGACAAATCGTAAAGCCGCTCGGGATTCGCCACCGGCAAAGGCCGCAGCAGCAGCGCATCAATCAACCGAAACGCGCAGGTGCAAGCGCCGATCGCTAAAGCCAGCGAAAAAATTGCAGCGGCGGAGGTGATTTTCGTTTTCTTGAGCTGCCGCCAACCAAATACCGCGTCCGCGCGTAAAGATTCAAGCCACGCCACCAGCCGAACATCGCGGCTGTTTTCACGGTGCCGCAGCGCCGAGCCAAACGCCCTGCGCGCCTCGATGGGATCGCGCCCATGCGCAATCGCTTCTTCCAGGTGCGCTTCGAGCTCTTCGTCAATCTCGCGATTCAAACGATCACCACGAAGCGCATTCCCGACCCGCGACCAGAGCGACATGGCCAGCCTCCTAGAAACTCGGTTCGACAACAAAAAAAAACGCCTACTCGGCACGCAACATCGATGCCGGATCGATTCGCACCGCGTGCATCACCGGACGCAGCGCAGCCAGCAGTGCCACGCCCAGAATCGACAGCGACGGAAACGCCAACATCGTCAAGTCCGTTGCCTGGACTTGGAAAAACAGTGCCTCGATGTAACGCACCGACACCATCCCGAGCGCCAGTCCGGCCACCGCTCCAAGCAAGACCATGGTGAAAACTTCCACGGACACCAGTCGCACCACGCTACCTGCCTGCGCGCCAACCGCCATGCGAATGCCAATTTCTCTCCGCCGCTGGAGCACGGAATAATGCAGCACGCCATACAAGCCCACGCCTGCGAGCAATAGCGCCACAATTGCGAAAAACAACGCCAGGGTCGCCAGCAACCGTTCCCGCAAGGCGTGAGCGAGATTGATTTCTACTTGCGCTCGAATGCGGTTCACGCGAAATTCCGGTCGAACCCGAGGCACTTCCTGCCGCAGCAATGACGCCAATGCTAGAGGGTTGGCGGTGGAAGTTCGCACAACAAAAGTTCCTCGATTCTTCGATTGCAAGGCACCCGACGCATCGATTGCTCGAAACGGAACGTACACCGTGGGCCGAATCGGCAGCCGCATGTTGTCGCGCGAACGAGCGTCCTGAACGAAACCCACGATCTGAAATCCAACACGCGTCAGAGAGGCGCCGTCGACTGTTTCAATGGTCTTCCCGACGGGATCCGCTCCGTCGAAAAACTGGTTCGCAAACGCCTGGTTGACGATCGCAGCGGGCGGATAGGTCTCCTCTCGGCGAAAATCTCGGCCATCCACAAGCGGAATTTTCATGGTCTCGATCCAACCCGGCGAAACGCTCAGAAAATCAGAAAAAACTTCGTTGGCAGGCGCACCGTGGATGGAAATAAAGTTCACCCAACTTTCCCCGCTCATCAGCGGCCATCCAACGATAGCGACGCTCTCCACGCCGGGAACGGAGCGCAGCTGCTCCGCCACCTGCCCCCAATACGCCGGCGGCTGAGCCACAACCGTGACCGTTTCCAGATTCAACACGCGATCCGCAGAAAAGCCCGTGGGCTGATGCGACAAGCGGTCAAACGTGGCGACAAACAATCCCGCGACGAAAAGCACCAGGAAACAGAAGGTAACCTGCGCGGCGATCAGCGCATGGATCAAGCGGCGCCGCGAGTGCGGGTCTTCTCCGCCTTTGAGGGCACTGACCGGCTTGACCGCCGATGCGCGAAGCGCAGGCGCAAGCCCGAAGAGCAAGGTCACAAGAAGCGCCAGCGCCAGCCCGAATCCCAAAATCCTCCAGTCCGCCGGAAGCAATAACTGTGCCGGATCGTCCGGAGGATTGATTTTGCTGACCACGAATGGCGCAGCCCACCAGGCGAACAAGCCACCGGCTATCCCCGCGAGAAAAGCGCGCATTGCGCTTTCAACCAAAATGAGCTGCACCAAGCGCCATCTTCCCGCGCCGATCGAAACACGCAGAGCCATCTCTCTCGCGCGCGCCGCGGCCTGTGCGGTCATCAAGTTCGCGACGTTTGCGCAGGCCATCAGCAGCACCAGCGCAACCACCGCGCCGAGAATCGTCAGCGCCCGCTTGTAATCCCTCTGCAAATTCGATCGGCCGGCCGCGGCGGGTTCCACAATCAGTTTCTCACTGAAAAATTGCTCGAGCCGCTGCTTGGGCATCCCCACAAAAGTCTTGGCCCGCTCTTCCTGAATGCCGCGAAAGACAGCGCGCAGCTTTTCCTGAACCGGTGCGACCTGGACACCTGGCTTGAGCTGCACAAACGTGCGCATCCAAAAATGATTTGAACTCGCCAGCGTGCGGGGATTTTTCATCATCGTGGGAACGAACATGCTGGTGAGCGTACCCGTCTCCGTGCCGGTGAAGCCCTTCTCCACAACGCCCACAATCTGATAGCCGGTATCGCCGACGCGGAAGCTGCGTCCGATCACTTCCGGATCCTGCCCAAATCGCCGCGTCCAATAGTCGTAAGAGATCACCGCGTAGGGATTTGCGCCCGGCTTGAGATCGTCGGATTCAGAGAGCAGACGCCCCAAAGCCGGATGAAGCCCGAACGAGCTGAACATCCACCCGGAAACATACTGCAAGTACTCTTTCTCCATTTCCTGATCCGACCCGTAGGTCAAATCGACGCGGTCCTCGTAGGAAACCGCAATCAGCTCGGCTTGCTCCTTGACGGCACTGCGCATCTGAAGAAACATCGGATACGAAGAACTGTCGTAGGTCATGAGTTTGCCGTCGGCTCCGGCCCCTTCAAACGCCACGACGTGAATCCGTTCCGGCTCAGCTACCGGCAAAGGCCGCAGCAGAAGCCCATCCATCAGCCGGAACGCGGACGTCGACGCGCCCATGGCCAAGGCCAGCGAGAGAATAGCCGCAGCCGAAGCGACCTTGTTGTTCTTGAGCTGCCGCCAGCCATATACCGTGTCTGCCCGCAAAGATTCGAGCCAGGACACCAGCCTCACGTCGCGGCTCCGCTCACGATGCCGCAGCGCCGAGCCCAGTGCCTTACGCGCCTCGACAGGATCACGGCCCTCGGCAATCGCTTCCACGAGGTGCGCTTCGAGCTCCTCATCAATCTCGCGATTCAAACGAGCGCCACGAAGAACATTGACCAGCCGTGACCCGAGCGACATATCACGCCTCCCTCAAAACGCGGTTCACCGCCAAAGTCACCGCTTGCCACCGCGACTCTTCGGCTCCCAGCTGCTTCTTGCCCGCCGCCGTTAATTCATACAGCCGAGCCCGCCGCCCGGTCTCTTTGGTTACCCATTCCGCGCGGATCCATCCAGCTTCCTCCATGCGGTGCAGGGCCGGATACAGAGACCCCTCCTCGACGCGCAGCACCTCGCCGGAAATCACCTGGATCGCGGACATGATCGCGTACCCATGCAGCCCCGGCCTTCTGGAGAGTATCTTCAAGACCAGCAGATCCATGGAGCCCTGCAGAGAGTCAACCTTCGCCATACTCAGACCTCTTAATACACAGACGTCTGAGCAAGCCAAAAGTTCCGTGAAATACTCCCTCCGAAGTGCTTGCGCTCCCTGTCCGGTTCCGCGACAGCCTTTTCCCGCAAGCGGACAATTCCGGTATCGCGCCTCCGCCGACAGGCTGATAAACGCAGGCAACAAAGAGACTTACTAAGACCCCGTTCGGAGGGAGATCTGCCTTCAGTCCAGCAGATTTCAGGGGTCGAGCCATGCAAATATTTTGGCAGGACTTGCGGCAAGGGCTGCGGATGCTTGTGAACTCACCCGGTTTCACGATCGTTGCCGTGCTCACTCTCGCGCTTGGCATCGGCGCGAATACGGCGATCTTCAGCATCGTGAACGCCGTCCTGCTGCGTCCGCTGGCCTACAAAGATTCTCCTTCGCTCGTCAATATTTGGGGGAAATTCGAGAAAGACGGGATTCTCGAGAACTGGATTTCCGAGCCCGAATACTGGGATCTGCTCGATCACAACGAGTCGTTCTCCGAGATTGCCGCGTACTCCCTCGGAGGCCGAGCGAATCTAACCCGCGCGGATGCACAACCTGTGCAAGTTTCCACAGGCAACGCCACCGCCGGGGTACTCCCGTTGCTCGGCATTCGGCCAGTCCTCGGCCGCAGCTTCGGCGCCGATGAGGACCAGCCCGGCCATTCTCACTATGCCCTGCTGAGCTACTCCCTTTGGCAAAGCCAGTTTGGCGGCGACCCGAACATGGTATCGAAGCCGATTCAGCTCGACGGAGAAACGTACCGTGTAGTGGGTGTTCTGCCCAAGCAATTTTCTCTTGGCGGCAAGCAGGACCTCTGGACTCCCCTTGGTCTGGATCGCGCGAGACCAGCCGGCCGCGGCTCTCATTATCTGCACGTGGTAGCACGCCTCAAACCGGGTGCGGACGCTCGGCAGGCTTCCCTAGCGTTGACGCGGTTCGCGGACGATCTCCGTCGCGCCTATCCGGGCAACTACGGCCACGGACCGGAGAAGAATTTCGATATGTACATGGTGCCCGTGAAGGAGCAACTTGTCAGAAGGCTTCGGCCGGCTCTGCTTGTGCTGTTGGGTGCCGTAGCCTTTGTGCTTCTCATTGCCTGCGCCAACGTTGCCAATCTCTTGCTCGCGCGGGCTTCCACACGCGAAAAAGAACTTGCCATTCGAGCCGCATTGGGAGCGGGACGCGCCCGGCTTGTGAGGCAATTGCTGACCGAAAGCCTGATTTTAGGGTTTGCCGGCGGATTGCTGGGCTTGCTGCTCGCCTACTGGGGCGTGGGTGCCCTCCGCGCGCTTGCTCCGGCGAACACTCCGCGCATGGACGAAGTGCATATCGACCCTGTGGTGCTGGCGTTTACGTTCGGCGTTTCGCTGTTAACCGGGCTCGTCTTCGGCCTGGCGCCGGCATGGCAGGTCGCGCGAACTGATCTGCGCGAAACGCTGAACGAAGCTGGCCGCGGCACTTCGGCCGCGGGAGCAAGCCTCAACCTGCGCGCTGCGCTTGTAGTTTCAGAGCTGGCCTTGGCGGTGTTGCTGCTCGTCGGCGCAGGCCTGTTGATTCGCAGCTTTAACCGTCTCGTGGACGTCTCTCCCGGCTTCCAAACGCAACACTTGCTCACCATGGAGCTCACCCTGCCAGAGAAAACGTACCCGGACGGCGCGCCGGTGCAAAACTTCTATAGGCAGCTTGTAGCGAGCGTCGAAACGGTTCCCGGGATCCAAGCCGCCGGCGCCGTTTCGCAAATGCCGCTTACCGATTCCTATACTTCCGGCTCGGTGTTCTTCGAAGATACGTCGATTCCCGATATCCCGAAACTGCCGGAGTTGGGCAATCTTCCGTATATGGAAATCGACCAACGCGCGGCTACTCCCGAATATTTTCAAGCAATGGAGATTCCGCTTGTCCGGGGACGGCTGCTCGGCGATGCGGATGACGCGAGCGCCGCCCTGGTCGCCGTGGTGGATACGAATTTCGCTCGCCGCTTTTGGCCCGATCGGGAGGCCCTCGGGCAGCGCGTGGCCATCGATACCATACCCAACGTCAAGCCCGGGGCCCCGCGCTGGCGCGCCATCGTGGGCGTGGTCGGACACGTGAAGCACTATTCGCTCGATGTGGAAGGCCGGGAACAGATCTACTTCCCGCACCGGCAGCCGCTTTATGGAGTTTTTGCTCCTCGCGATATGACCCTCGCCGTGCGCACTTCACTGGATCCGGCCAGTGTAACCAGCGCGATCCGCGAGCAGGTCTTGGCCATCGACAAGGGCCTCCCGCTCTATAACATCGCCACCATGGATCAGCTCGTCGCGAATTCCGTGGCCCAGCCTCGGCTGAACCTTTCTCTCCTGGTGGCCTTTGCTCTGCTGGCGCTGGCGCTGGCGGCCGTCGGCGTGTACGGGGTGATGGCCTATGCGGTGACGCAGCGCACGCAGGAATTCGGCATCCGCATGGCGCTGGGTGCGTCTCCCGCTGACGTATTGAAACAGGTGTTCCGCGAAGGAGGCCGCTTGGCCGCTTGGGGGCTGGGCCTCGGACTTATTGCTGCGCTCGCACTCACCCGCTTGATGGCCAGCATGCTTTACGGCGTAAAGCCGAGTGATCCGCTGAGCCTTGGCGTAGCCGCCGCGCTTCTTGCCGTGGTGGCGTTTGCCGCGTGCTACATCCCTGCGCGTCGCGCTACGCGCGTCGATCCCCTGGTGGCCTTGCGCTACGAATAATCCGTAGTTTTTCGAACACGCGAATCTCACTCGGCGTGAACGATCTTCTGCTGGCTCACGTTTTGTCCGTCGTCGCCTTTCAACTTGCTGAAAATGACGGTGGACAAAACCGTGAACACGCCAAGAACCAGCAACGCCTCATGAACCCCATGAATCATTTCCGCCGGGTTCGAACGAACACGAGGAACGAAAAACGCCGTGGCCAAGCCCGCCGTTGCGACACCAAAGCTGATGGACATTTGCTGCATGGTGCTGGCGATCGAGCTCGCGCTGCTGGTCTCTTCTTCGGTGACGTCGGCATAGACCAGCGTGTTCATGCTGGTGTACTGCAGCGAGGTGAAGGCTCCATAGCAAAACGCCTGAATCACAATGACCCACACCGGTGTGTGCAGCCCGATGGTGGCAAACAGCAGCAGCAGCAGACCGAGGATCACCGTATTTGAGACCAACACGCCGCGGTAGCCCATGCGGTTCAAAATTTTCGGCAGCAGGAACTTCGTGCTCATGGAAGCGAGAGCCTGCGGCATGATCAGCAACCCAGATTGAATGGGCGTGAATCCCAGCCCCACCTGGTAAAGGAGCGGCAGGAGAAACGGCACTCCGCCGATACCCAGCCGCGTGACAAAGCCACCGGTCACCGCCGCGCTGAATGTTCGAATGCGAAATAGACCCAGCCGCAGCAGGGGAAATTCGATCCGGCTGGCATGAAGCAGGTAGCCGCCAATCAGCGCCAGGGAAATCGCCAGCAGTCCTAGAATTTCGCCCGCACCCAGCTCGTGTTCGCCGAAGATCTCCAGCACATAAGACAGCAGCGCAACGCCGGAACCAAACGGAATGAGCCCCACCATATCGAGTGGGTTGCTCTTTTCCTCGCGGTAGTCGGGCAGATGGAGATAGACCATCAACAAGCCAATGAACCCGATGGGAATATTCACGAAGAAGATGAATCGCCAGTGCAGGTATCCGACGATCAGGCCGCCGGCGATCGGTCCTAGCATGGGTCCAATCAGTGCCGGAATGGCAACAAAGCTCATGACGCGAATAAGCTCGGATTTCGCAAACGTGCGAACCAGCGTGAGCCGGCCCACGGGCACCATCATGGCGCCGCCACACCCTTGCAGAACGCGGCAAGCCACCAGCAGATGAATGTTGCTGGAGACGCCACAGAGAAAAGATCCGAGCGTGAAAAGCCCGATCGCAGACGCAAACACCCGCCGCGTTCCGAAACGGTCCGCCATCCACCCGCTGATGGGAATAAAAACCGCCAGGCTCAGCGTGTAACTCGCCAGCACGGACTTCATGCTGAGCGGCGTGACCTTGAGCGCCTCGGAAATGGCCGGCACCGCTGTGTTCAGAATCGTGGTGTCCAGCGACTCCATGAAAAACGCCACGGCCACCAGCCACGGCAGGAGCTTCCTGCTCGAAGCGGACGGCGCGGTTGGAATCGAAGACGAATTGGTGGAATTGATGGGGCTGGTGGCCATGGGGTCAAAGAATTACTGTACTAACAAATAGAAAGATTTGCTCGAATCCGCCCGCGACAGCCGCGACAGCGCCAGATCGTCCGCCCACTTATTTGGATTACCCTCGCCGGGCGTTTGGTCCGCCCCACTGGTAATCATTTGCACAAAAGCGCACGGCCAGACCTTTCCCTTAGCCTCTTTCTTGCTACGATAAAAAGACCCTAGGACATAGCTTCTTTTTTGGAGTGGAGTTGCAACGAAGCGCTCGACCACCGCGAGCGCCGTTTGCTTGGATCATGTCGCCATGGACGGCGACCGAGGAGTCTGACGTGAAAAAGGCATCTTTTCGTATCGCAATGACTTATCTCGCATCGACGGGTGTGCTCGGCATTCTCGCCGCGCCCGCGTTCGCCCAACCGCCCCCCACGGCAATCCCCGAAACTCAGGGTGCTGCGACCCAGGCCGCGGCCGCTACGTCATCCGCCGCTCCCAGCACCGTTTCCCGCACCACCAAAGCGGTGAACTATCGCCGCGCTGGCGGAACCACCAAGGTTGATTTTCAGGGTACCGAACTCATGCAAGGCGCTTCGGGCCAAGCCAAGGTCGATAGCAAGAGCAACCGCATGGAAATCGAGGCTAAATTCTCCGGCCTCGACGACGCCACCAAATTTGGTCTCGAGTATCTGACCTATGTTCTCTGGGCCGTCTCCCCGCAAGGCCGCGCCGTGAACCTCGGCGAACTTCCCCTAAAAAATGGCAGCGGCCAGGTAAAAGCCATCTCCGACATGCAAACCTTCGGCATGATCGTCACCGCCGAGCCGTATTTTGCCGTCACGCAGCCTGGCAACATGGTGGTCCTCGAAAATGTTCTCGGCCCCGCCACGCAAGGCAAAGTCGAAAACATTGACGCCCAATACGAATTGCTGGGACGCGGCATCTATTCCTCTTCGAACACCAAAATCGAAAACGCCATCTTCGGCATCGACCGCAAAACTCCGCTCGAGCTGTTCGAAGCGCGTAACGCCGTGCGCATCGCCCGCATCGCCCAAGCCGACAAATACGCCGCCGCTTCGCTCGCCAAAGCCGAACAGCAACTGAAAAACACGGAAGAAGTCTACAGCCGCAAAAGCGACAAAAAATCCGTCGAAGCCGCCGCCCGCGAAGTCGTAGAAACAGCGGAAGAAGCGCGCGTCATGGCCGTGAAGCAAAAAGCCGAACAAGATGGCCAAGCCAAAGCCACAGCCGATAAAAAAGCCGCTGAAGAACAAGCCGCCGCGGAAATCAAGCGCCGCCAGGATGCGGACCAAGCGCGCTCGGAAGCCGAAGCTGCCAAAGCCGAAGCCGTTCGAATGAAGCAGGAGGCGGAAAAGGCCGCAGCGGACGCCGCACGCCAAAAACAGGAAGCCGAGCAAGCCACGGCCGCCGCGGTAGTGCAGCAGCAAGCCGCGGTAGCCGCCGCCGAACAAGCCGCGCGAGACAAAGCTGCTGCCATCGATCAACAGCGCGCCGCGGAAGCCGAAGCAGAAAAAGCGCGCCAGGCCACGGCAAGAGCCGAAGCAGAAAAATCGGAACTGCGCGCGCAACTCTTGAATCAGCTCAATTCCATTTTGCAGACGCGCGATTCCGCGCGCGGCCTGATTGTCAATATGTCGGACGTGCTCTTTGACACTGGCAGCTATACGCTCAAGCCGGGCGCACGTGAAAAACTGGCAAAAATCTCAGGAATTCTGCTCGCGCATCCCGGCCTGACTCTGCAAATTGAAGGCCACACCGATAGCGTGGGCACCGATGACTTCAATCAGCAACTCTCTGAACGCCGCGCGGATTCGGTACGCGATTTTCTCGCGGAGCAGGGAGTTCCCGCATCTTCCATTACCGCGCGTGGCTTTGGAAAAACGCAGCCTGTCGCAACGAATGACACTGTCGACGGCCGTCAACGGAATCGCCGCGTGGAACTCGTCGTCAACGGCGCGGCCATCGGAAACGCCGCCGCGTCGAACACCGTCACAAATCAGTAGCCATCTTTCGGCTCCGGTAAGTTTTCCGCGCCTCGTTGAACGTTTCGAGCGCTTGCTTTTCGAGCAGGCCCGTCTCAAGTTTCTTCAGCTCCGATAACTCCCTCCACGGGGCCCCCGTTTAAGCCCAGGAAAAATTGACGGGCTGCGGCGTAATCCGCTACGGTATTTGTGCAACTGCGTTTCACAAACTCAACGCGATCCGTTTGAAGGCAGAGGTCATTGATGTTCCTCTCTCACTTGGCGCTCAGTTTTCCTGCGTGGAGACCTCACTTTTCGTTTCTTGAAAATCCCCTCGCCAACGAAATGATGGCTTTGCGCTGGCTGCATCTTATCTTCGGCATCATCTGGATCGGCCTGCTGTACTTCTTCAACCTGGTTCTGACGCCGGCAATGAAACAAGTTGAAGCCGCAGCTCGCCTGAAAATCTATCCGGCGCTGATGTCCAAAGCGATGGGCTGGTTTCGCTCCTCCGCGCTCGTGACCGTCCTCGTGGGACTTCGCTATTTTCAGCTGTATCTCTCTCAAGACGCGCAGGCAGCGGGCCGTCATGCACTGGCCGTTCAGTGGCTTGGATGGTGGCTGCTCGTTTGGATCGTCGCCTACGTTTTTATCTACCTGTTTCAACTCCCGGCGAAAGGATTTCTGGATAGTCCGTGGGTGCGCGGCGTGGGCATCGCGATGGTCGTGGTCGCCGCATCCTGGCTGGTCATGGCCTTGAACGGCGGAGCGAATGTTTCCAATGCCCACTTGGCCATCAGCGTCGGCGGGGGACTCGGTCTGGTCATGCTGCTCAACACCTGGGGGGTGGTGTGGCGCGTGCAGAAAAAGCTGATCAAGTGGGCGCGAGCGAGCGCGGAACAAGGTGTGCCGATGCCGCCCGAAGCCGAGCGCATGATGCGCTGGGGCTTTCTGACCGCGCGGGTTTCGTTTTGGCTATCGTTCCCCATGCTATTTTTCATGGCTGCGGCCAGCCACTATCCTTTCCTGAGCACCATTGCGGGATAAAGCAAAAAAACAATGAAGTGACCCGTTAATGCGCGGTGGGCAGCTTCCGTTTTCTATCGTGGCGCAACACCGGGCCGTGGAGGTCAAAGACCTCGACGAGGTGCGCGAAGCGGAAAAATGGATTGCCATGCATTCGCAGAAGCGGCGCCTATTGGCCGAGACCGCCATGAAGACACCTCGCACACGCGGGCTTTTTCCCTACGTCGTGATCACCACACCAGAGTCAAGTCTTTTCAATGACATAGAATAAGGCCTCCGTCCCGGGTTTTCTGAAAGCGGCCTTCTAAGCGGCAATCGTTGCACCGTGTTCTCATACAAATTCCGTACAATGTTGGACTTGCGCGGAGGCCATAACGGCACAAAAGGCGGCCCATTGCGGGACCAGGGCCGCGAAGATCGATTGGGCCGGCCAAGGTTCGTAAATCATGAAAGCTGTTATGGAAATAAAAAGAGGAGGCGGGCCAGGTCGTCCCGCCTCCTCTCTCCCCTTTCGGGGATGTCCGGCCAGCCTGACGGAGGGCGGCTAGCCGGTCGTGTGTTGGCCTATCTATATAATCCCGGCAGGGCGAAAAAAGTTCCTGAGAAAATCGAAAAAGTGGCTAGAATCTTCCTGGAAATAAAGTCCCTTGTCCGGGTGATTCCACCTTATGCCACGCCACTCCTCCTTGAGTCCAGATAACATATTGCGTTTTCTGCAAGTTACGAGAGATGCGGCGTCGATGAACGAGATTGCCTCCGCTTTGCACGTGGGAAAGGCCGATCGCAAGGCCTTGTCCGACATGTTGGCTAGATTGAAGAGGCGGGGAGCCCTTGAGGAATTGCCGGGAGCGAGGTATCAACTGGCGGGCAGGAGCAGGAAGGAAGGCGTGGGAGGCCCGGCAACGGTCACCGCTGGTGGCGGCGGAGGGGCCAGAAGCTCCACGGGGACTAGTTCCGGCGGGCCGGGTGCTGCCGGCAACACTGGGCAGCAGGAGCCATCACGATCGTTGGCGCGCGATGAAGTGCGCGGGCGGCTGGTGCTGCATCACGATGGTTATGGGTTTGTGGTGCCCGATGTGCCGATGCCGCAGCTGGATGGCGACGTGTTTATTCCGCGCGACGCGGTAGAAGATGCCATGCACGGGGACCATGTGCTGGCGAAGTTGCAGCGCGTTAGTGATTTTCGCGGCGGAGGGTCGCGCGGGGGGCAGCGGGCCGAGGGGCGGATCGTGCGCGTGCTTGGACGGGCGCATCCTTCGGTCGTGGGATTGTTTCGATATGGGCCGCGGGGAAATGTTGTTCTGCCTTACGACAATAGAATCCAACATGAAATCGAAATCCCGGCTGGCGAGGAGTTGACCCGAGCGCTGCGGGCAAAATTGGGATGGCGCGAGGCAAAAGACGGCGGCGCGCGGGACAGGCGGTTGCCGCAGCTATCTGAACTTGATGGCGCGGTGGTGAACGTGGAGTTGCTGCGTTATCCACGCGGTGGAGCGGCTGCCACGGGACGCGTGATGGAAATTCTCGGGCGGCCCGGGGATCTTGGCGTGGACACCGAGATCATTATTCGCAAGCATCATTTGCCGCATGAATTTTCCGGGGCGGTTTTCGAGGAAGCGGAGCGTCGCGCTACTCCGGTCGGCGAAACGGAACGCGAGAGGCGCGAAGATTTTCGTCATCTGCCGATCGTGACGATTGATGGCGAGACGGCGCGCGATTTTGACGATGCCGTTTACGTCGAGCGCCGGCCGGATGGCGGTTGGAGCCTGCAGGTACATATCGCCGACGTGGCGCATTACGTTCGAACCGCGACGTCGCTGGATCAGGAAGCGCGGCTGCGCGGGACTTCGGTCTATTTTCCGGACCGCGCCGTGCCGATGCTTCCGGAGGCGCTTTCGAATGGCATGTGCTCGCTGAAGCCGCGCGAGGAGCGGCTGGTGATGAGCGCGCTGATGGAGTTTGATGCGGCTGGCAACATGCAGGGCTCGCGGATGACGTCGGGCGTGATCCGCTCGGCCGAGCGGATGACGTACACCGACGTAAACAAGGTGATCGAGGGTGACGCGGACGCCAGCGTGCGCTACGCGGGACTTGCGGGCCACTTTCGCGATATGAAGGAGCTCGCGTTACTGCTCAACAAGCGGCGCAATGAACATGGCTCGATCGATTTCGATTTGCCGGAGCCGGTGATCGAATTCGATGAGCAGCAGCGCATGACCAACATTGTACGCAGCGAGCGCAACATCGCGCACCGGTTAATTGAAGAGTTCATGCTGGCGGCCAACCGCGCGGTGGACGGTTATTTGCTCAAGCGCGGGATTGCGGCGTTGCACCGCGTGCATGAAAAACCTGACGCGCGCAAGGTGCTGGAGTTCGAAGAACTGGCGCGGGCGTTTGGTTATTCGCTGGGGGTTGCGGATTTGCATCAACGCGAGGTTGCCGTGCGGCA
This sequence comes from Acidobacteriota bacterium, assembly GCA_013289825.1. Lineage (GTDB taxonomy): Bacteria > Acidobacteriota > Terriglobia > Acidiferrales > UBA7541 > Acidiferrum. The sequence goes on along the minus strand of JABCZF010000014.1, from coordinate 69,930 downwards.
CGGCCGCGTGCCTGCGCCGGCAAAAGCGGGGCGGCCGGATTCTTACGGACACGGACGGGAGCGTGGGATGAAAGTGGCGCTGCCTGGCTCTCGGGAGCTGCGGATTACGCCGCAGCATTATCAGAAGCTGCTGCGGAAGTTGGCCGGCAAGCCGGAGGAACGCATTGTGTCCTACTTGATGTTGCGTTCGCTGAAGCAGGCGCGCTATGCCGCCGAACCGCTCGGGCATTTTGCGCTGGGCTTCGATGAGTACACGCACTTCACTTCGCCGATTCGTCGCTATCCCGACTTGATCGTTCATCGCGTGTTGAAGTGGGCTCTCGAGCATCCGCAGGCGGCCTCACCCGCCGCAAGCCACGCCGCGCTGGCGGTGGAGGCGACCCTTTATTCAGAAACGCAACTGGAGGAGATTGCCTCTGAAACTTCGGAAGCTGAGCGGCGAGCAAACGGTGCCGAGCGCGAGTTGATGGACTGGAAAACGGCGCAATTCATGGAAGCGCATCTCGGTGAAGAATATGAAGCGCTGATCATTTCGGTGCAAAAATTTGGATGTTTTGTCGAGCTGTTCGAAGTTTTTGTGGAAGGCCTGCTACCCATCAACGCTCTGGAAGACGCTGCGGGCACGCGCGTCGTCTTTCGCGAACGCGATCATGCCATCGTCGCGCTGTCGGCAGGGGAAGGGCGACGCGGCGCGCCCGGATCGCGTCGTGGGCGTGGCGCAAAACCCAAAGAACTTGCCTGGCATCATGGCGACCGCGTGCGCGTCCGCGCCGAGCGCATCGACCCCATGCGCCGCCGCGTGGAGTTCGCTATAGCTGAGGTCCCCTAGACGATTGGCATCGCCTGCAAGAGCCCGCAAGATGGCCTTTCTGAACGGTTGTGAGATTCTGTTATCCTGAACAGCCAGGCAAACAACGGCCGCCCCACCCTTCGAGCTCGGCCATATTCAAGAGAGAGGAATCAACCCACGTGAGTACCTCCACAGCTTCAGAACGCGCCGTTAAGCGCTTGCACAATTTCAATGCCGGGCCGGGGGCTTTGCCGCTTCCTGTCCTTGAGCGCATCCGCGAAGAGCTGCTTGATTGGCGCGGCAGCGGGATGTCCGTGATGGAAATGAGCCACCGCTCGCCGGAATTCGAGAGCATCAATGCGGCGGCGGAAGCGGGGCTGCGCAAGCACCTCGCGATTCCCGACGACTACGCGGTGCTTTTTCTGCAGGGCGGCGGAAGTATGCAGTTCACCATGGTGCCGATGAACCTGTGTTTGCCCGGAAAGCCTGTCGACCTGATTCACACCGGGGCTTGGACGGCCAAGGCCCTGGGCGAATTGAAGAAAGGCATTCTGCATCACCTTGCTGCCTCGACTGAAGGGGAGAAATTTGTACGCCTGCCGCACCAGGACGAGATTAAATTCTCGCCCGATGCTTCTTACGTGCACATGTGCACGAACAACACCATCGAGGGCACGCAGTGGACCGAACTGCCGCAAACCGCTAGCGTGCCGCTGGTCGCGGACATGTCCTCGGACATCGCTTCAAGGACCATGGACGTCAAGAAATTCGGGCTTATTTTCGCCGGTGCGCAGAAAAACCTTGGGCCCAGCGGCGTTACCGTGGTGATCGTGCGCAAGGATCTCGCCGAGCGCGCGGACAAGAATCTGCCTACACTTCTGCAATACCGCACGCACATTAAGGAAAAATCGCTGTATCACACGCCGCCGACGTTCGCGGTTTACATTGTCGGGCTGGTGATGGAATGGATCGAGGCCGAGGGCGGCATCTCCGCAATCGAGAAGCGCAACAACGCCAAGGCCCAGCTTCTCTACGAAACGCTGGAAGCCAGCAACGGGTTCTACCGGTGCCCAGTGGAACCTTCTTCGCGCTCGAAAATGAATGTGGTTTTTCGTGTGGCCGGCGGGGACGAATCCATTGAAAAGCAATTTGCCGTAGAAGCCGCAGAGGCGGGCCTGGTCGGCACGCCGGGCCATCGTTCCGTCGGCGGGATGCGCGTATCGCTTTACAACGCGGTTACCCTCGATGCCGTCCGAGCGCTCACCAGCTTCCTCGGCGAGTTCCAGCGCACGCGCGGCTAGCCTAGGCGAGCGGGGGAAGCTCCGGGCCAGCCCCGCCCCTACCCGGTAAGAGGCCGCAGCGGGAAACGGCGCGCCGCCAAATCAGTCCTTCTGAGGCATCCATCTTTCCCCTTGCACTTCTACAAGAGTGGGCGTACTGTCTCTTGTCGAAGTGACAGGGGTACCCGGCTCATGGCGCAAAAAAGAATTGAACTTCCGCAGGGCACGCTCGACCTTTTGATTCTGCGCACACTGGCACTAGCGCCACAGCATGGTTGGGCCATTTCCGAGCGCATCCACCAGATTTCCAGTGACGTTCTGCTGATTCAACAAGGCTCGCTGTATCCGGCGCTGCACCGGCTGGAACGGCGAGGGTGGATCAAAGCGAAGTGGGGCACGTCGGAGAACAACCGGCGCGCGAAATATTACGAACTCACGAAAACCGGGCGCAAACAGCTTGCGCTAGAGAAAGATTCCTGGAAGAAATTGGCGGCAGCCGTCGCACAGATTCTCGAGACGGCCTAGGGAGGGGTTGGTGTTCAACGATCTGTTTTTTCGTCTACGTTCGCTTTTGCGGCGCGAAGTCGTCGAATCGGAAGCGGACACCGAGCTGCGATTCCACTTCGATCAGCAAGTTGAGAAGTATCTTAAATCCGGCATGACCCGCGAAGAAGCCAAGCGCCGCGCGCGGCTGGAAATCGGCGGGCACGAACAGCTCAAGGAAGAGATCCGCGAAGCGCGCGGCGTGCATCTCCTGGAGACACTCTTCCACGATATTCGTTACGGCCTGCGCATACTCGGAGGTACGCCGGTGATCTCCTCGGTCGCGGTTCTCTCGCTGGCCCTCGGCATCGGCGCGAACACGGCGATCTTCAGCTTGATTGACACGGTCATGCTTCGGATGCTTCCCGTGGAAAAGCCCGAGGAATTGCTGCAGGTGCGGATTCAAGATCCGAGCTCGCCAAATGAGGAAGCCGACGCTACCTTCACCAACCCCCTTTGGGAAGAGCTGCGAAGTCGCCAGGATTTTTACTCGGGTATTTTCTCGTGGAGCTTGACGCAATTCGATCTCGCGCAAGGCGGCGTCGCACATAATGTGAACGGTTTGTTTACCAGCGGCGAGTACTTCTCGACGCTGGGTGTGCGTCCTGCCGCTGGCCGCCTGATTACCACCGCCGACGACAAGCGTGGCTGCCCCGGCGTGGCCGTATTGAGCTATGGTTTTTGGCAGGATCACTTTGGCGGGGCGCACAACGCCGTGGGTAGCACGCTCTCTCTCGACAACCACATCTTCCAGGTAATCGGCGTGAGCGCGCCGGGGTTCTTCGGCGTGGACGTAGGGAACAAGTTTGACGTCGCCGTTCCGATTTGCGCCGCCGACGTCTTCGATGGAAAGGATTCCCGGCTCGACCATCGCTCCTGGTGGTGGCTCCGCGTGGCGGGCCGGAGCAAGCCGGGCGTCCATCCGGACCAATTGAAAGCCCGGCTCAGCGTGGTTTCGCCGCAGGTCTTTCTAGCAGCGTTGCCGCGGGACTGGGAGCCGAAGAATCAGCAAGAGTTTCTCAAACGGTCGCTCCAGACCATTCCTGCCGCGACAGGCAGTTCTGATCTGCGGCGACAATTCACACAACCTCTCCATATTCTCATGGGCGTTGTGGGGCTCGTGCTGCTCATCGCGTGCGCCAATATAGCGAGCCTGATGCTGGCCCGCGCGTCCGCCCGGCACAAGGAAATCGCCGTACGCAAAGCGTTGGGCGCTTCCCGGATGCGGCTGATTCGGCAATTGCTGACGGAATGCGTGCTGCTTTCCACCGCTGGCGCGCTGCTCGGCGTTCTTTTTGCCCGTTGGGGAACTTCTCTCCTGGTGCGCTTTATTTCCACGGGAAATAACAAGGTTTTCCTGGATCTGTCCTTCGACTGGCGGATTTTGACCTTCACCGCTGGCGTGGCCGTTTCAACAGGGCTGCTTTTTGGCGTGCTGCCGGCCTTTCGTTGCACGCGGGTATCCCTGACGTCGGCGATGAAAGGCAGCCAAGCGACCGACACGGAGAGCCGCGCCAAGTTCCGTCCGGGAAAATGGATTGTCGCTTCGCAGGTGGCGTTGTCGTTGGTCCTGCTGGTGGCCAGCGGCCTTTTTCTGCGCAGCCTGGTGAAACTTGTCACTATGGACTTGGGCTTCGACCGGAATAATGTCCTTATCGTGCGCGCGAACCTGCACACCGCCAAGGTAACTCCCGAGCGACAACCGGCAATGTTTGACCAACTCGAGAAGCGCTTGCGTTCGATTCCCGGCGTGCTCTCCGCAGGCAGGTCGGTGATGACGCCGGTTAGCAATTACGTCTGGAACAGTGACCTCGAGGTTGACACCCCCAATCCACCGACAGGCGATGCCGCGCTGGCGTTCTTCAACTTCATCTCGCCGGGATATCTGGGGACCGTTCGCACTCCGCTCCTCGCCGGCCGCAACTTTAACGATGGCGACACCAAGGCCGCTGCTCGCGTCGCCGTGGTCAATGAAACTCTGGCGCGAAGATTCTTTCCGAACGAAGACGCACTTGGGAAGTATTTCCGTGTCCACGCGGATCCCGGCAAGCCTCGACCGCCCATCCAGATCGTTGGACTGGCGAAAGATGCCAAGTACGAATCGCTGCGCGAGGAGGCGCATGCGACGGCGTACTTCCCCATTGCGCAAATACCGGAGGACGCGGAAGAGCAAGTATTCGAGCTGCGAACGGCGGTGCCTCCAGCGGCTCTTGTTCCCTCCGTGCAGGAAGCCGTTGCCATGGTGAGCAAAGCGATTCCGCTGGAGTTTCACACGCTCGCCGAGCAAGTGCATGATTCGCTGGTCCAAGAGCGCCTGCTGGCCACGCTGTCCACTTTTTTTGGCGCTCTGGCTTTATTGCTGGCGATGATCGGGCTTTACGGCGCGCTGAGTTATCTGGTGGCCGAGCGTCAGCCGGAGTTCGGCATCCGCATGGCGCTGGGCGCGCCGCGAGGCTCCATACTTCGGCTGGTGATGAGCGACGTGGTCATGGTTCTGGCCGGCGGCCTAGCGGCGGGAGCCTGCCTGGCACTGGCAACCGTGGGGGTGCTCGAAAAAATGCTGTTTGGGCTGGCCCCTCTTGACTCTTCGACCTTCCTCGCGGCGATTGGTGTGCTTTCCGCCGTCGCCCTGGTCGCCGGTTATTTACCGGCGCGGCGCGCTATGCGCTGCGATCCGATGGTGGCGCTGCGCTACGAATAATCCGTGGCAACAAAAAAAGCGCAGAAACTGTTCTTTACGAGCAGTTCCTGCGCGCTTCACTTTCCAACGCTTCGAGGAAGGCTTACGCCAAGTCGAAGAGCAGGACTTCGGCGTTGTCGACGCCGGTTAGCTCGACAGCTTTTTCTTTCGAGATGGCTGCGCCGTCGCCCGCTTCCAGCTTCGTGCCGTTCAGCTCGACGCTGCCGCGCGCGACTTGTATGTAGGCATGGCGCTCGGGCTTCAGTTCGTGCTTTACCGCTTCGCCTTTGCCCAAGCGTGTGGCGTACAGTTCGTTGTCCTGGCGGATTTTCACCGAACCGTCGCGCCCGTCCGGCGAGGCGACCAGCCGCAGCTTTCCGCGCTTCTCTTCTTCGCTGAAATTTTTCTGGCCATAGACCGGTTTCAGCCCTTTTGCTTCCGGAAACATCCAGATTTGCAGCAAGTGTACGGGCTCGGTCTGCGAAGCGTTGAATTCGCTGTGCGTCACGCCGGAGCCTGCGCTCATGTACTGCACATCGCCGGGACGGATTACGGAACCCGTGCCCATGCTGTCGCGGTGTTCTAGCGCGCCTTCCAGTACGTAGGTGACGATTTCCATATCGCGATGCGGGTGCGTGGGAAAACCCTCGCCCGGCGCGACGCGATCGTCATTCAAGACGCGCAGCGTGCGGAACTGCACATGCTTGGGGTCGTAATAATCGGCAAACGAAAACGTGAAATAAGTATCCAGCCAGCCGTGATTGGAATGGCCGCGGTCCTGGCTTTTGCGAATGTCCATCATGGGTCCACCTCCCGGTTTGACACCAAGACAATACTCGTTATAACGACTATTGTCAAGAGGCACATTCTGCCCCCGGGCCTTGGCCCCCTACGCCCTTCTGGCGCCTGCTAGAAGGCCGACATCCGCCAGCGTTTACCCGCCCGACGGTCCGTTCCTACCATTCCCGGCGACCTCCCTTTGGTATAGACTGGTCAAGTCACAGCCATTCGCCGTCACTGTTTCCGAGGATCGTCTTATGGATTCCGCGCCGTCTGCAACGCAAACGAGAAAGCCCGAAGTTACCGCCGCACCCCGCGAAACGCTCAGCATCACGGATAATCGCACCGGCAAATCCTACGAAGTTCCCATAACCCACGGCTCCATCCGCGCCATGGATCTCCGCCAGATCAAAGTGGACCCCGCAGAATTCGGGATGATGAGTTACGACCCCGCGTACAACAACACGGCCTCCTGCATCAGCAAGATTACCTTTATCGACGGCGACGCGGGCATCCTGCGGTACCGCGGCTACCCCATCGAAGACCTGGCCGAAAAAAGCACCTATCTGGAAACGGCTTATCTGCTCCTGCATGGAGAATTGCCCACCGCGCCCGAGCTCAGGGACTGGACGTACAACGTCACGCACCACACGTTTATCCACGAAAGCATCAAGAAATTTCTGGATGGATTTCACTACGACGCCCATCCCATGGGGATGATGATCTCGACGATCGCGGCGCTTTCGACCTTCTATCACGATGCCAAGGATATCTTTGACGCGGAATCTCGCCGCAAGCAGACCTATCGCCTGGTTGGCAAGATGCCCACAATTGCGGCGTTTTCCTACCGGCACACCTTGGGAATGCCGTACATCTATCCTGACAACGAACTCAGCTATCCGGGCAATTTCCTGAACATGCTTTTCCGCACCTCGGAGACCAAGTACCGTCCGAATCCTACGCTGGAGCGCGCTCTCGATGTGCTCTTTATCCTGCACGCGGATCACGAGCAGAATTGCTCTGCGAACACCATCCGCGGAGTGGGAAGCTCGCACGTCGATCCCTATTCCGCCACGGCCGCCGCTATCGCAGCGCTCTATGGACCGCTCCACGGCGGCGCAAACGAAGAAGTCCTGCACATGCTGCTGGAGATCGGCTCGGTCGCGAAGGTTCCGGAGTTTATCAAGCGCGTGAAGGCCGGCGAGGTCAAGCTCATGGGCTTCGGCCACCGCGTGTACAAGCATTACGATCCGCGCGCCCGAATCATCAAGCGCGTGGCTTATGAAGTCTTCGAATTGATGGGCAAGAATCCGCTGCTGGAAATCGCGCTCGAGTGCGAGCGCATCGCGCTCGAAGACGAGTATTTCATCAAGCGCAAGCTCTATCCCAATGTGGACTTCTACACCGGCCTGATCTACCAATCCATGGGCTTCCCGATCTCCATGTTCCCGGTGCTCTTTGCGATTCCGCGCACCTCCGGGTGGATCGCTCAGTGGGCCGAGATGCTTCTCGACCCCGAACAGAAAATTGCCCGGCCGCGGCAAATCTATCTTGGCCACGACACGCGCCACTACGTCCCTATGGACGAACGGAGCTGAGAGCGATCCCCCAAGCAAGACTCCAATGGGTTCAGAGAAAACGCACTTCATGCCCTCACCGTTTAGTACCAACTCCGGGGTTGCCGCTCGACAATCAGGTGGAGCTGGGTATAGTTGACCGAGAGAGGTGGTATGGCACAAGCCCCGAATACAGCAGGGAATCCCGTGCGGCGTCGCAGCCAGCGTGTGCTGATGCAAGTCGGCGTCCGCGTTCGCGGAAAGGACTCGCAGGGCCATGCTTTCGAAGAAGAAACCGAAACCCTGGCTATCAACGCACATGGCGCCTTGATTCTGGTGAACGCCCGGGTGACCAGCGGAAGTAAAGTGACCATGCAGCACAAACGCACTCAGGAAGAGCAAGAGTGTCATGTCGTCTTCCTCGGCCCGGTGCGCGGGGGCAAGGCCGAAATCGGTCTGGAGTTTTCTGAACCGCGTCCCACCTTCTGGCGCGTCGCGTTTCCTCCGGAAGACTGGTCGTCGAAACACCCGGATGCCCGCCCCATCACCGTCTCCCGAACAGAAAAATAACAGGTACTTCTTCCGTTGCTTGCCCCAGTTTCGCCCGCCTCGTGAAAAGGCCGAGACCGGTGAAGCGCGTCCCTTGCCAAGGGGTGACATCCCGGTACCCTGCGACGGCGTCTAACTAAGACTTGCTCGGTGAAGCAAGAGTCTTGCGTCCGAGCATGAGGCCCGAAGAAATCAAGTCTCAAGCGAGATTTTGTGCCATGCTCCGGCTCACCCCATGTTCATGAAAAACGGGCTACGAAGGACTGCGACCTCACTTGTACTGATTGTGGTGATTGCGCTGCTGACGCGTTCGGCATTCGCGTGGTATCAGGAGCGGCAGTTCAACTCCCAAGTTCTAAGCGTCATTCCGTTTCAGACGGAAACGGGCCATATCGCTTACTCCCTGGCCAGCGGAAAAGGATTTTCGTCGCCCTTTCAAAGGGATAGCGGCCCGACCGCCTGGCTGGCGCCGGTTTATCCCTATCTTCTCGCGGGAATTTTCAAAGTGTTTGGCATCTACACGCTGCGTTCTTTTTTCATCGCCCTGCTGCTAAACATTCTCTACTCTGCTGGCGTCTGTGTGCCGATTTTTTACGCGGGCAAGCGCATCGCCGGTCTTGGCGTCGCCAGCGCCGCAGCTTGGCTCTGGGCACTCTTCCCGAACGCCATTATCATTCCGTTCGAATGGATTTGGGACACCTCCTTGTCGGCGCTGTTAGTGGCAACTCTCCTTTGGGCTACGCTGGAGCTCGCGGAATCCCGGCGTGCTCGCGACTGGTCGCTGTACGGTCTTCTGTGGGGCTTGGCGCTGCTCACCAATCCCGCGGTGGCTCCGCTTTTGCCCGCGCTCCTCGCCTGGGCCGCCTATCGCCATGGAAATCGCGACGGCGCTTTTGCGTGGCTCGTTCGGCCCGCGCTGGCCGCAGCCATGGCCCTGCTGTGCTGTGGGCCCTGGACCATCCGCAACTACGTTCAATTCCACAAGTTCATTCCGCTGCGTTCGAATTTCGCCTTTGAACTGTACATCGGCAATAACGAAAACTACGACGAGCAGCGCCGGTTTCGCCCCGGCGCCGTCACGCAAGACCGCGAAATCTTGCGATATCTGCGCATGGGCGAGACCGCCTTCATGGAAGAAGAAAAAAGAAAAGCCATCGCATTTATTGCCGCTCATCCGCGCATCGAGCTGTGGCTCGTAGCGCAGCGGTTCGTGGACTTTTGGCTGGGAAGCGCGTCCCCGCTGGCTGCGTTTCGCCAAGCGGATTCTCTATGGCTCTATTTCATACTTGCGTTCAATACCGTGGCGCCGCTCTGCGCATTTCTTGGCATCCTCGTTCTTCTTCTAGCGAAAAACTCCTATGCGTGGCCGGTTGTCGCTTTTCCCTTAGTTTTTCCTTTGCTTTACTACGTGACGCACACCTCGCTGCGTTACCGCCATCCCATCGATCCGGTAGTGCTTCTCCTTGCAGCGATTGGCGTCGGCGGGCTGTGGCAGTGGTTCGCGCGCAAGAGCGGCAAAAAACCAGCACCGCAAACTTTGGGCGCCTAATACACCTAATACAAATGAAAATAGCTGTCCTGTTCGACGAGCCGCACGGGAACGCCGAACAGCGACGACAGATGCCCGGCGGTAAGAATCTCCTGTTTAGCGCCGTCGGCCATAATCCGTCCCTCGCGCAGGAGCACCAGGCGTGCGATCTCCGGAATGATTTCTGAAACATGGTGCGTGACCAGCAAAATGCCAAGCCCGCTCTGCGCCAGCTCCCGCATGGTATCGCGAAGCTGGAATTGCGCCGCGATGTCCAGCGCATTGCTGGGCTCATCGAACAGCAGTGTTTCGGGATCGTGCACCAGCGCCCGCGCGATCAGCGTGCGCTTGGCTTCCCCGGAAGACATCTGCGAAACGGGGCGATGCGCGAGATGCGCAATCCCCAACCGCGCCAATGTGGCTTCCGCGCGCGCGAGATGCTCGGGGTCCGCATGATGGTGCGGAAATATCCGCGTGCTGCTGAAGAATCCGGAAAGCACCACGTCGCGACCGGTGGCGTCCGTGGTGCAAGAAGCCAGCAAATCCGGCGAGACGATCCCCAGCAGGGAGCGCAGCTCGAAAATGTTCCAGCGTTCGCGCCCGAGAATCGAGATCGAGGAACCTTCGCGCGCCACCGGATAGCACTCCCGGGTAAGGGTCTTGATCAGTGTCGATTTGCCGCAGCCGTTCGGCCCCAGGATGCAAACGTGTTCGCCCACCTCGATGCGCAGCGACACCCCGTCAAGCGCCGGCCGTTCCGCGGGCGCCCCGCGCACCACGGTGACGTTTTCTAAAGCCAAAAGCGGCGGCGACGTGGGCATCTCGGATTCCGGCAAGACCCGAACCATCTTAACCGAGCGAGCCTTGAAGACAAGGAACTAAGGTAGCCCGCATGGCATTAATTCCTGATAAGCAGAAACATTTAGCGCCAAGCGATTTTGCGAGGACTGGCACTCGGTACAGTTAACTCATAAAACGCCAAGGTTACCGGGAATCCAAAACCCCCGGGCGGAGCATCATAATGGGCGGGATGGCGGTGATTATGCCTACGTACAAAGCCAAGTTAGCTTGGCTGAGCTTTAGTATCCTGCTTTGCAGCTTGCGAACTCTGGCCCAGTCGCAAGAGCCTCCGGTCGCCGCTTCAGCGACAAGCGACCAACGGGCCGCGCCGGCAGCCTCAGCGCGCGAGTCGCTGCCCGAGCCGCAGTCCTCCGGGAGCATTTCCGGGACCGTTGTGGACGCCACGGGAGCCTTCATCGTGGGAGCCCGCGTGAGCATTACCAGTAAAGATCTGTCTCCAAACCGAGAAGTGTTATCCGCTGACGATGGGCAATTCTCCTTTGTCAACATCCCTGCGGGATCCTTCCGTCTCACCATTACGGCCCCGGGCTTTGCCACGCAAACCTTCGCGGGAACCCTGCGCTCGGGGGAGATCTACACCGTCCCGCAGACCACCTTGGCTATTGCTACCGCCGTCACGGAGGTGCGTGTCGCGCCCACACGCATCGAAGTGGCGGAAGACGAGATCAAGGAAGAAGAGAAGCAGCGCGTGCTCGGCGTCATTCCAAATTTCTATGTCACCTATCTCCCCAATGCGGCTCCTCTCAGCACCAAGCAAAAGTTCGAGCTGGCCTGGAAGACGACCGTGGATCCCGTCAACTTCGCAATAACCGGCGTCATTGCGGGAGTGCAGCAGGCGCAAAACGATTTCAGCGGATATGGGCAAGGCGCTCAAGGTTTCGCAAAGCGCTACGGCGCCTCCTATGCCGACTTTGTTGCAGGTACGTTCGTTGGCAGCGCGGTACTGCCATCGCTCCTCAAACAGGATCCCCGTTATTTCTACAAGGGCACCGGCAGCAAGCGCTCGCGGATTCTCTATGCGCTAGCCAACGCCGTAATTTGCAAAGGCGACAACGGACACTGGCAGGCAAATTATTCGAGTATCCTCGGAAGCCTGGCCGCTGGCGGTATCTCCAATCTCTACTATCCGGCGAAAAATCGCGATGGCGCGGAATTAACCTTCGAAAATGCGCTGATCGGGATTGGCGCATCGGCCGGCGCCAATCTCCTTCAGGAATTTCTCATCCGCAAGCTCACGCCGAATGGGTCCAACCGCGCCGCGGCCAAAACTCAAAGCATCATCGGCAAGCTATCGAGCACGCTGGTGCACGAGGGCGACTAAGACGAGTGCGTTTCGGCGTCGCGTCGCGCATCGCCAGGTCTGGTAAACCGGAAGCCGTATAAGTGCATCCTCATTGCGAAGCAGATGATTTGCCGGCGGGGCAAGGGCCCCTAGCGGGCTTCGGAGCGGATGATTCCCATGTTTCCATCGGCGAGGGGCCGGTGCGCTCATTGGACTTCTCCGACTACCAGACGATACAGCCAAGTGACCGCAAATTCCGGGAGAGAAAACCATAAGGCGCGGGATATTAGACCACGTGGCGAACGGCGCTGAAGTACACTGTGAATATGAGGAAACAGTTCCGCACTCACGTTTTTGCCGAGACAGTATCCCGGTTTCTGGCGATGCTGGTGTGTGGATCCTTCCTGACCCAGCCTGCTGATTCTCGACAACGCCATCCACAGCACGACTCTGGTTCGCCGTTTGTCGAGCCGTCCGTGCTTGTCGACGCCGAGGCCATGGATGCGGAAGGCGCCTCTAAGGGAGGCCCTGCCATTCCGTCCGGAACCATATTGCCTGTTCGCTTGAACCAAACCATTTCGTCCGCCAAATCCCGGACGGGCCAAGTGATTACGGGCAGGATTATGCAGGACGTTTGGTTGTCCCGGGGCGTCAGGATCCGGGCGGGTACTAAGGTTATCGGTCACATCGTCGAACGGATCCCGGCGGGCACTGGCGCGCCAGCTAGCATCTCCCTTCAGTTCGACAAATTAGTCTCTCCGCATCAGACCACCTTCATCACCACAAATCTGCGGGCCATCGCGGGTTTCATGCAAATAGTGGAAGCTCAAATACCTCCGATCGGCCCCGGTGAGAGCGACGTATACCGCTGGTTGACGACCGTGCAAGTGGGCGGCGACGTTGTTTATGGCGAGGGCGGACCCGTCACGACCGGCGAGAACCCCAATCAAATCGTTGGAAAGCAAGTCAATGGGGGTGTCTTAGGCCAAGTGAGAGCCAATCGGGGTGCAAACTGTCGAGGAGCCATCGACGGCAATGACCGTCCCCAGGCGCTGTGGGTATTCTCCTCCGACGCTTGCGGGGTCTACGGACTCGAAAAGATTAGCATCGCGCACGCCGGCCGGAGCGACCCCATCGGCTTGATCGTCTTAGCTTCTGACAGCGGCAATTTCAAGATTGCGGGTGGAACAGGGATGCTCTTGCGGGTCAATGCGAACAGTCGTAATTAGAACGCCATTCCGCTGGAGAATTCGCTGTTCATGCGTAGGTATCGAGTGCGATGCGGGCGGAGGCGCTGCAAATCGTCATCAAAAAATAAAAAGGAGGTGAAAACCGCAGGGTTCTCACCTCCCGGGGTGGGGTGGGGTGTTACAGGACAATTCCTTCGGCGGCCATGCAGTCCTGCCCTGCCAGGCAGGTCTGCGGCCTCACTCGCTGATGAATTGCGGTAAGAGACTCACCACCAAAGGGCTTGCCTTGGGGGGTTTTGTAGCACTGCGACGCGCGCGTGTCAACGGCAAAAGCATCCCGATCCTCGAAAGACCCCGGTCGACGGAGTTCAGCTTGCCGGGGATGTGGTTTTCACCTGATCCAGGATCTCGCGGACCATGCGGCCGAGGGTCGCGGGACTATAAGGTTTTTGAAGATAACCCGCGGCTGTCTCCAGGCCTCTGGATTCCTTCGAGTAGCCGCTGGTGAACAACACCGGCAGCTTTTCAAACCGTTCTACGAGCCTTGCAGCCGTCTCCAGGCCACCCAATTTCGGCATGATCAGGTCCAGGATGGCTAGCTCCGGTGTCTCGTTTAGGCAAAGCCGCAAAGCCTCTTCTCCATCGACCGCAGAAAGAACACGGTAACCGAGGTTGACGAGCGTCTGCCTGGCCATTTCGCGGATGGAGTCGTGATCATCGGCAAGCAGCAGGGTCTCGGTACCGCGAAGATCCACGAGCGGAGACGCCGGCTTACGGTCTGCGGAACCTTCTGAAGGCTCACCCCATGCTGCCGGGAGGTACGCTCGGAAGAGAGTGCCCTGTCCCACCTCGCTATATACATGGAGGAAGCCGCCATGCTGCTTGACGATTCCGTACGCCGTGGCCAGTCCCATGCCGCTGCTTTTCCCGTTGTCCTTCATCGAGAAAAAAGGCTCGAAAACGTGCTCGCGCATTTCTGCGTCCATCCCCACGCCAGTGTCCGAGACGGACAGAACGGCGTAGCGGCCCGGCGTGATGTGCGGGTAGAATCGGCAGTAGGAATCGTCGATATCCGCCATCTCTGTTTCAATCAGCAGCCGGCCTCCCTGAGGCATAGCGTCGCGCGCGTGCAGGCAGAGATTCATCAGCACTTGCTCGATCTGGGTTGGATCCGCCTTGAGGGCATCGAGCGGTCGATTGAGCACTTTGAGTTCGATGTCTTTGCGAATCACTTTGTCCAGAAAACTCGCGAGGTTGCTGGTGATTGCATTCAGGTCCACGTTTCGTGGCTGCAGAATCTGGCGCCGGGCAAAGGCCAGGAGTTCACGAGTCAGTGTGGCGGCCCGCTCGGCCTGCTCACGGATGCGCGTGAACCGTTCGGAAATTTGAGGATAGCTGCGGCTTTGTTCGAAACCCAGCTCGGCCCAGCCCAGAATCGCGCCCACGACGTTGTTGAAGTCGTGAGCGATGCCGCCGGCAAGCTGGCCAATGGCCTCGAACTTTTGCGACTGATGCAACTGGCGCTCCATGGCGCGAACCTCGGTGACGTCCTCGGCAATGACTTCGACCAAGGCCGTCGACTCCGCGACGGAAAGCCCACGCAGATGGAGACGCACAATGACCATGCCCCCATCGCGCCTGCGCCACTCCGTCTCTGCGCTATGAACTTGGCCTTCCTTTCGGCAGGCGGCCAGGCACTCCGAGTAATGCGCCGGATAGCGGAATATGTCCTGCACCTGGGCGGGAGGACTCAAGTTCTCGACCGACTCACACCCGAGAATACGAAGAAGGGCGGGGTTGGGATCGAGGAACGTGCCACCAGTAGAAATGCGAAAAATGCCGTAGCTGGAGTTATCAACCAGCTGACGATTGCGGTCTTCGGAGAGCGAGAGGGCCGCTTCCGCACTTTTTCGTTCTGTGATTTCCAGGACTACAACGCTGATGGCGAAGATCATGCCGGTAGCGCCGCGAAGCGGGTGAAAGCTGGCCAGCCAGGTGCGTAGTGCTCCGGATTGCGCCAATGTCGTGCCCTGTATTTCGACATTTAGAATCGATTCGCCGCGGGAGAATACTCGTCTCAAGTAGGGCTCAACAGCGCGCGCGACATCGGGGTTAACATCGCGCGTCATCAAACCGACGTGCCGCTCGGCGGGGAGTCCGTTGATGCGCGCGAGGTGCTCGTTCACCCGCAGGTAGCGCAGGTCTGGTCCGTAGACCGCCAGACCAATTGGGGCGGTCCGGTAGATCTGTTCGAGCTCGGCGAATTGTTCGCGGGCGCGGGATTCGCTCTCCGCCAGCGCCTGGTGAGCGCGGCTGTTTTCGTCCCGCAGGCGCTTCTCGTGCAGGGCCCGCTTCAAGGCCGACGGAAGACGCTTCAAATGTTCCTTCAGAATGTAGCCGTTGGCACCCTGCTCCACACATTCGAACGCGGCTTCCTCTCCGAGCGCGCCCGTCACCAGCAGGAACGGAATATCCTTCCCGCTGGCGCGTAGTTCCTTCAACGCGTCGAGCCCGGTCCAACGCGGCAAACGATAGTCGGCGAGGATGGCGTCAAACTTGCCGTTCTGGAGGGCGGCCAGGAATGGTTCCCGGTCTTGGGCCAACGTGCATTCCACGTCGAAGCCCGCGGCTCTCAGTTCCAGCAGCGTTAGCTCGGCGTCCCGGGCCTCGTTTTCAAGAATGAGCAAGCGCACGGCCATGGTGCTTTCCGGCCGCCGCATCTCGTCGAGTAGTACGGATTTCATGCGACCCCCGCCGCGGGTTTTCGGAAATGATCGAAAGGCGGTGGCATCTGCTGGGCGTGGTTTTCTGTTCCTAGAACGCTTTCCCTTCGAATCAGTCTTTCCCTGGATTTCGATGCTTTCTTCATAAATTTACCCTTCGGGCCGTAAAGCCTCGGTGTTTCAGGCCGGGAGCGGATGCTGTGGAATCCGAACTGCGGCAGCCCGATCGGCAAAAACGACGAGCTCCAGTGGATCGGGGTTCCCCAGAGAAAGCTCGAGAAATATGGCTTCCGTTCGAGCCCGTTCTATCGTCGCCACCAGCGTCGGCAGCGTCGCGACACTACGCAATTCCAGTGTGCTGTCCGGCCGCGCATAAAGCGCGCACAGGCCATTTGCCGCTTCGCCTGGAACACTCTCCGCCAACAACACGCGAGATTTCTTTCCTGTCATTGCTCGGCACTCCTCTTGGCAGATGGCGCGCGTCGTGCGTGGAAAACAAAGACAGCACCACGCAATCCCGGGGGGTACGCCATGCGACTGCTCATCGCGAGACAACGTTTGGCGAGACTGGAGAGGGCCGTCTTCTAGAATCGAAATGTCCAGACCGCAAACTGCCAGGAAGGGGTAGAGCTATTCTGGCGCAGCCGCGGGAAGAGTCAATAGACCTTCGTCCGGGCGGCACGGAAGTGCCACTGCCCGCCAAGGCCGACTAGGCCGGAGCTTCCCGTAGCTCATTTTCAGGTGCCCGGAAGAGTCGCGCGGACGGGAACAAAAATATCGTCGATTTTCTCAGCAAGCACGAAATCGTAATCGCTGATGCCTTTGACGCTGTGTGTGGTGAGATCAATCACCACTTTGTTCCAGACGTTGCACCACTCCGGATGGTGGTTCATGGCTTCCGCAACGAGCGCCACGCGCGTCATGTTGCCGAAGGCCGCGACGAAGTCCTTGCATTTGTATTCCTGATGCAGTTTGCCGCCGATGATTTTCCAACCCGGCAATTTGGTAAGCAGGGCTTGAATTTCGGCGTCGGACAGTTTCTTTGCGGGCATGACATGCTCCTCCAAGGGCGTAGCGTGGACGGGGCACCATTATGAGCCGCGCGCCATATATCGGCAACAATCCGGCGGCCGTCGTGACTTTGGCGAGCGCGGGCATGCCAAACGCGCGCGTCGCGCAGGTCGCCGCCCAGCATGCCGCACGCGTCGCATTGGCCGTTGAATGCCTGCGTGAATTCCATTATGGTAGAGGTTTCTTTTCCAGCAAAAATGCGCGGTGTGCACCGCGCGCTGAAAATGGACGGGGGAAATCGTGAAGAAGAAGATTCGTGTCATTCAATACGGCATTGGGCCGATCGGCGCGTCCATCGCGCGGCTGATGCGGGAAAAGCAAGCCATTGAAATTATCGGCGCCATCGATACGGACCCCGCAAAAGTGGGCCGCGACCTCGGCGAAGTAACCGGCGCAACAGATGCGCCCTGGGGCGTAAAAATTTCCGCGGACGCCAAAGAAGTGCTGGAACAGGCTGCTGACGTGGTGATCCACTCGACCTCCTCTTCGTTGCGGAAGGTAATGGACCAGTTGCTGGCATGCCTGGAAGCGGAGTCATGCATCGTTTCTACGTGCGAGGAGCTCTCCTATCCGTTGCGCACCTATCCGGAGCTGGCGGCAAACCTGGACAAAGCGGCAAAAGATTGGGGAGTCGCCCTGGTGGGCACCGGCGTGAATCCGGGCTTCGTGATGGACAAGCTGCTCATCACGCTGGCAGCGGTTTCGCAACGCATCGAACACGCCAAGGCCCTTCGCGTGGTGGATGCGTCCAAGCGGCGTCTGCCGTTGCAGAAAAAAATCGGTGCGGGCATGACCCCGGAGGAATTTCGCTCCCAGGTGAACGCAGGCGTGATCAAACACGTCGGCCTGCCGGAGTCCGTGGCCATGATCGCGGACAGCTTAAACCTGCCGGTGGATGAAATTACGGAAACCATCGAGCCAAAGATCGCCACGGAGCGCGTGCCAACGGAATATTTGACCGTCGAAGCAGGACAAGCAGCGGGCGTACACCAAATCGCGCGCGGCGTGGGCGCCGGGAAAGAGCTGGTGTACCTCGAGCTGCAAATGTACGTCGGCGCGAAAGAACCCGCCGACACGCTGGCATTGAAAGGCCATCCGAACATCAGTTTGGTGATTCCCGGAGGCACTCACGGCGACGTTGCGACCGCATCGGTGGTGGTGAACTCGATTCCGGTGATTCTGGATGCCCCCGCGGGTTTGCGCACGGCGCGCGACCTGCCCATCGGGTTTTTCTCGCCGAATGCCAGGCCGTGAAGAGCAGGGCCCGCGCTGGCAGCGGAAGTCCTTGGCGCTCTCCCCTACGAGCGGCCCGAAAAAAAACTGAGGGCGCAACGGCGGTTAAGCTGTTGCGCCCTCGTTTAATTGAGCCGAAAAGTTTTTGACGCTTCCCAGTTCAATCTGGCGCCGCACTAAGACTTCCCATTTGAGACGTCAATAGGAATGACGCTGCTTGTCTGTGGAAAACCGTGGAAGGCTGTGCAAAAAACTTTCCGGCATCGCACGTAAGACCTAGAGACGATATTGCCGGAGAAGCGATTTATTGCCTTCACAAGCCTTGGCCGGGTGGCGTGCTGGGCATACCGGAGTAGTGGACGTGGATGATGCGCCAGCGGCCCTGCATTTTGCGGTAGATTTGGGTTTCGCGGCCGTGCGTGGTGATGGACCGGCCGTCTTTTCTGAATTTGGCGGTGAAATCCCAGTAAAACTCGGCCCAGGCGGCGTCTCCGTAAACATGAATGGTGATGTCGCGCGGCGTCAGCTGTCGTTCGGAAAAAGTTTCTCCCATCAGGCGCTTGTAGACGTTTCGCTTGATTTGCTCGAAACCGTGTTCGTGGCCGAGCGGATGGATGAAGGAAACTTCCGGCGAGTCCCACCAAATCTCGGATGCCAAGGTGGTGTCGGCATCCTCAACCGACTTCGCGTACTTGGCGATGATGCCGCCGATCGCGCCGACGTCCGCCGCGGCCTCGCGGGGCGGCGCGGCGGACCTTGTTTTCGTCGGTGGGATTGGTTTTCTCGCTGGGACCGGGAAAGAAATTGCAGAGGATGGCGCGAGGAGAATTAGCGCCATGAGTGTAGTTCCGCGCATGATGGGAAGAAATCTACACGATATGCGCGTGCCGGAATAGTGTCGGCGCTTCGCGCCAGCTGCGGCGGAGTATGCTAGTCTGGCGCGTTCGCGCAGGACGCTGCAGGACTCACGCATCGCCGCTTCGAACATCCTCTATCCTTCACCCAGGGGCATCCATGAAGAAACCTGTTTTGGTTTTCATTCTTGCTACGGCGGCGTGCTTGCTCGCTTGCGAGCCCGCGGTATCCGAGAAAGCGGCTCCCGGGACGGCAAAAAATGCGGAAGCGGCCCGCTGGGAGCGCGAGGCGGCGAGCGTCACCATCACACGGGACGATTGGGGCATCGCGCACGTTTACGGCAAGACCGACGCCGACGCGGTATTCGGCATGATTTACGCGCAGGCGGAAGATGACTTCAATCGCGTGGAGACGAACTACATCAACGGGATGGGGCGATTGGCGGAAGCGGAGGGCCAGGGGAAGATTTATCAGGACCTGCGGATGAAGCTTTTTATCGACCCAGAGGCGCTCCGGAAGGAATATGCCGCTAGCCCGGACTGGTTGAAGAAGCTGATGAACGCTTTTGCCGATGGCTTGAACTACTACCTTTCGAAACATCCCGAAGTGAAGCCGAGAGTGATCAAGCGCTTTGAGCCGTGGATGGCACTGAGCTTTACAGAAGGCAGTATTGGCGGAGACATCGAGCGAGTGAGCCTGACACAGCTTGAAGCGTTTTACGGAAAAGTGCCCGTGAGCGCGGCGCCTTCGGCGGACGACGACGAGATCGAAGAACCGAGCGGTTCGAACGGGATGGCCATCGCGCCTTCGAACACGGTAAATCATCACTCACTTCTGCTGATCAATCCGCATACGTCCTTTTTCTTCCGCTCAGAACTACATATGGTGAGCGGGGAAGGGCTCGATGTGTACGGCGCCGTGACGTGGGGCCAGTTTTTCGTGTACCAGGGATTCAACGAGCACGCCGGATGGATGCACACGTCAAGCGGGGTCAATGCCCTCACGGAATACCTCGAGACGGTCGGAAAGAAGGGCGACCGCTACGTTTACAAATACGGGAATGAAGAACGGCCCGTCGAGGCGAAAGAGATTACCGTGCCGTATAAAACCGCGGAGGGGATGGCGGAAAAGAAATTCACGGTGTATCGCACGAATCACGGCCCGATCGTGCGCGAGACGGAAGGGAAGTGGGTGAGTGTTCGATTGATCGAAGAGCCGGTCAAGGCGCTGACGCAGTCGTACACGCGCACGAAGGCGAAGGATTATAAATCGTTCCGGCAGACCATGGAGCTGCACACGAACTCGTCGAACAACACGATTTTTGCGGATGCCGACGGAGACATCGCGTATTTTCATGGCAATTTCATCCCGCGGCGCGACACCAGCTTTGATTGGACGAAGCCAGTCGACGGAAGCAATCCGGCGACAGAATGGAAGGGGCTTCTTTCCGTCGACGAGACGCCGCACCTGCTGAATCCGAAAAGCGGATGGCTCTTCAACGCCAACAATTGGCCGTGGTCGGCAGCGGGACCGAGCAGCCCAAAGAAAGAGGACTTTCCTGTCTATGTGGAGACGGGCGGAGAAACGGCACGGGGCTTGCACGCGATCCGCGTCCTCGAAGACAAAAAAGATTTCACCATCAGTTCGCTGATCGCGGCCGCCTACGACAGTTATTTAACTTGGTTCGAGAAGCCCATCCCATGCCTCGGGAAGGCCTGGGACGATGCGGCCGCGGACCATCCGCTGAAAGCGAAGTTGGCCGAGCAGGTTGGGGCGTTGCGCAGATGGGATTTGCGGTGGGGAACGACGTCCGTGCCGACGTCATTGGCGGTGTTCTGGGGCGAGGACATTCAGAAGCGCGTGGGCGCCGACGCAAAAAAAGCGGGCGTGTATATGAGCGATTACATTTGCACAAAAGCGCCGGCGGAGCTGCTGCTCGAATCTCTGTCGGAGGCATCCCGTAGACTCGCAGCGGATTTCGGAAGCTGGAAGACGCCATGGGGGGACATCAATCGATTCCAGCGGCTGACTGGCGATATCGTACAGCCATTCAGTGATGCGGGGCCCAGCCTTCCGGTGGGTTTCACGTCGTCGGTGTGGGGCTCGTTGGCGTCTTTCGGAGCGCGCCCCTACCCGGGAACGAAAAAGTGGTATGGCACCAGCGGAAACAGCTTTGTTGCAGTGGTCGAATTTGGAGAGAAAGTGCAAGCCCGAGCCGTGACGGCCGGGGGCGAGAGCGGCCATCCAGGGTCTCCGCATTTCAACGATGAAGCCGGGCCATACAGCACGGGTGATTTGCGGGAAGTGTACTTTTATCCAGCGCAACTGAAGGGCCACACGGAGAGGGAATACCATCCGGGAAATTGAGTTGCTCTCCGCCAGCGAAACCGCAAACGTTCGTCTACCTTGCGGTTGCCGGCTAAGGTGTTCCCGGCCTAGCAGCGGATTGTTTTTCGTTTCTGGCCGACCCGGCCGGCTGCCTCGATTTTTTCGATGTACGCAGTGGCCGGCGGCACATGGCACGCGGTATCGCCCAGATCCACGGAAACGACGCCGATTTGACGAGCCGCGGCTTTGGCTTGTTTCGCTAACGGCTTGACGTAACTCCCCACGGAGATGACAAAACCGTTCATGGTGTAGCGGACGCGATTTTTCGCGCTCTTGATTCCTTTGACTGCCGCGCCGAGTAGGCTCGAGATTTCCCGGAGATCCAACGCGTCGTCCGGTTTCGTAGCAACCAGTCCGGAGTACGTCGACCAACCCGAGGACGCCACGTGTTCTTTCTTTGACTTGATCCACTGCATGGCCAAGTCGCGCGCGTGAGGATTCTCCACCGTCACCCAGGGCACGGTGTATTCGCCAATCATCTGCAGATTTTTCGCGCCCTCGACCCACTCATGCAATTGTTTTGGGAGCATTTGAGAGCCGTCCGCCACCATTCCGGCGAGGTACATCGCATCCATGTTGCCCGTGGCGTAGAGTTCATAAGCCAGAACCTGCTGTCCTTTAATCGTTTTGGCGATAACCTTGAGGTCAGCGACGCTCACCCCGAACATATTGTCCGTGGCCATGCCATGCCGCGCGTAGATTTTGCGCGTTTTCTCAGTTCCCCTCTTTTTCAGCTCGGCCATGACGGAACTGACGCTAGGCATGAGTCCCTCCTTGTCAGCATAGCGGCCTATTTTGCTGCCGCGCTTTCTTCCAGCTTTACGTTGGAGAAAATGGCGGTCTCCAGTGTGCTCGCAACATGCGAACACACTCCCAGCCCGACGTAGAACGGCTCTTCGAGGGTTACAAATTCAACAGGGCCGGAAGGCTTCCATTCCTCGCCAGGCTTGCCGAAATACATGGTGAAGCGGCTGCCTTTTTTGACCATGCGCAGCCGCGACGGTCCATCTTCCGCGGCGACGATCTGATAGGTCTGTTCGCTCGGCGCGCCACGGAACTGCAGGGAAGTAAGCCCATTGCCGTGAGAAACCGCGTCTGCATAGGGCGATCCGGGTTCGAGACTCTGGCGCACCATCAGCACGGCTTTGCGGTGCTCCGCGGCGCTCGCACCGACCCACTGGATATCGGCGGTAATCGTTAGATCGCCGGACGCTCTTTTCCAAACGAAATAAAACGCATCGGAAGCGCCCCACATATTCGCGCCCCCTCCGGTGATGCGGTATTCCCTTTTCGATGCGTCATAGCGGGCCTTCGAGCCCGGCGGCGTTGGCCCCACACTGCCCTCATTCGTGAATATGCCCAAGTCGTTCACCTGCGCGAGGACGACAGCTACGCCCAGCACCATGACAAGCGAGAGCGCGCCAGAACGCACCAATGATTTTTTCCCCCGCAACATTTCTTGAACCCTCCCGATACACCAAACTTTCGCTGCCGTGCAACCGCCCGAGTTCCGTTGCGCCGGGATTGGCAACTTTGCGCGGGAACTCCCGAAGACCAGAGGCATTCTATATCATCGGAAAGGCCCGCCACGCCAGCGCATCAGGAAAGCCGGGGAGCAACCCAATAAACAGCGCAGGTGCGTGGGGTGCCCGAACACACCTAGTGAATTCTGAGGGCCAGCGTTCGAGGACTCAGACCGGGACGAGGTCCGGCAGGGGAGAATTCTTGGCCGCGCGCTTGCTGGCGTAGAGGGCCTGATCGGCGGCGGCGACCATCGTTTCCGCCCGGTCCCCCGACGCATATTCCTTCCAGCCAGCGGAATACCTTACAGGAAATTTTCGGCCTTCCCAGGCCACTTCGAGAGCACCAAGCCGCTTCAGGACCAGCTGCAATTGCTCGTGATTGCATTCCGGAAGAATCAGGAGAAACTCGTCTCCACCCATGCGGACGGCCAGATCGCCTCCGCGGATGGCGCGATTGAGGGCGGCGGCAAATTCCTGCAGCACCAAATCCCCGGCAGGGTGACCGTAGGTGTCGTTGATGTGCTTGAACTCGTCGAGATCCAGGAACACGACGGTCAACGGATGCCCCTTGCGAGCCGAGCGCGCCACTTCCGCCGCGAGCCTTTGCTCGGCAAACCTCCGGTTATAAAGACCAGTCAAGGCGTCAATCATAGCGAGCTCGCGTAAGATCATGGAGTGATGCTGCTTTTCCGCAAGCTGGCGCCTGAGCCGTTTGATGAGCACTTGCTGGTAGATGGTGTAGACATTGAATAGAACAACGAGGACCACCAGACCAAAAATGGCTTCCGTAACCTTGATCTTGAAAAGGGGCTCCGCTCCATGCGAAAGAGAGGGCAGGGTGAAGGAAATGAGCGCTCCGGTAAGGAGCAGCATGACAAAAATCGAATTTCCCCAGACCCACCAATCCCTCTTCTCAATTTGACGCAGGTTATCCGCGATCGCTTGATCGCTGTTGGCTTCGAGAGACGAGTTAGCCTGGTTTTGTTGGACGTCCATGAGAGGGGGCAGCCCGTGCAACGACCGTTATACTCTACCCTAGAGTGAGCCCACCGAGCGGTCAAGGCCTTCCGAGAACTTCC
The DNA here is from genome assembly GCA_013289825.1 of Acidobacteriota bacterium. GTDB lineage: Bacteria > Acidobacteriota > Terriglobia > Acidiferrales > UBA7541 > Acidiferrum. The sequence continues at coordinate 46,019 of JABCZF010000014.1, read as the reverse complement.
AGCGCGGAAGTTGCTTGGGGGTAACGATTGACAGCGCACGCACCGCGTGCAGGAAGAGAAATGGCCCGGCGCTCCGACCTTCGAAAAAAAGCACCCGCTTCTGGCTGCCCGACGCGTACCGCACCCGTGGTACGGCGGTTCTATAGGAAACTGTGGATGGTGTTGGCAAACTGATGCTGACAAGAAAAGGCCATGACTGCGGTCCTCATTCTCGCGTTCTCCGTGCTGGCGCTGGTGCAATTCGCCATCAGCCAGTGGCGCATGATCTGGCTGACGACCGCCAACCAGCCCATCTCGGATTCTTTGCACGCGGCAACCGGCATCGACGCCGAAACCATCGGGGCCAACGACTTTGGCAAACTCCTGGGGCTTTGCGAGCTTTCTCCGCGGCTGAAAAATGGGACGCCGTGGCTACATGAGGTAAGGGGTTACTACCGGATGGTGGAGAGGCTGGAGGTGGTCTGCCGGTCAATCCAGCCTGCGCTATCTGCCTGGGCCTCCGCGGAGAGGAAGACCTGTTCGCGCTATGTTGCGGTGCTCCTCGATCAGAATCTTTCGCTCGATCTTGACGAGCGTGCAGCCGTTCGCTCGATCTGAGATAGGCTGAAGAAGTTGCGTCCTGGATCGCCATGCGTCCCAAAGCGCGGCTTGCCCTCCTCTTCCCCACCTAACACCCAAGCGGAGTCAGTGCACGGGGCTCAGGGCTTCCAGAACTTCATTACCGCAGCGTAGTCCAGGTCTTGCTTGGCGGCCGCCTTGACCGCGGAATAGGTGCCGTAGGCCGCCGCCGCAGCGGGCAGGGCCACACCAGCCTCCTTGGCAAGCTCCAGCGCCAAGCCCATATCCTTGTGCATTAGGCGCAGGGGGAAGCTGGGTGGGTATTCGCCCTTGAGGAGCAGCGGTGCCTTGACGTCCAAAACGGCAGCCCGAGCCATACTGGATTGCAAAACCTCGACGAGCTTCTCGCCCTCGAACCCCGCGGCAGTGACTAAAGCCAGGGCTTCTGCCAAGGCATCCACCTGCAGCGCCAGGATAAGGTTCATCGCCAGCTTGATGGTCTGCCCTGCGCCGTTTGGGCCCAGATGAAACCACCGCTTTCCCATCACACTAAGGATCGGTTCGGCATCCTTGAGAACTTCGGCGTCGCCGCCTACCATGAAAACCAGTTCCCCTTTTTCAGCGCCCCAAGTGCCACCGGTCACCGGAGCGTCCAAAAACCCGACCTGGCGCTCCGTCGAAGCCGCCGCAATCTTGCGCGCCAAGGCAGGTGAAACAGTGCTCGAATCCATGTAAATGCTACCTGGCCGTAAAGATCCCAGGGCACCGGCGCCTTGGCGGGAGCCGGAGTCGCCCCAAAGGACCCCCTCGAGGGCCGGCGGATCGCTCACGATGGTTATGAGCGCGTCTGAGGCCCCAGCGACCTCCTCGGGTGACTTGGCGAGCTTGGCGCCGGCGGCCACAAGCGATTCGGCGCGCGAGGCGGTCCGGTTCCAGACCGTCAAGGAATACCCCGCTTTCAAGAGATTCAAACCCATCGGCCGGCCCATCAGGCCCAGCCCAATCAATCCAACTTTTGAGCCGGGACCAATGATTCGCGTTGGGCTGGGATTCACGCCTGGGCCGATTTTGACTGCGGGTCCCATGTTGGTCTGGGGACGGGTATCGCTGGTCACGAAAAGCCTCCTGCGCGCGACGCTGCCTGAAGGCGGTCCATCGCGGCCAAAATATTAGGGGTGGACAGCGGGTTGATTGTAACCGAATCGCCGCGAAAGAGTGTTGCCGAGGGTTCGGCGCACCCCTAACGTCAGGCGGTCTTGGGACGATTCTGAAGTGGAAGGATCGCGGGGGCAGCGCCGCCGGAGCTTAAGCTGCTGGCGGAGTTGCGCACCGGAGGATCAGCGTTGGAAGCCGAGGTCTCAGCGCTAGGAGCGGCTGCGGGAGCTGGAGAGCTAGAGCTACTCGCAGAAGGCTCCGGGGACGGCTCCTTTTTCTCTTCAAGTCGAATGATGTATTGGTAGGGAATCTCCCACCGGAAATGCTTCTGCGAGCCACGCTGCTCGAACTTCTGCTCGAGAAAGATGGAGCGACCCGAATCCGCAACGAACGTGCCGGACGCAGGCAAAAGGATGTCTCCGGCGCGGTATTGCACTTCAACCTTGCGCCCAAGGAAAGCAGAATAGCGAGCCATACGACACTTAGTTTCCGTACTGGGTGGTAATACCGTCAATGGTACGGAAGGACTCCCCCGAGCAGCGTGTGGAAAAGCTGAGGAACCCTACCGGTCAGCCCGAGCGGTCAGCGGCGAGAGAGTTTTACGAGCCTGTGATTGAATTCCGGGAGAGCGTCGGATTGCAGATAGATCTTTGCGGCAGGATCGGCCTTCCAAGAGGCATTCTAAAATGCCAGCGATGCGCAATCTGTATAGCCCCGGATAGCGTCGCCCTCGGCGGCGTGTCCCGGCGACGTTTTTTGAGTAATGAAGGACCTGTGACTCGCGCCTTGCATGAAAACGTGATATTTCCCGCCCGGCTGGCTGCGTTCAAAGGGGATCTTTTTCCAATCCGGGCCCTGATTGCCCGCACCCAAGTCGAGCGACCCGTCATGCTCAAAAGCGGGAGGCTCGGTTGTTGGCGGCTTGACACAACTTCCCTCTCATTGTTTACTCCCCGCAGCAGGGAGGTCCCCACGCATGAGATTCAAGCTATATGTCTCGGCATTGGCCGCTAGCGCAAGTCTTTTCATCATTCACCCGAGCGTTCTAGAAGCGCAAGAATCGTCACACAAACTTACCGGGATGGACGAATTTCAAATCCAGCTCCCCAGCGATCCTCAAATCTCGCCCGACGGCAAAAGGATCGCCTATGTGCGACGCCTTGCTGATCCCATGACCGACCGCCGCTATTCGAATCTCTGGATCGTGAATTCCGACGGCACCGACCACCGCCCGCTCACCACCGGCAACCACAACGACGCATCCCCGCGATGGTCGCCCGACGGCGCTCGCCTCGCCTACCTATCCGACAGCGATGGCAAGCAACAAATCTATGTACGCTGGATGGACTCCGGACAAACCGCCCGCATTACCAATCTCGATCAATCTCCCGATGCCATCGAATGGTCTCCGGACGGAAAGATGCTCTCCTTCTCGTCGCTCGTTCTCGGCACAGGTCCTCACCTCGCCGATCTGCCAACGCCCCCCGCGGGGGCCAAGTGGGCCGAACCTGCGGCGGCTTACGATCGTCTCGTGTATCGCTTCAACGGCGCAGGCTATCTGAAGCCAGGCTTCATGCAGATTTTTGTGGTTTCCGCCGAAGGCGGCGCCGCGCGCCAAGTCACCAACGGCAATTTCCCGAATGGCGGCAACGAATTCGGACCCAACCGCGCGGTCTGGACTCCCGACGGAAAGTTTCTGCTGGTCTCCGCCAATCGCCACCCGGAATCCGACCACGAGGTCTTCGACACAGAAATCTACGAGTTCAGCGTGGCCGACGGCTCGCTTCGCGCCCTCACCAATCGCAAAGGCCCCGACAATTCTCCCGCTGTTTCTCCCGACGGAAAATGGATTGCCTACACCGGCTTCGACGACCGCTATCAGGGCCATCAAACCACCAAGCTTTACGTAATGAAGCGCGACGGCACAGCTTCCCACTCCATCTCCGACAAACTCGATCGCGACATCCAAAGTCCCGTATGGGCGCCTGACAACAGCGGCGTTTACTTTCAATACAACGAGCAAGGCGACACCAAAATAGGCTTCCTGTCTCCCGACGGGACTTCCAAGAAAATCGCCGATCACCTCTCAGCCTCAACCAGCGCGTACGGCGGAGGCTCTTTCTCCGTAGCCCATGCCGGCCCCATCGCCTTCACCTATGGCCGCACCGACATCCCCGGCGACGTGGCCATCAGCAACATGGGCGCCATGAAAGTGCTCACGTCTCTCAATCAAGAATTGCTCGAGCAGAAAAAACCGGGCCACGTCGAGGAAATCACGTATGAATCCGCAAAAGACCGGCGTAAAATCCAGGGCTGGATCGTCGAACCGCCCGACTTTGACGCCACCAAAAAATATCCGCTCATCCTGGAAATTCACGGCGGCCCCTTTGGCGACTACGGCGACCGCTTCGATTTTGAAAAACAAATCTGGGCTTCGATGGGTTATGTGGTTCTCTATACCAATCCGCGCGGCAGCACCAGCTACGGCGAAGAATTCGCCAACCTCATCCACCACGCCTATCCCGGCGACGATTTCGCCGACCTCAACAGTGGTGTCGACGCCGTGGTTGCCAAAGGCTACATCGACACGAACAATCTTTTCGTCACCGGCGGAAGCGGCGGCGGCGTCCTCACCGCTTGGACCATCGAGCATACGGAACGCTTTCGTGCCGCGGCGTGTCTCTATCCGGTCATCAACTGGTACAGCTTCGTTTTGACCACCGACATTCCCTGGACCGCGAAATATTGGTTCCCCGGCAATCCCTGGGAAAACACCGACCAGTACATGCAGCGATCGCTCACCAATCTAGTAGCCAAGATTAAAACGCCTACTCTAGTCATGACGGGCGAAGCCGACTATCGCACCCCCATCTCCGAAGCCGAACAGTTTTATTCGGCCCTCAAGCTTCTCAATATTGACACCGTGCTGGTCCGCGTCCCCGAAGAACCACACGGCATCGGCCGCCGGCCCAGCCATCACATCGCCAAAATGCTGTACGTCGCCGGTTGGTTCCAACAACACAAAGCGACCAACTAATGTGTCCGAAAAAATTCCGAACTCTCCATGGCGTGTGCGGGCCGGGCTTGCCCGGCTCGCGTAAGCTGAAGCCGAGTTCGCGCTCAAAGCCACGGTCATTTATCTTGGGTTTAGGTTGCGCCCTGTATATCTAACTGCGCCCCATTTGCAACCAGGGCGAGTTCTTCCAGGAGAGAAATTTCCATGCGTAAAAGTTTTGCGGCACTAACGGTCCTCGGTGCCCTCTCCGTAGCGACAATCCTCTGCGCTGGCCTAATGTCACGAGCCGCCGCGCCCGCTCCAGGATCTCCCGGCTATCACGTCGTAAAAACGGTCTCTATCCCCGGCGACGAAGGCTGGGACTATCTCACCGTCGACGCCGCTGCGCGCCGCGTCTACATTTCTCACGGCTCCCACGTGGTTGTGATGAACGCCGACACCTACACCGTAGAAGGCGATATCCCCGACACCCAAGGCGTTCACGGTATCGCTCTGGCTCCCGACCTTGGCCGCGGCTTCGTCAGCGCCGGGCGCGCCAACACCGCCGTGATCTTCGATATCAAATCTCTTAAAACTCTGGGCACCGTGAAGACCGACGCCAATCCCGACGCCATCGTCTATGACAGCGTCACCAAGCGCGTCTTCACTCTCAACGGCCGCGGCCAAAACACTACCGCCATCAACGGCGCCGACGGCACCGTAGCCGGAACTCTGGCTCTCGGCGGCAAACCCGAATTCGCCGTCGCCGACGGCAAAGGCAGCATCTTCGTCAACATCGAAGACAAAAACGAAGTCGTGCAATTCGACCCCCAGAAAATCACGGAAACTCACCGCTGGCCCCTAGCTCCCTGCAAATCGCCGTCCGGCCTCGCCATGGACCTCAAGAATCGCCGTCTCTTCGCCGTCTGCGACGAAAAAGTCATGGCCGTCGTGAACGCTGACACCGGCGCAGTAGTCGCCACGCCCACGATCTGCGACGGTCCCGATGCCGCTGGTTTCGATCCAGCCACCGGCTACGTGTTCGCTTCCTGCGGCGACGGCAATCTCACCGTCATCCACGAAGACTCACCCGACAAATACAGTGTCGTAGAAAATGTCCCCACCAAGCGCAGCGCTCGCACCATGGGCCTCGACCTGAAAACCCACAACATCTTTCTACCGTCCGCCGAATTCGATGCCCCGGCGGCCGGCGAACGCCGCGGCAAAATGAAGCCCGGCTCCTTCGGCATCGTCGTCGTCAGCAGGTAGCCATAAGCATTTGGGCCGAGGGGACTGCCTGCTTCTAGCTGGCAGCGGTGGCAGCGGGAATCGGCTTGCCTTCCTTTCCGTGCTCTGCTAACTTCTGCCCGACCTTCACAGGCGAATCGCTCTCTGAGCAACCGTAAGTCCTGTGAAACTTGGGGCTTCGGATAAAGCCTTCAGGACGTAACGTAGAGGTTCTCGACTCATGCATGTCCTGAGAAGCCGTCGCATTTATGCGACGGAGAAGTCACATCCAGAGCATGAGGGCGCCAAGCCCGCCCGCATTCGTCGGCACAAAATAAAAGGGTCCCGGTGAATGATTTCACCAGGACCCTTTTGATTTTCTCTGTAGTTGCCGCGCGCTAGTTCGAGGGCACCACGCCGACGTTGTGTACTCCTGCGAACAACGACATCCCGGTCCCCGCCGACTGCGGCAGCCACCACATTCTGCGCAGCAAGGGGTGCCGGCTGGTCATCATCTTCCGCCCAACATAATCGAGCACCAAGGGACTGACCTGCGTCGCGGCGTACATGGCATTGGAGTGCGCAAAAGGCCGCAGCAAAGGATTGGATTCCGTGCCGTAGCCACCCGAAATCGCGCGTCGCGTCGACCACGCGTCAAACCCCGCCGCGCCAGACGAAGCAAACGTCAGCGCATACCAAACCTTCTTCTGCCGCTCCGAAACGCCTTCAGGATGAAAAGCCGGCTTAGCTGGCCGAAGGGCCAGGGGTGCGCTCCCCGGCAAGATCGGCTCGGCCGCCGGAGCAGGCATCACACCAGCGGGATTCGAATCCGCCGCAATCTCTCTGTCGTTCTTTATCTTCGGTTCTGGCGCGGAAGGCAACGCTCTTGAAAAGGAGGAATCCTTAGCCGCTTCTTCGGAGACGCTTGCGGGGAGCTCCGTTATTGACTTAACGGCATCTCCGCTCTGCGGAAAGGGATAAAGCAAAAGGATCGTCGCGAGCAGCATGTTTTCGCCTCCGCAGTTGAAAGCTGTGCACTTTGGTCTCCACTCTCAACTGCGGGGAATATACTGTTCTAAAGAGCAGGTGACACTGGCCCATTGGTCACATTCTTATTGGTACGCGCGTCTAGCCCTTTCGTTTGTCTCTTTTTGGAACACTCGTACTAGACCCCAAAGTGAACAAGTTTTCACTTTTTCGGCACGGCTTAGCCGCATCTTCGGAGAGCTATTCGAGGCGTGCGCGTCGACGTGCTCCTCCCCTCTCTTCCTTCTGTCTGCTTGCGCCGTGGGAAACCCTGCTTCTCGACATTTCTGGAGAGAACGACTCTGCTATAATCCCGTCCAGGGACCCTGAGCTCCGCCGAGGTCCTTCTGACTAATGGCGGCCAACGAATCCACCGCAACCAAGCGCGCCCCGCAACCAGAGCGCGGCCCGCAGTCGCCCCGCTTCATCGTCATCGAAGGCCCGCTCCGCGTCGGCAAAACCACCCTAGCGAAAATCCTCGCCGAGCGTCTCCACGCTCGCCGCATCTATGACTGTGAAGACAATCCCTTCCTGGCCGATTTCTACAAGGAAAAAGCCGGCGCCGCCTTCCGTGCCCAAATGTATTTCCTGATGGAGCGCCAAAAACGCATCCGCGAAGCTCTAGCCGTCGAAGCCCCTGGTCCGGTCCTTTCCGATTTCCTCCTTGAGAAAGATCGCATCTTTGCCAATCTCAATCTCGACGACGAAGAACTCAAACTCTACGACCGCTACTACGAATCGCTAGCCGCGGACATCCCCGCTCCCGACCTAGTGATCTATTTGCAAGCCAAGCCCGAGGTCCTGCGCACCCGCATCGCGAAAAAAGCCTCCCGCGAAGAATCCCAAATCTCACCCGAATACATCGCAGAGGTAGCCAACGCCTACCAACACTTCTTCTTTCGCTACGCCGCTTGCGATCTCCTGGTCATCAACACCTCGGACATCGACTTCGTCGAGCGCAGCGAAGACCTCCAACAGCTCCTCCGCCGCCTCCAGGACCCCGTCAAAGGCACGCAATACTTCCTTCCCCTCGGCGCCTCCGAATAGTTCTCTTCCGTCATAGCAGCGCAGCAACGCTTTGCTCGTCCGTGCAGTCCAGGACGGTTGTGGTGGCGACATCGCGGGATACTTCAGATCGTCCGGCTGCTCTCGGGACGTAACTTTCCAATCACAATCTTCTCCTCCGCTGTGAAATAAAGCGCAGTTAACTTTCTGGCGCCAGCTCATGCATGGTGTGCAAAATTGCACAGACGGTAATTTCATGCGTTGTTATACGTAATGTGGCCTGCGGGGTTTGTTCTTATCGGGAAACCCGTCAATCATCAAGTTTTGCAAGTCCTTGCGGCAGCTGTCGGCAGTAAGGGAACGCCTTGTATCGCGTCGAAGGGGAGAAGCTAATGCGCAAATTAAAGTCTACCAAGGTTTGGATTCCGGCGTTCCTAATGGCTGGCCTGCTTTCCGGTTGCGGCGACGCGGACACGCGGGCAGGGAAGCCTGGTGACCCCCTGACCCCACCTGCAGTGACCTCTCCAAATCCTCTGAACGGCTCTGTCTTCACGTGTAACAATCCCGTGGTAATTAACGCAACCTTCACCAAGGCCATGAACCCTGCGACGATCAATACCACTACGTTCACATTGGCCGCAGGCAACGTCAGCGTGGCTGGTGTAGTCACCTACGTTGCCACCACCAATGTCGCCACCCTTACGCCTTCTGCCCCACTGTCGCCAAACACCCTTTATGTCGCCACCATTACGACTGGCGCGCAAGACCAGTTCGGCAATGGGCTGACGGCCAATTTCTTTTGGTCCTTCACAACCTCCCCCCCGTGCCCAGCGCCCACTGTGATCGCACAAACTCCTCCGAACGGCTCTGCCAGCACCTGCCCCAACACCGCCATCATCACCGCGACTTTCAGTACGGCGATGAACCCGGCGACCATCAACATGACGACATTTACTCTGACAGGGACAGGCGGGGCCAGCATAGCGGGCGCGGTGACCTACGTGGCGGCGACCAATGTTGCCACCTTTACACCCATGGGGGCTCTTTCACCTAGCACCCTCTATACCGCCACCATTACCACCGGAGCAACAACCGCCGGGGGCACTCCGCTCGCCGCCAATTTCGTGTGGACCTTCACGACCACGCCTGTCTGTCTACCGGCCGCGGCCATACCGTTAGGAGCGGCTTGCAGTTTCGGAATTCTCGGCGCCACACCGTCCGTTAGCAATACCGGCCCCACGATCGTTAAGGGAGATATCGGGATATGGCCAGCAGCTTCGATCACTGGATTTGGAGCGGCACCGGGAGTGCTGGGACCGGGAATATTCACGGGCACAGAACACCTAGGTGATGCGATTGCCATGGGCGCCCAGACTGACTTGACCACGGCGTTTAACACCGCCATGAACGCGGGGGGAGGGCCCGGAGTAGGGGCCGCCCTCACCGCGGATATCGGAGGGCAAACCCTCCCCCCAGGCATTTATAAGGCCACGAACACATTGGGAATAACGGGGATCCTCACCCTCGACGGGAGCACCAATCCGACTGGCATCTGGATCTTCAAGGTGGGGACCGCACTGACCACGGCAGCGGGTGGCGTAGGAACGCCAGCGAGCCAAATACTCCTCATCGGCGGTGCCCAGGCTCATAACGTTTTCTGGCAGATCGGCAGCGCAGCGACCCTTGGAACCAACTCTCTGTTTCAGGGAACCATCATGGCTAACGCCACCATCACGCTTACCACTGGCGCGACTCTAAATGGCCGAGCGCTGGATCGGTCGGCAGCAGTCGCATTGGACAGCAATCCGGTCAATGTGCCTCCCTGCCCGTGAGGCATTAGGGGTCGAGGACCAACTTCGGCTTGGGGCACTTCCGGGCAGGTCGAAATGAATGGGTTTCTTGTTATCGGAGTTCGGAGGAATATTCGCATGTTATCTCATCTAAAGAGCCGCCTTGTCCGTCACTTGGCAATGTCTGCGGCAATGACCGCTGTCCTGTGTACGTGTGCCACCCTAGCCGCGGCTCAGGACCAGCCCCCTCCGAAGTGGGAGATTTTCGGCGGATATTCCGTCTTTGATCCCGGCGCGACTATATCCGGCGAACTTCCTGGAGCCTTGCTCCCCCTGAGCAGCCGCCTGGAATGGAATCCCCGCGGCGCGGGCGCCAGCGTCACCTATAATTTCGACAAATGGCTGGGACTCACTCTGGACACCAGCACGCATTGGGGCAGCGGCGAATCCGGGCTCGCGAATAGACTTGACGACGCTGCTTTCTCGAACCTCTCCTTCGGTCCTAAGATCACGTTTCGCCACCATCGTTTCTCCCCATTTTTTGAGGTCTTAGTGGGCGATCATCGCCTTATGCCGGATGCCTTCCATGATGTCGACAAACTAGGCGTCATGATCGGAGGAGGCATTGATGCAAACCTATCCAGGCACATTGCTCTGCGCCTGATTCGAGCCGACTTTGTGCTGTCCAACTACCGCTATGGTCCTTCGTCCGTGCCGTCCACGGAAATCCGTGGCCTGCGAGCACAAACGGGCCTGGTTTTCATGTTTGGCGGCGCACCGCCTCCCCCGCCCCCAACCGCGGCTTGCTCCATCCAGCCGTCCGACGTCTTCGCCGGCGAACCCGTTACGGCCACCGCCACTGGCTCTAATTTCACTCCCAAGCGCACCGTCACCTACAACTGGAAGGGCACCGGAGTGAAAGTCACGGGCAGCGATTCCTCCGCGCAAGTTGACACAACAGAATCGCAACCCGGCGAGTACGTAGTGACTGCCAACCTGAGTGATGGCAGAAAAAATGGTTCCGCTTCTTGCAGCGCCAGGTTCACCGTGAAACAGCCTCGTCCACCTGTAATCTCATGCTCCGCAGATCCTGCCAGCGTCCGGATTGGCGCGTCTTCGACCATCCACTCAAGCGCCAGCAGCCCGGATGGACGCCGGCTCATTTACAACTACTCGGCAAGTTCCGGTGACATCGCCGGAAGTGGCGACACAGCCACCTTAAACACACAAGGCGCGCAACCGGGCCGCATCACGGTAACCTGCAATGCGAATGATGACCGCGTTCCGCCGCTCACCGCTTCCTCCACCACCATGGTGGAAGTGCAAGCTCCGCCGCCGCCGCCACCTCCTCCTCCCACTCCGGCTCCCGAGATCAAGCGGCTGGAAGCCAAACTGGCCCTTCATAGTATCTATTTCCAAACCGCCCGGCCCACGGCTGAGCATCCCGAGGGTGGCCTGCTCGACAGTCAGGCGGACATCCTGAAAGCCCTCGCCGAGGACTACCGGAGCTATCTGAAGTACATGCCGGATGCCCACCTGATCCTCAGCGGCCATGCCGACCCCCGCGGCACGCCCGAATACAACAAGAAACTTACCGAGCGCCGCGTGGAACGCACCAAGACTTTCCTGGTGGAACACGGTGTGCCCGCTGATCACTTTGAGCTGAAAGCGTTTGGCGAAGAGGATCAACTGACTGCCGAGCAAATCAAAGAGCAGATGGCCAACAATCCCGAACTGGGCGCTGGGGAACGCCAAAAAATGATGCGCAATCTGCCGCTTCTGGTGCTCGCCAACAATCGCCGCGTCGACGTCACTCTAAGCACCACCGGACAACAGTCCGTCCGTCGTTACCCCTTTAACGCCAAGGATTTCTTGGCTCTGATCAGCCCCAAAGGCGGAGACAAGAAGCCCCCCGTCAAGAAAAAGCCCTAGCGGTCACACCGTATCGGGGACTTTCCTCACTGTGCTTGGCAGCTGGCGTTAGCTGTCGCACGGTCAGTTCAAACGAAGCAGGCCGACGCTTTTTCTTTGCTGCTTCGCTGCGAAGGCTTCGGGAGAGAGAAATCTCTCTTCTCGTTTCCCCGAAGCGGGGACTCGGGCTGGCGGACTTTAGTGGCCGCCCTCTGACTAAATCGTCCGTGGGTCAATTTCCTTGGCCATTTCCCGGTAGGCGCACAAGGCATTCGCAAGTTGCATCTGCCGCGGCGTCCGGCATTCCGGCTCGAACAACCTCGCGTTTCCCACCACAATCACCGCGGTCATGGCCCGCGAGGTCGCCACATTCAGCCGGTTCAAGCTGTACAGGAACTCCATCCCCCGCGGAGCGTCCTCCGGCGACGACGTCGTCAGCGAGTAAATCACCACCGGCGCTTCTTGCCCCTGAAACTTATCTACCGTCCCGATGCGCATTCTCGGCAGCCGCGTCTTCAAATCTGCGACCTGCGCGTTGTACGGCGCCACGATCAGAATCTCCCCTTCCTTGAGCGCCCGGCTGTTTCCGGAGCTGCATGAATATTTCACGCCGGGCTGAAGCAAGCCTTCCACGATGCGCGCCACCAGCTCGACTTCCTCCGGCGAAGAATTTCGGTTTCCTTCATGCTCCGCCGGAACAAACCACAGTCCCGCTCCCTCGATCCACGCATGCCCTTCGATAACCCGGCTGCGCGTCATGGCACGTGAGGCCAGTTTCCCGTCATAGAAACACGCTGATGTATACTCGCAAATCTTCGGATGCAGTCTCCAAGTCTCCGGCAGTAAAAATCCTCTATCCGCCGCAATCGTCTTCCGCCCATTCAGCAAATGTTCCAGCGCGGATTTCTCCGCGCCATCCGGATGGCTGCCTTTCGTGGGCCGCTCCAACTGCTGGGGATCGCCTAGCAGCACCAATTTCTTCGCCGCTTGCGAAACCGCCAGCACATCCGCGAGCGACATCTGTCCGGCCTCATCGATAAACAGCACGTCCACGATTTCGAATGCTTTTTCCGGTGACCACAGCCACGACGTCCCACCCACAACGCTAGCCGCGCCCGACTGCAGCGCTTCCCAAGCCTCCTCGTTCTTTTCCTTGGCCACCGCCACGCCTTTGCTCTCTTGGCCTTCATGCTCGCGATGCAGGCAGCGCACTCCCTCGATCTCTTCGCCATGCGCTGCTTCCACCACGTCGTCCAGCAGCTTGCGAATCACTTTGTGGCCGAGCGCCGTCACGCCGATCTTCATTCCGCGTTTCACCAACGCGCAGATCATGCGCGCGCCCGTGTACGTCTTCCCGGAGCCCGGCGGCCCCTGAATGGCAAAAGCCGAGTCGCCTAGCGCCAGCGCGATGCGGTTGGCCGTGTCCACGACCGTCTCGCTCGCAAGTTGTTGCAATTTCTCGCCGCCCGTCAGCCGTGGCGGCCTCCGCAACAATAAATCACGCCCCGCGCGATAGCGCCCCGCCGAGTCCACTCCGTTCTCCGCCACCCACGCGCCAATGCGGCCGAGCGAAGCGGCTTGCGCTTCCGAATTCAGCGGGGCCTCCCACATATAAACCGTCGGAGCATGCACCTCCGCCGTCTTCTTCGTTTTCTTGATATCCACCACGCCCTTAACGTGGTCGATCCTCAGCACTTCGCCGTATTTCTCGTCACCAAAATAAAGTTCCTTCCCCGCTCGGACGTTGCTGGACTGCTGGGCCTCGAACAAATAGCGATCCGTGGGCACCTGTTTCCCGCGCCCCACCTGTTCCACACGTTCCACGAAGCTCATGCGCGTCAAACCGACCCGCTCGTCGAGCAAATCCTCGTCATTCATCTCCGCGTACCGGTAGCCGTCTTGCCACGCGCGCTTGTCTTCGCGCCGGTGCCAGCTCAAAAGCTGCGCCAACAGCCATTGCGCGGATTGTTCCTCGGTGCGGGCATGTGGATCAACCGGAATTCCCGCGGAAAGCAACTCCGTCAGCGCAGCAGTGCGCTCCAGTTTTTCTTCCAACTTCTCTGAAGGATCGCCGCTCTTCTCCGCCAGTCGGGGAACGGCCACTCCGCACGCCAGCAATTTTCCCCGCTCCTGCTCCAGCCAATCCCGCAGCTTCCCCGTCGAAATGCAATCCTCCCGGTTGTATCCCTCGAGCGTCTCGCGAAGCTTCTCCGGAATCTCGTCTTCGAGCCGCCCCAGCTCAAGCCGGTGCTCCACATAGCGCATCGCCGCCCGCGACAAATCCAGCGGCGTTCGACGCTCAAATCCGTAGAACGCCTCGATCTTCTTCAGCGAATACTCTTCCACGCTGGCCCGCGTACTTTGCTTGAACGCCAGGTGCAAATCCACCAGCACGCCCGCACGCAGCATCCGGTCGATCTCCTCTTCGCGCGTCGCATACATGCCCATCAGTCGCTTCAGTGCGCCCGGCTCATAAGCCCCGAAGTGATACACGTGCATCTTCGGATTCGCCGCACGCCGCCGCATGATTTCGTCCACCAGCCACTCGAATCCGCTCTTCTCCTCCTCACGATTCAAGGCCCACCGTTTGCCATAATTCCATTGGCCCTCCGCGTTCTGAAACGCCAACCCAAATAAATATTGCAACCCCTGCTCTCCCACAAAAGGGTCGCCCTCCAAATCCACGAACAGGTCGTCCACCGAAGGCTCCGGCAACCGGCAAAATCCAATGCCCGCCGCCACTGGCAAAGCCTCATGCACCAGCTTCTTTTCCGTGCGCCCTTCGACCTGCACACGAGCCTGCTCCCGCGCACGTTCGTAACCCGCACGGGCCCCGTGCTTCGGCCGCTCTTTGAGCGGAATCGGCAGCACCGCCAACTTCGCCATCGTCTCGCGGTTCCATTCTTCAAATTGATCGCGCTGCTGGCGCCGGATTCCCGCCACCAGCGACAAGTGATCATCCGCGCGCCGCCGCGTGTCACACTCTTTAAACCACCGGCATATATTGCAGTGCTCGACCGGCTCCGGATAAGTCTCCTGGTCCACTCCTTCGCCAACCGTCTCCAGCAACCGCTTTCGCACATACCGGTAATAAGCCGCATATTCGGTCACGCGGTATTTCTCACCCGCAAATCCTGTCCCCGGCGGCACCACCCACAAAAACTCCGGCATCGTTCCCTGAATCTTTCCCAGAAGTTCGGAGTACAGCGACAACTGCAGAATCGTCGTCGCCTTGGTTTCTCGCGCCAGCTTGGTATCCGCCACTTCATACGACCACGCCCACCTCGCGCTGGGCCTTTCGACACGCCGCAGCACATCCGGCCGCCCGAACCATCGGCCGTCGCGAAGTGCGCTTTGCGCGATCACCTCCGCACCCCGCTCCATGAGCGCCAAGGTCTCCGCCAGCAATCGCTTTTCGTCTTGGTGATCGATATGGCCGAGGTTTTCGACGGTCAAACCTTGTTCGCCTAGGTACGCCAGGTAGGCCGCCTCATGTCGCAAACCAAGTTCTTGAATCACCTTCAGGTCCGGCGCAGCCCAGTCCGGCTCCGCCCGCCTACCCCGCGCCACTTCGAGGTCGAGCGTCGTCAAATGCCGGCACGCCAGGTGATTGCTCAAGTCTGACGCGCTGAACCGAACCTGGCTTGAAGAGATCTTCATCGGATGCAAGGAAGCAGGTAGCCTAGAGAGTCTCAAAATAACACAGAGTCGTACCGGCCGGTCCGCTCGAATCCGCGGGCGAGAGGACCAGCGCTCCTGGTTTTCCGAGGGGCCACCGCGCTCGGAACGCACCGCAATGCGCGCAACTCAATTCTTTTCATACGCTTGCTTCAGAGTTCCCGATATACCCCGGTGCCCCCTCGACCCAAAAATCGAATCTAGCGGCTCGCGCGGTGGTGGAAACAATTGTCCATCCGGAGCCGTCAAACTAGCCAGCGGGCAGGTGTGCTCGGGAGGTGCCTAAATGGCTGGAACACTTAGACAGGATCTGCGCAGTGGCGTGCGCATGTTGAAGAAAAGCCCGGGCTTCACCTTTGTGGCCATTCTCTCGCTGGCTCTCGGTATCGGTGCCAACACGGCCATCTTCACGATTATCAACGCCGTCTTTTTGCATCCGCTTGCGGTCCAGGAGCCCGCGCAGCTCGCCGAGATGTTCACCCGGGACACCAGAACCGTCGACGCCAATAGCAACTTCCAGCTCACTCCCACTTCCCTCCCCAACTACGAAGACTATCGCGACCAGAACACCGTCTTCACCGGCCTGGCCGCCGTGACTTTCGCCCTGCCCCTCAACTGGGGTGGCCAATCCGAGCCTGAGCAACTCCAGGCCTCCATGGTCAGCCCGAATTTCTTCGATGTTCTCGGCGTGAAAGCCTATCGTGGCCGCTTTTTCTACCCAGACGAAGGTCAAAAACTCGGCGCTGATCCCGTCGTCGTTCTGAGCAATGCTCTCTGGGCTCGCCGTTTTGGCTCGGACCCCGGCGTCGTCGGTCAAACCATCTCACTCAACGCCACCTCGTACACCGTCATCGGTGTCGCTCCTCCCGATTTCAAAGGCATCGTCTCGCTCGCCCCGCCGGATATTCTCTGGATTCCCCTCAGCATGCGCGATTACGTCCTCACAGGTCAGCTTAAAGAGCTTGAGAATCACCGCCGCATGCGCTGGATCTCCATCGTCGGCCGCCTGAAACCCCATGTCAGCGTTGAGCAGGCGCGCGCTGCCCTGAAAACGATCGCCTCAGCTCTCGAGAAGGAGTACCCCCGCGATAACCCTGGCCGCACTTCGGAGCTTTACCCGCTCAATCAATCCGCGCTGGGCATCAACCAGCGTGCCCAATTCTCCCTCGCCGGCGGCGTGCTGATGGGCGTTGTCGGCCTGGTGCTGCTCATCGCCTGCGTGAATCTGGCTAATCTCCTGCTTGCCCAAGCCGCCAAACGCGAAAAAGAGCTGACCCTGCGCGCTGCTCTGGGTGCCGGCCGCTTTCGCCTGGTGCGTCAGCTGCTGACGGAAAGCACGCTGCTCTCTCTCCTCGGCGGCCTGGCCGGCCTGCTGATTGCGCTCTGGGGCAAAAAACTCCTGTGGTCTTTCCGGCCGCCGTTTCTCCCCGAGGGCTCGATTGATATTTCCTTCGATTCTCGCGTCCTCTTGTTCACCCTTACGATCTCTCTTCTCACCGGCTTGGTCTTCGGCATCATCCCCGCACTGAAGGCTTCTAGCACCGACCTCAACGAAGTACTGAAAGCCGGCGGCCGTGGCGGAACGATGGGTTGGGCTCACAATCGCATGCGCAGCCTGCTGGTGGTGTCGGAAATCGCGCTGGCACTCGTGGCCCTCATCGGCGCAGGTCTCTTCCTCCGTAGCATGCAGAAGGCTCAGGAAATCAATCCCGGCTTCGAGTCGAAAAATCTCTTCCAATACAACTTTGACCTCGGCGCGCTCCGTTACACTCCCGATCACGGCCAGCAATTTTTCCGCGACGCCGTCTCGCGCGCCAAATCCGTTCCCGGTGTTGCCGATGCTACCGTTTCATCCAACGGCATGATCGGCGGCGGCTTTGCCGGCACTATCTTTCGCGAGGGCGAGCAGGCCGATCCCAACAACCGCGGCACGCTGGTCACGTTTGACGACGTTATGCCCGGCTTTTTCGCAGCCGCCCGCATTCCGACGATCAGCGGCCGCGATTTCACCGACTTTGACCGCGAGACCACCGCCCCGGTGGTCATCGTCAATAAAGCCATGGCCGATCTTGTTTGGCCTGGCCAGGATCCCATGGGTAAGCACTTCACTATCGTCGTTGACCCCCATCCATACGAGGTCATCGGCGTTGTTGCCACCACCATTGTCGGAGCCGTGGGTGAAGATCCCCAGCCTGTAGCTTATTTGCCGCTGCGCCAACAGTACTCTCCGTTTGGCGCTCTCACCGTCCGCACCACCGGCGACCCCCAAGCGCGCATGGGCGCGGTGCGCGCCGAGATCAACCAGCTCGACCGCAATCTCGCCCTGACCAATGGCCAGACCATTGAGCAGCTCCTCGCGCAAGGCCTGTGGGCCGCCCGGATGGGCGCCGCCCTCCTCGGCCTTTTCGGTTTGCTCGCTCTCATCCTGGCCTCCATCGGAATCTACGGGGTTTTGTCTTATTCCGTCGCCCAGCGCACCAGCGAAATCGGCATCCGCATGGCGCTCGGTGCCCAGTCACAGCAAGTCCTGAAGCTGGTCCTCCGGCAAGGCATGCTCCTCGCCGGAGTCGGCGTTCTGGTGGGTGTAGCGATCGCTCTGCCCATCACGCGGTACGCCTCGACACTGCTCTATGGCGTCAGCGTCTGGGACCCCGTCACCTATGTCTCCATCACGTTTATTCTGATGGCCGTCGCCCTGCTGGCCTGCTATATTCCCGCGCGCCGCGCCACGCGCATCGATCCTCTCGTCGCGCTGCGCTTCGAGTAACCAGCATGGCCCGACACGCCAAGCTCTCGGCCAGCATCGTTCGAGCCGCTTTTCTAGGAACGAAATTCTGTGGAACCTGGGACGCGCACACACGCAGCTCGCCCACAGGGCCATGGCGATCAGGTCTGACGGTTAAACTAAAGCGCTTATTTTCTACGGTTTAGAGAACGGCTTGGGCCGCGCTTTCTCCGGCCGCGGGCGTGCACTGTCGTGGTTCGAGTAGCCATCACTATCGAAGCGAGCGAGGGCTCGAGCCATGTGCGCCAAAAAGCTCACCCAGAATCTCCGCCGTCCCGCGGCAGCGAAACATTTTCCCGCACACGCGCTCAAAGCCGTTGCGCTCTCCGCGCTTGCGCTCGCTTGCTGGACTGCCGATCGCCTCTGGCCGCGGCAGATGTCCGCCGTTCGACAACCCGGGCATCTCCGTCCGAGGTTTCACGGCCGCCAGATTGCTCTCCCGTTTTCAAACGAAGTGGCTTCGGCGGAAATTGCCAGGTTTGACGACCAGTTGGAAGCCTTCCTTCGCTATGAATATTTCCGCGGTCGCGACCCGGACGACGCTTCGAAAATCTTTTTGACAGCCGATCACTCCGGCAAGCACGCCTCTTACAAGATTTTCCTTCTGGTCGAAAACGATCAGCTCACCGCCATTCCTCAACTCAATCGCATGGAATCTCACGGCCTCATCAGGCACTACGAACTTGTTGCGTGGACCAAGCAGGATCTCGCTCTTGCGCAACAGCAAAGCCGCATGTTCGAGAACGCCTACAACGTACCGACTGAACAAAAGCTGGAAACGCTTCCGTCTTTTCAATTGCTTCCCGCTCTTGCGGATTTCCTCGTCTTTAAATCGCAAACCGACTGGCGCGTCGTGGGCCGAAGCACGCGCGCTCCTCAGCCGCTCACTCATCATCAAGCGCTCCGGCTGGCTTCCGACATTCTCGACGTCGCGCATTTTTACGATCTGCCGCTCGATTACTTTCTCGGAGTCGGCGCCATGGAAAACAACTATATGGATGTGAACGGCGATCTCACGCACGCTGTTTGGAAAAAGCGGGCGGAGAGTGGCGACATCGTATTGGAGCGTGGCCGCAAGCGTGTTCTGGTAAGCGACTACTCGATCGGCACGTGGCAAATTTCGCGCGAGACTCTTCGTGCTGCGCATCAGCTCTACCTGAAAGACAAACGCCACTACGACCAGTTGCCGCCGCGGCTGCGTCCTTCGCGCCATCTCGACGTGAATTCCGTCACGAGCGAAGTCCTCACCACGTACGCCGGACTTGTTCTCCGCGATCTGCTGGACCGCTTTGGCGGCGATGTCGACCAGGCCATCGGCGCTTACAACGGTGGTATTCGCAATCCCAACCCGGCGTACGCTGCAGGCGTCAGGAACGTCGCGCTCTATGCACGCCGAGTGCTCGAACACGCGCCGCTGCCCGCCGCAAAATCTCCTGTGGCCAACTTGCCGAACGGGACGGTGCTGTAGTTGCGCGCATTGTTTCGCGCCGGGGGAAGCGAAAGGGAGATTTCTTGTCGCGCGGGCCGACTCCGTCCGGGTAGCGAAGTGGGAAGAAAAAACATCGGCCCGCGGCGCTCGAAATGACGGCGGGTAGCGCGGCGGCGCAAAAAAAGGAATGGGAAAGCTTTGTTGTTCACCGCGCCTGCCCGGATGGACAGGTTCTTGATTCTTGCGACCCTGTACGTTTTCGCTGTTGCTTCCGTTCGTTGTACGAGACTACAGTGATAACAGCCCAGATCCGCCGTTAGCTAAATGAAATCCTTTTTGGGAATATCCCGAAGCAAGCCAAAACACTCGCCTCTCGCGGGCTCCGGCAATTTCCGCGTCCTGGCAAACGGCTCCGACCCGCAACAAATTTCGCGGCATGAATGGTGGCTGTGGCTCTCGGCCTTACTGGTCACTACCCTCTCGGCGGTCGCCTTTCTGCTCTCCTCGATTCATTCCTTCTTTCGCCACGCGGACTCTTTTTACGAGATTCGCTCCGATCAAGCGCGCTGGGCCACGCTCTGCTTGATTCTCATTTTCAACGCTCGGCTGGTCTATCGCCAATGGTCGCTCCGGCGTCTGCGACGAAACTCGACGGAGCAGCCGATAGACTGGCAAGCCGTTCCGCAGCAGTTTTCGGAAGCGGCTGCGCTCGACTCGCTCACGGGGTTGTATACGCGAACGTCTCTCGAGCAGCATCTGGGAAAAGAACTAGCCCGGGCGCGCCGACAGAACACCACGTTGAGCCTCGCTACGGTTCATGTGGATGAGTTCGCTCATCTCAGCGAGCGATACGGGAAGTCCGCCGTGGACGCCGCGCTCAAGGAACTCGGTCGGCGCCTGAAAAAGGCCAGCCGCGGGTCGGACATTGCCGCGCGCTTGAGCGACGATGATTTCCTCCTGTTGCTTCCGGAATGCGGCGTGAACGAGGTCAAGCAAGTTCTAAACCGCCTGGGCACTGTGGAAGTGAGTTCCTCGGGCCAAAAAATTCCGCTCAACTTCACGACCGGTTGGATCGACTACCAGCCTGGGGACTTGCCCGCCGATTTGCTCAAGCGCGCCGCGGACCTTTTGCATCTGTACGACACCGCCGCGTACGACAGCTTTTCTACTACTCTCGCGCCGCACTAGTTTGCGCATCCCTTTTTCACAATTCCTGCTAACACCTCCCTTCTTCGGAGCGTCTAGCACCTCAGCAAATCAACCTGTGAGGCCTTCCATGCAATCGCGTTCTCGAAAAACGTCTGGCGTCTTACTGCTCTCGCTGCTGCTCGTGCCTGGGCTTTGCTTCTCACGCGCCGGCGCTCCGTGGCCTTCCGGACCTGGCGCGCTATCGGAAATCGCGGCGATGCACCTGGCCCGCGCCAGCCATACTTCGACGCTGCTGCCGAATGGCCAGGTGCTCATCGCTGGGGGATTCGCCGGCAGTGGTGGCGAGTCCAACCCCTATCCGACCGCCGAACTTTTTGATGTGCGTTCCGGAACATTTCAGTCTGCCGGCAGCATGGCCATCGGACGTTCGGGCCACACCGCGACGCTTTTGAAGAACGGCAGGGTGCTGATCGCTGGCGGCTGGACGGGCCATTATGGTCGTCCGGGCTCCGCGGAGATTTACGATCCCGCCGCCGGTGCGTTTACGCCCACCGGTAACATGGTGATCGAGCGTGCCGGAAACACCGCCACTCTTCTTCCGGACGGCCGTGTTTTTGTGGCTGGCGGTGTGGATGGCCAGGAAAATGCCATTGCCAGCGCCGAGATTTACGATCCAGCGACGGGGAAGTTTCTAGAGACCGGCAGCATGGCCGAGCCTCGTGGAGCGCACACCGCAACAGCCCTCAAGGATGGCCGAGTTTTGATCGTGGGCGGGGGTTCCGGCCATTACCCTTCGCAAAATATCTATCGCTCTGCGGAGCTTTTCGATCCCCGCACCGGCAAGTTCACTTCCGCGGGCCAGCTGATCGTCGGCCGTCATAAACACGCCGCGATTCTTCTTCCGAGCGGAAAAGTTCTCGTTGTCGGTGGTTCCGACAACCGCGATTGGCACGGCGAATATGCCAGCGCCGAAATTTACGATCCTGCCCTGGGAACATTCTCCGCGACCGGCGCGATGAATACTGCACGCTTTAAATTGCCCGCGGCCGCAGCGCTACTCCCGAACGGCAAAGTTCTCGTTGCTGGCGGCGGGCCCTTCGCGGAGTTGTATGACGAAACCGCGGGCACTTTCACAAAAGTGCCGGGCTCGCTGGGAAGCGCGCGCTTCTTCGCCGCTCTAACGCTTCTCTCCGGCGGCCAAGCGCTGATCACCGGAGGCTATGCCGAAAGTGGCAACGGTCTTCCCGCTACTCCCGCTGCGTGGCTCTACAAACCAGCTGGTGCATCAGTTTCGGATTAGTGCTTCCGTCTTGCGACAGCGGCCTGTCACTCAGTCTTGTGGCTAGAGATCCCCGTATGGTTTTTAGCGAGCCATGCCAGGCTTCGGCGATGGAAGATGCGTTGTACCGCGGGAAGCATCAACCGGGAAGCCCGCCGGTACTGTCCGCCTAGCAAGTCCACGTCCTAGAAATGGGAAGGCTTTCGTGTTCGCTTTTCTGCAATTACCTCCCGCGTCCGCGCGGCCCCATACTTTTGTGTACCTCTTGGCTGCTGCTTTGCTGGTCTCAAGCCCCGCTACGCCCAACTGTGAATAAACCCGTTTCTGCGGGTGATAAGATGGCGGTCGGAGGCCAGAACCGAGATGGCTAGGCTCAACAGGAAGCGCGTCGAAGAGATTTTCACTATGAGCAAGCAGGAAAAGTGGGCCTACCCAAGAATATTTGATGCGCTCAAAGACGCGGGAGTCGAGTATTGCGAGACCGACCTCGCCACTCACGACATCGTCTACCACGGAGCGGGAGACGCCATCCCGGAGCCGCCGCCGCCGGAGTTTACTCCGTTGAAACCCAGCGCAAGTTTTGCTGCTCGAGGGGTTAAACTCGCCATGGAGCGAAATAAAACCAAGCCGGATTACATGGCCTTCCTCGAGGACATGGCTCGCGCCGGAGTGGTCGATATCGCGTGGATATGTCCGCACGAGACGTGGGCTACTTTGGCGCTGCCGGCCAGGCCTACGTCTAAAAGGTTCCCCCCGTTCTAAACCTCGCGGCAACCAAGACTGCGAATTTTCTTCGCTGAATCGCCAGTTCCCTCTAGAATTCGCAAAGGGTCAAAGGAGCGGTGATGAAAGCAACACCAAGGGCCAAACCTCCAAAAGTTCTTGTGATTGACATTGGCGGCACAAACGTCAAACTCCTGGCGACTGGCGAAAAGGAGCCGCGAAAATATCCTTCCGGCCCCACTATGACGCCGCGAAAGATGGTCCAATTGGTGAAGAAGTCCGTCGCCGATTGGAAGTTCGACTGTATTTCGCTCGGCTATCCTGGGCCCATCATCAATGGGCATCCGCTTCGCGAGCCTCACAACCTGGGCCCGGGTTGGGTGGGATTCAAATTTGGCAAAGCGTTTGGCTGCCCGGTAAAAATCTTGAACGATGCCGCCATGCAAGCGGTGGGGAGTTACAAAGGCGGCCGGATGTTGTTTCTCGGATTGGGAACCGGGTTGGGATCGGCGATGATCGTCGACGGAATTTTGCAGCCCATGGAGCTGGCGCATTTGGCCTATAAAAACGGCAAAAGCTACGAGGACTATCTGGGACTGCGCGGCCTCGAGCGCATGGGAACAAAAAAGTGGCGCCGCTGTGTGGCCAAAGTTACCAAGCAATTGAAGACCGCGCTGGATGCGGACTATGTGGTGCTGGGCGGCGGAAACAGCAAGAAATTGAAAAAGCTGCCGCCGGGAGCGCGCCTCGGCAACAATGAGAATGCCTTTCTCGGCGGTTTTCGCATGTGGCAAAAAAACCAGGTGGCCAACCCCTTCTGAATTGACAAGGCGGTCGGTCTCCCGACCGGAGCCGGGGTAAAACGCCGGAGTGGACTGTACAACTTCCAATCTCTCCTTTCCGCTTGTATATTGCACGCACACACCGAGGAGGCATCACGATGGGAATCTGGTCAAGGCGTAAATTCTTTCTGATGTCCCTTGCCAGCAGTTTTACCGCGGGGGCTGGCAAGCTCTTGGCCGGCTCGCTTCCGGCGAATGAAGCGCCTCTCCGAGCCGCCGCTGTTCCGGGCACGCGGCCGATCATCATCTCCAGCGCCAACGGGCTTCACGCTCTTGATAAGGGCATGGACATTCTCAGGAAGGGTGGCGACACGCTGGATGCCGCCGTCGCGGTGGTAACGGTTGTCGAAGATGATCCGAACGACGATTCCGTGGGCTTTGGCGGGCTGCCAAATGAGGAAGGCGAAGTCGAACTGGACGCGAGTGTGATGCATGGACCCACGCACCGGGCTGGGTCTGTCGCTGCGGTGCGGCGGATCAAGAATGTTGCGCGGCTGGCGCAGACGGTGATGCAGGAAACCAATCATGTGATGATGGTCGGCGAGGGGGCCCGGCGATTTGCGGTAGCCGAAGGGTTTGAGGAAATGAATCTGCTCACCGAGCATTCGCGGAAGATTTGGCTGGCTTGGAAAGCCTCGTCGTCGATGAATTGGCGGCCCGGGGTTGACAGCCCGGAATGGAAAGAGCACGTTCGGGCCATCTTCGATGAGGATGAAGCGAAAATCGCATATGCCGAGCGCGTCATTGCGCATCCGCCGACGGGCACGATTCCGTGCATGGCGGTGGATGAAAAAGGTGACATCTCCGCCACCACCACAACTTCCGGTTTGGCGTGGAAAATCCCGGGACGGGTGGGCGATTCGCCGATTATTGGAGCGGGGTGCTGCGTGGATAATGAGGTGGGCGCAGCCGGGTCGACTGGAAAAGGCGAAGAGAACATCAAGATTTCCGGCGGGCACACTATTATCGAAATGATGCGGCGGGGAAAATCTCCCGAGGAGGCGTGCCTCGAAGCGCTCGGGCGTATCGCACGCAATTACAACAACGACAAGAAAAAACTTTCCACGTTTCACATTTTCTTTTATGCGCTGAATAAAGACGGGGTGCCCGGGGCCGCTTCTCTGTGGCGCAATCATTACGAGGAAAAGGGACACTCGGTTTATGCGGTGCACGACGGAACGCAGGCGCGGCTGGCCGAATGCAAACCGTTTTTCGATGAAATCAATGCGCACGGATAGCTTCCGCGGATAAAATGGACCTATGGAGCAAGCCAACATTCTGATTATCGGAGGAGGCGTCGTCGGGTGCGCCATCGCGCGAGCTGTTTCCGCGCGGTGGCAGGACGTTTTCCTCGTCGAGCAGTATCCCAAGCTGGGCATGGCGACCAGTTCGCGCAACAGCGGGGTCATTCATTCGGGCATTTATTACCCGAAGAACTCCCTCAAGGCCCGCCATTGCATCGCGGGCAACCGGCTGACGTATGAATTCAGTAAGGAGCACAACGTCCCGTTTCGCCACACCGGGAAGCTGGTCGTGGCGGCCAATACCCAGGAAGAAGAGGAACTGGCTGCGCTGAAAAAAAAAGGGGAAGACAACGGCGTAGAGGGATTGCGGCTGATTGGTCCGGCGGAGATTCGCAGTCGCGAGCCGCATATCGCGGGCACGGCAGCGATAGAGGTCCCTTCCACGGGAATTGTATCGGCCGAAGAGCTGGTGCACGCCTATGCGCGCGTGGCTAGCGGGCAGGGCGCAAATATCGTCAAGCGGGCCAAGGTTGTTTCCCTGGAGCCGGGGAAGGGAACCATTCGCGTTGGCATTCTCATTGGCGACGAGGAAGGAGCACAGAGCGAAACGATTGAGACGCGTTGTGTGATCAATGCGGCCGGGCTCTACGCCGATGAAGTGGCGGCCTTGCTGGGGAATAATTCTTGGAAGATCTATCCGGTGCGCGGAGAATATTGTGAAATCCGCGGGGCGCGGGCTTCTTTGATTAATGATCTTGTGTATCCCTTGCCGCATGCACACGGGCTAAGCTTGGGCGTGCATTTTACCAAGACGCTTTGGGGGACGGTTTTGCTGGGGCCCACGGCGACGTATGTCGACGGGAAAGACAATTACGAGCGGGAGCGTTTGCCGATTGCGGATTTTGCTCACAGCGCAAAAACTTTGTTGCCCGAAATCGAGGAGCGTGATTTGCAGCTGGGGTATTCCGGATTGCGTCCGAAACTAGTGCCGCCGGAAGGAACAGGAATCGCGGATTTTGTCATTACCCGGGATGCGGCAGTGCCGCAGGCGATTCAGCTTGTGGGCATCGAGTCGCCTGGGCTCACGGCGGCGCCGTCGATCGCCGAGCATGTTGCGCAGCTGGTCGCGGAAACGTTTGATTGAAGCAATCGACGACCGCAGAACAACTATTGAACGACGAAATAAAAGACTTTCTTTTTCCCAACTCTCAGCAAATGTTTTTGCGGCGTGTTGAGGTCAATTTCATAGGTCGGATCAGCGATGACAACGTCGTCGAGTTCCACTGCCCCTTGTTTGATCAAGCGCTCAGCTTCAGCACGAGAGGGAGCTGCATCGAGGCGTACTAAAGCTCTGGAAAGTTTCATCTTGCCGGGCTTGGCACCAACATAGTCATCGTTTGGCAGGTGTTTCACCGGGGCATCCTCAGGAACTTCGTGGCGAGAGAATTGGCTGTCCCAGCGCGCAGCAGCTTTCTGCGCTGCGTCTTCGCCCCAGAAATCCCTAACAATTTCACTCGCGAGTGACACTTTGGCCTGTTTGGGGTGAGTCGTACCGGCCTGAACATTCTGTTGCAAGTTCTTGATAACGTCTGCAGTTTTGTCCGTGAGCAGTTCGAAATAGGACCACATGAGCTCGTCGGAGATAGACATGAGCTTGGCGAACATCTCGCTGGGCGGCTCGGTGATGCCGATATAGTTGCCGAGGCTTTTGGACATTTTGCGCTGGCCGTCGAGGCCGACGAGGATGGGCATGGTGAAAGCGACTTCGCCTTCCAGGCCGTACTCGCGCTGGATATCGCGATGGATTAGCAAGTTGAATTTTTGTTCTGTCGCGCCAATTTCCACATCAGACTTGAGCTGAACTGCGTCCACGGCGGTCAGTAGCGGATAGAGCAGCTCGTGCACGGAGATGGGCTGTTGGTTTTTTAGTCGCGAGCTAAAATCTTCGCGTTCGAGCATGCGAGCGAGGCGGTAGTGGCCGCAGAGTCGGACGATGTCGTAGCTGGACATTTTGTCGAGCCATTCGCTGTTGTAGCGGACTTCGGTTTTTTCCTGGTCGAGGAGTTTCCAGACCTGGGCGAGATAGGTTTTGGCGTTGGCGTCCACTTCTTCGCGCGAAAGCGGCGGGCGCGTTTCCGAACGGCCGGTGGGGTCGCCAATCATTGCGGAAAAATCGCCGATCAAGAAAATGGCGATGTGGCCGAGGTCCTGAAAATGCTTCAACTTGCGCAGCACGACGGTATGGCCGAGATGAATATCGGGAGCGGTGGGATCAACGCCGAGATAGATACGCAACGGCTCGCCGGTGCGAAATGATTTTTCGAGCTTCGCTTTCAGCTCCGCCTCGGGAACGATTTCAGCCGCGCCTTTTCTCAAGTAGGCGAGCTGTTCTTCGACGGGTTTGAATTTAGTTTCGGACATTTTTCTGTCAGGTTATTCGCATGACGCGGCGGCCCTCGATTTTGTAACGACCTTCGAGCACGATGCGAACAGCTTCGGAATAGATTTTGTGCTCTTCCTGCAAGATTCGCGCAGAGAGCGTGTCTTCGGTGTCGTCATCTTTTACGGGCACGACGGACTGCAGAACGATTGGCCCGGCGTCGAGATTTTCGTCCACGAAATGGACCGTGCAGCCAGCGAATTTCACGCCGTACTCGAGAGCTTGCCGCTGCGACTCGAGGCCGGGGAAAGAGGGCAGCAGCGACGGGTGAATGTTCAGGATGCGGTTCGGGAACGAAGACACGAAAAACGGCGACAGGAGGCGCATGTAGCCGGCCAGGCAGACGAGGTCGACTTTGTGCTCGTTCAGCACCGCGACGACTTGGCGGTCATAGGTTTCGCGTTCCAGACCTTTCGAAGGGATGGCGCGCGTCGAAATGCCGCGCGATTTTGCGCGTTCGAGGCCCGGTGCGCCCTCGCGGTTGCTGATCACGATGGCGCTTTCCGCGTCCGGAATTCGGCCCGACGCAACGCTATCCGCTAGCGCTTCGAAGTTCGAACCGCGGCCGCTTAACAGCACGCCTATGCGCTTCTTCATAAACGAAAAACGTTAACACAACGGCGGGCATCGGCAAAACTTGGCCGCACGCTGGGTTGTAATTTGAGACGTACCTCCGGCGCATTGGCGGCGCGCCCAGCGCAATGGGTAATTGCGTCGCAAAGTGGGGAGGATGGCGTTAGAATGCCCATTCGCCGAACGTAAATTATATCGAAAGCGTAGACCATGACTAACTGGATCCAACTATTCCGCAACCACTTTCTGTGCGTCGTGATGCTGTTTCTTCTGGCGTTCGGCTTCTCGGCCAGCGCTACTTTTGCGCAGCAGAGCGCCGCGACAAAGGCTCCAACTGTGTCGCGCGATCCGGCGGAGCCGCTGACCGGGACGCCGCATCCGAAGATTCTGGCGCGGCCGGCGGGCGCGATTGCGCGTGCATCAGTGAACGAAAAGTCTATGAGCGCGCTGATTCATGAACTGGTGGGCTGCGGGACGCGGCTGACGCTTTCTTCGTGGACGGGCCCGAAGCGAGGAGCGGGATGCGGACGCGACAAAGTCGTGGCGCGGTTCAACGAAATTGCGAAGGATTCGGGCGGTAGATTGCAAGTGGTAGTGGACAAGTTCGAATCGACTTCCGCGCGGACCGGGGATAAACCGATTTCGCTCGAAAATGTGTACGCGATTCTGCCGGGTTCCGATGAGAAGCTTGCGAAAACCATTTTCCTCGTTTCCGGGCATTTTGATTCGCGTCCAACGAATGTGATGGACCCGGAGGCGGACGCTCCTGGCGCGGATGACGACGGGTCCGGCGTGGCGGTGAGCGTGGAGTGCGCGCGATTGCTGAGCAAAGCCGGTGCGAATGGGCGCGGGACGTATCGCGCCACGATATTGTTTGCGGCGGTTTCGGGAGAGGAGCAAGGGCTGCTCGGCAGCACGCACCTGGTGGACTGGTTGAAACAGCAGGGTTACACCGTGGGCGGAATGCTGGACGACGACATCGTTGGCGCGGACACGGCGGCGGGCGGACCTCATCGCGTGCGGCTTTTTTCCGGCAACGGAGAAATTGACGATGCGGACTCGCCGTCGCGGGAACTGGCGCGCGCGGTGGAAGAGATCGACGGGCGCGCAGCAATACGGCTCGTTTTCCGCGTGGACCGCTATGGGCGCGGCGGCGATCACTATCCGTTCTACAAGGCAGGGCTGCCCGGAGTGCGGTTTACGGAACCTCTTGAGGATTACAACCATCAGCACCAGACGCCGCGGACAGAGAACGGTGTCGAGTATGGGGACTACGAAAAATACTTGAGTTTTGCGTTTATGGGCGACGTGGCGCGAGACAACGCGGAAGCGCTGCGGCAGTTGGCGCTGGCCCCGGCGACGCCGACGGGGGCGAAGCTCACAGGAGCAGTGACGCCTGACGCGAAAGTGTCGTGGTCGGCGGAAGACGATCCCGCACGCGCCGGCTTTGAGATTCTTTGGCGGGAGACGAGCGAGGGGCGCTGGCAGGTTTATGATTTTCGAACGGCGACAGGCGAGATGATTCTGAAGGGCGTATCGACGGACAATCATTTCTTCGCGGTGCGGTCGGTCGGGAAGAATGGCGCGCGATCGATTGCGGCGCCGACGGAGATGGAGCGGCGGCCACCGCCGCTGCCGACGCAGCCCAAGCAGTAAGGAACCTTGCTGGCGACAGCCCAGGTCATTGCATTCATTGCGCAGCTGGGAGCAGGGGCTTGTAGACTAGGCCGATGACGATGCCTACGACGAGCCATTCGATGAAGTAGGCGACAGATTGTTGGATGGTCAGCTTCAGGCCGATGTTCAGATTGACGTAGTTGTGAATTACGAAGGAACAAATCGCAAAGACGCCAATCAGCGCACCGAAGCGCGCACCTTCCGACAGCCCGGAACCGCCGCGGTAAAGCATCGAGTAAATTACCGCTAGCACAACCATCGCCACGAACATGGCGGCCATGCCGCCTGGCATAACCCTCTTGATTCCTTCCTGGGAGCGGTACACGGCAGGATATTTAAGGAACGCATTCCTAAGAAGCGGCAACACGCCGAACGCGAGGCCCCCTACGACAAAATACGCCACAAAGGCACCAAGAGCTGCGAGAGCGATTCGTCCGTAGTTCATTTATATCCCTCCCGAACACTGCTGACGCTCATCCCTCCCGACGCAGCTGGTTCATGCAGCTTCGGCTACCAACAGTTGCTCCAGCTTTTCGAGCGCTCCATCGTGCCCGTCGAGACGATCTTGTCAAGAGCGCCGGCCTAGCCGGTTCCGGCCGTTTTATCTTGAGGTAGGGCTATCAGGTTGCGCCCGGTTAGCAGGGCGCAGCCTAGTGCGCCCTGCCAGGAGTTGTGAGCCGGCAGGCTGAAAACGTCAGTGTTTCGGCGGAGCGGCTTGCTGAGCGAAAGTGATGAAGTGGCCGCTGGGGTCCTGGACGGCGAATTCGCGCATGCCGTAGAAGGCGGTGCGCTCGGGCATGACTTTGCTCACGTCCTTCATCGCTCGGAGGACCGCGTCCAGGCTGTCGACTTCGAGGTAGAGATACGTGGGGCCCTTTCTGGCCGCGGCGGCCATGGCGGGCGGGGCATCATGTTCGACGCTCGAGTAGGTTTGATACATCACTTCGACGGAGCCTTTTTGGAAGGCGACGAAGCCAAGCTTCGTGCCGTTGGGGACTTCGATGGTTTTTGTGAACCCCAGGCGGTCGATCCAAAAGGGCAAGATGGGCTCGATTTCGTCGACGAGCAGGACTGCAGTGATTTTCTTCACGTTCATAGTTTTCTTCTCCTCGATTTGATGGGCTTCGAGAGCGGCAAATCCGAAAAACAGGGCAGCGGCTAGAACGGCACGGGTGAGGACGCGCAGGTCTAAATTCCTCCTTGCAACGGATACTAGTCTCATTTAGACTAGTAGAGAGTAAGGAAGCTGGCTGCGGTTGTCAAGGAGGTTTTCATGGCCAAGAAAACCCGGAATCTCGGGGATTTGATCTCCATTGGGCCGGCGATGTTGCGGGATTTCCAGCTGTTGGGGATACGCAGCGTGGCGGCGCTCGGGCGGCAGAATCCACAGCGGATGTATCGAAAGATGGAACGCGCGACGGGTCAGCGGCAGGATCCCTGCGTGCTGGATACGTTTTGTGCGGCAGTGGCGCAGGCTAGGAACCCACGGCTAGCGGCGGAGAAGTGCCAGTGGTGGTGGTGGAGTAGAAGAAGGAAGGAACGAGCTAAGGACCTAAAGAAATAACGACAGAGAGAGAAGAAAAGAAGAAGATAACGCAGAGGCCGAGAGATCCGAGAGGAGCGCGGAGAGATTGAAGAGAAAGGTTAGCGCGAGAGAGAAATTGGCGTTGACCACGCCGGATTTGGTGCTGTTGAGTTTGCTGGCGGAGCGGCCCATGCATGGGTATCAGGCGAACGCGGAGTTGGAGCGGCGCGAGATACGAGATTGGGCGGGGATTTCGCGGCCGCAGGTTTACTATTCCCTGGAAAAACTGGCGCGGGCCGGGATGATTCGTTCCCTGGAAATGGGTGAGCCGGCTTCGGGACCGGAGCGAAGCAGCTTTGAAACGACTGCGCAAGGGCGCACGGCGCTGGCCGATGCTCTGGAACGTGAAGAATGGACCACGCAGCGCGACCGTCCGCCGTTTTTGACGTGGGTCGCGCTTTCCTGGCAAGCGCGGCCGGGTGTGTTTCAAAAGCAGATTCAGCGGCGGCAGAACTTTTTGGAACAGGAACTGGTGCGCGAAAAGGAAGTGTTGCGTTCCATTTTGGAAGAAGTCGGGCATCCCTATCATGAGGCGGTGTGGATGGTGAGCTTGGTGATCGAGCAGTTTAAGACCGAGCTCGGTTGGCTCGAACGCGTAGCGCGAGAAATGAAGAAACGCGGGCGAGCAAAACATCCGGACTATGCTTCTCCGGAGCCGCAGTAGAGTTTGCTGGATGGAGTCATGGTATGGAATATGCAGGACGAAATTCAGAGAGGAGGGCTCGCTCATGGAGCAGGGCACGAAACTCAGGATGAGATGGGCTATGGCGGTATGGATGACGATGGCGTTTGCGTGCGCCGGACTGTGTGGCCATCCAGCGCTTGCGCAGAACAAAAAGCCGACAGCGCGAGAGGTAGTGGCCGCGATTCAGGAGCATGTAGGAATACCGTGGCAAAAAGAGACGGTAGACACTTTCAAAGCCGGCAATCCGGATACGCCGGTGACCGGCATCGCGGTGACCATGATGGCGACGCTGGACGTGCTTGAACGCGCGGCGGCCAATGGGCAGAACCTGGTGATTACCCACGAGCCGACTTTCTACAATCACCTGGACGTACCTGAGGGAATGGCGGAGAGCGATCCGGTGTGGAAAGAGAAACGGGCCTTCCTTGAGAACCATGGAATGGTGGTTTGGAGATTTCACGATCACTGGCACAGGAGAAAACCGGACGGAATTCTGGCGGGGATGGTGCACGCCATGGGCTGGGAGAAATATCAGCAGGAAGAAAATCCCTATCTGTTCACCATGCCGGAGAGAACCGTAGAGGCGCTGGCAGCTGAGCTGGCCAAGAAGCTGGGTTCGCCAGTGGTACGGGTGGTCGGGGAGCGCGGTATGAAGGTGACGCGGATTGCCTTCAGCCCGGGCTCGGCAGGTTTTGCGCGGGAGACGCACGCTCTAGAAATGGACAATGTGGAAGTGCTCTTGGTGGGAGAGACACGGGAATGGGAAACCGTTGAGTATGTCGCGGACGCGGTCAGCGAGCGGAAGAGGAAGGCGCTCGTCGTGATTGGGCATGTGCCGTCGGAGCAGGCTGGAATGGAAGAGTGCGCCCGGTGGCTCAAAATGTTTGTGAAAGATGTGCCCATCGAGTTTGTGCCGGCGAAGCAGCCGTTCTGGACGGTGGCCGTCGCTGGGAATTAGAAAAAAGTTTACACCGAGAACGCCTCGGACGCGGAGGGCGCCGAGAGCGGCAGGAAGGCTTTCCGACCGATGGCCTTAGAGATTGAGGGAACCGGAGTGGGCGACGCGGGGTTTGCCGGAATCGCCGCGCTCGATGCGGCCGATGCGGAAGAATTTTTCACGGCGGCGTTTGAGATCGGCTTCGACGGATTTTACGCGGGCCGGTGGCACGACTAGGATCATGCCGATGCCCATATTGAAGGATTGCAGGAGTTCGTTGGTTTCGATTTTTCCGAGCGCGGCAAGAAATGTGAAGATGGGCGGGACTGGCCAGGAGGCCAGATCGATTTGCGCTTTGACGCCGGCAGGCAGAACGCGGGGCAAGTTGCCGGGAATTCCGCCGCCCGTGATGTGCGCCAGGGCGGAAACCCAGCCGCGCGCTACGATATTTTTTAGCGCGGGGGCGTAGCACAAGTGCGGCTTCAAGAGCTCCGCGCCGATTTTGTTTCCAACTTCTGGGACGTAGGTGTCCGGCTTCAGCTTAGCAACTTCAAAGACCAGTTTGCGGGCTAGCGAATAGCCGTTGGTGTGGAGACCGGAGGACGGAAGGGCGAGAAGCGCGTCGCCGGGTTTTACGGATTTCCCGGTGAGAATTTTTTTGCATTCGACTACACCGACAATGAAGCCCGCGACATCGTATTCTCCCGGTGGATAAGAGCCCGGCATTTCGGCAGTTTCGCCGCCAATCAGCGCGCATCCGGCTTTTCGGCAGGCGCGGCTCATGCCTTCGACAAGCTGCTCGATGACTGCCGGATCGAGTTTTCCCATCGCCAGGTAATCGAGGAAGTACAGCGGTGTCGCACCTTGGACGAGAATGTCGTTGACGCAATGATTGACGAGGTCGCCGCCGACCGTCGAGTGGACTCCCATGGCCATGGCGATTTTCAGTTTGGTGCCGACGCCATCGGCGCTGGAAACAAGAACCGGTTCTTTCCATCTTTTGTTGTCGAGGGCAAAGAGCGCGCCGAAGCCGCCGATGCCGCCGAGGACGCCGCTGGTGAACGTGCGGTTGGCGTGGTGCCGGATGCGTTGCTTCACTTCGTCGGCGACAGCAATGTTCACTCCGGCATCGGCATATTTCATCGAGGGTGATTCGCCTTCGTTTTTATCTGGGCACAGAATCGCGCCCCTCTTCTAATCTGCGGAATGAACTCGAAGCTGCCGCGGCCGGGCGCACTGCGAAACCTTACAACTAGACACGCGCAAATCGCGTACCTGGCGCGTGGCTCAGTTAGGAACATCAGAACGTCCGGTTCAAAACAGCCGGAACAGGCGCTTCCAGCGCACCGTACCCGGATGAATAAAGGCATTCGCGTAAGCAAAAAACCTTTCGCGAATCTGGCCGGGCTCCCAGGCATCTTGCCCGACCGCGAGCGACATGTAAATCATGACCGGCGTGCCAATGATGTCGTTTCGCGGAACGCAGCCCCAGAAGCGGCTGTCAAACGAATTGAGGCGGTTGTCGCCCATCACAAAATAACACTTGTCCGGAACTTTGAAGGGCAGCTTTTGGTCGCCCGGTTCGCTGCGCCCCAGCGTGTAATTCTCATTGAGTTTCTGGCCGTTGATCCAGACGGCGCCGTCGTGGATGTCGACGGTGTCGCCGGGCAGACCGATGACGCGCTTCACGTAGTCCGGTTGATCGGGCGCAAAAGGTGGCTTGAAGATGATGATCTGCTGGCGTTTGGGATCACGCCACAGAGAGACGTGCCAGTTGGTGAAGGGCACGCCGGCGTCGTAGCCGACGCGGCTCATGATGAGGTGGTCGCCGATGAGAAGAGTGTTTTCCATCGAGCCGGAAGGAATGACGCGGGCTTGGCCGATGGTGCCGTTGATGAGCAGAAACGCGAGGCCCACCCAGAACCAGGCGATGACTTCGCGCTGCACGCGCTGACCCATGGGAAGCTTGGGTTCTTCGACGGCTTTACCCGGGACTCTGCCGGCTTCCTTGCCCGTTTCTTTGCCGATTGGTTTTTGCTTTGCGTCAGCCTTCACGTTCCACCGCCACAGGTTTTTCCATAGGTGCGTCGTCCCTTGAGCTGCCGTTCTTCACGTCCGAGGCGCTGAGGTTGCTCTCGCGGACTTCGAGCTGCACCAGATCCGTTGGATAGACGCCGGTATAACAAGACGTACAAAACTTGCCTTCGGTGTCACCGACGGCCTGGCGAAGAGCGGGAAGCGAGACGTATCCAAGCGAATCCGCGCCCAGGAACTTGCAAATCTCTTCCGGGGAGTTCGACGAGGCGATGAGTTCTTCGCGCGTGGGCGTGTCCACGCCGTAGTAGCACGGAGAAATCGTGGGCGGACAACTGACACGCACGTGAACTTCGCGAGCGCCGGCTTCGCGCACCATGCGGACGATTTTGCGGCTGGTGGTGCCGCGAACGATGGAGTCGTCGACGAGAATGACGCGCTGGCCTTCGATAAGGCCGCGGATGGGATTGAGTTTTAGTTTCACGCCAAAATTGCGGATGGCTTGCGAAGGCTCGATAAAGGTGCGGCCGATGTAATGATTGCGGATCAAGCCCATGCGGAAAGGAATTTTCGATTCGAGTGCGTAACCCACGGCCGCGGGCACGCCGGAGTCTGGAACGGGCACGACGATATCGGCGTCAACAGGATGTTCGCGCGCCAGGAGGCGTCCGAGGGCTTCACGGCTTTCGTTGACGGAGCGGCCGAAAATGATGCTGTCCGGGCGCGCGAAATAGACATGCTCGAAAATGCATTGCTGCATGGGCTTTTCCGGCGCGAAGTGAATGGACTCGATTCCGGAGCGGGAGATGCGCACCATTTCGCCGGGTTCGATTTCGCGGACATATTGGGCATTGAGCAGATCGAACGCGCAGGTCTCTGAAGCGACGAGCCAGGCTTCGCCACCGGTGGGCAGAGGCAGCTTGCCGAGCACCAGCGGGCGGAAACCGCGAGGGTCCCGCGCGGCGTAAAGTTCATCCTGGGTCAGGACGAGAAGCGAGTACGCCCCTTCCACTTGATTGAGTGCGTCGCCAAGCGCGCCGGAAAGATTGCGAGCTTGCGAACGCGCGATGAGATGCACGATGACTTCGGTGTCGCTGTTGGTCTGGAAGATCGAACCGCGGTGCTCCAGTTTGCGGCGCCACTCGGCGGCGTTGGTGAGATTGCCGTTGTGGCCCAGGGCGACTTTGCCCTTGTTGCAGTCGATCATGATGGGCTGGGCGTTGAGCAGGGCCTTGTCGCCGGCTGTGGAATAGCGCGTATGGCCGATGGCCAAGCTTCCCGGAAGCTTGGCGAGCACGGGGGGCTGAAAAATCTCTTCGACGTCGCCCATGGCGCGGTGCAGGTACAGCTCGCTGCCGTCGCTCGAAACGATGCCGGCAGACTCCTGGCCGCGGTGCTGAAGCGCGTAGAGGCCGAGATAGGCGAGATTCGCAGCTTCGGGATGACCGTAAACGCCGAAGACACCACACTCATCGTGGAAGTGATCGTCGGCGAAAGCGAGCTTTTTTGTCATTTTGAGGCTAGCGTACGCTCGAGCGAATTGGCCCAAATGCTGCGCAGGGAGTCGAGAGGGGATTCGACTACCGCGCTCCCCTTATATTCGATGCGAAGCGCGCTGCCAGGATGCACTGTGCCGATTTCGCGCGCGCCTACACCGTATTGTCTCGCAGTTAGGAGAACGGCGGCAAGTTTTATGGGTGAGACGGATACGACACAGCGGGCGCCGCGTTCGTTGAAGGCTGCAAACTCCGCCGAGGCATCCTTGTCCAGAGAAACGTGCGCGCCCAGTCCAGCGGAGGCGAAACAGGATTCGGCTAGCGTGACGGCGATGCCGCCGTCGGAAACGTCGTGGGAGGATTCGAGGCAGCCTTCAGAGGCCAGAGCGACCAGGCAATCGATCAGTCGTTTTTCCGAGGTCAGATCGATGGCTGGGGGTTCGCCGGCGACGATGCCGGCGATGGTTTTGGAATATTCGGAGGAAGAGAATTCACGCGCGAATTCAGCAGGAACGGAACTTGCCCCGCCCGCTGGCGAACCCGGGGCCAGCCCTACGGCAAGACTACCGAGCAGGACGATGACATCGCCTTCGGCGCGGAACGCGATTTTCAGAACTCGGGAAGCGTCTTCGAGGATGCCGAGGATACCGATGACGGGGGTCGGGTAGATGGATTTGCCCAGGGTCTCGTTGTAGAAGCTGACGTTTCCGCCCGTAATGGGTGTGCCCAGTTCGCTGCAGGCCACGGTGAGACCGTCGATGGCTTCGCTGAATTGCCACATGACATCCGGTTTTTCCGGGCTGCCGAAATTGAGGCAGTTCGTTGCGGCGATGGGGCGCGCGCCGGACGAGGCAACGTTGCGGGCGGCTTCGGCGACCGCGTGCATGGCGCCAACGCGCGGATTCAACTGGCACCAGCGCCCGTTGCCGTCGGTGGCCAGCGCTAAGGCGCACTTTACGATTCCCGTTTTGGGATCCTTGATGCGCACAACTGCGGCATCACTTGCGCCGGGACCTGCGAGCGTGTTGGTGCGCACGCTGGTGTCGTACTGCTCGGTAATCCAACGCTTCGAGGCGATGGCTGGGGAAGCCAGGAGCCTTCGAAAATTCGCAGTGAAATCTGTGCCGTCCGGCGCGAAGGGAAACCAATCGGCGGTCGTTTCGTGCCGGAGCGGCGGTTGCGCGATGGGACGGCGGTAGACCGGGCCTTCTTCGGCGAGCGGATGCGCGGGGATTTCCGCGGCGATTTGGCCGTGATGCAAAACCTTGGCGATACCGCCGTCGGTGACCGTACCGACCACCACGGCATCGAGTCCCCACTTTTTGAAGACCTCGAGAACTTCGTGCTCGCGTCCTCTTTCCGCGACGAGGAGCATGCGCTCCTGCGATTCGCTGAGCATGATTTCGTAGGGGGTCATGCCAGTTTCGCGCTGGGGAACTTTGGCGAGATCGATTTCGATGCCGGTGCCGCCGCGCGAGGCCATTTCCATCGTCGAGCAGGTGAGGCCGGCCGCGCCCATGTCTTGAATGGCTACGACCGCCCCGGTCTGCATGGCTTCGAGGCAGGCTTCCAGCAGGAGCTTCTCCAGGAACGGGTCGCCCACCTGCACGTTGGGGCGCTTTTGCTTGGATTCTTCGGTGAACTCGGCCGAGGCCAGCAGCGAAGCGCCGTGAATGCCGTCGCGGCCGGTTTTTGCGCCGACATAGATGACGGGATTGCCGATGCCTTTGGCTTTAGCGAGAAAAATCTCTTCTTTGCGTGCGATGCCAAGGGCTAGCGCGTTGACCAGCGGGTTTTGCGAATAGCACGGCTCGAAACTGACTTCTCCACCGACGGTTGGGACGCCGAAACAGTTTCCGTAACTGGCGACCCCGCGAATCACGCCGTCGAGAATGCGACGGTTCTTGGCGGCGTCTTCTTCACTCGTTCCTGGACCGGGCACGATTTCACCGAAGCGGAGCGAATCGAGGACGGCGATCGGACGTGCGCCCATGGTGAAAATGTCGCGGAGGATGCCGCCAACGCCAGTCGTGGCGCCTTGGAACGGTTCGACGTAGCTGGGATGATTGTGCGATTCAATCTTAAACGCGGCAACCAGCCCATCGCCGATGTCCACGACTCCCGCATTTTCCCCCGGCCCCTGCACCACAAGCTTGCCTCGCGTAGGCAGGCGCTTCAGGTGCACTTTGCTCGATTTGTAGGAGCAGTGCTCGCTCCACATCACGCTGAAAATGCCCAGCTCGGTGATGTTGGGATCGCGGCCGAGGATTTGGTGGATGCGTGCATACTCTTCGCGCGTCACACCGTGTTCGGCGGCGATTTCCGGAGTCACTTTGATTTCGGCGCTTGCGGTAGGCATTTTTACGTTTCGTGGTCCTTCACTCGATTTTCGTATCGAGATAGCGATCAAATCCGGCAGGCCAATCCTTGACGGGTATGCCGTCTTCCGCTGCGTTCATGACCGGCTTTCGCATTTCCAAATCGTTCGAGACTCCTAGAAACGCGCGAAATTCGCCCCAAACGGCAAGGCCGCAAGCAGAACCGTCAACGGCCCATCCGATGTCCACGACATCTTCATCGACAGCGACATTCGAGCGATCGTAGATGTGAGCGCGCTTGAAAATCTCGCGTTGCTTCGCACCGTAAAGATAAAACCAGCCGGCTTGGTCGGCATCCTCAAATATGGCGAAAATGCCTTCCGGGCCCGGTGCATAAAGCATGAAACTGCTGCTGTCGTCTGCCGCCGGCACTCCGCCGTTTTCTGGCAGGACCATTCCGTTGGCCAGGCCTTTCGCTTCTTTTTGCCAGTACAGACTCCGCGCGCGAACAAATTCCTCGTAACTTAGCTCAGAGAGTTCTTCATTCATGGCGTCGCTCAAAACTAGAGGGCCTTGAGCCCAGCTCGGACTTCTTCGAAATAGCCGCGGCGATCCTCACGCCGTGGCCTTTCGAGCACCGACCAGGGCTGCGATCATGGACTTGAAAATGACCAACCCATCGGCGGAACCCAGAGCGGATTCCACAGCGCGCTCCGGATGGGGCATCAGTCCGGCAACGTTGCGCTCGCGGTTGGAAATACCGGCGATGTTACCCATCGAGCCGTTGGGATTGCCGGCGGCGTCATCTGCTCCGTCGGACGTCGTATAACGGAAAATGACCTGGCGATTTTTCTCGAGCTCCGCGAGGGTTGTTTCCTCGCAGGTATAGTTGCCGTCGTTGTGCGCGATGGGGATTGTCAGTATTTGGCCAGGGGCCGCGGCGTTGGTAAACGGCGTGTCGGTTTGCTCGACGCGGATATGCACCTGCCGGCAGATGTAGCGGAGGCCGCTGTTGCGCATCATGGCACCAGGGAGCAAGCCGGCTTCCAGCAATATCTGGAAGCCATTGCAGATGCCCAGGACCAGGCCGCCGCCGTTGGCGAATTTCTCGACCGATTTCATCACCGGGGAAAACCGTGCGATGGCGCCGGTGCGCAGATAATCGCCATAGGCAAAACCGCCCGGCAAAATGATGACGTCCGAATTCCCGAGTTCCTGAGATTGGTGCCAGATAAATTCGACAGGTTTGTCGAGGACATTGCCGATGGCGTAAAACGCGTCGTGGTCGCAATTGGAACCGGGAAAAACTACGACTCCGAATTTCATTGCGTGTTGGCTCCGTAGGGCATTCGGGGAACACCTATTTTAGCACACGCGGGCCATTCGGAACTTCATTCGCCAGTTTCGGACGAGTTTCGGACCGAGTCTATCTCCCTTCGCCTGAGAGGCCATATCCACCGAAACGCCCAGGTGGAAACAGAAATTGTCCTGGACCCACATCAGAACACTTCCAGACGGTCCATGCGGGCGCCTCGATGATCCTCGCGCCGCACGCCTTCCATTCCGCTAGGACCTCCGGCACGACGACGGCGGCGGCGAAATCATCCTGCCTTCGACAGATGCCTTTTGCTTGAGGTTCTACCGTGCGCGCCCCGTGGGGCTCCGGCTCTGGCGGACTAGACCGAGCGGCCTCCGGGCCCGGAGCTAGCTGGGCCCGATGAGGTTAGGGAACTGGGGGCCGGCACGGCGGCGGGAGTCGCGCCATCGAGGCCCAGAATATTGACGAGGCTCGAGTTGGAAGGAACAATGTATTTTGTGTTTTGCGCCAACGTGTTGTTCAAGACTTCGAGACGGCGCATCATTTCGGCTCGTTCTTTGAAATAAGTTTCCGCGGCGTTCGAGACCAGCTTGATGGCCTCCGCTTCGGCGTTGGCGCGCGTGATGCGCGCCTGGGCGTCGCCTTCGGCCTTCAGTATTTCGGATTGCTTCTTGCCTTCGGCTTGCAAAATTTGGCTCTGCTTTATGCCTTCCGCCTCCAGCACGGCGGCGCGCTTCTCGCGTTCCGCTTTCATTTGGCGCGACATGGCATCCGTAATGTCCCGCGGCGGCTCAATTTTTTGCACCTCGACGCGCGTGACCTTCACGCCCCAACCGTTGGTGGCTTCGTCGAGGACTTCGCGCAAATTCGTGTTGATCATGTCCCGGGCAACCAGCGTTTCATCCAGGGTGCGGTCGCCGATCAGATTGCGAAGATTCGTCTGCGCCAGTGTAGTGCACGCATAGCCAAAATCCTGCACCTCATATTGAGATTTCACAGGGTCGATCACTTTGTAATAGACCACTGCGTCCACTTCAACGGTCACGTTATCTTTGGTGATCAGCTTTTGCGGCGGCACAGTGATGACCTGCTCGCGCATGTCCACGCGCACGATGTCGTCCACGAACGGCAGGATAATCGTTAGTCCCGAAGGCGCCATGCCGTGATATTTGCCGAGGCGGGTGATCAATCCCTTTTCATACTGCTTGACAGTCCGCGCGCCTTTGGCCAGCGCCACGAGTCCCAATACCAGAAACACAAAAATTGCCAGCATCACCAGTCCGCCAAGAGGATCCATAGCCGCTCACCTCACTCTGAGTGTCACGCCTTCGACCGACTGCACCGTAACCTGCGCGCCCAAATCCCGCGCGGCATCCTCCGCGCCCGCCAACTCCGCGCGCCAAACTTCCGCGCCTACTTTCACCATGCCGGGCTCGCTTGGCGCAATGCGTTTCGTCACCACGCCGGTTTTTCCCACCACCGCGTCCACATTGCTCGCAATATTCTTTACCGTGAGCTGGGATTTCAGCCAGCTTCGAAATATGGCCAGGTACAGCAGCGCGAGAACCCCACCAGCCAGCAAACCGATTCGCGCCGAGCCGGCCAGAAGCCCGATGGTGCCTCCGATCGTGAGCGATCCGCCGACGAGCGCAAGGTCCAGGCCGGTGAGCGCTCCGAGCGCCAATTCGATGATCACGCAGATCAAGCCGCCAATGACCAACAGCCAGTTCACCCAATTGCCCACAGGCGTACTCCTTCGGATTCACGTACCGCGGACGATAGCATCCGCTGCACTTGCATTCAACGTTTGGTGGCCCCGCTTTTGCAAGCGGCTTGGGATGGTCGGAGGGGTAGAGTGTTGACGCCGCTCTTCTGGACAAAAACTCACTTGCGTTTTTTGGACGGCTGACGGGCTTTTGATTTCTTTCGGGACCGCTTAGCCTTCTTGGGATTTTCAGCTGCGGCCAATTCGCGGCGCTTTTTGGACGCCCAGCCCGGCTTGTTGGCCTGGCGGCCGCGCGCAATAGCCAGCGCATCCGCAGGGACGTTGTCGGTAATCGTGGAGCCAGCCCCGATATACGCGCCATCGCCGATGCGCAAGGGCGCAACCAGCGTGCTGTCGCTCCCGATAAACACTTTGTTTCCGATCGAAGTCGGAAATTTGTGAAAGCCGTCGTAGTTGCAGGTGATTGTGCCAGCACCGACATTCGATTTTGCACCGATTCTCGTATCGCCCAGATACGTCAAGTGCATGGCTTTGGTGCCTTCGCCGATGGTGCTGTTTTTCAGTTCGACGAAATTGCCAATCCGCGCGCCAGCCTTCAAGTGATTGTCGGGCCGCAAACGCGCAAACGGTCCGATGATCACATGATCGTCCAAACGGCTCCGCGCGACGACGCAATGCGGCTCGACGGTCACGGCATCGCCGAGAAGCGCGTCGGTCAGCACGCTGCCGCTGCGAATCGTGCAACGCGCCCCGATCTTAGTTTTTCCGAGAAGCTGCACGCCGGCCTCAATCACCGTGTCTTCTCCCACCATGACCTCGGGATCGATCAGCACCGTTTCGGGCAACTGAATGGTGACTCCCGCGTCCATCAGTGCCGCGCGCTTCCGTTCGCGGAATACGCGGTCCACTTCCGCCAAGTCCGCGCGCGTGTTGCAGCCCAGAACTTCGCGGGCGTCCGGGGCGAGTTCTGCCAGAACGGTCTCGTTTTTCGCAGTCATGACGGCGATAGTATCCGTCAGGTAAAGCTCGCGATGCTTGTTGTTGGGCTTGAGGTGAGCCAGTGCCGGCCAGAGCTTGTCCAGTGTGAAGCAATAGATCGCGGAGTTGATTTCGTTCAGTTCGCGCTGGTCGGGAGTGAGCTGCGATTCTTCCACGATGGCCGCGACAGCTGTTTCGGATTTGCGCAAGATGCGGCCGTAGCCCGATGGATCGGCGAGCACCGCGGTCAGGATCGTGGCAGCGGCATCTCCGGCGCGATGCGCGGCGATGAGCGCCTTGAGCGTTTCCGTGCGCACCAGCGGCGCGTCACCCGGCAAAACAATCGCAAGTTTCGCCCGGCCCAACGCGCGACGCGTGATCTGCAACGCATGCCCGGTTCCGTGCTGCGGCTGTTGCAGAACAGTCTCCGCGCCCAAGGGCTCCACCGCCGGCGTGACTTGCTCCGCCTGGTGCCCCACGACCACGATCGTCTGCTTCGCACCCAATGGCGCGCACGCGCGGACCACATGCTCGATGAGCGTGCGGCCCCCCGCGCGGTGCAAAACCTTTGCCAGGCTGGATTTCAGCCGCGTGCCTTTTCCCGCGGCAAGAATAACAACGGCCAGATCGTGATTGGGCATGAGGCTACTATTCTCGCCTCACTGCCTCATCTTTTACAATCGCGCGTAGCAGGGCAGCTGCACAATGTGTTCTGAGTGTAATCCGGGTTCCCCAAGCGGGTCGTGCGCCACGGGTCTTCCAGTTCCTCGGAACGTCAAAAGGAGAGTCCGGCATCGCCACACGTCCTCCCTGCTGCGGCTTCGGTCCGGGACGGCGTGTCCTTTAGGGTAGGGTACAAACCTAAACAGCGCGGCCGCCGCGCCAGCCGCCAGAACTCCCATATCCCCTGCAATTCCAGTAGCTTACGCTGGGCCTCGACGAGCTAGTGGTAAGCTATCGGTAGCTTGATCGACTGATCGCACACCGCACACCGCCTCCAGCCCAGCGGCTCCCAGCCATTTTCGAATAGGTCTGCCGCGACTTCCTACTCCGCCGCCAGTGGTGGCGGGCACCGCTGGCATTAGTAAGCAATACGTCCTGTGCAACAAAAGACTCCGCTCTAATGGCAAAGGGCGCAGAGATCCTAAAACAAAGGATCTCTGCGCCGCTGGTGCGTAGGCTGCTGGAAGTGGCAGAACCAGGCGAAATTTCCTACGGCCTCGTGGGGATTACACCGGGCTCAAACAGGTCTGACAAATCGGTGGCGTTGGCGGCATCACCCAGAAATGGTGACGGGCCGGAGGTTGCTTTAACGTGGAAGATCTCCTGCATGGTGCGCAAATCGGAGGAGTGCGTATAGTCGATCTGGCTGGCGTAGGGCAAGCCGTTCTCGTTGCTATGAGCGAGGTTGGAGATGATGATCTCGCCTATCGTGTGGTTGAAGTCGTCCCCGTTAT
This sequence comes from Acidobacteriota bacterium, assembly GCA_013289825.1. Classification (GTDB taxonomy): domain Bacteria; phylum Acidobacteriota; class Terriglobia; order Acidiferrales; family UBA7541; genus Acidiferrum. The sequence goes on along the minus strand of JABCZF010000014.1, from coordinate 1,999 downwards.
CACTCGTCGCGCCGTCGTTTTCGGATTCGTCCCACCAGAGGATGATTACTCCACCGTCTTTGTAGGCCTCGGAGGACATGATTACGGGAACAATCCGGCTCAGGAAATTATCCCCCTGTCTGATATTGCCGGCATCACCGGTCAGCCCTGCAAACCCGCCAGTTAGTCCGCTGTGCATGTCGTTGTATTGGTCGGGCGTAATCCAGTTGTAATCGGCCCAGTGGCCTTCGGCCAGATCGAATGCCAACTGCTGCAAAGGGGCGTAGTTTCGGGCTAGCGGGTTCGCGGGAGTTGCATTGTCGCCGCCGTTGGTATCGCTGAAGAACGCCTGAGGGTTGTGCTTGACGGCGTAGTTGAACTGGTCTGAATCGTTGTACTCATTCAGGTAGCCGGGAGCAAATATCCCCGAAAAGCTTGAGATCGGAGAGGTTCGCAGCTGCCAAGGCAGAGGCACATCGATGAGCTGTGCGCTTGCGTTCTTCATGAGATCGATGTCTTCCTGATACGACTTCCACGTTTTTCCGGCCTCTTCGAGGAGACCAGTCAAGTGCTGGTCGGTGTTCTGGTTCGTACCGCCGGGAACTACAAAGGGGTCGTTGTCGTTCAGCACGCCAAAATTGGTCCCGGCTTCCGCCCAGAGATAGTTGGGCTCGGAAGGATGAATATGAGGATTAGCTCCGCTGGGAGTGGCTAGAACGTTGTGGTAGGCCGTCGCGTAGGAGACGTGCTTGCTGATGTTCTCCACCTGGCCATCGATGAATGCCAGGGCGGTTCCGTTCACAAGACTGTTAATGAACGGAGCGTTCGGGTTTTGAAAAATCTGCTGAATCCCGCCCGGGACGGTCGTCGGCTGAGTCCAGTTGTGATTCTCCATCGCGATTACGAACACATGCTTGATTTCCCGGTCTTCCTGGGCGCTTGCGCGCCAACTGCTCATGGCCAGCAGCAGGGCAAACACTCCGAAAAAGCGGACATATTTGAACAGGGATTTGAACAGGGACATTAAAACCTCCAGGTCTATGATTTGCGGCAGATGCTGGAACGCTTCTCGGGCCATTTTCCAGGTGACCCGGACGACCAGCCCGCCGCTTAGAGAGACAGAAATAGCAGGCGCATTTTGCGGCATGATGATTGGCACATTAAGGATGGAAGTGCCCCAAGGGAAGATCTTCGTTTGAAGTCCACCGCGGACGGCACCCGCCGTCAACTCTAGAGGCGGGCGAAAGGCCGCCGCTCAAGGTCTGGTAGTCGAACATTCATAGCTTCCCGATGGCCGACCGTCCGGGAAGCGGCACGCTGGCTCTGGGACCCTGATTCCTGGTCGTTTTCTACATGATTGCGCCGCTCACATTGAATTACTTGGACCAACGCAAGCGGGAGGGCGAAATCGGTTTGCCCGTCCGTGCTCAAATGGCTGATTAGTTGATCAGGCATGGTCCGGTTAACTTGTGAAAAAACATTGATGCACTTCCCGACAGGGCCGCAGAGAAGGCGGGTCCGCCTCTGCCGAAAGCCGTTCGATCGACACGACAGGGTGTGACAAAGCACGCCAATCGGCTCTGAGAGCCCGTTGTCGCTCGATGTCGCTTGCGTCGCGCTGTGGCCCGTCCTACGATGGCCGCAGCTGATGGCAACGGTAAATCCCGGCCGAATCAAGACCCACACCAGGTCGTGGCTTTTCACCGGCGGGACCGGCCGCAGCTCAAAGGAGCGGCCATGAAAGAGTTTAAGAACCTGAAAGTCAGTAGTCTGTTTCTGAGTGTCCCCCTACTCGCGATGTTTTTGCTTTGCCCCGCGGGTGCTCGGGCGCAGTACTTAATCGTCGATTGCACCGGAGCAAATCCTTCTGCCTACCCGAGCATCAACCGCGCACTGCCGAACGCCACCCCCGGTTCTTTCATTCTGGTGACCGGGCCCTGCACGGAAAATGTGTCGATCAGCGGCACGAACGCGCTAAACCTGGGTGCCTATTATGGGCTGACGGCAACGCTTAACGGCT
>JABCZF010000013.1 GCA_013289825.1 Acidobacteriota bacterium | reverse complement strand
GAGACATCGAGGAGTTGAATGTCCGCCATTTCAGTCTCTGACACACCGCATGGCGTTCACCGGTGTTTCACACCGCCTCCGTATTTCTATCTTCAAGAAATCGCTCGAAAAAAGCAGTGTTGACACTACCGTGAGTAAATTCCGCGTTACGCACGAGCTCGGCGTGCATCGGCACATTTGTGGCTACGCCTGTGATTTCCAGATTCGCCAGCGCGTCCCGCAATTTGTGCAGCGCTTCTATGCGGTCCGCGCCGCAAACGATCAACTTTCCCATAAGCGAGTCGTAGTAAGGTGGCACCGTCGCTCCGGCCTGGATGTGCGAGTCCACGCGAATTCCCTGCCCAGCCGGAAAAATAGCTCGCCCCACTGTGCCAGGGCTCGGACGAAAATCTTGCGTCCAGTCTTCAGCATTGATCCGACACTCGATCGCGTGACCCGTGAATTTGATTTCGTACTGCTTCCATCGTAGCTTGCGGCCCTCCGCAACCGCGATCTGCTCCTCGACAAGGTCCAGCCCGCAAATCGCTTCCGTGACGGAATGCTCGACCTGAATGCGCGCGTTCATTTCCAAGAAGTAGAACATGTTGCGATCACAATCGACGAGCATTTCTACTGTGCCCAAGCTCCTATATTTCAGATGCCTCGCAAACGCAACTGCCGCGCGATGTATCTCTTCGCGCAGCGTTTCACTGATGTTGGGTGCTGGCGCTTCTTCCACGAGTTTTTGATAGCGCCGCTGAATCGAGCAGTCGCGAGTGCCGAGATGGATGACTTCTTCGCCGTCCCCGAGGATCTGCACTTCGATGTGACGGCAGTGCGAGATGTAGCGCTCGATATACAAACGCGGATCGCCGAAGCTTGCCTGCGCCTCGGCCATCGCCATTTCCATCGCGGCAGCAAGCTTGGCGGCGTCGCGCACTTGCTTCATGCCTCGGCCGCCACCACCACCCACTGCCTTGATGAGTATCGGCCAGCCGATCTCCGTAGCAAGCTGCTGCGCTTCGTCGAGGCCGCGCACTTCGCCTCCAGGGACACTAGCCAGTCCCGCAGCAGCAGCGCGTGCACGCGCTTTGAGTTTGTCGCCGACCGCGTCGAGCTGCTCAACCGTGGGGCCGATGAAGATGACACCGGCATGATTCGAGGCCTCCGCTAGTTTTTGATTCTCTGATAAAAAACCGTAGCCTGGATGAATTGCACCCGCCCTGCTGGTAACAGCAGCGGCAACGATAGCTTCGATATTCAGATAACTCGCGGATGAATTTGCGGGGCCGATGCATATCGTACGATCCGCCAATCGCGCGCCCATGGAATCCAGATCAGCTTCGGAGGCGGCCAGCACGGTTTCTATGCCGAGCCGCTGGCACGTTCGAATCACGCGCACGGCAATCTCGCCGCGATTGGCGATAAGGATGCGGCGCAGAGTCACTCGGAGCCCGGCTTGATGCGCATCAGCACCGCATCTCTTTCCGTGAACTGAGCGTTCTCAAAACAAATCTCGACGATTTCGCCCCTGGTCCGTGCGTGAATCGCGTTCATCAACTTCATCGTCTCAATGATGCCCACGACCGTTTCTTCTTCGACATGGCTCCCAATTTCGACGAACGGCGGCGCGCCTGGCTTCGGAGAGCGATAAAACGTGCCCGGCAAGTGCGCGCGAACGTCAAGCCATCCTGCCTTTCGCGAATCTCCGGGTTTTGCCGAATCCGCTGTCGCCATAGCTCCGGCGTTCACAGCAACTGGCGTTCCAGTTGAAGCCTTCACGATATTCGGCTCCGAGAGCACCTGTGTTTCCTCGGTCCAGTTCCCACTGTCGCGGTTGCGGCGAAGCGTCAGCTTGAAGCGCTCGGTTTCGAGGAGCAGGTCGTCGTACTTGGTAGCGTCAAGAAGCTGCAGAATCTGCTGCACGTCCTCGTTGGTGAACTTCATTTTTTGCCGGCTCCACCGCTGAGGAGCGAGAATACGTGATCGAATGGCTTGCTTTTGGGAGCGGCCACTGGCGTGGCATCTTTCGCCGCCCAAACTGTTTCCGGTCGACTCTGTAGCAAGAAGGTATTTTCAATCGCCGGAAGATCCCGCGCGATGGCCCACTCGATATCCTGCGGGCAACCGTAGTGGCGTTCGACGCGCTTTCCAATGTCGGCCAACTCGAGGAGTTCGTCGTCGCCGAGGCAAGCGGTGTTCTGTTGATCGACTGGGACTTCTTCATCGATCACTCCGACACCCACGCGATTAGGCCGGTGCATGCGCATCTTCGTTGATACCGTGCGGCTCACGATCTCGCGCGTGATTTTTTCCACTACGTACCTGTCCGGCGTGACTTCCCCGCTGACAATGGCTGAGCCCAATCCCCAACTGGCCTCGACTACCACAACGGAGCAGTCGCCAGTGTTCGGGCTGCGCGAAAACATCACGCCAGAGCACCGCGAATCGATCATGCGTTGAATTACCACTCCCATCGCCAATCCCTGTTCCGGCAGATTTAATCGCCGGCGGTACATTATCGACTCCACGGCATACAAGCTTGCCCAGCATTTGCGGACGTGTTCTATCACCGAATCGACGCCACGGACCCAAAGGTAAGTATCCTGCAGTCCCGCGAAGCTCGCATAGGCGCTGTCTTCGCTGGTCGCACTGGAGCGAATCGCAACTGGTTCGGCGTTTCCGGCGCCGCCCACCCGTGAATGGAGCTCATCGTAGTGGGTCGCGATTTGTTTTTGGAGATCCTCCGGCAGAGTTAAGCCTTCCAGGCGCGCACGCACTTCGGCTCCGACGCGCGTGCAGGCCACAAGATCATCCGCTGCCACTTTCTCGATTTCACGCCGGATCGATCCTCGAGGATCAATGGCAGCCAAAAACTGTTCAAAAGCCGCCGTGGTCACGACGCAACCTTGCGGCACGCGAATCCCTGCGCCGGCCAGTTCACCGAGGCTCGCTCCTTTGCCGCCAACCCTCAGCCAGTCGTTGATGCCAACCTCGTTGAAGCGGCTTACGAGTTTAGGATTCGTCAATGCCGTCCTCTTTCAATCCAGAATGCTGACAATCCCGCGATTGCCATCTACGCGAAGCCGCTGCCCAGTCTTGATGCGCTGCGTCGCCTGACCGGTGCCAACCACCGCGGGCAGCCCATACTCTCGCGCTACGATGGCCGCGTGTGACATAGTGCCGCCAATATCGGAGACAGCCGCCCTAATTTTTCCGAAGACCGGGCCCCAACTCGGCGCTGTCACAGGACACACCAAAATCTCGCCTTCGCGAATTTGCCCGATGTCGTTTACATTTCTCAGCACGCGCGCAATTCCTTCCACAACCCCCGGAGAAGCGGCAAATCCTACAATCTCTTTCTCGTGTCCTGCTTCAACGGTACGAGACCAGGATTCCAGCGTTTCCGAAGTTATGCCCCATAGCATCTGCAGCGCCGGGTCATTAATTTGCGACGGGATCGGACCCAGGGCCGGCGGCGGGTTCCACTCCCTAAACTTTTCGAGGATGCGCTTGCGTTCCTGTACGATCGGTCGCCAATGGGCTGCGCCTAGCGGCTTGCCGCCGCCGGCCCACGCAAGACTCACGTCAGCCAGCGCGCTTTCGATTTCCACGTATTGCAGTTGGAAAACATCTTCAGCATCGGCCAGCACGCCATAGGCCACCAGCAACGCGCCGAATTCGCGAACTTTCTTGAAGAAAAGTGATGTGAACCAGTGTTCGCAGTAAAACTTGTGGTTTTCCACGAAAGGAAAAACAAGGTGGGACAACCCCAGCATCTGGTCGAATGCCTGGCGCTCGTCTTCGCTTCTCAGCAGCCCCCGATACTCGGCGATGATGCGACCGCGTTCCTCCTTCAATCTTTCCGTAGGGCGTTCCAACGACTCGCCCCGCCGAAGCTGTTCGACGTAACGTGGCAATGCGGCGAACGGGACGGAGAGATCATCGTTCCAGCTCAAGTGATGGTGATAGAAACCATCTCCGGTCGACATGTTGAACCACGGTTCGCGCGATTTGTCGAGCTCGGCCAACCACCGCTTGCCCGGCTCGCCGCGACCCCGTAAATCATCAAGTAGCTTCTTCAAATCGCAATCCGAGGCGAACAAATCGTCGACGCCATAGTCAATCGCCAGCCTCGCAAGGCGCTTCAGTTCGTCGTCTGGGCGGAACATCAGCACTTCGATGCCAGCCACCATGCGAGCCACCGTCTGGTCCGCGGTTTCCGGAAAGGCCTTCTTGCAGAAATCGAAAAACACCATGTAGGCGCCGTAGCCAAGCATCAACATCTCGAAATGGTGGTGCCACATTTTCGAGAACAGCTCAATGACGCGATGAAAACTCTCCCGCACATAGTGGTTTTGGCCCAGACCCTTGGCCTGCGTCACAACTTCCGCTTCATCGAACTCCGGCAACTTCGGAACTTTGATCGCTTCAAGTTCGTGGATCAAATTCTCCAAACGAACTTTCCACTCGCGGAACAACCTATCCCAATTCTCGTAGTAGTAGCCGGCTCGCTCCTGGAAAATCGCCAGGCGACGCTGAATCTCGGCCGGATCGGTGACGGGGTTCGCCGTAATGTAAATGCGGCCGTTGACGATACGGTGTTCGATTCCCATGGTCGTCGGAAACGCAAAAACTCGCGTCGTAAATGCGCCGAGTCCCTCGTAAGGAACTTCCGCCGTGAGCGCATCAAACGCCGGCATCGGCTCCGGGAAATGCATCGCGTTGTAAAACCAGAAGCGCTGATCGTCTTCCGGCTGAAACCGCGTGTAGTAGGGATACATCGATTCCCAGCCTTCCGTGCCGGGCACGTCCGCAATTTGGGAAGGCAGCGTAAAACAGCGGGTCTTGCCGTCAGCGCCCATCACTTTTCTCCAGACTTTGCGATTCGCCTTGGCCTCCGGCAAACTCCGGCTTAGCGGCCAGTGAATAGTCCTTCTGCGTTTTCGCGTAATCCACAAAAAAATTGAGCGCATCCGGATTGGCCATGGTGTTGCGGTTGGCAGCCTGTTCCAAAGGGGTACCCATCAGAATTCTGCGCACGGGTACTTCCATTTTTTTGCGCGTGAGGGTCATGGGAATTCCCGGCGCTTGGATGACCCGGTCCGGAACATGACGTGCCGTGTATTCGCGTCTGAGCTGCTCGCAGACTCTCCTTTCGAGTTCGACGTCCAATTCCAGCCCGGCCATCAGCTTCACGAAGAGCGGCATGAAGAATTTACCGCCAGGCAGATCGAGATTCACAACAAGGCTGTCCTCTATTTCTTCGATCTGAGCGAGCGCGCGATATATTTCGGCCGTGCCGATCCGCACTCCCAGGCGGTTCAGAGTCGCATCCGATCTTCCGAGCACGAAGCAGCCGCCGCGCCCGTTGATCCGGAAAAAGTCGCCGTGGCGCCAAACCCCCGGATACACGTCGAAATAGGAATCACGGTAGCGCGAACCATCATGGTCGCCCCAAAAGTAAATCGGCATTGAGGGCATCGGTTCCGTCAGCACAAGTTCTCCGACCTCGTCAATCACGCTCTCGCCTTTCTCATTGAATGTATGCGCGGCCACGCCCAGCGAGCGTCCCTGGATTTCGCCCGCGTAGACAGGCTGCGTAGGCACGCCGCCAACAAAACCTGTGCAACAATCTGTACCGCCGCTTCCTGTTGCCACCAACAAGTCCTGCTTCACGTTTCGATAGAACCACGCCGTGCATTCCGGCGAGACTGGCGAACCCGCCGGCATCACCGCTCGCAGGTGCGACAGGTCGAATCGCTCGCGCGGCACAATCCCGGCCTTAACCATTACCTCGACATACGCAGGGCTCGCGCCAAAGAAGCTCGCACGCGAATCCTGTGCCACTTTCCAAAGCACATCCGGAGCAGGGTAAGCGGGATTCCCGTCGTACATCACCGGACAGACTTCGCTTAACGGCATGCTTGCCAGAAAATTCCACATCATCCATCCCGATGTGGTGAAAAAGAACGCGCGTTGACCCGCGCGGTAGTCCATGTGAAAGTGCTGCAGCTTCAGTTGTTCCAGAAGAATCCCGCCGTGGCTCTGCACGATGGCCTTCGGAAGGCCGGTTGTGCCTGACGAAAACAAAACCCAAAGCGGGTGACCGAAGGGAACTTGCTCGAATTCGAATGTCTCTTTGGCAATAGCTGCGTGCTCCAGCAGACCGCTCCAGAGCAATGCGCCGTCCCATGGACCAGCGCGATCCTCGGGATTCAGGTAAGGCAAAAGCACAACATGCTCGAGGCCTTCCAGCGCCGCGATAATCTCGGCGAGTTCCTTCTTCCGATCAAACGCTCTGCCGCCGTAGCGATAGCCATCGGCACAGAAAAGTACCTTCGGCGAGAGCTGCTGGATCCTGTCAATCACGCCTCGCGAACCGAAATCCGGCGAGCAGCACGCCCAGATCGCTCCGATCGCCGTTGTCGCCAGCATGGCAATCATTGTCTGTGGAATGTTGGGCATGAGAGCCACAACGCGGTCGCCCGGCCGGACGCCGAATTCGCGAAGCCGCGTCGCAAGAATGCGCACTTGTCCCGCAAAAGTTTCCCAGGGCATGCCAGTTAGCGGTGTCGTCTCGCTCGTAAATAAGAGTGCATCAGCTCCGGGTCGTTCGTTCCTCAAGACGTGCTGCGCGTAGTTGAGCCGTGCGCCGGGAAACCACTCCGCGCCAGGCATGGTACGCTTACCGAGCACGCAGGTGTGCGGCGCAGAGGCCTGAATGCCAAAGTAATCCCAGATGGCCTGCCAAAAATCTTCCAATTCGGTGATCGACCAATGCCACATGGCCTCGTAGCCATCAAATTCCAGCGCCCGCTCGCGCCGAAGCCACTTAGCAAAACGCGTCAGGTTTGCGTCCTCCACTTGTGCGGCACTCGGAGTCCAAAGGAGTTCGCCCTCCTGAACGCCCATCGCCTTCGACTCGGCCTTGGGCGAGGACTTTGTCATTCCGTCAGACTTGCTGCCTACCATTTTGCCTTCCAGCGACAGGCTATTCACCTTCGCGTCTGGCGTCAAGCAAACTAGACACAGTGGATACTTTCGCGTCCGATTTCCGCATAGATCTGAAGATTGCCGCCCATGTGAATCGGCCGAGCACTAAGTGTCTGCTGTGAAATGATATGCTGCTCCGCGCGGATAGCTTCCTTAGGGAGGGATCCCGAAAATGGACCCACTAACGCGACGCGCGTTTATGGAAAGGTTGTCTGTTTTGACCACTGGGGGGCTTGCCGCGGCGGTCGTGCCCGGCGCTTTGGGAAATCCCGATCCCGAACCGCACATTTCTTTCCCCCCTCATCCCCGCGAGCGTATCGCTATCGCGTCGTATCCGTTTCGTGCCTATATCGTGAGCCCTGACAATCGCGATCGCGATATCAGTCTGCCCGGAATGAACCTGCTCGAGTTTCCCGCTCACGTCGCTGCGAAATTCAACATTCACAACATTGAGCCGCACAGCCGTCATTTCACTTCGTTGCAGCCGGACTACCTGGAAAGTTTTCAGCAGGTCTTGCAGAAAACAAAAGTCCGCGTTGTGAACATTGCCGTCAGCGCGGTCAATAGTTTCTACGACGCCGATGCTTCCGCGCAAGAGAAGGCTGTCGATTACGGAGAGAAATGGGTGGACGTCGCTGTGCGCATCGGCTCTCCCGGCATACGCGCACACATTGCAACGGCAAAGAACTCGGCCCCAAATCTGGAGCGCACTGCGGAGAGCCTGCGCAAGGTAGCAGAATATGCCGCGGCCAAGAATGTTGTCGTGACGCTAGAGAATGACGATTTGGTCAGCGAGGACGCATTCTTCCTGATCAAGGTCATCGAGGCTGTCAACCATCCTTATCTTCGCGCCCTTCCCGATTTTGCAAATTCCATGCTGAGCGGCGATGCAGATTTCAATGACCGCGCCCTCGAAGCGATGTTTCAATATGCCTATAATATTTGCCACGTGAAAGACGGCGAAACCAATGATGATGACAAACAATTCAGCGTCGATCTGAAGAAGTCATTCGAGATTCTCAAGGCCAGCAACTATCGCGGCTATTGTTCAATGGAATTCGACGCTCCCGGCGAGCCCTATGCTCCAACCTCGAAGTTGATCGAGCAAACTATTAAATATCTTTCCTGATCGATGGAGCGCCTGTGCCATCCCCTGCGGGGCCACGATCGCCAACCAAACTACCGGTCACTCAGCTTCAGGCTCATCTAACTCACCGGCGCCCGATCGCCAAATGTTTCGCCGGCGGCATCCCAGTATTGCTTCTTGCCCGACCAGTAGGCCTCCGTCGACATCATGTTCGCAACCGAGTGCGCGAACCCATCCTGTACCGTACAATGCGGCTGCTGCCGCGACCTCATGCATTCGAACCAATTCGTCATGTGCTCCAGCGTCCTGTCGTCGATGCCCAACGGAGGTAGTTTCGTTTCGCCGGGGAGCAGAACGTACTTCGCCGGCCGCTTCTTGTCGATGTCCGCATCGTCCTCGTGATTGCCCTTCTCTTCGACCAATTGATAGCGTGGGCTGCCCTCACCGCCAATATTCGTAAGCGTCGCCTTCTTCCCCATGTAGCGCGTCGAAGCCGGTGAGTCATTCCCAAAACTCGTCGCGTAGCTCACGAGAAAACCCTTGGGATATTCGAACAACGCCTGGAAAGTATCGGCGTTCTCCCGGCCATCGTGCCACGCAAAAATTCCACCGTGTGCCGCAACGGAGCGCGGAAAGCTGTCCTTCATAAACCAGTGCACGAGATCAAGCGCGTGGCTCATCCACTGATCCGGAATTCCGCCAGAAAATTCCTTGTACAAACGAAACTCGCAGTACACTTTCGGATCAAACGGTCGGTAGGGCTTCGTCAGCAACCACTTGCGCCAATCCGTATCTTCTTCGCGAAGTAAGTTCGTCTCCTCGCGACCGCGCCATCTCGGCCCGTGATAATTCCAAACGATCTCGACTTTGCTCACTTCCCCGAGCACTCCCGTCTGCACCAGATCGTGCGCCGCTCTCTGGTACGGCTCGCTGCGATGTTGCGTCCCGACCTGCACAATCCGATCGCTCTTCAAAACGGCGTCCCGAGCCGTCTTTACGTCCGCCAGCACGTTACCCATTGGCTTTTCAACGTAAGCGTCCTTGCCTGCCTCCACCGTCATCTTCAGAATCGGCGAATGAGAGTGTTCCGGCGTGGAAATAATCACGCCGTCAACGTCCTTCAACGCAAGCACATCTTCCAAATACTGAAAAGTTCGCGGCGCGCGCCCATAATACTTGGCATTTGTGGCCGCCGATTTCTCCCGGTTCAGCTTCCATAAATCGCAGACCACCGTCATCTCGGCGTTGTGACTTGTCCGCAGTTGCGCCGCGATCCAGTCCAAATCGCTTCCGCGGCTCCCTATCCCAATGTGCGCCAGCGAGATCCGGTCGTTCGCGCCAACGATTCTCTCGTACGAGAGCGCGCTACTTGGTAGCGCAGCCCCGCCCGCAATCAGTGCAGCAGACTTGCTCAAGAATCCTCTGCGATCGATGGTTTCGTCTGAATCGCTCATCGTGTGAACTCCTCTCGGCGCTACTGCCACCAACTCTAGTAAAGTTTCGGCGCTCGCATTCTGTGTTCGTCGGTGCGGCTTGTCAATCGGGCAGTCACGCGGATATTCCCTTCCGCTCCGCGTTGACAAGCCCATTCTACTGGTCTTAAATGTCCACCGTGAACGTTCACGCAACCGCTTAGCGCTGGCTCGGCCTGGTTTCTCGAACTAATTCTCTCCTTCACCAATAGGGTGTCGGAACCTGCGTCTCGGGCAAGTCTAAACGCAACCCTGGCTTAAGAAGGAGGCCGTATTCCCATCCTCGGCATCGACGTTGGAACCGGCGGAACCCGGGCCGTCCTCCTCGACGAACACGGCACGGTCCTTGCGTCGGGCACGGAGGAGCACGCCGACTTCGCCAGCCCGCAACCCGGCTGGGCAGAGCAAGATCCGCGCGACTGGTGGCGCGCCGCCGCACTGGCGATTCGCAAAGCCCTCCAGGCCTCGGGCCTGGCAGCCGAATCCATCGCTGCCGTCGGATTCTCCGGCCAAATGCACGGCGCCGTCCTCCTCGATGAAAACAACGAAGTCATCCGCCCAGCTCTGATCTGGTGCGATCAACGAACCGAAGCCCAAGCCAAAGAACTTGAGCGCACCATCGGCCTCGAACGCCTGATCCAGTGGACCTGCAATCCCCCGCTAACAAATTTCACGGTCACCAAACTCCTTTGGGTGCGAGAGCACGAACCAAAAAACTGGCAGCGCGTCCGCAAAATCATGCTGCCGAAAGACTACGTTCGCCTCCGCCTCACCAGTGAATCCGCCATTGATGTGGCAGACGCTTCGGGAACGCTGCTGCTCGACGTCGCCCACCGCACCTGGTCGAGCGAAGTGCTCAACAAGACTGGCATCGACGTCAAGCTTCTTCCGAAGCTATTCGAATCACAGGAAATCTGCGGCAAACTTTCCGGCGCAGGAGCGGACGCGACGGGTCTCCGCGCGGGAACGCCGGTCGTCGCCGGTGCCGGCGATCAAGCAGCCGGTGCCGTGGGTATGGGCATCACGCGCGCCGGAGTCGTCAGCGCCACCCTCGGAACATCCGGTGTGGTTTTTGCCGCAACCGATGGTCCTTCGCTCGATCCCATAGGACGCTTGCACACTTTCTGTCACGCCATCCCCGACCGCTGGCACGTCATGGGTGTAACGCAAGCGGCCGGTCTCTCACTGCGCTGGTTCCGCGATCGTTTTGGCGCCGGGGCCGACGACGGCCGTGATCCCTATGAACGCCTCTCCGCTGAAGCCGCCACCGTTCCGGCCGGCTCCGACGGCGCCTTCTGGGCGCCCTACCTGATGGGCGAGCGGACTCCGTATCTCGATCCCTTCGCGCGCGCCGCCTTTGTCGGCCTCTCCGCCTCACACACACGCTCCCATCTGATCCGTGCGATTCTCGAAGGGGTGGCCTACAGCCTGAAAGACACTTTCAGCATCTTTGACGAAATTCACGTTCCCGTCGAACGCATCCGCCTCGGCGGCGGAGGTGCTCGCTCGCCGCTCTGGCAACAAATCCAGGCAGATGTGTATGCTCACGAGGTCGAAATCCTAAAAGCGGAAGAAGGCGCGGCCTATGGCGCCGCGATCCTCGCAGGCGTGGGATCAGGCTGCTGGAAGAGTGTGGACGAAGCCTGCGACGCCGCAGTGCGTGTTGCGAAGCGCGTGAGCGCAACCAAAGAAACCAGCGCCATCATGCAGCGCGGCTATCAAACTTACCGCCGGATCTATCCGGCTTTACATTCCATCTTCGCGGAGAATCAAACTACTTCCGCCAAATGAGGAGCAAATTCAGGCAAGCGCAACCTCAGCCGATTCAAACGCCGCCATTCTCCATCGTTAAGTTTTCTTTTGCCCTGGCTTGAAGTAGTAGCAGTACACCGCTCCTATCACTGTCATCAGCGCGCCCCACCACAGGCCCGCGTGCAGCTTGAACAACACTATTTCCGGATGAGCAGGCGGATTCTGCCACTCGTACAAGCCGGCTCCCAGGATCAGCAGTCCGTTGACAAGCAACGATATCCCGATAAAAAACCAAATGGAAACCATGCTCCAACCTCCGGCGACGTGAACTACCAGAAAATGATGTTTAGAACAAAAAACACGACACCGACCACACCCGCCCAGAAAACAGGCTTCTGATACACAGGAATATTTCCGACGGACGGAACGGGCGTCAACCCATAAACCAAGCCTGTCAACTCCGCCTCCGTTTTGGGCTTCGTCGCCAAACTCACCAGAACCGTCACGATCACGCAGACGAGAAACGACCACAGCGCTTGGAACATATCCTGCGCCAGGGCTTTAGCGTGCGGCGAGAGTGCCACGTAACGCAAAGCCGATGGATCTGCTTTCACCCAAGCCCACATGCTTACGGAAGATACTGTGCCGCAGAGCAATCCCCAGAAGCCTCCCGGCCCTGTCGCTCGCTTCCACAGCATGCCGAGTATGACGGTGCCGAACAGGGGCGCGATAAAAAAACTGAACAGCGCCTGCACATAGTCCATGATGCTCGCGAACTGCATCACCAAATACGCGGTGCCAACACTGATCAGCACGCCGATCACGGTGGTCCACCGGCCCATGTTCACGTAGTGGTGGTCCGTACCCTTGCTATTGATCAGCGGCCGATAAATGTCATATGTCCAGACGGTAGTAAACGCGCTCACGTTCCCAGCCATGCCCGACATAAAACCGGCAATCAGCGCCGTAATTCCAAGGCCCAGCAAACCGGGACCGCAGTAGCGGGCCAGCATTAACGGGAGCACGTCGTTGTAGCTGTGCGCTCCGGTGACAGCCGCCACCGATTCGGGCACAAGCTTCATGGGAAGCACGGCCAGGCCCAGGAGTCCCGGCAGAATGACGATGAGCGGAACAAACATCTTGAAACCGGCTCCGATGATGGGGGCCATCTCCGCACTGCGAATATCTTTAGCGGCGAGGATGCGTTGCACGACAAGAAAATCTGTCGTCCAGTAGCCCATGGAGATGACCGCAGCCAGCCCGAACACAATGCCAATCCAGTTGATGCCCATCGGATTGTTCGTGAAGGAACCCAAACCCGACCACAGGTGAACGTACTGATCTGACGCCCGCTGGGCAATCTGTAGCTTCAGGTTGCTCCAGCCGCCGGCTTCATACAGGCCAAGAATGGGAATCAGCAGTGCGCCAGCCCAAATCAAGAAGAACTGCAGCACTTCATTGAAAATGGCCGACCTCAATCCACCGAGGGTCACATAAACCGCCACCGTCAGCGACGATACCCAGATGCTGAAATTGATGTCCCAACCAAGCACAATCTGCATGACCTTGGCCATCGCGAACATGTTGACGCCGCTCATCAGCACGGTCATAAATGCAAACGAAACCGCAGAGACTGCACGCGCAGGCTCTCCAAAACGCAATTTCAAATAGCCTGGAACGGAGTGTGTTTTGGAAATGTAGTAAAAAGGCATCATCACCAGCGCAAGAAACAACATCGCCGGGATGGCCCCGATCCAGTACCAATGCGTCGCCAGAATGCCATATTGATACGCCGACCCCGCCCAGCCCATTAACTCCAGGGCGCCGAGATTTGCGGAGAGGAAACTGAGTCCAGCCACCCACGCAGTCATTTCGCGGCCGGCCATGAAGAAATCTTCGCCAGTGTTCGCGCGGCCGCGGAGGTAGAAACCGATGGCCAGCACCAGCGCAAAATAAAAAACGACGATGATGACGTCAACGGGGGAAAGATGAACGAGGCGAGCGGGTACGATAAACGCGTAAGGAATGGTCATAGAGTGCCGAATCGCTTCTCCTCTGTAAGCGTCTTACGACTCCTGACGAACAACAAAGTCCCTGCTGTGATCAAGAAAACTCGAGCCCAGGATCACTTCGCCGAGAACTTGTAAATCGTTTCCGAGTAAAACCTTGTTCCTGGCTTCAAAACGGTTGACGGAAAATTAGGACGGTTCGGTGAGTCCGGATAGTGCTGCGTCTCAAGACACAGGGCCCCGTATTTCGGATACGCAATTCCACCCTTCCCCGTGATGCTCCCGTTGAGGCCGATCGCCGAATAGAACTGCACTCCCGGCTCCGTCGTCCACACTTCCATCTGCCTCCCGGAGGTAGGCTCGGTCACCCGCGCGGCAATGCGCAGCTTCCCCGCCGCTCCGTTCACTCCATAATTGTGGTCGTAGCCGCCGATATCCTTGATTTCGCCGATGTGCGCCCCGATCGCCGTGGGTTTCCGGAAATCCAGCGGCGTATTCTCGACGCTGGCGATTTCGCCGGTCGGTATGAGCGTCGAATCCACCGGGGTGTACTTGTCCGCATTCAAATAAAGAACATGCTTCAGCACATCTCCCGAACCCGCCAGATTGAAGTAGCTGTGGTTCGTCAAATTCACAATTGTATCTTTGTCGGTCTCGGCGGAGTATTCCAGTCCGAACTCATTCGTGTTGGTCAGCTTGTAGGTCACGCTGGCGGTCAGATTCCCGGGAAAGTTTTCCTCTCCATCCTTACTAAGATAAGTAAACCGCACAGCCGCTCCATCCTTCACTTCGACCGGCTGCGCTTTCCACACTCGCCGGTCAAAGCCAGTTGGTCCCCCGTGCAAACTGTTCGGCGGATTGTTGATCGCCAGTTGATATTCTTTGCCATCCAGCGTGAACTTCCCCTTCGCGATGCGGTTGCCGTACCGCCCGATCGCCCCGCCGAAATGCGGATGCGGCCCCAAGTATCCCTCAAGATTGTCAAATCCCAGCACCACATCGCCCATCTTGCCGTTCTTGTCCGGGACATGAAGTTCAGCGACTGTAGCGCCGTAGGTAATCAGCTTGGCAGAAGCCCCCTGCGAGTTGTAAATGGTGTAAGACTCGATCGCCGTACCATCGGCGGTCTGCCCAAACGCCGCTTTCTCCACATGCGCGCCTTTGTTTGCCGCCGCTTGCGCCTCTTTACCGGGCGTTGACGATCGAAACTCCGGACTCAAAGCCATCAAAAGTACCATCATGCAGACTCTCCCCCAGAGCAACATTCCGATCCTCCTCCACCCTCCAGACCCTCGGGATGCATTGATTCTCCCCACGCCTTGTATCACAAAAACTCATCAATCGCGAATCTTCTCCTTATTTTTCTTAGACTTGCCGAGCCCGTCCAGCCCCTCTCGGCCGATCCTCGGCTTGTTGAAGGCCATTGACAATGGTGGAGCCGCGGTGCCAATGTGCCCCGAGCAGTCGTCCCCAAAGTAACGTTATCGTACACGGAGTTCCGGAATTTTCATGCGACTCGCATCCTTCCTCGATCGCTACCAGTGCTCCGCTTCCCTCTTCCTCCTATTCTTCTTAGCGGTCGCGCCTTCTCTCCTGGCTCAGTGGGAGCCGCTCAACCCGGTCACCTCCGCCGATCCGCGACCCGATGGTGTCGTCCTGGTTCTCCAGTCCGGCTTCCTGCGTTTCCAAGTCTGTTCGGACTCGATCGTCCACGTCGTCTACTCCAAAGAACGAGACGTGCCCCAGCGCAGCGACTTTCTAGTCACAAAGAAGTCCTGGCCTAAGACCGAGTTCACTCTGTACTCCGACGACGCTAAACTCATCACGCTAACTACCTCACGCTTGAGAATCGAAATCACCCGCGCCGACAGTTCTATCGTCTTCATCGACTCCGTTGGTCACAAACTCACACAGGAGAACACCCGCACGCTCACCCCAGCGGAAGTCAACGGCGAAAGAACCTACCACTCCGAACGTTTCGTCAACATGTGGGACACGCAAGAAGCCTTCTACGGCCTCGGCCAACATCAAGCCGGTGTTTGGAACTACCGCGGCGAATCCGTCGACCTCTCGCAGGACAACACCAATATCTCCATTCCTCTGCTCCTCTCGAGCAAGGGCTACGGCATCTTTTGGAATAACGGCTCGCGCAGTCGTTTCGACAATCGCTTTGTCCACGCCTTGTACTGGAGTTCGGAAGTCTCCGACTCAATGGACTACTACTTTTTCTACGGCCCCGACTTTGATCGGCTCATCGCGGATTATCGCGAACTCACCGGCACCACCCCGCTGTTCGGCAAATGGGCCTACGGCTACTGGCAATGCAAGAATCGCTACGACTCGCAGGCGGAACTTCTCGCCATCGCCCAAAAATATCGCGACCTACACATCCCGCTCGACAACATCGTTCAAGACTGGTTCTGGTGGAACACCATGGGCGAGCCCGTTTTCAACAAGAACTACCCCGATCCCAAAGGCATGATCGATGCGCTCCACAAAAACAACGTCCATTTGATGATTTCCGTGTGGCCTTATTTCCGTCCCGGCTCGTCCGTCTACGACGACATGGACAAGCGCGGCTTTTTCATCGACCGCACAAAAGTCCAAAGTTTTCATCCACCCCGCATGGCGCTCTACGATGCGTTCAATCCTGATGCGCGGAAATACTATTGGAGCCTCATGAACGAAGCCCTCTTCAAAATTGGCGCCGACGCCTGGTGGCTGGACACCACCGAACCTGAAACCGAAGGTCGCGAAACCAACCTCCTGGTCACAAACAAAGTCGCTATCGGCAACGGCGCGCGTTACGCCAACGAGTTTCCTCTTCTCACCACTACCGCCGTCTACGAAGGTCAGCGCGAAGCCTCCGACAAAAAGCGCGTCTTCATCCTCTCGCGCTCCGCTTATGCAGGCGCCCAGCGCAACGCCGTCACCGCATGGTCCGGCGACGTTGACCCCAACTGGGAAACTTTTCGACGGCAAATTCCCGCTGGCCTAAATTATTCGCTTTCAGGGCTTCCTTACTGGACCACCGACATCGGAGGCTTCGTCGCAGCAAATCCCGACGAACCCGCTTACCGGGAACTCTTTGTGCGGTGGTTCGAATTCGGTACGTTCTGTCCCATCTTTCGCGTCCACGGCACTCGCACCACCAACCAAAACGAGCTGTGGTCTTACGGCCCCGACGCCCAAGAAACTCTGGTCGCCTACGACAACCTGCGCTACCGCTTGATGCCCTATATCTACTCTCTCGCGTGGAAAACCACGAGCGAGGGCTACACCATCATGCGTCCGCTGGTCATGGACTTCCGCGAAGACATTCGCGCGCAAAACATCGGCGACCAATTTCTTTTCGGCCCTGCTATTCTCGTAAATCCGGTCACTGAGCCAGGCGCCAGCGCTCGCCATCTCTATCTTCCGACCGCCAAGTGGTACGACTTCTGGACCGGCGCCACAATCCAAGGCGGCCGCACACTCGACGCACCGTCTCCCATCGATCGCATGCCTCTCTACGTCCGCGCCGGCTCCATTCTTCCGCTTGGACCTGACGTTGAATATGCCGCCGAAAAATCCACCAATCCGATCGAGGTTCGCGTCTATCGCGGCGCGAACGGCACCTTCACTCTGTACGAAGATGAAAATGACACCTACAATTACGAGAAGGGCGCGTATTCAACGATTCTCTTCTCCTGGGACGACGCCACGCACACCCTCACCATAGGCGATCGCACCGGTTCTTTCCCGGGCATGCTCGAGAATCGCGCCTTCCGCGTCATCTTCGTCAGCGAAAATCACGGAACTGGCGGCGGTCTAACGGAAAACGCGGACAGGACGGTTCGCTACTCAGGCAAGAGAATCTCCGTAATGCCATAACAGGCTAGCCAGCCGTCCGCCTTCTGAGGTGAATTGCTCGAAACAAAATGTTTCACTTGACGCGGTTGGTCGGCAGGACTAGGCTCGCGGCAATTGGTCGGGGGCCTTCATGCGTTATTCCCACGAAGGGGCCCAGAAATCGGTGCCGGTCGGGGCTCAGGCGCGAGCCGGGAAATGTGCGTGCCTGCGTATCCCACGAGCGTGTCTGTCGATCGGGCGATTTTTTCTACCGACGATATCCTGCTTGGTGTTTGTCCATCCGGCCTGCTGCCAGGATAATGGAAGCGAAGTTAATGAGTTCCACGGGAGCGGCGCGGAAATCACCGTGACAGTCCACGATAGTTCGGGAGAGCCGATCTCCCCGGCGGCGATGGTTAAACTCTACCGAGATGGAACAATTCTAAGCCGCCAGGGACAGACGTCGCGCGGCAGCGCCTTGCTGGTGGTGAACAATCTGGGTGAGTTTACCGTGATTGTGGAGGCGGCGGGATACGAGAGCGCACAAACGGAAGTCTCGGTGCGCGTGACGGGAAAAACGCAGGTGGATGTTTACTTGCGGAGACTTTCGGCTGGCGGAAAGACCAGCGGAGTACCTCGGCGAGCGCTGCTCGCGCCGAAAGCGAAGGGAGCGCTCGAGAAAGGACTCGAAGCACTAAGCGCGGACAAGATGGGAGAGGCAGAAAAGTATGTGGGCGAAGCGATGCGGCTGGCGCCCGGGCATCCGGACGTGTTGTACGTGCAAGGCGTGCTCTCCCTAAAACAGCATAACTGGGCGCAGGGGCAAGACGCGCTGGAAAAAGCCACGCAGATCGATCCGAGCCATGCGCGGGCGTTTGCGGCGCTGGGAATGGCGCTGAGCGATCAGGGAAAATATGGCGCGGCGATCGCGCCGCTCGAAGAGTCGCTGCACTTGGACCCAGCCGGCTCGTGGGAGACGCGTGGGACGCTGGCGAAAGCGTATTACCAGCAAGGAAAATACGATGAGGCGCTGAACATGTCGCAGGAGGCGTTGGCAGAGTCGCACGGGAAAGCTCCGGAGATCGGGCTGCTAGTCGCGCAATCGCTGACGGCCGTGGGGCGCTATGAAGATGCGGCGCAAGTGTTGCGCGCATTTCTGCGAGATCATGGGGATCGCCGCGAAGCGGTGACCGTGCGACGTTGGTTGGAGCGACTCACTGCTAGCGCGAAAATCCGGGTGAACTAGGACTTCACTTACGTGGTGGGGTTCTTGCTCTGCCGCTATTGGTGAAAAACCGTGAAACATCTTCTGCCATTGTCTGCCATCCGCGCAGTGGTCTGGGCGGAAACCGATGCCGGATCCTGAAGCGTTGTGAGACGGCTGCTCGAATCTCTCAGGATCACTCGGAAGGTTGCCACCTGCTGACACCAAAACCATGCGCAAGACCCGCACAAACTGGGGTTGGTCGAGTCTTCCCGCTCCGCAAGCCGCGGAAAAGAGTCACGACCTAAGTTGATGCTGAGTCAATCGTCTCCTTTTTGCTAGCCCGGCCATCTGCCATAAGCATCGATGGGATTGTTTCCTAGTTGGACAATTCTCTCCTGCGGCCACGCCTGGCTCAAGATGGTTATGCTACATTCGTCACGACCAGCCTCTGGGACTGGTTCGCACGCGCGTGTGCATCCCCAGCCTCGCGCCAAGTAATCAATCGGCTATGTCTAAACCTCGGGACTCTAAAACTGTTCGACGGAGCGATTCCCGAAAAGGGTTCCCGCAGCCCGCCCAACTCTTCCGGGTCGTCGCCGAGACCGCCACGGATGCCATCTTCACAATCGACGAGCGAAGCACCATTCTCTTTGTTAACAAAGCTGCAGAAAGAATTTTCGGCTATTCCATCTCTGAGATGATGCACCAACAGGTCACCATTCTTATGCCCCTATACCTTCATGAGGCGCATCGGGTTGCCGTCCGGGGATACCTGCAAACGGGTCAAAAGCATTTCTCCTGGACCGCAATCAAACTAACGGGTTTGCACCGCTCCGGACGGGAATTTCCTGTTGAAGTTTCCTTGGGGGAGTACGTCCACGGGAAAAGGCGCATTTTCACCGGGATAGTCCGCGACATTTCGGAGCGTGAGCAATCCGAGGCAATGCTCCGACAGTCTCAAGAGAAGTATGCGAGCATGGTTCATTCAAGTCCCGACGCTATCACCTTGCGGAGTCTCCCAGACCGCCGATATCTCGAAGTGAATGAAGGATTCATGCGTCTTACTGGCTACAGCGCCGAGGAGGTGCTGGGAAAGACGCCCGGGGAGCTGGATTTGTGGGTAGAACAGCAGCCTCACCAAGCAACACTGCAGATGGTGGAAACCCAAGGGCTGGTCAAGGGGAAAGAGTTTCGTTTCAGGACCAAGACCGGTGAAATCCGTTACGGCCGAGTGTCCGCTGTCCGTGTCACGATCAACGGGCAGCCTTGCATGCTCTCCGTCACCCACGACATCACCGACCGGAAATGCGCCGAAACCACAGCATCTCAATTAGCCCTGATTGTCGAATCTTCTGACGATGCAATTGTAGGAAAGTCGTTGGATGGGAAGATAGTGAGTTGGAACACCGGCGCCGAGAGAATCTATGGCTACCCGGCCAGTGAAGCAGTCGGGCAGCCGAGCAGCATTCTTGTGCCTCCCGGACAACGCGACGAACTGCCTGAAGTCTTGGAAAAGCTGAAGAGGGACGAGCGAATCCAACACTATGAAACCGTTCGTGCCCGAAAGGATGGGGTAAGAATCAATGTTTCGGTGTCCATTTCTCCCGTCAAGGATGGCGAAGGAAAGATTGTCGGGGCTTCCGCAATTGCCCGCGACGTAACTGAGCGAAAACGCGTCGAAGCGGAACTCCAAAAATCGGAGGCTCACTTTCGTTCACTTATACGTGACGCGCCTTACGGAATCTACCGAGTCACGTTGGAGGGACAGTTCCTCGACGTGAACCCCGCGCTGGTGACGATGCTCGGTTACGACTCGGAAGAGGAGCTCATGCGGCGCAACATGGAAAAAGATATCTATCGCGATCCGCAATCACCCCGGGGTTTGATCGCAGAGCATGCGCTCACGGACGATTTTCGAGCCGTTGAGACCGAATGGCGGAGGAAAGATGGGAAAATCATCACGGTCAAAATGACGGGGCACCCCGTCTTCCAAAAAAACCATTCCCTAGCCTATTTCGAAGTCTTTGCCGAAGATATAACAGAACGTCGCACTCTCGAGCGGCAGCTTCTCCAGTCGCAAAAAATGGAGGCCATCGGCCGGCTAGCCGGCGGCATTGCCCACGATTTCAACAACCTCCTTAGCGTCATCCTCGGTCACAGCGACATTCTTGAACAACAAGTTGGCACCAACGGCCGTTTGCGCAAGAGTGTGGAAGCAACTCGCAACGCGGCCGAGCGAGCCGCGGCTCTGACGATGCAACTCCTTGCCTTCAGTCGCAAGCAGGTCATCGAACCCACCGTCATCGACCTCAATGAGTCCGTCGTGGAAATTCAAAAGATGCTGCACCGTATCATCGGCGAAGATATTGAACTGACGATCAGGCTCGAACCCGGCCTCGGTTATGTGAAAGCGGATTCCGGACAGCTGGGCCAGGTGCTAATGAACCTGGCCGTTAATTCACGAGACGCCATGCCGGGTGGTGGCAAACTGGCCATCGAAACTGCGAACGTCGACCTCGACGATACTTACGTTCGGCAGCACTTGGGTGCGCGACCCGGTCCATTCGTAATGTTGGCCGTAAGTGACACCGGCATCGGCATGGATTCTGAGACCCTGTCCCACGTATTTGAGCCGTTCTTCACGACCAAAGAGTCAGGCAAGGGCACTGGTCTAGGCCTATCGATGGTCTACGGAATCATCAAACAGAACAATGGCTATGTTATGACTTACAGCGAACCTGGCCGGGGCACCACCTTCAAGATTTATTTTCCGCGTACTGCTGAGAGTTTGCCCGTGCCCCACGGGATGGAGAAGGAAATGCCAGGGGGCTCGGAGACGATTCTGGTCGTCGAAGATGAACTGGCCCTGCGGGAGCTAACCTGCGTACTGCTCGAAGAGGCCGGATATACCGTCCTCGAATCCACGGGCGTCGAAGATGCTATCGCGACGGCCAAAGACTCTCAACGCAAGATCGACCTGCTGCTCACGGACATTGTCATGCCCCGACTGGACGGCCGAGAGTTGGCGAACCAGCTCGTAGCTCTTCGCCCCAATCTAAGAGTTCTTTACATGTCCGGTTACACGGATGATGTCATTGTTCACGGCGGCCTCTTGAAGCAGGCGACGGTTCTGGTCCAAAAACCCTTTACGAAGGCCAAACTCCTGCGAAAAGTACGGGAAACACTGGACTCCCAATTTGCGGATTCTCCCAAACCAGTTTAGCGGGCGAGAACTCCCGCTTCACCAAGGACCTCACCCGCCGGTTTTACGCGTAGGTGCTTAACTTTTTTAGAGGCGCATCAACCAATCAATCCCCGCCTAACTCCTTCACACCTGGGGCCGTCCGCCTGTGTCATTCAAATTCACGCGCGAAGATTCGCAATGAACCTCAGCAAACTGCAAAACTATTTGCCCATGCCCTCCTTCCTTTTGCACTCCGCGCATTTTGTGTTGAAATCCCCGATGGCTGTCTCCACCCACCCCTTCGTTTTCCCACTTCTTCCGCCCTCTTTTGCAAACACCGGGGGCACATCGTTCAAACCATATCCCGTCGGTTCTTTACACCGAACCGCAAAAACGCCCGTTGCAAAGCCTTCCCTCCAGTCTTGCGGGCGCCGTCAACCTCGCGCACTGTATTTGTCACTGTTAGGAAAGCAGCCTGGTACATCCTTCAGTTCAATGATTTGCGGCGGATGGAGCAGGTGCTGCAGGTGCCGGGAGAGGTTTTGTGTCGCGGATGCCGGAGGATTCCACGATGGTGTAGATGGTGTCGGCGGGGAGGTTTTTTAGGGTTTCGAGTTTGCCGCTGGGCCAGCGGATTTCTACAGAGTCGATTTTTGTGCTTGTGCCTAGGCCGAAATGGATGCGGAGATCGTTTTGGGAGAGATAGCTCCCGCCGGCGCGGACCTCGCCGACTTGGCGGACGCCAGAGGCGAGGATGGTTATGCGGGCGCCGATGGCGGCGCGATTGCTTTTTGTGCCGATTACTTTGAAGAGCGCGCGGTGATTGGGGGTGTCGTTCTGGTTGAGCAGAAGGGTGGGAGGTTCGCCGACGTTGAGGAGGACGACGTCGATGTTGCCGGTGTTGAAGATGTCGCCGAAGGCTGCGCCGCGGCGGGATTTTAGCGGGAGGTCGGTTAGGCCGGCTTCTTTGGAGACTTCATCGAAGGTGCCGTCGCGGTTGTTACGCTGGAGGAAAAGGGGTTGGCGGTAGTGCGGGCCGTTTTCGAGGGAATCGATTTGGGGGTAGACGTGGCCGCAAGCGATTAGCAGATCGAGCCAGCCAGTATTGGCCATATCGAAAAAGCCTGTGCCCCAGCAGACGTCGGGGTAACTGGGGCGGCCGATGCCGGAGGGCCAGCTTACATCTTCGAACCCGTTGGCGCCTGTGTTGCGCCAAAGGGCCTTGGGCTGCTCCTGGAAGGTGGTGATGAAAAGGCTGAAGCGGCCGGAGTGGTCGTAGTCGGCGAAATCGAGGCCCATGTTGCCGAGCTGCGTGCCGTCGCCGCTGAGGGAAATTCCGGCGAGCATGCCAACCTCGGAAAAAGTGCCGTTGTGGTTGTTGTGATAGAGATAGTTGGGGACGGAATCGTTGGCGACTACGAGATCGGGCCAGCCGTCATTATCGTAGTCGGACCACATTGCGCCGAGCCCGTAGTAGCCGATTTGGTTGTGAACACCGGTTTTTTGGGAGACTTCTTCGAAGGTGCCGTCGCCGCGGTTGTGATAGAGGAGATCGCTTTCGCCTGGGAGGCCCCAGGGACCGCATTGCACTTGGAGTCCTTTATACAGGCAGAATTTATTACTGCCGGGCTCAGGCATGTGGGCGATGTCGACGTGGGTGTAGCGCGAAACGAAGAGGTCGACGTTGCCGTCGCGATCGTAATCGCCCCAAGCAGCGCCAGTGCTGAAGCCGCCGCCGCGGACGCCGGCTTTTTCGGTGACGTCCTCGAACCTGCAGTTGCCGAGGTTGTGGTAGAGGACACTGCCGCCGTAGCCGGTGACGAAGAGGTCGAGTTTGCCGTCGTTGTCGTAGTCGGCGACGGCGACGCCCATGCCCCAGCCGGGGCGGGTCAGGCCGGCTTGTTTGGTGATGTCCTTGAAGGTGCCGTCGGGCTCTTGGTGATAGAGGGTGACCATAGGGTCGCCGCCCTTTAGGAAGCGATCGACTGTGGAACCATTGACCAGGACGATATCGAGGCGGCCGTCGTCATCGCAATCGAACAGGCCTGCGCCGCCGCTCATGGATTCGATGATGTAGCGTTTTTCGCCGCTGGAGATGTGCGAAACCGTTAGGCCTACGGCTTGGGCGATGTCTTTGAATTTTGGGATTGGCGGGAAGCCGGGGCGGTTGACTTTCCTTGGCGGCAACCTCGCTGACGGTGGTAGGGGGACAGCAGTGCTTTGCGCGCGCAACGTGTCGGTGGACGCGGAACTTAGGAGCAGAAGAACGAACGAGATAGGTACAGCCGAGAGCCGAGAGAAGTGACAGAGCATTCGAATTATTCTAGCGCAAAGAAATTTCTGGCCCAAACATTGCGTTTAAGGAGAGGCAGAAGGCGTTGGCATGTGCATGGCAAGGGGGGGGCCCTTTGCGAGGCGGCCCGTCGAGCGAAGTGGGGCTTGCCCTGCTATACTCGCGGCACGACATATTGCAGGGCCTCGGAGCAGGACGCATTCCAGCAGGTGCTACGGGCTTTTCCGAAGGACATGAAGGATTGTCGAGGGGCGTCTCAATGACACCGGCGCAGAAGAAGAAAGATGGACCGCGGAGAGAGAACAAGAAAGTTACGCTTAAGACGGTAGCCCAGCATGTGGGCCTGGCCGCCGGAACGGTGTCCGCGACGCTGAACAATTCTCCCGCTGCGCGCTCGATTCCCGACCACACAAAAAAAAGGATTCTTGCGGCGGCTGCGGAATTGAATTACCGCCCAGATTTTTTTGCACGCACGCTGCGGATGAGGCGCACCTTCACCATCGGAGTGATCGCGGAAGAGATCGGCGACGCTTACGGTTCACAGGTGATCAGTGGGATCGAAAAATACCTGACAGGGCAAAACTATTTTTTCCTTACGGTGGTTCACCGGCATGATCCGAAGCTGCTACAAACTTATTCGCAGATGCTGGTGGAACGAGGCGTGGAAGGAATCATTACCGTGGACACGTCGATTTTGGCAGAGCCATCGCTACCGACCGTGGCGGTGGCTGGGCACCGGCCGATCGCGGGTGTGACGAATATTGTGCTGGACCATAAACGGGCGGCGCGGTTCGCTCTTGAGCACCTGAAAGAATTGGGCCACGAAAGAATTGCGTTCCTTCAGGGGCAGGTTTTCAGCTCGGACTCCGAGGAGCGGTGGAATGCGATTTGCGAGGTGGCGGTGGAGCTGGGAATTCGAATTCGACCGGAGCTGACGCTACGGATCGAGAGCAGGGTTTCCACCCCGGAAGTGGGGTTCCCGGTAACCAAGGAGTTGCTCGCTAGGAGGGAGCCTTTCACAGCGCTCTTTGCCTATAACGATATTTCTGCGATTGGGGCCATATGGGCGCTTCGCGAGGCCGGATTGCGCGTTCCGCAGGATGTGTCGGTCGTGGGATTCGATGATATTCCCGGAGCGGCTTTCGCGAATCCGGGACTGACGACCGTCCGGCAGCCGCTGCTGCGGATGGGGGAGATCGCAGCGCAAACGCTGGTCCGTCAGATCGAGGAGCGCGAAGACTATGTTCCGGAGATCGCGATCGAGCCAGAGTTCGTGATTCGTGATTCCACGGCGTGCGTGGAGCGGACGCATGCGCTGAGTTCTAGAGTTTAAGACAACACACGATTCCTTACGCCTTACTTTTTCAGTAACTTTCATGGCTTTGAAAGAAATTCACTTAGCAGCATGTGAAAGTGGTGGACGCCGTTTTCGCGTTTGACGGAGTAGCGGCCCCGGTCGTAGGTTGCGGAGTTTAGTCCGCGCTGGACATTTCTGCAAAGATCGATGTCTTCCTGCTGAACTTCATCGCTAAAAGCTATGGCGCGTTTCATACGTTCGAGAACCTTTTCGGAATGCCCGTCGTGGAAGAACCACTCGAAGATGGTGAGGGTGCTATCGTGCGATAGCGGAACGACGAGATTGGTGGAAAGATTATCCGGATAGATGTTGAGCATGAGATTGGGGAAAATCCAGAAGTACAGGGCTTCCTGAAGGCCGCTGCCCGGCCCGTAGAAACGCTCACCTGCGTCTTCCGGCTTCATGACTCGGATGGGGGCGAATTGCTGGGAATAGTAGCGATAGGTGTCGGTGCGGTAGTTTGCGTAATCGATTTCGCGCATAAGACCGGGGTGAGCGATGGGGATGTGGTAGCCCTCGAGATAGTTGTCGACGTAGACCTTCCAGTTGCAATTGATGATGTAGTCGCGTCGCTCGACGAGTTGCAGGCCGGCGAATTGGAAGCCGCGAGCTTGCTTAGGAATTTCTCCAAGGTAGGTGGAGAGCGGTTCGACGTTTTGATCGAAGTTGACGAAGATGAGTCGCTCCCAGGTCTCGAGACGGAGCGGC
Organism: Acidobacteriota bacterium; assembly: GCA_013289825.1. Lineage (GTDB taxonomy): Bacteria > Acidobacteriota > Terriglobia > Acidiferrales > UBA7541 > Acidiferrum. The sequence continues at coordinate 81,376 of JABCZF010000013.1, read as the reverse complement.
ACCATGCCCATGGTGCTGCGGTCGAAGAATTCGACGCCTTCGACGTCCGGCGTGCCGATCAGGCGGCCATCGAGCGTGTAGGTCCAGCCGTGATAGCCGCAGCGGAGAACATTTTTGCAGCCACTGCCTTGGGCGATGGGGCCTGCGCGGTGGCGGCAGACATTGCTGAATGCGCGCAGGGCGCCTTGTTGGTCGCGCACGATCACAACGGGTTCGCCAATGACGTCGACGGTGAAGAAGGTTTCGGGGTCGGAGATGGTGAGCGGGACACCGTTCGCCGTTTGGCCGCAGGGTTGCGAGAGAGTGCCGACGAGTTGCCAGGTACGGCGGAAGATGCGGGACTTTTCAGCGTCCAGGATCGCTGGATCTGTGTAAAACTTCGACGCCAGCGTGTGGGCGGATTCAATCTGTTCGTGAACGTCGGGGTGGAGAGGATTTTGGGGCACGGGAGGAAGTTAACAGTTCAGAGTTGAGTATTGAAGAGCAAACTTGAATACAAGCAGGCCGCGCCATTGGCCAAATGCCACAAAACGAGAGAAAAGCAGATCCTTCGCTCGCTCGGGCACCGAGTGCAGAGCTCCGCGGCGTAAAAGCAGGAGCTTCAAGAGCGTTCCGCCCGGGCAATTGGGGTGCAAAATGCTGCGTCCCTACAAATCAGAATATCAGAACTTGCGGGTTTCTTGGCGCGACCAGCGCTCGACTACAATTTTGGATTCGGTGTAGAACTCGACAGCGTCGCGGCCTTGGCCGTGAAGGATGCCGAAGAAACTCTCTTTCCAGCCGCTGAAGGGGAAATAGGCCATGGGAGCGGCGACGCCGATGTTGATGCCGATGTTTCCGGCGGGGGCTTCGTAGCGGAAGCGGCGGGCGGCAGCACCGTTGGTGGTGAAGAGGGAGGCTTGATTGCCGTAGGGGCTGCGGCGGAGGAAGTCCAGGGCTTCGTCCATCGAATTGGCGTGGACGAGGCTTAGGACGGGGCCGAAGATTTCTGTGTTGGCGAGTTGGCTTGTTGGTGGCAGGCCGTCTAGGACTGTGGGAGTGAGGAAGCTGCCGGATTCGTGATTCGGGATTCTGGTGTTGCGACCGTCGAGGATGGCTTTGGCGCCTTCGCCGACGCCAGCGGAAATCAGCGATTCGATGCGACGTTTGCTCTCGCTGGAAATGACAGGGCCCATCTGCACACCGGGTTCGAGGCCATCGCCGACGCGGAGAGTCGAAGCGGAGCGGGCGATGGAATCGCGAAAGGATTCTTGGGCATCGCCAATGGTGACGGCTACGGAAACGGCCAGGCAGCGTTGGCCGGCGCATCCGAAGGCGCTGTCACTGATGATTTGCGTGGCTAGTTCCATGTCGGCGTCAGGGAGGACGATGACGTGATTTTTTGCGCCGCCCTGGCATTGCATGCGCTTGCCGCTCGCGGCTGAGCGAGCATAGACGTGCTTGGCGACGGGAGTGGAACCCACGAAGCTGATGGCGCGTACTTGGGGATGATCGCAGAGCGCATTGACGACATCTCTGCCTCCGTTGACGAGATTGACGACGCCTTTGGGGAGGCCGGTTTTTTCCAGGAGTTCGAAGGCGCGGATCATGCTGAGGGGGACGCGCTCGGAGGGCTTGAGCACAAACGTGTTGCCGCAAGCGATGGCGTACGGCAGGAACCAGTAGGAAATCATGGCGGGGAAATTAAAGGGAACAATGGCGGCGACGACTCCTAGCGGCTGGCGGATTTGCATTTCATCGACGCCGGGCGTGACGTCTTCGAGGTTGTAGCCCTGCATCATCATGGGAATGCCGCAGGCGACTTCGACGTTTTCTATGCCGCGGCGGAGTTCGGCTTTAGCTTCGGCGAAGGTCTTGCCGTTTTCCAGAGTGATTAGGCGGGAGAGTTCGTCGAGGTGCTCTTCGAGCAGGTTCTTGAGCTTGAAAAGATATTGAACGCGCTCGCCGGGAGGAGTGCGGCGCCACGCGGGGAAGGCGTCGGCGGCGGCCTGGACGGCGGCGTCGACATCGGCGGATGACGACATCGGCGTGCGAGCGAGGATCTCGGTGGTGGCGGGATTAGTGACGTCGAAAAATTCGGTGGAGGAGGGGTGGCGCCAGGCGCCATTGATGTAGTTTTGCAGCTCGGTGACTTGGGTTGTTACGGCACTGCTCATGACTTGCTCCTTGGCATTTGCATCAGAAAGAAATCTCGATCTGGGTAGTTTACCAAAAAACTGTAAGGTTGAGAGTTGAAACCTGGCAGCAAAACGGACTTCTAGGAGCGATCAGTCCCGTGCTTTGGCGTCGCTCCAAATGCGCCAGGCGAGCCAAGCGACGGTGGCGAGCATGCCCAGCCAGCCGAGGGCGCAGGTCGTTGCGCCGATTTGTTGGTCCTTTCCAAGCAGGCCCCATGGAGTGAAAAGAATCGTCCAATCGCTTTCCTCCGAGCCTACCAGCGGCAAATGCGGACGTGCGCGCGTCGGCCATGTAGGTACCGATGTAGGGGAAGTTTTCTAAGAACCAGAAGCTCGAGAAGGCCACGGCAGTAGTTTCGCGTTTCCACCAGAAATAGGCGGTATACAGGAGCGGGACCAGGAATTCGCCGAGTGTGCCGCCGAGAATCATGATGGTGTGGCCAAACCAACAGAAGAAAAAGTGGCCGCCTCCGTGAATGATGAGATTGACGTAATCGATGATCAGAAAACCGGTGCGGTGGGCCGCAGCGTAGAGCAGGAAGGCAGATAGAAGACGAGCCAGACGATTCCGGCGATGCGGGAGAAGGGCTTCCAATCGGGGAAATCGCCGTCGAATAGAGGCGTGGGAAAAAGCTAGCAAGCATTTTCGAGTTGCAGAAGCGCGCGGCAACGTAACGTTTCCATTCGCGAGACATGTGAGCGAGTTGTGAATCGTGACGGATGAACAGGCGTTTCGGCGCCCGGCCCATAGCCATACTTGTTCGTACCAGGTTCGACATCAGGGGGCAACGGGAGGGGCAAGGCCTCCCGTAGAAGATCTTATTCGCTGGAATGAGCTGGAACTTCTTAGGGACCGGACACGCAAAGAAAACTTAGGGATGCGGAAGCGACGCCAGCGCTTCGTAGGCGGCGCCGAGGAGCGGGGCGGATTCGTTGAGGACGACAGAGACGGGAATGTTGCTTAGAAGGCTTTCGAATTTCCATTTGTCGCGGAAGGCGGCAAAGAAGGCGCCGTCCTTGATCTTCTCGATGATTTTCACGGCGATGCCACCGGCAACGTAGACGCCGCCGAGGGCGAGAACTTTGAGAGCGAGGTTGCCGGCCTCGGCGCCGTAGATGGCCGTCCAGAGATCCAGAGTGTCGGAGCACACGGGACACTCTTTGGAGAGTCCGAGTTTGCTGATTTCAGGAGCGGGATCCATGCCGGGATCCTCGAAGGAGTGGTGCTTGACGTCTGGAGCAAGGAATTCGTGAATGGTGCGAAAACCGCGGCCGGAGAGGATGAGCTCCCAGCTTACTTGCGGATAGCGTCGGCGCATGTAGCGGAGAAGTTCGATCTGCTGTTCGGTGTGCGGCGCGAAATCGGAATGGCCGCCTTCGGAAGGCACAACGCGGTAGCGGGCACCATCCCAAACGAGGATGGATTGACCGAGACCGGTGCCGGCAGCGAGGAGAGCGCGGGTTCCGCCGTACTCGGGCTCGCCAGGATTGAGGATGCAGTATTCCTCGGGAGCGAGATACTCGATGCTGTGACCGGTGGCGCCAAGATCGTTCATCAGGACAACGTCTCGAAGGTTCAGCGCACTTGCAAGGGTGGAGGCTTCGACGGTCCAGGGGAGATTCGTGGCTCGGACGCGATTGTTAACGACCGGGCCAGCGACTCCAAATCCGGCTGCGCGAATTTTTTCCGCTCTAAGGTGAGGTGCGGCCTGCAGCGAGAATTCCCGCACGATAAGGTCAAATTGCGCAAAATCCTTGCTGGCAAACCGTTGCTTAAAGATGGGAGTAAGCTTCCCGTTTTTCTCGGAGAAGAGCGCAAGGTTGCACTTTGTACCGCCGACGTCGCCCGCAAGAATCACCGAATCCCCCCGTCGTGCTGCTGTTCGCTATCGCTACCCAGGCTCGAAATCATGGATTGATCCACTTTTTCCCGTCACGTTCGAGCAAGAGATCCGATTCGCGCGGGCCCCAGCTTCCCGCAGGATACTCCGGAACCTTGGCGCTCTTCGCGGCGCTCCAAACGTCAAGAATGGGGTCGATGAGCGCCCAAGCGGCTTCGACGTTGTCGCCGCGATCAAAGAGCGTGGCGTCGCCGCGCAGGCAATCGTTGACGAGTGTGGCGTAAGCGCTGCGCGAGGCTTCGCCAAAGCCCTCCTTGTAGCTGAAGTTCATGTTGACATTTCCGATGCGCATCTCAGTTCCCGGGCGCTTGGCGCCGAAGGAAACGGAGATGCCCTCTTCTGGCTGGATGTTGAGAATGAGGCGGTTCGGTTCGATGGCACGATCACGGAAGACGATGTGGGGGGCGGAGCGGAACTGAATCATGATTTCAGTGCTGCGCGTGGCCAGCCGCTTCCCGGTGCGCAAGTAAAAGGGGACGCCGGCCCAGCGCCAATTGTCGATCAACAACTGGGCGGCGACAAACGTTTCTGTACGAGAGGTCGGGCTGACTCCAGGTTCTTCGCGATAGCCAGGCAGGCGCTTGCCGTCCAGCTGGCCCGGCGCGTATTGGCCGCGCACAACGGATTGCGCGACCATCTCGAGATTAAACGGGCGGATGGATTGCAAAACCTTGAGCTTTTCATTTTGCACGGAGGTGGCATCGAAGGAAGCGGGCGGCTCGACGGCCACGAGGGAAGTGAGTTGCAGGACGTGGCTTTGGATCATGTCGCGAAGCGCGCCCGTGGTTTCATAGAACCCGCCTCGCCGCTCGACACCGAGTGTTTCCGCTGCGGTGATTTGAACGCAATCGACGTAGTTGCGGTTCCACAGGGGCTCGAAGATGCCGTTGCTGAAACGAAGAACCAGCAAATTCTGGACGGTGTCTTTACCGAGATAGTGATCGATTCGGTAGACCTGCGTTTCCTCGAAGACCTTGAGAACGATCTTGTTGAGTTCCTTGGCGGTGGCGAGATCGCGGCCAAACGGCTTCTCAATGATGATGCGCACCCAGGAATTCGGCGAGGACGGTCGCGCGAGGCCAGCGCGGCCGAGTTGCTCGACAATGTGGGGGTAGACTTCCGGCGGGGTGGAAAGGTAGAAGAGGCGGTTGCCGCCGAGTTTTTTTTCTGCTTCAAGCTCCGCGAGGCGTTTGACAAGTTGCTGGTAGGCTTGCGGATCGGAGTAATCGCCCGAGATGTAGTGGAGGCAGGACGCGAAATCGTCCCATTGCTTCGGGTCGATCTGGCCGAGCTCGGATAAGGTCTTAGCGGCTTCGCTGGTGGTGGCCCGAAAATTTTCGTCGCTCATGGGAGTGCGGGCGAACCCCGCGATGACGTAGCGGGAGCCGAGGGAATTGTGAGTGGCGAGATCGAACATCGCCGGAATGACTTTGCGCTTGGCTAAATCGCCCGAGGCGCCAAACAGCACGACGGCGCAGGGCTCTGCCGTGCCGCCATAAAGACTTCCCGATCGGTTGCTATGCTCAGCCATTGGTCCCCTCAGCTCGTCTGCGGACTTGCCGCGCCTCAAAGCGGGCGCAGGAAACTATACCTTAACGCCATGATTTCGAAGCTCGGAACGCAATTGCTCCGCATTTTGATGATGGATCACGTTGAACCCCAAGCGCCGGGGACATTCAAGATTGAGTGACCGGTCATCGATGAAGACACACTGCTCCGGCGGGCGTTGCGTGACCTCGAGGGCGATGCGAAAGATCGTCTCTTCAGGCTTGCGCGAGCGGACATAGCAGGAGCTGAAGAAAACGAGAAAATCGCGGCGCAGATAGAAGGCTTCGATGCGGTACTGGTTTAGCTCGAGGGGCTCGTTGTTGATGGAACCGATAAGATACGTGCCCTTGCGCGCGGCATCGGCGAGCACGGCTCGGGTTTCCGGATGTTCTTTCGACTGCGCAAACATGAAGGCGGTGAACTCTTCACGGGTGAACGAGCGCGGGCGATAAAAGAGAGTGCGGTCAAGGTATTCATTCAGCGTGATGAGACCGGAATCGAAGGCGGGAAAGGAAAGATCGTGACGGTCTTGAAATTCTTCATAGTCAAATTTGAAAGTAGTGGCAGCTGCCCGGCGTGAGTTACGGTCCCAGCCGTTGGTAAGAATGACTCCGCCAATGTCCCAAAACAGAGTGGTGATCTCAGGCAAATGCGCCGTTCCTCCGCCTGCGCAGTAAAGGTATACATAATAAACGTTTCGGGCTAAGAAAACACATGAATGGCGTATTTCAAACGGTTCAACACTTGAGGGACGTCTAGAAGGAGATGGGTTTTCCTGTCTGAACTTGGAAGACGGGATCCTCGCCAGGGAGGGATTCCGCTGGCGAGTCGACCAACGATGCATGAACGCTTATTACTGATTTGGATTCGGGCTCGGGCTCGGGGTTGGCTTGGGAACCTGGACTTCGGCCTTGGGCTGAACGGACACCAGTTCGACTTCAAAGATCAGGGTTGCGTTGGGACCGATGGCGCCGCCAGGGCCGCCCCGCGGGCCATAGGCAAGTTCCGATGGAATAAAAAGCTGCCACTTGGATCCAACGGGCATGAGCTGCAAGGCCTCGGTCCAGCCCTTGATCACATTGCTGAGGGGAAATGTGGCAGCCTGGCCGCGCTTGTAGGAGCTGTCGAATTCGGTGTTGTCGAGAAGCGTGCCCCTGTAGTTGCAGACGACAGTATCCGTGGCTACAGGCTTTGCACCCGTTCCTTCTTTCAAGATTTTGTATTGCAGGCCACTCGGGAGGGTGACGACGCCGTCTTTGGTCTTGTTGCCGGCTAGAAATGCCTCGCCTTCCTTTTTGTTGGCCTCTCCCTGAACAAGCATCTTGGCTTCCTGTTTCTTGCGCATCTCGGACTGCAGTGTGGTCATCACGGCCCGCGCTTCGTCGTCTGTCAGCAGCGGCTTAGCGCCGGCCAAACCATCTTTCAGGCCGCGCAGGAGAATACTTGTGTCAACATCGACAGAGTCCTTGTTCATGCTCTTGCCGATATTCAAACCGATGGCGTAGCTGGCTTTGTCTTTCTGCGTTTTGAGCGTCAGAACGGCTGGTTTTTTTGCCACGGTGGACCCGGGCTTAGCGGCGGGTGGCTTGGTTGTGGTGGCTGGAGGAGTTTGTGGAGCGCTTGCGGGGGGAGTCTGCTGCGCTTGAACAATGCCAAGGATCATCAACCCCGCCGCAACTGTTGATACCGCTAAAGTGTATGGTTTTCGCATAATTGTATTGTTACACCGGACCGCCGTCTCTGCAAACCACCTTTATGCCATCAAATGTATGAATGGATAACAAACCACGTGAGCAGGGTCTCCGAACGCGGCACACACTAGGCAATTTCGTGAAGATGCAGTATGTTGAGAATTGGCAATCTTGAGAGGTGATTCGAATGGCGAACGAGTCTTGCGATCCCGCTCCGGCCCAAAGCGAACCAGTCAAGACCGGAACACGGATGGTGCTGTGCGTAAAGTTTGGCAAGGAGATGCCGGGACTCGACCGCATTCCGTGGGCGGGGGAATTGGGGAAGCGTGTTTACGAGAATGTTTCGAAAGAGGCGTGGAAACTGTGGATCGAGCATTCGAAGATGATTATGAACGAGTATCGCCTTAACCCCGTTGACCCGAATTCGCAGAAAATCATGGGAGAGCAGATGGAGGAGTTTTTCTTTGGCGCTGGCGCCAAGCTGCCCGAAGGCTACGTAGCTCCCAAAGCCAAGGGCTAGTTTCCTCGGGCGGGCAGGCGGCGTGTGACGGGGTGTTCGACAGGCAAGCGCGGCGTCAGTTCAAAATGCAGCTTGGCGTGGGCCGTGCGGATCGCTTGTTCCGCTTCTTTGGCAGTATTTCCTGTTGCAAACAGAAAACCCATGTAGCTTGAACCTTCGGGCCAGGCGACGATGTAGTCGTGCAGGCGCGCAGTGATTTCGAGCGCAGCAATTCCAGGGACGCTTCGCGCAGAGTCTTCGCCTTCGATTTTCTCCAGGATGCCGCTTTTGGGGACGGGAATCATCATTACTCCGGAGGCCGCTTGTTCGCGCGGCCAATCGCTGCCCGATAGACCTAGCGCGTGGCGCAAGAGCAATTCTTCGAGGCCGATGGGTTGGCTGGCCGCGTCCGGCGCAAATCGCAGCGCCCGCGCGCAGAGGCCGCCGATGGGCCGCGGCGCAACTTCCAATGGCCAAACGCCTTCGTCGTTTACGCGGAACTCTGCGTGAACAGGGCCCTGCGACAGTCCCAGCGCGCGAACCACCTCCACGGCACAGCGTTCGATTTGGGACTGTTGCGAATCAGCGAGGCGCGAAGGCGTAACGTAGATGGTTTCTTCGAAGTAGGGGCCTTCGAGAGGATCCGGTTTGTCAAAAATGGCCAGGACGCGCAGCTTGCCATCGGTCAGCAAACCTTCGACGGCTACTTCCCTGCCAGGAATATATCCTTCGACGAGGATTTGATCGAGGTTCGGCTCACGCGTGGCACGGATTTCCGGGGATTCCAGCAAACGGCGGATCCGGGTGGAGGCGGAAATAAATTCTTCGCGGGAGTTTGCGCGGACGACGCCTTGGCTGGCCGAGAGCGATAGTGGTTTCAGGACGCAAGGATAAGAAACGCCGAGCAGTGAGGGTTCTGGCGCGGGATTAACCGAGAGAGAGAGAAACCAGGGCACCCGTAGACCAGCTTCGCGAAATACTTCGCGCATGCGCAGTTTGCTGCGGCAGGCTTCGACGGCGGCGGGATGATTGTAAAGGACTCCGAGCCCGCGGGCGACGTAGGCGGCCGCCACGGCAGGACGATCGCCGAGAGCAAGAATTCCATCGATGTCTTGATGTTGATCGCGCAGCGCTTCGAGTACCGCATGGGCAGCCGCGTCCGGCGACTCGAAATGTACGGAAATCGCGCGGTCACCCCAAGGGTCGTCGAGTTGGTGACAGCGATCCGTGACGAACAGGAGATCGACGCCGCGATTTCGAGCGGCTTGGTCGAAGCTGCGCGTCTGGTAGCCGAGTTTGGCGGTGAAGAGCAGGAGTCGCGGCATTTGCTTTTATTTTGAAGGATTCGTGAACATGGCGGCTAGACCTGGCTGCCGGTGACCGGTACCGCTTCTTCGAGCTTCTGCGAGACTTGGCCGAGCGAGACAAACTGTTCGCGGGTTGGCTCGGCGCAGCAGTACCACGGTTCGCTGAGAAACGGAATGGCGGCTATGGGCGCTTGCCATGCTGGAAGGACTGGGGCCGTGAGCCCGGCAGCAGCATGCGCTGTTTTCCAGATGCGTTCGAAAATGATTGAGCGAGATTCCTTTCTGCGATCACCCTCGGCAGCGATAGCTTGTACCGTTTCGCTGAGCTCGTCGACGCGCGGATCAGAATGTTTCCAAGGATAGAACAGCGACTCCGGATCAAACGGCCCGATGTTGCGGCGGACTTCGTCCAACTCCAGAAGCCGCGAACCTTCTGGAATGAGCAAGCGGATGCCGAGCTGGATGGGCGCGACATTTTCCATCAAGGATTCAGCGTGTAACACGCGTAGCAGATCCAAGTAGCTTTCCATCGTGGTCCATCGGGTGAAAGGGACGAACGTGGGGTGAAGAATCAGGCCGAGCTTGCGGAAAGCGTGAACAACGTGCAAAAAATCCTCGCGGCTGTGGCCTTTGTCGAGAGCGCGGAGCACGGTGTCATCGAGATATTCGACCGCGCTGATGACGAAGAGGCAGCCGGTGTCTTTGAGCTTTGGCAGGTACCATTCGTATTTTCGTAAGTGCTCAATTTTTATGGTGACGTCGTAGGTAACGCTGGGAAATTCGCGGTGCAATCCTTCGGCAAGCGCGATGGCATGGCGAATGCCATTGAAAAAATCGGGATCGCCGAAGGAAATGTGCTGCGCGCCTGCGGCGACTTGCTGGCGAATGTCTTGCATGACCACGTCGCGGCTGACGATTCGAAAGACGCCTTTATAGACCGGGACAATGGGGCAATGGCGGCAAAGATGTTTGCAGCCGCGGCTGGCTTCCGTCGAACCCACGAGCCGGAAGCCACCGCCGGGAATAATGAGATGGGCATACTTGTCGATGGATGGCGTCCCCGAACGGTCCGGGACCTCAAACGCGAGGCGTTCGGTCGAGACAAGAGGTTCCGGTTGCGGTGATGGTTTGGCACCGTTGTCGCTTTCGACGCGTTCCACGAGTTGCACAAGCCCTTGCTCGAATTCTCCGCCGAGAATGGTCGCGACGCCAAGCGTGCGCAGATAATCTGCATTCATGGGGGCGTACAGACCGTAACAGCAAAGATGAGCGAGCGGGTTCTGCTGACGCAGGCGTGGGATCAGCTTCGCAGCAAGCCGCGTCGCCGTGTGCATCGGGAGGTATATGGCGATCAATCCGGCGGCGCGAACGGCGGCTTGGTCCAGAGATTGGCGGGAAAGGTCTAGACAGACAACTTCCTGGTTGCGCTTGCGCAGCCAGGCTGCAGGGGACACCAGTCCAAATGGCTGCCGCCCGAGCTCATACGTTGAAATTAGGACGATATTCACGTCTTGAACAGTATAACCGCTGCTCCGCCGCGAGGAATCGTTTTCGGTTATCATAGAAGGCTGCTGACTTGATCGAAAGGACGGCGAGAATGGCTATTGCCGCAGGGAACTCCTTCGGAACGCGCGACAAGCTCAATGTGGGTGCGCAATCGTTCGATATTCACCGGCTTGAGTTTCTTGAAAAAAAGATCTCCTGCGATTTGGCGAAGCTGCCGTTTTCCTTCCGGATACTTCTCGAAAACCTTTTGCGCTGCGAGGAAGGGCAGTTTGTACGGCCCGATGATATTCGAGCGCTGGCAAACTGGACGCCGGGAGCCGCTGAAAAAGAGATCGCGTTCATGCCCGCGCGCGTATTGCTCCAGGATTTTACCGGAGTGCCCGCCGTGGTCGATCTGGCCACGATGCGGGAGGCCATCAAGCGCATGGGCGGCAATCCGAGGCTGATCAATCCGCTTTTCCCGGCGGAGCTGGTCATTGACCATTCTGTACAAGTCGACAACTTCGGCAGCGCGAGCGCTTTTGGTTTGAACGCCGAACTGGAATTCCAGCGGAATATAGAACGCTACGCGTTCTTGCGCTGGGGACAGACGGCCTTTCAGAATTTCAAGGTGGTGCCGCCGGATACGGGGATCTGCCATCAAGTGAACCTCGAATACCTCGCGCGGGTGGTGTGCGCGATGCCGTCGGGGAGCAGGGTCGAAGCGTATCCCGATTCCGTTGTGGGGACGGATTCGCACACGACGATGGTGAATGCTCTTGGTGTGTTTGGTTGGGGCGTGGGCGGGATCGAGGCAGAAGCGGCCATGCTTGGCCAGCCGTCTTCGATGCTAATTCCCGACGTGGTTGGCTTCCGCTTGCATGGGAAACTTAGCGAAGGATGCACCGCCACAGACCTGGTTTTGACCGTGACGGAAATGCTGCGGAAGAAGGGCGTGGTAGGCAAATTCGTAGAGTTCTGCGGGACGGGGCTGTCCAGCTTGAGCGTGCCGGACCGGGCGACGATCGCCAACATGGCGCCGGAGTACGGCGCGACAATGGGATTCTTCCCGGTCGACGAGGAGACGCTCGCGTACTTGCAGTTTACAGCGCGTGGGGCTGAACAGATCGCGCTTGTCGAGGCGTATTGCAAGGAGCAGATGCTGTTCCGGACCGATGACATGGCCGATCCGGTGTTCAGTGACAAACTGGAGTTGGATCTCGGAACCGTGGAGCCGACGGTCGCGGGGCCGAAGCGCCCGCAGGATCGCGTGTCGTTGCGCAACGCCAAGAGTTCTTTCACCAAGGTCGTGGAAGGAACTCCGGATAAACACGTTGCCGTGCGGAATAACGGTGACTCATTTGATCTCTCAAGCGGGGCGGTGGTGATTGCGGCAATCACGAGTTGCACGAACACTTCGAACCCTTCGCTGATGCTGGGAGCGGGCCTGCTCGCGAAGAAGGCGGTCGAGCGAGGGCTGCATGTGAAGCCGTGGGTCAAGACAAGTCTTGCGCCGGGTTCGAAAGTGGTGACCGACTATCTCGAAGCCTCCGGGTTGATGTCCTATCTTGAAAAATTGAACTTTCACCTGGTCGGATACGGATGCACGACGTGCATCGGCAACAGCGGGCCGTTGCCGGAAGCGATCGGCACGGCGATCAAGGACAACAACTTGGTGGCCGTAGCGGTGCTCAGCGGGAATCGAAATTTCGAGGGACGCATTCATCCGCTGGTGCGCGCGAACTATTTGGCGTCTCCGCCGCTTGTCGTGGCCTATGCGCTTGCCGGACGCATGGATATGGATTTGACGACGGAATCGCTGGGCTCCGACTCCGCGGGTAAACCGGTTTATCTGCGAGACATCTGGCCCACGCCACAGGAGATTGAATCGACAGTGCGGGATTCCGTGACGAGCGAAATGTACAGCAAGGAATACGCCAACGTGTTCGAAGGCGACGCGCACTGGAAATCCATGCCCGTTCCCGAAGGCGACTTGTATCGCTGGGACCCGAAGTCCACGTACATCAAGCAGCCCCCGTTTTTTGAGAACATGCCGAAGACGCCGCCGTCTCTCGCTGATATTCACGGCGCGCGTGTTCTCGCCATTCTTGGGGATAGCGTGACAACGGATCACATCTCTCCGGCGGGATCGATTCCTGTCGATTCGCCTGCGGGGAAATACTTGATTGCGAACGGCGTGAAGCCGCACGAGTTCAATTCGTATGGGGCGCGTCGGGGCAATCATGAAGTGATGATGCGCGGGACGTTTGCGAATATTCGGCTGCGCAATCAACTCGCCCCCGGAACGGAAGGCTGTTGGACGCTCTTTCTGCCGGACAACGAGAAGATGACGATTTATGATGCCGCAGTGAAGTATCGCGAAGGTGGAGTACCGCTGATCGTTCTGGCGGGCAAGGAGTATGGATCGGGGTCATCGCGCGATTGGGCGGCCAAGGGGACGCGATTGCTTGGCGTTCGTGCGGTGATCGCGGAGAGCTACGAACGCATCCATCGCAGCAATCTGGTTGGCATGGGAGTGCTGCCACTGGAATTCAAGGCTGGCGAAAATCGCGAGACGCTCGGAGTAACGGGACCAGAGGTTTTCGACTTCGAAGGTGTGGCGTCGCTTTCGCCCAAGAAAACGATCACTGTGCGGACCAAGTCCAGCGATGGCTCGACGAAGACATTCACGGCCATTGCGCGCGTCGATACGCCGGAGGAAGTCTCCTACTATCACCACGGCGGAATCTTGCAGTATGTTCTGCGGCAGATGCTCTGAGTTTTGTTTCACTCTTTCCGAATTTATTTTGGGCAGCGCGTCTCTAATCTAAGTGCGTCCCTCGCGCTTTTGCGCAACCACCAAACCCCGCGGCGTAGGTAAGAGAATCACCGAGATCAGTCCTTCCGCCTCGAGCTTGAGCGCGGCTTCGCGGACCGTTTTCATCAGCGAACTTGCGTCGTGCATGAGGATTAGGCCGTGCGGGTTCATCTGCGGGAGAAACTTGAGCACTTCCTGCTCGCGGAGGGGCGCGTCACTGTCGCAGAAGAGAAGATCGATGCGGCCCTCGACTTTCATGTCCAAGCTGGATTCGTTGCGCGCGTCAATCCATTGGCCGAGGCCGGAAGAAGCGAAGCGCTTTTCGGCGGCCATGAACACTTTGGCGTCGTACTCGCACGTGATGACGCGGCCAAAGCCGTTGGCCTTCAGGCCTTCCGCGATGCGCAGCGTGCTTAGCCCGGAAAATGTGCCGGTCTCGACGATAAGTTCCGGCTTGATCGTGGTGACCATGGCTTTCAAGAAATCCAGCACTTCGACCTCGGCGCTCATCGAATCGTACATGCGCCAGCGCTCAGGATGTGGGCATTCCGGCGTAGGGCGATGATATTCCGGTTGGAGAACGTCGCCGCGCGACATGATGTGCTCTACGATGCGGTGCTCTTTTTTCTGACCGTGGAATTGGCTTTTAATACGCCAAAGCAACACCGCGCCGAGCAGGATGGAAACGACGCTTGCGGCCTGGGCATTGGACATACCGAAAAACGAACGCGGGTTGATGCGAATAAATTCGATAAGGAAGCGGGCGATGCCGGTGAGAATGAGGTAATTGCAGAAGATTTCGCCTTTGGCTTTGGGACCGCGCAGAGACTTCGTGCCCATGTGCCAGAGAAAAGCTGCAATCGCCAGCCAGATGAAAAACTCGTAAAGGGGAGTGGGATGTACGCGTTCGGTCGTGGGGACAAGACCGTTGGGAAAGCTCATGCCCCACGGAAGCGAAGTCGGAATACCATAGTCACCATCGCCAGACAGCAGGCAACCGAGCCGTCCGATGGCGTAGCCGACGCCTGCGGCGGGCGAGCAAATGTCCAGAAATTCGAGAACAGGAATTTTTGACCAGCGCGCCAGAATCAGGAGGGCAATAAATCCGCCGAGAAAACCGCCGAACCAGGCAAAGCCGTAACGGCTGAAGAGCTGTGGCCACGGGTCCGCGAAGAACTCATGCGGACTTTCGAGGACGTGATAGAGGCGTGCGCCAATCAAACCGGCAAGCCCCGCGATTCCGATGATCAGAAAGCCTTCGTCCTTTTCATTTCTGGCGGAAATGCTCGCGAGTTGCGATCTGCGGCGATTGAAGTCGGCCTGCAATACGTAAGCCGCGACGAGCATGCCGGTCGCTACCATCAACCCAAACGTGGGGATAGCCAAAGGTCCGAGATGCAAGAAAGGGATCATGTTTGAATGCCAGTCAGACTCCTTCGAGAGTATACATGACAGGGTGAGAGAGCTTGGAGGCGTCCGGAGTGGCCGCGGGCAACAGCCAATCGGAGCGCTCACTTAGCGAGGATCGCAGATGCGGATTGGGAGCGGCGATGAAGGATGGCGCCGATGAGTAGCCATATAGCCAGGGCTATCCATTCCGTAGGCGTGAAGTGGCCGGGAAAAGCGGGGACTAGTTTCATCAGCAGCAGAAGCAAAGAAACGCAAATACCGAGGCCGGTCGGGAAGCGCATGCGCGGCCGCGGCTCGACGAGCCAGAAGGAAACGCAGGCGGCCAGCCAGCCGAGTGCAGAGGCCATCGAGCCAACCTCTGTGATGGGAACCAGGATCGCATCCCCGAGAAGGAGTCCGAGCAGCGTTCCTACCGTGACACCGATGACAGCGACGGAAGGCGTGGAAAATCTTTCGTGGATTGTCGCAAAGCGCGTAGCAACGGTTCCGCGCCGGGCAAAGGCAAAAAGCATGCGCGTGGAAGCGGCGAAGTTTCCGTTGAAACATTGGAAGAGTCCGAAGAGCGCCATGGCGAGAATGAGTTGAACGGGCCAGTGTCTGCCGATGCCATGCTCGAAGGCAATTGCGGTGGCGAAGCGTTTGCCGAGCAGGGATTGCCACGGGGCGATGTATGCGACCGCGGTGATCGAGAGAGCATAGAAGAGCGCACCGACTCCCAGAGCGAGGCCGATGGCTTGCATGTAGCTGGTTTGGCGGAAGTCCGGGTTGGCCTCTTCCGCGTATTTGGGGACAGACTCAAAACCCGTCAGGAAATACGGAACGATTTGTAGGGTGAGCAGGATCGATAGGAAAGGAGTAGCGCGAAACGCAGGATGAAAATTCGCGGGTACGCCACGGACAGCGCTGATCCCGACGAGCGCGAGGAAAATGAGCAGGACCATGGAAGACATGGTTTTCTGGAAGTTCGCGCTGAGGCGGATGCCGCGGTAGTTGATGGTTGCCAGCAGCAAGGTGAGCGCGATACCCAGGACCAGCCTAGGGAGGAATACCGGCTGCCCAGCGACCCGATATAGCTCGAAAGAGTCGAGCCAGGGGAAAATGTATGCGGCGATTTTTCCGAGGGCGACCGCTTCCCACGGGCACACGATAAAGTAGGCGAGAAGCATCATCCAGCCGGTGAAGTAGCTGACGATGGGTGGAAAAACCTGTGCCGTATAGGCGGCTTCGCCGGCTGCGTCGGGAAGACGTTTAACCCACTGACCGTAAACATAACCAACGGGAAGCAGAATGATGCCGCCGAGGGCAAAGGCAAGTGCCGCGCCCGCAGGACCTCCTCTGCCGAGCCAATCGTCCATGAGGACAAGCCACCCAGTGCCAATCATGGTGCCGAAGGCGAGAGCAAAGTAGTCGTGTAGACGAAGTTTGCGAGCGAGAGAAGGCATTTAGAGGACGCAGAGCAATTCGTAGAGGAGATTCGCGGCAAGCAGTGAAGTAATTTCGCCGGTGTCGTAGGGCGGAGAAACTTCGACGAGGTCGCAGCCGATGATGTCTAGGCCGCGCAAGGCGCGAACGAGTTCTAGGATTTGGATGCTGGTTAGGCCGCCGACTTGGGGCGTGCCGGTACCGGGGGCGTAAGCGGGATCGACGGCGTCGATATCGAGCGTCACGTAAACGGGCTTGCCGCGGAACGCGCGTAGATGCCGCTGAACGGTCGGCAAACCCTTCTTGTGAAATTCTTCAGCGGTGACCATCCTGACTTTGTGGGCGCGGGCGAAGTCGAAATCATCTTCGCCATAGACTTGACCACGAAGACCGACCTGCAACACTTCGCTATCCACTAAGAGACCCTCTTCAAAAGCGCGGCGGAACGGAGTCCCGTGAGAGTACTTGCTGCCGAAATACTCGTCCCACAAATCGCTGTGAGCGTCGAATTGGATGAGAGAAACAGGTCCACGCTTTTTTGCCACAGCACGGAGGATCGGAAGGCTGATGGAGTGATCGCCTCCCACGCAAACACAACGCACCCCCGCCTCGAGAAGCGGAGTCATTCCCTTTTCGATGCGGAGAAAAGTGTCCTCGATCGAGAGCGGATTCACAGGGAGATCGCCAAAGTCGGCGACGCGAAGCTTGGCGAACGGATTTACCTGTAGGACGGGATTCCAGGGGCGGATGATCGCCGACTGAAGGCGCACATGACGCGGCCCGAAGCGCGGTCCGGGGCGATAGGTTGTGCCGCCGTCAAAAGGAACACCGATCAGGGCGACTTCGAGTTCCGCGGGCTGGGTGATGTGGGGCAGACGCAGGAAGGTAGGAATCCCAGTGAAGCGGGCGTAGGTCAGGGCGTCCAGGGGCTGGGGATGAGGCAACCGGAAGTTGCGGCGGGACTTAGCGGGGGGGTTGCGCACGGCGAGGCATCTTAGTCTTCTAAAACAAGCGGAGTCAACGCAGCGCTGGAAGGAACCTGAACCTTCGGATCGGGGCAGTAAAGCGCGGTCACGATTACGGACAGCGGTTCAGCCGGGATGGAGCCATCCATAAATCAGTTTTGACCGAGTGTTCATCTGGCAATAACACAAACAGCCTACAAGGTTGTCCTGGGGTATGCCCCACTCGTGCCCGCCCGCCGGATTTGTCCCGTCCGGGTAACAAAGGTCTAGTAATGCTAGACCGACTTTAAAAGGAGAGATAGATATGTACGATTGCTTCAAAAAGGCGATGGCGATTGCCACGGCCGCCGCCCTGAGCCTTTTGCCGGCCGCTCCAGCATTTGCTCGAAATCCCAGCAACAGCGACCCCGTCACTCCGATCAAGCACATCGTGATCATTTTTCAGGAAAATGTGTCCTTCGACCACTACTTCGGGACGTATCCGAACGCGTTAAACCCAGATGGCGAGCCGGCATTTCACGCGAAGAAGAAAACTCCGACGGTCAACGGGCTTTCCGCAGCGCTCCTCAGCAGCAACCCCAACTCTCTGGGTGCGGGCAATGGTACCGGCGCCACGAATCCTTTCCGCCTGGACCGCTCGCAGGCGTTCACGAACGATCAGAATCACGCCTATGGCCCGGAACAGGCAGCCGTTCACTTGGGATTGATGGACCTATTCCCCAGCAAAGTGGGAACAGCGGGACCGCCACCGAATGCGCCGCCACTTGCGGTGACCACCAAGGGTCTGACGATGGGCTATTTCGATGGGAACACCGTCACGGCGTACTGGAACTACGCCCAGTACTTTGCCATGAGCGACAATTCCTATGGAACCACGTTTGGGCCTTCGACGCCGGGACTGCTGAATCTCGTGGCCGGCCAAACTAACGGCGCGGTGAACGTAATTAACGGTACCGGGAACGAGACCGATGGCGGCAGCGGCTCGCTGACCGTCGTCGGAGACCCGGACCCACTCAACGATATTTGTTCATCCCCAACCCGTAATCAAGTCCAGATGTCCGGTCATAACATTGGCCATCTGCTGAACGCGGCGGGCGTTAGCTGGGGTTCTTTCATGGGCGGGTTTGACCTGACCATCGCGAACGCAAATGGCACCACAGGATGCGCACGGAGCACAGGCTCCGTTCTCGTACCAGTGACGTCCGACTACATCCCGCACCATGCCATGTTCCAGTATCATCCCGAAACCGCGAATCCAAAACACACGCGTCCGGCATCCATTTCTGAGATCGGCCACGATGGTCCTGCAAATCACAACTATGACATCAACGATTTCTTCGCGGCGGTCAAGGCGGGCAAACTCCCTGCGGTCAGCTTCTTGAAGGCTCAGGCTTTCCAGGATGGGCACGCCGGCTATTCGGATCCCCTGGACGAGCAGGCATTTATAGTCAACGTGATCAACGCACTGCAGAAGTCGCACGACTGGGACAGCACGGCGGTGGTGATCTCGTATGACGACTCAGACGGGTGGTACGACCACCAGATGGGCCCGATCCTGAATCAATCCACCGCCCCCGCGGATGCTCTCACGGCACCGGGCGCATGCGGCGACGGCAGCACGGCGCTTCCCGGCGTCGATCCCGGCAACGCGCACGCGCAGGGCCGCTGCGGCTATGGCCCGCGCCTGCCTTTGCTAGTGGTTTCGCCCTGGGCTAAGAAGAACTTCGTGGACCACACGGTGACCGACCAGTCCTCGATCATCCATTTCATTGAGGACAACTGGCTGGACAGCCAGCGCATCGGACAAGGGTCCTTCGACGCGATCGCCAATTCGATCGATCAGATGTTCGATTTCGAGCGCTTGCGATCCGACAATGTCGGCCGTTTGGTACTCGATCCGGGCACTGGCTTGGCCGTAAGTCACGACGACGACGAGCGGTAGTAGATCCGCATTTGCATGGTTGTAAGTTAAGCTGGATGAGAGGCATGCGGTGACAAGCCGCATGCCTCTTCTCTTAGTAGATGCTTCCTTTTCTGTTGGATGAAGAATGAAACGACGCTATGGCTCATTCACTCGCCGAGAATTCCTGCGAAATTCCGGGATGCTCGTGGCGGGTCTGGCGGGAGGACAAACCAACGTCCACGAGACCCGCATCATCGCTCGTCCGTTGCTCAACCCGAATTCCCTTGAGAAATTTGTGGACTCGCTTCCCATTCCGGGAATTATCCGGTCGCAAGGCACACGGCCCAGTCCCGAGAATCCAGCCAGTGTGATTCCCCATTATCGTCTGGCGATGCGCCAATTCATGAGCAAGGTTCACCGGGATGTGAAGCCGACACGACTTTGGGGATTCGAGGAAGGTTCGCCTGGGCCAACGATTGAAACACGCTCCAGCGAGGCATTGCTGGTCGAGTGGGCGAACGAACTTCCGAAGGCCCACTTTCTGCCCATTGATCACACCGTTCACGGCGCGGAAGCAGATAAGCCCGCCGTCCGAGTAGTCACGCACCTGCATGGCGCAAAGGCGCCCGCGAATAGCGACGGTTATCCCGAGGATTGGTGGCTCCCGGGGACATCAAAAACGTACTACTATCCGAATCGCCAGGATGCCACGCATCTGTGGTACCACGACCATGCCTTGGGGATCACCCGGCTAAACGTTTATGCCGGATTGTATGGCAATTTTTTCGTAAGAGACAGTTTTGAAGACGGGTTAAACTTGCCCAAAGGCAAGTACGAGATTCCGCTGACCATCTGCGACCGCTCGTTAGACCTTGAAGGTCAGTTGTATTATCCCATCTCGCCAGATCCGGAATCGCCGTGGGTACCGGATTGCTTCGGCGATGCGATCTTGGTGAATGGGAAATTATTTCCCTATCTCGATGTTGAGCCGCGCAAATATCGGTTCCGCATACTCAATGCGGCGAACGGAAGATTTTTCCATCTTGCACTTTCCAATGGTCAGGAGTTTCACCAGATCGGAACTGACCTGGGATTGCTACCCGCGCCTGTGAGACTAAAAAGTCTGTTGATCGCGCCTGGCGAGCGCGCCGACCTTGTTCTGGACTTCTCCGGCCATGCAGGGGAAAAGATGGTAGTAACGAATGACTCTCTGACGGTGATGCAGTTTCGTGTTTTGAAGTCGGGAACGCCGGACACCGGTGCGCTGCCGACGGCACTGCGTCCGGTACCGAAAATTGCGGAATCCGATGCCGTCAAAACCCGCGTGCTCACGCTCGGAGAAAAAGATGACAAAGCCACGAATCCGGTGATGATGCTGCTAAACAATGCTCACTGGGACATGCCGGTGACAGAGAATCCGGCGCTCAATTCCATCGAGATCTGGAACTTGCTGAACTTTACGGATGACTCGCATCCAATTCACCTCCACTTGGTCCGTTTTCAAATTCTCGACCGCCGGCCTTTTGAGCCGGAGTACTACTACAAGGGCGGAAGAGTCGAGTACATCGGCGCAGCTGTGCCGCCAGCACTGAACGAAGCCGGTTGGAAAGACACCGTGCAAGCGCATCCGGGTATGGTGACGAGGATCATTACGAAGTTCGAGGGCTACACGGGCAGGTACGTTTGGCACTGTCACATTCTGGAACATGAAGACAATGAAATGATGAGGCCCTACGACGTGCTCCCGCTGAGGTAGAACGAATGTGTTTGAAATCGCAGACTGTGCCGCATTTCGCTGAAAACTTACTTTCCAGAGACAACCTCGTGCAGGTGGCGCTCATCCCTTAAGTCATCCTCCTGGTGCAAGGAGGGATGATCGTGCGATGGCTGGTTGTGGCTGGCGTTGGCGGAGTATTGTTTGCCGGGGGAGGGTTGCAGGCGGCTTCGAGAAATGAGGCCAACTCGGCGAGCCGTGATGAGGTGCCTGCGCTTGTTGAAGCCTCGACTTCCCTTATTGATGAAGTTGTGTTCATAGGGCTGCGGCATATCGCTCGAGAGACGGTCGAAGCGCAGATTTCTTCTCACGCGGGCGCGCCACTTGACTTGAAGAAGATCGAATCGGATGTAAAGGTGCTGGGACGGCTGGGATGGTTCGGCGAAATCGGGGTGGAAACACAATCCACGAAAGACCCGTCGTCACTCGGTAGCGACGATACAACGCAACGAGTGCGACTCGTTTTCCGCGTTACGGAACTGCCCTACCTCACGAGAGTGGAATACGCGGGATCTCGGCTGCTCTTGCGTGCGCAGATTGAAAAAATTCTCGGCGAGCAATACCTGATTCCCCCGTTGGGTGAACCCGCTGCTCCCGCAAACCTACAACGCATTTCAAAAACAATTCAGTCGGCCCTCGCTGAGTTGGGCCGTCCGCAGCCGCGGCTGGAGATTCATCGCGAAGAGTTTCGAAACGGGACAGTTCACGTGCGCTTTGCAATTCATGATGGGCCACACATCCCTGTGGGGCGGATTGCGTTCGAAGGGCATCCCGAACTCTCAGCAAAATTGCTCCGGCATGAGATGCGGCGAACGGCACCCAGCGCGATTTTCGCCTCGTGGCGGGGCAAGGATGCGTACACGCGCGAGGGATTTGAGGAGGATCGCTCCAAAATACTGATCTACTACCAGGATCACGGATACCCTGAAGCGCGGATCGGCACAGCTCGCGTTTCGGTCTATGAAAAAACAGCTTGCAAGTGGATCCCGCGGCCATTTCGCATTCCGGGAAAACGTCTCGCAGTCTCCGTACCCATCGAAGCTGGTCCCTTTTATCGCGTTGAATCCGTGGGTATCAGTCCTGAACTCACTGAGGCAAGCGGTAAGCGCGGAGCAAAACTCCTGGCGTATTCGAAGGCAGAGGTCGGCTCAGCGTACTCGGCGAGGGCGCTTGAAGATTTACGGCATGCATGGGTAGCGGCGAGGACGCCAAAGCATAACCGCGAAGGGGCCGGCTCCGAGCGAAGCGTCGAAACATCGCGAACACTTGACCTTGAGACGCACCGTGTGAGAGAGAGAATTGGGTTTAGCAGCGCACCGCCCTATATTGTGCGACGAATTGAATTCGAAGGTCTTCACAGATTCAGTGATCGCTATCTGCGGCGGCGCATCGGTTTAGAGGAAGGAAGGCCATTTGATGAGCACGCGCTCGAAGGCGGGCTCGCGCGGCTCACGAGGACGGGCTACTTTCATCAAATTAAGAAAGAAGATATTCGAGTCGACACAGACGACATCACCCATACGGCTGACGTGACGATCCGCGTCTCGGAAGCCGGCCAGCAACGTGCTTCCTTCTCTGGAGGGCACGGACAGTTCGGCAGCACTATCGGGATAGCTTACACGCTATTCGATCTCCTCCAGCGAGAGGAACTGCTCACGACACAAATTGACGGAGGACCGCAGAGCTTACAAATCGTCCTTGGTCTGGTGATCGAAGGGTTTCTCGGCTCGCGCAGCTCGCTGGTCCTTTCCATTTTCAACAATGTGCTTCGCCCGCGTTTTACAAGCAGTGCCAAAGGCCCGTTCTACACATCTCGCAGCGAAGGGCTGAACGCGGGTTGGAGCTACCCCTTGACCAATACAAACTCTTTGACGGTGAACTACGGCTTCTCGCATACGAACACAGTTTATTCATTCGCACTTCCAGCTTCTCTCACGGGGTTGCCTGCGAGCGACCTGCGCGCAGAGACTTCCAGCAGCGCTGTGAGACTGGGCTGGACGCACGACGCAGGGAGTGAGCGGCTGTCCGTTACCAATTCCATTTCGGGCGGCTGGCTGGGCGGAAGCGAAAATGTGATTCGTTCCAATGAGGAATACGCGCGAATCTTTCCGGACCGGTTTTTCAATCGCCGGAATGCCTGGGCTTTTCGAACGGTGTTCAGTGGCGCTGGGAGCTACCATGGCGACATGCCAGCGTACGCGTGGCTTTTTTCCGGCGACGCACAAGTTCGTGGCCTCAGCTCAGGCGAACTAGGGCCTTATGCCGTATTCCCATCGGTAACAAGTTCCGGGAATCAAACGTATTCGGCATGCCCAGCGGGCGCCAATGTGATCAGCGCCGCGAACGCGGAGTATCGCGTTCCACTTGGCGGAGGCACGCAAGCGGCAGGTTTTTTTGATTTGGGATCGGGCTGGCTGCTACCCAATTGGCTGGGGAAGACGCGCCCTACGTTGCTGGATTCCACGAACGGCATTCTGCATGGGTCCATCGGGATCGAGCTGAGGTGGACGGTGCCGGGGATTCAGGTGCCCGTGCGCGCGTACTATGCCGTGAACGTATGGCGATTAAATCGCTTTCTGCAATTACCGGATGGTTCGCTCTTCCACGCGCACAACCGCTTGTTGGCCTTCGGCTGGACGCTCGGAACCCTGTTCTGAGCGGCCCCTCTGTACTAAACTCCCAGCACTATGAAATACCGTAAACAGATCAGGGAATCCGCGAGGCTTGCTGAGCCCTATTGCGTCTCCAAGGGCGAAAAATTCCGCCTGAAAGATTACGACCCGCGCGACACCGGCGACGTGAAAAACAAGGAGCAGGGCCTAAAAATTATCGAGAATCGCGCCGGCCTGCTCAGCAATTTGCAGGAGAAGCTCTATGCGCAGGATCGCTGGGCGCTCCTGCTCGTGATTCAAGCGATGGACGCCGCCGGCAAAGACGGCGTTATCAAACACGTCATGTCCGGTGTAAATCCGCAAGGATGCGAGGTTCATGCCTTCAAGACTCCAAGCGCCGAAGAACTCAATCACGATTATCTGTGGCGGGCGCACCGATGCGTCCCAGAGCGCGGCAAGATCGGCATCTTCAATCGTTCCTACTACGAAGAAGTTCTGGTTGTGCGAGTCCACCCCACGCTCTTGCAGGCGCAAAAGCTGCCTGACCCATTGATTACCAAGCATATCTGGGAGCGGCGCTATGAGGACATCAACGCCTTCGAACATTATTTGACGCGCAACGGGGTGGTGACTCGCAAGTTTTTCCTGCATGTCTCGAAGAAAGAACAGAAGAAGCGTTTTCTGGAGCGTCTGGAAGATTCAAAAAAGAACTGGAAGTTTTCGATGGCCGACGTCAAAGAGCGCGCTTACTGGAAGGACTACCAGGAAGCATACGAAGAGATGATTCAGAATACCGCCACGAAGCATGCGCCATGGTATGTGATTCCCGCGGATAACAAGTGGTACACGCAGCTGATAGTAGCCTCCACGATCATCTCAACTCTGGAGGATCTCGATCTTTCCTTCCCGGACCTCGACAAAGAGAAGAAGAAGGAACTGGAAGGCGTGCGTGACTCGCTGCTGCACGAGAAAGACTGAACCCGGCCGGAAGTTCCCCGATAGAAAAGAGCACGGCGCAGAACCCCTTGCCTGCCAGACAAGAAATTCTGCGCCGCGTTTGCGAGACTAGAATTCGAACCGAAGCGCGAACTGCATGACGCGCGATGGCTCTTGGCCGGCCAGAGAATTGATCACCCCAAACGTCGAAGATGTGATCAAGGTGTTGGGCAGCCCGAAGTTCGGGTGGTTGAACAGGTTGAAAGCCTCAGCCCGGAACTGCAGCCGATACTTCTCCCCAAAGAGCGGGAAGAACTTAGAGACAGCCAAATCCATGTTGGAGAAATGTGGGCCGCGGAGCGTGTCGCGGTTACCGACTTGCAATCCGTTGACAAACGAAAATGCTCCGATTGCATTCTGCGGGTTCGCGAAGAATTGGATCTGATTGTTATTGGCCGTGTCGGTGTGGAGGCTGGTGGCGACCGCGGGCTGATTTCCTGTGAAGAATGCCCCCTGATCAGCAGCGAGGCTTGTGGTGCTTCCGCCAGCATTGGCGGTGAGAGCCAACCCCGATCGCCACGTCACGATTCCGGAAGTCTGCCAGCCACCGATGATTTCATCCAGCCAACGCGCAGAATTCCGCCCAAAGGCCTGGCTGCGGCCGAAAGGCAGATCATAAACGAAATCGGCGCTGACCTGATGCGTCGCGTCAAACTCCGAGTTTCCCTTGCAAACGCTCAGATTAAGGGCATCGCAGAGAATTTGCGTCGACCCGCCCACGAAGTTTCCGTTGTTATTGGCGATCACCGAGCTGTTGTCGATGGAATGGGAATATGTGTAGTTGAAATCAAACTGCAGGTTGTGCGACAGACGCTTCCGCAGCGTCGTAAACATCGCGTTGTAGGAAGAGTAGCCTTTGTTTGTACCCAGAGCATTTACGAAAAACTGGGAAGGTATGCCGACATTCGGTGGCACAAGTCCAAAGATACTCAGCATAGCTCCGCCGAGGTTTCCCTGCTGGAGAGCGGTCTGATTGACGGCGTAGACCGCCTGGGTGCAGGTGGAAAATGGTGTACCGAATACGGCCTGGTTGACCTGCGCACAAGTCGCGCCGGTTCCGGCCATTATTTGGTTTTCAAAAAAGGGCAGCGGAGCGATGTTTGCCGGACTGATTCCCTTGCGGGCTTCCTGCTCCAGGGTTGTGAAATCGCCCACTAGGCTATGGCCGGACGCAGGGTCAACGAAATTGATGACCTGCGCACCATCGGCCAACACGAACAGCCTGCGGCCCAAGCGGCCGTAGTAGTCTACTTCTAATTGAAAACCGCCAGGCAGCTCGCGTTGCATGCCCAGCGAGAAAGTTTCTGAATACGGCGTACGCAGTTTATTGTCGACACCAAAATTGAAGATGGCGTTCGGCGTCACCGGGGTCTTGAACGCCGGCACTGTGACTGGAAACGGCAGCGCATTCGCAGCCGTGAACCGCGGGTCGGATTCCAGTGAAGCGGTTGCCCCGCCTCCGCCAAAGAGAGCAGCAACCGTGTTTCCGTAAACGTAGTTGGACTGGTCTTCGAGGTTGGTAACGGCGTTGATTACGGTCTGGTCGTAAATCAGGGAGCCTTGCGCTCGTATCACTGTTTTGCGATCGCCCAACACCTTTCCTAGCAACCCGGTGCGGAAACTCGGGTTCCACGCGAGAGCGAGCCGAGGGGAAAAATCATCCTTTTCAGGGTTATAGAGCGGCTTTCCCCCAGGGTTTCCGTTCCCGGAGAGTTGATAGGTGAGTTCTGGCGTAACCGCGGCGCCAGAAATCCCCTGCAATCCATTCGAGACACGAGTCGCGAGGATGTCATTGAGACTTGTGTTGAGAAAGCTAGCTTCGAGGCCGTTGACTTCGTAAGGAACTGTCGAATACTGGTAGCGGACTCCCATGGTGACAGTGAGGTCGTTGCGCAGTTTCCAGGCATCCTGCACATAACCTGCGGACTGATAAATGCGCCAATCGCGCCGATGGCTCTCCTCTCCTTGCGGAATTACCGAGCCATCCTTGGAGTAGCTGATGGCACTCTGCAAATTGTTGATGATTCCCAGAGCACCAACAAAGAAATTGTCCCAATTGGCGTCGGCGATTCCCCCGGTATCCTGCAAAATGTTGGCCGGTCTCAGATTGCCTGGCAGGCTGGCAATGCTTCCACCCAGCCCCTCTTGAATGAAGTTGAAGTTGTTGGTGAGCGTGCTGCGAAGTTTGATGGGATGCCATTCTCCACCAATGGTAATGGTGTGTCTGCCGCGCAGCAGGGTGACATCGTCGCGGAATGTAGGAACTGGAGCTATGTGGCCTATCTGGCTTTGACGGGCAAAGGGAGTCGCAATGGCTCCACCGAAAAAGGTCAGCGGCACAAGACCGCCCGCTGGATTGAACAAAATAGGCTGGTCCAGATTGGAACGTGTTTCTCCGTACACGAACTGGTTGATGGTGCGGGCGCTAACCGTCCAAGTCTCCCCGATGACCCACGCACGATCACGCAAAATGTTCGGCCCCGTCAGTGGGTCACCCTGGAATTGAATCAGAGTGTTGATGGAATTCAAGTTTCGGAAGTTAAATCGCACAAACATCTTGTTTTTGTTGTTTATGTTGTAGTCGCCCCGCGCTGTGTAATCGTTTTCTGTCAGAGGGTCGGGAGCGTTGAAGCGGAAACCAGCCGTGTTGATCCCGTCGCCCGATGAAAAATCGTTTGGCGCAGGGTAGCGAGTTTTGAAGAGGTTCATCAGAGAAGGCGCGACTCCCGGCGTTGTGAATCCTGGAGCATTAGGGCAACCGCCAGCCTGCGAGCAGGGATCAAGCGCCTGAACTTGCGCGGCGGAAAGTACGGTCACGCAATCCGTGCTCACATCATTGGATCCAAGCCGGCTGAACGGGCTGCAGGGCTGGCCGGTCGTGCTGCTCATCGCGTTGATGTAAGCAAGCTGGCCATTCTGCACGTGCGACAATGGCACGATTTGAAGTTCATTAATCTGTTGAGCGTCGCGCCGGCCTTCATAGTCAAAAAAGAAAAACACCTTATCCTTTTTAACGGGGCCGCCGAGATTTGCTCCAAACTGGTTGCGAACCAGGTTTGTTCGCGGAACGCCATCCTTATTATTGAAGAACGTGTTCGCTTCCGTGGCCGCGGTGCGATTGTATTCGCTCGCAGAACCGTGCCAATCGTTCGTGCCGCTTCTCGTGGTGATGACGGTCTGCCCACCGCTTCGGCCGCCGTAACCAACTGTTGCGTCGCCTACTTGCGTGCTGAATTCCTGAACCGCGTCAACGGGAATAGCCGCTTGCGTGGCAAAAGCGTTTCCAAACGCAAAATCCGTGGCATCGATGCCATCCACGGTGATGTTGTTCTGATCGGCTCGGGCGCCAGCGACGGCTCCGTCCCGGCTTCCGCTGGGATTAACCGCCGTTCCACCCTGCGCGCTTACCACGCCAGGTTGTAGGCGCAGCAAGTTAGCGGGGTCATCTCGGAATTCGTTTGGAAGGCTCGCAACAGTCCGCATATCAAAGTTGTTGCCGATGGTGCCGTCGGAGGTATTCAAGCTGACCGATCCCTCGGACCTGACTTCCACCGTTTGATTCACCGTGCCGACGTCCAGCCGGATGTCCTGGGATCGTGTGGTTGCGACGGCCAGGTAGAGGTTCGACACTGAAACCGTCTGAAAGCCATCCTTGCTGACGGTCAGCGTGTAACCCGGTCCTGGCGCAAGCTGAACGATGCGATACACTCCATCGGAACCGGTCTTGGCCCCGTGAGCCGCCCCATTTCGGCTGTCCACGAGCTTCACATCCGCATCGCTGACCGCCGCCCCCGTCTTGTCTGTGACAATTCCTGTAATGCCTGCCATTTCTTGCGCAGAAGCAGGCAAGAAACCTGCGCCTAAGAAAAACAAGAACACGCCGAAAACCAGCCAAATACTTTTCCTCATCGAGTTTCCTCCAGAAGCTCGTAATGGCCCGAAGTCCACCAAAACAGTAGAGATTGCACTCCTATGCCAACGCACGATTGCTGCCAGAGGGTGCACTTCCCAAATCGATTTCAACCGGTTGAAAATAAAACCCTTGTTCCACCAAGTTCATCTAAATTGAGAATCAATTCTTCTCTAACCTCCAAAGGTATCGAGCGTTCATACGAATATGCGTTGTGCCCTCGCTTCCTGAAACGCGTCGGCCGTGTGAAGCCCGCTCATCGCAAGAGCGTATGGCGAAACGATTCACTTGAGCGTCAGAACGGCCGCAACCGCTGGGACGTGAGTTCGCCGATTTCTTCGGTTCTTCCCGGTGGTAAGATGTAGCGAACGGTGACCCGGCTTACAGAATTTCACAAGCCGAAAGGAAAACGATGGCGAAGCCGATCGAACTGGAAATCAACGGTAAGCGTCAAGCGGTCCACTGCGATCCAGAAACGCCGCTTCTCACGGCACTCCGCGATGAACTGGGCCTGACCGGAACCAAGTACGGCTGTGGCGAGGGCCAATGCGGCGCATGCACGATCCTGCTCAGCGGAGCGCCGCGCCGCTCGTGTCAGATTCCTGTCAGTGCAGCCGCAGCAAAACCCATCACAACTATTGAAGGTCTCGAGAAGGACGGGCGCCTGCATCCGGTGCAGCAGGCATTTCTCGACTCGGGAGCGTTCCAGTGCGCCTACTGCACATCGGGGATGATCTTGAGCAGCGTCGGCCTTCTCAGAACGAACCCCCATCCCACCTCGGCGGAGATTATTCAATCCCTGCAGGGCAATATCTGCCGCTGCGGAACTCATCCGCGGATCATCGACGCGGTTCATCAAGCAGCCAAGTCGATCGAGGAGCGCGGACGATGAGCGGCTCTTCCATTAAGTTTCAGCCCGAACCCGAGCGCTACGAATTCACCGCAGCCCCGATGCATCGTTTCGAATTGCCCCGCCGCGATTTCTTCAAGTTTCTCGGCGCAGGCATTGCCGTTTTTGCGGTAGCAAGAGATACCCTGGCCGCTCAGGAAACCGCGCCCACCCAGGGCTTTCACCAGGAAGAACTCCCAAAAGACATCACGGCATGGCTGCATATCGGCGAAGACGGGAACGTGACCGCGTTCACGGGCAAAGTAGAGATTGGCCAAAACATCCGCACATCGCTGGCGCAAACGGTGGCCGATGAATTGCACCTACCTTTTGAAAGCGTAACCATGGTGACGGCCGACACGGCACTGACGCCGTTCGATTTCGGAACGGTGGGTAGCCGCTCCATGCCTACTATGTCGCCTCAGCTTCGCCGCGCCGCCGCCGCCGCGCGAGACCTGCTGGTCGGCGCAGCCGCGAAAGAATGGAACGTCGCAGCCGAAGGACTTACTACAGCAGACGGAAAGGTGACCGATCCAGCCACTGGCCGATCGCTTCGCTATGCGGATTTGGCCCGTGGCAAGACTCTGGCGCAAAACCTCCCCGCGGAAGATCCCGTCACTCCGCCGGATCAATGGACGATTGCAGGGAAATCTATTCCGAAAAAGGATGCCCGCGCGTTCGTCACCGGAAAGCACCAATACACTCCCGATCTTCGTCGGCCAGGCCAGCTGTACGGCAAAGTGCTTCGACCGCCGTCGTTCGGCGCAACGCTCACTTCTTACGATGCGAAAGCTGCCCTAGCGATGAGCGGGGTTATTGTCGTGCGCGACGGCGACTTCATCGGTGCCGCCGCGGGCAATGAACGAGACGCCAGTAGAGCGCTCGAGACAATTCAGACCGAATGGAAGGAAGTGTCCCATACTTCAAGCAAAGAGCTCTTTTCCTATCTGAAAAAGAATGCCACGGTCAAGAGCGACGATCGCTCTCGAAAAACAACCGGCTCTGTGGAGGACGGCTTCGCGGCTGCTGCGCACCGTTTGGATGCCACCTACACGGTAGCGTTCATCGCGCATGCCCCGCTCGAGCCGCGCGCGGCGGTGGCCGAATGGTCCGATGGCAAACTCACGGTATGGACGGGATCGCAGCGCCCGTTTGCCGTGCGCGATGAGCTGGCCAGTGTCTTTCACGTTTCGGAAAGTGACGTGCGCGTGATCGTCCCGGATACCGGTTCTGCCTACGGGGGCAAACACACCGGAGATGCCGCGCTGGAAGCCGCCCGGCTGGCGCGCGCTGCGGGGCGCCCCGTCCAAGTGGTTTGGACGCGGGAAGAAGAGTTCACCTGGGCCTATTTTCGGCCAGCAGGCGTGATGGAAATCAAGAGCGGCATTGCTGCCGATGGCGCGCTAACAGCATGGGAATTTCACAATTACAACTCAGGAATGTCAGCCATCGATACTCCGTATGTCGTCCCCAACCAGCACATCCAATTTCACTCCACACAGTGCCCTCTGCGGAGCGGCTCCTATCGGGGGCTGGCGGCCACGGCAAACTTTTTCGCGCGAGAAAGCCACATGGACGAGCTCGCCCATGCGGCGCAAATCGATCCACTGGAATTCCGGCTGAAGAATCTCTCCGATTCCCGGCTGCGTGCCGTGTTTGACGCGGCAGCGAAATCTTTTGGCTGGTCGCACAAGAAAACACAGGAGGGACAGGGATTCGGCATCGCAGGGGGTCTTGAAAAGGGTGGCTACGTGGCGACATGTGCCGAGGTTTCGGTAGATCACACTTCCGGCGCGGTGCGCGTAGTGCGAATGACAACGGCCTTCGAATGCGGCGCCATCGTAAATCCCGATGGATTGCGCAATCAGGTGATTGGCGCGAATATTCAGGGGCTTGGTGGTGCTCTGTTCGAATTCATCGAGTTCGAGAATGGCCGCATCACCAATCCACGTTTCTCGCGCTATCGTGTGCCGCGCTTCCGCGACGTCCCGGAAATCGAAGCCGTCCTTCTGGATCGAAAGGACCTTCCCTCGGCAGGAGCAGGCGAAACACCAATCATGGCCGTCGCTCCAGCCATCGGCAACGCCATTTTCCAAGCCACGGGCACGCGCCTCCGAGGCCTTCCTATGGTCCCGAACGGCCTAAACACGGCGCAAAGTGGGGTCCCATCGACAAGCTAAAGAACAGTAAGAACTGACGCGACCTGTTCCACTCTGAACTGCTTCCTCGCCTGTGTCCCGACCTGGGAATCCGTGGTTCCGCCCGCCACGAAGGTCAGCGGTGTAACCTCCTGTATTTCAACAGCTTAGAATTCGTCACCGAGCCTGTATCTGGCCTCCGGCTTGCCCCAAGGAATGGGGGGCTCTGTGCAATTCCGTTTTGCTTATGGCCTCGCGATGTCGGCAAGGGAGGGCAGCGTGCACTTGGCGCGCCTGTTTCTCGGGCTCGGTGTTGGCCGCGTCTCCCTCCTTCGAGCGCCAAAAAGACGCTTCTCGACAGAAAAACGGCTTCGCGGTTTCGTCTTTCTTGGACTACTCACGACCCTGGTGCTGCCTTTGCCCGCTTCAGGCGGCCGAGAGGAGAGGCTCAACGAATACCAAGCAAAAGCCTCGTTTCTGGCGGCCTTTCCCAGATTTGTTGAGTGGCCCCCCGACGCTTTCTCCGCCGGGCAATCGCCGCTTCTCCTTTGCGTTTTTGGAGACTTTCCTTTCGGAGCCTCTTTGGCAGAGGCCACCCGAGGAACTTCCATCCGCGGCCGGCGCGTGGAAGTTCGCTGGGCGCACAAAGAACAGGATCTGCGCGCTTGTCATATTCTTTTCGTTAGCCGCTCGGAGGGTAAGCGCTACGGAAGCATCTTCAAATCCATTCAGGGAGGCAACGTGCTAACCGTCGGCGAAACTCCCGATTTTCTCGCCAGCGGCGGCGCGATCGATTTCCTGATCGCGGAAGACAGGCTGCAGTTTGAAGTGAACATAGGGGCGGCCAGCGACGCACACCTCAGAATCAGTTCGAACATGCTGGCGCTGGCGCGGCACGTCATCACCAGGGCGGAGGCGGCGAAAAGCTAGCATGACACCCGGACGCACTTCGAACACTCCCCTTGCCACCGGCTACAGACAGGTGCGTGTCGCAACCAATTCAAGCCGAGTTTCTGCGAGTGGACACAGAAGAACTTGCAGATTCGAAGCTCAAGCATGGAAGTGAAACCATGAAGAAAAATGAAGACAGTCATTCGGATCCGGCTTGGAATCTGGCTGAACTGCTGGAGAGGGTCGACAATGATCAGGAGCTGCTGCGGGACCTCCTGAACATATTCAAAGAGGACTTCCCGCTAACCATGCGTTCTCTCGAGTCAGCTGTGGCTGCCGAGGACTTGAAAGAGGCCGCAAGGTTGGCTCATACGCTCAAGGGGATGCTTTCCAGTCTGGGCGGTGTGCGTACTGCAGCCGCGGCCGCAAGACTCGAGGTCATAGCCTCCGCCGGAGAAACAGCTTCCCTAAAAGGCGCTTTGCAGGCCTTGAAATGCGAAGCCGCCAGTCTCTTGCCCGAACTTGAGGCGTACATGGCGGAGGTGCGCCATTGAAGATCTTGATCGCCGACGACGACGCGCTTTCACGTCGATTACTCGAAAAAACGCTGGAACGTGCCGGCTACGAAGTCACTGCGGTGGAAAACGGCAAGCAAGCTCTGGAACAACTTCAGAAGCTCGAGGCACCTCGTCTGGCATTACTGGACTGGGTCATGCCGGAGTTAGATGGGCCCGGGGTGTGCCGCGCCGTTCGTAAGCGCTCGGAACAAACGTACGTCTATATGGTACTGCTAACCTCAAAGGGAACCAAAGAGGAGACCGTGCTCGGCCTAGAATCGGGAGCCGACGACTATTTGACCAAACCGTTCAATGCAGAAGAATTGCGCGCACGGCTCCGCGTCGGAGAACGCATCCTGCTCTTGGAGGACCGGCTGGTGGAAGCCCGGGAGAACATGCGTTTTCGGGCCACGCACGATCCGCTAACTTCCCTGCTAAACCGCGGTGCGATTATGGACTTGCTTACTCGAGAGCTGCACCGCTCGCACCGCGAAAAAAAATCCACCACAATCCTGCTCGGCGATGTGGATCACTTCAAGCGGGTCAACGACACCTATGGCCACGTAGTGGGTGACGAAGTCCTCATAGAAACTGCCAATCGCCTTCTCGGTTCCGTGCGCTCCTATGATTTCGTGGGACGTTACGGAGGGGAAGAATTCCTCGTGGTACTAAACAGTTGCGATCCGGCATTCGCGCCCGCCCGTGCGGAAGCCATTCGCAAGTCCATCTCCAATGGCCCGATACAGACCGCGAAGGGCTCTCTCAGTCTCACCATGAGTCTTGGCGCTCTTATGAGCTCGGACTGGGGTCTTAGACCTGTCGAGGAATTGTTGCACGAGGTGGATACCGCTCTTTATAAGGCGAAAGCATCGGGCCGTGATTGCCTTCGGATGGCCCAGCCGATCGCAAGAACAGAGCCGGTAACCGCTCCGTTGCTGCAACCCTTGCGGCTCCAACACTGATAGGAGTCCGCCGGACCAGGAATTTCCCGTGCCGACGAAATCAAGCGCCAGCCGGTTTTTGACGCGCTTGATCCATCATCTGCCGCATCGCCGTGCTCGAACCCGGTGCCCTCTTCTCGCGCCAGGCTTCCAGCCTCCTGCAAGTATCTTCAATGTTAGAAAACAACTGCGGATTCTTGAAGGCTGCACGCCAGATGGGTACGATGCTGTGCATGCGGTCCCATACCACCCAGATCTCTCCATTACTTTCAAAGAAAAGTTCGTCGTTGATCAATCCGCGATTCACAATGCTCGCCACCATATCCCAGTAGCTGATGACCATGCGAATGAAAGTGTTTTCCTCTCCGCCCTGCGGAAATTTCTGCATCATGTCTTCGGGAGATGTCGGATGAAAATGCTCCAGAAACCATGCGCGCGCCTGCCGCAGCCTCGGCTCACGTCTCATCTCGTAAAGCTTCAGCATCAGATTTACTTCGTCATAGGTAACTTGGCTCATTTCGGGTTCTCCTTGCTAATTCGGCTTGTCTGGCTTGGGTGCCTCTGGCGGAGAAGGAGAGGCGCTAACCAGTTCGAATCGCTGCACGTTTGATAACGGAAGTCCTTGCCGTTGAAACTCAATCTGGACGCGCCGCCGAAGTTCACGCGACACTTCATCCTGCCGCGTCGGGGCCGTGCGCACTTGCAAACGCACCGTTGAAGACGATCGGTCGAACGCCTGTACTCCAAGAATGCGCGGCCCATCGACCAGCGCCTGCGACCACGACGGGTCCCCGCGCAACTCCGCGGCGGCGCTCTCTAGCGCCTGCATTGTTTTCTCGAGGGATATTTCCGGCGCAATGGATATATCCACAAAAGCCTGCGACCAGTCGCGGCTAAGATTGCTCACCGTGCGTATTTCGCCGTTGGCAATCGTCACCAGCGCGCCGCGGGCATCGCGCAACACGGTGCGCCGCAGCGTCAAATGTTCGACGCGTCCAGTGGCATCGCCAATCTGAATAGTATCACCTATCACGAATTGGTCTTCGAGTACGATATAGAAGCCGGTAATCAAGTCGCGTACGAGATTCTGCGCGCCGAAACCCAGCGCGACGCTGGCAAGTCCCGCCAGCGTCAGAGCCGGCGCGACGCTGATGTGACATTGGTCCAGCGCCGTTAACACCGCCACGAACCAGACAACCTTGCTTCCGGAGCCATAAAGCACGCCCGCGAGCGTACGAGTTTGCTGTTCGCGGACCTGCGCCGCGCGACTCTGAGTAGCGGCATGCTTGATGACCAGCTTGGTCAGAACCCGGAGAAAGCGATTAATGAGCAGAGCAATAAAGAAGATGGCTATGATGGCTAGTAGCTTACTGACATTGACTGTGAATTCGGGCCATTCGGGCCAGGGAATGGAGAGACTGGTCATCGTTTTTTCGGGAAGGAAAGTATAACATTGGAGGAGCAGGGATGCCCGTCTGATGAGAGCTCAATTCTGAGCCGGCGGACCACAGAGTGAGGCAAATATGTCTAACACGAGACGCAGATTTTTGACCGCTTTGGCCGGCACAGGCACGCTAGCACTTATGCGCGTCGGCATCCTGAGCGGCCAGGCCAAGCCATCCGGCCGGCCACCTACTTCCGACCCTGCGATAGATCCCGAGAGTTCTGACCCCGCGCCGGCGAAATCTTCTACCAAGGCACTTCTGGAAGCCAACGAGAAGGACATCAAGAAGAACATCGAAAAACTCTATCAGCTCGCGTCCGATTTGAAGACGGAAGTGGAGAAAACAGATTCCTCGCAGATCCTGTCGCTGGCCCTGGTGAAAAAAGCTGAAGAAATTGAAAAACTCGCTCACGACATCAAGGCCCGGGCAAAAGGCTGAACTCGAAAGCTTTCCTCCAACTGAAAGCGAACCGTCGCGAGAACCAGATCAGCCGTCCAGCCCGCGCCTCCAAGAGCACTCTGGCGCGCAAGCCGTGCAAGCGCTAGAATAATCGAACACGTCGCAATTATCGCGTGACTGCGATTCCAGCGCCTCCCTGTGAAACGCAACCGTGCGCCCGTAGCTCAGATGGATAGAGCGACAGCCTCCGAAGCTGTAGGTCGTGAGTTCGACCCTCACCGGGCGCGCCACCTTCGTAGGGAATCCAAACGCCCTGCTTAT
Source organism: Acidobacteriota bacterium (assembly GCA_013289825.1). Taxonomy (GTDB): domain Bacteria; phylum Acidobacteriota; class Terriglobia; order Acidiferrales; family UBA7541; genus Acidiferrum. Next base: position 45,377 of record JABCZF010000013.1, on the reverse strand, counting down.
TGCTGAAGATGATGCAGACTCCGACTTCGGAGTGTCTGCAAACATCGCTGTCCAGCGCATCACCCAAGCCACCCTCGATCACGGAGTGCCATGGCATCCGCCCTTGCCGAGCATCAGCGAAGAACTAATCGCGCTGGTAGGCAAGGTTGTCAAAGTGGAGGCTCTCGGGGTTGGTGAAATCGAAAATGACTTTGGAACTGGGTGTTCGCCACGCGGTTCGCAGTCGGCGAAGTTCGCCCGGTTTGAGGGTAAGAGAGACCTTCTGCGTTTCCGGTGAAGAAATGCTCAGAGCGGCGTCCGCGGGCCCGTCATTGTAGATGTCGATTCCGAGGAAAACCCGCGGAGCAAGAAAGCGAAATTCGGCGTGAGCCAGCGGGTTCACTAGGGCCAAATGAAAAGTGCCAAATTTGCCGAAAGGAGCGGCAATTTTCCAAACACCAGCTCCCCAGTCGAAAAGATTTGAAGGATACGCGCCGGAGAGAGGTGTGGCAGCGGGAAGGTGCGGATCGTCAAAAGTAACGAACGCAGGCGGGATGAGGTCGCTTGAGCCCTGAATGTCGACATCGCGCGAATCGACATGATGGACGCGGAAAACACGAGTGGAATCGTCAAACGTGTAGCTAGCCCCATCGAGGTCCGGCCGGCGCAGAAGCGGTCTTCCGCCGGTGGTAACGGTTTCCGGAATGAAGGCCAGGCGCAGAACTTCCGTGGACTCGGCGTCGAAAGTGGAATAGGTGACGGAGCCGCGGCGATACACGATTTTCGTCACAGGAGACAGGCCGCCGAGCAGATGAGACTCCGCAGAAGGAGCCCACTCCGGCACGGCCCAGAAGGCATCCATTAAACGGCGCGGCCCATCGGAAAACTGATCGGTGAACCACCATTGGCCGGTGAAGGGTGCGTGCGCCCCGCCGGGCAGTCCCTGAAAATAGGTGACCCAGTTATAAGAGCGGTAAGCCGCTTCCTTGTAAGCGGCGTCACCTGTCTTAGTAAAGTAAAAGGCTTCGACGGCTGCAAGGCGTGCGGTGTGGCTGTCGCAGCACTGATTGGGAAGATTGCAGCAGAATTCCTTCCCGCTGCCCTGCTCGGTGGTGACGGTCGCGCCGTGAACGATGTACTTAGGCCAGCGGGGGGTGGTCTTGACCCAGTCGATCAGCTTGCGAGCGTGCTCGCGCCAATCCGGATCTTTTTCTGGGTGCAGAAGAATGTAGCGAGCCAGCTCCAGCGGAATCACATTATTCATATTTTCCATGTTCGGGCCAACATCCTCGAAATAACCGACCCAAACATTGTTGCTCATCGGGTATTTCATGAGCCAAGCCCACGCCCCCTCGCGAACAAGTTTGTAGGAAGGAACATCACCGAGGCCGATGCGGATGAGCTCGTCAAAAAGCATAATGGGCTCGACAACATTCGCTGAGTAAGGACTCAAGCCCTTGCCGGGCGAGAGCGCCCCGTTGCGGGCGAGGCAACGAAAGGGCCAAGGAGAATTTTTCTCGTCACCGGACTTGAAATTCTTCACCAGGGCGGCGGCGCAGCGAATCGCCGCTCGCAAATATTTTGCATTGCCGGTCATTTCGTAAAGCCGAAGATAAGCGTAGCCGTCTTCGCCGACGACATGAGGCTCGACGAAATCCTCGCCGTGGTTGCTCCAACCCGTGTATCTGCGCGAGCCGGGATTCGCGGAAGGATAAGGAACCTGCGCCCAAACGTAGTTCTCCGGAGTGGTACCGTTCTCCAGTTCGTAATCGACGAAATTCTGGAGAAATTCCAGTGTGTGTGGATCGCCGGTGTAGGGATAAAGCCGCTCAATAAAGCCCTGCATCATGGCCCGCAAATAGCCGGTAGAATTGACCCAGTTAGGATCAGGAGAGAGTTCGTAAGTGGTGCGGTCAAAATCGAAGCAACAGTAGAAGTAAGGAAGCCGTTGGCGATTGAATTGGTCCCACACGATGGCCCATTGCGAAAGAAAATGAGACGAGTAGGAGTAGCCCGTGTCATCGGGCATGGGCCAGGGAAGAAGTTTGTGCTGGGCATCGAGCGCAACGGGCCGCCCAGCGATGGAAGGCTCATCGACAGTAGAGACGACGGGAAAAGACTGTTGAGGTGAAAGTGTTGTCGGAAAAAGAAAAAACGCAGCCAATAAAGAAGCGAGCAGTCTATTCATGATGGTCGAAGGAGTCACGCTATAGCTTCAGCCAGGGAAGAATAACATTTTCAGAAGGTACAGGACGCTTGAACTGGAAAATGTGGGAAGCCAAGGATTTGCATAGCGCGAGCGCACCTCAATTCAAAACACTTAACTCTTGCTGGGCCGCTCTCTAGCCTTACAGTTTCCTAATCAACCCGTCAGGACTTTCTAAGGCAACTTTTCTTAAGCTTCGAATGTTATTCGACGAGACTTAAACGTCCGAATGAGCCGCTCCGATCGTCGTGCGCAGTCAGAACGATTTCGAGCTGCACACCGACTGTGCCGTGGCCCGTCCAGGTCCGGAACACGGATCGTAAGGCGCCAAGAAAGGAACTGCGGTGTCCATCCCCTTAGAAAGCGTTGATCAGAATCTGATTGGTTCCTGTTGCATGTGCGGCCGGATTGCGGAGCTCTTCGATCTCCCAGGAAGGACCGATACGTGTTGTCTCGCCTGCAGCGCAGACCTGGCAACCACCATCTTGTTGACCACGGAGATAGACGCCGCGACCCTGGCTGGCCGGAACACCAGTGCGCTCGTTTCTGAATTCCGAGAGATCAGCAGCCGGGTCCTCGGTCGAGCGCAATCTGCATAACTAACCCCCCGTCAGGTTTCTGCGGATCAGACCTGCAACTCTTCCGCTGAGCGGACGGCGAACTTTGCTATTGCTTTCGTTCTTGCGCGCGGCTGCAAGGCCATACGCCAGCCGCATTCGCAATTACGTTTCCGCCGCGCTGCCGAAAGCCTTGGATAGCCGTATGGCCATCTCCGAGCTAATGCCAGACTTGTTAGGGTCACCATACCTGGTGGGTGAGCCGTGCGGGTGGAGTACGCAAACCGCTGAATGCGTGAAGGCCTTTAGCGGTGACACCTCCCGCGGAACTTCCGCCAACTCTTCATCGAGTTCTCGTACTCGGCAGTCCCGCGCAATGGCCGAGTTCGTCAATAATAGCCTCCTGAAACGCTCCCCGATCGGTTTCCCGCCGCGCCCGCCCTTACTACGTCGGGCGCAGCCCAGCGCGGAGATTCTTCTCGGCGGATCCAACTTTCAAGTTTCAAATGTCGACTGTAAACTCTTTCTCATCAAGGTCTACCGGGCCTACCGGCCAGTCCGTTGCAATCTGAACTTTTGGAGAGGCAAAATGGCGAAATATCAGATCGCGCAAGTCAATATCGGGCGCATCAAAGCCCAGCTCGATGACCCGCGTATGGCCGGATTTGTAGCCCGACTGGACGAGATCAACGCCCTCGCCGATAACAGCCGCGGTTTCGTGTGGCGGCTTCAGACCCCGGAAAGCAACAACAACACCTACCTCCGGCCCTACGAGGATGACCGCATGCTGCTCAATATGTCTGTGTGGGAAAGCGTCGAAGCGCTCAAAGAGTATGTTTACCGGACTGCGCACGCAGAACTGCTCCGCCAGCGCCACGAGTGGTTCGAGAAGATCTCTGTGTATGCCGCGCTGTGGTGGGTACCGGCAGGCCACCTCCCCGGAGTCGATGAAGCCAAGAAACGCCTCGCGTATCTTGAGGCCCACGGCCCAACCCAATTTGCCTTCACGTTCAAATTAATCTATCCACCCGATGAGCAGTTCCAGCAAAACATCGACTGGTCTTCGTTCCGACCCTGTCCAGCAACCTAGTCGCGAAGTCCCTGTTCAACTCTGGCAACCTTCCGCCCGCTTCTGCATTCTTCAAAGGAGAGTGTTCGCCAACTCTTCCAAGGCAATTGTTTCGGCACTCTTTTGCAAAGCAACGGGAGTGCACCGTCGGCAGAAATCTCTCTCCTGTTTTTCTCCGGCTCGTAACTCCTTCATAATCAATGCTTCAGAGCGGTATCAAGACAAGCGGTTTGGACTCTCGTTAGAACGACACTTCTGAAAAACATCGGGAGGAGGGGTTTTATTGTTAAGCGGAAATCCGGTAATGGATTCCGGGACATGCTACCAATCCGAATACTTGGTGCCGTCAAGCGCCGTACCTTGAGATTTTGAGTAAACGTCAAAAACGTTTTCCCCATTCCAGCTCATGGAGTCTGGATCGTCCTGGACGCCGCGTAGACCCCACTCAGCGCGGCCGGTTATGGGATCGATGGGGATGTGCCGCAAGAACCTTCTTTTCTTGGTCAAATCGCCGCTGAAGGGAACGCCCTTGACAAGGGTTTCGAGGTCCGGCGGGTAACCTTCGCTGCCAACCTTGACCCGCACTAGGTTCATATCGGCCGCATCCTTGTAAAGGTTGATGGCATTGCGCATTTCGCGGAGGTCGCGCCGCAACTCGTATTCTTTAGCCCGAATGACCGTGAATTTGAAGACCGGGAGCGCAGCGGAAGCAAGAATCAGCAAAATCGCAGACGCAATGATCAGCTCAAGAAGAGTAAGGCCTGACTGGGGAAGAGTGTTCCTGTTCCGGACTCGTAAACGATGGCAGCGCATAGTCCCGTTCTTGGCAACTTCTGGGAATTATAGCATGCCGGACGCGGGGCCGTTCAATAACCAGTACAAAGCGTCGGCGGGGGCATTACCCGTTTCCTCGAGCCCAGGGATGGGAATCTAGTGCCACCAAGCGAGCCTGCGGTTCGAAGCTCACTCGACGTCTTCGGAATCGTCTTGTTCGGCAGATTTGGACACCAGCTCAATCTCCGGAAGATTGGCGTCGTGAAGCTGCTTGTTCAGCGCCGAAAGATCGGCTGCTTTCAGCTGCTTCCATTGAGACGACGCTGCCGCGAATGTCTTCTCCGTCTCTGCTACAGCGCTGGTTTGCGCGGGCGTCGGCGCGGCATCGGCCCTTCCTATCTCGGCATAGAGCGTGGCCGTCTCGCCGCTGGTGCGGCTGAGCGTCGGCTTCGGCGCAGCTGGAGCGAAGAAGCCGCCTCCTCCACCGAGAAGCGCCGACACCTTTTTGTGCAGCGTGGAAATTGCCTCGGCCAATGGCCCGCTCGCTTGCCCCGCCAGCTTCTGCAATTGTTCGTCCGCGGATCGCGCCTGCGTAACATCCTCTGTGCTGTGAGTCATCATGGACGCGAGGCGCGACTGCAGCTGGAACATTTGCACCAGCCCTTCGCGAGGAGTCTTCACGCGCGGATCCATCTTTACGGTCAAGGGCGCAGTGAAGACTTGGCCGTTCACGGTGAGCCGAACAGCGTACTGGCCAGGGAGTGCGCTCGGACCCTGCGGCGAGCGCGGCGTGTCTCCGGGTATCGCGGCGATCGGATAGTCATATCGCGTGGAAAGCGGGGTGGCGTAATGTAGGTCCCACACCCATCTGTGCATGCCCGCCGTGGTCGGAACAGTTTTCGGCAGGCGGACCCAGTACGGCGGAATCAGTTGCTTCGCGAGATCTTCTTCGGTCAGATCCGGTTTGTCTGTGCTGGCATAGCGGCGCACCACTTTGGATTGGCCGTCCAGAATTTCTAGCTTCACGGGACCCTCGGCCGGTTGCCCGAGAAAATAATCGATGACGGCGCCATCAGCAGGGTTCCATGCGGTAGGTTCATCAGGCGGGATGGGCGTATCGGTGTTGGTATCCCGCATGACGCGGTACGCCCTGCCGGGTTTGAAAAGAAACGCGTTCGACTTCTGCAACGATCCCGAAATCTGCCGCAGCGGGGTTATGTCGTCGAGTATCCAAAACGAGCGGCCATGCGTGGCTACAATCAGGTCGTCATCATGAATCCAAAGGTCGCGCATGGAAGAATGCGGCAAATTGAGCTCGAGACTTTGCCAGTGGTCACCATCATCGAAAGACACCCACACGCTTGTTTCCGTACCCGAAAACAAGAGCCCCTTGCGAACGGAGTCTTCGCGCACGGTGTCGACGGGCGAGTTATCGGGCAGGCCGCCGGTGATGAGCTTCCACGATTTTCCGCCATCGTGCGTGCGATAGATATACGGATGCTGATCATCGATGCGAAAACGGCTCACTGAGACGTAGGCTGTCTCATCATCGAAGTGCGATGCTACGAGCTGCGTCACTTTGCTCCATGGCGTCAATTCCGGCGGCGTGACCTTTTTCCAATTGACCCCGGCATCGCGCGTAGTCCAAATCAGCCCGTCGTCCGTGCCTGCCCACAGAGTGTTCAGAGACTTGAACGATGGAGCCAACGCATAGACAACTCCGCGTTGTTTATCGGCGTTGGCGTCTTTGCTGGCCGCATTCCCGACGCTTTCCGGGATGCCGGCATGCTCGCGCGCCAGATCCGGGCTGATGGTTTTCCACGTGTTCCCGCCATCCGTTGTTTTAAAAACAAAATTTGTCGCGTAGTAGAGGACACGCGGATCGATCGGCGAAAAAATGATAGGCTGCGTACGATCGGCGCGGTACTTCGGGTCGGCGACGGGAATTGGCGCAACATTTTGCACCTGGCCCGTTTTCAGAGAATATCGCGAGACTTCGCGCCGGCCGGCTCCATAAATAATGTCCGGATCAAGCGGGTCCGGAGCGGCGTATCCATATTCGATCACGCCGACAGGGTGCCAATCGCGAAACGTAATTTCCCCGTCGTTGCCGCGGCTCGAGACGCAAACCGAGCCGCTCTCCTGCTGCCCTCCGCAAACCAGATAAGGAAATGAATTGCTGGTCGCGACGTGATAAAGCTGCGCGGTTGGCTGGTTGTACCAGGTGCTCCACGTTTTCCCGCCGTTGACGGTCACGAGCGCGCCTTGATCGCCTACAAGCAAAATGATGTTCGGGTCAATGGGATTAATCCACATATTCTGATAGTCGTCGCCGCCGGGAGCACCCCGAAAACTCGCCCAAGTTCTCCCGCCATCCGTCGATTTCATCGTCACCGTGCTCGTGCAATAGACGATCTCTGGGTTTTTCGGGTCAACTTTGGGCATCGGCAAATCGCCGCCACCGATGCGGCCCGCTGGCCGTCCATCGGTGGTGATGCGCTGCCAGTTTTCGCCCGCATCATCGGAACGATAAATCCCCACATCGGAGCCGGAGGTATTTTCGCCGCGCGCGCTCGCCACCGCAGCGAAAAGTCTGCTTGGCTGGCTGGGCGCAATCGTGAGATTGATTTGAATCATTCCTTTGGGCAGACCATTTGCGAGCGGCCGCCAGGTTTTGCCTCCGTCGATCGACTTAAAGAGTCCTCCACCTGTTCCGTTGTACTGGTTTCCGTCTTCCCAGGGACCCAGGCGCAACTCCCAAAGCGCTGCGTAAACAACATCGGGGTTCGATGCGTCGATCTCCACATCCGAGCCACCGACATTTTCGCTTTTTGAAAGCACCTTCTGCCAGTTTTGGCCGCCATCTGTGGACAGATAAATCCCGCGCTCTTCATTCGCTCCATAGGGATGCCCGAGCACCGCGGCGAAAATACGGTTCGCATCGCGCGGGTCGACGGCAAGTGCCGGAATGCCTTGACTATTGCGAAGGCCAAGATGCGTCCACGTTTTGCCCGCATCGGTGGATTTGTACATCCCGTCACCGACCGCCAAATCCGGCCGGGCCAGCCCCTCGCCGCTGGAAACATAAATAATATTCGGATCGGAAGGAGCGACCGCGATGGCTCCGACAGCCTGCGATGGTTGATCGTCAAAGATCGGCGTCCACGTGCGGCCGGAATCGTCCGTTTTCCAAACGCCGCCGTTCACCGCCCCGACATAAAAAACGTTCGGCTGGCCAGGCACACCGGCAGACGCACGAGTCCGCCCGCCCCGAGTGGGGCCAATCATTCGCCACCGCATCTCCTGGTAGGTACTCTCGGGATACTGCTGTGCTCTGCTGACCTTCACGCCGGGGACTATACACAGCCACACCAGGACAACCACCGAGAGACGTTTCATCCGGTTCACGTAGCACCTCAAAGGAAAAAACCAAATCGCCTGCGGTTCACATCTGCAGAACCATTCCACCTGCGATCTGCATAGGAACTAGCTTCGGAAAATCAAGCGCCGCGCAGCACTATGAACCCAATCGCAAGAAAACTCAATCCGACCTCCCTTGGGAATCCCTGGTAGGCGCAGCATGCTGCGCCCGCATCTCGCCTGGGCGTACTGAATCCCGCGAGTGGTGACCAATCAAGGCTAATCCTTGTTAGGTTTCCGGCCACAGGGTAAACTTTCGCCAGCATTTCGTCATGAAGTTCGTGGGGGAGGTAGTCATGGCCCGAGTTGTCCGCTGCGGCCTCATCCAGGCCAGTTGTGAATGGTCGCCAGAAAAGTTTTCTCTAGCGCAAATCAAACAAAAGATGATGGCCAAGCACGAGGACCTGATCGCCAGCGCCGTGAAGAAAAAGGTGCAAATCCTCGGTCTGCAGGAGCTTTTCTACGGTCCTTATTTTTGCGCGGAGCAGCAGACGCGCTGGTATGAATTGACCGAGCCTGTGCCGAATGGCCCTACGATTGTGCACATGCAAAAGCTCGCGAAGAAGCACCAGATGGTTCTCGTCGTGCCTATTTACGAAGTGGAAATGACCGGAGTCTATTTCAATACCGCGGTGGTGATTGACGCCGACGGCCGCTACCTCGGAAAATACCGCAAACACCACATTCCTCATTGTCACCCAGGTTTTTGGGAAAAGTTTTATTTCACGCCGGGGAATGCCGGCTATCCAGTCTTCGCAACGCGTTACGCGCGCGTCGGCGTTTACATCTGCTACGACCGCCATTTTCCGGAAGGCGCGCGGATTCTCGGATTGCACGGCGCGGAAATTGTCTACAATCCGTCCGCAACGGTCGCCGGGCTTTCCGAGTATCTGTGGGAACTGGAGCAGCCTGCCCATGCTGTGGCCAATGCCTACTTTGTCGCCGCCATCAATCGAGTCGGCACCGAGGCGCCGTGGAAAATCGGGGAGTTTTACGGCAAGAGCTACTTTTGCGATCCGCGAGGAAAAATTGTTGCGCAGGCGAGTCGCGACAAGGACGAACTGCTGGTCGCCGAGCTGAACCTCGAGGAAATTCAAAAGGTGCGAGATACCTGGCAGTTCTATCGCGACCGGCGGCCGGAATCGTATGGCGAAATTACGCGCACACGGGCTGCCTCAAGTTCCGAGGCGGCAGACTGAGAAGCTCCGCACGGACGCAAAAACTGCGATGCGATAACCGAATTCATGCTGAAACAAGCGGACACTCAAGATGAATGACGCGCGGGCCGGTTCGCTGGCTGCGGAGACGATTCGCAGCAGCTCCTTGTACAACGAAGACCTGGCTCCCGTCTCGCCAGAGCGCCGCACCTGGAGCACGTACAATTATGCCGCGCTTTGGATCTCCATGAGCGTGAACATTCCAACTTATTTGTTGGCGAGCGGAATGATTGCCGGCGGCATGAGCTGGAAACAGGCGCTCTTCACAGTTTTTCTCGGCAATGTGCTGGTGCTGATTCCCATGTTGCTGAACGCCCATGCGGGAACTCGCTACGGAATTCCCTTCCCTGTTTTTGCGCGCGCCTCGTTTGGCGTTTTGGGAGCAAACGTCCCTGCAATACTGCGCGCGCTCGTGGCTTGCGGGTGGTTCGGCATTCAAACGTGGATTGGCGGCGAGGCCATCAACGCCATGCTCATCGCGCTCGCCCCAGGTTGGCGGCATTTTCCGTTCGGCCCGGCCATTTGCTTCGGTTTCTTCTGGCTGCTGAATGTTCTGGTCATTCTTCGAGGGATCGAAACCATCCGCTTTTTACAAGGTGTTTCCGCACCCTTCTTGTTGCTCATCGGCCTCGCGCTTCTTCTTTGGGCGAAAGGAAAAGCGGGAGGCTTCGGCCCCATGCTGGCGGCCCCTTCCAAATTTCACAGTTTCGCGGATTTTTTCCGCTTTTTCGTTCCGTCTCTGACCGGAGTGGTGGGCTTTTGGGCCACTGTTTCTCTCAACATTCCTGACTTTACGCGCTACGCACGCAGCCAGCGGGATCAAATGGTTGGCCAAGCTCTGGGCCTTCCGGCGACCATGACGTTTTATTCTTTCATTGGCATCGCTGTGACTTCCGCCACTCTCATTATTTTTGGCGAAGCGCTTTGGGATCCTGTCGCGGTGCTATCGCGTCTCGGCCATCCCTGGGCTGTGGTCCTCGCGATGATCGCCCTGCTCATGGCTACACTCAACGTCAACGTCGCCGCCAACGTGGTCTCACCCGCAAACGATTTTTCAAATCTTTCTCCGCGCCGCATCAGCTTTCGCACCGGCGGATTGATCACCTGCGTGATGGGCATCGTGATGCAGCCGTGGAAGCTGATATCGAGCTACGGCAACTACATTTTCGGCTGGCTGGTCGGCTATTCCGGATTCCTCGGACCGATTGCCGGTGTCTTGATCTGCGATTATTTTGTGATTCGTCAGAAGAACCTTTCGACGCAGGATCTGTACCAGCGCGGCGGGCTGTATGAATACTCGAGCGGCATCAACTGGCAAGCCGTCGCATCCCTTGCAGCCGGCGCTGGCGTCGCGTTTGTGGGACTCTTCGTTCCGACGCTGCGGGTGTTATACAACTACGCGTGGTTTGTCGGTTTCGCTGTGAGTTTTTTCGCCTATTTCATTCTGACTACCAAAGTTGAGCGGGTCGCCGAGACGGCGCACTGAGGAGGGCCACATTTCATGGATTTTGGCATCACCATAAAACCGGATATCTCCATCGAGCGCATCGTCAGCCTGACGCAGCAGGCCGAGGCGGGCGGATTTTCCTACGGATGGATTTTCGACTCGCATGTGATTTGGAAAGAGCCTTTTCCGCTGCTGACGCTGATGGCCGCGAGCACGCAGACTATGCGGCTGGGAACGTGCGTTACGAATCCGGCGGTGCGCGATGTGACGGTTTCGGCGAGCCTCTTTGCGACGCTGAACCTCGCCTCGCGCGGGCGCATGCAGCTCGGCATTGGCCGCGGCGACAGCTCGCGGCGGGTGCTAGGGAAAAAACCGACGACGCTGGAAAACTTAGAAGGATTTGTCCGTGTGTTCCGCGATTTGAATGCCGGAAAGACCGTGGAGCTCGATGGAGTCGCTACGAATTTCCCGTGGGCCAGCGGCGAAGTCCCGCGAGTCTGGGTTGCCGGATACGGCCCGAAAGCCTTGCGCACAGCCGGACGAATCGGCGACGGCGTGATCCTGCAATTTGCCGATCCGGATCTGATCGACTGGTGCCTGGGCTTCGTGCGCGAAGGCGCGAAAGAAGCCGGGCGCGACTTCAGCAAGTTTGAAGTGATGTCCGCCGCGCCAGTTTGGCCGTCGGATGATTTGAAGACGGCGAGAGAACATGTCCGTTGGTTTCCCGCGCTCGTTTCGAATCACGTGATGGACCTGATTTCGAAATACAAACCGGAGGAATTGCCCCCCGCGCTGACATCGTTCGTCAATAACCGCGGCGGATACGACTATCACCACCACTGCGAGGTCGGCAGCGACAACGCCGATTTCGTCGGCGATGAAGTCATTGAGCGTTTTTGCATCATTGGTCCGGTGGAAGCTCACCGCAAAAAGCTTGAAGCCCTGCGCAAGGTCGGCGTGACGCAATTCAATATCTATCTGATGTGCGGCGAGGAGGAGCGAACGTTGGATGTGTATTCGCGAGAGGTCCTGCCGGTTTACGCGAAATGATCGCAGCGCGCTATTTTTCTAGGACAAACTGGAGGGCCAGAGATGCGTTTTGACACCATCATCCGAAACGGCACGATCGTAACGGCGTCCGACACTTATGCTGCGGACATCGGCGTCACCGGTGACAAGATCTCCGCAATCGCCGCGCAGCTCCCCATCGAGAACGCCGGTCGTGTGATTGATGCTGCGGGACTTCTCGTCATCCCCGGCGGGATCGACGTGCACACGCACCTGGACATGCCCTTCGGCGGCACGACCAGCGCAGACGATTTCCAAACCGGCACGATTGCAGCAGCTTTCGGCGGCACCACCACGCTGATCGATTTCGCGATCCAATATAAGGGGCAAACTCTGCGCCAGGCTTTTGATACCTGGATGCAGAAGGCGCACAACAAGGCGGTGACCGACTACGCCTTCCACTGCATCATCACCGACCTCGGCGCTGCGCAACTCGAAGAGATGGGCGATCTGGTGCGCGAAGGTGTCACGAGTTTCAAGCTGTTCATGGCTTATCCCGGCGTTTTCATGCTGGATGACGCCACTATTTTTCGCGCCATGCGCCAAGCGGCCAAGCACAACGGCTTGATCTGCATGCACGCGGAAAATGGCGGCGCGATCGACGTGATCGTTCAACAGGCGCTAGCAGAAGGCAAGCGTGCGCCGAAGTACCACGCGCTCACGCGGCCGACGACCGCCGAGGCGGAAGCCACCTCGCGCGCGATTGCGCTGGCGGAAATGGCCGGCGCGCCCGTATACATCGTTCATCTCTCCTGCAACGACGCGCTCGAAAAAGTTCGCGAGGCGCGCGACCGCGGCCTGCCTGCTTATGCGGAGACTTGTCCGCAATACCTGTATCTTTCTTTGGACAATATGGACGCTCCCGGCTTCGAGGGGGCCAAATATGTCTTCACACCGCCGCTGCGCGAAAAATGGCACCAGGAAAAACTCTGGCAGGGACTGGCGAAGGACACCCTGCAGGTAGTTTCAACCGACCACTGCCCGTTTTGCTTCAAGGAACAAAAAGAATTGGGCAAAGACGACTTCACGAAAATCCCGAACGGCGGCCCGGGTATCGAGCACCGGCTCAGCCTCATCTATACGGGCGGAGTCCACGGAAAGCGATTCTCCGCCAACCGCTTCGTTGAACTTGTGTCCGCTGCCCCCGCAAAACTATTTGGTCTTTATCCACGTAAAGGAACCATTGCGGTCGGATCGGACGCCGACGTCGTGATTTTTGACCCGAACGAAGAACAGGTTATCAGTCGAAAAACCCACCACATGCGCGTGGATTATTCAATGTTCGAGGGCATCCAAATCAAAGGTGCGCCGAAGACGGTCTTCTCACGTGGGCTTACCGTGATTGATGGAGGAAAATTTGTCGGTCGGCCGGGTGCAGGCCAGTTTCTTCGCCGGGAAACTCACAATTCTATCAAGTGAAGCACTTCAGACTTTGAATCATACCAAATAGTGTAAGTCACACAGTGGGGCGGAACGACCTTTATGTCTGGGGCTTCTGTTTTGGGAGTTCGCCGGCCGCACTGTCCGCGGGAGCCTCATCGACCTTTGGCAGCGTGATCTTCTGCTTATCGTCTACGCCGAACAGCAGGTAGTTGCTGAAACTGTGGCGGCGATGAATGCGCCGCCCTTTCCAGTCGTAATACACTTCCGCGCTCTGCGGCAGCCACATATTCACGTTGCCTTTGCTGAATTTGACTGGACCATATTCGATCGCAGTGTGATCGGCCACCAATCGGATCTGCGGCACCGGCGCGACCAAGTCCGTTTCGAGCCTGACGATCTGATAACTGTCTGCTGAAATCCAAGCGCGGCCCTTCAGCGCAACTGGATAAGAGGGGCCGTCGGCTCCGATCCTGTACCGCTTAATCGTGTTCGGTTTGTCCGTCCTTTGCTTAAAATGGACTTGCCAGGCGAGGCCGCCGTTCCATCGCGCCAAACCTTCGCACGTCATCTCAAAGTTCATGGCGTTGTAGGGATGGAAAATCAGGACGAGAGCCGGAAGCCCATTTGTCGCCACTCCGTCCGGAAAATCTGCGGGAGAACCGCCGGCGTTCCGGTATTCTTCTACATTCAGATAGCCATGTTGCACTTCCTGAATGGAAACCACGTAATCGAACTTGCGCTTCTCAGGGTAGGAGGCGAGTCCGGACTTATTGATTGATTCATGCGTAAGTGATTCTGTTGCCGCAAACCGGTCCACATCGCTGATCAGCTCTATGAGCTGCTTCCCGGCCTTGCTCACCACGTCATCTACTGCGCAGGAGGCGCCGGCCTCTACGGGCGGCACTTTTTCGTCCACGTCAGGTGGCATCCATTTGGAAGCCATCGGCAAAGCGGTGGCGTCCTTGTTCATCGCCGCCATCTCGCTGGCTGCCGCCGCGGTGTCGCCGGATACGTCCCCTACCTTAGGATTCTTCAGTGTCTCAAGGTCTTTATTTGCCGCGGAGTCTCTAGGATGCGTCTCGACATAGGCTTGCAATACCTTTGTCGCCTCATCCCGATCCCCGCGCCCGGCTAAGGCCCGGGCCAGTAACGGCTGAACCACTGCGGCTCGCTCATGCCCCAACTGGATCGCCCGCTCGGCTTCTTTGGTAGCCTCGTCGTTCTGGTGTTGCAACACCAAACCTTCCGCGAGGAGCGCATGGGCACGCCAGGAAGACGGTTCGGCTTCGGCCGCCCGGGTCAGATACGGCAATGCTTCGGTCGATTTGTTCTCCTGCAACAAGTCTTGACCTACTGCGAGCAGCGCACTCAAGTGTTTGGGATTAAGTTCAAGAGTTTTCATCCAGTAGGCCCTGGCCTGGACCGGGTCGTTCACCTGCGACGAATAAACACCGAAGAGGTATGCAATCTCCGCGCTGGTGGGAGCCGCTTTTTGCGCGGCCTCAAGATGCTTGCGCGCATCATTAGGCTTGTTCGCCCGCAACTCCTCCAGCGCTTTTCCCACCTCTCGTTGCGTTTTGGGAGCAAGCGCGTAGAGGCCCACCGAGGACGCGGCCTCTTCCGCGGACAACGGAGTCAACTCGATGGTGATCTTGGCGAGCGAACGTTCTTGCACTTCGAGCTGCCGCGCGGTTGCTTGGTACTTGGGAGCCAACACCTGAATCCTGTACTCCGTCGCACGCACGCCATTAAACCTGGCATAGCCGTTCTTCGCGGTTTTCTGGTCAATAAATGCACCGTCTAGTTTCGTCAACGTCACCACCGCGGAACCATCCAGTGGCGCCCCGTTTATTCCTTTAACATAGACGTCAATGTCCGCCTGCTTTTCGACATCTTCCAGGTGGGCTTGACCCGCAGTGACGGTAGGGCTACTAGAGTAAGGGACTTGCCCGCCTGGCTCCGGTGCTGGTTTGCCTGCCCACACTGCGACCGGCAGCAAAAACCCACAGGATACAGTCAGAATGACCCGGAAATACTTGAGGATACGCACACACATATAACCACCCGTCTATTGCTGGCTAGGGGAACCCGAATCTGGGCTCATAATACTCCTAAAGTTCGAGCATCGGTAGCAATTACCGATCGACTCGAGCGACTCGTAAGTCCCGGACTGCCAAGGCTTTCCTAAGTCTCGGAGCGAGGGAGTGGGCCCAACCACTGTGCAGCGGCAGACGACCAACGTGCATTGCGCAAAAATGCGTCGACCTTTTTCTAGAGACGAGGCGCGCGCTGCAGTTTTGTGAATAGTAGCAGTGGTGTTAGAGTACGCGCCAATCGCGACCGGCATCGAGCGAAGCACGGCTGCGAGCACCACCAGCCAGATTCATGACCATGCCCGAAAATCCGGAAAAGCGAACGGTGCAGCGCGGCGGGCTCGCGCGCCAGCTTGGATTATTCGGCACGACGATGGCCGTGATGGGCGGGATCATCGGCGCGGGCATCTTCATCAACCCTTACCTTGTTGCGGACCGTGTGCACACTTCCGCGCTCATTCTGGCCGCTTGGGTCGCGGGCGGCCTCATCGCGCTGGTTGGCGGCTCTATTTACGCGGAATTGGCTGCGCGCTTGCCGGTGGTCGGAGGTCAG
Source organism: Acidobacteriota bacterium (assembly GCA_013289825.1). GTDB lineage: Bacteria > Acidobacteriota > Terriglobia > Acidiferrales > UBA7541 > Acidiferrum. Next base: position 29,611 of record JABCZF010000013.1, on the reverse strand, counting down.
TATGCCTATCTGCGCGAAGCGCTTCATCCCGTTGTAGCATTTCTCTACGGGTGGGTGCTTTTGCTGGTCATCCAGACAGGAGGTATGGCCGCCGTTGCCGTCACTTTCGCCAGATACTTTCTGGAGCTAACGCATTGGCAAGTCGGCGCTTCGGTCGTCGCCGCATCGGCTCTCGCTCTGCTAACGGTGATCAATTGCCTTGGGGTTGGCGCGGGCAGCCGGGTGCAGTCGGCGATGACTCTCGCTGCGATTGCCGCCATAGGAATGCTTGAGATCTTCAGCTTTCTTCGCGGCGGCGCTTCGCAAATTTCATGGCGCCCTGTGCTGGACCAGCCCATGTCTATGGGGTTAGTTTTCACGTTCGGAACTGCCATGACACCGGTCCTATTTGCCTACGGAGGATGGCAAACATCGAGCTTCCTCGGAGGTGAAGTGCGCGAGCCGCGGAAAACTCTTCCCCGGGGACTGGTGTTGGGCGTGCTTGGCGTGATCGCGGTGTACACCTCGGTGAATTTTGTCTATGTGCGTACCCTCGGACCCACCGGGCTGGCCGCCACGATGACGCCCGCGTCTACTGTGATGCGCATGCTGCTCGGCCCGCGCGGCGGTAGTTTGATCGCAGCGGGAATCGCGTTCTCCGCATTCGGGTTTCTGGGGCAATCCATGCTGACCGCTCCGCGTGTTTATTTCGCCATGGCTGAAGACCGCATCTTTTTCCGCGGCGTTGCGTGGATTGATCCGCGGACGCACGTCCCCGTTGTAGCCATCTTGCTGCAAGGCGTCTGGGCTATCGTTATCGGGCTCACAGGAACATACGCGCAAGTGGTGAACTACGTCGTAGCGATGGACTCCTTGTTCTTCGGGTTGACGGCAGTGTGTTTGTTCGTGTTGCGGCGCCGCGCAGCGACTGAAAGCTCCTCCGCGAGCGAGTTTCGAGTGCCAGGGCATCCGTGGACAACTTTGCTGTTCATCGCTGCAGAATGGATCGTTGTGGTGAGCACGTTCGCACACGATCCGAAACGCTCGCTGATCGGGCTTGCTATCGCCATCGCTGGTTTGCCCGCATACTATTTGTGGCGCGCAAAAAACAAGGGAGTCACAGAAACATGAGTGGTTCGGAACGAACAAAGCGTTCGGCATACATGGAATGGGCGAAAACGCGTTCGCATGCACGATTTAATCTCGCGACTAGCGGCCTGGTTAGCGTTCCCTTGTCCGCGTTTCCCGTGCGCCTGGAAGATTTGGAGATTACCGCACCCGGCGCTTACGGCTACGAACCGCTGCGCCAGCGCTTGGCACACCACAGTGGCGTGCCCGAGGAATGCGTGGTTGCGGCAACTGGCACGTCGATGGCGAACCATCTGGCGATGGCGGCGGTGCTCGATCCGGGCGATGAGGTGCTGATCGAGCAGCCCGTCTACGGGCCTCTTCTTGATGTCGCGGAGTACCTCGGAGCGCGCGTTAAACGAATTCCCCGTCGGTTCGAAGCAGGATTCGGTTTGGATGCTGCAGAGATCGCAAAAGCTATCACCAGTGAAACCCGGCTGATTGTACTGAGCAACCTGCACAATCCCAGCGGCGCTTTGATCCCGGCAACAACGCTGCGCGAAATTGGCGAAATGGCACACCGCGTTGGCGGCCACGTGTTGGTCGACGAGGTCTACCTCGAAATGCTCTTCGACCGCGGCGCGCCATTCTGCTTTCCGATCGGCCAAACCATTGCAGCCGCGACTGACAACCCTTTTATCGTTACCAGCAGCCTGACGAAAGTCTATGGATTGAGCGGGCTGCGCTGCGGCTGGGTGCTCGCGTCGCCGGCGTTGGCCAAGCGCATGTGGCTTCTGAATGATTTGTATGGAGCCGTCGCAGCACACGCCGCCGAGCGCATGTCCGTGATCGCGTTCGATCATCTGGCACAATTTCGCGAGCGGGCGCGATCCCTCCTGGCCACCAATCGCACCGTAGTCGATGGCTTCCTCGATTCGCGGCGCGACCTCGAATGCTTCCGCCCGCCCGCGGGGACGGTGTTTTTCCCCCGCCTCGCCCATGGCGATCCAGAAGCATTTATCAGATTGCTGCGCGAAAAGTACGAAACGACGGTGGTGCCTGGCACATTCTTTGAAATGCCGCAGCATTTCCGGATTGGCATTGGCGGCGACACTCGAGGCTTGCGCGCCGGTCTCGAACGTCTCGGCGCGGCGCTCGACGAGTTCCTAAAGCGCCAGCCGGCTGAGTTATCGCGCCGGGGAAGGTGATCAGAAGTCGCAGAGTGGCGGGCTAGGCACCAATCCGGCAGGATGCGGGGCTTAGCGGACATTTTTTATGTTGCAATAGAATTATCCATACTGAGACGAGAATGAAAAAACTTAAATTCCTGGTTGCTCTTACAACCGACGATAACGACTACCAAATCGAGCAGTCGGAATCCGCAGAGCAAGCCGCGCGCAAAACCGGCGTAGACGTGCAGATTGTCTACGCGCAAAACGACGCCATCAACCAGAGCACGCAACTCCTGAAGGGCGTTCAAGCGCCGAAGGAGTTGCGGCCGGACGCCGTTATTTTTGAACCCGTGGGCGGCACGGCGCTGCCGCAAGTGGCGAAGGCCGCCGTAAGCGCGGGAATCGGCTGGGTAATCCTGAATCGCGATGCGAGCTACATTGGGGAACTGCGCAAGACGGCGGCGGCGCCCGTCTTCGCCATTAGTTCGGACCATGTCGAAATCGGCCGCATCCAGGGGCGGCAGATGGCCGCACTGCTGCGCGGGGGCGGTGCCGCTCTCTATATTCAAGGACCTTCGGAGAATTCCGCCGCTCAAGATCGCACCGCCGGAATGCAGGAGACCAAACCGCCCGGCGTCCAGGTGATCATGCTCAAGGCCCAGTGGACCCAGGAAAGTGCGCAACGAGCCGTGCGCTCCTGGCTGAAGCTGACAACCTCTCAGCGAGCGGCCATCGACCTCATTTCCGCGCAAGATGACTCCATGGCCATGGGCGCTCGGGATGCCTTCAAGGAATTGACGAACGAGGATGAACGCGAAAGATGGCTCGGGCTGCCGTTCACAGGCTGCGATGGCTTGCCTAAAACAGGCCAATCCTGGGTGCGCAGTGGACTGCTCGCTGCCACCGTCTTTGTTCCTCCCAACGCCGGCCAGGCGATTGAAATGCTCGTCGACGCGCTTCAAAATCGACAGATGCCTGCCGAACGCGTGGTGACGGCCGCTGTTTCCATCCCGGCTCTGGATACACTAGCACGCAAGAAGCCCTAACCCCCATTGCGCATGGTTTGCGACTGGCTCGAGCCACGGAGTATTTGTTCGCCTTTTTCAAAGCGCATTTTCCCTTCATTCGTGTCCACCAAAACGATTTTGTGACTTCCTCTCCCCCTCAGGAGGCGTATAATGCCGCGGGTCGTAGTTTGGCCAGAGCGGGAAGGCCACTTCGGGGGGTTCGGCATGCGCAGCTCGCGAGTTAGTAAATCGGTTGACCGCAGGCAATTCCTCGCCGCGACCGGCGGAGGCCTGTTGGCTGCGGCGGTTCCCGGGGGAGTCCATATGAAGGAAGCCATGGCGGGGGCGGCTCCCGCGTCGCGGAAGCAATCGACGCCTTCCTCCCGAACGAAGCGCAACATCCCCATCGGCGTCTTCGACCCGGTCTACGACAAGTTTTCCCTGGACGAGATGCTTGAGAAGGTGAGCGCCCTCGGTCTTGAAGCGATGGAGATCGGCACTGGCGGTTATCCAGGCACGCATCACTGCCCGGTGGAGGAACTTCTTGCCGACCCCGCCAAGGCCAAGGCCTGGCAGAAAAAATTTGAGGATCGGGGCATTCACGTGGCCACGCTGAGCTGCCATGGCAATCCCGTTCACCCCGACGAAAAACATGCCGCCCGCGACGCCGAGAGCTTTCGCAGAACGGTCCTTCTCGCCGAGCGTCTGGGCGTAAAGGTTATAGTTGGCTTTTCCGGCTGCCCCGGGGGCACGGCGTCGGATGCGCAGCCAAACTGGATCACCTATCGCTGGCCGCCGGAATACGCCGAAATGCAGGATTGGCAGTGGAAGGAAAAAGTCATTCCCTATTGGAAAGAAGCCACGAAATTCGCTCGCGAACACGGTGTGCATCGCATCGCACTGGAAATGCACCCCAACTTCGTGGTCTACAATCCGCGAACCCTTCTGAAACTCCGTGAAGCCGTAGGCGAAGAGATCGGCGCAAACTGCGACCTGAGCCATCTCTTCTGGCAAGGCTGCGATCCCGTCGAAGTGATTCATTTCCTGGGCAAGCAAGGTCTGATTTATCATGCCCACATGAAGGACACGGTTTTTTATCCGGACAATGTCGCGAAATATGGCGTCTTGAATTTTGCCTTTGCAACCAGCGATCTCGGCCTGGCTTCGGAGACTTTCCGCGCCGTCGGCTACGGGCACAGCGCGAGCCTGTGGAAGTCCGTAGTGCAGGCGTACATGGACATCGGCTACGAAGGCATCCTCAGCATCGAGAATGAAGATCCCATCCTTTCCGGCGAGGTGGGGGTCGAGCGCGCCGCGTACGTCCTGAAGAACGTTCGGAAAGAGATTCTCGAAGGATGATGAGGCGGAAGAAAAGCAATTAGGGAGGTTCTATGCAACGCCGTGATGCCTTGAAACTTCTTGCGACGGGTGCAGTTGCCACGGCTGCTGCTCCCGAGCTCTTGGCCTTTTTTCAGCAAGCACATCCCGCGTCCGGATACGCAATGCGCACGCTCAATCCGCACCAAAATGCCACGGTTGTTCTTATGAGCGAAATGATCATTCCCGAAACCGACACACCGGGCGCCAAGGGCGCCCGCGTCAATGAATTCATCGACGTCATCCTCACGGAATGGGCCACCGAGGAGGACCGCAACAATTTTCTTACCGGCCTCGCCGGCGTCGACAAACAGAGCAACGAATTGTATGGAAAGGACTTTGTCGACGCTTCTCCCGCGCAGCAACTCACCTTGCTGCGGGCCTTGGATGAAGCCGTCGGCATGGGCTCCCGCCGCTCGGCGCGTCACGGCAATACCATCCCCGAGTGGGACACGCAACTGCGAGGCAATTTTTTTACTGTGTTCAAAGGCATCACGCTCCACGGCTACTACACCTCCGAAGTTGGCTTTAGCCGCGAACTCGGTCTGCAAATAATCCCCGGCGCACAGCACGGTTGCGTGCCGGTGGCGGCTGAGAAAAAGGCATAGGGAGACTCCCATGGCGGCCAATACCTACGACGCAATCATTATCGGCTCGGGAATTACCGGTGGGTGGGCGGCGAAAGAGCTCACCGAAAAAGGCCTCAATACTCTCGTCCTGGAAGCGGGACGGAGCGTCGTTCCAGAGCGCGACTATGTCGAGCACACGCCGGTTTGGGAGCTCAGGTACCGCGGCTGGGATGATCACGTTAAGCGCATGGCCACCCAGCCGATTCAGCGCGAGTGTTATTACGCCTGCGATGAGTACTCCAATAAGTTTTTCGTCAGCGACGCAGACAATCCTTATTCTTGCGAGGAAGGTAAACATTTTGCCTGGATTCGCGGCCGGCAAGTTGGGGGAAAATCCCTTACCTGGGGACGTCAGAGCTACCGCTGGAGCGATCTCGATTTCGAAGCCAACTTAAGAGAAGGCACCGCCACAGATTGGCCCATCCGCTACAAGGACATCGCGCCTTGGTACGACTATGTCGAAGAGTTCGCCGGCATCAGCGGCCAGGCCGAAGGGCTACCGCAATTGCCCGACGGAAAATTCCTCCCACCGATGGAAATGACGTGCGTCGAGCAGGACGTCCGCGAAGCGCTCGCCAATCATTTCGACGACCGCATGATGACCATAGGACGGTCGGCCGTTCTCACGCGTGTTCACAAAGGACGCGCAGCCTGCCACTATTGCGGCGTCTGCCACCGTGGCTGCATCACCGGGTCCTATTTCAGCAGCTTGAGTTCGACTCTACCGGCCGCGATAAAAACCGGGCGTTTTACCATCCGTCCCTATAGCGTCGTTCACAGCTTGAATTTTGATTCGGCTACGCGCCGCGTCACCGGGGTTAAGGTCATTGACGCGCAGACCAAAAGCTCCCTTGAATTCAAGGCTCGCGTCTTTTTTGTTTGCGCTTCCACTCTCGAGTCCACTCGTATTCTTCTCAATTCCGACACTCCTGAGTTCCCCAACGGGCTCGCCAACAGCAGTGGCGAGCTTGGCCACAACTTGATGGACCATCACATGGGTGCTGGCGCGAGCGGAAGGATGCCAGGCCATGAAGACAAGATGCCCTTCGGCAACCGCCCCAATGGCATTTACGTTCCACGCTTCAGAAACGTAAAAACTAAGCAGCCGGATTTTCTGCGTGGATATGGCTACCAGGGCGGCGGTAGCCGCGAGGGCTGGTCCCGCGGCGCGTCGATGGTCGGTCTAGGCCCGGAATTCAAGAACGCGCTGAAGATGCCAGGTCCGTGGCACATGAGTCTCAATGGTTTCGGCGAATGCCTCCCGAATCACAACAACTATGTCGAAATTGAAAAGGGAAAAGTCGACGCTTGGGGCGTCCCTACGCTGAAAATTCACTGCGCTTGGGGTGATAACGAATTGGCCATGTCCAAGGACATTGCTGTCCAGGCGGCGGAGATTCTCGCCGCGTCGGGTGCCACGGAAATCTCCGTGTTTCAGAAGCCTACACCGCCGGGACTCGGGATCCACGAGATGGGAACAGCGCGAATGGGCCGCGACCCGCAGACTTCCGTCCTGAACGAACACAATCAGGCGCACGACGCAAAGAATCTTTTCATGACCGACGGAGCTTGCATGGCTTCGAGCGCTTGCGTCAATCCTTCGTTAACGTACATGGCCTTGACGGCCCGCGCCTGCGATTTTGCCGTTACGCAAATGAAGCAAAACGAGCTGTAATCAGGGGTCGACTAAATGTCTCAAGTGATTCGCTCGCCAAAAATGTATGACGTGTGCGTCATCGGCTCCGGCGCCGGAGGCGGCACTGCCGCCAAGGTCCTGACCGAAGGCGGGCTCAACGTGGTTTTGCTCGAAGCCGGGCCGCCAGTCACTCCCGAAAAAGACTTCAAGATGCTGATGTGGCCCTATGAATTACCTCATCGCGGGGTCGGTGTCGGAGGGCACGCCGCAGAAAACTTTGGCGAATTCCTAGCTCCCAACGGCGCCTGGGACATTGAGGGCGAACCGTATACCTCCGCGCCGGGATCAAACTTCCAGTGGTTCCGATCGCGCATCGTTGGCGGCCGCACGAATCACTGGGGCCGCATCGCGCTCCGTTTCGCCCCCATCGATTTCAGGTCCGGCACGCGGGACGGTTTGGGCGACGATTGGCCGATCACTTACGACGACCTGGCGCCTTATTACGACAAAGTGGAATCCTACATCGGTGTCTTCGGCACTCGCGAGAACGTTTCGAGCGCTCCTGATGGAATGTTTCTCCCGCCGCCGAAACCGCGCTGCACGGATCTCATCGTCAAGAAAGCCTGCGACAAGATCGGAATTATTTGCATTCCTTCGCGGCTTGCTATCTTGACGCGCTCCGTGAATGGCCGTCTTGCGTGCCACTATTGCGGCCAATGCGGCCGCGGCTGCGTCACCGCCTCAAACTTCAGCTCCAGCCAGGTGATGATCCCCCCCGCGATGAAGACTGGCAAGCTCACGATGGTCACCGGAGCGATGGCGCGCGAAGTCCTTCTCGGAAAAGATGGCAAAGCCGAGGGCGTCTCCTACATTGATAAAGCCACTCGTACCGAGAAACGGGTAAGTGCTCGCGCTGTCGTTCTGGCGGCAAGCGCCTGCGAGTCCGCGCGCTTGCTTTTGAACTCCACATCCGCGCAATTCCCCAACGGGCTCGCCAACTCCTCGGGTGCCGTCGGCAGGTACCTCACCGATTCCGTCGGCAGCGACGGCTGGGGCATCATTCCGCAGCTCGAAAAAATGCCACCGCACAATCACGATGGCGTCGGCGGTATGCACATGTACATCCCCTGGTGGAAGTTCGACCGCAAGAATGATTTTCCACGCGGCTATCACATCGAATTTGGCGGCGGCCGCGAAATGCCCGGCGTCGGCGAGTTCAATGATCTCTTGCACGAAGAAGAAGGTTACGGCGCCACTCTGAAGAAGCGCGCAAGGCAAGTCTACGGCATCGGTATCGGCCTCTCCGGACGTGGCGAAATGATTCCCAATCCGGACACCTACTGCGAGATCGACCCAATCGTTGTCGACAAATGGGGCATTCCCGTCCTGCGCTTTCATTTCAAGTGGAGCGAATACGAATTGCGCCAGGCCCAGGACATGCAGGAAACTTTTCGCGCCATCATCGAAGCGGCCGGCGGCGAATACAAAACCAAGACTCCCATCAGTGGTCAACATCCTTTCGGGATTGCCGAGGGGGGGAAAATCATCCACGAGGTGGGCACCGCACGCATGGGCGCCGACCCCAAGTCCGCCGTCCTGAACGCCTACTGCCAGTCCCACGATGTGAAAAATGTTTTCGTCATGGATGGCGCGCCGCTAGTCACCAACCCCGATAAGAATCCGACGCTTACGATTATGGCGCTGGCGTGGCGCGCGTCCGAATACCTGCTCGACGAAGCCAAGAAAGGCAACTTGTAGACACGCAAGTCCTAGCCAGGGAACCACCGGGAGAACGAACTATGAGCGAATCCTCCGTGACGCGGCGCGACATCCTAAAAACGTTGGCCGTAGGCGCCGTAAGCGGCTCCGTGCTGCAGGTGATCCCGGCAAAAGCCGCGGAATACGCTCACCAAGTGGTCCACAATGAAAAGTCCTCCTCGTCTGCGGGGAAATACGTCCCGAAATTCTTATCTCCCCACCAGTACGAGATGCTTACCACGCTGTGCGACACCATTATCCCGAAAGACGAAAAATCCGGAGGCGCCGTGGAAGCCGGCGCTCCGGAATTCATCGACCTCCTCACCAGTGAAAATGAAGAGTACCAGCTCACCCTCGGTGGAGGGCTCCAGTGGCTGGACAGCTACTGCTCCGACCGCTATTCGAATGTGTTTCTGGATTGCAGCCCGGAACAACGCAAAGAGGTTCTGGACCTGATCGCTTTCCGCAAAAACGTGAAACAGGATCTCACCCTAAGCCCGGGCGTAGTTTTCTTCGCATTCTTGCGCAGGCTCACCTGCGACGGTTTCTACACCAGCAAGATCGGCATCGCGGATTTGCAATACATCGGCAACACCGCCCTGCGCGAATTCCCCGGCTGCCCTCCGCTGCCGGAATCCTAAATAAAAATTGCTCCAGGCCCGCCATCGCGCGCCTGGAGCAATTCTCTTTCCTGTTTCGAACGGATCTTAGTGTGGCTTGCCTTCCTTAGGCGGCTTACTTTCCACCTGAGGCTTGTTCTGCATCTGAGGTTTGTTCTGTGTATGCGCCTGACTCTTCGGCACGCCGTTGGCAGAACTATTCCCATGAGCAGCATTGAGAGTATTCGTGTGCGCCGTATTAGACCCCGTGCTTCCCGTATGCGAGGTAGCCGGACGGTCTGTCTTGTGAAGATCGGCGGCATTGTTTGGATGCCCGTTCGTGCCGTTTGGCGAAAGGGTGTGCGAAGTTGTTCCTCTCGCGGCCACGACTCCATGCCCTGTAAACTCCCCCGGTTTCGCAGTTGCAGCGATAGCCGGCTTGCCATGATTCTCCGAAGCCAGCAGCGCCCGATTGGTGCTCGCGGCGTGCTCGTGTTGCGATTGCATTGATGTTGGAGCAATATGATGCTCATGCTCAGCAGCCGTTTCGGCAGGCGTTGGCCGGGCGGAGATTCCGCCAGTCCCTCCGTTGTAGCTCACGTGATTATTCACGGTAACGTGGTTGATCACCGTGCGATCCACATAGGTGTTGTGAATCACCGTGGTGTTCACATGCATCACCGCGGTGTTGTAAGCGAACACACCGCCATTCCACCGTCCGCCAAAGAACCCCACTCCGCCGTAGCCAAATCCATAATTAATCCCGCCGTAGAATCCGACGTGCGGCCCCCAATAACCGGCGTGCCAAAAGTACCCGCCGCCGCCCCAACCCCAATAGCCCGGCGTCCAAAGAAACCCGACCGTTGGCGCCATGACCCACGTGCCAGGCACCCAGTAATAACCATCGGCGCCATACGCCCAATAGCCGGGCGTCCAAAGATAACCCGCACCCGGACAGATCGGCTGTTCGTACACTGGCAGCGCTGGAGGACCGATGTGCACTGCCACGCCGACGCTAATCTGCGCCGACGACCGAGCCGGCATAAGCACCATCCCTAGGGCGAGCAAAACCAATCCAGCAATATGACTTTTGCGCATTTGCAACTCTCCTCGCTTGAACACCTAGATTGTAAAACCCAGTACGGCAGCGGAAGTTGCGCTGCGGCCCAGTCATAACTGGCCGGAGGTACGGCCCTTTTGTTGGCTCTTCTAGGCGGTTTTGATCGTGCCGGATGCCGCGTCCCACGCGACCGCGCTGGTCCGGAAGTACGATTCGTTGGACATATGGCACGCCAGCGCGGCGTTGTGGCCAAAAACGGCGTCTTCGGTAACCTGCTGGCGGTTCTTGACGCCCTGGAAATATCTCCAAAGATGCGGCTTCTCATCATCCCAGGAGTCGCCGCGATACGTATAGCCTTCCAGAACCGGCTCTTTTCCGGGAACAGGATCATGCTCCTTACGCCATTCCGCCACATAGGCATCGCGCATTTTCTGCGGATAGCCAGACGTGTAGTAACTCGGCCCCTGATCCTCGCCCGTCTGCGGATAGTAATTGATGGCAAATTCGGTGACTTCCAAAATTCCCTTCGAGCCTTGGAAGCGATAAATCTCCGGAGTCTCACATCCCAGATTCAGCCGCAGGTACACCGGCGCGCTTCCGTAGTCAAACAGCGTGGCATGCACATCGGGCATGTTGCGCCCATCCGGGAAGCGCAGAATCGCGCCGAGCGACATGGCTTTCTTCGGCGGAGCATTCCAACCCAGCATGAAGTTCATTCCGCTGACAAGATGCACAAGCAGATCACCCGCGAGTCCCGTCCCGTACTCCTTCCAGCAGCGCCAACGCGCAAAAATCTTCGGATTGAAAGATACTTTGGGCACCGTTCCCTGCCAGGTATCCCAATCCAGATTCGACGGAGAAAGATCCGGTGGAGGCGGATACTCCCACGCACCGGTGGGATCGTTGCGCCCAAGCGAACCTTCCACGAGCGTAAGAGTTCCAATGACTCCCTGGGAGATCATTTCCTTGGCCTTCGCGCAAATCACCGAACTCACGCGCTGCGAACCAATCTGCACGATGCGTCCCGTTTTCTGCGCCGCAGCCACCATCGCCAAACCGTCCGCCGCAGAATGCGACATCGGCTTTTCACAGTAAATGTCCTTGCCCGCGCTCACCGCGTCCACCACCACCTGCTTGTGCCAATGATCCGGCACCGCCGCGATAAGGCAATCAATCTCCTTGTTATCCAGCAATTCCTGATAGCGCCGCGTCGTCGGAATGGGCTTCCCGACAATTTCTTGCGCCAGAGTGTGCCGCCCGTCATACAAATCGCAAGCCGCTACGCATTCTACCCCCGGCAACTGGACGGCAGCCGCCAGCAAGCCGGAGCCCTGCATTCCGATCCCGATGATACCGAAGCGCAGCCGGTCGCTCGGCGCAACTGCTTCCAGCGCCGACGGAATATATTCCGGCTTCAGGAAGATGCTCGGAGCAGCCGCCAGCGCGCCTGTAGCCCCGGCCGTGCTCTGTAAAAACCGACGACGCGAAAACTGATTCTTGCTCATCACATCCTCCCGGTTTGACTCTGTCTTTCGTCTTTCTAAAGCCGTTACTGCAAAGCTTGCACGCTGACTTCTTTGAAGAACACGATGTCGTTGTCGCTGTGGTTTTGCAATCCGATGTAGCCTTCGTCAGGCCGCCTGCCGCGTTGTGGCTCGAAATCGAATTTTCGCTCTGGAACAGGCTGGCCTTCTGTGTAGTCGGTCACCTTCACGCTATTCAGCATCACCGTCGTGTGCGGGCCATCGAGCGTAATTTCCATCGTGTTCCACTCGGGGCCAGGTTTTCCGGGTTTGGCCAACGGCTTTGTCAGCGAATAGAGCGCCGCGGTGATGTGATATTCATCTTCGTTTGAAGTCTCGGGATGATTGTCGATTTGCACTTCGTATCCGTAGTGCACCGGCATCCACGGTTCCCGCGGCTCGATCGGAATGCGGATGAACACGCCCGAATTGTCGTTGAAGTCGCGCATCTTGTAGACCACGCGAATCCGGCAATTCGCCATCTTTCCCGCCGTCCAATAGAGCAATCCCATTCCGCCGTGCGTGCGAATCAAACCGTCCTCAACGGTCATGTCGCCCGGTCCGACGTGCTTCCAGCCCGTCAAGTCTTTGCCGTTGAAAAGCTGTTTCCACGCCGGCGTCTGCGCACGCGCCGCCAGCAACAGAAAAGCGCCAGCCACAACGCCGGTCAGGACCGCAGCCGCTTTTCGCATGTTGATTTCCCCCAGTACAACCAGCCGCGATTAGAAGCGCAGGCCGCTCAAATAGTCGTAGCTGATCTTGATGTCCTCGAATGGCGTCTTGGCGTCGTCATTCTCGACGAAATAGTGTTTGATGCCGCCCTTTTCCGACTGCGCGAAAATCCGCTTCCAATCGACTATTCCCTTCCCGACATCGGCAAGCCGCCCTTTAAATTCAACCGAGCCGGTCGCTCCAGCGTAACTGCTCGTCGAGTTGGGGTCGTTCACGTAATCCTTGACGTGAACCATCGGAAAGCGACCTGGATACTTCTCGAAATAGCTCACGGGATCTTTCCCCGCCACACTGATCCATCCCAAATCCATTTCCATCTTCACTAGCTTTGGGTCGGTTTGTTCGAGCAGCAGGTCGTACAAAAGTTTCCCTCCCGTTGCACCCGACGGTGCAAATTCAAAAGAGTGATTGTGATAGCAGAACTGGATTCCCGCCTTTTGGCTGGCTTCGCCCGCCTTGTTGAACAGTTCCGACGCCCTTTTGTAGCCATCGGCGGTTCGCTGCTTTTCGTCAATCCACGGGCACACGAGGTACTCGTTCCCGATGACGTGCGCCGCCACCAGCGTCTCCGGCCACTTGTTCTCGATCACATCGTAATTAATGTGAGCCGACGGCGATGCCAGACCGTTCTTGTCAAGCAGCGTCCGGACTTCCCTCGGAGAATGCCCACCGTATTCCCCTCCGAAGAACTCTACTTCTTTGTATCCCGTCGCAGCGACCTTCCCTATCGTCCCGTCGAAATCCTTTTTTAATTCTCCGCGAACGGTGTACAGCTGCAGTCCCACCTTCTTGATCTGGCGCTCGCTCTCGGCGGCCCAAGTGGGCCGCGCCGCAAATACTGCCGCCGCTACAATCGACGTCTCTATAAATGTTCGGCGTTTCATGGTGTTTTCACTCCTCCTTAATAAGCGGAGCGAGTATACAAAAAAGTGATGGCACTTATCCAAAAAAAAGGGCGGCGCTCAGAAAAAAAGGCGCCGCCATCCTCATTCCAGTTCCCGTTAGAAGTAGAACCGCAACCCGAACTGCATTCGCCGCGGATCGTGCGTGGCGTTCAAATGCAGGAAGGTGGTGGAGCCGGGTGTGAAAGTTGAACTAATGCCGCTGTATTCGGTGTGGTTAAAGATGTTGAACGTTTCCCAGCGGAATTCGAAGCCGGCCTTCTCACGAATCGCGAAATTCTTGAACAGGCCAAAGTCGAAATTGACATGGTCGGGCAAATTTAGTGCGTTGCGTCCGAGAGTGCCGAAGGTGAGTCCTCGGGGAGCCGCGAAAGCTGCGGGGTTGAAGGCTAGTGGACCGCGGCTGGAGCTTGGGGCGGCGGGCGCACCAGGGTTACCCACCAAATCGGGATGGGCATTGCCGCCGTTATTTGCAGCGCCGTTCGCTACGCCAGCATTGTCGGTGTTTGTGAATATGTTGAAGGGTATGCCAGTCTGGGCCACGGTGATGCCGGAAACCTGCCAGCCGCCCAGGATGTTGTGAGCCATGCCCGCGCCCTTAAAGAGCGGTATGGAATAAACATAGCTAAATTCCGCGTTATGGCGCACATCGAAATTGGAACTGGCTCGGTTGATGGCAAGGTTGTAAGCATTGAGGAACGCGTTGTCGGAACGGTCCGAAGAGTCGTCAATCGAGTGGCTGTAGGTGTACGCCACGCTCAGCGTTAGATCACCGACGGTGCGCTTGGCCCCGAATTGGAAGGAATGGAAGCTAGAATCCGCGGCGTCCCGTAGTGTGTTGATATTACCGTAACCCGGAAAATTGGTGCGTAGCGCATCGATCGAGCCGTTTCCGCAGAAAACGTTGAGGTTCACCAGCGCCTGCCCGGTTACAGGCACGCCGCTTGGTGTGGTGAGAGTGCTGCAGTCATTGGCGCCGATTGCTTCTCCGACTTTGTAGGGATTGGCGGAAGCGGGCACAGGAAGAATTTGGTTAGCATTGTTGAGCAGTGTCAAATGCGTGCCTTTGCTTCCGACGTAGGCGAGCGACACGACGATGTGGGCAGGAAGCTCTTTCTGAACGTTCAGGTTCCACTGCTGCATGTAAGGCCATACGGCCTTGTCCGGTATGGAAACAGGCGCGAGAGGAAAGAGCAGACCTCCGCCTGCACCGATGTTGCCGTAGCCAACGATGTTGTTCTGTGAGGACGTGAGCACCAAAGGCGCCGAACCCTCAAGAGACTCTGTGTTGCCTTCGTTGCCGTTGGTATGTTCGTAGAAGATGCCGTAGCCCCCACGGATGGCCATCTTGCCGTCGCCCTTGGGGTCGAAGGCAAAGCCGATGCGAGGAGCAGGATTGAAAAGGTGTCCTGTCAAGCAGCCCGCGTTAGAAGAGGAACCAACGGTAGCGTTCGGGAATTCGGCGAGAGTGGCTGCAGGAATCGCGGAAGTGCCGCCTTTCCCACCGCATTGAACGATGCCATCGAAGGGATTGCCGGCCCCAGCGATCAGGACTCCGCTATTGGGGTCAACCGCGGGGGCGTTGGTTGCCACGTAAGCGGCGGGATCAAAGCTAAAGGCTTGCTTGTAGCGCTCGCGGTATGTGCCAAATAGGCTTACACGCAATCCAAGATTCAAGGTGAGGCGTTTCGTTATGCGCCAGTCGTCCTGGAAGTAGGGTTCGACGATTTTGTAGCGATTGTAGTACTGCGTCGATGCACTTGTTTGTTGGTATTTTGAGATATTTCCCAGAAGCAGGTCAGCGAAAGCGTTGCCGGTGCTGATGGACGCGGTGGATTGGTAAGTCAGGATGCCTTGAATGTAGGGGGAGTTACCTTCGTTCTTTTGGGCAAAGGCAAAATAAGCGCCAAACTGGAAAGTATGCTTGCCCAGAATCTTGGTTATATTGTCCCGGTAAGTGTAGGTAGGATTGGAATTTTTCCAGGGGAAATAGCCCGTATCAGAGGTAAAACCGCCGCCATAAGCATTGTTGGTTCCAAGTGAAATGGCAGGAAGCTTCCCACCGAACCCATTGTTGAAAAGTGAGCCCATAGCAAAGCCGGATGGGAGTCCCACCGGCCCAACGGCTGTCAGGAAAATATGGTCGGCGGTGTAGCTGGCCACGAACTCGTTGAGAAGCGTCGGGGTAATATTCGCGTTCATGCGCGCTAAAAAGGCGGTTCCAGGACCCACAAAGTCGGTCGTGACGTTCTGGAAACTGCTTCCATTGCCCCAAAGCGGATTCGGTGTCACCGTCTGCCAGGAATCATGAATGTAACGGAAGGTCAAACTGTATTTATCCGAGAGGTTATGATCCACACGGATGAGTTGTTCCCGCCAGGTGGTGGGGCTTGAAATGGTTTCATTAACCGCCGGGAAGCCATTGGCCG
This sequence comes from Acidobacteriota bacterium, assembly GCA_013289825.1. GTDB lineage: Bacteria > Acidobacteriota > Terriglobia > Acidiferrales > UBA7541 > Acidiferrum. Next base: position 13,740 of record JABCZF010000013.1, on the reverse strand, counting down.
AAGTATTCTGACCCGGTATGATTGCGAGGAGCGCCTGACCAACGCCAGCCGGCGTGCCAATACTGTTGTTCGAAAAAGTTGTGAAAGTATTCTGTGTTGCTCCCGGTCCGGTGGAAGGACAGTCAGGAAATACTGTAGTGCCCGTTGGCGCTACTTTCGGGTCGCGATAGAAGCTGGTGGTCATCTGCCCGGTCGGGATGGCTGGGCACAGATCCGTGAAATTGCCGCCGCGCTCAGCATCCGAGGGCACGTTTTGAAGGATCGTACTCGAAACCTTTTCCTTGCGCCATTCCTGGGAAAAGAAGAAGAACGTCTTTTTCTTGTCGTTATTGTAAAAATGGGGGATGTAAACCGGCCCGCCGATGGTGTACCCGTAATCGTTCTTCTTATAGGGTGCCTTCTTGCAAGTTGTGCATTCACCTTCAGCCCAGGATTTCGCCTTGAAGAATTCATTCCGGTTGTATTCGAAAGCGCTACCGTGGAAGGAACGGCCGCCCGATTTCGTTTCGACTTCTACCGTGCCGGAACCGTTGCGGCCGTACTGCGCGCCGTAGCTGGAGGTGAGAACTTTGAATTCCGCGATGGCTTCTGGATTGGGGTATACGTTCAGCGTGGCATTGGAGCCGTTGTCCATGTTGTCGCCACCGTCGAGTTCCCAATTGTTGTACTCGCTGCGACCGCCATTAATACTGAAAGAGACGTTGCCGTAAATACCTACCACACCGTCATCCGTGCCCGTGTTCGCGAATTGCTGGCTGACCACGCCAGGGCTAAGGTTGACGAGTTGCGTGAAGTTGCGACCGTTAAGCTCGAGTTCGGCAATCTGCGTGCCCGTGATAGTCGAGCTAATCTCCGAGGATTCCGTTGACACCTGAGCGATGCTATCGCCGGTGACAACGACTTCCGAACTGACCGTTCCGACGGATAACTGGATATCGATGCGGCGTTTCTCAGCCACGTCCAGCACCACTTTCTGAGCCGTGAATTTCTGGAATCCGGTCGCGGTCACTGCAACATCGTAGGTGCCGCCCGGCAATCCCGCGACGGTGTACGCGCCGTCTCCATTCGTGGTTGTTATATGTGTCGCGCTGCCGTTCGTGCTGGAAACCACCACAGCCGCGCCCGCCACCGCCGCTCCGGACTTGTCCGTCACGGTCCCGCTGAGGTATCCCGTATCTTGCGCTTTCGCCACCATCGCCATGCACAGCATCGCCAGCGTCGCGCCGAGCAGCACTCGCGCCGCTCCCGCCAGATTCTTCACAATGTGGGTACGATAAAACGAATTCCGCTGTTCTTTCACTTTGTGACCTCCCGATCTTCTTGATATGGAATCCAGCCGAGTGAGGGCACTAGCACACCTGCAGCAGCGGGCACCCCTATGAAAATCGCTCGCAAAAGGCGTCTCATCGCACACCGCCCCCACCACTCGACGATTAGAAACGCACCCAATCTCACTTATTAAATCGGATTAATAAAGCATTGCCGTGTTTGTGTCAAGCTGAAAATCGCGTTTCACTCTTCTTGATACCCCAGGGGTCCCGTCCGGTCTCCTTCCGCCGCTGCCCGCCGCTCTGCGCTTGAATTACTTCGTCCCCTGCTGGACACTACGAGACGATGTCTTCTCCCATCCGTACGCGTCTCACGAATCTGCTCTCAATCGGTTTAATGGCTGCTTTCTGCATCTTCCTTGTTCCGCCGCGTTCGAACGGCTCCTCCCATCCCCCGTCGCAACAATCCGCTCCAGACGCCACAAGTCGCGCGAGCCACACCTCTGCCATCGACCCACAAGCCGCGTTCGAACAAGGCCAAACCGCCCTCCAATCCGGTGATTTGGCCGCAGCCGAAGCAGCTTTCCGGCGCGTTCTCTCCGCGGACCCACAATCAGGCGCCGCTTACGCCAACCTCGGCGTCATCGCCATGCGCCGCAAACAGTGGGATCACGCGCTCACGCTCCTGCAAAAAGCCGAAAAGTTCGAACCCAAAATGTCCGGCATTCGCCTCAACATCGGCCTCGTAAAATATCGCCGCGGCGACTACGCCGGCGCCGTCGCACCTCTCGCCTCCGTCGTCCGCGACCAACCCGATTCCCAACAACCCCGCTATCTCCTCGGCTTGTGCCATGTCTTCACCGAGCATTACAACGACGCTGTCGCCGTGCTCGAGCCACTCTGGCCCAAAATGTCCAACGATTTCACCTACCTCTACGTCCTCGACATCGCCGCGCACAACGCCGGAAAAAACGACCTCGACGAAAAAGCGTTAAGCCGTCTGGTTGAAGTCGGCGGCCAAACTCCCGAATTTCACCTCATCCTCGGCAAAGCCTACCTCAACCGCGAAGAAATGGACAAAGCCATCTCCGAGCTGGAACTCGCCGCCTCCGCGAATTCCACATTGCCGTTCGTACATTTTAGTCTTGGACTCGCCTACAACAGGAAGCAGGATAACGACCGCGCCGAAGCCGAATTCCGAAAAGACATCGCGATCGAACCAGACCTGCCGGACAACTACGAACAACTTGGTCTGCTCTACCTACAAATACAAAAAGACGACGAAGCCGAACATTCCTTTCGCGAAGCCCTGCGCTACAATCCCCGCCAACCCGCTTCGCTCCTGGCGTTGGGCCGCCTCTATCAACGCCAAGGAAAAAACCGCGAAGCCCTCACCGCCCTCGACGCCGCCGAAAAGCTCGTCCCCGACAATCAAAACGTCCATTTCGTTCGCGGCCAAGTCCTTCTCCGCCTCGGCCGCCGCGAGGAAGCCCAAACCGAACTCGCCACGTCCAGAAAGCTGGTCGATGCCAGCCTAAACAAACAAAGGGAAAAGTACGGTGATGCGCCCGTGCCTAATCCCGAGTTGAAGCAGCCGCAGCCCTAAATGCTTGGCGCCTGCCACGGACCGCGCCCGCGCTCAATCGTCTCTGCCACCGCCAGCACCAATTCATCTTCATAAGGTCGGCCGATGACTTGGACGCCGATCGGTAATCCTTCGCGCGACATTCCAACCGGTACCGCGACGCCGGGGAATCCTGCCAGATTTAGCCACTGCGAATGCCGCATGGTGTCTCGATAGTTTTCTTTCGCGCCGCTTCGCCAGTTCCCCTCCCCATGCCCAAACGCCGGCCCAGCCGACACCGGCGACAACAAAACCTTTACCTCCACCATTTGCCGTAGAATTTCCTCGCGCAAACGATCGCGCTCTCCGCAAGCCTTCAGGAAGCCGTCGTAAGTCAATTCCATCTCGGCCGTAGCCAACCGAACATACTCACGCAGCATTGGACTCATCATCTCGTCTTGGCCGACGGCGCCTTCCCTAATAATGTTCGCGATCACCGGTCCAAAAAAATACCACCACAATTCAATCGTTCGATCGAGTCCGTTCAATCGCTTCGTCTCCACGGCGAATCCCTGTTCGCTCAACAACCTAGCTGCACGCTCAACCGCCGCTGTAGTTTCCGGCGTGGCCTTCCCCAACGCATCATCCTCCAAAATCCCAATCCGCAATTTCCCGACATCTTCCTTTTTCACCGCCCGCACCGACACGGGCGCCGAAAGCGCGTCACCCTCATCTGGCCCTGCCGTCACTTCAAACAGAGCGCGCAAGTCCGCAACCGTCCGCGCCATCGGTCCAACGACTCCGATCCATGCGAACGCTCCTCCGCCACCCGGGAAATGCCCTGTCGCCGGAATCCGTCCCGGCGTTGGCTTCAACCCGCAAATCCCGCAAAAATGCGCTGGCACGCGTATCGATCCGCCGCCATCGCTTCCTACTCCGCCTGCCGAACAACCCGCCGCGATGGCCGCGGCCTCTCCGCCGCTAGAGCCGCCTGCCGACCGTTCGAGATTCCAAGGATTGTTGGTTCTTCCGCTCAAAGAATTGTCGGTCTCATACGCCATCAAGTATTCCGGCGTATTTGTATTTCCCAGAACAATCGCTCCCGCAGCGCGCAGCCTGGTCACAAGAGGTGCATCCCCCTGAGGCACGTAGTCTTTCCGCAACAAAGAACCCGCCGGCGTCGGCCACCCCGCCGCGTCGACGCAACTCTTGATCGTCAACGGCACACCGTGCAGCGGCCCCACTCGTTCGCCGCGCATCAACGCGGCCTCCGCCGCCCGCGCTTGCCGGCGTGCTCCCTCTGCATCGAGGTGTACGAACGCATTCAGTTTCGGCTGGAGTGCCGCAGCTCGTTTAAGGTGCGCGTCAACAACCTGAACTGGCGAAAATTTCTTCTCGCGGATTCCCGCAGCGATCTCTGCGATCGTCCCAAACATAATTCTGTCCATAGTCAGGCATCCGCAGCGTATGTGCTCGTCCAGTTCGGGTCAAGCGCATGGGAAGTTCAAAAACCCAAAATGTCGAGATTGTTGGGAAACCGTAAAAGCGCTATTCGTACCGCAGCGCGACAAGTGGATCGACGCGAGCCGCCTGCCGTGACGGTATCCAGCAGGCCAAAAACGCAACACCCGCAAGAAACACTGGCACAACCGTAAAAGTCAACAAATCATGCGGACGAACTCCATACAAAATGCTTGTGAAGAGGTTCGTCACCGCAAACGCCGCGCCCCATCCAAGCACCACGGCGATCAACGTCAGCACCATTCCCTGCCACACGATCAGCCGCTTCACTCCGGCCGGCTGCGCTCCCAGCGCCATCCGAATGCCAATCTCCCGCGTACGCCGGCTAACCGAATAACTCATCACGCCATACAATCCAACCGCCGCCAGCAATAATCCCACGACTCCGAACACTCCGAACAGAGTCCCAGCCAACCGCGGCAAAAAGAGCGCGCCGCGTAAATGTTCCTCCATGGTTTCGATGTTGAAGACCGCCAGCGCCGGCTCCAACGCGCGAATCTCGCCGCGCACCGCGCTCGCCAATCCCGCCGTATCACCTGCCGACCGAACCACCACCGTGTATCCCAGGAACGACGGATCGCTGCCAACACTCTGCGCAAGCGATCGGTAAAGCACCGGCCTCTGCTGCTCGCCCAGCGTCCGTGACTTGGCGTTCCTCACAATGCCGATAATTTGATAGCTCACGCCGCCGCCCGAAACGCGCTGCCCGATCGGATTCTCATTCTTGAACAACTGCCGAACGAACGCTTCGTTGACCACTGCAACCCTCGGCGCCGCCGCACCTCCGTTCGCGAAATCACGTCCCGCGATCCGTGAAATCCCCATCGTGTCGAAATACCCAGCTGTCGCCATGTAAAGATCGACGGTCGAATTCGAATCCAGCGTCTCTGGCCGGCCCTCGACACTAAACCCATCGCTCCGATTCCCCAACGAGAGTGGCGCAACATCCGTGCACGCCGCCGAACGAACGCCAGGCAGCGCGGCAACACGCTCGCGCAATTGGCCGAGGAGTTGCACCGTGCGCTCGGCCGTATACCCATGCTCTCGCGGATCGACGGACATCATCAGAAGCCCCTGCGAACGAAAGCCAATGTCGATTCCAGCCGCACTCTCGAAGCTGCGCAAAAAAAGTCCCGTCGCGCACAACAGAACCAGCGACATGGCGATCTGCGCGACAACCAGCACATTGCGCAATGTCCAGCGCCGCCCAGGCCGCGCAAGCATGTCCTCGCCTTTCAGCGCACTCGATAGAATTGTCCGCGACGCAGCCCACGCCGGCGCCAATCCGAACAGCAACCCGCTGCCCACGCTGACCGCGAACGTGTACAGCAAGACTCTCCAGTCAACATTCAAGCTCAGATCAAGCGGCACCGGCGCAGGCGTCTGAAATGTCGAAAGCGCCCGCGTCGCCCACAGCGAAAGCACCACTCCAAGCAACCCGCCGCCAATCGCCAGCATGACGCTTTCCGTAAGCATCTGCCTCATCAACTGCCCGCGCGTTGCTCCCACAGCAAGCCGTACAGCCATCTCGCGCTGCCGCCCGGAAGCTTGTGCCAAAAGAAGATTCGCGACGTTCGCACAGGCGATACACAGCACTAACAATACGACTACCGCCAGCGCGCCAAGGAATATCATCACCGCCGCCTTGTCTCTCGGTGAAAGCGATCCCGCTGTCTCGAACCGAAACCCGCCATCCTTCTCCGATTCCGCATGCGCTTGCGCGAAACGCTGCGCAAGCACACCAAGTTCAGCGGCAGCCTGCGCGCGCGTGACACCCGGCCCGAGGCGCCCTACAACAGCCAACCAGTGATAATCGCGCGACTCATAGTTGCTGGTCTTCGGCAGCAACTGATCAAGATTGCCAAGGGGCACCCAAAATTCGGGATCGAGCGGCAAATCAATCCCTCGGAACGCTGGCGGCGCAACACCAACCACAGTGAATTGGTTTCCCGACAGCAATATCGTCTTGTTCACAATCGAGGGGTCCCCGCCAAACCGCCTCTGCCACAATCGATGGCCAAGCACAATCACGGGAACTCGTTCTTCTTCGCTAGTGAACCCTCGCCCCAGCGTCATGCCAAGCTGCGCCACGTTAAAGTAGTTCGACGTCGCCGCCTGCCCCCAAACCCGTTCCGGCTCGCCATGGCCGCCGATGGACGCTGGAAGGAGATCGTGATAGGCCGAGACCCCGGAAAATGACTTGGCTTGGTCGCGCAAATCGCTAAATAGCGGCCACGAAAAATGATTGCAGCACTCACCTCGCGTCGTAGTGTGCAGTGCCACGAGCGTATTCGGATCCCCCACCGGCGCGGGGCTCAAAACAAACCTGCTAACCATCGAAAAAATCGTCGCGTTCGCCGCAATGCCCAGTCCTACCGACACAATCACCGCCAGCACAACACCCGGCGCTTTCCAAAGCCGCCGCAACGTCTGCCTCATTTCCTCGAGCCATGCCGTCATGGTGTTTTCTCCCATAGCCCGCTACGCGCCCAACCGCCCGATGGTTTCCCGCCTCTCCGCCTTAACCGTGGCCTCTCTATCTACGACGCGGAAATCCTTCCATTCTTTCCGCTGTGCGGATACGGGGTTACGGGCGCGTTTTTCCCTTCAGCTGCGCCATTCTGTACTGCACTCGCAAATTCTTCGGCTCTTTGTTAAGCGCCACAACGCACTGCTCGATCGCATTGGCATAGTCCCCCTTCGCGGCATACGCCGCGGAGCGCAGCAATCGCAGTTCAATGGACTCATCCACCCTCGGGGGTATCTCTTTCAAGACCAAAAGCGCATCGCTCGCACGCCCGGTCTCCAGCAACATTCTACTTACGGTAATGCGGTTCTCCAGCGTTGCTCCCCCTGTGTCCCGCAAACGCTCGAATGCCGCAACTGCGTTTTTCTCCTTCGCCGCGCTCACCCAATGATGAAACTCAGCGCTAGCTCCAAGTTGAGCAAAATTCCCCTCTCCGATCTCCGCGTCCGCCCACGCCGGATTTTGCGTGAAGGCCACATTGATATACTGCAGCGCCAATGTCGGCTCTTCAATGCTTTCCGCAACCCGCGCCGCCCGAATCCATACGCGCGGCCACCCAGATGCCCGTGCAACAGCCGCCATCAGCAGCGTTCTGGCTCTGTCGAATTCTCCTTTCCGCGCAGCGGCATTCGCGTCGATAACCTCCTGCCTCGCGCGCTGCATGTCGAACAGCGTGCGCAACTCCCTGACCGGATCGCTCGAATGGTCCACGCGCAGATCAATATCCATCGGCCATCCATCCGGAGTTTTCACAAGCAGCGCCGCCGATTCACGTCCTGTCCGCTGCCCGCCCGCCAAATCCCCAGCCACCAAGGCAGCCATCAACCTCTCCGCCAAAGATCCCTGGCTCTTCAAAAACGCCCGCTCCATCTCTTCAACCACTTGCGGGCCAGACAGCCCGTTTCCCTGAATGCCGTAGCCCGCGCCCGAACGTGCGCCGGCCCACTCCGCGCCAGCCGCTTCTTCCCCGGTGTAACTCGCAGTGCGCCCGTCGATGCTCACTATTCCAACTTGCCGTGCCGCGATCCCTTGTCCATCAAAGTTTCCGTCTTCCGCCAAGATCTTTTTCATCACCTCGGCTGGGCTCATCCCTTGCGCGAGCAACGCCAATCCGCGCGGCCCATGATGTGGATTCGTTTCGAATTGCGAAGCCACCGCTCCCACTCCCGCTTGCGCATAGGGCACGCTCGCGCCGACCGCCAGGTTGTTGGTCTGCACAGCCACGCCACACTCCCGTGTCTTCGCATCGCAGGCCACGATCGAGTACGTCGCCTGCGCACAATCCGTCCCCGCCAGAAGCATCGCCAGGAAACCGAAACCCGCTCCCACAAAGGTTCGTCGAGACATGGCTCCCCCCATCAGGTACGAACCGTATTCCCAAAAGGTTCCCCATGCGCGGATTCGATTGCTTTAATTCGGCTGGGGAGGTGTGCGGACAGATCAAAGATCCACAGCAGGAGGACCGGCCTTTCAAGAACCAAACCCGAAAGGGTAGGCCATTCGGGAAAAAGAAAGAGTCAAAACCGCCTTATCGCGCCAAGGCTGTCCACTAGCCGCCAGCGCCACCTAATAGCACAGCCACTCCTGGCTGTGCTCTCTTCTCCCCGCGCGGGGCTCTCCTTTGTAAGGGCACGATACATCGTGCCCCCCTTCGCCGTCGTGCCCGCCCCGAATCTCCGGCACAATCCGCAATCCGCCGCACCTCTGGCATGCTTACTTTCGCCTCTGTATAATCCCCACGTTCCACGAAAATTTGGTGATCTCATGCGCACTCACGAAAACGCAAACGCATCTTCCTGCCAAACGGGAGAATCTTTCATGACGCTTTCGAATCACTATCTAAGCAATCTAAGCAAACTTTCTTTGCTTGTTGCCTCCGTCTGCGCTCTATCTTCCTCTCCCTCCGCCTTCGCTCAATCCACCACCACGCTACCCAGCGAAACCCCCGCACAACTAAAACCCGTCACCGACACCTTCGACTACACTCGCCGCGAAGTAATGATCTCCATGCGCGATGGCGTCAAGCTCCATACCGTCATCCTCGTCCCCAAAGGCGCCCACTCCGCGCCTGTCCTCCTCACGCGCACGCCCTACAACGCCAGCGATCTGACCTCGCACGCCAACAGCTCGCACCTCGGACCCATCCTCGAAGGCTACGACAACGCCGTCGACGTCATCGTCGAAGGCGGCTACATCCGCGTCATCCAGGACGTCCGCGGCAAGTACGGTTCCGAAGGCGACTACGTCATGAACCGCCCGCTCCACGGCCCGCTCAATCCCACGAGCGTCGATCACTCCACCGACACGTACGACACCATCGACTGGCTCGTCAAGAATCTCCCCGAATCCAACGGCAAAGTCGGCATCCTCGGCATTTCCTACGACGGCTTTACGCCGCTAATGGCTCTCATCAATCCTCATCCCGCGCTGAAAGTCTCCGTCCCCATGAACCCCATGGTTGACGGCTGGATGGGCGACGACTGGTTCCACAACGGTGCCTTCCGCGAACAAAACATGCCCTATATCTACGAGCAGAACGGCACGCGTGACAACAGCGCCAAATGGTGGACCGATCACTTCGACGATTACGACGTTTACATGCAGGGGGGCTCGGCCGGAGAACTCGGCCGCCGTCACGGCCTCGAACAAATGGGCTTCTGGCGCAAGATTCTCGAGCATCCCAGCTACGATTCTTTCTGGCGCGAACAGGCCATGGACAGAATCCTTGCCGCGCAACCGCTCAAAGTTCCCGTCATGCTCGTCCACAGCCTGTGGGATCAAGAAGACATCTACGGCGCGATGGCCGTCTACCAAGCCATCAAACCCAAGGACACCAACAACGACAAAGTTTTTCTCGTCATGGGCCCGTGGCATCACGGCCAGGAAATTGAAGATGCGTATTCACTCGGCGCTCTGAAGTTCGGCAGCGACACTGGCACTTACTTCCGCCAGCACATCCTTCGCCCGTTCCTCGATCAATACTTGAAGGACGGTGCGGGCAAAGCCGACATCGCTCCGGTCTCCGCGTTCGAAACCGGCACAAATGTCTGGCGTCGCCTCCCCGCCTGGCCCGCCGGCTGCTCGAGCGGCTGCACGCCGAAATCCACGCCGCTTTATCTCGCCGCCGGCTCGAAACTCAGCATGACTGGCCCAAGTTCCGCCTCCGACGCGCCGTTCGACGAGTACGTCTCCGATCCCGCCAAGCCCGTGCCCTTCCGCGCCCGCCCCAGTCAACCTGTTGGCTACACTACCGAACTAACGTGGGCTCAGTGGCTGGTCGATGACCAGCGCGAATCGTCTGGCCGACCCGACGTGCTAGTCTTCACTACCGACGTCCTCAGCGCGCCCGTTAAAATCAGCGGCCAGCCCATCGCCAACCTCATCGCTTCCACCAGTGGCTCCGACTCCGACTGGGTCGTGAAGCTCATCGACGTGTACCCCGACGAAGTCGCCAGCCAGCCGAATATGGGCGGCTATCAACTGATGGTCTCCGCCGACATCTTCCGCGGCCGCTACCGCGAAAGCCTCGAAACTCCCAAGCCCATCGTCTCGGATAAACCGTTTCTCTATCGCTTCCATCTCCCCAACGCCAACCACGTCTTCCTCCCCGGCCATCGCATCATGGTGCAAATCCAATCGAGCTGGTTCCCGCTCTACGACCGCAACCCGCAAACCTTCGTCCCCAACATTTTTTGGGCCAAGCCTAGCGACTATCGCAAAGCCACTCAGCGCATTTACCGTGGCGTCAACGACTCCAGCTTCGTTGAACTCCCCTTGGTCTCCGCTCCCTAGAAGAGTAAATCGAGTCGAGACCAAGTAGAACCATAGGTGGCCCTGCACATACATCACAGAATTGGCTTGGGATTTATCGCCCGCTGCGGCGCCACCGCCAAAATCTTACTCGTATCTCAGCGCGATCACTGGATCCACGCGCGTCGCTCGCCACGCCGGAATCCAGCACGCCGCCAGCGCAACAACCAAGAGCGCCGCAGTTACCAGCACAAACGTCGCCGGGTCCGTGGGCTTCACTCCAAACAGCAGCCCACTCATCAGCCGCGTCAATCCGAACGACCCTGCCAGCCCTAGCCCAACTCCAATGACTGCCAGGCGCAGCCCTTGGCCGAGTATCATGCGTAAAACATTTCCAGTCTCTGCGCCGAGCGCGATGCGTACGCCCATTTCGCGCGTGCGTTGGCTGACTGCATAAGCCATCACGCCGTAGATTCCCACACCTGCCAGCAGCACGGCGAGCCCCGCGAATCCGGCCAGCGCACCCGCATTGAATCGCTGCGAGGCGACCTCCGCGGAAAGCACGTCATCCATTGTCTGAACGGCGTAAACGGGCAGGTTTTTGTCCAAATCGCTCACTTGCTTGCGCACGGCCGAAACCAGGCTCAGAGGCTCAACCGAGGTGCGCAGCGTCAGCGTCATCATAAACCGTGGCCACTGCAACGCCGAAGCCGTCGCCTCCGGCAAGACCTCGCTAGCCAATCCCTGCTGCTTCGTGTCTCCGATCACTCCGACAATGGTCCACGACTGCGGCCCGCGAGTCACAGGTCCCATTCCGGCGTTGAACCTCTTGCCGATCGGGTCCTCCTTCTCAAAAAACCGGCGCACAAACGCCTGATTCACCACCACGGAGTTCGGCGCGTTTGCACCGTCGCGGTCATCGAGAAATCGCCCCTCGACGAGCGGCACCCGCAATGCCGCGAAATATCCGGGAGTCACTGCGTTGATGCTCGCTGTGGGAACCTTCGCCGCGCCAAAGTCTCCCGGTGGCTGTCCTTCGATTTGTATGGTCGAGATCATCATATTCCCGCGCAGTGGAATCGAAGCCGTTGCTCCCGCTGAGGCGACGCCTGGCAGCACCTGCAATCTCTCCACAAGCTGCCGGAAAAAACTGCGTTGCTGGTCAATAGATTGGTATTGATCCAGCGGCAAGGCCACTTGCGCGGTCAACACTCCGTGCGGATCAAATCCCGGCTGAATCGCCGTCAATTGGTGAAAGCTCTTCATCAGCAGCCCCGCGCCGATGAACAGCACAAACGAAAGCGCGATCTCCGCCACCATGAGCACTCTTTGCGCCCGACGCGTGCCCGCGCTCGAGCCACTCTGCGGGCCGGCCTCCTTCAGCGTGTTGTTCAGCGACACGCGAAACGCCGCCAGCACCGGCGCCAACCCAAATAGGATTCCTGTCAGCAACGACACACCGAGCGTGAACACCAGCACCCGCAAATCGAGCCGAGCTCCCTGCAAGTGGGGAATATCCGCGGGTGCAAAACGGTGAATCAGACGGATCGCCCATCCTGCCAGAAGCAGCCCCGCCACGCCGCCAGCCAGTGCCATTGCCGAACTCTCCGCCAACAGCAGTCTCGCCATACGCCAACGCCCCGCGCCCAGCGCGCCGCGAATCGCCACCTCTTTTTCCCGCGCCGCTGCGCGCGCAAGCTGCAGATTGGCCACATTCGCGCAGCCAATGAGCAGCACGAAGCCGACTGCTCCCAGTAACACCAATAGTGCAGGACGTACGCTGCCAATTTCATGGTCGTGTAGCAGAAATACCTGTGCCTGCGCTTCGCCCAACAGCCGCTTCAGATTACCGGGAAGCCTTTCCAGAACGCGCTCGTTGATCGCATTAAGTTCACTCACGGTGCCCGCTAAAGTCGCTCCAGGCCGCAGTCGCGCCACCACGCTGAGCGGCTGAATCGCCACGCGTACCCGCCCGTTCGAGGCTTGTATGCTGCTATCCGCCAGCTGGAACGGAACCAGCACGTCCGCCGGGCTGTTGTCCAGAAATTCGAAGTCCGGTCGCAGCACTCCGATCACCGTGTACGGCGTGTCATCCAGCGCAATGACTCTTCCAACCACGTTAGGATCGGCCCCGAAATTTGCTCTCCACACGGCGTTGCTCAACAGCACCGCTTTCGAACCCACCGGGCGGTCCTCCTCCGGCAGAAAGTTGCGTCCGAGCTGCGGCGTCACACCCAGCACACTCAAAAAACTCTCCGTGACCTGAGCACCTCGCAGTCGTTCCGGCGTACCCGCGCCCGTCAAGGTGTATTCAGCCGCCGCCGAATACGCTGCGATGTTTTCGAAAATATGGTTTTGCGTCTTGTACGCGGCATACTCATCCGCGAAAACAAGATTCTGCGCCTGGCCCGGCACAAAGTTCGTTGCCCATACCAGTCTCCCCGCATCGCGGTAGGGCAGCGCTCGAAACAGCACGGCGTTCACCACCGAGAAAATCGCCGTGTTAGCGCCTATTCCCAACGCCAAGGTCAGTATCGTCACCGCCGTAAATCCCGGCGTGCGGATCATATTCCGCGCGCCGTAACGCACGTCTTCGAACGCCTCGGCAATCCACCTCCAGCCCCAAACGTCCCGCGTCACTTCCTCCGCCACTCCGACATTCCCAAACTCTCTGCGCGCAGCGTGTTGCGCTTCTTTCTGCGATTGGCCAGCTTCCATCGCCTCGCGCTCCGCGAGCGTCAAGTGCGCCCGCATCTCTTCCAAGAGTTCTTCGTTGCGCCGCCGCCGCCAAAAAGGAAATCTCATGTTTAGCTCTCCTCTCTCCCCGGATTCATGATTCCAGCAATCGCCGCCGTTATCCTCTCCCATCGCGACCGCTCCGAAACCAACTGCTTCCTTCCACTCTTCGTCAACCGATACACGCGCAGCCTTGGCCCAACTTCCGAAGCCTTCCATTCCGCCGCAATCCAACCTTTGCGCTCCAGCCGGTGAAGCGCCGGATACAGCGAACCGGTATCCACCTTCAGAATCTCCCCAGAGTTCGTTCGAATCGCTTTGCTCAGCGCGTATCCGTGCCGCGGCGCCCACTGCAAAGTCTGCAGAATGAGCAT